>NZ_JBIWLG010000010.1:0-321512 GCF_044766085.1 Streptomyces sp. NPDC102360 | reverse complement strand
GATCACCTCACGCTCGCGCCCCCACGCCGCTCCGGCCATCATCCCGCCGCCACAAGGTCATTTGGTGACCGCCCTCGAATTCGCCAACGGTGTCCACGAAGTGGTGTAGCCGACCAGGGACGCCATCGCCCACTGCGTGCACGCTGTGTTCCTTGCCGATCTCGTCCGCGGTGGCCTTGACGGCGGCCTCGTCGAGGTCGAGCACGGCGAGGTTCCAGCCGGTGGCGGCCAGGGTGTGGGCGGTGGCACGGCCGATGCCGCGCGGCGTGGCGGCGCCGTTGACGACTGCGGTCAGTTCGATGACGTTCATGAGGTGGAGGTGCCTCCTTGAGGTGTGGTTCAGCCGTGGTCATCGGCCTGGGGGTGCGCGTTAGCCCTGGTCGCCATCGAGCCGCGATCATCATCGTGATCTGGCACATGCTCACCGACAACGTCACCTCAATCCGAGGGAGGACGCGGCCTGATCGGCCGCCCCGGGCACCCGGCGCCCCCCCACGGCCACCGGGCATCCAGAGCTGCCCGTACCCCACCCTGACCTGCATCTATTTACGTCTCAGAGTTCCACCATGCCCGAGACACAATCAGGGTGATTACGTAGCGCCCGACGGGCGTAGTACGCGAAGTTCGCCTTGCTGCGTTGTTCGGTTGAGGTCCAGTCGTGGGCCTCACGGGCAAGTTCCGGGTCGAGCGGCCTGATGTCGCCGGCGGACATGGCGAGTAGCTGGAGGCGCGCAGCCCGCTCGATGAGCACGGCCAGATTGCACGCCTCCTCGATGGTGGTGCCGGTCACGAGTTGGCCGTGATGGGCCAGGAGGATTGCTCGCTTGTCACCGAGAGCAGCAGAAATGATCTCGCCCTCCTCGTTGCCTACGGGGATGCCGGGCCACTCCTTGAGGAAAGCGCAGTCGTCGTACAGAGGGGTGGTATCCATCTGGGAGATGACCAGGGGGACTTCCAGCATCGCGAGCGCGGCCGTATGCAGGGAGTGGGTATGGATGACGCAATTGACGTCCTGGCGGGCGCGGTAGATCCAGGAGTGGAACCGGTTCGCAGGGTTGGGCATTCCTTCGCCCTCGAGGACATGCAGGTCCTCGTCGATCAAAAGCAGGTTGGTTTCGGTGATCTCGTCGAAGCCGAGGCCGAGGCGCTGGGTGTAGTACGTGCCGAACTGTTGGCCGCGGGCGCTGATCTGGCCGGCTAGTCCTGAGTCGTGCCCGCCGTCGAAGGCGATGCGGCAGGTCAGGGCCAGTTTTTGGCGCGTAGTCAGCTGCACGTCGTCGAAAAGGCGGCTCATCTGCCGTTGGGCACGGTCGACGAGCACACTTTTGGAGTCCCGCAGGGTGCTTGCCATTGTCTGCTCCAGTTCCGGGTTTCGTGGGGTCGGCCGCTCCGGACGCGGGGCGCGTCCGCGCGGCTGAGGCCGTTGAGATGCCCCGACCAGGAAACGGCTTCGCCGGTCGGGGCGAGATGGGACGTCAGTCGACGAGATCGAGGCCCGCGGCGACGATGCTGTCCGTGTCGATGGCGTGGTAGCGGTAGACGTCGTCGATCGTTCCGCACTGGCCGAAGCGGGTCACGCCGAGCGTGGTGACAGGAGTGTTTTGGATCGCGCTCAGGAAGGCCAAAGTGTGGGGGTGCCCGTCGAGCACGGTGACGAGGGGCGTGGCCCGCTCGGCCGGGAACACTTGGTCGAGGATCCAGGTAGGGTCCTGGGACAGGCCGCGGCGTGCCTGCAGGGCGCGGAAGAGCAGGTCAGGGCTGGTCACGCACACCACGTCAGTGGCGTAGCCCAGGGCGGTGAGGCGATCGGCAGCAGCGAGCGCCTCCGGGATGAGGGCGCCCATGGCGGCCAGCGTCACCGCCGGCGTTTCGTGCTGGCGCAACCGGTAGGCCCCCGCTGTTGCATGCCGGCGGCGACGTTCGCGTGCGGCCGGGTCACGGGGTACACCAGCCAAGGACTGGTCGACAGGCCGGGTCGACAGCCGCAGGTAGGCCGATCGGCCATCCGGGCGGCCGAGGTTACCGAGCGCGCCGAGCAGGCACCATTCGGTGTCGATGGCGAACGCGGGCTCATAGGTCACGCAGCCGGGCTGTTCGATCCCGAGTGATGGCGTGGTGATCGACTGGTGTGCGCCGCCTTCAGGGGCAAGGGTGACGCCAGAGGGCGTGCCGACGAGGATCGACTGGCCGCCGGCGTAGATGCCGAACGACCAGGGTTCCAAGGCCCGGTTGACGAACGGGTCGTAGACCACACCGATGGGCAGCAGCGGCTGACCCCATCGGCTCCAGGTGGCGCCGAGTTCCCCGAGCACTCCGACCAGATTGGTCTCGGCGATGCCAAGTTCCACGTGCTGGCCTGTCGGTTGCTCCCGCCAGTGGAGGATTGTCTCGGCGTCGTCGGCGAACCAATCGGGTCGTTCGGCCGACGACCACACGCCGACCTTGTTGAGCCAGCCGCCGAGGTTGGTGGTGGAGCTGACGTCGGGGCTGACTGTAACGATGCGGTCCGCGGCGTCCGGGGCCTGTCGGGTGAGGTCCAGCAGGACGCGGCCCAGGGCTTGTTGGGTGTTGCCGGTGCCGGTTGGGGCCGGTCGTGCGAGGTCAGCGGGGACCGTGGGTGGCTGCCGGTGTGGATGCTCCGGGCGCTGCAGCCGCTGAGATGCCTCCGTGCAGAGGGCAGCTTCGGGCGAGCCTTCGATGAAGGTCGTCCAGGGATGGTCCAAGTCTGTTCCCAGGCGTTGGGCCAGTTCTTGCATCTGGTCGTCGGTCAACAGCGAGGAGTGGTTCTGGGGATGGCCCTCAGTGGGTAGTCCGTGTCCCTTGACGGTGTACGCGAAGACGACCGTCGGCCGGGTGTCGTCGATCGTATCGAAGGCCTCCGTCAGGGCCTCGATGTCATGGCCGCCCAGATTGCGCAGCGCCGCCATGAGCGAGGCATCGTCAACAGTGGCGATGAGGTCGGCGATTGGTTCCCGGGTCGATCCCGTGCCGGGCAGGCGCTCGCGCAGCTCGTCGGCCGAGCAACGCAGCAGTCGCTGGTACTCGGCGTTGCCCATGGCATCGATACGGGCGTGCAGCGCGTCGCCACCCGGCCTGGTAAACAACTCCCGTAGTAGGTGACCGTACTTGAGGCTGATGACCTGCCAGCCGGCGGCGGCGAACATGCCCTGCAGCTTGTCCGCGGCGATGCCGGGGATGACCCTGTCGAGGGATTGCCGGTTGAGGTCGACGATCCACACGGCTTCGCCCAGGCCCGGCACCGTCGGGTCTTGGATTGCCTCCCAGATCGCGCCTTCGTCCAGCTCGGCATCGCCCAGAAGCGAGTACTGACGTCCCCGGCCGGCCCCTCCGAAGTGGTCTTCCACGTAGCGGCGTGCAACCGCGCCCCACAGAGGGGCGGTGGCTCCGATGCCGACCGAACCCGTGGAGTAATCAACCGGGTCGGGGTCCTTGGAACGGCTGGGGTAGCTCTGGAGGCCCTGGAAGGCGCGCAGCGTGGTCAGGTAGGACACGTCCAGCTCGCCCAGGAGGTAGTTGATCGCGTGCAGCACAGGTGAGGCGTGCGGTTTGACCGACACCCGGTCCTGTGGCCGGAGTTGCCGGAACCACAACGCCGTCATGATTGACGCCATGGATGCCGAAGACGCCTGATGGCCGCCCACTTTCAGGCCGGATGGGTTCGGGCGGACCCGATTCGCATGGTGGATCATCGCGGTCGACAGCCACAGGACGCGTTCCTCGATCCTCCACAGGACTTCGGACTCGTCGGTTTTACTGTCGGTTCCCGGCAGGCCTGTCACGGTGTTACCCATAGGGATGACACCCTTTCCGCTCAGTGTTTCTTGATCAAAGGTCGGTGGGACGGTGCCGGGGTCTCGGCCGGGTCCGCGGTCGCGAGTGGGGCGGAGCGCGTTGGGCGGCGACGGTTTCGGGACTCAAGACGGTGGGCCAGCATGGTGAACATCGCGCACAGTCCGATGTAGACGACGGCAATCACCATGTACGTCGGGAGGTAGGGGAACCCGAACTCGAGACGGCTGCCCATCTGCCTTCCGACATACAACAGTTCGTTGTAGGTGATGATGAAACCAAGCGCAGTGTCCTTGAGCAGCACGACCAGCTGGCTGACGATCGCCGGGAGCATCGCGCGGACCGCCTGCGGGAGCAGAACCAGTAGGACGACCTGGTGCTTGCGCAGCCCAGTTGCGTACGCTGCCTCCCGCTGACCTCGGGGTACCGCGGCGATGCCGGCACGGAAGATCTCCGCCAGCACCGAGCCGTTGTACAGCGTGAGACCGAGCACGACGGCCCACATCGGCGACAGCCCGAGGTCGTACTGCATCGAGCCGTAATAGAAGAAGAACATCAGGATCAGCATCGGCGTGGCGCGAAACAGTTCGACCACCGCGCTCGCGGGCACTCTCAGCCAACGGTGATCGCTGATCCGGGCGGCCGCGAAGAGAACGCCATATGTTGTGGCGAGCACCGCGGCGATTCCGGCTGCCTTCAGGGTATTGAGGAGTCCGTCGAGCAGTTGCTCTTGAATCGCGGTGTACTGGAACTGCTCCCATCGACGCCCTTCGAACTGCCCGGTGAGGACCAGTCGATAGCCGATCCACCCCAGTAGGGCCGCCAGACCGACCAGCACGATCAGGTTGATGATTCTGTTGCGGGCCACGGCACGGGGGCCGGGCAGGTCATAGAGCGCGACCGTCATGCCGGCACCTCCGCCCGGCGCTCGGCCCAGCGCTGAAGGAGCACGAGGGGGGCGATCAGGATCAGGAAGCCCACGGCGATCCATGCCAGCGTGACCAATTGGTTCTCCCCGCGCTCCGCCATGGCAGCAGGTATCGAACCGGCCTCTACCACCGAGAAACCCGCTGCCAGCGTGGTGTTCCTCAGCAGGGCGATATACACACTCGTCATCGGGGCCATGAGCGTGCGGAAGGCTTGCGGGAGGACTACAAGGGCGAGCAGTTGAAGGAAGGTCATGCCGACCGACCGGGCCGCCTCGGCCTGGCCGGTCGAGACCGTGTTGACGCCGGACCGTACGACCTCGCAGACGAACGCGGCCGTGTACAGGGTCAGCGCGGCGACGGCCGCCCAGAAGTAGGACGGCAGGTCCACCCCCATTTTGGGCACGCCGAAGACCAGAAATGCGAACACGAGCATCAGTGGCGTGCTGCGCATGGAGTTGACGTAACCGGCGCCGACGGCGCGCAGCGCGGGTACGGGCGATACGCGGAAGGCGGCCAGCACGGTGCCGAGCACCATGCTGAGTACGCCTGCGAGCATAAAGAGCTTGATCGTCGTCCAGAACCCAGTACGGAACAGGTCCCAGTTGTCGGCAAGGACGGCCATCGCCGCTCCCCTCGGGATATCGTGCACGATCCGGATTCACGTCACCCCGGATGGGGCCGGACGCTCAGTGCTTTTCGACGACCGGCGGGCTGGCCGGTACCCCGGACCTGCCCAGCGTGGCGTTGTAAAGCTTCTTCCACGTGCCGTCGGTGACCGCTGCGGCCAGCGCATCGTTCATCGCATCCCGCAGCGGCGCATCAGTCTTTGGTAGGCCAATGCCGTATTTCTCAGTACTGAAAGGCTTCCCGGCCAGCTTGAGTTCTTCCGGGGCGGCCGCCGCGTAGCCCTTCAGGATCGCGTCGTCGGTGCTGAGCGCGTCGACCTTCTTGTCCAGAAGCTGGGAAAGACACTCGGAGCCGGTTTTGAACTCGACAATGTTCGCTGGCTGAGTGAGGCGCATGTCCGCGACCCGTTGGATCGATGTCGTGCCAGTCGCTCCACAGACGCGCTTGCCCCGTAGAGCACTCTTGTTCGTGATGTCGGGCTCGTCCTTGCGGACCAGTACGCTCTGCCCGGCGACGAGATACGGACCGGCGAACGACACCTGCTTTCGGCGCTTGTCCAGCATCGTGTAGCTGCCGACGTAGTAGTCGATCTCGTGACCCTGGATCGCCGTTTCCCGGTTCGCGGTGGGGATCTCCTTGTACTGGATGGTGCCTGGGGCGAATCCGAGCCGCGCTGACATCAGGCGCGCGATGTCGATGTCGAATCCGCAGCGCCTCCCGGTTGCGTCCTTGTACCCCAGGTAGGGCTGGTCCACCTTCACCCCGACCACGACATGGCCACGCCGCTTCATCGCTGCGAACGTCGCGCTGCCGGCGACGTGTACGTCGCGGGCGGCCGCAAGCTCGGGCGGTCGGTCGCAGAAGGCCGCCCGAGAACTGCCCGGGGCGCCCTGCTTCCCACAGCCGGTCGTCGCGAGAGCAAGCACCGTGACACCGAAAACGACGAAGCTGCGCATCTGCATGGTGCTCCCAATTCGGATGACGAAGGCCAAGATTGCAGGGGAGTGTCTGAGGGAGGGGAAATCAGTGCGCAAGGATCTTGCCGAGGAAGTCCTGCGCGCGCTGTGAGGACGGATGACTGAAGAACTCCTCCGGGTTCGCCTGTTCGACGATCTCGCCGTCGGACATGAAGACAACCCGGTCCGCCGCCCGTCGTGCGAACCCCATCTCGTGGGTGACGACGACCATCGTCATGCCGTGCTGCGCGAGGTCAGTCATCACCTCGAGCACTTCGTTGACCATCTCCGGATCGAGCGCCGAAGTCGGCTCGTCGAAGAGAATGACCTTTGGGTCCATCGCCAACGCCCTGGCGATGGCGACGCGTTGTTGCTGACCGCCAGAGAGCTGCGCCGGGTACTTGTCGGCCTGGTCGGCGACGCCGACTCGATCCAGAAGCTGCATACCAGTCGTCTTCGCCGCGTCCGGAGTGTGCTTACGGACCTTGACGGGCCCGAGCATGACATTCTCCAGAACCGTCTTGTGAGCGAACAGGTTGAACGACTGGAAGACCATGCCGACGTCGGCACGGAGCCCTGCCAATGCTTTTCCTTCGCTGGGTACCAGCCTGCCGTCCAGCGTGATGCTGCCGGAATCTACCGGCTCGAGGCGGTTGATGGCCCTGCAGAGTGTCGACTTGCCGGAGCCGGACGGCCCGACCACCACGACGACCTCTCCACGACGTACGACCAGGTTGATGTCCTTGAGTACGTGCAGTTCGCCAAAATGTTTGTTCACGTCCGACAAGGCGACAAGGGCGGCCGGTCGGGAAGCTGTCTGAGTCATGGGTGGCTCCAGCTGTGGAGTGACACGGACATGGAAAGGACGACGGGACCGATGCCCCGACCGGGAGAGGGGAGGAGGGAGAGCAGCATGGCGCGCTGTGGTTGCAGCCCGCGCGACCACAACACGGTGGCCGCTGTCCGTGGGCTGGCGTCTCTGCCCGTGCCGCCCGGTGTCTCACCGCCCCTGCGAGATGGCTTGATTGAGATCGTGCCAGAGGTCTTCGACGTGTTCGCATCCCACGCTGAGCCGCAGCAGACCCGCCGGAACATGCTCCTGCCCGGGGTGTTTGGCTCGCCGCTCAATGGTCGATTCGACACCGCCGAGGCTGGTGGCGAACGCGATGATCTGCACTGCATCGCACACTGCGTCTGCCGCTGCCGCGTCAGAGAGCTCGAAACTGAGAACGGCTCCGAAGCCGCTCATCTGTGCACGTGCACGTTCATGCCCCGGGTGGCCCGGTAGGCCGGGGTAGTGAACACGGGTGACGGCTGGATGGTCGGCGAGTCGGCGCGCCAGTTCAGCGGCCGAGGCCTGAGTGGCGGCCAGGCGGACCCCCATGGTTCGAATGCCCCTCAGGGCCAGGAAGCACTCCAGCCCACCAGGCGTTGCACCGGCCAGCGCCCGCCGTTCCAGCAGCGCCTCGTGCCGGGTCGAGTTGCTGGTGACGGCAACGCCCATCAGCAGGTCGGAGTGTCCGCCGATGAACTTCGTGGCGCTGTGGACGACGACATCCGCGCCCAGGGACAGAGGCTGTTGCAGCAGCGGCGTCGCGAAGGTGTTGTCCACAGCCACCAGCGCTCCCGCAGCGTGGGCTGCGTCAACGAGCGCTGGAAGATCGCAGATCTCCAGGAGCGGATTGCTCGGGGTCTCGATCCACAGCAGGTCGGCCCCGCCCAAGGAACCGGTCAACGACCGCGGCCGTGTGATGTCAACGGTTTCGAGGGACCAGCGCCCGATGTTGTGTCCGTTCTCCAGCAGATGGCGCACCCCCATGTAGCAGTCCTGGGGAAGCAACACCCTCCCGCCCACCGGCACCAGTTCCAGTACGGCCGCGGCTGCTGCCATGCCGGATGAGAATGCCACGGCAGAGCCGCCTTCGAGTGCGCCCAACGTGTCCTCGAATGCCGCCGAGGTGGGCGTGCCGTGGACACGCGAGTAACGTCGCGGACCGTCGCCGCTTCCATCGAGTTCGAGCCGACCGCCCTTTTCCGAGTGGAAGTTCGAGACGAGAAACACCGGCAGGTTCATCGGCTCGCCTGCGTCCCGGCGTGGTCTTCCTCCCTCCACCAGAACCGTCTCCGGGCGCAGCTGCCACCCGAGCTTGCCGTGAGCGTGTCCACTGTCAGGCTGATCCGAGTGTTCGGTCACTGTCTGTCCTCCGCAATCAATGTCTGGGTGTCGACGTGCCAATCACTGCGGTGAGGTCAGTCCAGAACGTCGGGCTCCTGCTCGAATACGAGGTCGGCGAGCAGGCGGAAGCTGTGCCGGGCCATGTTGGCGTTTCCGAACTGACGGTGAGCCAGGGTGGCTTCCTCCTCAGTCATGTGGCGCACTTCGCCGGCGGCTTCGGCCATGAGCTGCATCTGGCACGCGCGGTCCATGGTGATGAACCACCATGCGGCTTCCTCGACCGTGCGCCCCACGGTGAGCAGGCCATGGTGGCGAAGAATGGCGGCTCGTCGGCTGCCGAGCCGAGCCGCGATGCGCTCGCCCTCGTCCCGCTCGAGGACAAGCCCCTTGTACTCGTCGAACAGGACATGGTCGCCGTAGAACGCGCAGGACTCCTGAATGATCGGGTCCAGGGTGCGGCTCAGCGCCGACCACGTGCGCCCGTGCAGCGAGTGCGCGTGGGCCACGGCGGTGACGTCCGGGCGCGCCTCGTGGATGGTCGAGTGAATGGAGAAGGCCGCCTTGTTCGTGCGCTTGCTCCCGTGCACGACCTTGCCCTGTCCATCGAGCAGCAGCAGATCGCTGACCTTGATGCGCGAGAAGTGAACGGCGTACGGGTTGACCCAGAAATGATCCGGCAGCTCCGGATCCCGCGCGGTGATGTGGCCCGCGATGCCCTCGTCGAATCCGTACCGGGCGAAGATGCGGAACGCCGCTGCCAGCTGCCGCTTGCGGTGCGCACGCTCGGCCTCTACTGAACCCTGCTGGTCAGGGAGATCCTCCAGATCAAGGAGCTCCGGTTCCTCAGCCTCAGCCTCTGTTCGGTTCATGGTCGCCTCCTGTCGCCTAAGGGCGTTGCCCTCCTTGGCGAAAAACTTCGCCTGGCAGGCGAATATCTGTCAACCCCCAGGGCGAATGTTTTGACCTATGAGGCATAATCGAAGGGTGCTGGAGACTGATGAGACCGAGAAGCTGATTGCCGAGCGCTTGTCCGAAGCGCGACGCCGTACCGGCCGGACCCTCTCCGAAGTGGCCCCGGCCGTGGGCGTTTCCGTAACCCACCTGTCACGTTTGGAGAGGGGCGACCGCCAGCCGTCCATCGGAGTTCTCATCCAACTCGCCCGTACGTACGGCACGTCGGTCGGGCAACTCGTCGGGGAAGAGCCTGAAGCCACCTGTCACGTCTTCAGGCAGGGCGCCACAACGCCGATCGAAGGTCCTGACGGCCGGTACCGGTATGTGCCGCTGAGCGGCCCTCCGGGGCCCAGCGTGATGGAGGCGATCCGGCTGGAGCTGTCTAGCCGCTCTCGCACAGGTCGCGCGGCACAGCACCCTGGAGAAGAGTGGCTGTTCGTGCACACGGGCGATGTGCGCCTTGAGGTTGCGTCCGAGACGTTTGATCTCGCGGCCGGGGACGCTGCGCGCTTCGATGCTCAACAGCCCCACCGAATCCACAACGCTGGGTCGAACACCGCGACGGTTTTTGTTGTCTCGGTCGCCTCCCCCTCAGGTCAGGGGGGCTGGCATCAGTAGTGGGGAGCCGTCCGCTCCAGGAGTCGGGGCGCCCCAGTGGTCTGAACTGGTGGGCATCGGGCAGATCGAGGCGGTTCTGGTTACGGACGCATGACGTCCCGGCATGCCCGGAAGCGCCTCTTGCCCACCGGATCTATCGGACACCGACCGCCGGGTGCCAGCCAAGGCGGCGGGAGACGGCGAGGCCGGAGGCGATGAGGGCTGGGCGTACGGTGTGCAGGTCGATGGTTCCGGCCCCGGCGACGACCGACAGGGCCGCCACCACCTCGCCCTCGGCGTTGAGGATGCGGGTGGCCACCGAGTCGGCGCCGTGGGAGGTCTCGCCGTGGACGACGGCGACGCCGATCTCCCGGCACTCGGCGAGTTGCGCGCGCAGCTGGGCGGGGTCGGTGAGGGTCCGTTCGGTGTGCGGCGTGAGGCCCTGAGCGATGACATGGTCCGTCAACTCCGGTGCGGCGTGGGCGAGAAGGACCTTGCCGACGCCGGAGCTGTGCAGCGGAAGGCGTCCTCCGGGCCGCGAAGTGACGTCCACGGCATGACCGGCGGAGAGCCGTTCGACGAGAACCGCCGCGGTGCCTTCCAGCACGGCGAGCTGCACGTGCTGGCGCAGCGCGGCGTGCAGGTCGTCCATGTAGGGCAGTGCGGCGGTACGCAGAGGAACGCTGAGCGGTGCCAGCGTGCCCAGTTGCCACAGCCGGAGGCCCACGGTGAATCCACCGTCGGGCGCCCGGTCGAGCGCGCCCGCCTCGATGAGCTCCAGGGCCAGTCGGCGCACGGTCGCATGGGGTAGCCCCGTCTTCCGCGTGAGGTCGGCGAGGGTGAGGCGCGAGTGGCCGGTCCGGAACGCGAAGAGGACCTCGAAGACGCGTGAACTCACGCTACGGCCGGGCTGGTTCGAGCGGGGCATCAGCGCTCCACTGTCACTTCTGGTGCCGCGACTGGCAGCCGGAGCCGCTGGAAACAGATGTTCATTCAACGAACATAGCCTGTTCCCGAACCTGGGGAACCCGGTGAGGATCGGGGCGATGTGAGGACGTTCGTCACGAGCCGAAGGAGCCACCGATGCACGCCAATGAGCCCGGCCCGCGCATCGCGATCGTCGGAGGTGGTATCGGCGGTCTTGCCGCTGCCGCTTTCCTGCACCGCGCGGGCCTGACCGCCACAGTCCACGAGCAGGCGTCTGCGCTCACAGAGGTGGGTGCCGGGCTCGTCCTGGCGCCCAACGCCGGGCGCCTGCTGCGCCGCCTCGGTGTCCTTGGGCGGGTGACGCGCCGGGCCGTGCCGCTGGATTGGGGCTGGGAGTTCAGGCGCTGGCAGGACGGGCGGGTGCTCTCGGTGGAGAAGTTGAAGGGTGCCTGCGAGCGGCTGTACGGGGAGCGCACCTACACCGTGCACCGGGCCGATCTGCTCGACGCGGTCAAGTCGGCCGTGCCCGGCGACCGGATCCGTCTGGGCGCCAAGTGCACGGCGATCGAACCGGGCCGCGACAGCGTGCTGCTGCGGTTCGCCGACGGCAGCTGGACCGAGGCCGATGTCGTCGTCGGCGCCGACGGTGTGCACTCCGTCGTCCGCGGCGCGGTGGCCGAGGCCGAGCCGCCGGAGTACTCCGGCCTGTGCGCCTTCCGCGCGATCGTGCCCGCCGAGGCCGTGCCCGCCTTCGCGCTGCGCCGGGCCCAGACTCTCTGGCTCGGCCCCGGCCGCCACTTCGTGCACTACCCGATCGCCGACGGCCGGGCCGTCAACGTCTTCGCGGCCGCTCCCGCCGGGGACTTCACGGAGGAATCCTGGAGTGCGAAGGCGACCATCGAGGAGTTCCACGCCGAGTTCGCGGGCTGGGACGCGCGGGTGACGGACCTGATCACCGCGGGCGGCACCCCGGGGCGCTGGGCGCTCCTGGACCGGGCACCGCTGCCGTGTTGGAGTCGGGGCAGGGTCTCGCTGCTCGGTGATGCGGCGCACCCCATGTTCCCCTTCTTCGCCCAGGGCGCGGCCCAGTCCCTGGAGGACGCGGCGGTCCTGGCCCGCTGCCTCGCCGACTCGCCCGACGCCCCCGACCGGGCTCTCAAGCGGTACGAGGCGGCGCGGATCGCGCGCACCACCCGCCTCCAGCAGATCAGCCACGGCCGCAGGGACACCAACCACCAGCCCGACGGTCCCGGGCAGCGGGCCCGTGACGAGGTGCTGGCCGCAGCCGACCCGCTGGTGGCCAACGGCTGGATCTACGGCCATGAAGCCGAGGAGGTGCCCGTCCCGTGAACGACAGCCCTACGGACAATCGCACCGTCGACAGGAGGAGCCGCACCGTGCCCCCATCCATGTCCCCGTCCGCGCCCGCCGCCGTATCGGACCGGCAACGCCACGTGGAGGACGATCTCCTCCACACCGTCCTCGCCTCCTTCCGGAACACTGCGGACCCGCGCCTCAAGGAGTTGATGGAGTCCCTGGTCCGGCACCTGCACGGATTCATCAGGGAGACCCGCCTGACCGAGGACGAGTGGCAGCGGGCCGTCGACTTCCTCACCGCAGCCGGCCACATCACCACCGACCACCGCCAGGAGTTCGTCCTGCTCTCCGACGTCCTCGGCGCCTCCATGCAGACCATCAACATCAACCATGACGCGACCGCGGGCGGCACCGAAGCCACCGTGGTCGGCCCGTTCTTCGTGGAGGGCTCACCCGAGATCCCCCGCGGGGGCGACATGGCGGGCGGAGCCTCGGGGGAGCCCTGCTGGGTCGAGGGCACGGTGACGGACACCGACGGAAACCCCGTACCCGGCGCCCGACTTGAGGTGTGGGAGGCCGACGACGACGGCTTCTACGACGTCCAGTACGAGGAAGGTCAACTGGCAGGCCGTGCCCACCTGTTCACCGACGAACAGGGCGCGTACACCTTCTGGGGCCTCACCCCCACCCCGTACCCCATCCCGCACGACGGGCCGGTGGGTGAGCTGCTCGCGAAGACCGGACGCTCGCCGCTGCGCGCCTCCCACCTGCACTTTATGGCCACGGCACCCGGCCTGCGTACGCTCATCACCCACATCTTCGTCGAGGGTGATGAGCTGCTGTCCTCGGACGCGGTGTTCGGCGTCAAGGAATCCCTGGTGAAGAAGTTCGAGCGGTTCACGGCGGGCACACCGGCCCCCGACGGGCGCGAGCTGTCCGGGGGCAGCTGGTCCCGCGTCCGTTTCGACATCGTGCTGCAGCCCAGCCAAGGATAAGGACTACGCGTCATGCGATTCGAACACGAAACCCTGGCGCAGCGCGTGTGCTTCGCCCCGTCAGAAGCATCGGCGGTGGTATGGGCCGAGGTGGAGCGCCTCGGGGCATCGCGCGTGATGGTGATCGCGTCGGCGTCCGAGGCTGATCTCGCCAAGAGTGTCACCTCCGACGTCCCCGTGGTGCTGCATCACGACGAGGTGGTGATGCACGTTCCGGTCGCGTCGGCCGAGCGGGCGCGCGCCGCGGCCACCGCGCATGACGTCGATCTCGTGATCAGCGTCGGCGGCGGCTCGACGACAGGACTCGCGAAGGCGGTCGCGCTGACCAGTGGGCTTCCGGTCGTGGCCGTGCCCACGACGTACGCGGGATCGGAGGCGACGAGCGTCTGGGGGCTGACAGAGGGCGCGCGCAAGACGACGGGAGTGGACGCAGGCGTACTGCCACGCTCGGTCGTCTACGACGCGACCCTGACTCTCTCGCTGCCGGTGGGACTGAGTGTCGCCTCGGGCCTCAACGCCCTTGCGCACTGCGTCGATTCACTGTGGGCGCCGCGTACCGACCCGATCGACCAGGCGTTGGCAGGAGAGGGGGTGCGCGCACTCGCTGCCGGGCTTCCGGCGGTGGTGGCCGACCCGGCGGGGCTCGAAGGCCGCGAGCGGATGCTGTATGGGGCGTACCTGTCGGCCACGGCGTTCTCCTCGGCGGGCTCGGGTCTGCACCACAAGATCTGCCATGTGCTCGGAGGACGGTACGATCTGCCGCACGCCCAGACCCACGCCGTCGTGCTGCCCTACGTCCTCGCCTTCAACGCGCAGGCCGCACCGCAGGTCGAGCGGCGGCTCGCGGAAGCGTTCGGTACGGCTTCCGCCCTGGAGGGCTTGCAGCGACTGCGCCGCACGGTGGACGCGCCCGTGGCGCTGCGCGATTACGGCTTCGCGGAGGCCGACATCGACGACGCCGTACCGGTGATCCTGGAGGCGGCCCCGCCGAGCAACCCGCGCGAGGTCACGGCCGACGGCGTACGACGGTTGCTGCGGGCCGCCCGGGAGGGCGCGGATCCGGCAGCTTGAGCAAAAAGGGACGTACTAGGGCAAGGGGGGCAGGGTCGTGGGCAGCAGTGAGCCGGCGAGAGCGGTCGCGCAGGTTGTGGGGACGCGGCCTGCGGCGAGTGCCGCTCCGGCGGCGACGTGCACCGCCGCGTGGGCCCGTACGATCTGACGGTCGGTCAGCCGGTCGAGGAGCGGCACCGCGTCTCGGCAGCGCTTGAGGAGGGGTCCCGCCGCCTGCGCGGGCCCGTCCGGGCTCCGCCACACCTGGCGGCCTCCCGAGACGAACACGGAAGCCAGGGCGTGGTGGGACAGGCGCGCCCACGTCGTCGTAGCGCGGGGGCAACTCAGGCATTCCAGAGGTCCGGTCGCAGATGGTGGTCGAAGAAGCGCTCGATCAGCGACGGGGTCAGGGACACGGGACGCTCGACGCCCGGGGTCCGGGAGGCAAGGGCGGTGGCCGTCATGGGGCGCACTTCCCAGCCGGCCGTGTTGAGGAAGCTGTGGCCGGCGCCGCGGATCTGAAGCAGGTGGGACTCGGCGCCCGCGGCGACCAGCGCCTCGTGCAGGCGGCGGCTCTGGTTCGGGCCGATGAGCAGGTCGGCGTCGCCGTGCAGCAGGAGCACGGGTGGTACTCGTGGGTGGACCTGGCGGGCCGGGCTGGCTGCCGTCGCGGCCGCGGACAGGGCCCAGGGGTTTCCGCCGAGGAGCCCCCATGCGGGGTCGGAGAGGTCCACGCCCAGTACGCCGCCGGGCAGCGCGTCGTCGTTCAGACGCAGGAGGTCGGTGGGGGGATAGCCCGCCACCACCGCGCGTACGCCGGATGCGGTGGGGGCGCCGTCGCCGTCCGTCGCGAAGGCGGCGAGCAGCGCCAGGTGCGCGCCGGCGGAACTGCCCCACAGGCCGATGGCCCCGGTGTCCAGGTCGTGCGCGTCGGCGATGCCGTGCAGGTGGTGCAGCGCGGCGATGACGTCGTCGCGCTGGGCGGGCCAGCGGGAGACGTCGGAGGAGCGGTACTCGATGTCCACCATGGCGTAGCCGCGCTCGGCGAAGAGGCGGGCCAACCGCGGTCCGTGGCCCCGTCGTTGGCCGCGCCAGCCGCCTCCCGGGAGCCAGACGATCACGGGTGCCGGAGTCTGTGCGGCCTGCGGTAGGTACAGGTCCATGCGCAATTGCGCCGGGCCCTCGTTGCCGGTCGGGGTACCGAACACGAGGTCGCGCACCGTGCGGACCTGAGGCGGGTCGAGTCGCTCGGGAGGGAGCGGCGCGCGGCTGAGTCCCTCCATGAAACGGCCCATGACGTCAGCGTTGTTCGCCAGCACAGCGGGCAGGTCGGCAGCGTGCGGCACGGAGGTCACACTGGTCACCGGTGGGGCCTTCGGGAGTTGCCCGCCGTCGTGGCCAGGAGGGGGAGGGAGCGACGGGCCCGTTCCTCGGCGCGGTGTGCGGTGAGCCGCTCACGGTAGTCGGGTGCGAACTTGGCCTCATTCCAGTCGAGTCCCTCGTCCAGGGTCACCTCGACCCCGCTCACGCCGGGCAGGGCGGAGAGCCGCGTGTAGGCCTCGTTGGCGAAGGAGCCGATCAGTACGCAACTGGGCTCGGTCACCCCGACGGTCACCGCGACGCGCCGGCCGCCCTCGGGCTCGTCCAGGATACGGATGCCGCTGACCAGGCCCATGTCGACAAGGCCTGCGGGGACTCCGGCGGTGATGCTGCACGGGTCGACGATCTCGTTGAGCGCGGCGCGGACGTCCGCTTCGGTGAGGGCAGTCATCGGGTACCGGCCAAGGCGTCGTCCCGGGTGTCGTCGTGGGCGGGCTCGATCCGGCCGCCCCACGGCTGCTTCAGCTCATCGGTGTCGAACTCGTCGCCGCTGATGCGGGCGCGCAGGTCCTTCTCGTCGATGTCGTGCATGCGGAGGAAGTTGCGGCCGAGGATGTCCGCCTTGATGTCCTTGGTGAGTTCGGGCATCCCGTACTCCTCGACGAGGTCGCGGGGCATCTCGAAGTTCCAGAACGCCTCGATGACCGGGCGGGGGTGGACGGCGTCGCAGCCCGTGGCCCAGACGATCCGGTCGGCACCACCGGCCTGCAGGAACGTCCCCATGGCCTGGGCGAACCGGCGGGGCGCGTACACCGCCAGGAACGAGGTCGCCTCCAGGTTCACCCAGATGTTGCGGAAGGACTCCAACTGGAGGGCGGTCTCCTCGACGAAGGCCATGCCGCCGTGGACGACCTCGAAGATGAGGTCGGGGAAGGCGAGAGCCGCGGCCTCGACATCGGACATGCCGAGCGCCGACGTGGGGCCGGGACCGACCGGGAGAGCCTTGTGGATCGCAATGACCTTGATCCCGCGCTGGCGGGCCTTCTCGAACAAGGGGAAGCAGACCTCCGGATCGCCCATGTCCAGGGCGGTCACGCGGCCCTCGACGACGTCGTTGGGGTAGAGCTTGAGGGCGTTGACGTGGTGCTGGTCCACCAGTTCGTCCACGCGGTCCAGGCAGCCGGGGCGCAGCGGGGAGACGGCGCCGTAGATCAGGACGCGCTCCGGCCACTTCTCGCGCATTTCCAGGCCGTAGCTGAGCGCCGAGCCGCCGTCGCGGAAGTGCCCGTAGATGGGGGTCTCGTGAAAGACGATCACGTCGGTCTGGCTCTCCGCGAGGAGGGCACGTCCGATGATGTCCGCGCCGGCGCCCTGCATGTAGGTGGAGCGCTCCAGGGTGTACTCGGGGCCACTGGTGCGCTTGTGCATCGCGTACAGGTGCTCACCGATGGCTGCCCCGACGGGCGGGTTGACGCAGTTGTCGGGGCGGAAGTTGTAGTTGTGCGCCACGCCTTCTACGACGACGAAGTCCTCGATCATTCTCGTACTCCAAGGGGGAGGTCGGTGCAATTTCAGCAGAGGGGGCGGAGGGGGTAGCTAGTTAGGCCAGGGCGGCCTTCAGTGCCTCAAGGGCGTGGGCGGCGAACCGTTCGTCGGTCTCACCGTCGGCGCCGCCGACACCGATCGCCCCGATGACCTCGCCGTCGTCCACCGTGATGGGCAATCCGCCGATCACGGGAAGCAGTTGGGGGTCCACGAGGTGCACGGGCGCGACCGCCATCGCGGGCGATGCGGCGAAGCCGGCGAACACCGAGGTCGGCATCCCGGAGACGGCGGCGGTGTACGCCTTGCGACGCGCGGTCTCGACGCCGATGGGGCCGACCCCGTCATCGCTGAGGAGCACCTTGGTGATGCCGCTGCGGTTGACCACGACGACGCATATACGTACGCCCTCGGCTTCCGCGGCCTCAAGGGCGGCGTCGGCCGCGTTGCGCGCGACGGCGTACGATAGCGGCTCTCTCATGGCGTGGTTCCTTCCCGGACTTTCCGGAGCGGGGCCGGGGCCAGGGCCGGGACCCCGCGGATCAGGTCCGAGGCCTTCTCGGCGACGGCGATGACGGTGGCGTTGATGTTCGCTCCGGGCACGCTCGGCAGCACCGAGGCGTCCACGACGCGGAGCCCCGCCACGCCGCGCACCCGCAGGTCAGGGTCGACGACGGCGTCCTCGGACGTGCCGATGGCGCAGGTGCCGCACGCGTGGTTGGCGGAGTAGCCGGTCTCGCGGACGTAGCGTTCGAAGTCCTCGTCGCTGCGTACGTCGGGTCCTGGCGAGAGCACCTTGTTGATCATCGGGGCGACCTCGGGGCTGTGCAGGATGGCCAGCGTGGTGCGGATGGTCTCCCGCAGCGTCACGACGTCCTCCGGCTCGGTGAGCAGGTTGAACGTGATGCGCGGGGCTGCTGTCGGATCGGTCGAGCGCAGCCGCACCTCGCCCCGGCTGCGCGGGGTCGCGACCGCGTTGAGCGCCACGCACTGGCGGTCGCGCAGCGGCTTGACGAGGGGGAACCAGGGGCGGGCGCCGAAGCCGCCGGCCAGGATGCCCAGGAACCCGTCCGGACGGTCGAGTTCGGGTCGGGTACGGACGTACGCGGAAAGGAACTCGGGCATCTCGCCGAGCGGGCCGCGGCCGGTGGCCAGCCAGCGCAGACCGTGGCGCGCCACCCGGTCCGCGCGCAGCTGGTCGTGCACAGTCACCGGCGCCTTGACGTCGAAGAGCACGGGCGCCGCCGGATGCTCCTGGAGGTTGGCGCCGACACCGGGCAGGTCCACCTCCGGTTGGACGCCGAGCTCGCGCAGATGCTCCGCAGGTCCGATGCCTGAACGCATAAGGAGCTGTGGTGAGTTGTACGTGCCGCCGCAGAGCACCACCTCGCGGCGCGCCCGGATGACGCGGCTGCTGCCCCGCTCCACGACGCGGACGCCGCTCGCGCGCCCTTGCTCCAGTACGACCCTGCCCACCAGTGCGCCGGTGAGCAGGGTGAGGTTGGGGCGTCGGCGCAGTGCGGGGCGCAGGTAGGCGGCGGCGGTGCTGTGGCGGCGTCCGCGGAGGAGGGCGACCTCTTTCTGGCCGGCCCCGGTGGGGTCGCCGCTCTGGGTCTCGTCCGGGAAGTCGATGCCGAGCGCGCGTGCCGCGCGGTCGAGTCGTCGGCCGAAGTGCCCTCGTCCGACGGCGGTCGCCACGTTGACGGGTCCGTATCCGCCGTGGTGGTCGGTGTCGCCGCGCCAGCTGTGCTCCGACTTGCGGAAGTACGGCAGCAGGTCGTCCCAACCCCAGCCCGTGGCACCACTCTTGACCCAGTCGTCGTAGTCGAGTCGGTGGGAGCGGACATGGGTCGAGCCGTTGATCGAGCCCGTTCCGCCGACCAGTCGACCGCGGGGCACGGGGATACTTCTGCCGCCGAGGCCCGGCTCGGGTTCGGTCTCGTAACCCCAGTTGATCTCTTTGCGGCCCGACAACAGGCCGACCCCCATGGGGAGTTGGATGAGCAGTCCGCGATCGGCGGGTGGGCCGGCCTCGATCAGCAGCACATGCGAGTCGCGGTCGGCGGAGAGCCGCGCGGCGAGAACACAGCCGGCCGAGCCCGCGCCCACGACGACGTAGTCGTACTCGGTGCTTGCTGCGGCGGTCATGTGGAAGGTCCGGACATCATCGTCTCCTTGGGCTTGAGGAGGGGAGCGCGGCGACGGCTGTTGTGGGCGAGGGGAGGCGGGGAAGGGCGGTGCCCGCGCGGTGCGTTCCAGGGGTGATGCACACAGGGGGCGAGAGCCCGTGAGGGGCTCTTCGCCTCGGCGTGGCGCCAACGTAACAAGGTGACGGGCATCTTCGTCAGGGGCCTGCAAGTAATTCATCAAAGCCGGTCAGAGGGATTGACAGTTATTCATCAGGGTCCGTACGAATGGCGAAGGCGCACCCGGCCGTCCGATCGCGCCGGCCGGCCCCGGCACCCCGATCGCCCCTCCCGTACCACCACTCCCACTGCCTCAACTGCCTCAACGCCGAGGAGATGGACCGCCATGACCGATACCGCCGTGACCGACACGGGAACCGGCTACGGGCGTGAGCCCTCCAGCCATGACGCCCGGCTGACCGAGGTCGGCCCCGGTACGCCGATGGGTGAGGCGTTGCGTCGCTACTGGCACCCGGTCGCCAGCTCCGCCGCACTCACCAGCGACGTGCCCCATCGCACCCGGATCCTGGGAGAGGACCTGGTCGTCTTCCGCGACGGCCAGGGCCGCGCCGGCGTCGTCTTCGAGCGCTGCTCCCACCGCGGCAGCAGCCTCTTCTACGGCCGCGTCGAGGACGACGGCATCCGCTGCTGCTACCACGGCTGGAAGTTCGACGTACAGGGCCGCTGCCTGGAACAGGCCTGCGAACCCGGCGGCGGGCGCCGCCGCAACCTCGCACGTCAGCCCTGGTATCCGGTCGACGAGCGCTACGGCCTCGTCTTCGTCTACATGGGTCCGGCCGACCGCAAGCCCGAACTGCCGCGCTGGGACTGCCTGGAGCCCCTGGCCGAGGGCGAGCAGTACTACAGCAGCTGGCCGGTGCCGGGCGCCGAGGTCACCGGCATGGAGGCGGACTACAACTGGCTCCAGATGTACGAAAACGCCGTCGATCCGGTGCATGCCTCCTGGCTTCACTCGCAGCACAGCGGCTTCCAGTTCCAGGGAACGGGAACGACCGGATTCCCCGAGAGCTACTACGACCCCAGCACCGTCGCGGAGCGCGTCACCTACCACCGCACCGACCTCGGCGTGAAGTACGTCCAGCGCTACCAGGACAAGTCGGGGGCCGACGGGGCGCTCGTGGACCTGGACTGGTCCGTGGAACTCCAGCTGCCGAACATCCTCGCCCTGCCGGACTTCGTCAACGTCACCCCCGACGCCCGGCACGACATGCTGATCTGGGTCGTCCCGTCCGACGACACCCACCACCGTATGTTCTTCGCGATCCGCTCCACCGACTCCACCCACCTGGAGTCCTTCGCCTTCGGCATCAAGCAGAACGGCAAGGACAACTGGCAGATGAGCGACGAGGAGAAGCAGCGCTGGCCTGGCGACTACGAGGCCCAGCGCTCCCAGGGCGACATCACCCAGCACTCGGAGGAGACCCTCGCCCCCTCCGACCGCGGCGTGGTCATGCTCCGGCGGATGCTGCGCACGATGGTGGACGACGTCGCGGCGGGGCGCGACCCGCTCGGCGTCGGCACCCCCGGCGGACCGGCCCGGAGCGTCGAGTCCGGCGTCTTCACCGCGGGGGGAGCGTGAGCGCCAACTGGACCGACGTGGTCGTCGTCGCCCGGCACGACACCACGCCACGTATCGCGGTCTTCGACCTGGCACGGACCGACGGCGGCGAGCTGGGGGAGTACGAGCCCGGGGCCCACATCGACGTAACGGTCGAAGAAGGCGGGAAGGCCGGGAGGCTGGATCTCATTCGCCAGTACTCCCTGTGCGGGCCCCCTGATCTGCGCAAGCAGTACCGGATCGCCGTCCTCAACGACCCCGCGTCGCGCGGCGGTTCCCGCGCGATGCACGCTGTGGCCGAGGGTGACACCCTCCGCATCAGCGCACCACGCAACCGCTTCGGCCTGAGCTCGGCGCGCCGTCACCTGCTCCTCGCCGGAGGCATCGGCATCACACCGCTGCTTTCGATGGCACAGGCCCTCGACGCCGCCGGTGGCGACTACCAGCTGCACTACTGTGTACGCAGCCGCGAGGACGCGGCCTTCGCCGAGGACCTTGAGCGCCATCCCAGGGTGACGTTCCACTACGACGACCAGCCGGCACCCCAGCGTCTCGACATGGAGCGCGACGCCGGGCCGCCCGATGCCGACACGGCACTCTACGTCTGCGGTCCTGGCGGATTCATGGACCATGTCCTCGGCCGCGCCGCCGAGTTGGGCTGGCCCTCGTCAGCCCTGCACAAGGAACGCTTCAGCGCCCCGGCCAACGCCGGGGAACCGGAGCAGGGCGCGGACGGCGCCTTCACCGTGCGCCTCTCCTCGACCGGCGTGGAGTACACCGTCGCCGCCGACGAGAACGTCCTCGACGTCCTGCTGGCCAACGGGTTCGACGCACCGTACTCGTGCGGGCAGGGCATCTGCGGCGAATGCATCGTCCGGGTACGAGCCGGCGACCCCGACCACCGGGACGACGTCCTGACCGACGAGGAGCGCGCCGAGGGGATGTTCACTCCCTGCTCGTCGCGCTCCCGCACCCCTCTCCTGGAGCTGGAACTGTGACCACCGCACTGATACCCGCCACCGTGGAGGAAGCCGAGAGCGCCTGGCTTGCGGCGCAGACGGCCACGGATGCCCAGGAACGGCAGCGGGCACTGCTGCACCCCGAATGCGTCGTCGTGCACGCCGCCGTCGGACATCAGCACGGCGTCGACGACTTCCTCGGGTACGCCTCCCGGCTCGGCCGGACCAGCCAGGTGGACACATACGACGTCACCGTCCGCCGCTTCGGTGACACGGCGGTGGTCAGCTGCCTGCAGGAGATGCGCATCGCTTTCGTGCCCGAGCTGACCCCGTTCGTCATCCAGGCCGCCGTCACCCGGGTCTGGGTGACGGACGAGCGCGGCGGGTGGCGGCTCGCCCATCTACAGATGGCGCGGCGTCTGCCGCCCGGCTGAGTGTCAGCTGTCGGACGTGGAGCCGCCCGCCGGCGCTATGTTGCCCGCACCATCGCCCAGCGCGGCGATGATGCGGGCGATCTGCTCGACGTAGTGCTCGATGAACTCCGGTGACGCGGGGTCCTGCTGGGTGAATTCGCGCGCGATCCAGGGCAGGGCCACGGGGGCGATCGAGGCGGCGAAGAAGGCGAGGGAGAGGACTCCCACGTCGATGTCATCGCGGAGTTCTCCCCGCGCCTGCCGTGCGCGCAGTTCCTCGACGCTCTTCAAGAGCTCGGTGGCGCGGTCGTCCTCGGCGGGCGGCCGCATGCCGGGCTCTTCGCGCGTCAGCGTGTGCACCCACCCGGGGTCGTCGTGCGCCATCCGTACGAACCGCTGTATGGCCTCGCCGAACGGCAGGTCGTGGCTGACCGGCATGGCCGTCGACAGCCATCTTTCGCTCAGCGCCTCGTAGAGACCGCGCTTGCTGCCGAAGTAGTACGTGATGAGCTGGTGGCTGACACCGGCCGCTTCCGCGATGCGTACGACCCGGGCCCCGTCGAACCCATGGGCGCCGAACTCCGCGCCGGCGGCCGTCAGAATGGCCCGGCGCGTGCCCACGGGATCGCGCTGACGGCCCGGGTCGCTGGGCTGCCTGCGGCGCTGCCGCCTGTTGGGTCCGGTTGCCGACCCGCCGGAGCCGGTCTCTTTCTCTGCCACGGGAACGACCCTACTTACCGGCGCAACCGCGGACGTCCGACGGGTGGCTTCTGATGCACGGGACCGGCAGCGGTTCGGCGGCGGCCTGTAGCGGGACCGCCGCCGGACCGATCGCGGGTGTCAGTGGCCTCGGCGGACCCAATCCGCAAGACAGGGGGCCTCGGCGCGATCGGGATCGACTCGCCGTGGCCGATGCGGACCACCGCCGCGGGCGGCAGGATCAGCAGCCGGTCGCGAATCGAGCGGACTACGGTTGGGAAGTAGGAGTACGAGCGGCCGGTGGCACCCGGCCCGCCAGCCGACAGGGTCTCGCCGGTGAAGACAGTGCCCAGGTCCGGCGCGTGCAGCGAGACCGCCCCAAGCTGTGTCCCGGTGTGTGCAGCACGGTGAGTTGGGTCTGCCGCACGAGGGTGATCTTGACCTGCCCCACGTTCCGGGTTCCAGTTCTGACGGCTGACTGGCAGTCCTGCACGGAATGCCGACAGTCATGCCTCGTCTCTATCCGCCGGAGTTCCGGGCGCGTGCCATCGCGCTGGTCCGCGCCGGCAGGTAGGCCAAACAGGCCGTGGTCGAGTTCCGTATCTATCCCGTCATGTCGCCGAAGTGCTTGCGGCAGGACGGCATCGACGACGGGCGGCGACCGGGCACGCCGTCGAGCGACTCTGCCGAGCTGCGAGCCGCTCGCCGGTGGATCCGTGGGGCGCAGTGACCGAGGAGGGCGTACGTGTCGTGGAGTACGGCAACGAGTAGCACTTCTTTACGGCTGCCGGCACCGCGTCCGACCGGTGTGAGCCGCCTTCGTCAGGCCCCAGAGGCAGGGCCGGGCGGCAGGTGCACGGTCATGATCAGATGGCAGGTTTCGTCGCCGGAACCGCGGTAGGTGTGGGCGGTGTCGCCGTCGAACGTGGCCGTCTGGCCCGCTTCGACGGCGTGCTCGGCGCCGTCGGCAAGGAGAGTCATGCGGCCGGCGGTGACGCTGACGGTTTCCACGACTCCGGCCTGGTGGGCGTCGCTCGGATATTCTTCGCCCGGTTCAAGCTTCCACCGCCACACCTCGACCGGGGTCGAACCGGCCGCTGTCAGCATGAGCCGTGCCTCGCTGCCCCTCTCACCCTTCCACAGCGGCATGACCGCGTCAGCGGACACGATCCGAACGCGCCCCTCTGTGGGGCCCTGCATGAGCGCGGAAACCGAGATGCCCAGGGTGTCGGCCAGTCTGACCAGCGTGGCCAGGTTCGGGTTGCCTTGAGCCTTCTCGAGACCGACCAGGGCCCCCTTACTGACTTGCGCCCGCCTGCTGAGCTCGTCCAAGGACAAGCCGGCGCGCGTGCGGGCCGCCTTGACATTGTGAGCAACCGTTCGCAGCGCTGCAGCCGTCTCAGCCATTGGATCTCCCGTCCCTCGCCAACAGGTCATTGGAATGTACTACGCGGTCAGTGTATTGACGCTCTCGGTCGATCCGTTATACGGTCTAGTCGTTTCGTTGTAATAGTAAGGGATGACCCGACGTGATCGCTCTAGTGCTGGCTCTGGGCAGCTCGCTCGCCTATGGATGTGCCGACTTCCTCGGGGGCCTGGGTGCTCGCAAGGCCCACGTGCTTCGCACTGTCATGATCGCGGCCCCGGCGTCGCTCGCAGTCGAACTACTGCTGTGGCCGTTCCTCGGTGCCTCCTTCAGCTCCGGCGCCCTCGCCTGGGGCACGGCCTCGGGGGTCGCCTCGGCCGCCGCGTTCGCGCTGCTCTACAAGACCCTGGCGATCGGCCCGATGAACGTGCTCTCGCCGGTCACCGCGCTGGTGTCTGCCATGCTGCCCGTCGGCGTGGGACTCCTCCAAGGAGAGCACCTGGGTACGGCTGGGCTGATCGGACTGCCGCTTGCCCTCGCCGCGGTCGTCCTGGTCAGCGCCGGAGGCGGTTCGGGCTCGCCGCGCCCCTCGCGTACCGCGCTGCTACTGGCCTTCGGTGCGGGCGCCGCTATCGCCCTTCAGTTGATCTTCCTGCATCAGGCGCCGTCCGACAGCGGTGTAGCCCCACTGATCGCAGGCAGGGCAGTTTCCTCGGTCGTCACCCTGACCGCAGCCGGCATCATGCATCGCAGGCTCGGCCCCGAGAAGCCCGCGTACGGCTTGTCGGCCGCCGCAGGCGTGCTGGATTCCGTGGCGAACCTGATGTTCCTTCTCGCCGCCCGCAACGGCGACCTCGCCGTCGTTGCTGTGATCACCGCTCTTTACCCGGCCGGCACTGTCCTGCTCGCCCGCGGCGTCCTGGCCGAACGTATCCACCGCGGCCAGTTCGTCGGCCTGGGCGTCGCCGCGGCGGCCGTCAGCCTCCTCGCTCTCACCTGAGGCACCGCGCATCAGCCGAACACGCAGACACCACTGCGCAAGGAGAACCACATTGCTCATCCAGCCCTGGGACGCGGGTCTCGACGACTCCGAATGGCAGACCTGGATTGCTGACGGTCACGACTTCGGCCTCCTCAGCGTCAACGGCCTGCCCGGCCAATCGCCCACTGTTGTTCCCACTCACTTCACCAGTGACGGCAACGACCTCCTGGTCCACCTCGCCCGGCCCAATCCGGTCTGGCAGACGATCGAGTGCGACCCGAACGTCACCTTCACCGTCATCGGCGACTACGCCTTTGTCCCCGGCCCCTGGCGTGCCAAGCCCGACACCCCGCCCACCGATGGCGTGCCCACCAGCTACTACGCGGCCGTCCAGTTCACTTGCCAAGCCCACATCGTCGACGAGCCTGAGGCGAAGGCCGAACTGCTGCGTCGCCAGATGGCCCATTTCCAACCCGCAGGCGATCATGCTCCCGTGGCTGTGGACGAGCCGCCGTACGGGCGAATGCTGCCCGGAATCCGTGGGCTGCGTCTGGCAGTCACCGACGTACGGGCCAAGTTCAAGTACGACGACCACAAGCCGGTCGAGCACCGCACCGCCGTCGCCGACCACCTCACCGAACGTGCCGAGGGCCTCGACCTCCCTGCGGCGCGGCAGCAACTGCGCCGCGTGAATCGCGTTGGCCCCTGGAAGTCCTGACCACTCCTGCCCCACACAGAGAACGGAAACCGCATCACGTGACTGTCTTTCGAATCACCCCCGCCGTCGCGGAGGCCTTCCCGGACACCCTCATCGCCGTGGTCACCGCCACGGGTCTGCGCGGCCGGGAAGCCTGGCCCAGCACCGCCACCGCCCTGGATGACCTCGAGCAGCAGCTCGCCGACGGCTCCTGGGCTCCTGCCGACGAGAGTGATCCCCGCATCGAGGCGTGGCACACCGCCTACCGGTCCTTCGGTACCAACCCGCGCCGGATCCGCCCCAGCGTCGACGCCCTCGGCCGTCGCATGGCCAAGAAGGGCAGCCTGCCGCGCATCAACCCTGCCGTCGACTCCTACAACGTCGTCTCCGTCCATCACGGGCTGCCCGCCGGCGCCTTCGACCTCGACCACGTCACCGGCGATGTCGATATTCGCTACGCGGACGGCAGCGAGGAGTTCACGCCGCTCGGTGAGCCGGACACCGTTGAGCACCCCAAGGCAGGCGAAATCATCTACACCGACGCCGGCATCGTGCTGACCCGCCACTGGAACCACCGCGACGCCCACCAGACCTGCGTCACCGAGGACTCCACCCACGTCGTATTCGTCCTCGAAACCCTCCACGCCACCCGCGACGGCCACCTACTCAAGACCGCCGCCGAGGAACTCCACGGCCTGCTCCAACCTCACGCGGAGCAGACGCGCGTGTACTACCTCAGCCAGGAACAGCCGGCGGTCGACGTCTGAGTGCCGTATACGGCATGGCCGCGCCCAATGGCCCTCTCGCTCGTCCTCCTCATCGCCGCAGCCACCCGCACCGATTCTCTGGGCACGCTCCGCGGGCCTGTGTAGTGACTGGCACTTCTAAGATTTTCGTAGGCGTTGATCGGCGCCGTTGAGGGTCAGTTGAGCAGGATGAGCTGGCGCAGGAGCGGGTGGCCGGCCCGACCGTACCGCTGGCGCTTGAGAAGTTTGATCTTGCAGTTGGCGCCCTCGGTACGGCCGTTGTGGTGGGGCAGGGTGACGGCGGCGTCGACGGCGGCCCGGTCGCGTTCCAGTCCGGTGGCGAAGGAGTGGAGGAAGGGCAGGTCGGCGGTGCGGGTTCTGGTGATCCAGGCGGTCAGCCGCTCGGAGTTGCCCGCGCAAGGTGCGAGGAGTCCGGCGAAGGTGCGGATCTGTTCAGCCAGCACGGTCATCTTAGACGCCATCCGCTTACCGGTCGATGGCCGTGATCAGTCGAACTGGGTGCTGGTTCGGGTGATCGGTGTGGTGTCGGCGCATGGGAGAAGGCCCCTCGGTAGCTCGGAGTTGCGAAGCTCAAAAGCACCGAGGAGGCCCTCTTGTCGCAGTCTTGCGCGACCATGCCGGTTGAGTCCAACTTCTGCGTGTCGCTGTGCGATTGCCTCGCTCACCGGTTCGGGAATGCCGCGGACGGACCCGACCGCACCCCGTGTTACGGCTCGGACATGACGGACGCGGAATGGCAGGTCGTCCGGGCCGCCCTGCCCGTCCCGGCATGGCTTCACGGGCGGGGTGGCCGACCCGAGGGCTTCTGCCACCGCGTCATGCTGGACGCGGTCCGTTACGTCGTGGACAACGGCGTGAAGTGGGCGAACCTGCCCCGTGACTTTCCGCCGTACCGCCGTGTGCATGCCTTTGCCCGTCGCTGGCAGCTCACGGGCCTGCTCTCCGAGCTCCATGACCGCCCGCGCGACAAAGTCCGCACGCAGGAAGGCCGTTCACGGGGCCCGACGGCCGCGATCATCGACTCGCAGTCGGTGCGGGTGGCAGCGAATATTCCCAGGTCAATGTCGGGATGGGATGGCGGCAAGAAGGTGGGAGGCCGCAAGCGGCACCTGTTGGTGGACTGCCTCGGCCTGGTCCTGGCGGTAGTGGTGACCGCGGCGAGCGTGCAGGGCCGGGATGCCGCGGTCCCACTGCTGACCCGGCTGCGTGAGCTGTACTTCTCCCTCCGGCTCGTCTGGGCGGACGGCGCCTACTGCGGAAGCCTCGTTGGCTGGGCCAAGGAGGAACTTCAGATCACCCTGAACATCGTCAAACGCTCCGACACCACCGCGGGATTCGTGGTGCTGCCGAGACGGTGGGTAGTGGAGCGCACGCTGAGTTGGCTGTCTCGTTCGCGCCGTCTGGTGCGCGACTACGAGACGCTGCTCGCCATGCATGAGGCCATGGTGCAGTGGTCCATGACCATGCTCATGGTCGCCCGCCTGGCCGGACGCCGCCGGGGCGCTTTCATCCCGCGACAGCCGACGCTGTCCCCGTTGCCACGGTGAACACGTTCGGCCGCGCCTCCCGGACCCAGCCCCGCTGAGCCAGCCGCTTCACCCGCGAGCGCACCCCCTCGATCCGCGACGGCGCCAACTCCCTGCCCAAGGCCACCGCCAGCGGCTTCACTCGCATCCCACCGACGGCCTCCGGGCCGGCAAGCACCACCAGGATCTGCTGATACACGGCGGCGAGTACGTCCACCGCGAGCCCCTCGGCCCAGTGCGGCACGATCCGGCCGGCCACCGCGACCGGCACCACGCGGCGGCTTCATCACCAGGCTCGGCCAGGACCTCGGCCACCGTCATCCGCGCATCGGCCAGCCGCTCCAGCTGTTGTTCCGCCGGATCCAGTGCCGCCTTCAACCGCGCCACTTCCTCCCGGACCTTCTTCTCCCGGGCCTCCAGCAAACCGAGTACCGACGCCACCCTCCACCTCCACGAGCGAGACGAGTAGACGAATACTCGAACTCTCCCGCTGTCGCCTGGAGTTCATGCCTGGCCAACGGACACTCAACGATCACGTTCGGAAAGCGGATGGCGTCTCAGGGCAGGCACCGGCGAGTTGATCACACAGCGCGCTCTGCTTGTCGTCGAGGCGGTCGGGGTGGCGGGTGAGCAGGCCGGTGACCTTGCGGGGTGACAGGGATGCGTGGTCGGCCTCGACGCGGCCCTGGTTGATGTAGCGGACCAGGAGGTTGGCGCTTCCGGCGTAGCCCTGCTCGCGGATCTCCGCGAGCAGGTGGGTGACCGGGACGGCCGGGTCGTCCGAGCGGCGCCTGCGCAGGTGGTCGCGGTAGGGGTCGACGAGGCAGGCGCGGTAGACGGGGGCGCGGACCATGCGGTCCGGCTCAGCGGCGCGGGCGTAGCGCTTGACTGTGTTGAGCGAGACGCCCAGGCGGCGGGCGCAGGCGAGCAGGCCGACGCCTTGGTCCAGGAGGTCGTGGACCTGCCGCCAGCGTTCCCGAGTGGTGGCGGCGCGCTTGCCGTCTGGCAGGGGCGGGCCGAACTTTCCCCAGCACGAGGCGTGTGCTCCGACCTCCTTCAGGACGGTCTCGGCCAGGCCGTGCCACAGGTGCCAGCGGTCGCTGACCTGGATAATCGCCGGGTCGGCGTCAGTGGCGGCCTGGGCGAAGCCACCGGAACCGTCCCGGCACAGCACCTGGATGCCGGGGTGCTCGCGCAGCCAGGCCGTGACCGTTGCCATCTTGCGGTCGGGCAGCACCTCGACACGCTGTCCGCTGTCGGCATCGATGATGATCATCGCGTAGTGGTGCCCTCTGAGCAGGGCAAACTCGTCAATCCCCGCCACCTGCGGCGTTGGCCGCCGCGGCAATGGGATCCGCATCAGGCAGGTCAGCACCGTCATCGAGGACAGCGTCTGATGCAGGAGCGTCAGCAGCCGGGCTGTCGCCGTGCCCGCCAGGACCACCGCGACCGCTTCGATGAGCCGTCGCAGCGCCGGGGTTCTGCGCTGGTAGCGCTCGGTCAGCCCGCCGACCTGCTCGACGAACGTTCCCTTCGTGCAGTCGGGGTTTTCGCAGTACAGGCGCCGCACCGAGATATCGATCATCACAGGTCTCCCGCCGATCGCCTCATCGGCGACATGCCGCACATAGCGGCTGTGATCCCATTCCGAGGGCTGCCCGCAGCCGGGGCAGTCCACCAGCCTCGCGTCCGGGGTCCGCACCGCGATCCTGACCAGGGAGCCACCTGTGTCTACCGTCTCGACCAGCACCGACGACAGGTGTGGCAGCAGTTCCGTCAGCTCGACATCACACGCCACCAGCCTGCCGCACCAGAACATCCGACCAGACCGAAACCGAACGGCCGATCAACGCCTACGAAAATCTTGGAAGAGCCAGTCACCGTACAGACCCTCCGAGCCCGCACATGGCCGGTCGCACCGGATGCGATGCCGCTACGGTGGCTGCTCGCGCGCGGTGTCCTTGGGCGGCTCGGTACCTTCGAGCTTGGTCCTCGCCCGGAGGAGGGTGACGAGTCGCCGAGATCGTGTCGCGCCGATATGAAGTTCCTTGCGCAGCGCTTCGGCGGACACGGGGCGGTGATGCAGTTCCCGGTGGCGAGCATCGAGGCGGTGTGCACGTTCGAGCAACGGATCTTCCCGGGTGCGGCTATTGGAGGACTTGTTGGTCTTGCTGCCTGCTTCGCTGCCGTTCCGGCTACGTGGGCGCACATTCGGCATCGTGTGGCGCAGTGCCAATTGGTGTACTGACAACAACAGTGCAACGGGCGGCCAGCCCGCCACCAGCACCGGTCTCCACTCCAGAGCAGGTGCCGCCGCGATGTTGGACACCAGGGAGATCACGATCCCCAGGAGGAAGGTCAGCCACACGACGCGTGGTGCCTGGCGGTTGTCGGGTGCCGACGGTCTGAGGAGCGCCGCCGTTGCCAGGAGCAACAGGCCGTCGACGGACAGGGGCCACAGCGAGGCACTGATGGTGTCCGCACCTCCTTGCAGGGCGAAGGTCCGCTGGTGGACATACGAGGCGTAGGCGGCGACACCCGCGACCACCAGGGTGCAGCCGTGGCGCAGCCAGGTGTCGAGATCCCGTGGACGCTTACGGGGTGCTGGAGCGGGAGCCGGGTCCGGGGCTCCCTGCTGCCCTGAAGGCTTCATCGTGCTGATCCGTAGCCCGGTGCGTGGTCGGTGCGACCGGCATATGAAGGGTCACGGACTCACCCTTCGCCGGCATCGTTGTTGCCGTCGTCGACACGTGTCCTCTCGTGCCGTTCTGCCCAGGCCGCCAACGGCTCAAGGGCATCGAGCAGTTCGCGTCCTGCGACGGTGGCCTCGTATGTCGTGCGGTACGGGAACGTGGGTTCCCGGTTCCGTACGAGGAGGCCCAGTTCACGCATGCTCGCCAACGTCCGGTTGAGGACGGAGTCTTGGAGGTAGCGCCTGCCCGGGCGTTCCTCGGTCGCCTGGCTGCCGACGGTCTGGCAGGTGTCGCGTACGGCCGTAAGGAGCGCTCGATACTGGAGAGGGCCGGGGGTGAGGGCCTGGAGAACGTCCGGCAGCCACTCGCGTCGTAGCAACCGTATGGCGTACCGGGCACGCTCTGGTATCGCCTGTGGGGGCAAGCGTGCGGGGTCGGGAGCGGCATGTTCTGGCGATGTGCGGCGCCACTGGTCCAGCCAGTAGTGGAGTCGTCGGCCACGGTGCTTGTTGTTCCTCGACGGGCGTCGCACGGCAGGTCTCCAACCCCGCGCGATCAGGCGTCCGGGCCGACAAGCTTGATGAAGCGTTGCAGCACGCTCGGGGATGTGAGGCGTGTGGTGTCTCGTGGGTTGATCAGCCAGTGAGGCCCCGGCGGTGAAGTGATGTTGGTGCTGGGGACCACGATGAAACTGTGGTGGGTGAGGGCCCGTGAGGATGGGACGTTCCAGTCGAGTGCGATGCCGGACGGGACCAGGAAGTAGAGGCTGGGGACCCGCATCTGGAGGTCGATGATCACGGGGCCGAGCTGCGAGGGCGCGTAGGTGCGAAAGGCGCGGACGGTTTCCGTGCCGATGTGCTCCGGCACGCGTACGGCGTCCCACCAGGTACCTGCGGGGACGGCTTGGACTCCGGTGGACGGCGTCCAGGCGGTGGGGTCGATGGTGGTTGTTTGCCGGTAGGCCTTCATGGTGTGTCCAGGGGTGCCGAGCAGCGGTTGAGTAGCGTGGAGAGGACGGTGTAGACGTGCTCCACGCCAAGTGGGGACAGCGCCAACTCCCCGTCCAGGGAGCGGGGGAGGCGGTGGTGGGGCGCGAGCAGCAGGCGGAGACCCACGTCGTGGTGGTTCGGGGATTGGTCTTCGGTCGTGCCATCCGTACCGAGGCCGGAGTGGGGTGACGGTGGGAGTGCGACGCGGACTTGGTCGCCACCGTTCTGCTTGGCTTGGCGCAGTGCGCAGTCGCAGTCCAGAAGCAGGTCGGCCAGGGCGCCGCGTGGCAAGTCCGTGGCGACGGCTATGCCCATCGAGATGGTCTGGCCGGCGAGCGTCGCGAAAGTGCCGCGTCGCGTACTCACCTGGACGGCGAGCCCACGTACCTGATCGCGCATTCTGAGGGCGTGGGCCAGCGCCCGGTTGAGGTCCAGGTCCGGGAGAAGGATGAGGAACTCGTCCCCCGTGCAACCTCCGTAGCGGCCCACCAGCCCCGCGTCGCCGCTCCCTCGGCGGAGCACCTCCGCGATGGCATGGAGGATGTTGTCGCCGGCGGGGTGCCCATAGGTGTCGTTGATCGCCTTGAAGCGGTCGACGTCGGCGAGGATCAAGGCCAACGAGCGGCGGCCGCGCCGCGCTTCGGCGACAGTCGACGCGGCGCGCCGGTCCCAGGTGTGACGGTAGAGCGCTCCGGTGACGGTGTCGACGAACGATTGGCCGCACGTGCCGCAGCGGAAGTGCTGCTCGCGCTGTGCCGACGGCATGGTCTGTGTACGGGGCTCATCTGTCGATTCGTCTGTTGGCGAAGGAGTTGCTGCGCAGGAGTCCGTCCACCGTCGGTGGGTGGGACCTGTCTGTTGCGAAGTCATGGTCATCGTCCCCTCGCGGCATCAGCACGAGGTTGCGCTGTGGCGTCGGGTGACTCATGAACGAGTCTGGTGCCGAGCCGATCGCTGGCCGGCTCACCTGCGCCCGAGCGGTCGTTCGCGCTTCAGTAATTCACGACTGAACAACTCTGAGATGATTGATTTGCGATCTAACTCAACTCACGGTTGAACTCGATGGAGCGTGAGTCTAGAGTGATGCCGTCGTGTTCTGTCAACTGCCTTGAGCGTAAAAGAGATTGAAAGAGCGTCGACTGGGGTTCGGGTTCAAGGGGATGATGCCGTGCCTGGTGTTGAGAAGCAGTCAGCTCTGGCCCAGAGGCTCGATAGGCTCTTTGAGGAGATCCGTCCGGAGGGGTCTGCGGGACGTAGATACACCCACGACGAAGTCGCCGTCGCGCTGCACGATATTGAGCCGGGGGTGCGGGTCAGTGGCGCCTATCTCTCCGCGTTGCGTAACGGAACCAAGCGCAATCCATCGTTGGATCTCCTGACCGTGTTGGCACAATTCTTCGGCGTATCGGTGTCGTACTTTCTGGACCCTGGGCCGGACGAACAGGTCGAGGATGAACTCGACTTGGCGAGAGTAGGGCATCACCCGCAGGTCAGGAATCTTGCACTGCGCGCTCTTGAACTGAGCCCCGAGGGGCTGGCCATCGTGACACAGATCGTGGAACACGTCCTGACCACGAACCGTGCCCAGGGCGTCGCGGAGCTGGACGCCGAAGTACCTGACAGGCGGAGCGAATAGCTGCCCTGCAAGCTGGCCTGAATGCGACGTGAGTAAGTGCACCTCAGGAGCTGTCTTTTCCCTGGAGGTATTCGAGATCAATGAGTGAGCGCGACTTACGCAGACGCTGCCGGCGGTTGTTGAACGGACTCGACATCCGGCCCCCGCTCGATGTCGATGAACTGTGCCGCCGCTTCGCGCAACAGCGAGGCAGAGTGATCGAGTTGGTGCCCTATGACATTCCTGTAGCGGGCCCGTTCGGGTTGTGGGTCGGTGACGCGGTCAAGGACGTGATCGTCTACCAACAGCAGACCACCCCGGCTCATCAGAGACACATCATCCTGCATGAACTCGGCCACATCTTCGCAGGCCACGAGATTTGTGCACCGCGTGAACTGCTGGCGACGCTACGGCGTGGTGAACGGCACGGTTCGGGGGCTCCCCTCTGGCTGCCTGCAGACGGCGACGTCCTGCGGCTGCTGGGCCGTTCCGTCTACGACGACGAGCATGAACGGGAGGCCGAAACCGTGGCAACGATCATCTTGGAATGGGCATCGGTACTCGACCATGTCGTACCGAGGACGGCCGATCAGGCTCCGGCGCAGCGTATGAGCGTCGTCCTCAGCGACCGATTGGGGTGGTTGTGAACGACTTACTCGCTCTCTACGGGATCACCGCGCCGATCGTCCTGCTCTGGACGGCATTCCGGCTGAGGCGAGCGCCGAAGGACCGGGCCCTGTGGTCACTGTGCGGCCTGATCACGGGATGGGCGGTCGCCTTCCCGTTCGGACGGGCCGCAGACCATGGCACCGGGCTGTTCGGCACGTCACCGATGATGTCGCGGTTCGTCGAGTACGGCTTGGTTGTCGCAGGGCTGTACGCGCTGATCTGCTTCTACCTCTACTCGGCCCTGAACGACCGGCAGGCGAAGGTACGCGCCCTGCGATACGCCATTCCGCTTGCCTTCACGCTTACGGCCGCCGTTATCTGCGCCGCCATCACACCCGCAGGGGTGGGTACCCGCGACCACAAGGTGACCAGCGTCGCGGCCTTCTACGTGGTCGCAGAGGTCTATCTGGTCTTGGGGTTCGCCAAAGCGTGGGTCTGGAACCGGCGCTACGCACGGGAAGCAGGTCCACGAGTCCGGCATGGGCTCCGCATCGCGGCCGTAGGAATGCTGGGAATTGTGGCTGCCAATGTGTTGTTCATCGTCGCGGTGATCGTGCACTGGGCGGGAGGGCGTGACGCGCCGGCTTCCCTGGGCGCCTCTGGCGCCGCGTCGACCACCTTGGGGTGGTTCGCCGCCACCTTCTTCATGCTTCCTGGTGTTGCCCTCTTCTTGGTTGGTGTGATCTATCCGGCCGCGATCATGCGGGCTATCGCCCTGGGGGTGTGGTGGCGGCACTTCGTGCAGTACCGGCGTTTGAAGCCGCTTTGGTTGGCATTGCATGAGCTGTTCCCCGAGAATGTTCTTCCGCGTGTACCGATGCGGGTCTGGAGAGACTCCCTCAACCCCTTCGCTGTACACCGCTGTTACTACCGTCGAGTCATCGAGTGCCGTGACGGCCTCGTGCGCATCAGTCCTTACATGACCACCGCGCCGCTGGACGACGGAACAGCTGGCATTCCAGGCACACCGGCTCTTTCGGCTCGTCTGCGGCATGCGCTGGGCACCCACGGATCGGGTGACTTGGACGCGGAACCCGCAGTCCCTGTTGCCATGCCACAGGACGCCTCCCTCGACGCCGATGTCCGTGAACTCATCGCCCTGTCGGACGCATTTCGAACCACGGACCCGAATGGAGAACCGTGATGCACGCACTGATCATCGGTGGTGGTGTCGCAGGCCCGACGACAGCCATGGCGCTGCAAAAGGCCGGCATCACCTCAGCCGTGTATGAAGCCCACCCCGTCGGCGGCAACGGGCGCGGAGCGTTTCTCTCCCTCTTCGAGAACGGCATGGATGCGCTCCACGCTGTGGACGCCGATCAAGTTGTCCTGGAGCAATCCTTCTCTGCCAGCCGCATCGAGTTCGCCACTGGGGCGGGCAAGAGGCTCAAGGATTGCCGCCTCGACCAGGACACGCTCGGACAGATTCCGGGCCCGCGCATTCTGCGCCGGTCGGAGCTGTGCCGGGTGCTCAGCGACGAGGCGATCCTACGAGGTATCCCCGTAGTGGGCGGCAAGCGTTTCCTCTCGGCCGCCCGCACGGCTACCGGAGGTGTTGCTGCCACCTTCGACGACGGCACCGTGGTGGAAGGCGACCTCCTGATCGGGGCCGATGGCATCCACTCCGCTGTGCGGAACATCATCGACGCCGACGCGCCCCAGCCCGCCTACACGGGCGAGGACATCGTGTGCGGCTATGCGCGGAACGCACCCGTGACCGCGCCGGACGACACCATGCGCATGATCTATGGCAAGCAAGCGTTCTTCGCCTACCTCACGACTCCGGGCGGAGACACCTGGTGGTTCGTCAATATTCCGGGAGAATTCGGCGAAGTGGAAGTTGCTGCGACGACGCCTGGCCAGTGGAAGGGGAGGGCCCTGGAAAGGGTGGCTGGAGACGATGGCGTGGCCACCGCACTCATCCGTGCCACTCAGGACGACTGCGTAGGAATCCGCATCTACGACCTTGCGTCTACGCCGCGCTGGCACGCGGGACCGATGGTCGTCATCGGCGACGCTGCCCACACCGCTTCGCCCAACGCAGGCCATGGTGCGGCCATGGCCCTCGAAGACAGCATCGTCCTCGCCCAGTGCCTACGGGACGTGTCCGGAATCGAGTCCGCCCTGGAGCGATTCGAGCAACTGCGCCGCGGACGCGCCGAGCAGCTCGTGGCCACCAGCACCCGTATGAAGAAGCGCGCGATCCCCGCCCCGCTCCAACGTCTCCTGCGCGACTTCATGCTGCCGCGACTCCTGAAGGATGGCCCGCGGAACGCTGCTCCCTGGCTCACACGCCATCACATCGACTGGGACGAGAAAGTGGACGCTCCGGCAAAGGGCAGGTAAGGAATCCCGTACCTACTCCACAGTCCGTGCGCGTACGCACCTTGCAGTTGGCGCGGCGGTGTGGAGTAGAGGAGTGGACGTGCCCGCCGCGCAGCGTGCGGCAGGCGGGACAGTCCATTCGACGTGGGAGGTGTCCGTGATGGTGAGCGCGGACGGACTGGGTGGCAAGCGACGGGCGTGGAACGCCGGAGTCGCCGCGACCTTGGTGCTGCTGGCCGCCGGATGCGCCGACTCCGGCGGCCACGGCAGCACGAGCTCAGCAACGAGCACCGACAGTGGCACGGGGCGCGCGAGCGCCAGCATCGACAAGCCGACGACGGAGACATCGGGCCCGGATGTTTCGGGCGGTCCCGCGTCTGCCGCTGACGCTCGCCGCCGGGCGACCAGCGCCTACCTGGGTATGTGGCACGACATGGCAGTCGCGGCGAGGGCCTCCGACTGGGACTCGCCGCTCCTTGCCAAGCACGCCACCGGCGAAGCACTCGGAGCCATCACACGGGGCATGTATGCGGACCGGCGCAATGGGCTGGTCACCAAGGGAGCGCCGAGGAACACACCAAAGGTCAACTGGGTGAAACCGGCTGCGGAACCTGCTGCGGTGAGAATCTCCGACTGCGGTGACTCCTCGCGCTGGCTGAAGTACCGAAAGCGGACGGGCGAGTTGGCCGACGAACGGCCGGGTGGACGCCAGAAGATCACCGCCGAGGTGCGTAAGCAGGACGGCGGGACCTGGAAGGTCACGCGCTTCGCCGTGGACGGGGTCGGAACGTGCTGAACCGGGCCTCGGTGACGGCGGGTAGCGCTGTGGTGATGGCCGCGGCGCTCGTTGTCGCCGGTGGCGCCGCCCCGGCATTGGCGGACGGCGGCTGGGGCGCTGTGGACTGCTCGCAGAACCCTCACCCTGGCTGCGAACTCGGTGCAGGGAGGAGCGGGGGAGGCGAACGAACACCTCGGCGTGCAGAGCCCGAGCGACCAGCGCGCCCTCCCGGAGACGGGCAAAACCGTAAGCAGAGCGAGCCTGTTCGGCGCGACCCCAACCTCGCCGAATGCTCCTACGCGCAGAGCGATTATCGACCTCCGCCGGAGGTGGCCTCGGCCGCCTTTCCCCGCCCGGCGGTGAAGCAGTGGCCTCGGGCGATGACGGCAGCGTTCACGCGCACGCCCGGGGCCGCTGCGGGGAAGCCCGCACCGGGGCCGCGCGATCGTGGTGCCTGGTACCTGTACAAGTGCAGGGGCGGAGGGGCTCGGGACGCGTACTACCGACCACCGGTCTGGATTCCGGACGCGCCACAAGGAGCGGGACCGGCTGCACCGGCAGCAGTTCCGGCACCGGCAGAGTTGGCGGAGCGGGCTCGCGGCCAACTGCGGCTTCCGGCGCTGAAGATCGAGGCGAGTCCGGGCGGCGAGCAACTGGTGAACCTGCCGACGTGGTTGTGGGTGAGCCGCGGTGGCTGGCAGCGAGTGTCCGCGACCGCATCCGTGCCAGGAGTGTCCGTGACAGCGGTCGCGCGACCCACGGAGGTGGTCTGGACGCTGGGGGATGGCACTGCGGTGACCTGCGCGGGCCCCGGAACGCCGTACACCACACAGGCGGATGCGCGGCGTACGTCTCCCGACTGCGGACACACCTATCGCGCCGCGTCGGTGGGGCGGCCACACCAGACGTACGGCGTGGTGGCAACGGTTCACTGGGCCGTCACCTGGACGGGCGGGGGCGACTCAGGAACCTTTCCCGACCTGACCACAACATCCAACGCCGGCTTCCGAGTCGTCGAGAGCCAGGCGCTGAACAAGTGATCACTGCGCGCTGACCGTGCGGTGATGTGAGGACCTGTGTCAGGAGGCCACAGATGGTGGCATCAGGAGGAGTCCCTTCGCGTGCGGCGGCGAGGCATGGCGCATCGCCCACGGCCGGGAAACACGATGCGCGGGATGCGAGGACACGCGATCCACGGAAGAAGCGATCCGCGGCGCGGCTCACGTCCGTGCCCTCGGGCCGGAGGGTCCCCTACCTGCTGCTCGGGGTGGTTCTTGTTCTCGGATGTGCCGGAGCAGGGGTGGTCGTCGGGACTCAACTGGGCCATAGGGAGGCTGTTCTGGCCCTGGCACACCAGGTTTCGGTCGGCCAGCGGCTGACCGTCCGAGACCTGCGCGAGGTCAACATCGCGTCCGACGACAGCCTCGGGACGATCAAGGCCAGGTTCCGGTCTTCGGTGCTGGGACGTCCACTCGCGTCCGGCCTGCCTGAAGGGGCTCTGTTGACCGAGAACGCGCTGGGCAAGGCTCGAGTCCCGGCGCCCGGCGAGGCGGTCGCGGCAGTCGGGATGAAGGAGGGACGGTTCCCGCCCGGACTGCAGGCCGGCAGTCGTGTTGCGGTCGTCGTGTCGCCAGGCGACGCAGAAGGCACGGTCGCCGACGAGTCGGCCGTTCCCTCCCCGTCGTCGAAGTCGTGGAGCGCCACGGTGACAGAGGTCGAAGCGCGGGCGAATGAGCAGACAACAGTTATCTCTCTGCTCATGCATGACACCGCCGCGAAGGGGATCGCTGCCGTTCCGGAAGGGCGCGTCAGTTTGGTAGTGGTCCGTGGAGGTGAGCGGTGATGTTGATCGCGTTGTGCAGCCTGAAGGGTTCTCCAGGAGTGACGACGGCATCGTTGGCGCTGGCCGCGCGCTGGCCCGGTGGACGGCGTCCAGTGGTCGTCGAGTGCGACCCGGCAGGGGGAGACCTGATGCCACGTTTTCGGCTGGACGTGTCTCCGGGACTGGTGACCCTTGCGGCCGCGGCGCGGAGGGCTGAGCCATCGCACGTGATCTGGGAACACACTCAAGGGCTCCCCGGCGGCCTGCCGGTGGTGGTCGGCCCGGTGGGTGCCGAACAGGCTCGAGCTGCACTCGTGCAGATCGCCGAGCGTGCGGACGCCGTGTTGCGGGAACCGGTGGGCGGGTCCGGGACCGTGGTGATCGTCGACTGCGGACGAGCCGATACACGTACGCCTGCCATGGAGATCATGAAGGCAGCAGATGTCCTGTTGGTGCTCGCCGGCGCCCAGGATGATGCACTCGGCCATGTGGCCATGCGGTGGGACGCGATGGCGCGATGTGCCCCGCGTACGGGACTCCTGGTGGTCGGCGATGGCTACTCGTCGACGGAGATCGCCAAGACGCTGGGGGTTGAGGTACTCGGGCGCGTGCCGGATGACCCGAAGGGGGCGGCGATGCTGGGCGGTCGGACCGGCGGACGGTATGCGCCCGCGCGGTCGCCGCTGGCGGAGGCCATGGCCCGGATCGGCGTAAAGATCGCGGCTCGCTCCCGAAGTCGGTTGTTTGTTCGGCCAGGAACTACGCAGAGCTCATCGCGAGTCGAGACTGCGACGAGTACGGAGGCACGGTCGACACCGACCCTGGACGGAGCGCCGTCATGACTCAACCGAGGAACGAACACGAGCACACCCTCCCACCCGGAACCGCAGTGGTCCGCCCCGGCGAGCCATGGAGTCGACCACCGGCGCCTCACACCTCCGACGGGGGTGGCCAGGTCAGCGGCTCGGTCGAGGACCAGTTGCGCCAGCGCCTGCGCCAAGAGCTCTCGACACGGCTCGCCGGGCGAATCCGTGACGACGAGGACGCGGGCCGTTCGCCGATGACTGACGCCGAACACCGCGATCAGGCCAGGAAGATCCTGGATGACGTTGCCGAGGAAGACACACGAGCCCGACTCGGACGTGGCGAGGACGTGGTGTCACCGGCAGTCGAACAGCAGACGGTGGCCTCCGTGCTCGCCGAAACCCTCGGCCTGGGCGGGCTGGAGCCACTGCTCCGTAATCCGGACATCGAGAACATCAACATCAACGGTGACAGCGTCTTCGTCCGGTGGGCCGATGGCCGCCGCGAGCGCGCTGACCCCGTAGTCGGCTCGGACGCCGAACTCATCCAGCTGATACGTGACTTGGCAGCACGAACCGGCACGGAGGAACGGCGCTTCGACCGCGGAAGTCCGGGCGTCGGCTTCCAGCTGACTGATGGTGAACGTGTCTTCGCCGTCATGGCAGTTACCTCCCGGCCTTCGGTGTCGATCAGGCGACACCGCTTCAAGCACGTCACCCTCGCTCAAGTGTGCAAGGCCGGTTCGATCGACCGGGCCTTGCAGTCGTTCCTCGGCGCCACGGTCCGAGCCAGGAAGAACCTCCTCATCACGGGTGGCACGGCGATCGGCAAGACGACGATGCTGCGCGCGCTCGCAGCCGAGATCCCACCATGGGAACGGTTGATTACCATCGAGGACGTCTTCGAACTCGGCCTGGACGCAGACGTCCGGTCCCACCCGGACGTCGTGGCCATGCAGGCGCGCGAAGCGAACATCGAGGGCCAGGGGGCCATCAGCCAGGCAGAGCTGGTCCGTTGGGCGCTGCGGATGTCTCCCGATCGCGTGATCGTCGGCGAAGTGCGTGGGGCGGAAGTCATCCCCATGTGCAACGCCATGAGCCAGGGCAACGACGGTTCGATGGCCACCCTCCACTCCTCGACGAGCCGCGGGGCGTTCACCAAACTCGCCGCGTACGCAGTTCAAGGCCCGGAACGCCTCCCGTTGGAAGCCACCAACCTCCTGGTCGCCTCTGCGCTCGACTTCGTCGTTCATCTCGACAGGCCGCGCGACGGTGACAGCAGACGAGTCGTGTCGTCGGTCAGGGAGGTCGTCGGCGCCGACGACAAGCAGATCGTCTCCAATGAGGTCTTCCGCCCCGGTCCTGACCTCCGAGCAGTGCCAGGCGCTCCACTGCGCGCCGGGACGCTCGAGGAACTGATCGCCTTCGGCTTCTCCCACGAATCCCTCACCTCCGATGAGTGGAGGCGACATTGATGAACCCACGCCCAGTTCTGCTCGGGCTTCTCGGCCTGGGGATCGGCGTAGGCCTGCTCGCCCTTGTGCGTGGGATGCGAGGGAGCGGGGCTGCACCCGTACAGCGACGAGAGCGAGCGATCAGCCGGCGGCGCCCGAACACCGCACACCCTCGCCGATGGTGGGCAGGTGCCGGGGTGGTAGGTCTCCTGGTCGGCCTGGTCACGGGGTGGGTGGTCGGCGGAGTGCTGGCCGCGATCGCCGTCCGTGCCCTGCCGTGGCTCCTGAACGCCGAGACCAGCAACCGTCAACATGCCGCGCGCGTGGAAGGAATCGCGGGCTGGACGGAGATGCTCCGTGACACCTTGGTCGCAGCGGCCGGGCTCGAACAGGCCATGATGGCCACGGCTCGCACTGCGCCACAGTCGATCCGGCCCGAGGTGCAAGGGCTCGCCACCCGGCTGGCATTCGGCGAGCGTCTTTCCGTGGCGCTGCGGCGCCTCGCGAACGACTTGGCTGATCCGGTCGCGGACTTGGTGATCGCAGCGCTGATGCTCGCTTCCGAGAACCAGGCCCGCCAACTTTCCCCGCTCCTCGACGACTTGGCGGCAACCGCCCGGTCGCATGTCGAGATGAGGCAACGGATCGAGGCCGGCCGCACCCGCGTACGAACCACCACGCGCGTCGTAATCACCACCACGCTGTCCTTCGCGGGCGGCCTGATGCTCCTCAACCCGGCATTCCTGGCCCCGTACGACTCCGCTGTGGGGCAGACGGTGTTGATCGTGGTGGGGGCGGTCTTCGCTGCCGGATTCGTCTGGCTGCGTCGCTTGGCGCGGCTGGAGCAGCCGGAGCGATTCCTGACGGCGCTCGGCCCGTCGGATGCGGAGACATCACGGCCTGACCTCGTACGACGGGAGGTCGGACCATGACATGGTTCGTCGTGCCTTCGATCGGCCTAGGGATCGGACTGTGGGCGCTGGCCGTGTGGCTGGTACCTTCCCGGCCCCCGCTGAGCGCACTCGTCACTCGCCTCAATACGATTCCGGCGGCGCGACGACCGCGCAATGAGGTCCTGGCCGGCGGCGGATGGGCAACACATCTGGGCAGGCCCTTCGTCCACTCGCTCAGTGCGTTGGGCCTGCCTACCCAGTGCGTTCGTCGAGACCTTGGCATCGCCGGCAGGTCGGTCGAGAAGCACTTGGCGGAGAAGGCGGCGCTCGCGGTCACCGGCTTGTGCCTGCCGATGAGCGTCGGAGTGGCCCTTGCCGCAGGCGGACATCCACTGCCGTGGCCGATTCCTTCGGGCGGCGCGTTGGTGCTGGCGGCGGGCGGCTTCCTCCTGCCGGACGTGGCCCTGCGCACGGAGGCAGAGCGCCGCCGCGCCGCATTCCGCCACGCCCTCGGCTGCTACCTGAATCTCATCCACATCCTGCTTGCCGGCGGCGCCGGAGTGGAGGGCGCCCTGATGGATGCCGCCGATATGGGCGAAGGCTGGTCGTTCCGGCGCCTCCGCAGCGCGCTCAACGCTGCCCGTCTCACGCGCACTTCTCCCTGGGAGACGCTCGGGCAACTCGGCGAGGAGCTCGACGTGGGTGAACTTGCGGAGCTGGCTGGTGCGCTCTCGCTCGCCGGCACCGAAGGAGCAAGAGTTCGTGCCTCGCTGGCGGCGAAGGCTTCCGCGCTGCGGAGTCGCGGCGCCGCCGATGCCGAGGGAAGGGCCAATGCGGCCACCGAACGCATGGCGCTGCCGGGGATGTTGATGGCCTTCGGGTTCGTCCTCTTCGTCTTCTATCCGGCACTTTTCCAGATCAACGCCTCGCTATGAACACGTCGTCGCCGCACCGGGAGGAGCGTCGCCATGTCCTCGTACACACTCCAACAGAACTTGCGGAGGTATCTCCGCGCGCTTCTACGTACCGTCGCCCGCGACAGGGGAGGCATGACCACGGAGCAGGTCATCTGGATCGCGTTCCTGGCGGGTCTCGCGTTGACCGTGACGGGGTTGTTCGGACCGCAGATCTTGGCGGCGGCTCGCAGCGTCACGTTCAAGTAGGCCACGCAGTTCACGTGCGGCGGAGGTCGTGCTGGTCCGACGCGGGCGGCGCAAGCGTGGAGATGACGTTGATCCTGCCGCTGGTCTTCACTCTCATCCTCCTGCTCGCTCAAGCAGCCTTGTACATGCATGCCATCCACATCGCTCAGGCTGCCGCCGCCCACGCCTTGGCGGTCAGCCGCGTGGAGAACGGCACGGTGGGAGCGGGTGGTGCGGAGGGCGACCGGGTGTTGGACGAGCTTGGGCGCGGGCCCCTGCAGGACATCCGGCTCTCCCTGAGCCGCGGAGACGGACGGGCCGAGGCCCGCGTCACGGGGACTGCCACCGCGGTCCTGCCGTTCCTGCGGCTGCCGGTGCGTGCGGACGCCGTGGGCCCTGTCGAGGCCGTGACGCAGGGCCAAGGTGACGTCCGATGAGGCGCGTCGGACGAGGCAGGAGCCGAGCGCAGGGCGGAGCCGAGACCGGAGCTGCGACTATCGAACTCGTCTTTACTGTTCCGGCGTTGATCTTGATGCTCTGGTTCCTGGTCTTCTGTGGGCGGATGACAGATGCCCGCCTGCGGGTCGAGGACGCCGCACACCAGGCGGCCAGGAGCGCGAGTTCGCAGCGAACCATGAGTATCGCCGACGCCCGTGCCTGGTCGACAGCCGTCGAGGCGCTGAAGAGCGCGGGCACCACGTGCGAGTCACTCGATGTCGTCACCAGGGGCAGCGTGCAGTCAGGTGGCACGGTCAGAACGACGGTGACCTGTCGCGTCGAGCTGAGCGATCTCGCACTGTTGCAAGTGCCCGGATCGGCGGACATCGCCATCGAGTTCGCCTCACCGGTGGATGTACATCGCGGGACACAGCGTGGCCCAGGGACTTCCGGAGTGTCGTCGAGCGAGAATCGGATTGTGGGGGCTGTGCCATGAATGCAGATAGGTGCTCCGGCTTACGCTCCAGGAGTCGAGCATGCGCGATTTCTTACGCGACAGGTGGCCCCGTGTCCCGATTGCGCGGACTCGCGCAGCGCGACGAGGGGCAGGTGACCGTGTTCGTGGCTGTGGTCGCGGTCGCCGTCGTCATGTTCGCTGGCCTGGTCCTCGATGGCGGCTTGGCTCTGGCGGCCAAGGTGCGCGCCATCGGCGAGGCTCAGGAAGCAGCGCGCCAGGGCGCGCAGGCCCTGGATCTCGCCGCGTACCGGCTGGACGGCACGGTACGACTTGTCCCGGAAGAGGCCCGCGCCGGGGCAAAGGGCTACCTTGCGTCGACCGGCGGTGCGGCCTCGGGCACGGTCACCGTCACGGAGGACACCGTTGCCGTCACTGTCACAGAGCGCCAACCCACTCAACTGCTGGGCCTCGTGGGAGTCCAGGGCCTGACCGTGACGGCCACCGGATCAGCCCATCCCGTACGTGATGTCGGACCGGCTGCACCGTGAATGCCGAGACGACGCCATGCACACGTTGAGACGCTTCGCCCGAGGCATCCTCGCCGGGCCGGCGCTGTTCGCCTTGGTCGCGGTCGTCCCGTGGGGGTTGATCCAGTACGTCGGCTGGCCGCTGCCTGGGCATGTACCGACGTGGACGGAGACCGAAGCGACCTTGCTCGCGCCCATCAGCACTGCGCGATGGCTCGACCTTCTGGCATTGGTGCTGTGGCCGGTGTGGTGTGCGTTCGTCATAGAGGTCGTCCGGAGCGCTGTCGATATTGCGAGGAAGGGGTGTTGGCCGACGCCGCACAGCCGCAGTGGGCCCGCGCACCTGTTGGCCGCCGTGTTGGTGGGGGCCGTGGCGTCCTCGCTGTTGTTCAACCGGTCCATGGCAGTGGGGGGCGCGCATCCTGTAACCCACGGGCTCGAAGCGACAGCCGACGCGCTCTCTGGTCAGGGACCCGACCAGGACGTCTCCGAGAGCACCGAGGACAGTGCGCCAGATCGTACGGTGGCGGTGCGCCCTCCCCAGCGGGGACTTCACGACAGCCTGTGGCGAATCGCCGAACGCACCCTCGGCGATGGCGACCAATGGCCAGTGATCTACGCGCTCAACCGTGGCCGACTGCAGGCCGATGGAGGCAGGCTGCTCAATCCCAATCTGATCCGCCCCGGTTGGACCCTCCATCTGCCCAATGTGCCTCCCTCCGGAGGAGGCCCCGATGGTCACCAGCCGAAGGTGCCCCCTACGCCGAGGCCCCCGCCGGATCCGCAGAGGCCTACCGTGCGCCCGGATTCGCCGACCGCGTCGGGACCTCACTCCTCGGTCTCTGCCCCGCAGGCTTCGTCTCCGTACGCCCCGAGCCCTCGAGGGCCAGAACGCTCACCGACAACAGGTGTCGAGTTGCCGACAGGTGCCTTCGTGGGACTTGGCATCGCCGGTCTCATCGCGGCGGCCGTAGTGACTGTGCGGTTGCGCCGGCGAATGCGGTACAGGCCGGGCAGCGGTGAGCGGGGCGACTTGACCCTTGCTCCGGTCGTACGTGCTCTGCGCGCGGCCCATGAGCAGGCGACCGGAGAGGAATCCGAGTCCGGGGGCCGCACTGGTGTCGTCGCAGAAGCTGAAGCAATTGCTCCAGTCGAGGAACGGGCGATGGGCATCAGGGAGAGCCGAGCGCTCGCCTGGCAACTTGCCCGCACACGCGGCCTCGGCCTGGTCGGAGCCGGTGCGCCAGACGCAGCGAGGTCCCTCTTGATCGCCTGCCTCGCGAAACGACATGGCGCTGGTGATCGCAGAATTCAGGTGGTCGTCCCAGCTTCTGACGCTCGGATGTTACTGGGGGAGCGTGCTGCGGATCGTCCGGGCCCGTCGAGCCTTCGTGTAGTGGAGCACCTGGAGGAAGCCGTGGACGTGCTGGAGGCCGAGCTGCTTACGCGGACGCGATCCGCCGAACACCGCGAGCCGCGCTCGCCCGCTGCCGAGCCCGAGCCCGAGCCCGTTGAGCTTGTAGTAGTCGCCCGACCCGATCCACAGTCCGAACGGCGCCTGCAGTCCGTGCTCGACAATGGATTCTCCCTCGGCCTTGGCGGTGTGCTCTTGGGGCAGTGGCGCCCGGGGACAACGGTCGATGTTCGATCAGATGGGACGGTGACAGCGGAAAGCCCGCCGGGCGCGGACGAGTTCACTGGCGCGCGCCTGTTCACTCTGCCCGCCGCGGATGCGGGCGAACTCCTTGAGCTGCTTCGTGAGGCTGACCCGGAGATTCGCGAGGTGGCGCCTCAGGGGCCGCCCCTTCCTCGGTCGCCGTCGGAGCCACCTACGGTGCAATCGGTACACCGACGGAGACAGAAGATGAAGCTCTCGGTGCTTGGTCCGGTGCGACTTACGCGGCTTCCAGTCGCGAATGATGGTGACGACGCACAAGAGCTCACTGCCTCCTTGGCACCCAAGCAGCGGGAGATTCTCGCGTTCCTGGCCGTGCACCGTGAGGGGGAACGACGTGAGGTGATCACCGCTGCGATCTGGCCCGACGCCCCGAGTGAACGCCCATACAACAGGTTCCATGCCACCGTCAGTCAGCTACGCCGCGCCCTGCGCACGGCCACCCACGACGAGATCCACGACATCGTCCACCACCACGACGGCCGCTTCGCCTTGGCGCACGACCAAGTAGCGGTTGACGTCTGGGATTTGCAATGGGCTCTGCACCAGGCGCGTACCGCTGAGAGCGACGACGCCCGAGGCGCGGCGCTGGAGCAAGCCATCGATGCCTACACCGGTGACCTCGGGGTCGACATCGATTCCGAATGGGCCGAGGCTCCTCGCGAAGCACTGCGCCGCGACGTACTTGACGCCATCAGTGCTCTGACCCGCCGTCTGAGTCGCAGAGATCCCGGACGCTGCCTCACGCTGATGGAACGCGCCAGGGTACTGGACCGCTACAACGAGGCCATCTACTGCGACATCATGCGCCTACAGGCCCGCCTGGGACGACACGCAGGCCTTCCTCGTACGTTGAGTCTCCTCAGCACGGAGCTGGCCGAGCTCGATGAAGAACCGAGCAGGGAGACGGTAGCCCTGTGCGAGTCGTTGCAGAGGAAAGGGACGGCAAGCGGGGACGGCTGAGTGTGGGCTGCGTGGGCGCACCGAAATTCCAGGGACTCTCGTGAGCAGCGATGGCATCGTATGAACCATGGCAGCGATAGGAGACACTTCCGAGCCTGGAGGCCCCGTACACCGCGTTCCTCTACCCCTGGAAGCGGCGGCATGGTTGTATCAGGCGGATCAGGTGTGTCTGGAAGACCTGCCGATGACTGCCGCGCACGCACTCGCCATGGGGGTGGACACTCCCACTCTGTGCGAGCTCGCCGGTCTGCCGCGCCGTGCGGACCCCCAGGACATCCGTGCCACATTTGAGCAGGCTCTCGCGGAATTGGGGCTCGCGTTGCCCGATCACCACCTGGCCCAACGGTATGCCTTGAGCAGGCTGGCCACGAGGTTCATCTCCGGGGAGGCGACGCTCGGCGACTTGGTATCGGACGAGTGGTCGGAGCTGGAGATCGAGACTGCTGAGGAGCAAGCATTCGTGGCGCTCCTCCCGCCGTGTGCCTGCTGCGTCCAGTACACCCTGGGGCTCGACGAGGTGGCGTGGGAAGCGCAGGTGCGGATCGCGGCTCGTTCCCTGGTCTTGCACCCCGCTGTCGGGCCGGGCATCTGACGAGTGGTCTCAGCCCGGGTTATCGGACTGCCCAGTCCGGCCACAGGACCGTGACGGGCACGCCCACTTGCTCTGCGTAGGAGACGACGTCGGCCGTCCCGCCGTACCCGCGCGCGGGAAGTCCGTCCCAGACGGCGATGAGGCGGTCGCAGAGGCCGACGAGGATTTCGCTTCCGGCCTGGTGGGCTTCGGAAGTCGACTTGTCGAGGCCGGTGGTGTGTATGTCGCTGGCGCGTTTCATGAGGTCGTCGTAGTCGGGGTGGTGCCATTCGGGCAGACCGTCGCGGTATTCGGCCGCGGGGACGACCACTTCGATCCGTCCGCCCGCGCTGAGGACCTCCTTGGCCCACCAGGTGTCGGGTCCGTCGGCGATGCAACTGACGGCTACGAGGTGGCGGGCGTCGTACGTGGCGGCATGGTCGCGGAGCAGGGTGCGGACCTGGTTCGCGACTGCGGGGGGCAGGCCCCGGTGGCCGGTGATGCCGACGCGCATGCGGAGGTCTCCTACAGGTATGCGGTGTGCAGCTGGTCGTCGAAGTCGCGCACGATACGCGGCGGTCGTGGTGAGGAGTAGGCGCGGCGGAGCTCGCGGGCACGTTCCGTGATCCTGCCGGAGCGCAGGCGAATACCCTCCTGCAGGGCGCGTTGGGCGAGGGTGTAGGCCGTGTCCACCTCCTTGGTAGCGAGGTATCCGGTGGCGACGTCGAGGGTGAGCAGGGCACGCTGTTTGTCATGGCTGCTGCTCAGGGCCGAGGCGATCTCGGACTCGCTGATGCGCGTGTGCAGGGGCTGACCCAGCCGTGCCGTACAGGTGATGCGGCAGGCGGCTGTCTTCCGCTCGTCGAAGGCGAAGATCCAGGGCCAGGCGACGGGATCGGCGGCAGTGATGAGTTCGGCGTGGTACGCGCAGGCCTTCAAGGCGCGGTCACAGGCACGCCGTTGACCGCTTGTCGCGTGGGCCACGGCCTCGATCGCCGAAAGCCAGGCCGACGCGAGATGCGGCAAGGCCGGCCCGAGGGCGCGTCGAGCCTGCGTGGCGAGTCGTAGCGCCTCGTGCGGGTTTCCGGTCTCGGCCTCGAAGGAAGCGAGGCTCCCGGTCTGGTACGCCGCAAGGAGAGAATCCCCGGAGCCGCGCGCGGCCTTGATCGAAGAGCCGTACCAGCGTCGTGCCGACCCGTGATCGGCCATGTCCCAGGACAGCCAGGCGGCGAACGAGGCGGCCTCGGACCCCACGGAAGCCATCCGCGCGCGGTGTGCGTTGTCGGGGGCTTCGCCGGCGATGCTCTGGATGAGCTGAAGGTGGGTCTTCATCGAGTCGGCGAGGTCCCTGGACGCCACGGTGGAATCCAAGCGCCGGAATGAGCTGGTGGCAACCCGCAGCGTCGCCGCCTGCGTGTTGTCCCATTCGGGCAGCGCAGGCTGTGCGGAGCCGTTCGTCTTCGGGGCGGCGACCATGGCCGCGGGCAAGTTGAGGAATGCGCGCCGTTCCACTGGCGAGGTCCCATTCGGTTGCTGGTTGGCGAGGCCGACCAGCTCGAAGGAGAGTCCAAGGGCTGTGGCGGCCTTCGCCAAGGTTTCCATGATGTAGGCGCCCGCGCCGTTGTTCTCGAGCCGCGAGATGGCGGCTTGGGAAAGGTCGCAGGCCGTGCCGAGTTGGGCTTGCGTGAGTCCGGAAGCCTTTCTCACCCGGCGGATCACGTATCCGAAGTCCCCGGTGCGCGCTGCGTCCTTGAGGTCTCCGAAAGACATCCAGTCGATGCTCTGTGTCCCCACGGTAGGCAGCATGACATGCCCGTCGCAGAGCTCATACGCGCACGGTGAATATTCGGATGCGCCGGTCGAATGCCACATGGAGATCGCAGCACGGAAGCGCTTCTCTGAGGCTCACAGAAGAGCCCAGAGGCAGCCGGAACGTGAACTGGATGCCGGAGAGGGGGAGTTGTGGGTGTGACGCCTTTGAAGCCTGTCGAGCTGGTGCCAGTGGTGCGCGAGTGGTCGATGGACTACACGATGGTGCATGAAGTGGTGCCGCTCGTGCGGATACATATCCGGCGTCAGCTGCTGGCATGGGGATGGGCCGGGGACGAGCACAACGTGGGCGTCATGGCGTCCGAGCTCGTCACCAACGCCGTGAACCACGGCCGTAGAGTCGGCCACACACTGAATGTGCGCCTCGCGCTGCTGGAGGACGGCGGGCTTGTTGTCGACGTCTCTGATCCGGTTCCCGCGCTCCCGCGTTTCCAAGAGCGCCTACACGCCGGCGGCCAGGACGAATGCGGAAGAGGCCTGCATGTGATTCGTTCGCTCGGTGGCGCCCTGTCGTGGTTCCTGCGGGACGACGACGGCAAGACCGTCCGGGTCCACATCACCGTTTGAACGAGACCTCCAGGCCTGCGCCCCCGGCTGCGAGACGCCCCCGTCGTCCCGCAGCCGGGCGCGGAGGCCCGCGAGCATCAGCACCGCCTTCGCCCACGCAACACGCCCTTGTGAAGCGTGGGTGACCGCGAGCATCCCGTCAGGCGTCACCGCTGCGCGACTTCGAAAGGGACGGCCCCATGGACAAGATCATCGTTACGGGCGGCGCCGGCTTCATCGGCTCGCACTTCGTCAGACGGCTACTGGCGGCCGACGACGTCGCCGAGGTGACCGTGCTGGACTCCCTCACCTATGCCGGGCACAAGGAGAATCTGGAGGACGCACTCCTCTCGCCCAAGCTGAGCTTCGTGCGGGGCAACATCATCGATCAGGAGCTGGTCGACGAACTGGTCCAACGGCACGACGCGATCGTGCACTTCGCCGCCGAATCGCACGTCGACCGCTCCTTCTTTGAAGCGGCCACCTTCCTGACCACCAACGTGCTCGGCACACACACCCTGCTCGACGCCGCTCGAAGGCACGGTATCCAGAAGTTCGTGCACGTCTCGACGGACGAGGTGTACGGACCACTGCCGACGGGTTCCGCCAGTGAGCAGTCGCCGCTTAAGGCGACCGTGCCCTACGCCGCGTCCAAGGCCTGCAGCGACCTGTTGGCGCTGTCCGCGTTCCGTACGGACGGCCTACCCGTATGTGTGACCCGCTCGTCCAACAACTACGGGCCTGGTCAGCATCCGGAGAAGATCATCCCGTTGTTCGTCACAAGGTTGCTCAAAGGGCTGTCAGTGACGGTTCACGGGAGCGGTCAGCACGTGCGTAACTGGCTTCACGTCGAAGACAACTGCCGGGCCATCGAGCTTGTCCTGCGGCGCGGGATCCCCGGCGAGATCTACAACGTCGGTGGCGGCACAGATCTCACGAGCGCGGAACTCACCGGTCGACTTCTCCGTATCTTCGACGCGGACTGGAGCGCGGTGACGTACGTCCCGGACCGTAAGTCCAACGACATCCGGTACTCCATGGACTGGTCGAAGATCGCCGACGATCTCGGCTACGGCCCCTCCTGGTCGCTCGACGCGGGGCTGGCCCAGACCGTGGAGTGGTACCGCGAGCACCCTGAGCGGTGGGCCCCAGTCATCCGCGACGTTGAAGCGCCTCTGGCAGAGATCAATGTCGCCCCTGGTGCGGAAGGGTGACGTCGAATGGCCGCGACCAAGCGCATTCTCGTGACCGGCGTCGGCGGGGCACCCGGGTTCGATCTGACCCGGCACCTGATGGCGCTCGGCTGCGAGGTCATCGCCGCGGACGCCGATCCGCTCGCCTGTGGCCTGGCACTGCAGGGAGTTGTCCCGCTCGTCCTCCCTACAGCCGACGACCCGGACTACGCGTTCCGACTGCTGGAGGCCTGCGGAGGGATGCGCCCCGACGGTCTGCTGTCCACGGTCGAACACGAACTGCCGGTCCTGGTCTGCCTGCGGCCGGAGTTGACGAGACTCGGCGCGCGCACGTGGCTGCCGCACATGGACGCCGTCATGGCCTGCATCGACAAGGCCGCGTTCTACGCAGTTCTCAGCTCCCGGCAGATCCCTACACCGGCGACGTTCCTCCCGCACGAGCTGGACGAGGCCCCGGCACGGCATCCGCTCGTCGTCAAGCCGCGGCGCGGACAGGGAACGCAAGGCGTGCACTTCTGCGAGACCAGGCAACAGGCACAGGTCCTGTGCCAGCTCGTACCCGACCCTATCGTCCAAGAGCGTATCCATGGGCAGGAGTTCACGGCCGACTGTCTCGTCGACCATGCGGGCCGAACTTCGGTGGTGCTGCGCCACCGGCTCCTGGTCAAGGCCGGGCTGTCCATGGTCAGTCGCACCTTTCACGACGAGGAAGTGGCGGATCAGGTCACCCGCACGCTGGAAGCTCTGGGGATGGTCGGGCCGTGCTGCGCGCAAGGGTTCATCTGCGAAGACAGCAACGACGACCAGAGAGTGATCATGACGGAGGTGAACGCCCGGTTCGCCGGCGCGTTCCCGCTCGCCGAAGCCGCGGGCGCCGCATTGGTGCAGCAAACGCTCAACGGGCTGTTCGACGAGCCCATCGACCACGACCGGCTCACGTACAAGCCCGACATCTATCTCATCAAGTGCTTCGAGACGCTGGTCAGCGGCACATGGCACCCAGCCGCGGTCTCGTACGCACACGAGCGGGAGGGGTGACCAGCAGTGACAATCTCACCGGATGAGGCCTCGGTGAACGCCCGTCCGTTCCTGCACGGCCCCGAAACCGAAGCGCTGATCGAGGCGCTGTGGCTGGGGCAGTACGGGCACAGTCGGCTCGTCGAGAAATTCGAGCACGACATCGCCGAATTCCTCGGGGTGCCGGACATGGTGGCCGTCGCCTCGGGCACCGACGCGTTGCACATCGCACTCTTGGCGGCGGAGGTCGGGCCGGGTGACGAAGTGGTCGTGCCGTCCCAGACCTACTGCGCGACCGTGCAAGCCATCCTCGCGACGGGGGCCCAGCCGCGGTTCATCGAGATCAATCCCGCCACGCTGTGCGTCGAAGCCGACGACGTCCTGGCCGCCGTCACGCCGGCCACGCGAGTCGTCCTACCGGTCCTCTACGGCGGACGCGCGGTCGACCTGTCCGCCCTGACCGAAGTGCTCGACAGCCGCCGGATCACCGTGATCGAGGACGCCGCCCACGCCTTCGGCTCCGTGTGCGGCGACAAACTCGTCGGCGCGCGACGGGAGGCGCTCACGTGCTTCTCGTTCGGCCCGATCAAGAACCTGACCTGCGGTCAGGGCGGCGGCATCGTGCCCCGCACCCGCGAGGAGGCCGGCCGCCTGCGCACGCTGCGTGCGCTGGGCATTGCCGACTCCCAGCGACAGCGCGCCCAGACCACGACGTACGCGGTGCAGCAGTACGGGCTGCGCGCCACGATGTCCGCGCTGAATGCGGCCATCGGGCGAGTCCAGTTGCGGTACTTCGACGCCGTGGCCGCACTGCGGAAGTCGCTGTGGCAGTCCTACGCGGATGGCTTGAGCGGGATCGGGGGAGTCGAGGTCGTCGATGTTGACGTCGCACGCTCGGTCCCCTTCAACTGCGTGGTGCGTCTCGTCCACCGCGACGCCGCCTTCCATGCTCTACGAAGCCGTGGCATCGGAGTCGGCGTGCACTATCCGCCCAATCATCTCCAGCCCGCGTTCGCGCGGTGGCGCCGCAGCCTGCCCGTAACCGAGGAATCGGACAGGCAGATCATGAGCCTGCCCTTCCACCCCGCCATGAGCTCCGAAGACGTACAGCGGGTCGTAGCGGCTGTACGGGAAACAGCCCTTGAGGCGGGGACATGCGCATCCTGACGGTCTGCCTCGGGAACATCTGCCGCTCGCCGTACGCGGCTGCCGTACTTGATGCCCGTAGTGGCGCCGGGGTGGAAGTGCGCTCGGCGGGTCTGGTGGGCAAGTGGGCGGGTCGCCCCGCCCACCCGCTCATGGTCGAGGCCGCGGAAGCAAGCGGCTACGACCTTACCCACCATCGGGCCGTCCAGGTGAGCGCGGAGTTGCTGCGCTGGGCCGACGCGATTCTTGCGTTGGACAGCGCGGTGCAGGGTCGATTGCGCGTCCACGGCGGCCTCATTGGCGCAACTGCCAAGATCACCCTCTACCTGGGTGACGCCGATGTGCGTGATCCTTATGGAGGCGACAGGGCAGCGTTCGCCGAGTGCGCGCTGACCATCGAAGCCGCCGCCCACCGGCACCTGCCGTATGCCGCCGGTTAGCCCTGGGCTGCGGCCAATACCACATCGGCCAAGCGCTCGGCGGCGTCCGGTCGACCGTAGGCGCGGGCGCGTTCCGCCATCGCCGTGCGTGCGTGTGCGTCGGTGAGGAGTGGGGCCAGCGCGGACTGGAGCCGCTGTGGCGACACATCGTCGATGAGCGCGAGCGCTGCCCCGTTGTCCGCCAGGTGACGGGCGTTGTGGGCTTGTTCGTTGCCGGCTGACGTGGCGAGCGGGACGAAGACCGCGGCCTTGCCGAGTGCGGTGAGTTCGGCGATGGTGCCGGCGCCGCTGCGGGAGATCACGACGTCGGCGAGGGCGAGTACGTCCGGCAGTTCCGGGCCGACGTATCCGGTCAGGTGGTAGCGCGCGGGGAGGTGCGCGGTGCGGCGGCGCAGTTCTTCGACGTTGTCCGGGCCGCACTGGTGGATCACGTTGGCGTGCTCGAGCAGCCACGGCAGCACGTCGCACACCAACTCGTTGATCTGTTGTGAGCCCTGGGCGCCCCCGGTGACGTACACGGTCGGCAGCCGCCGGTCGAAGCCCGGCATGGTGAGTGCTTCGATCGCCTTCTCACCCTGACCGGTGAACACCTCGGGCCGTACGGGATTGCCGGTGACCACAGCGGACGGCCGTACGCCCTCCGGCAGCAGCGGCACCGTGGATTCGGAGGACACAGCGATCCGGGATGCGGCCGCGGCGAGGGTCTTGTTGGCCAGGCCGAGGCGCACGGTCTGCTCATGTACGACCAGCGGGACGCGGCACAGTCGGGTGGCGGCGACGCCGACCGGGACGGCGACGTAGCCGCCCGTGGCCAGGACGACGTCGGGCCGGAAGGCGTTGATCGCCTTGCGGGCCTGCAGCACACCCAGCGGGACGCGGCTCATGTCGGCGACGTTCGCGGGGGAGACGAGCTTCAGCGGGTTCTTCGAACGGCGGATCTTTCCGGTGGCGACCGCGGTGAACGCGATGCCCTCGCCGGCCGCGACGCGCGACTCGAGGCTGTCGGCCTTGCCCACCCACAACACGTCGAGCCCGGTGCCCTGTTGAGCGAGTCGGGACTGCAAGGTGCGCACGGTCGTGAGTGCCGGATAGGTGTGCCCGCCGGTGCCACCGCCTGTGACCATCAAGCGGAAGGGCCGTTGTGCCCCGGGCCGGGACCGGTTGGCGTCGCTGTTCACTGGGAAGCTCCACTCTGACTGTCGATCACTTCATGCGGCCTTGCCGACCTGTCGACCAGGAGGGCCTGGCGCGGCGGATGCAAGCCGGGCGATGAGCCTCCCACATCGGGCGGGGTCCACCAGAACGCCGGTACCGATGTGGGTGCCGATCCGGGTACCCACTAGAGGGGTACCCCCTACGTCGCACATACCTGCAGGCCAGGGGCTTGCTGCCCCTTCCCCTGTGCCCTGCGACTCCAAGGTGTTTGGTTAGTAGTGGTGCGGAGGACCGGGACGCACCCTCACAGGTGCGGCGGTAAGTCTGTCGCCGGCGGGGCCGGTGACAGGGTCCGACGGTCGGGTTCGCCGGCTCCAAATCCCCTGTTTACTCCTGGTGTGAGTCGCCGGCGCGCTCCGTGTCCACCCGCGTGGCGATCTTGCGTGCCCACTCGCGGCTGTACGGCGTGTGCTTGGCGATCGTCATCAGCGGCACGCCTGCTGTCCGTGCGTCGGCGATCAGCTCATCGAGCGCGCGGCGGGTCTTCTCGTGGGCCGCGGTGGCGCGCTCCAACTTGCGGAGCCACTGCGCCTCCGAGCGAGCGTCAGGACGTGGCGTCATGAGCGGCATCGTCTCACGCGCACTGCCAAGTCACTAGGCGGCCACCCGCCGAGCACGGCTAAAGAATCACTGCCAACTTTGTTGCGATCAACCCCCGAGAGCGAGACACTGAAAGTGCCAAGAAAGTTGGCACTGGAGATCCGAGGGGATCGCATGAACGTCAAGCTCAGCACCGCAGTTCGCAAGGTCACCACCCGGCAGATCACCGTCGCTGAGTACCTCGCCGCGCAGGGGCTTCCCGCTGACTGGCGATACGCCCCACCGTTCGGCCGGATGGCTGCCGAGGCCTACCGCCGTACCTACCATCGCGATCCACCCCGTGCCTTCCGGCTGATCAACGGTCGCTTCCGGAGGGTTATGGCGTACCGGCAGAGCGAGCGGCATGTGCTCGCCACGGCGTGGGAGACCTACCCGCGCACCTCTGCACTTCCCGTTCTGGCCGCCTGAGGGGGCGCCATGTCCGACAGCCTGTTCCGCGCGCTCGACATGATCGAGCCGGGTGACCTCGTGCTCTACCACGGCTCGATCACGAGCCATCACGGCCTGTGGTTGGCCCTCCCGTGCCAGTGCCGCGACTGCCTGCTGGCCGATGAACTCGGACTGCCGGTCGCCCGGTTCGCGCTCGTAGACCCGTGGGGCGAGCGGTCCGGTCCGTGCCATGCCCGGCGAGAGTCGGTCACCCGCTCCGCCGCCTGCGGCTGAGCACCGAGCGCCGTGTCGCCCCGTGACGGCACGGCACCGGTCCGGCGGTCGTACGTACCTCCCCTGGTGGCCGCCGGACCTCCCACCGTCAACCGGGCCCGTAGCTCAGTGGCAGAGCGGTCGGCTTGTACCCGAATGTCAGCGCCGGTTCGAATCCGGTCGGGTCCACTTCTCTCAATCCGGAAGCAGAGCAAGGAGGAGAACAATGTCCACTGACGTCAACAAGCGTTTCCACAGGGAGCGTTCGGCCCTCATCGCGGAGACCGGCGCCGTACGCCGGAACGACGGCACGTACGCCGCGACTGTCGGTTACGACCGCAACGAGGTGATCGGCCGCGACGGTCTCGACACCACGCTGGGCGCCGCCGCCCTGTATGCGTCGATCCCTGCCTGGCACGGGCTCGGCAACGTCATCCCCGGCGGGATCTCCGACATCGATACCGTTCTTGGGCTCGCCGGGATCGACTTCCAGGTACACCGCGTGCCCGCGTTCTACCTCTGGAACGGCGAACTGCGCCAGCACCACGGCAAATACCACACGGTGCGCGGCGACACCGGCGCGGCCCTGGGGGTCGTCGGCTCGCAATACGCACCGATCCAGAACCGGTCCGGCTTCGAGTTCCTCCAGGAACTGGTCAACGACTTCGGTGTGATCTGGGAGTCTGCCGGGGCGCTGCGCGAGGGCCGCAAGGTTTTCATCTCGATCCGCCTGCCGCGCACGATCACGATCGACGCCGAGGGGATCAACGACGAGATCGTTCCGTTCGTCGCTGTGATCAACTCGCATGACGGGCGCTCCCCGTTCACGGCCGTCGTCACCCCGTGGCGTCCCGTGTGCGGCAACACGGAGCGGTTCGCCGTCCGCGATGCCTACACCCGGTGGACCGTGCGGCACACCAAGTCCGCCACCGACCGGATCAAGGAAGCCCGCCGAACCCTCAGCCTGTCGGTCAACTACTACGACAAGTGGGCGAGCGAGGAAACGGCCCTGGCCCGGACGGACTTCGCGATCGACGAGTTCGACCGGCTCATCGGTGAACTGTGGCCGCGCAGCGACGACGCGACCGCGCGCACGGCGCGTGCCGACGACCGGCGCCGCGACACTCTGGCCGACATGTTCACCGTCCAGGCACAGGAGATCGGGCGCACCGCGTACACCGCCGAGCGCGTGATCACCGACTACCTCGACCACGTCGCGCCGCCCCGGCAAGACCATGACGCAAGAGATCGCCCGAGCGACGGCATTGCTCATGGGCACCGACGACGAGATCAAATCCCGTGCCCACCAGCGGCTCATGCGCCTTCGGACTGTCTGAGCCGACCGACCGGCCGCGCCCCATCCGTGCGGATCCCGCCGCCGGGGCGCGGTCCCCACCCCTTCCGACAACAGAGGAGGCCAATCATGTGCTTTGAACTGGAGATTGAAGCGGGCGGCGCCTGTTCCGCGCCGCGAGAGATGACCTGCGTACGGATGGCAACCGTTCTCCAGGTCATGAACGCCTTCGGAATGATCGAACACCGCGAGCCGCCCGATGGGCCGACTCCCGAGGACTTCGGGACCACATACGCCCGCATCGAGGCGTTCCTCATGAGCGACGCCGAGGAGGTGCCCAGCGACCTCGTTCCCTATGCCGCCGCCATGGACAAGATCTTCAACGCCCAGGCCGACACTCCTGCTGGCATCCCGTGCTTCAAAGTCGCGCACGGCGGCTGGCTCGTCACACCGGACGAGATCTCAGCGGCGCTCGGGTCCTGGGACGCCTCCATACCGGAAGCGCAGCGCATGGTCCGTGACGGGCTCTCCTGGTGGACCGAATGGATCGTCTTCCTGGAGACCGCGCGCGATCACGGGGGCTTCCGCGTTTTCTGATCACTGGCCCTGACGCCTCCACGTGCGGCGTCGGGCCCGAACCTCCCAACCAATCGAAGGAGCCCGTCATGGGCTACGACATGACGATCGAGCGCACACCACCCGAAGAGGCCGCACGCGCCCTCGACGCACAGGCCGCGTTCCACACCGCGGCGAGGAGGCGGGACGCGCTACGACTGTCCTGCGACCACCCGGACTACGCGGCAGCGCAGGCCGAGGTGGAACGCGCCTACGACGCGATGTACGCCGTCGACACCGCCTACTTCCGGCTCAACATCTGGGGGATGTCTCGATTCCGTGAGCTGATGGATCAGCTCGGAATGGTCGTCTCCGACTACGGCGTGCCGCCATGGCCGCACGAGCCCGAGGGCGTGACGTGGGACGAAATCGATGCGGCGCAGAACGGGAACGGAGCGTCGAAGTCACCCGCGCGACCGGAAGTGGTGACCTACTTAAAGCAGTGCGAGGCCCACGTGACATGGCATCCCGAGCCAGCGTTCGGCATGGCGCTCCACAAGTTCGCGTCGAACGACGGCTGGCTCGTCACGCCGGAGGAGATCGAGGCCGCCTTGGTCGGCTACCGCACTCACGCAGGCAGCGAGGTCAAGGTAATCGTCGGCGACGACGTCGACTACTGGCTCGAATGGATCGCGTATCTGGAACGCGCGCAGCACCGGGGCGGGTTCCGCGTCTGGTGAGCCGCGGATCTATGACCCGTCCGAACTGTCCGACCTGTCAGGCGACGGGCCGGACAGTTCCCACGAAGTCGTCCCCGCGATACCGGTACGGGGCGATCCTGATCAGACGATGCCTGCCCGGCGCGTGGATCATCTGTCCGCTGCCGATGTAGAGGCCCACGTGATGGATGCTCGCCGCGTCCTGTCCGTAGAAGATCAAGTCTCCCGGGCGGGGCTGCTCGTCTGCGGGGACACGAGGGCCCGACGTGAATTGCTGTTGGGCGATGCGGGGCAGCCGGATCCCTGCGGATGCGTAGGCGGCTTGGGTCAGGCCCGAGCAGTCGAAGCCGGCATCACCCTTCCCTGGGCCGTTGCCACCCCATTCGTAGGGCAGGCCCAACTGGCCCTTGGCGTAGGCGATGGCGTCGCGCGCGGCGCTGCTCGGCCGATCGCTGAGCATGGCCTCGGAACGGCTGCCGTACGTCTGCGCCCGGGACAGGACCTGAGTGACGTAGGCGTCATCGTGGTTGTAGGTCCGGATGGCGCCCGGAATGTTCTCGCCGTGCCGCGCCCCGGAGTCGCACAGGTAGGCGGCCGCAGCCTGTATCGCGTCGCGGGGATCGTACGGAGAGGGGGCTCGCGTACCGGAGCGCAGAGACGGATGGCGAGCCAGGACCGCGGTGAACGTGGAGGGCAAGAATTGCATGGGGCCGCGAGCCCCCGCGTAGTTGGCGCCGCTGTGCACGCCGGGGAGCGTGGAACGTCCGTGGTCCGACTCGACCTTGCCGACGGCCGCCAGCACTGACCAGTTCAGACCGGGGCAGGAGGCGGCGGCATCCGCGTAGAGGCCCAGGTAGTTCGCCGGTATGTCCGAAAGCGCGCTTTCGGTCGGCCGGTTTCCGCCGAAGGGCGACAGCAGGCTGCCAACGGCCGCACTGGCCAGAGCAGCGAGGAGCAGGACGCAGGCGAGCAGCGCGGCGGCGGCCTTACCTGCGGATGACATCAGCGGTACCTCCTCCGATGGTCCTGGTAGGCGTTGGGCGCGTGGGGTGAGGGTGGGGCGAGGGAGCCCGGTTCGGTTGAGGTGCCGGATGTGCAGTGCGGGGCCGGAGCGGTGCAGGGTGCCAGGGCGGGCCATGCGTGGGTGAGGTCCGCCAGGGGCACGCGGCGGGTGTCCGGCGCCGGGGTGTTGAGTGGTAGCCACCTGCCCGCGGTGGGATCGCAGCGGGCCTCGCCGGCGACTAAATCTGTACTCGTGGTGGCCAAGGGAACCAGCGAGGGGTCGTCGAGCAGCGCGGCAGCAACCGCGAGAGCACGCCGGATGCGGGTTTCGTGTTGGGCGGACCGTGTCCAGATGAGCACTGGTGTGGTGATGCCGGTAGTCGCGGCGAGGTGGGCGTAGCCCGGCAACTTGTCGCCGACCCGCTCGGCCGGGCGCTCGGTTCCCCAGTCGTATTCGAGGAACCACTCGACCTCGCTGCGGCATTGGCGCAGGCGGCCGTACGCGTCCGGTCGGACGATGTCGCCGAAGAATCCGCGGCAGCGGGTCTCCGACCACCAGGCGGTGAGTTGGCAGTCACCGTCGGAGCGGCGAGCGTGCTCCACCAGGGTGGTGAAGAATGTGTTCGTCGCCACGGTGTGGGCGAGGCGGAGTGAGTGTGCGATGCCGATCGCGTGGTCGTGGCGGTAGTTCAAGTCCCCGGGGTGCGGGGCGTCTTCGCGCTCGAGCAGGGATGCTCCGGCGACGTCGAGGACGTAGTGCATGGGCGCCGACCCGTACGTGACGAAGGGCTGGAAGCGGTCCACTACGCGCCACTTGTAGAGCCGGAGCAGGCGTGTGCGTGCGCTGCGTACCGAGGGCCAGGCGAGCTGGGTGATCTGGTCGGTGGTGAGGACCTTGTGCTCGTGCAGCATCCGGGCCAGCCAGCGGTCGCGTTCAGTGAGGCGGCCGGCGATGCGGGCGACGTACTCGCCGCGGGCTGCTGTGCGTTGGCTGGGGCGCTGTGGGCGATGCCCGCGCAGCGAGCGCTGGGGGACGGGAAAGGTGCTCATGGTGCACACCTCCGTAGTGCCGTGAGTCGGATGGTCGTCGGTCAGGGACCGCGGCGGGGGTCCGTCGAGGAGCGGGGTAGGCGCTTGTCCAGGGGTATGGGGGCGGGTGTGCCGGCCGGGCGCGCGTTGCGTCGGGCCGCTGCGCGGATGGCTCGAGCCCGGCCGGCGACCGGCGGCGGGAGCTGCTCCGTGACGGCGGTGAAGGCAGGCCCCTCCGCGCCGAACAGCACGGGGCGGATCGCGATGTGGAAAGCGTCAAGGTGCGACAGGTCGTGTTCCGTGAGGCGGGGCGCCGTGTGCTGGGCGAGGTGGCGGGCGTCCTCGGGGGACGTGTTGAAGTAGATCTTCGTACGGGCGTTGGTGCTGATGCCCTCCGCCAACTCCCTTGGCAGCTGGCGGAGGTACTGGTGGGCGAGGGTCATGGACAGGCGGTAGCCGCGGGCCTCGGCGAGCATGTCCTCCATGGCGTATGGCAGGTTCAGGAAGGTGTGTGCCTCGTCGATGTAGAGGGAGGCGTCGTGGCGCTGCGCTTGAGGGATGCGGGCGCGATGAGTGGTGGCCTGCCAGGCTCGGGCGACGATCACCGAGCCGAAGAGGTGGGAAGTCTCCGCGCCGAGCGTGTCCTTGGAGATCCGGACGAGGCAGATGCCGCCGTCGAGGACCTGGCCCATGTCCACGGTGGACGGTCCGGAGGCGATGGCGGAGCGGATGAACGGGCGTAGCAGGAAGGCGCGGAGCTTGTTCATCAGCGGCGCGGACACGCGGGCGCTTCCGGCTTCGGAGAGGGCGTCGTACCAGGTCCAGAACCCTCGGAGGATGTCGTCCGTGATGTGGGCGACGGCCCGGTGCCGGAAGGCGGGGACGGACAGGAGCTTGGGCAGGTCGGTAAGGGCCGGAGTGCCGGGCAGGGTTCGCAGGGTGAGGGGACCCGAGCGCAGGATGTCGTCGCTGCGCGGTCCCCAGGAGGTCGCGTAGACACGAGAGAAGATCGACACGAGATTGTCGACGCTGCGGGCGACGTCCGTGCCCTCCAGCGGATTGATGACCGGGGGCTTTTCCTTGTCGTCGGCGTCGAACAACACCACCTTCTCGCCGAGTTCTTCGGGCAGCCGCATCAGCAGGTCGTTGACCAGGTCGCCCTTCGGGTCGATCACGATGACGCCCCGTCCCGCCAGTGCGTCCGCCAGCGCCATGTGGGCGAGGAGTTCGGACTTGCCGGAGCCGGTGGCGCCGAGGACATGGAGGTGCTGGCGTGCGTCGGGAACGCGCAGCCCCACGGGGTGCGGATGGCCGCTGTCGGTGCGGCCGATGGGGCGGACATCGCGGCCGGTGGTGGCGACACCGGGTGGTGGCGGAACGGCGCGGGCACCGGCTCGTTGCAGTCCGGCGATGGACTGGTCCCAAGGCAGATGTGCGAGCGCGGCGAGTTCCTCGACGGAGAGCAAGTCGCCCTTGTCCAGGCGGCGTGCGTTGATGCGGGGGAGCATGCGCCTGCGTCGACTACGGCGGTAATGGTTGTGCTCGGTGAATGTGGCGAACGCGCTGGCGATGGCGTGCCCCCGGCCGCGTAGACGATCCGTGGTGTGGGCGCGATCGGTCGAGGGCGCCTCGGCGGGGACGGTGGAGGCGACGGCGTAGCGGATGCGGGTCTCGTACTGGGCGCCTCGCTGTTTGGCGACGATGGCTCTGTCCTCGGCCGAGCGCTCCAAGGCGGCCTGCCGGTCGAGTACGGATGCTGCGGCGCTGGTACGGGCGTGGTGGCCCGGCGTTATCAGGTCGAGCAGGCGGCTGATAGGCCGTGCGGGATGTCCGGAGCGTACGTGGCGGGCGGCGCGGCGGGCCTTGGTCACCCGGTGGCCTGCCACGGGCCGGGCCAGGATCTGGACGACGGCCTGCTCGCCACGGGCGAGGCCGACGGGGGCGCCGAGCAGGGCGCGCGCCGGGTCGGTCGGGAATCCGGTGCGGATCGGCAGGGCGTCACTGCGAGACAGCCGTAATTCGCCGCCGGCGGTGTGGAGTTGGTGGTGCCGAGGTGCGGGCTGGGGGAGGGCCGGAGCGGCGGGCCTGGTGTGGGTGCGCGCTCCGGGCCAGGCGGCCTCGATCGCGCGCTCCACCATGCCGGGCGGGACGGTGCCCGGAATCCAGAGGTGAATGCGCGTGGTCTCGGGGTCGAATGAGTACTCCCATGCCACATGCGGCTGGCCGGTCAGGCGTCGGCGCCAGCCGGGACGCAGCAGGCCTACGAGATTCGCCCACAGCGCGGCGGCGCCTTCGCGGTCCACGACCGGCGGGGGAAGGATGCTGATCAGGCGGGCGTGGGTTGCCAGTACGTGGCGGTGGTGGCGTCGCAAGGACCAGCGTGCGACGACGATCGCCAGGACGCCGAACGTGGCCACCGATCCGACGGTAGGCCCCCATTGCACGCTGCAGCGGCGGATGAGTTCGAGTACTTCGTGAACGGCGCCTTGTGGGTCGCGGAGGAAGTCGACGAGGGGCGAGGCGGTGGGGAGGGACGAGGGGTGGGCGAGTACGTGTGTCGGCATGGGGTGCGCCTTCGTGAGAGGGAGCGGAGGTGCGGGTCGACCGGGGTCTACTCAGGGAGGGGCGAGGCCAAGTGGTCTTGCCATGTCGACGTCGGCCTCGTCCGGGTCGCCCTCGGTCAACTCGATTGCTACGTCCGCGAATTGCCGAGCCGCGTCTTCCTCGGCGTAGGCGACGAGCTCGGCGGGATCCGTGGTGACGAGGGAGTGCTCGGTGGGCGAGGCCACGGCCTCGAAGGCCACCCGCTGTGTCCCGGAAAGCAGCCCTTGGCCCCGATCCGCGGTGAGCAGGAACTGTCGCTCCCCGTCGGACAGGCCGAAGGCGCGCGTGACTTCGTCGATGGCTTGAGGGGACTGGCGCAGCAGGATCTGGGTGGCGGCATTGGCCACCACGGCCTTGCCCAAGTCGGTGGCGAGGACATCGGCGGTGTCCTGGGTCGCCACGGTCAGACCGGCCCAGCGCTTGCGGCTGGCCTTGGACATACGGAAGAGGAACTCGGCGCCGGCGGGCTCCTTCATCAGCGACCACGCCTCGTCGACCACCACCAGTCGAGGCCGGCGCAGCGCCGTGTCGGACACGTGCCGCCACACGGTGTCCAAGGTCAGGAGCGTGCCGATGGGCTTGAGCTCGTCAGCCAGGTCACGTAGCGAAAAGACCACCAGATGCCCTTCGGGCCGGGTCGTCGTAGGGCCGGCGAAGAGGTCGGAGAACGCGCCTTGCACGAAGGGGTGCAGCCGGGCGGCGAGGTCCGCTGCCGTCCGGTCCTTCATTTGTTTGAGGGCGGTTGCGAGGTCGGCGAGGAGCGGGGCGGGGTGTGTCCAGGTCGCCGGATCCGCGGTGATCCCTGCTCCTCGATAGGTGGCGATGATCGCCTGGTCGAGAACCGCACGGTCGGTCGGCGTCGGCGTGCCGGCCAGCAGCACGTCGACGACGGTGTGCAGGAAGAGCGAGCGGCGGATGAGCGCGTCCTTGGTCGCGCTACGGCGTCCGTCGGGATGGGTGCGGATCGGCAGGTCGAATGGGTTGACCCGGATTCCATCGACGCCGAGGGGCACGTAGCTGCCGCCGACTGCACGGGCGAGGCGCGCGTACTCGTCCTCGGGGTCGATCACGTAGACCTCGATGCCCTGGTAGAGCGAGCGCAGCGACTCCAGCTTGACGAGATAGGACTTGCCGGCGCCCGAACGTCCGAGCACGACCGCGTTGTGATTGTCGAGCGCGAACCGGTCCCAGTGGACGAGGCCTTGGCTGCCGACGTTGTAGCCGTACAGCACGCCTTTCGGGGCGGGAGAGGAGGAGGTGGTCGGATCAGCCGGTGGAAGGTCGGGGCTCGTGAAGGGGAACGCTGCCGACAGGGCGGCCGTGTCGACGGTACGACGCATCTTGACCAGGTCCAGGCCCACGGGCAGGCAGGTGAGCCAGCCCTGCAGGCTCCGGTAGGTGGTGGACTTGGCGTCAAGGAGGAGGCTCGCGGCGAGCGAGCGTACGGCGCCGACTTCTTCTGCGAGTTGTTGCCGGCTTGCGGCGTGGACTGTCAGGTAGAGGCCGAGCCGGTAGAGCTTCCCCTCGCCACGGGCGACGCGCGCGCTCAGGTCGTACGCGTCCTCGGTGGCCGCCTCCACGTGAGGGTCGAGCAGCCGTCCCCGGTCGTGGGTGTAGCGGCGGCCGGACTCGAACTTGGCCAGCTGGCGGCGCAGGCGCTTGGCGGCGGTGACCGGGTCGACGGGGTCGATGTGGAGCGAGACGTCCAGGCGGCCGGGGAAGGTGAGGAGGGGTTGCAGCCATCCCGGATGGACTTCGCGCGGGAAGCCGGTGACGGCGAAGGACGCCGTCCAGTCCTCTCCGACCTCCAGGTGCCGGGGTGCTACGACGATGGCGTCGGGGGCGAAGGCGGCGTTGGCGCCGAGCGGAGATGCGGTTCCGTACAGGTCGGATCGGCCAGGACTCATCGGGTGACGGATGCGCAGGCGGGCACGCTTCACGTGGACCACCTCGCTCCGATTGCTCCGCGCGGGCCGTGAGATTGGGTTGGTGTGGGTTCCGCTTCCACGTCCTCGGCCGGATTCGTTTGTGTCGGGTCGCCCCACAACGTTGGCGGTGCGGCGGCGCCCGTGATCACCTCGTCGGAACTGGCGAGAGCCGAGGACGGAGGGATGAGGCTGTCCGAATTGCAGGCGCCCGACAGAACGGCCGTGGTCTGCCCGGCGTCCAACGGGGTGACGGAGACGCCGATGGGCCCCAACAGCTCCACAGCCTCGGTGAGTCGACGTACGAGACGTGCCTCGGCAGCGCGTTGGATGGCCATCGTTGTTGGACGGTGCCGGGCAGATGCGCGCCGGTTGAAGATGGTGAAGGGCAGACCGCCGCGCCCTCCGGGCGGGCCGATGGTGGTCAGCGGTTCGCGTAAGACGATCAGCACCTGACGCTGCAGGAGGTCGGCCTGGCTACCGAGCTCGACGAGATAGTCGGCGTGTTCGTGGGCGGCAGCATCGAGGGCAGGGTGCGGCAAGTCCGCTGCACAGGCGCGCAATTCAGCTATCTGTGAGGAGAGGTCGAGCCGCTCGGCGCGGACAAGGATCTGCACGGGAGCGGTCAGTGAATGCAGGTACCGGCTGAGCCCGCCGACCAAGGACTCCTGCTCGGTGGCGGTGCGGAGGGCGAAGTTCACGGTGCTGCATACACCGATTGCAGCGATGCCGTCGGTGCCGAGGTCGATAACGCCAGTCTCCGTGATGCCTTGAGCAGGCAGCTGCAACGGGACCGGGGAAGGCGTCTTGGCGGCGCGAGTGCCGTCGTGGACGGTGCGTTGGGTGAGCCGGCCGAGGGATTCGGGGACAGGGAGAATTCCTTCCGGGGCAGCGACCCGGTGGCGAGGCGAGGCGCCTTGCCGAATCGCGGCGAGGACGAGGCGATCCAGTGACAGGCCGTCCCGCTGTCCCAGCGCCAGCAGCGCGGCAGCCCCGCCTACGGGGAGAGCAATGACCGCGAAGACCGCGACCGGCACGACCGTGCGGGAGAGGGCCCAGAGTCCGTAGAGCAGGACTCCGGTCACGGACAGGAGCAGCAACTGCCGTGCGGTCAGGTTGGCGAGCACCGTGTCTTCGCGGTCGACGTCGGCGGGGATGCGCACGGCATACGGCGGCGAAGGGGAGTTGGTCTGTGGAACGGTCACCGCTGCTCACCTCCTGATCGGCGCGGTGCGACAGGTGGTCCGGACGGAGGTGGAGCGGGTCGTCGTCCCGACCGCTGGGGTTGGGGAGCGCGGAATGTTGTGGGTGGAGGTGCTGTGGGGCGCGACGCCAACGGGGTTGCTCCGGTTTCGGATACCGGGGCGCGGAACGCGGTTGGGGGTGGTGGCCGGTGAGGCGTTGCGGGGTGGTCGTGCCTCGGGGTGCCCGTGCGCACGCCGAGCTCGCCGGCTGGCTGTGACCGAGACGCTCGGGCGGCGGGCGTGGGGGCTCGGAAGACCGGTGGGCCGGGCGAACGGCTCGGTCGTGGTCCGGGGCGCGGCGTCGAAGCGGTGCGGTTGCCGGGCGGGTCACCGGGGCCGCGGAACTCCGGCATGGGCGGCGGCCCGGCGGCCCGCCCGTGCGGCGCTGCGGCGTCGGGCGATGCGGACACCGACGGCGGCAGGAACAACGGCGGACCGGGTGACCGCCGAACACCGGACGCCGTACGAGAGCCTGCCCCGCCACCACGACGGGCTCGAGCCCCAGCCGGGAACCCGGACGGTGCCGGTGAGCGGGGCGGGCCGCCCGACCCCGGGCTGTTCGCCCCACCGCTGGGAGGCCCGAGTCCGCCGCCGGATCCGGCGCCGCCCCGAGCCCCTCCCGACAGGCCTCGCAGCGCCCCGAAGGTGCGGTACGTGATGTAGCCGCGGATGAGGCCGCCGACGAGCGAGCGCCCAGGACTGACCCGCACCGACCCCAGGATCCAGAACGGTATCTTGAACAAGATGTAGAACAGGGCCAACGCCACGATGAGATCGACCAGTCCACTGCGGCCGGGCCCGAAGACTGTGAATCCGCCCGGACGGAGGAAGAGCCGCAGCGCGGTGATGAGTGCGAGCGACTGCACGACCTGGATGGCCAGTACGCCGCCGAACGCCTTCCACCACCAACGGGCGATGCCTTCGGTCTGCGGCAACGCATGGCACATCAGGGCCAGCGGAGCCCCGACGATGAGGATCACGGTGAGGGCCAACCGGACGACGTAGCAGACCAGCAGAGCCACCAGTGTGCCGACGAGCGTGAGACCGATGAGGACGAAGAAGAGGTTGCCGCCGTTGGCATCGAGCGCGCCGAAGATGAAGGCGTGCAGGAGCGCGCCGGAGGCGCCGCTGCCTACGCCGTCCCCCATCACGGCCTGGGAAAGGGCGTTGGCCAGGTCCACGGCCTTGCCCGCCAGGAACAGCGACAGGCCGGCGGCCATGAAGCCCAGGGGGATGCGCGGGGCCATCTCCCGTACGGAGTAGCTGGTTTGCACGGTGCCGTGCCCCATGACGACGATTCCGGCCACGGAGACCAGCAGCGAGTAGCAGGCGAGAGTGATCTGCCAGGAGTTCGCCCACAACTCTCCGATCCGCGGCAACGACGCCGGACTCGGCGTGGTAAGCAGCGTCCTGCCGAGCAGGTCGAGCAGCGGGTTGAGAGCCGCGTCGACGATGCCGCGGAAGAAGGAACTGATCGCGCCGAAGATGCCCTTGGCGATCCAGCCCGAGACCCCGCCCGGCGCGCTGTCGCCGCCTGCGTCGTCCGGCTGGGTGGTGCTCGGTTGGCCGCTCGGGGAGGGCCGATCGGTGGGTGTGGGTTGGGGAATGCAGTCCGTCGAGGTGCAGGGGGAGGGGGCGCGCGGCGCCGACGTGGTTGTCGGGGATGGGGGAGGCGTTGGCGGGGCGTGGGAGGCGGCTCGTGCGGGGCCCGCGAGTATGCCGATCGTGAGCATGGTGGTGAGGAAGGTGCGGAGCACGAGGCTGATGGTGGCCCAGCGTCCCCGTGGACATCGTGGGCCGACGTGTGCGGCGCGGCACCGGCCGGGCCGAAGGGGCAGCGGTGCGAACGGACCTCGCTTGGTGAACGACCCTATGCCGGCCATCAGTTGCCCACGATTCCCTTGAGGATCTCCACGACGAGCGGGGCGAGCGCGGCCAGTCCGTAACCCCAACCTGCGCTCTTGAAGGCCGTCTTGGCCTTTTCCACTTCGCCGGGATCGCCGCCGGCCATGACGTACCGGACGCCGCCGACGGTCAGGAACACTGTGGCAAGAGCAGCCAGGACGCCCATGAGCCAGTTGCGGATGTTGTTCAGGATCTCGTTCACGGACTTGGCGAGGGCCAGGAGCTCGTGCGTGTCGGCGGCGCGGGCCGGGACGCTGTCCAGGGCCCAGAGCACCAGGACCACTGCGGCGGTGACGGCCAACCAGACGAGTCGCCGGTCGGTAAAACGGGTTGAGCGGGAGCGGCGTTGGATCGGGAACACGGCAGACCTCCGACGGAGGGGCGCGAGCAGGGACGTGAACGGAAAGCCCCTCAGGTAAGAAGTCCGCGATTCGGCCCGGTTTTGGACAACGGACATTCCGGCAGCGGTTCGTGGGCATGCGCGCGAGGTCGTTCCGCACGGGCGTGATCGACTGTGGCGCGGCGGGACGCCGGGTGGGGCGACGGCGCGCGATGGTGGTCGCTGCGAGACACTGCCCGCGGTCCGCAGTCTGACGTCGGGGCGGTGGTCGTACGGTGCGCCGAGTCGGTACCGCAGTCCGGATCCCGCAAGAAGGCGACCAGTCGGTGTTCGGCCCGCTGACGGACCTTGTACGCGGCTGAGGCGGTCATCCCGGACCGGTCCGCCCAGTCCGTGAGCGGATCCGAGTCCAGTCGGGTCGACCCGATGAGGTCCGCCTCGGTCCGGGTCAGGACCGAGGCACGGACCGCCTTGGCGAGTACGAGGTCCGGGTGACCCCACGGGGGAGTCGGTGGGGCGGACCAGAAACCGGGCGGGAGCGGGGTGGGGGCGTCGAGCGCTTCACGTAGGGCGGCGAAGCCGGCGCGGTAGGCCGCCCACCGCAGCCGGACGAGTATGTGGGGCCGCTCGACGTCGATCGCGGCGAGCGCTTTGAGGAATCCGGAGACGACCTCGGCCTGGATGTCGTACGGATCGCCCGGGTACCGGGCCTCCAGCCGCGCTACGAGCCGTGCCAGGGCCGGCAGTGCCATTCCGGTGCATGCCAGTGCCCAACTGGCACCCCGGCATCGCGAGTTGCGCACCAGTTGTGCCCAGGCGGCATCGCGGGTGCGGTGCGGGCATTGTCGGCGCAGCAACCTGTTGCGCAGTTCGTCGAGCGGGATCGCGCGGTTGGGCAGGCCGGGCCAGGCGCGGCAGTCCAAGGAGAGTGGGTCCGGACCGGAGGTCAGCCAAGTGAAGCAGTCGCGAGTGGTGTCCAGCGGCAGTCGGTGGGTGGCGAGCGCAGAGATGGGACGCGACTTGCCGCCGTACGGTGCGGTGGTCATGGAAGGCAACTCCTACGTGGAGGGATGGGAGGTGCCTTCATCAGGGCGGACGTTCGACAAGAAGTGAGCAAGGCGAGGGCAAGTCGGGACAAGCCCGATGTCGTGGTCGTCGCCACCGTCTGGCCTATGACTGGTGTTGCTACTTAAAAGCAATGCCGTGACTCTGCTGGCGATCTATGTGAGTCCGGTGGAGAGGCAGAGTGCGCGGAAGCGGGGGCCGCGCTTGGCCCGGGCGGGTGTGCGGAGCCAGTCGGCGATGCGGACCACGTTGCAGGCCCCCGACGGTGAGGACGGTGTGGAGGTGGGGCTTGGGCAGGCCCCGGTAGTGGGAGCTTGGCAGGCCCAGGGGGCGGACGGCCTGGGGGCCTTGACGCCTGTGCGCATTGCGTAGCGGTCCTTCCACTGCTGGTCGTCCTGGTCGGCCCAGTCGCCGAGCTGGATCTCGTGGAGTTCGCGTGTGGGTTGCAAGGTCACAGACCTGGGCCGGTCGACTCTGCTGGTGCAGGGGGGACTTATATCTGTTCGGTCAAGGGGCGTCGGCTGACCACAGTGCGACCATCGGGCGGGGCTCGTCTTGGCCGATGGATTCGGCGAGCGCGGTGATGCCGGCCGCGCCGTCGGGGACTCTGTGGATTTCCACCCGGTGCCCGTAGCGCTTGTCCCAGCCGGACTCGGTCAGCGGGGCCGGGAAGTTGGGGCCCTGGCGGGTGAGTTCCTCCAGGGCCGCGCGCACTCTCACTGGCCAGTTCCAGGCGACTGACGCGGCGTACCGCGGCCAGCACGTGGGTGGCGTCGGTGCGCAGCCGGCCCCGCCTGGCGAACCGGCTCGCCGTCATCTGGCGCAGCATCAGGCGCAGGATGCGGTCGGCGGCGTTGCCCTCGACGCATCTCGTAAAGACGGTCACGGATCAACATCGTGGCCGTCCCCTTCGGACACGCCGCCCACTCCGTGCGCTGCGTTTCGACCGGGATCGCCTGGAAGTTTCGTGGCTGCAAAGACGTGATCAACCCGCTGGGATCGCCCCTTGTTGCCGCCAGCGCACCACCGCTTCGCCCGGCCGTCCACCCGGTGAAGATCGCCAACAGCGTCGAGCCATTGACTCCGGCCCCGGGCGGCTGCGGGCTCAGGTGAGGGCATTGCCGCCGAGGGAAACGCGATCCACTCTGCTCTCTGACATAAGACATCAGAGAAGTTGATGGGGGCGGGCGTGGAACACGTGGAACACATCGTTGTGCGGAAGGTGATGTGGAGAGTCGCCCCTCTCCTCACGCTCTGCTACCTGATCTCGTTCATCGACAAGACGAACATCGGCGTCGCTCAGCTCGGCATGCAGAAGGACCTCGGCCTGTCCGACGCCGCGTTCGGGTTCGGCGCCGGGATCTTCTTCGTCGGCTACTTCCTTCTGGAAGTCCCCAGCAACCTCGCGCTCGTACGGTTCGGTGCGCGGCGCTGGATCGCGCGGATCATGGTGACGTGGGGCGTGGTCGTCGTGCTGACCGCCCTGGTGCAGGGCGAGACCAGTTTCAACATCATGCGCTTTCTGCTCGGTGCGGCAGAGGCCGGCTTCTACCCGGGCGCGCTCTACTTCCTGGCGCAGTGGGTCCCCGGAGAGCACCGGGGGAAGGTCATCGGGCTGTTCCTGCTGGCAAACCCGGTCTCCACGGTCATCGGCGCACCCCTGATGGGCGTGCTGCTCGACATGCACGGATTCCTCGGCATCGATGGATGGCAGTGGGTGTTCGTCATCACCGGGCTGCCCGCTCTCGTCATGGCCGTCGTGGTCCTCGTCGCCCTGCCGGACTCCCCGGCGAAGGCTGCATGGCTCACCGAGCCGGAGCGCCAGTGGCTTATCGAGAAGATGGCGGCCGAGCGGGCGGCGGCCCCCGCCACCCACGGCAGCGCCTGGCGGACGCTTCTTGACAAGCGGGTCCTCTTCCTGTGCCTGTGGTTCGCGGCGTTCCCGACCGCGGCGTACGGGCTGTGCCTGTGGCTGCCGACGCTGATCGCCGAGTTCGACGTCTCCGCCACGGTCAACGGCTGGCTCAACGCCATCCCCTTCTTCTTCGCGGCCGTGGCGCTCTATGTGTGGCCGCGCGTGGCGGCGCGGAGTGGGAACAGCTACCGCCAGATCGCAGGGTGCACCCTGCTCGGCGCCGTCGGCCTGGCCGGCGCCGCGGTCAGCGGCAACCCTGTCGCCCAGCTCGGCTTCATCAGCCTCGCTGCCGTCGGCATGTTCGCCGGGCAGCCCATCTTCTGGAGCATCCCCTCGCGGTTGCTCGTCGGGGCGCAGGCCGCCGCCGGTCTCGCACTGATCAACTCGGTCGGCAATCTGGGCGGCTTCGTCGGCCCCTACGTCGTAGGGGCCATCAAGGGGGCGACCGGTTCGCTGTCCGCGTCGATGCTCTTCCTCGCCGCCGTCATGGTGTTCGCCGCCGTGATGGCCGGCGTCGCCCGCAAGGTGTTCGGGGGTGGGCCCGCGGCGCCTGCCGCCCGCACCGGCAATACCCCCGCACGAACCGCACAGGAGTCCTGAATGACCCGCCCCGACCCCAACTCCCGCCCCAACGTCCTGCTCATCACCGTCGACCACTGGTTCGGCCGGCTCCTGGGGGGCGCGGGACATCCCGTCATCCAGACCCCCACGCTGGACTCGCTGGCCGCGGCCGGCACCCGCTACACCCGCGCCTACAGCGAATCCCCGGTGTGCGTCCCGGCCCGGCGGACGATCATGACCGGCACGACGCCCCGCAGTCACGGCGACCGCACCTTCCAGCAGGACCTGCCCATGGCGGAGGGGCTGCCGACCCTGGCCCAGACGTTCCGGGACAACGGCTACCAGGCGTACGCGGTGGGCAAGTTGCACGTCTACCCGCAGCGCAGCCGCATCGGCTTCGACGACGTACTGCTCAGCGAGGAGGGCCGCTCGCAGTGGGGCGTCGCCGACGACTACGAGCGCTTCCTCGCGGCGAACGGGCATGCCGGTCTCAGCTACGCCCACGGCATGAGCAACAACCAGTACACCGCGCGGCCCTGGCACCTGCCCGAGGCGATGCACGTGACGCACTGGGCCGCCCGCTCCATGGCCGAGACCATCGTGCGCCGCGATCCCACGCGGCCCGCGTTCTGGTACTTGTCGTTCACCGCCCCGCACCCGCCCCTGACACCGCCCGCCGCGTATCTCGACATGTACGCGGGACAGGAGATGGACGAACGCATTGTGGGCGACTGGGTGACCGAGGGCGACAAGGCCCCCGCTCAGCTCCAGCGCCGGCGGCACGCCGACAGCCCGATCGGCCGGCGCGACGCCGAGGAGCAGCTGGCCAAGCGCGCCTTCTACGCCCAGTGCACCTACGTCGACCACCAACTCCGCTTCGTCATCGGCACGTTGCGTGAGCAGGGCCTCTTGGACGACACGGTCATCCTGTTCACCTCCGACCACGGCGACATGCTCGGCGACCACGACCTGTGGGCGAAGCGGGTGTTCTACGAGAAGTCGGCGAACGTGCCCATGCTCCTCGTGGGCGACACGGCCACTGAGCAGGTGCCGGCCGGGACCGTCGATGACCGGCTCGTCGGCCTCCAGGACGTCATGCCCACACTCCTCGGCCTCGCGGGCATCCCCGTACCGGAGACGGTGGAGGGCGTCTCGATGGTCGACGGCGAACGCACCTTCCTGCACGGCGAGTACGGGGAGGGCTCGGAGGCCACGCGCATGGCGCACGACGGCCGCTACAAGCTCGTCTACTACCCCATGGGCGACGTGGTGCAGCTCTTCGACGTACCCAACGACCCCTGGGACGAGCGGGATCTGGCGCACGACCCGGATCTCGCCACGGTCCGCGAGCGTCTGCTGCGCCGCATCGCGGAGGAGGCGTACGGCTCCGACCGCGACTGGATCACCGACGGAATCCCGACCGGACTGCCGACGCAGCCCCAGCATCTCCCCGTCGACCGCGGGCTGTCCCAGCAGCGCGGACTACACTGATGGGCATGTCAAACGGGATCGGCGCGCTGCCGGGTGCGAAATCAGGCACGCTCACCAACCGCGTCGAGCAGCGTCTGCTCGGCGCGGTCGTCTCGGGCGACCTCGACGCCGACGCCCGGCTCCCGCAAGAAGGCGAACTCGCCGGGGAACTCGGCGTCAGCCGGCTGACCCTGCGCGAGGCGGTGCGCTCCCTGCAGCGGTTGGGTGTGCTCCGCGTCGAGCGGGGGCGGGGCACGTTCGTCAACCCGCGATCCCGCTGGTCCCACCTGGACCCGGCGGTCCTCTCGGCGCTGATCGAGGCAGGGCAGGGCGCACCCCTGTACCAGAGCCTCACCGAACTGCGGCGCATGCTGGAGACCGGGCTGGTGGGCCTCGCGGCGGAGCGCCGCTCGGACGACCATCTCGCCCGGCTCGAGACGTGCCTGGCACGCATGCAGCAGGCGTGCGATGCGCACGATGTGGAGGAGTTCGCCGCCGCGGACGTGGACTTCCACAAGGTGCTCCTGGACGCTGCGGACAACCCGGTGGTGCTGGGCATCTACGAATTGATGCACGGCGCATTGCGACGGGTGCGCGAGCAGACCACCCGCCGCACGATCGGCGACCCGGCCGCCGTCGTGATGCACCGAGGCATCTTCGAAGCGGTGGCAGCGGGCGATGCGGCCGCGGCCGGCGCGGCGATGAACCGACACTTCGACAACACCGACCGCTATGTGTCCGAGGTCATCGATCTCGCCCTGGCCGACGAGGGGCACATGACCGAGAGGTGACGTCTGGGGAGGTCCCCCCTGCCCAGACTTTGGGACCTCGGCGAAGCCGGCACCCCCGCATGCTGCTCGCACTGGCCGACAGGCAGCAAGTGGCCGTCGCTGGAGTCGAGTTGACGATGCTGCGCACGCCGGGCCACTGCCACGGTTCGGACACTCTGTACGCGCCCGCGCTCGGCACCGTCTTCACGGGCGACACCCTGTTCCAGGACTGGACTGGCACCAGATCCCCCGGTCGAAGTCATGGCGGAACCCGGGCAGTTGACCTTGTTCACTCCAAGATTCCCGACGGAGTCAAGCTAAGAGGTCGTTTTCCTCTTGAGTGTGCTGTTATCTACCACTTTTGTCTGTGCCCGTCGGTGGTAGGGATGCGATGGCTGGGCTCGCCGTGCTCTTTGAGGCGAGTGGTGTGACGCCTGGGGCGGCAGTCGTCTTGCGCCTGTCTCATTCCAGGGCGTCCGGGTCTGTTCCGTGCTTCCACGAAGCCGGACGCACGCCTGGGCGCACGCCCCCGAACCGCGGTACGCCAACGCCATGACTAAACGGCGTGCGTGTCCGAGTGATCTGTCCGATGCCCGCTGGGAGTTGGTCGAGCCGGTGCTGGCCGCCTGGCGCTTCGAGCGCCGCGGCCGCGCGCTGGACTTCGGCCGGCCGCCCCGGCATGACCTGTGCGGGATCATGAACGCGATCCTGTACGTGGACCGCACGGGCTGTCAGTGGGCCTACCTTCCGCATGATTTCCCGCCCTGGCAGTCGGTCTACGGCTACTTCGCCAAATGGCAGACCGACGGCATCTTCGCCCAGCTCAACGGGCTGCTGCGGGAGTTGGTGCGAGCCCAGGAGGGCAAGCACCGTCACCCCTCGGCATGCGTGATCGACGCGCAGAGCGTCAAGACCTCCACCAGCGTCCCCGCTCAGAGCCAGGGCATCGACGCGGGCAAAAAGATCGTGGGCCGCAAGCGCAGCGTCATCACCGACACCCTCGGCCTGTTACTGGCGGTCCTGGTCACCGCTGCGAGCGTGCAGGACTCGACCGCCGGCCGCACCCTGCTGGCGCAAGCCGCGGCCGACCATCCCAGCCTGCGTAAGGTGTGGGTCGACGGCGGCTACCGCAAGCACTTCATCGAGCACGCCGCCACCCTCGGCATTGATCTCGAAATCGTTCAACGCACGCCCGGAACCCGGGGGTTCACCCCGGTCCCGAAGCGCTGGACGGTCGAGCGGACCTACGGCTGGCTGATGCTGAACCGCCGCCTGGCCCGCGACTACGAAACCCACCCGCACCGCTCCGAAGCCATGATCCACCTCGCCATGACCGACCTCATGGCCCGCCGTCTCACCGGCGAGAACTCAGTCTCCTGGCGCGACCCGGCACCAGTACACCAAAGCCGCATATCGGGATGAAACTACGGGTGAAAACGACCTCTTAGCAGCGAGGCCATCGACAGGTCATGGGCTCCGCCTTCCATGCCGAGCCCGCGGACGGGACCGGGCCCAGCCGGTGTGGCATGGCATGGTCCTGGCCCGTTCGAGAGTGATGAGGACGGCCCGCGACGACCACGGCGACACTTGGCAGGTGACCACGCGAGCCTCGGTCGGTGGCCGCCCGGCCGTCATCACCGGTTGGTGGGATCACCCGCAGCAGTTGTAACGGTCAGACGCTGCCCTGGCGCGGCTGGCGAAGGGTTCGAAGTGGGCCACCGGGTGTTCGATCGCGAGTTCCGGCCGCCAGGCGGTAAGGCACTGACCGCTGGGGACGAACAAGCCGTCCGGGAGCTGGTCGAGAGGGTGCCAGCGCCAGTCGCCCACGCTCTCGTTCGGCTGGGTTGCCGGCTCGCCGTCCCAGCGGGTCACGATCGCGGGCACTGTGGCCCGAACGACAGGGCCGACCTGGCCCACCAGGACACCGAGCAGGATGACGTCCTCTTCGTGTGCTCGGCATCCGGTCTCTTCGTAGAGCTCGCGGACGACCGTGTGCTTCAGGGATTCGCCGGGCTCCACGGTCCCGCCCGGGAGCTCGATGGTCCCATGGCGGTGAACTCCCAACAGGACTCCGTGGGGGCCGTGCAGGATCGCGCCGACGCCGAGCATTGCGGTGGGCTTCGGCGGGCGGGTGAAGCGCTGCCGGCTGCTGGCCAAGGTGCGGCTTCGCCCACGGTAGAGGCGCACGGAGACCGGGTTGTCGTCCTCGGGGGCGTCGAGTGCGTCGATCCCGTCGATGAGGAGACCGTTGTCGACGCAGAGGTCTTCCCACAGCTTCGGGGTGAGTACCCACATCTCGATGCCCTGGCCCTCGCCTCCGGCGAGCGGCAGGATCTCCGCGCGCGGGGCGACGCTCGAAGAGGGCCCGTGGCCGTGGGAGTTGGTGTGCAGGACGGAGAACACGAGGCGCCCGCCACGCTTCAGGGCCAGCCGGAGAGCGGGCAGCAGACGGTGGGGGTCGATGTAGGCGAAGCCGTGGATGGAGTAGATCACGTCATAGGGCTCGGCCTGGTACAGGTGCTCGACGGCGTCGGCGTGGATGAGCGTGAGCCCCGGGACATCGCCGTACCGGGCCACAGCGCGCGCGTGCTGGCCGGCGGACGCTTCGACGGCATCGACGGTGGCGCCGTGCTCGCGTACCAGGTGGGCGGCGTGCTTGCCCAAGCCGGAGCACAGGTCCAGGACCCGCAGGCCGGTCAAGTCGCCGAGAACCTCCGCTCCAGGTCCGGTCGGCCAGAACCCCCAGGAGACGCGATCCACGTCCGGGACTTCGGTGCCGCGCCGCAGATGGTGGGTGCCGTACGTGGTCCAGGCCCGGGCGTTGACGGCTTCGGACTCGAGGCTGTTCATGGCGCTCCTTGGCGTCGGGGAATGGGCGGGGCCGCGCCGTCGGCGCGGCCCCGCGTTGGCTCAGCTGGTGGCCGTGGGTCAGCGGTCCTGGGCGAGGGCGTACAGCTCGCCGAGCAAACTCCCCTCGGTCGCGAGGAGTTCGTCGAAGGAGCCCTGCTCCCGGACGGCCCCCTGATCGAGGACAATCACTCGGTCGGCCATCCGCACGTTGTCGAGGCGATGGGTGACCACCACGGTGATCCGGTCCGGGGCCATGGCCCGCAGCTCTCGGAAGACCTGGTGCTCCCCTCGGGCGTCCATCTCGCTGGTCGGCTCGTCCAGGACGAGTACGGCCGGCTCCCTGTACATCGCTCTCGCGCAGGCAAGCCGCTGCCACTGACCTCCGGAGAGCTCGTGACCGCCCCACACCGACCGGGCGAGCAACGTGTCCAGCTCCATGGGGAGTTCACGCAGGGCCTTGGTCATGCCGACCCGCTCGGCCGCGTCCCAGATGCGGCCGTCGCCGTGCTCACGTGGCTGGCCCAGGGTGATGTTTTCCCGGCCGGCGAGAGGCCAATGGCCGTTCTTCTGTGGCACCAGGCCCACGTGCCGCCACACTGATTCCGCGTCGGCGCCGGCCAGGTCGGTGTCGTCCCACCACGCCTTGCCGTCGGTCGGGACGGTCAGTCCGGTGAGCATGCGGATCAGCGTGGACTTACCGGCCCCGTTTTCCCCAACGAGGGCGACGACTTCGCCACGGTTCAGGGTGAGGGTGATCGGCTTGACGGCCGCGGTCCCCTTGCTCGGGTACGTGTAGGAGGCGCCCTCGAGGCGGATCTGCTGCGGGGGCCCGGCCTGCGCGGTGCCGCGGGCCGTGGTCATGGCGCGGACCTCGTCGATGAATTCGAAGTAGTCGGAGAGGTAGAGGCCGTGGTGGAACATCACCGTGCTGTAGCGGATGATCGAGTTCAGGGCGCGGCCGGCGGTCTGCGAGGCGACGACCGCGGTGCCTGCGATCGCGGTCGTCATGGCGCCGGCGAGGACCAGGCCGGCGAGCGAGGCCCACATGCCGAGGGTGAACAGGCCTCCGAGTGCGGCGGCCAGCAGCGTGATCCGCAGATACGGGCGCGCCCCGGCGCACTCCCGCGTCACGACCCGTTCACTCATGGATCGATACCAAAAGTGCAGGTAGCTGCGCATGGTGTTGGCGCGGAGCTCGTCGGCGAGATCGCCTGTTGTCAGCCACCAGCGCATCATCCCGCGGACATTGCGGGCGGAGATGGTCTGGTCGTGGACGCGGTAGTCGACCCGCGCGGCCATGACGCCGCCGAGGCCGCGGGGGAGGACGGACAACAGCAGCACACCGAGGAGCAGCGGGTGCAGGGTGGTGAGTACCGCGGCCGCGGAGGCGAGCTGCACGAATCCGTTGGTGAGGGTCTTGGCGTCGTCGGCGAGATCGACGGCGCGCTGCGCACCGATCTCCGCCGCCTGGCTGCGGTCGCTGAACCCTTCCGCGTCATAGGCGGCGAGTTCGACCCGCATATGGAGATCCACAAGCTGCAGATCCGCGGAGGCGGCGATCTTCGGGTTGAGGTGCCGGGTCGCCCAGTCCGCGAGGATCCACATGGCCGCGCCGGTGGCCATCGCCAGGACGGCGACGGTCAACGCCGGCCACGCATGAGTGAGGCCGGCGCGGGGGTCGTCGACCATCAGCTGCGGCAGGGCCTTCGCGACGGCGCTGAGCATGACGGCCGTGCCGATGCCGGACAGCAGCTGGCACACGAGGATCGTCAGGGCCATGCGCCGGTCGACGCTCCAGGCCAGACGGGCCGTCTGGTTCAGTGCGGCGGGGATCCGGCGAGCCATGTCCCACAACGTGGCGTCGTCCATCGCCCGCCGGTGTTTGCGCCCGTTGTAGTCGAGCTCGGGCGGCGCCGAGGGCTGCGGAGCGCCCGTCCGCGCGGCCGGGAGGGACGCGGCCGCGCCGCTGTGGTCTGCTGCATCGGCGGCCGGGGAGTCGGTCGTGTGGCGTGGTGAGGTCATGCGAACACCCCCGCCAGCAGCCGGTCCAGGGTGCGCCGCCCGCGTGCGGTGACGTGCGGGTCGCCGAACCTCGGTCCCCAGACCAGGCAGCTGACCGCGTCGATCGCCGCGAGGCACGTCAGGGCGTGCTGCTCCTCGGCGGTGAGGTTGCGGCCGTAGCCCTGGAGGCACGCGGCCCGCAGATCGGGCCGATCGGTCCAGGTGGAACAGGCCGGCAACACGAAGTCCTGCACTGCAGTCGCGGCCCGGGATCGCTCGAAGTCGATCCATCCGGCTTGCTGCAGGGCGGTCGACCACATGAGGTTGCGGTCCCACGCGTCGCCGTGGATGTACGCGATCGGCAGCGGCGGCAGGAGACGAAGCTGCTCGGCCAGCTCGCGCACGAGCTTCTGTTCCGACATGGTCAGCCGGTCACCGGCCTGCGCCAGATGTCCCTCGGCGCCGTCGCCGGCGGCCTGCAGTGCCTGCTCGGCCTCGATGCGTCGAGGACCGGACAGGTCGCCGGCCGCGTGCAGGCGGGCCAGCAGCGCGCCGGCCTGACGATGCGCGTGGGCTTCCTCAACGGGCGTGAGCGCCTGCTCGTTGAGCGGCCGTCCTGGGACTGCGGTCAGTAGCAGTGCCAGATCCTCCGCGCTCGAGGCACGTAGCTGGGGCGCACCGCCGGCGCCGAGGGCTGGTGCAGCACTTCGCAGCGCGAGCGTCTCGCGCTCGTACATCACGGCCTTGGGGGAGACTTTCAGGTAGAAGCAGAGCGACCCGGGCAGGTCGAGCCGCCAGACGCGGGAGTTCTCGCGCGGATGGCTGACGTCCGTGACGGCGGGACGAGCGCCGAGTGCCCGGCAGGCCCACGCGAGCAGGGCGGGGGACGGCGTGGTCGAGTTGGTCATGCCCCCCACCCCGATGACGGGCGTGAGGCTGCGGCGAACAGGACGCGGCGGACGTCGACGGTCCGCCCGAACGCGAGGGCCTCGGCGGACGCGGCAGGAGGGTTCTCAAAAGCAGGGTGAAGAGTGACCAGCACACGGACGGGATTCACGATGTCTCCTCGGTAGCGGAAGTGTGGCGGAGCACCCGGCAACGCGCCTGATCTCAAGGCGGCTACCGGCAGCCGAGGGCGACGAGTCGAGTAGGGATTCGACGCCGAGACGCGGACGGCAGCAGCCGTCCGCGCGAGCGGCTCCTCTCGAATCGTTCGCTTCACACGTACGAAGCAGGCGACGACGCGGTGGCCCGAGCAGCGGGCTGCAAGACGCGTCGACGGCACCGGTCTCCTTCGGTGGGATGTGGCTGTGCTCTGCGGTCGGACCCTCGCCCACGCCACTGACAATCCCCGGCCACCCACACCGTGATCCGGTCAATCCCGGGCCGCCCTTTCCAGACGCAGGCAGCCTGCAAGGGAGAGCACTGACCAGGAGGGATGACGGGAGAAAGGATTCTTGAACTCTCCGGCCAAGCCCAGAATCCTGCGCCGGCGAGAGTGGCTTGATCTGACTTGCGGCCGGGTGAACGCCCGGAGCGCCACGCCCCCGGGAGCCCGCGACGGCGGCTAGCATCGGCGCCGTCGGCACGGATGCGTTGCCTTTCAAGGGCGACGAACGAGCGGGAGTCCGCCATGCCCGGGGCGGCCTAGTCGGTTGGATCGTCCTGGTAAACGATGGACACCGGGCGCATGCCGAGGGACTCGTAGAAGGCGCGGCCGACGTCGTTGCGGGGCGAGCACTGGACCACCATGGGGCTGAGGCCCTGGCTGCGGGCCCAGGCACGAACATGATCCACGAGTGCGCGCCCCTCGCCGTAGCCCCGGCGCCCAGGAGCCACCCAAAGCTCGTGGATGACGCAGCAACCCCGGTCATCAGGGCCGGCGAGCACGTACCCGTGCTCCGTGCGGTACTTCATTCCGCCGGCAGGGGCCGGCCTGTCCGGGTTGAACGGCATAAGAGCGATCCTGCACCTCCGTCCGGCAGTCAGCTCCGTGACAACGGCGATCCCGCTCGGATGAGGAGCAAGCTGCCGACCCGGCGGAAGCGGCCGACCACGAGCGGAGGGTGAAGGCCACCGCGCGGTGAGCGGCCTCACGGCGCCGAACTTCTCACAGCACGTCCGGCCGGCCTGCGCAGACTGCGGCTTGATTCCGGCCGGACGTCGATGCTCGAGTGGGACGCATGTTCCAGTGCCCCTCCCGCGGCCGCCACGCCCTGCCCGACGAGACCGCGGCCGACGCCGCGGCCGCGGCGCGCCGTGCAGCGGCAACCCGGGCCTCCTCCGACCGAACCGTCCAGCCCGGAAACGTGCACCTCCTCGTCGCCGCGGCGCTCGATGACTGCGCTCCGTGCGTGGCCCAGGCGCGCGCAGCCTCGGTCTCGGGCCGTGACCCCTCCGGTGTGGTGACCCTGGTGACGGAGTGGCTGTCCGAGGCGGTCGCGCATGCCGAGGCGGCGGGCGGGCGGCTGCCCGAGACCGCGGCCGCAGTGGTGCAGGACATCCGGATCACCCGCCCGACCCGGCTGCTCGCCGGCCTGGTCCCGCTGGCCGGACCTGAGCGGCCCGGGGGAGCAGCCCGCGTGACACTGCCCGAAGTGAGGCGGGCGATGAAGCTCTTCCCGAGTGCGGACTGGCCCGGCATCTTCGACGACGCCCTGCACCAGATGGCAGCCCTGCAACGCAACTCCTGACGACCGCCAGAGGCGCCCCCGCCCGTGCCTCCCGGCGGTCCTGGCCGGAGCCGAGTCCGTCGAAACGGGGGAGGGGCGGAGGACCCGCGTGGGTGTCGCCGGGAGCTACGCGACGTCCTTCGCGTACAGACGGCCGGTCTCGTCGGCCCACACAGACACGCGACGGTAGAGCGTGCTCGGGCCGCCGGAAGCCACCCCGGCCGCACCGACGGCCGTACCCGCACCGCCGACCGCCGCGCCGCCACCGAACATCGCGAGCGCCGCCATGATGAGCGGCACGCCGAGGACGGCCCCGATGATCGTGAGGCAGAGGACGATGCCGGCGAGCATCAGGAACACGCCGCCGAGCATCGACAGGATGCCGACACCGCCGGCCGCGGCGCCGCCGGCCTTCGCCATGGATCCGCCGGTGTTGGTCTTCTCCGTTTGCGACTGGAGCAGCGCGGCGCCGCCCTGCTGGTGGACGAGCGTCCAGCCGCGGGCGATCTGACTGCCGGTGAAGCGGTCCATCTCCTGCTCGATGCGCTCAGGGCTCGTCGGCCCTGCGAAGCCGTCGAAGACGACACGGGGTTCGGTGGCCGGTGACCACGTGTGGACGGGCGCGCTCATGGGGGTGCCTTTGCTGCCGTGCGCGTAAGGGGGTTCCAGCCCAACGTAGAGGCCGGCGGGCGGTGTGGTTGAGGGGCGTTCGCCCTGAGCTAGGCGGCATTGGTCCCGGGGCGGGCGGCGTCGTACAGACCGGAGCCGGGCCGTCGCCCGGCGTACACCTCACCGGGAGACGCCCGGAACCGGCCGCCGATCCAGTATCGCGACGGCCGGGATGGCTGGGATGCCGTCCGCGACTGCCATGCCCGCCTCAATGGCCGTCAGCAGGTCGCCCAGCGCGACGGGGGTGTGAGGGCGTCCGGCGCGCAGGAGACGGCTTCGGGCTGGGGGAGCGCGCGCCCGGCCCTGCGAGGAGTCTGAACGCTGAACGACCGGCCTTGAACGACCGTACGAGGTTGGGGTAGCCGGCTGTGTTGAACGAGGCGCCGCCCGTGGCACGCCCCCACAGCTGCCCGCCGCCCCGCTGAACAACGTGTGAGACATGCAACCAACCCCTTGATCCATTTCCGTGAGGCCCGGCCCGCCACCTAGCGTCCCCCGGACACATCGACAGCCGGGGGGCTTATCCGAGCGAGAGTGACGTCAGTGAGGCACCTGGCCTTCAGCGGCGGGGGCGGACAGCTCCCGACGGACCTGCCGCACGATGAAGGGATCGTGGCGTCGGCCATCGGGGGCGGCTTCGCCGTCCACGTCGTCCGGCGGAGGCGCAAGTGATCCTCCCTCTGGCGGCTCGGGTCCCTCACGGCCTGGAGACCGAGTACCTGATGGTCGCGCTCACCCTCATCGGGCTGGCCATCTACTACGGCTTCAAGGGCCGCAAGTGAAGCGGTCGGCGCACGGGAGCCTGCTGTGGCCGTACGGCGCGCTGGCCGGGCAGGTCCTCGGCTTCACCGGAGTCGCCATGAGCCACACAGGGCAGGCTCGCGTGTTCTGGTCAGTCCTCGGCGCCTGCCTCGTCATGAACCTGGCCTGGTCCATCCGCTGTGACCGGCGTGAACCCGCCCGGCAGCACCAGATGGAGCTGGAGCGCCTGCACCGGCGCCTGCGCCGCGAAGAGAGGCGGCGGCGATGAAGGTGCGCACGCAGCGACGGGTGTTCGTGGGCGGCATGTCCCTCTCGCTCGTCTCGAACCTCGGATATCTCGTGACCAGCCCTCACGCGTCGGTCTGGTCGATTACCGTTTCGGCCGTCGCCGGGACGTGCCAGCTCGGCGCGATAGGCATCTCGCTGCGCGACTACCGGCACCGGGAGCGGTGGGAGGAGGTCGGCGAATGAAGCTGCGTGTGAAGCGGCGCCTGTTGTTGATGGGTGCCCACACGGACCCGCCGAAGCAACTCTCCGCCCGGGAGGTCCTGGTCACCGTCTTCGTGGCCGTCGTGATCTACGGCGCGATGGGGCTCATCATCGGCGACCGGCAGATGGCGATCAGCTTGGGGATCAGCACCACCGCTTCCCAGCTCATCTTCCAGTGGTGGTGGCGCCGCACCGGCCAGCCGGAGTACGAAGACGAGGACCACGATGGCTAGATACCTGCGCCGCCTCGCCATCGCCACGGGCGCCGTCGTGACGGTGGTGCGCGTCGCCGGGCTGCCGCTGCGGTGGGTGAGCTTCGGCGGCAGCTGGGTGTCCCTCGGTGTCATCGCCGTCCTGTTCGTCGTCCTCCAGAAGCACGTGGACAAGGGGGAGGACGAATGACGAGGCGGATGTCGTCCGAGAGGCACGCGCGCATCGTGGCGCTGGGGATCGTCCTGCCGGGCTACCTCGCGGTGCAGGTACTTGTGAGCGGGCGGACCTTCGGGGACGCGTGCCTGAGCCTCGGCATGCTGGTGGTCTTCAGTCTCCTGTTTCGGCTGGTCGGCGCCTACTGGAAGAAGCGGCGGCGACAGAGGGGCGCGGATGATCTTTAGCGCTCTGGTCCGGGTCATGTACGCGCTGTTCTTCGGCGGCATGGTCGCCTACGTTGCGCAGGGCCTCTTCCACGACGGCTGGGTGTCGGCGGGCTTCGGTGTCATGACGGCGGCCGCCTTCGGCGCCTGGAGCCTGCACCGGGCCCTCACCGGCACCGACCGCCCGCCCCGCCGGATGCCGGAACAGACGGAGAGTGAGAGGGAGTTGCGTCGTGGGGTGTCCGTGACCGCCCGCCTCGTACGCCATCTGCTCGGCATCCCCGATGACGCCCTTCGCCACGACTGCCCCAGGGATACCTCCGGGTACTGCGGCATGCCGCGCCACATGAACTGGTAAACCACGCGGCTTGGAGCGGGACGAGGTGGGAGAGCAGACCTACTCGCCAGCGTCTTGGACGGTACGCGCGACGCGGGGGAGTCAGCGGCCGTTGCCGCTCGCCATCCGTGTTGCGGCATCCAAGGGGCGCGTAGGCGTTGGGATGGTCCCCCCCCGCTCACGGAAAAGGCATAGCCATGACCACGCCCACCGCACCCGTCCCCGGCAACGACTCCCCGAAGAAGTCGGCCTCCAAGGTCAAGAAGGCTGTGCTCGGCGGCGCCGCGGCCGTCACCCTCCGTGGCATCGGCGGCATCGACGTCCACCCCGTCCAACGCCCGCCCGCCACCCGCGGATTCACGATCATCCCCAGACGCTGGACTATCGAACGGAGCATCGGCCGGCTCACGCACCACCGGCGCCTCGCCCGCGACTACGAGCGACACCCGCACCGCTCCGAAGCCATGATCCACCTCGCCATGATCGACCTCATGGCCCGCAGACTCACCGGCGAAGCCACTCCCAACTGGCGTTGAATCCGACCCGGAACGAGACGTGCGCCCGCGGACCAATGGCTCCGTGAATCATCATCAGCGTGCCCCCGCCCCATGGGCAGGCTTCCCGGTCGGTCTCAGCGAATTGCGTAGGGGCCTTCGGTCCTCAGCTGCGCTGGCCAGGTACCGAAATCAGCGAGGGCTCAACCAGGCGAACAGACCGTCCAGGACAGTTCCGCGCCGTCATCACACCAGCCCGGGCAGAAGCCTCAAGCGATTTTTGCCAGGCTGTCCAGTCTGTTGCTTCAGGGACCTGAGAATCCGTGAGTTGGAGTCTGTTGCACTTGTGCCCGTCGCGGACATGTAAGGGCAGGCGCTACGGAAGGAAGCCATGCCAATCGATACCGAGGCCCAGTTCACGGACGTGTACCGGGCTCACTACGAGGACGTGCTGCGGTTCGTGCGCCGCCGGGCCCACCCGATGGCCGTGGACGACATTGTGGGAGAGACGTTCCTCGCTGCGTGGCGCCGCCGCCACGAACTCCCCGACAACCCGCGGCCTTGGCTGTTCGGTGCGGCACGCAACGTGATGCTCAACGCGGACCGCACGATGCGCCGGCAGGCCGCACTCATGGTTCACATCCAGACCACAGAGGTCCCCGGGCACGAACGCGCGGTCGACGAGACAGCTCATGTCGACAGCCGCATCGATCTCGCTGCAGCCTGGCGGTCACTCACCTCGGCCGACCAGGAAGTCCTCGCGCTCCACATCTGGGAAGGGCTCAGCGCCCGCGACGCGGCCACCGTCCTCAACTGCACTCGCGCGGCCTACGCCATGCGCCTGACGCGCGCCAGACGACGCCTCACCAGAGCTCTCAGCCCCGCCGTCACCGCTTCTCCCGCCCTCTCGCCCGAGTACTGACAGGAGCCCTCTGATGAAGACCGATCCCTTGTCCCGCCTGGCCAACCTCGATGCCGCCCCGCGCGCCGAACTCTCCCCCGCCGAACTCGCCCGCAAGGAAGAGTTGTTGGCGATCGTCCTGAGCGACTCCGACCGGCCCAGCCGCGCCGTCGCCACCGGGTTTCGCCGCCCGCTCGTACGACGCCTGGCATACACGACGGCTGCCGGGCTCACCGCGGGAGCCGCTCTCCTTACGGTGACGCTGTCGGCTGAACCACCCGAGTCGGGCGGATCCGGACCCCTGTCGTCGGCCGAAGTGGCCACGTGGACCAGCACCGCCCACCGGCCGACGCAAAGAAATGTCGCCTTCGGCAAGTGCTTCAACAAGGCGATGGACGTCAACAAAGGAAGGGGACGACCAGGTGCGATCTTCAACTGGGACCGGCGTGGAACAACTGCTTCCATGATCGTCACGTCGAACTACCGCTCCGCGTACTGCCTGGCCGGCACGGAAGGCCCAGGCGCGGCGGTACCCATCACCTCGGATGCAGAGGACGGGGTGTCCGCGAACGACATCACGCTGGACGCACAGGGCGCCCTCGGCAAAGGCTCCGCTCGATTCCGCTACATGGTCGGCTTGGCGGGCGAAGAAGTGAAGGCGATCACCGTGCGCGACCAGGGGCGCACCGTCCACGCCACGGTGGAGCAAATGACGACGTCGTCGCTGCCCTGGGGCAGGTGGACTGCCTGGTGGCCAGACAGTGAGGCCCACGACCAAATGACTGGCACCCTCACCCTCACTTTGAAGAACGGCACGAAGCGGACCATCAACGCAGGATCGCTAGCAAAGTAATGAGGAAAGGATGGCAGCGGCGCTGCACGCTCTGCGCGCCGGCTGTCGATCATCGACCGATGCATCGGCCAGCCCGTGCACCACTGCCGCTCGACCCGCGACTACGAACGGCACCCACAGCGCTCGAAGCCGTGATCCGCCCCGTGATGATCGATCTCACAGCCCGCCGGTCGGCTGACGAAGCCCCCAACTGGCACGGAACCCATCCCGGAACCAAACGCACACCTCACGGCGAAACACTCAGTAAGAGCGCCCAGCGTCTGGGACCAACCTGGCCACTCACCGCCTCCTCCGTACCCGAGCACTCGGCGGCGTGATCAGCGAGTACAGATACGCGGCCTGACCAGCGGCGACGAGTTTCCGAACGGCACACCGGGAGCTCCGCGTTCAGTCACCGTCGCTCCCCGCTCGGGGACGGGGGGATCGCTAGGCGATCACCAGGGAAGTGGGCTCGTTGCTCAAGCCCAGGGGAGTGGTTGCCGAGACCGTGTTGGTCGTCGTGTCCACGCGGATGATGGTGCTGGACGTGTTGTTGGCGACCCATATGTCGGTGCCGTCGCCGATGATGCCGGTGGGTATGTGGCCGACCGTCAGCGTGCCGGTCACGGCCAGGCGGGACGTGTCGATGATCGACAGGGTGTCGTCGTTGGCGTTGGTGACGTACGCGTGCGAGCCGTCGCCGGTGAAGGCCACGTTCCAGGGGGCGCGGCCGGTAGTGATGCGCTTGACGACTTTGCCGGTGGCGGTGTTCACCACGGCTACACGGTCGTCCGTCGGCAGAGTGACGTAGCAGGACTTGCCGTCGGGGCTCAGCGTGGCGCCTCGGGTGCGGGACAGCTCGCTCAGGACGGTCAGCCGCCGGCCATCCGCCGCGTCCAGCACGTACAGGCCGTTGCTGCAGGGAACGTACAGCCGGGCGCCGTCGGGGGATACCGCGATCGTGTACGGGGCCTCGCCGGCCTGGTAGGTGGCGGTCACCGTGTCGGTCGCGACGTCGATCACCGAGATGTCCCGCGAGCCGCCTGGGCCGGTGTCCGGGCCGGTGTCGGCCACGTATACGCGGGTGTTGTCCGGCGAGGCGGCGGCGCCGTGCGGGTACACGCCCACCGCGATCTTCTTCGTGATCTTGTTGGTGGACCGGTCGACCACCGCGACCGTGTTCGTGCCGGAGTTCGCCACGTACACCTTGCCCGCGGCGGCCGTGATGCCGTACGCGTTGGTGAACCCCTTGACCGCGGCGATCAGAGTGCCGGACGACCGGTCGAGGATCGCGAGCCCGCCGCCGAGCGATGCGACATACACGGCGGGCGTGGTCGAGTCCGCCGCGGCGTCCAGGTGGCTCTGGCTGGACACCGCTTCCATGATGCCGGGGAAGTTGGTGCCCTTGCCGTGGTCGGGATAGTCGTCGCGGGCGCTGGTGCGCACCTCGTCCAGGCGGCTGGGCGAGTCGCGCAGGGCGCCGCCCCGGCGCCGGCCCGGGTTCTTCTGGGACGGCATGGGGGACGGCGACTGCTGCTGGTGCGGTGGCGTCTGGTCCGTGCCGGGAAGCGTCGGCGCGGGCAGGTTCCCGGCCTCGTACTCCGCCAGCCAGAACGATGGCAGCGTAGGCGGCATGGGCGGAAACCGCTTGTTCACCTTCATGCCTAGCGCGGACGTCAGGTCGCCGAACGTCTCGCGCCGCCAGTCCGTGATGTTGGCCGCGCGTACGCCGGTGACCTGCTCCAGGAACTGCAGGACGGACGTGTGGTCGAACGCATCGCTCGCCACGTGCCCGCCGCGCGTCCACGGCGACACGATGGTGCAAGGCACTCGGAACCCGCCGCCGATGGGCAGCCCGCCCACGAACTCGTGCGGGGTGCCGGCCGGCGGCGTGGGCGGTGGCACATGGTCGAACAGCCCGTCGTTCTCGTCGTAGTTGATGATGAAGACGGTCTTGGAGAACAGGTTCGGGTCGGACGCGACGGCCTCGAGCTTGCCGGCCACGAAGTCGGCTGCGGCGGCCGGGAGATACGCCGGGTGGGAGGACTGTTCCGATGTCGGGATGATCCACGAGACGGCGGGCAGCCGGCCGCGCTTGACGTCGTGCTCGAACTGATCTGCCGGGCCGATCCGCATGCCCCGCGTGTGCAGCGGCGAGCCGGGTCTGGCGTCCTGGAATGTCTGGAAGAACTCCAGCGGGTTGCAGCCGTAGTCGTCCTCGTCCTGGTAGACGCGCCAGCTCACCCCGGCCTCCTCCAACTGCTCGGGATAGGACTTCCAGCGGTACGGCTGCGGCACGACGTTGCTGATGACCGGGCCGCCCGCAGCGCCGTCCGGATCGATCGTGCCGGACATCAGGTACAGGCGGTTCGGCCAGGTGGGGCCCATGAGGGAGCAGAAGTAGCCGTCACACAAGGTGAACGCGTGGGCCAGCGCGTAGTCGAAGGGGATGTCCTGCCATTCGTAGTAGCCCATGGTGTACGGCCCGACCGCGTCTCCGTCGGCTCGCCGGTGAGCGGGCAGCCAGTTGTCCATCTTGCCGTTGTTCCAGGCCTCGTGCTGCACGGACCAGGCGTGGCTGGTGGAGGGGATGGCCTGGGCGTTCGTACGGTGCGTGTCCAGGTGCCAGGGCAGCAGGTAACCATCCGGGTTCTTCGGATCCGGTTGATAGAACACGGACTTGCCGTCCGGGAGCCGCAGCGCCTCCGGGTCGTCGAACCCGCGGACCCCGGCCAGCGAGCCGAAGTAGTGATCGAACGAGCGGTTCTCCAGCGTCAGGATGACCACGTGCTCGATGTCGCGCAGGGAGCCGGGTTTGGCCGTCGCGGCTGCCGCCGCTTGCAGGTTGGGCGGCAGATACGAGGCGATGAGCGCACCGGCGGCGGTGCCCGCCAGGGATCCGAGCAGACGACGACGTGTGATCTCGGGCATGTATGAGACACCTTTCTGGCACGACGGTCCGGAAGCATTTCCCCGAGCGGACAGCAGGTCTCTTGATTACTCGGCCGCATGTGGGTGCCTGACCGGCTCCGGCCCGCGGCTACGGTGACGTGGGAGCGAGAGGTGACTTGGATGACCTTTACACGGATGTGCCGCGAGGGGCAGTTGTGTGATCGGACTTTGCGGGCTCTTTGCGGACGGGCTGAGGGGCTGTCACCTCGTGCTGCATGCGGGCCGCTGGAGTCGCCGTAACGTGCCGGTCCGGTAGCGGACTTGACGGGGCGCTCCGGTGAACGAGTCCGGGGGCTGCGGTGCAGGTGGGGGCGGGTGGCGAGGGGTAGGCAGGGCAACTTGACTGTGGGGAGGTGCCGTTGTGCGCGGTTGGCGGAAGTTTGGCCACGGCCGGAGTGGCGGTGGGTAGTCTTGGCGGCCGGCTCGACACGAGTGCGGTGGATCGCTGCGCCAAGGGTGTGAAGACCGGACTCGTCGTCATCGGTGAGGTTGTTGAGCTCGTCGTAGTCGTAGGTCGCCTTGCCTGCCGGGTCCTCGTACGATTCGACGTTGCCTTCGGCGGTGTAGGTGAGCACGGTCTGGGAGTCGTCTTCACCGGCCGGTCGTGCCCGTCGTAGGTGAAGTTCACCGTCACCCCGCGGCCGTCGGTGGTCGTGATCGGGCGGCCCAGCTCGTCGTAGGTGTAGCTGGTCTCGCCGCGCGGGTCCGGGGGCGTGGCCTTGGCCAGGTTGCCCTGATCGTCATAGGTGAAGGACGTCGTATGTCCGTTGGGGTCCTCCACGCTGCACAGCTGACCGCGGAATCCGCCAGGTCAGCGGGCACCTCTTTGCGTTTCATTGCCCACAGCCCGGAGGTCACGCGGTGGCCCGAGGTTGAGCGAACCACGAGCCGTCTTCATTTCCGGCCGGCACTTCGAGCCGGGCGGCTTGCCTCGGTAATACAGAGGTTGTCCGCCGATAAATCAGGCGCCGCGTCGATGAGCGCGATCACTATTCCATCGATTAAGGATGCGCCGATGAACTGGAATGCGACGCTTTCCCTCACGCATTGGAAGAGAGGCTTCCATTCCCCCGGCTCGGCGAACAATCGTCACGATGAGACCACACACGCACACGATCATCGCCGCCCCAAGACCGAAGCCCTCCCAGTCGCCGTCTGAAATTCCCGCAAGAATGGCAATAAGTCCTAGAGCGGCGATAAGCACTATAAATATCGCAAGTCGTCGGATGCGGTGGTCCATCGCGGTCTCCTCCAAATACGCGGTACAAACGTGCAGCAAACGGGTGGCGAGCGCCAAGCCCGCCACCCGGCCGGTGACCCAGATGCACCTTTTGCCGCTATTAACCACCTTGCGATGGTAACTTACCGTTGAGGTGCGTTGTTCTCCCGCGCGATGCAGGGGGGCGGCCGCAGTGCTCCCTCACGTAGACGTAGGAACCCCGTGGCTGCCCGCCCACATGCCTGCACCGCAAGAGGCGGCACCGGCGAATCCATAGCCCCAAGGCCCACCCGGAGGACCTGCGTATTCCAGGACACAGGTATTGGCAGCCGCGAAGGCCCCGGTGTACGCCCTGCGCAAAGCGAGCCATGAGCTGAGCGCGGCGTGGCGCTCGGCTCAAGCTCGCGCGTGAGTTCTGCGTGCCATTCGCCCAGCGATGAGGTTGACTGAAAGGCTATGGCTTCGCCGACGGCCTCAACGGTTCGCCAGCGGCAGGCATTCAGATTGAGAACTGTGTTGAATTCCGTCATTCCTGAGGAAATCGGTCGCGGCAGTCCTGGCAGGAGCGCCCACTTAGTGGGGCCCCCAGGCGGGGCGGTCGACATCGATGTATCGCTTCAAAAACCGGACGATGCACTTGCCGAGAAAATATCCCGCTGGAGCTCCAAGGACCACTCCACCCGCCCCGAGAGCCGTCGGGTCTAGCAGGCCGAATTGAGTGGATATTGATGAGCCGAGCACTCCGCCGACCGCCCCTCCCAGGAGGGTGCCAAATATTCGCACCGCCTCGGAGGGGGTGGGGTTGGACGCGAGGAACACTTCCTCCTCCTTACATATGGGGCAGCGCCAGGGTTTTCATGCAGTCGTAAAAGGGTAGCATCCACCCCCTTTGTTTCAATGGCTGTAAATTTCGGACCACCCCGCCTCTCGCCTCCCCTATTTAGACAAGGCGACGCCTTGTCACAGTGACGCCAGTTTGCTCGTTGAAAGTGAGGTGCCATAGGCCACGATTCGGGAGTCGGCGTTCCCGCTGGGTGGCGATGACGTAGTAGTGGCGGGCCTCAGGCCCGGTGACAGAGCCTGCACGCGGCTGCTGGGGTGCCCGCCGGTACCACCCGGAAGGGGCGCGGCAAGAAGTCCCGGGCCGCAAGCGCGGCCTGGCAGTTGATGTTCTTGGTCTGGTGATCGCGGTAGTGGTGTTGGCTGCGTCCGCGCATGACAACGCCGCCGGCATCGCCTTGCTGGACGAGGTCGCCGCCGACACCGACACGGTGCACAGGGCCCTGGTGGACCAGGGGTTCAAGTCCGCCGTCATCGATCACGGGCAGAAGACAGGCATCGACGTGGAAGTCGTCGAGCGCAACCAAGCCGGCCGGTTCCCGGATCCGTGCGGCCAGTTGCAGGTAGTAACTGAGCTGGTCCAGGGCCTGGACCGGTCGTACGAAGGTGTCAGTGGTGTCGGCTCCGCCGGCCCAGACGATCCGGGCCCGCACCTGTTCGCTGGTCCCCATCACCGTCACTTCGACCTTTTCCACGACGGCCCGGACGATCTCTTTGCGGTCCGTCGTGGTCGTACTGCCGGCGTGCCACAGTCCGTCGATGTCGCCGGCCAGGTCGGTGATCGTCTGCCGCTCGGCCGCGGTGAGCGTCTTTGGGCTGGAGCGGGTAAAGCGGTCGTGCTCCTCGGTCAGCCGCTGCTGTTCGGCCAGGGCCTGTTCCCACTCCCGCTCCAGCCGGCGGACGATCAGGCGGTTCTCCGGCTCGGCGAGATGGTGGCTGCGGCGGGCCCGCTCGGCGGCAGCCCCCGGATCATCAACGACAGGGGCGAGGAGCTATACCGGCCCGGAGGTCACGAGCCCACTTCGGGCTCTACTCAGAAGGCAATGGGCGGGGCGAGAGGTCCGATGAACGGACCGGCTGCCTTGCGGGCATCGTGCGGGTTCGCAAGCATCCCGCCCTGAACTCGAACGGGCAGCCGCTGCCGTCGAGTGAAGGACATCCATGAAGAGGAGCCATGGCACTTCTGCGACGATCGAAGGGGCCGGCGCACCTCGCGCGCCTACGGGTGGCGACGGTGAGCTGCGCTCTGCTTGTTCTCCACATGTCAGGTGTCACCAGCGCCGCCGCGAACGCGGCCGCGCACCCCGCTCGTTCATGCTCCGCCCTCACGAAACTCTCGCTGCCGGACACCGAGATCACGGCGGCGCGGAACGTGCCTCGCGGCGACTACAAGGCTCCCGACGGGAAGACCTATCGGGACCTGCCCGCGTTCTGCCGCGTGACCGCGAGGATCGCTCCCAGCCTCACGTTCGAGGTCTGGCTGCCCGCCACTTCCTGGAACCGGCGACTCCAGGGCGTCGGCAACGGTGGTTTTGCCGGGCAGATCAGCTACTCGGCGATGGCCCCTGCCCTCACCGCGGGGTACGCGGCGGTGTCCACGGACACCGGACATTCGGCGTCCGACACGGCGAACTCCTGGATCAGCGACCCGGCCCGACTCCGGATGTGGGGGCGGACGTCGATTCATCTGATGACGGTGCGCGCGAAGGAGATCCTCGCGGAACGCTACGGCGCGGGGCCGAAGTACTCATACTTCGTGGGCGGATCCACCGGCGGCCGGCAAGGCATGATCGAGGCGCAGTACTACCCGGACGACTACGACGGGATTGTCTCGAAGAGCCCCGGGATGGACTACAGCCACGTCATGATGGCGGTCCTGTGGGCCTCGCAGCACCTCGCGGAACACCCGGACGGCGCGCTCGACGAGGACAGTCGCAAGCTGCTCGGCGATGCGGTCCTGGAGGCGTGCGCAGGCCGCGACGGAGTACCGGGAGATCCGTTCCTCAACGACCCGCGCGACTGCGGATTCCCCCTGGAGCGGCTGCGGTGCAAGGGCGACCGGAGCGACGGATGCCTGACCGCCGCCCAGATCGCGACAGCCGAACGGATCTACGCTCCGGTATCCAACCCACGGACCGGTGAACAGCTGTATCCGGGATTCTCCTACGGCAGCGAATCCGCCTGGCACTACGCGGCGGAGGACCCGCAACTGGTGTCCTACCCGCAGGCGTTGTTCGGCCGGGCCGTCTTCCACGACGCGAACTGGGACTGGCGCACCTTCGACTTCGACAAGGACGCGGCCCTGGTGGAGAAGAAGCTGGCGCCCGGGATCGACGCGACGCGCACTGACCTCTCGCGCTTCGCGGCGCGTGGAGGCAAGCTCATCATGACCCAGGGGTGGAGCGACGACTACCAGGCGGCGACGCTGCCCATCGAGTACTACCACCAGGTCCTGCTCGACCACGGTGGCTCCGACGCCCGCTCGTCGCTCCGCGGTGTCCAGCAGTTCTACCGGCTGTTCATGGTTCCCGGCGGTGGGCACGTGACGGGTGGCCCGGGCCCCAATTCCTTCGACGCGCTGTCCGCCGTCAGGAACTGGGTCGAGCGGGGGATCGCTCCGAAGAAGATGGTGGCCACCAAGTACGTGGCGGACCGTCCCGAGAACGGTGTCTCGATGACACGGCCGCTGTGCCCCTACCCGCAGGTGGCCCGCTACGACGGGTCCGGGCCGGCCTCGGAAGCGGGCAACTTCCGGTGTGCGGACGACTGGGCGGATTTCGCCGCGGACGTGGCACGGCAGCAACAGCGATGATCCGGTCGGCCGCGCTCCGCGGCGGTGTGTGGCCGACCTCGGTCTCCTGAGCGGGCCCGGTCCTCCGCCGGGCCCGCGGCGTCGGCTTCGGGCGTTGCACCGCCGCTCGTCTCCGCGCCGGATCAGCCGCCGGAGGCCCACTCCACGACGGTGGCGGCGAACTCCTGCGGTATCTGCTCCGGCGCCGCCACATGGCCGTCCGACAGGACCCTGGTCGGACAGCCGAGTGTCGCCGCGAACTTCGCCAACGACGGCCGGGAGTACGTGTCATTGGGGGCGCACACCGCGAGGGTGCGTGCGGTGATCCTCGGCAGGCGGGGTTCCATGGCGTAGCGGCGGATCGCCTCGTGGCCCTCCTCCACGCGGTCGAGGACGGTGAGTGCGTCGATGACGTACCGGCCCAGGGGCGCTTCCTCGCCCGGCCGGTAGAAGCGGCGCCGGTTGTCCCACAGCTCCCGCAGGTGGGTTCCGTCGGGTGCCGGGTCGACGTGGTCGACCTTGCCGTGGGGGCCGGTGCGCTTCTCGTCGTCGACGAACGGTGTCCCGGAGAGCGTCAGGCTGGCCACCCGGTCCCGGAAGCGGGCCGCCACCTCGACGGCGATCACCCCGCCGGTGTGATGCCCGACCAGGTGGAACCGGTCGAAGCCGAGCGCCTCGACGAGGTCGGTGACACCGTCCGCGAAGCGTTCGATGGTGTGCGGCCCGGTGGGCTTCGCGGACGCCCCGTAGCCCACGGTGTCCATGGCGATCGCCCGGAACCGGGCCCCGACCAGGGGGAGAACGTCGAGGTACTCCGTCCAGGAGCGGGGCGTCTGGTGGAGCAGCAGCACCGGTTCGCCGGTGCCGCACTCGGCGTAGTGCAACTGCCCGAAGCGACTGCGCGCGTAGCCCTTCTTCAGCACGTTGGTGTGCGTGGTGTCCGTCATGTGTGCCTCGATTCCGTTGAACGCGGCCGTCGATGGGCCGTTCACAGGGCCGGCAGCACCGAGGCGCCGACCGTTTCGATGAGGTCGGTGGGCGGGTCGTAGGAGCCCACGTGTTGCAGGAACACCCCGCTGACACCGTCGGCGTGCAGGGCGCGCAGCCGCCGTGTGATGTCGTCGGCCGTGCCGAACAGGCAGAACTCCTCGGCGAACCGCAGCGCCGCCGCGTCGTCCACCCACGCGGACGCGACCCGCACGGCGGCGTCCCAGTCCTCGGCGTGCACCAGGTCCGGGTACACGCCCCCTACGACCTCGGGCACGGCGACGTCGATGCCGGCGAGGGCGAGGAACGGGGCGCCGCCGTTCTGGGCGATCGAGGCGCAGATGGGCTTGACGCGGCGGGCCGCCGCCTCGATGTCGTCGGTGACCTCGCAGTACGCGGACACGGTGATGGGTACGGTTCCCGCCGGGCGCCCCGCCGCCCGCTCGCCCTCGTGCACCCGCGCCGTGGCGCCCGCCAGAGTGCGCGGTGAGACGCCGCTGAGGAGGATGGCGCCGTCGGCCGCCTCCCCGGCCAGCCGCAGATTCCGCGGCCCGCTCGCCGCGAGATGCAGGGGTACTTCGGGCCGCGGATCGCGCAGCCGGGAGCGGACCGTTCCCGCGGGGCCCGTGAAGTCGTGCTCGTCGCCCTTCAGGAGGGTGCGCAGCAGGGCGAGGCCGTCGCGCATCTCGCCCGTCCTGCTCTGGCGCAGGCCGACCGGCCCGACCGAGCTGTTGCCCACGCCGAGGCCGAGGGTGAAGCGGCCCGGGGCCAGTTCGGCGACACTGCGGGCCGCGGAGGCGACGACGGCGGGGTGGCGGGTCACCAGGTTGGTGACCGCCGTGCCCAGGCCGATCCGTTCGGTGCCGAGCGCGGCGGCGGTGAGGGTGGTGAACACGTCGCGCCACAGCAGCTGCGAGTCCGGGAACCACGCGGCGTCGAAGCCGAGTTGCTCCGCCCGACGCACGGTCGCGGTGATCCGGTCGGCGCGGTCGCAGGGCGGGATGCGGACGCCGACCGTCACACGGGCTTCCTCCGCGTTGCGTGCGCCCGTGCTCAACGGGCGCTCACCATCGGGGTGTCGACGCCCACCGGGCCCAGCGGCGTCGCCCCGCCCGGGGAGCCGAGCGCGGCGTCGCGGCCGGGGAGGATCTCGACGAAGAAGCGCCGGTTGTCCTCACGGAAATCCGGGTCAGCCTTGCGGTCGACGGTGATCGCCTGCTCCGGACAGGCGACTTCGCAGGCGCCGCAGTCGATGCACTCCATGGGGTTGATGTAGAGCTTGCGCTCGCCCTCGTAGATGCAGTCGACCGGGCACTCCTCCATGCAGGACCGGTCCATGATGTCGACGCAGGACGATCCGATGACGTACGCCATGGTGTGCTCAGTGCTCCTTCTCGGTGGAGTGGCCGGGGAACAGGGCCGCCTCCGGGTCGATGACGGTGGCCGCGTTGTTCACGGCGGTGGCGGCCTCGCCGAAGCCGACCGAGATCAGGCGGACCTTGCCGGGGTAGTCGGTGATGTCACCCGCGGCGAACACCCTGGGCAGGTTGGTCGCCATGTGGGTGTCTACGGTGATCTTGCGGGCCTCCAGGTCGAGGCCCCAGTGCTGCAACGGGCCGAGGTCGGCGAGGAAGCCGAGCGCGGCGACGACGGTGCCGGCCGGGACGAGGCGGGTCTCCTTCGTGACACGGTGCCGGACCTCGGCCCGCTCGACCCGGTCGGCGCCGACGAGCCGGCTGACCTCGCTGTCGGTGACGATCTCGACGCCGAGGTCGCGGACCTTCTCGACGGACGCCGCGTGGGCACGGAAGCGGGCCGTGCGGTGCACGAGGGTGACCGAGCGGGCCATCGGGGCGAGCAGCGCCGCCCAGTCGAAGGCGCTGTCACCGCCGCCGACGACCAGCACGTCGCGGTCCGCGTGTACGGACGGGTCCGGCACGAAGTACTCCAGGCCGCGCCCGAGGAACTCCTCGCCGGCGGGCAGCGGGCGCGGGGTGAACGTCCCGACGCCGCCGGTGATGACGACCGCCTTGGCGTGCACCGTCGCCCCCTGGTCGCTGCGGACGACCGGCAGCCCGTCGGCGTCGTGCGTCAGCTCGGCGGCCCGGTGGCCCAGGAGGTAGTGGGGGGAGTACGGCTCGGCCTGGGCGACGAGACCGTCCACCAGGTCCCGGCCGCGCACGGACAGGAAGCCGGCGATGTCGAAGATCGGCTTCTCGGGGTACATCGCGCTGATCTGCCCGCCGAGCTGTGGAAGGACGTCCATGACGGTGACGGTCAGTCCGCGGAACCCGGCGTAGTACGCGCCGTACAGGCCCGCCGGACCGGCGCCGATGATCAGGACGTCGGTGGTCAGGACGTCGGTGTCGTCGGTGAGTTGGCTCATGTGGTGAGCGTAGGAACGGGGGAGTGGTTCCCCCTACGGAGTCGTTCCGGTGAGTAGGACGGTCCCGGCGGACATGTCCCACGACATGGCGAGGGGCCCGCCGGACGGCGGGCCCCATCGCGTGCGTGCGAGGCGGCGCGGCTATGCGAGCGACCGGCCGATGCCCAGCGCGGCGGTCCGTAGCGCCGTCGCGTACCCCGCCGCGTCCATCCGGTAGGTGGGCGCCGTGATGGACATCGAGCCCACCAGGGTGGTGCCCCCGGCGAACACCGGGACGGCCAGGCTCGCGTAACCGAGTCTGATCTCCTCGGCCTCCAGGACGATGCCCTCCTCCCGGATCCGGTCGAGCTGGGCGCGCAGGCGGCCCGGTGAGATCACCGTGTGCCGGGTGATCGGCTTGAGGCCGCCCCGGACCACGTCGACGAAGAGCGAAGGCGGCGAGTACGCGAGGATCGCCTTGCCGGTGCCCGTGCAGTACAGCGGCAGTCGGCCCGCCACCCGGGACTCGGCGTTCAGCCCGCGATGCGGGAAGATCTTGTCCAGGTAGAGGACGTCCAGGCTGTCGGGGATGGCGAAGTGGATGGTCTCCCGGGTGATCAGGAGGAGATCCTCCATGTACGGCTGCACGGCCTCGCGCAGGATGCGCTGCCGGTGCACCCGCTGCCCCAGCTCGAACAACCGCAGACCGAGCCGGTAGTCGCAGCCCTCGCGCTCCAACAGCCCCCAGGTGACGAGCTCCTGGGCCAGCCGGTGCACCGTGGCCTTGGCCGCGCCCGACCGGCGCACCAGCTCGGCCAGCGAGAGCGCGGCGTCGTCGGAGGTGAAGGCCTCCAGGATCGGACGGACCTTTCCCAGAACGGAGTTCATCGCGTCGGCGCCGCCCGCTTCCTCGGCACCACCGCCCGGATCGGCCTCCGCCCGCGCCGAGTTCGGCCGCGCGGAGAGCACGAACCCGGAAGGCGCGGTGTGCCCCGGGCGGCGGTCGGCCGTCGGTGCTCCGGCCGCCGCGCTCATGCCGACTGCCCCGCGTCCACGGCGGCCGGGTCGATGACCGCCACGCCCATTCCGGTGAGCCACTCGGGCATCGGCTCGTAGGCCAGCCGCCGGGCGGGCGCGTGGTCGAGGGCGGCGGCCATCAGCAGCCAAGTGCGCAGCTCCTGCGCGCCGTTGCCCGCGACCTTCTCCAGTTCCTCCGTCGTGTACGCGGTGAGACGGTGGGCCTCGCCACGTTCCAGCAGGGTGAGGAACTCGTCGTCGAACTCCGGGGTGAGGGAGGCCTCGGCGGCCCGGATGATCTCGCGGCGGCGCTTGTCGTAGTCCTGCCAGTTGTTGCGCCCGTTGAGCCAGGCGCCGACCATGAACTCCTCGTCGTCGCCGTGCGGTTCGCGCCAGTCCGGCCAGGGCAGCCGGTGCGAGAGTCCGCCCGAGCCGACCACGGCGACGCGCCGGTCGCCGGGGAAGGCGAGCACGGCCTCGCGGATGGCGCGCCCGAGTTCCTGACATCGCTCCAGCGTCGGCAGCGGATGCGCGAAGACGTTCACGACCAGCGGCACGATCTCCACGTCGAGCCCGTCGAGCAGGTACTGGATGGCGTGCGACTGCCCGTGGTCGATCTGGAGCCGGGCGGAGAACGCCGGATCGAACCGCCCGCTCTCCACCAGCGAGTCGGCGATGTGCTGCGCGAGCGGCACATCGACCGGCTGCGGGCCCTTCGGCGTCCCGGACTCACCGCTCGCGACGCACTCCCCGACACCGAGGGTGAACGGCGGGATCAGGTCGAGCCAGAACCCGCGGAAGTGGTTGGAGCCGATCAGGACGACGGTGTCGGGCCGGGTTCTGGCCAGCTCGTCGCGGGCCGTGCCGAGCGCGTCGCGGAAGCGTTCGGCGCGGTCCTTGTGGAGGGTCTCCTCCCAGTGGGTGTTCATCAGCGTGCTGTGGGAGGCCCCCACGCCGAGCACGATCTCGCTCATGCCGTAGCTCCTTCCGGCTCCGGGGCGGCATCGCAGTCCGCACGGGAACGGGTGACGGTGTCGACCGCCGTACGGATCAGATGACGGGTCAGCTTCTGCATCTCCGTTACGGAGACGGTGTTCATGCCGCGGGTGAAGTCGATGTCGAACGGCGCGTCGGTGACCTTCGGCATGCCGACGCGGACCGTCGGGATGCCCCGCCCGCGCAGGATGTTGGCGTCGGTGGCACCGCTGTTCCCGGTCACCACCTCGTGCGGGTGCCCCTCAAGGGCCTCCCACCCGGCGACCGCGCTGCGGAAGACCCAGCTCTCGCGGCTCGTGGAGGTGCCGGGAATCGCCAGGATCATCTCCGCCGTCGCGTCGAGCCCCGGCGTCGACTGCCGCAACTCCTGCAGAGCGGCGGTGAATTCACGCTTCGCCTGCATCGGGGTGGTCTCCGGCGCGATCCGCAGGTCCACGCGCAGTGTGCAGGCCGCCGGAGTGGCGGCGGCCAGTCGGGGCCAGCCGCCGCGCACCGACGAGACGACGCCCTGGGGCGCGACCGTGCCGCCGGTGTGCCGCTTCGCGTACTCGGTGAACCACTGCTCCAGGTGTCGTACGACGTCGCCGGCGCGGCTGATCGCGTTGTCGTACGGGAGCCGGTGGCGCGAACCCACGTAGGTGTGGGTGCCGTGCACCGTCACCTCGAACCACACCAGGCCGACCTCGTCCCACGACACGGTCCACCCCGGCTTGGCGATGACCGCGTAGTCCGTCCACACGCCCTGTTCCAGGAGGAAGGAACAGCCCACGCCCTGACCGGTGTTGAGCCGGTCGCTGCCGGGCCGGGCGTTGGTCGGCATGCCGCCCGCGCCGAACGCGGCCACCAGATCCCCCGTGAGCGGCACCCCGGCGAGCGCGATCGCCTCGGCGGCCATCATCACGCAGGCCGCGTGGCCCTTGGGGTTGGAGGCGCCAAGACCGGTCACCAGGTCGTCGTAGACCGTCGCCTCGGGACGCATGTCCTCCCGCAGCTTCGGACCGGCCCACGGAACGTCCTCGCTCTCCTCTCCCACGGTGAACGTGTCGATGGGCGCGTACAGCATCAGGTCGGGCCCGGTACCGTCGCCCTCGAGGCGGGCCCAGGCGTTCGCCTGCCGGGCGTCGAGCGGCTGACAGTGCGCGCGCAGGCCGGCCGATGCGAGCGTCCCCGTGATGTGTTCCGCCAGCGGCCGCTCGTCACCGGTCGGACTGGGGACACCGACCAGGCCCACGATCAGCTCGCGCAGCCGTTCCTCGGTGACGTGCTTCCACGTCTCCGACACCCAGCCGCGACGCTGCTCGTCGAGACCGGAGAGGCCGTCCAACTCGTCGGCGCCGCTCACTGGTTGACCCGGTGGACCTGGGTCATCGTCGTCTGCGCGAACCGCTGCTTGGCACGGGGGAGCGCCACCGCGACGGCGACGCCGAGCAGGATCTTGAAGAGGGTGCGGGCCATGATCAGGCCTCCGTTTCCGTGGTGGTGGGGTCGGTGACACCGACCGCGGCGAGCTTCTTGCCGTACTCCTCCTCGCTGAGGTTGCGCCAGGAGGTCAGTGACACGTCGGGGCGGTACAGCTTCTCCGGCGGCGCGTCGGTCACGTCGACCATCCACTTGTCCTGGCCGGAGAACTGGCCGTGGAACAGCCAGCGGATGGCGCCGAGGTACTTGCCGTAGAAGCGGAGCGTGTCCCAGCCCTGCTTGAAGTTGACCATCACGCCGACGTACATGTGGTGGTCTTCGTCGATCGGAACGTAGAACTCGTAGTGGATGAAATTGGGGTAGGCGATCCGCAGCATGCCCGGCATCGTCAGTGACGCGAAGCCGGGGAAGTTCTGGGCCTCGATCACCGGGTCGACCTTGTCGGACTTGCCGGTGTTGCCGAGGTTGAACGTCTCCTTGGGCGGCTGTTTCTTCCACCACCGCTTGTTGGACCACTTGCCCACGCCCGGGAAGTCGGCCTCCCAGTAGACCTCGTCCTGCACGCGGTAGATCCAGCGGTCCTGCGGCACGATCCTGGTGATGTTCCAGGTCGGCATCGGCTTGACCAGCCGCCAGAGGGCAGTGCGGTGCAGGTACTTGGCGTGCCCCTCGTCGAAGCCGTTCTCGCAGGCGAAGCGCCAGTTGCCGCCGCGCGGCTCGAGGCGGCCGCCCATCACGAAGGCGTTGGACACCAGCTCCTCGGGGAGCTGCTCGTCGATCGGGGGCGCCTCCTCGTCGGCGACCGGCATGTACACCCAGACCATGCCGAGCCGTTCCTCGACGGCGTACGTGCGCACGCCCAGCTTGCCCGTCAGACGGCAGCCGGGGCCGTCGGTGATGACCGCGGACAGCTTGCCGGTGGGCAGGTCGAAGGTCCAGCCGTGGTACGGGCAGCTGACGGTGCCGGGGAACTGCTGGTTGCCCTCGGACAGCGGCACGCCGCGGTGCGGACAGCGGTTGTGCAGCGCGTACACCTTTCCGCTGTCACGGATCAGCGTGATCTTCTCGCCGCACAGCGTGAACGGCTTGGGGTCGCCGGTGATGTGGCTGGCCCAGGTGACCGGATACCAGTAGCCGCGGAAGCCGGACGCCGCCGCATCGTAGTGGGGCCAGGACGACCAGTCCTGCCGGCCGATCTTGTCGTCGGATGCGCGGCGCGCCTTGGCGGGCTGCTTCTCGGCGGCTTTCTTCACGGCGGGGGATCGTTCGCTCGTCGTCATCTCGTCGTGGCCTCCTGCTCAAGTGGGTGTGCGGCACGAGCATCCGACGGAGTCCGGCCCCCCGCCTATGAACCTGTTCCGGTGAACGGACCGGGCCTGCGCGGACCGGTCAGCGAACCAGCGACCTTGAGGGGGCCGCGGCGAGTGGACACCATCCGCTCATGAACCGCATGACGATTCCCGGCCTCGTCGACGCGGCCGCCGCGCACCACGGCGAGCGGACCTTCCTCACCGTCGACGGGACCCGGCGCACCTACGCCCAGACACGTACCGCCGCAGCCACCATGGCCGGCGCGCTCGCGGCCCGCGGCTGCCGACCCGGCGACCACGTCGCCGCGCTGCTCCCCAACCGCGTCGAACTGATCGATCTGGTCCTCGGCTGCGCCTGGCTCGGCGCGGTCGTGGTCCCGCTCAACACCGCGCTGCACGGGCGGCTGCTGCGGCACGCACTGGACGAGTCGAAGCCCCAATTCCTGTATGTCGACGAGGAATTCGCCGAGCGGGTGGAGGCGGTGGAGTACGCGGGCGACGTATGGGTGACCGGTTCGCCGCAGGCACCCGTCCCAGGCGTCGAGGAGGCGCTCACCCCGCACCCGTCCCGGCCACAGGACACGGCCGCCGTCCTGTTCACCTCCGGCACCACGGGGCCGGCACGCGGCGTGCGCTGCCCGCACGCCCAGTTCGTCTGGTGGGGCCGGAACGTGGCCGACTCGCTGCGCCTGACCGCCGACGACACCCTCTACACCTGTCTGCCCCTGTTTCACACCAACGCCCTCAACACGCTGGCACAGGCGATGACCGTGGGCGCCTCCATGGTGGTGGACCGCAAGTTCTCCGCCTCGCGGCACTGGCAGCGGGGCGCCGGGACCGGGGCCACGTGCGTGTACCTGCTCGGCGCCATGGTGCCGATGCTGCTCGCCCAGCCGCCCGGGCCCGGCGACCGTGCGCACCGGGCGTGGCGCGGTCTCGGCCCGGGGACGCCCGGCCCGCTGTGGGAGGTGTTCCGCGAACGCTTCGGTGTGACGCTCGTCGACGGGTTCGGTTCCACGGAGACCAACATGGTCATCGGCTCCGTACCGCGGGACTGCCGCCCCGGCTACATGGGCACGGTGCGCGACGGCTTCGAGGCGCGGGTCGTCGACGCGGACCTCGCCGAAGTGCCGGACGGAACCCCCGGGGAACTCGTGGTCCGAACCGACCGGGAACACGCCTTCGCCACGGGGTACTTGGGGGACGCCGCACTGGAGCCCGGCTCGTGGCGCCGAACGGGGGACCGCGTGGTCCGCGAGCCCGACGGCTGGTTCCGCTTCGTCGACCGTGTCAAGGACTGCATCCGGCGACGCGGCGAGAACATCTCGTCGTACGAGGTCGAGACCGCGCTGCGAGCACATCCCGATGTCGCTCAGGCGGCCGCGTTCCCGGTTCCGTCGGCGCTCGCCGAGGACGAGGTGATGGTGGCGGTGGTGCCGCGTGCGGGCCGAGTGCTGGACGCGGCGGAGGTGGCGCGCCACTGCGCGGGGGAGCTTCCCGTCTTCGCGGTGCCGCGGTACGTGGACGTGGTCGCGGCGTTGCCGCTCACGGAAACCGGCAAGGTACGCAAGTCCGTGCTGCGGGAGCGAGGGGTGACCGGGGGGACGTGGGACCGGTGCGGCCAGGAGGCTGTGCCGGACGGGCGGTGAGATGCCGCGCGCAGCGCACGCCTTCCACAAGGGCGTGGGAACTCCGACCAGTTCCCACGCCCTTCAGCCTCGGGCTCTCACCCGGGCAGCAGCACAGCTCGTCCCCGCACTCGCCCGCCCCGCAGCGCGTCCAGCGCCGCGGGCGCGTCGGCCAGGCCGAACTCATCGACCGTCAGGCTCAGTTCACCCTCGGAGAGCCGCCGGACCAGGTCGCCGGAGACCTCCCGGGCCCGGCGTTCCTGGCGGATCATGTTCACCGGCACCAGCGCCACCTCGTCGAGCAGCCAGCTCGGCAGGTCGAGCTCGACGTGCGGGCCCGCCACGTACCCGATGACGACGGCGCGACCGCCCTGCCGCACCCACCGGCTGCGGCCGACGAGGCCGGAGCCGCCGAGCGTGTCGACGAGCAGCGACGCCGCACGGTCCCGGGCGAGGTCCGCCGCGCCCTCCAGTGTCACGGCCTCCACCCCCTTCGGCACATCGGCCAGCTGGTCCTCCCGGCCGACCACACCGGTCACCCGGGCGCCCGCGGCCAGCGCCTGCTGCGCCACCATCGCGCCGACCGCGCCCGCCGCGCCCACCACGACGACGTTCTCGTCCTGGCCGATCCGGGCGACGTCGTGCAGAGCCACGTACGCGGTCGTGGCCGGGACGAAGAAACTCGCCGCCACGGCCGGGTCGAGCGGGGCCGCGAGCGGCGTGACGGCCTTGCGCTTCACGCTGACCCGCTCCGCCCACGTTCCGTCGCGCAGCAGGCCCAGGCCACCGCCGCGCAGCACGACCTGCGTCCCGGGCGCGAGGCCGGAGTCGGCGTCCGCCTCCAGGACCGTGCCCGCGCCCTCGACCCCTCCGACGTAGGGGAGTTGGGGCTTGAGCTCGAAGTCACCGGAAGCGACGGTGGCATCGAGGTGCGAGACACCGCCCGCCGTGACCTGGACGAGAACCTCTCCCGGCGCGCGGGCCGGCTCGGGCACTTCGTCGAGGACCGGGGCGGCGCCCCAGTCGTGGAACCGTACGGCCCGCATCAGCCGGCCGCCTTGCCGATGAACTCGAGGCTGAGCGCGTTGAAGCGCTCGGCCTGCTCGTGCTGCGGCCAGTGCCCGCAGTCCTCGAACAGCTCCAGGCGCGAGCCGGGGATGCCCTCGTGCAGCGCCTTCGCCTCGGGCACGTCGCCGAACGGGTTCTTGCGGCCCCACACCACCAGGGTCGGCTGAGTGATCCGGGCCTGCTGCTCGGGGGTCAGCAGGTTTCGCTTGCGGCGCTCCATGTCCTGGAGGGACAGCAGGTTGTCGACGCCCGCGACGAACTCCGGCGTGTGGTAGATCGCGTGCCGGGCCTCGACGAGTTCCTCGGTGGCGGAGGCGTCGTCGGCCATCAGCAGCCGCATCCGCTTGCGGGTCAGCTCGATGTCGTCGGAGGTGACGGCCTTCTTGGTGCTGGTGCGGATGCGGTCCATCACCTCGGGGTTGGCCACCGTGCCGCCGGAGCAAAGGAGTTGGAGGCTGCGCACCCGCTCAGGGTGCTCGACGGAGGCGCGGGCGCCGACCCAGCCGCCCAGCGACTCGCCGACGATGTGTGCGCTGTCGACACCGACGGCGTCCAGGTAGTCGAGCAGATGGGCGACGTAGTCGGCGATCTCGTACGGCTTGTCGGGCTTGCCGGTGTAGCCGTGGCCGAGCATGTCGATGGCGTGCAGGTCGTAGGCGGCGTGCGCGGTGATGTTGCGCGCGAAGGCCTCCAGGTGGCCGCTGGTGCCGTGCAGGAAGACGACGGCCTGGGCGTTCGGGTCGCCGGCGCGCAGGGCGCGGGTGGGGACTCCGGCGGCGTCGACGTACTCGACGCGGAAGGGGGTCGGGCTGATCTCGGTCCAGATCGACATGGGGCTTGCTCCGTAAGGCAGTTGGGGAGGGGGGAAGCTTCAGCTCAAGGAGTCGAGGAAGCCACTGACCACCGAGTGGTACGCCTCGGGGCGCTCCTCCTCGAGGTGGTGGGAGGTGTGGTCCATCACGTGGAGGTTCCCGTTCGGCACCATGCGGGCCAGCATCAGCGGGTAGTCCGGGGTGAGGAACGCGTCCTGCATGCCCCACATGAACAGCGTGGGAGCCTGGATCTGCCCCAGTTCCTCGGTGAGGTCCTGCCAGTCGCCGCGCGGCGAGTCGGACATGGCCGCAAGGGCGCGCTCCTCGTCGTCGAGGCTCTGCTCGTAGCGCATCGACAGCGTCTCCTCGGGGAGCTTCGAGCCGTCGTACCACTCCAGCTTCGTGATGAGGTCCCGCATCTTCTCGCGGGTCGGGCCCTCGCCGCCGTAGTAGACGTCGCGGGCCGTGCGGCCGCGATGACCGTTCTCGGGGAGCGGGGCGAGCGGCCCGTAGAAGACGGGCATGCTGCCGGTGATCACGAGGGACCGGACGCGCTCCGGGTACTTCGCGGCGAGGTTGAGGGCGATGGTGCCGCCCCACGAGCTGCACACGAAGTCGGCGCGGTCGACGCCGAGCGTGTCGAGCAGGCCGACGGTCTTCGCCGCGTGGTGGTCCCACATCGGGCCCTTGATGGGGGACTTCTCCGACTTGCCGTACTGCTGGATGTCGACGAGCAGACAGCGCCGGTCGGCCGCGAACAGGTCCGCGACGGGCCCGAAGTCGCTCCATGCGGTGCAGCCGGGGCCGCCACCGTGCAGGAAGACGGTGTCGGGCCCCGAGCCGAGGTCGTGGTAGTGGTAGCGGATGCCCGCGCCGTCCGCGTAGTGGCTCTCCGGTGCTGGTGACATGCGAGTCCTTCCGTCCTTCTGTACGACTGCGGGGGATACGGTGTCGAGCCCATCACCGCGCGGGGCGCGGGCCCAGCGTCGCGGTCCGTTCAGCGAACCGCTCCCGCTGGGTGACGTGGGTGACTTGGGTGACCGTTCACTGCGCGGTGTAGCCGCCGTCCGCGTGCAGCAGCGCGCCCGTGGTGAAGGACGAGCCGGCGGCGAGCAGCGGGAGCACCGCGTGCGCGATGTCCTCGGGCGTGCCCCAGCGGCCGAGCGGCACCTTGGCGGTGAAGGCGGCCTGGGCGGCGGCGTCGGTCGTGGCGTCACTCTCGTTCATCGGGGTGCGGACGGGGCCGGGCGCGACGCAGTTCACGGTGACGCCGGTCCCGGCGACCTCCAGGGCCGCCGACCTGGTGAGCGCGGCGACCGCGCCCTTGGTGGCGGCGTAGCCACCCCGTTCGGGGGCGCCCGTCGAGCCGAGCACGGAGCCGATCGTGACGATGCGGCCGTGTCCGGCGTCGAGCATGCCGGGCAGGACGGCGCGGATCGCCAGCCAGGTTCCGATGACGTTGGTGTCGAGGGCGGCGCGGAAGTCGTCGGGTGTCAGGTCGAGCACCGAGCCGCGGGCCAGCTGCCCGGCGGCCGTCACCAGGCCGGTGACGGGGCCCCAGAGTTCGGCGGCCCGGCTCACGACCGCGGCCAGCGCCTCAGGGTCGGTGGTGTCCGCGACCAGTGCCAACCGGCGTTCGCCCGCGATGCTTTCGAGCTGCTTCGCCGCGGCGTGGCAGCGGTCCTCGGAACGCCCGGTGACCACCACCGGGCGCCCGGAACGGGCCACCGCCTCCGCGACGGCAAGGCCGATCCCGCTCGTGCCGCCCGTGACGAGCACGGGCCCGTTCTGCGCGGCTTCTTCGGAGTGCTGTGTCTCGGTGTGCTGTAGCGAACTCATCCGCCGAGCATGCGGAACGTCCGGGAACACACCAACACGGGCGGTCCGGTCACCGGAACCGGATCACCCGCGTCGGAGCGGCCTCAGTGTCCGATGAACACCGGAGCCCGCTTGTCGATGAACGCCTGAAGCCCCTCCGCCGCGTCGGCCGTCCCGGTCAGGTCGGCGACGCCCTTCTCCTCGCGTTCCAGGGCCTCTTCGACGGGCAGCCCGTACCCCTCGTCGACGACCCGCTTGAGCAGGGCGATGGCGGCCGTCGGCTGCGCCGCGAGGCGGCGGGCCCGCTCGGCGACCGTCGCCTCGAACTCGGCCTGTTCCACCACGACGTCGACGAGTCCGAGCTCCAGGGCACGCTGCGGCGTCAGCCCTTCCCCCTCGATCATCAGGCGCTTCGCCAGGTGGGGTCCTACGAGCCGGGGGAGTCGCTGACTGCCACCGGCCCCCGGGAACAGCCCGAGCCGCATCTCCGGGAACCCGAACGTGGCCTCCTCCGAGAGGATCCGCAGGTCGCAGGCGAGCGACAACTCCGCGCCGCCGCCCAGCGCGTGGCCGTTCATCGCCGCGACGACCGGCTTGGGCGCCTGCTCGATCACCCGCTGTACGTGGATCCAGCGGCGCATCTTCGCCTGGTTCTCCGCGGACAGGTCCCGCATGACGGCGATGTCGGCGCCGGCGATGAAGAACCGGCCGGTGCCGGTGATGACGATGCAGCGCACCTCCGGGTCCGCGGTCAGCGGCGACAGGGCCGAGAGGAACTCCTCGATCATCGCCGGATTCACAGCGTTCGCCTTGGGCCGGTCCACGCGGACGGTGGCCACGGCGCCGTCGCGCGTCACGTGCAGTACGGAGGGCTGCTCCTGGGGTGTGTCGCCCTGCGTCATCTTCGTCTCGCTCATTCCGTCACTCCCTCGGCGGTCAGTGCCGCCAGCTGTTCATCGCTCAGGTCCAGCAGTTCTCGCAGCACCTCATCCGTGTGCTGCCCGAGGAGCGGTGCGGGCCGGTCGAGCCCGCCGGGCGTCGCCGCCAGCCGCGCGACGATGCCCTCGTGCGGGACCGGCCCGGCCAGAGGATGGTCCAGGACGGGGTAGAAGCCGCGGGCGGCGAGCTGCTCGTCGGCCTCGACCAGGTCCTGTCCGGTCGCCACGACCGCCGCCGGCACACCCTCGGCCTGGAGCAGCTCCGGCAGCTTGTGGGCGTCCTGCCCGCGCGTCCAGGCGGCGAGGGCGGCATCGATCTCGTCCTCGTGCGCCCGCCGTGCCGCCAAGTCGCCGTGGGCGCAGGGGAGTTCGGCGAGACGCGTCAGGGCGTGCCACTGTGCCTCGTCCGTCACGGACACCGCCACCCACCGGTCGTCGCCGGCCGCCGGGTACACACCGTGGGGCACGGCGTGTAGTGACCGGTTCGGATGCTCCGCCGTGCGGGGATCGGGGGCACCGGTGCCGAGGACGGGCTCCAGGGCCGCCGGGCCCATCGTCGCGGCCATCGCCTCCAGTTGGGACAGGTCCACGTGTCCGCCGCGGCCCCGCGCCAGCAGGTCGAGCGTGGCGAGCACCGCCGAGTTGGCTGCGATCATGTCACCGAGCCCGAAGGTGAGCCCTTGTGGCGGGCCGCCCGGGTCACGTGTCTCGTAGGACAGGCCGGACATCGCGGCGAGGGTGTCGGCGAATGTCACGGCCTTGCGCCAGGGCCCGGTCTGCCCGACTCCCGCCATCGACACCAGGACGACGTCCGGGTTCAGCTCGCGCAGCGAGGCGTAGTCCATGCCCCACCGGGCCAGCACACCCGGGCTGAAGTTCTCCACGACGACGTCGCAGTGCGGGACCAGCTCGCGCACCAGCCGTTGGCCCTCCTCGGTCCGCAGATTGAGGGCGACGCTGCGCTTGTTGCGGTTGAAGTTGAGGAAGTAGCCGCTGTCGTCGGGGTCGGCGCCCGGCCTCAGATGCATCGACGGCGCGAAGCGCGTGGGGTCCTTGCGGTGCCGCGATTCGACCTTGACGATGTCCGCGCCGTGCTCCCCGAACTGCTTGGTCACGTACGGTCCTGCGAGTACCCAGGTCAGATCGAGGACCCGAACGCCCTCCATGGCCCGGGACTTCGGCCGCTCCTGCTGCCGGGGCGCCGGGGCGGGGCGGCGCCACGGAGAGCCGGCCTCCGCCTCGCGGAACGCGGGCAGGGTGACCGGCCGGGGGAGCGCCGCCCACGGAAAGCCGACGTCCTCGACGCCTTCGTCCGGCAGTCCTTCGCCGGTGACCGTGACCAGGGACGCGCGGTCGCGCAGCTGCGGATGGGCGGTCAGCCGCTCGGGCGGCACGACCTCGGCCCACGGCAGGGCGCGCCGGCGCGCCTCCGCGGCGATGTCGGCGGCAGGCTGCCCCTTCGCGAACCGCCGCATCAGCTCGTCGACATGGGGGCGCTCGCACCACCGGAACGCGGCGTCCTGCCAGCGCTCGTCGAGCAGGTCACCGGCCTCGCCGCGCTCCGCCATCCAGTCCAGCAGATCCGTCCACATCCGGGGGCTGCCGGAGTAGCCCCCGGCCACATACCCGTCCGCCGCCTCGAAGATCCGGTGCGCGACGTGCTCGTACACCCCTCCGTTGCGCACGGGGAAGCGTCCCGCGTGGATCCAGGCGAGGGCGGCGGTCTCCAACGTGGCGGCGACGGCCTCCTGAGCGGAGATGTCCACGAGCTGAGGAGTTCCCGACACGACGGCGAGCAGCGCGCCGATCGCCGCATGAGCCCCGGCTGTCTGCAACGCCTGTTCGCGCGGCGGCGGCTTGGGCTGTCCGTCGGCGCGCCCGCCGAGCCAGGTCATGCCGCCCGCCGACGCCAGGACCAGATCGTCGCCGACCCAGTCGCGGCGCGGCCCGGTCAGACCGAACGGCGTCACCACCACGTGCACCGCGTGCGGCCAGCGGGACGATCCGTCCTCGCGCAGGCCGCGCAGCTGTGCCACGGGTCCGCTCTCCAGCACGACATCGGCCTCCGCCGCCAGTGCGTCGAGCTCCGCCGCGTCGCGCACCGGGGTCCAGCGCTTGCCCGCGTGCCAGTGCGCACGGGCCGCCGGGTCGAGGCCCGCTCCCGGTTCGATCCGGACGACGTCGGCGCCGGTCCCGACGAGCAACCGAGCGCCCTGGTAAGCGAGTTCGTCGGTCAGATCCAGCACGCGCAGTGCTGTCGGGTCCGTGTCTGTTCGCACCACGGCTCCTCCCTCTACGTGACCGCAGCCTTTGCGGAATCCCACGATCACCGTGGGCGGGGAGGTGGACCACCGCCGTGTTCTGTTGACCGGACCAGGGGTGCGGACCAGGGGTGCGGCCTAGAGGTGCGGCCCGGGGGTGCGACGGGGTGCTCAGCCCACCGCGTGCCCCGCGTCGTACGACGCCTTCTGCGCCACACCGCGTTCGATGCTCTCGGCGGTGGCCCGCAACGCGGCGAGGCCGCGGTCCACCGTCACCTGTGCGACCGGCGCGGTGATCGAGAGCGCGGCGTGTGCGAGGCCGCCCGCGGCCACCGGCACGGCGAGGCTGGCGTACCCGGGCCTGACCCCCTCGACCTCCAGCACGTACCGGTGCCGGACCGCCGCGGACAGGCGCCGCATCAGCGCCTCGGGATCCGTCACGGAGCGCGGCGTCATCATGGGAAGGCCGCCGCGGGCGAGGGCCGCCACCTGCTCGGTGCCGTCCGGGGCCAGGGCGAGCAGCATCTGACCGGTCGCGGTGCAGGAAGCGGGCAGCCGGCCGCCGACGTAGGAGTGGGTGAGCACGTTGGCCTCACCCGCGATCTTCTCCAGGAACAGGACGTGGGTGCCGTCGAGGACAGCGAGGTGCACGGCGGCGCGGGTACGTGTGAACAGGTCCGCCATCAGCGGACGGGCGACGGTGCGCAGCACCGCGGACGCGGGCACCCGCTCGCCCAGGTGGAAGAGCCGGATGCCGAGTTCGTACATCTCCCCGTGCCGGTCGAGGAGACCCCACTGCACCAGTTCCTGGGCGAGACGGTACGCCGACGCCTTGGGCACCCCCGACCGGCGACTCAGCTCGCTCAGCCGCAGCCGGTCGGCACCGGACTCGAAGGCGGCGAGCAGCAGCTGAGCCTTCCCGAGCACGGAATTGGGCAGCAGAACCTCTTCGTCGGCGTACGAGCCCATCGGCGTCCCTCACTTCTTCGCATGGCGGTAAAGCCATTTGAAGTGCATCAATGCCATGTTGCCTAGAGGGTCCGGCATGTGAACTTCACGCAACGGGTGTGCCGACCCCCTCCTCGGCCGGGTCCGTATCCCGCGCATCCGCCCCCGCGCCACCGCCGTCCTTGGGCACACGTGCGAAAAAGATCAGAGCCACCAGCGTGACGACGGCCATGCCCATGGTGAGCAGCGCGATCGGCAGGAAGTGTCCCGTGGCGGCCAGGAGCGCCGCGGCCACGACCGGCGACAGGCCGCCGGCGATCGCCGACGACAGCTCGTGGCCGAGCGCCATCCCGGAGTAACGGGTGCTGGTGCTGAACAGTTCGGAGAAGTACGAGGGCTGGACCCCGATCATCGCGGCGATGGCGATGTGCCCGACGAGGAACGCCACCCACACCGCGGCGGTCGATCCTGTGTTCATGAGCAGGAAGAAGGGCGCGGCCCACAGCAGCATGCCGATCGCCCCGCCGATGTAGACAGGCCGCCTGCCCACCTTGTCGGAGAGCCGGCCGAAGACGACCATCATCGCCGAGTCCAGCAGCATTCCGGCGATCCCGGCCCACAACAGAACGTTCGACGAGATCCCCACGTACGCCCCGTACACGAGGGAGAAGGACATGAAGATGTAGCTGGCGCCGCTGTCGGCGAAGCGCAGCGCCATCGCGAACAGCACCTGGCGCGGATGACGTCGCAGCACCTCCCGCAGGGGCGAGTGAGCCGGGGCCTCGGCCTTCGCGGAGTCGGCCTCGAAGCTGTCCGTCTCGCCGAGGTTGCGGCGGATGTAGATCCCCACCACGAAGATCACCGCGCTGGCCAGGAACGGGAGTCGCCAGCCCCAGGCGAGGAAGCCGTCGCCCGAGACCTGCTCGGCGAGCCACAGCGCCAGCGCCGACAGCACGAAGCCCAGGCCCATGCCGGTGGAGCTGAAGGAGGCGAGGAAGCCGCGCCGCTCGGCCGGGACGTTCTCGGTGATGATGAGTACGCCGCCGCCCCACTCGCCGCCGGCCGCCGCACCCTGCAACACCCGGAGCAGCACCAGGAGCAGCGGCGAGAGCAGACCGGCCGTGGAGTACGAGGGCAGCAGCCCCATGCAGAAGGTGGCGCCGCCCATCAGGGAGAGCGTCCCCATGAGGGCGGCCTTGCGGCCCCGCCGGTCACCGATGTGACCGAAGATCATGCCCCCGATGGGGCGGGCGGCGAACCCCACGGCGTGACCGGCCAGCGCGGCGATCGTGCCGAGCAGCGGGTTCTCGCCGGAGGGGAAGAAGACCGTGCCGAGGACCAGCGCGGCAGCGGTGGTGTAGAGGAAGAAGTCGTACCACTCCATCATGTTGCCGGCGACGGACGCGATGACCACGCGTCGCGTCGCGGATGTGCCCTCGATCGTGCTCTTGCGGGGCATACGTGCTCCTTGCCGTTCGACCTTGAGATCGCTGGAGCGTAAGAACGGCCCCGGAGTCGTCTCAATCGGGCCGGTCCGCCAGATGGGACGGGGTGCTTTCCGTAGCCCCTGCGCGGTGCCAGCGTTCCGCCACCTCGACCGCGCTCCGATCCCGGAAGGTCCCACCTGATGACACGGATGACACGGATGACCCGGATGACACGGAACCAACGCACGGCAGGGCGCCCGGCGGCCGCCCTGATCACCCTGCTCGTCCTCCTCCTCGCCACCGCCTGCGGTGCGGGCAGCACCGACTCGGTTGGAACCTCAGGCGGCGGCAGCCCGACCGTACGGATCGCGCTGGGAGTCGACGCCTCGTACGCACCGCTGTATCTCGCCGCCCAGCGCGGCATGTTCGAGAAGGCGGGCCTCGACGTGAAACTGGTGAAGGTGGAGGGCGGTCCTGCCGCCGCACAGGCGGTCACGGCCGGCACCGCGCAGATGTCGGCCAACGCCGACTCCACCGCACTTCCGCAGATGGTGAGCAATCCGGAACTGCGGGCCCTGGGCGTCTTCCAGTCCTCGGGCCGCCTCCTCAAGGTCGTACTGCGCAAGGGCATCACCTCGCCGCGGCAGATCAAGTCGATGGGGTCGATCCAGGGCATCGGCCTGTACGCCACACACGAGTACCTGCGACACCACGGCATCGACGCGAACTCGGTCAGGATCCAGCAGAGTTCACCGCAGGAGATCCCCAGCATGCTCCGGCGCGGCGACATCGACGGCTACATCCTCTTCGATCCCTGGGTGACCAAGGGCGTCGAGGCGGGCGGTCACATCGCCGGTGCCACCGGCGACTTCGGTGTCACGTACCGGCAGTGGCTGCTCGCGGACCAGAAGTGGCTGAAGGGGAACCAGAAGCTCGCCGGGAAGGTGTTCAAGGTGGTCGCCGAGGCCGACCGGCTGGTGACGAAGGACCCGCACGCGGGGGCCCTCGCGGCCCATGAGCAGGCCCAACTGCCGGTGGCTGGAACGGAGAAGGCCATCGGCGAGATCTCCTTCAGATCCCGTGCCCTGACGTCGGCCGATGTCACCTCCTCCCGCAAGATCGCTGACTTCCTCCTCGCGCAGAAGCTCATCAAGAGCGCACCCGAGTACGACACCGTGCTGCTGCGCGGCTGGTACGACCGTCACGCCGGGTGACCGAGCCCCGCGGGCCGTTCCGCTGAACGGACCGGGACGCAAGCCTCCGGCCCCCGGAGGGAAGTAGTTTGCGCCAACTCACGGACCCGCACCTGATGACCCGCCGAGAAGTGTCCTACTCAGAGGTGACCATGCGCACAGCGTCCCGTCCGGTCCATCGCATCACCGGCTCCGCCCTCCTCGCCGCGGCACTGCTCGCCGTGACCGGATGCGGCGCGGGCACCACCGATACCGGAGCCGACTCGGGCTCCGGCGGCAAGGCGAGCGGCCCGCAGGTGCGGATCGCCGTCGGCATCGACGGGGCATACGCGCCGTTCTACGTGGCCGACAAGGAGGGACTGTGGGCCAAGCACGGCGTGAACGTCGACCTCGTCCAGTTCGCCAAGGGCGGGGAAGGCGTCGACGCCCTGGGCGCCGGACAGGTCCAGATGGCCGGGAACTCCGACGCCACCACGATCGGCGTGCTCGGACAGCACCCGAACCTGAGGCCGCTCGCCGTGTACGAGAACTCCGGGCAGTACCTCAAGGTCGTCCTCGGCCCCGATGTGAAGTCCCCCGCGAAGATCCGGAAGATGGCGGTGGTCCCCGGCCTGTCCGAGCTGGCGGCCACCCGGTTCCTCGAATCGAAGGGCATCGACCCCAAGTCGGTGGAGTTCGTGACGAGCGACCCCGCGGAGATCCCGGCCCTGGCCGACAAAGGCGATGTGGACGCATACGTCCTGTGGGAGCCGTGGCCGACCAAGGGGAAGGACCTCGGCTCGCGGATCGTGGAGACCACGGGCGACTACGGGCTCAGCTACCAGCACTGGCTCCTTTCGACGTCCTCCTGGCTGGGGGACCACAAGGACGTCGCCGCCAAGGTGGCCGAGACGCTCGCGGAAGCGGCCAAGAAGACCGAGAAGGACCCGGAAGCCGCCGCACGGGCCACCAAGGAAGCGGCGAAGATCCCCACGGCCCAGACCCTCACCGCGGTGAAGGAGATCGACTTCGGCGTCCGCGACTTCACCGCGAAGGACCTGAAGGGCTACGACGACACGGCCCGGTTCTACGTCGACACCGGCAAGGTCAAGACCCGCCCCGACGTGTCCGGCGCCGTCCAGAGGGGCTGGCTCCCCGCCAACACGAAGGAATCCCGATGACCAAAGGGATCGAGAAGGACACGACAACCGTGCCGGCGGAGGACGCCGGGACGGTGGACACCGTGACGCCCCCTCCTGCCGGGGCGGAGCGCGCGCAGGGCCGGGGAGCAGCCCTGCGCGCCGAAGGCGCCGGGATCTCCTTCGGCGACTTCCAGGCCGTCCGGGACATCGACCTCGACATCCCGGCCGGCGAGTTTCTCTGCCTGCTCGGCCCGAGCGGCTGCGGCAAGTCCACTCTCCTGTCGGCGATGGCCGGCTTCCTCCCGGTCAGCGAGGGGACACTCACCGCCGACGGCGCCCCCATCAGCGGCCCGGACCCCGAACTCGGCATGGTGTTCCAGAGCAGCGAAGCCCTCTTCGACTGGCTGACAGTGCGGCAGAACGTCACCTTCGGGCCCCGCATGCGTGGCCGTTCGCGCGCCGAACAGGACCGTGCCGCCGAGGAGTTCCTCGGCCTGGTCGGCCTGCGTCACTGCGCGGACCGCTACCCGAACCAGCTCAGCGGCGGCATGCGCCAGCGCGTCCAGATCGCCCGGGTCCTGGCCAACGAGCCGGACGTCGTCCTCATGGACGAGCCCTTCGGCGCGCTCGACGCGCAGACCCGGCAGGTGCTCCAGGAGGAGACGGCCCGGATCTGGCGGGCGTCCGGCTGCACCGTCGTCTTCGTCACGCACGACATCGACGAGGCGATCCTGCTGGCCGACCGGATCGCCGTCATGACGGCGGGCCCCGCGGCCTCCATCAAGTCCCTGTACGAGGTCGACCTGCCGCGCCCCCGCGACGAGTCCGACCCCGCCGCCGTGCGCCTGCGCCACAAGCTGCGCGAGGACATCGGAGAAGAGGTCCGCAAGGCCATGCGCGACCAAGGACTCGACGACCAGCTCGACCGGGAGGCGAAAGGCGCATGACGATCACCACAACCGAGGGCCCGGCCCCGGCCCGCACACGCACCCGCCCGCCCCGCAGCAGTGGGGCGCGGGGGCAGGGACTGCGCACCCTCGGCCTGTACGCCCTCGCCGTCCTCGTCGGCCTGGGAATCTGGCAGCTCGTAGCAATGAAGTACGGCCCATCCCTGGTGGCCTCACCCAGCCAGACCCTGTCGGCCGCGGGTGAACTGGCGTCCGACGGCACCCTGACCAATTCAGTCATCGCCTCCAGCCGCCGCATCCTGATCGGCTGGGGCCTCGGCGTCGTGGTCGGCGCGCCCATCGGCCTGCTGATCGGCCAGATCAGGATCGTCCGCCAGCTCCTGGAGCCCTACATCGAGTTCTTCCGCTTCATCCCGCCCGTCGCCTTCGTGACCCTGGCGGTGGTGTGGCTGGGCATCGGCGAGTCCTCGAAGGTGGTCCTGATCTTCTACACGGCCGTCTTCATCGTCACCCTCAACACCAGCGCGGGTGTGATGGCCGTCAACGAGAACAAACTGCGGGCCGCGGCCAGCCTCGGGGCGAGCCGCCGGCAGATCCTGCAACGGATCGTGCTGCCGTCCACCGTCCCGTACATCCTCACGGGAGCCCGTCTCGCCATGGGCAACAGCTTCCTGACGATCGTCTCGGCCGAGATCGTCGCATCCCAGGTGGGCCTCGGCTCCCTGATCTGGACTTCTCGCAATTACGGCCGCATCGACTGGGTCTTCGTCGGCATCATCACCCTCGGAATCCTGGGCCTCGTCTACGACCGGATCCTGCGCCTCATCGCGATGCGTGTACTGCACAAGTACGGAGCTAAGGTGTGAGTGTGGGGACAAGCCCGGCCAACGGGGACAAGAACGGAGAACGCAAGCACGTGAGCACTTCCGCAACGACATCGAGGGCCCTGCTCCTGGAGAAGTTCGGCGCCCTGCCCCGCCTCGCCGAGCGGGCCGTCCCCGAGCCGCGCCCCGGTCACACCCTCGTACGGATGGCGGCGGCCACCGCCGCCCATCTGGACCTGAACATCCTCGACGGACAGTTCGGCATCCTGCCCGAGCTGCCGTTCGTCCCCGGCACCCAGGGCAGCGGCCACGTCCTCGCCTCGGACACCCACCCCGTCGGCGCCCTCGTCCGGCTGCGCGGCGAGGGCCTCGGCCTGAGCCGCGACGGCGCCTGGACCGAGCACGCGCTCGTGCCGGACACCGCCGCGGAGATCATGCCCGAGGGCACCGACCCCGCTCTGGCCTGCATCTACTTCTCACCGGTCGGCACCGCCTGGGCGACCGTGCACTCGATCGCGCAGGTGCGGCCGGGCGAGCGGGTGCTGGTCACCGGCGCGTCCGGCGCGGTCGGAGCCATGGCAGTCCAGCTCGCGGCCCGCGCAGGCGCCGAGGTGATCGGCGCGGTCGGCCGCCCGACGAAGCTGGAGCACGTCCCCGACGCCGCGAAGGCCCTGCTTGCCAAGGACCTCTCCGAGGAAACGATCGGCGGCAAGGTCGACGTCCTCATCGACACCGTCGGCGGCCGGATCCTGCGCGACGCCCTCACCCTGGTCCGCCCGCGCGGCCGCGCCGCCCTCCTCGGTTACACCGCCGGCCGCGAACTCACCCTGGACCTCGCGGACTTCTTCCTCGCCGACGTCACCCTCCTGCCGGTCAACATGATCTCCCGCAGCCAGGAGGTCGCCCCCGAGGTGCTGCGCCTGCTGCCGGACCTGACCTCGGGCGCGCTGTCCCTGCCGTACGAGAGCTACGGGATGGACGCGCTCGGCGAGGCGGTGGAGCGGCTGCGCACGGGCGCGGCGGTGGGCAAGATCGTGCTCGACCTGGGGGGCGCCGCGAACTGACGCGGCCTCTCCTTTTCGCGGGAATCCGAAGGGCCCCCTCCCGCCGGAGGGGGCCCTTCGTGCGTGCCTGGTCGGACCGGTCAGGACTGCGAAACGCCTGCCTGCGCGGCGAGTTGGCCCGGGTCGACGGGGAGCCAGTCGTAGTCGATGGAGTTCCAGAAGGCGCACTGCCGACGCGCCTCGTACACCCCGGTCTTCAGCGTCCGGCTCTCACCGCCCGGCAGTAGGGACATGAACTTCCCGGACCGGTACGAGGGCCAGGCGGCGAGTCCCGGGGCAGCGGGGTTCCCGTGCTTCACGAACGATCCCCAGTAGCGCACCATCTCCCCGGACAGTCGCTGCTGCTCGGGAGAGAGCGGGTTCGAGGTCCCCGACGAGGGCAGGAGGTACGACAGCTCGCTGCCGTGCGAGGCCCCCGGGTCGAAACCGGCCGGGGACCCCTCGGTGGGCGGGTGCGGGTCGTCGAACTCGTAGAAATACGTGCGCGGTTGCCGCTTCGCGAACTGGGCCGTGAGCTTCTGGTACTGGCAGCCCCCGAGCCCGTAGAAGGCGCTGCTGTCATCCCACAGAGCGCCGAAGGCGTATGCCCCGGTGTACGAGTCGCCATAGGCGCTGAACGGATAGTGCGCGAGTACGGCGTCGGCCTCGTCCCCGAACTCGATCCGGACCGCTCGCTCGTACTGCTCCTTTGTCGCCTGCGCGAGCGGCAGCGCCCACCTGCGTACTTCGTCGCGCGTGTGGCCGATGAGGAGGGGGACGTCGGCGGTACGGCCGGTGCGTGCGGCCTCGAGTGGTGGGACGGGCAGTTCGGGAACCCCGGACACGGGCAGCGGACCGGTCAGGACACCGCCGATGAAGTCCTTTGCGTCGGCCTGCAGTTCACTGGCCGGCTTGGCCCGCAGGCAGGCCGGATCGGGCGTGGGAACTGAACAGCCGGCGGCCGTCGCGTACTTCTTCCCCCGGGCGACGGCCTGCTCGACCGTGTGGCTCGGGCACCCGCCGCTCTGGATGATCGCGCCGGAGAAGAGACCCCGCGCCGGGGGAGAGGCCAGGAGCGCGCAGACGGAATGGCCGCCGGCCGATTGGCCGGCGATGGTGACCCGGTTCGAGTCGCCGCCGAACGCGCCGATATTGCGCTGGGTCCAGCGCAGCGCCGCCTCTTGGTCCAGCAGACCGTAGTTGCCCGCGCCCTGCTTGCTCAGCCCGGGCAGGTCGAGGAAGCCGAACACGCCGAGGCGGTAGTTGATCGAGACGACCACGACGTTGTTGGTCCTGGCGATGAGCGAGCCGTCCCGCGCGTCTCCCGAACCGGAGGAGAAGCCGCCGCCATGGATCCAGAACATCACCGGCAGCGGGCGGTTGGTCCTGTGGGCCGGGGTGTAGACGTTCAGATACAGGCAGTCCTCACTCATCCCCGGGCCCGTGCTTGTGCCGGACTGCAGACAGCGGGAGCCGGGTGAGGTGGCCGACCGGGTACCCGTCCAAGAGGCGGCGGGTGCCGGGGGCTGCCAGCGTTTGGCGGCGACGGGCGGAGCCGCGTACGGGAGGCCGAGGAAACGGTCGACCTCGCCCGCCGAGTCTCCCGCGACCAGCCCCTTGTCGGTGCGGACGGTCAACGAGTGCGAAGCGGCTGACGCGGGCGCAGCCGACACAAGGGGCAGGAGGAAAAGGAGGCTCACCAGACAGGCAAGTCTCTGTCGGACAGTAGATCGCACTGAATCTCCTGGGAGGCCGGAGCGGTGGGGGATGGGGGAGCCAGGATGTGCGCCGCCCGACAGGCGTGCCACGTTGCCGGTCCGCTCAGCGAACCTGCCGGCACCAACGCAGGCTCCGACTGGGGTAGTTCCAGTTCCAAGGGACGGCGCGTCGCAGCTCATCGGCGCGCGCCCAGGCTCCCGGCACGGCCCCTGCTATGGCGTCCCGCTGCGTCCGCATGTTCCGGGCGAGGTTCCCGCACAGACCGCTGAAGCGGCGTTCCTCTCCCGGGCGGGGTCTCCCTGCCGACTCCCATGATCGCGTCACGGGCCCGGCCCGACAACGCGACGCCGTCGGCGAGCGTTCAGCGTGGGCTGCCCGGTTCCGTACAGTCGCGCTCCCACCGGCCCCGACCTGACGCAGACCCCTACGCGTCCGCCCCCTCGAAGCACAGATAGACCAACGGCTCCCCCTCCGGCGCCTCGACCGGGCCCAGCGGTCCGGTGCGTGCGCCGGAGGCGATCGTCTTGCCCGTGCGCGGGTCCACCACGCGGTAGGGCAGCGGCACCGTGTCGCCCGCGTCGGGGCTGAACTGCAGCGACCCGCCGTACTGGCTGTAGGCGAGGAAGAGGCGGCCGGGGGAGAGGAGCCCGCGGGTGGCGAGGCAGGTCTGCCAGTCGGGGGCCATGTCGGTGGTCGGCACGCCGTCGAGGATGCGGCGCAGCAGGCCGACGTACGAGGACCCCTCGAAGTCCAGCGCCTCGCGCCAACTGGCCCCCGGCGCCATGAAGTAGGGCGCCTGTCCGGGCTCGTCGATCCGCTGCACCCACTGCCACAGGCTGCCCGCCCCGTATACGACGCCCATGGTGCCGCCCGCGCACAGGTTGCTCCACGCCTCGTGCCCTTGCCACCAGCCGGCCGCCAGGCCGCGCTTGCCGGTGTGCTCGTAGCTGGGCTCGCCGTTGGCGACGGCCCTGACGGGGGCGTTGCGCCACATGTCGGCGACGCGCTCGGGCAGGTGCTCGCCGCGGTGACCGGTCTGGCACCACTGGAAGTCCAGCCAACTGGCGTCCTGCGAGGCGTTGTTGGGGCTGTGCGGGCGGTAGTGGATGCCGGCCGGCTGGTGGTAGTCGTCCCAGGCCTCGATCTCGCGGCCGCCGGCGGCGATCTGTGGTTCGTCGCCGCGTCCGTCCGCGCCGACCAGCCAGACGGCGGGCGAGGCACCGTAACGCGCGACGAGATAGCGGCAGTAGCGGGCGTACGAGGCGGGCGGCACGACCGGTCCGGCCGCCCGCAGGCCCTTCCGTGTTGCCAGGCCCGGCGCCAGCGGTGTACCGAACGGACACTGACCCGCAGCTGTTTCGCCACCAACGCGTCGTCGTCGCCTGCGGCGAACAGCTCCGCCCCGTGCAGGCGGACACCCTCACGAAAGGACCGACGCTCAGCCGTCAGGCCACCACCCTGCGAACACCTCACGGTTCCGGCGTACCGCGACCGACACCGCCTGTCGGCCCTTTACGACAACACGCCCACAAACTCAGGAGCAGCACCCCCAGTTCGACGTCACACACGCCCAGCCGGCCCGAACGGCGGACGCCGAGACATCGACTCGGAGTGGGAGGAGGCGGTCGGCCCGGGCAGCGCCGGTGCCGACCGGTCCTCAGCTGTTGACCAGATGTGGGTCCGATTCGTGGAGGGTGCTGGTGTGGGCACCGAGCCGTGGTGCCGGAGCGGCCGCCGGCGCCGGGTCACCGGAGAACACCAGTGGTGAGCCGGGAGCCAGTAGCCTGCCGATGCCCGGCTGGTCGATCCATGAGAACAGCGGGTTCTGCGTGGAGCAGCGGGGGTCCTCCTCGACCAGCTGACGGAACGTCTGATACGGGCCCCACAGCGCCCCGGAGCCGTCGAGCACCGCACGGACCTCGGACAGTGTCCGCGCCGCGAACCAGGGCTCAAGGACCGCCGCGATGGCATGCCGGGCGGCGTATCGGCCTCCCTCCGTCGTCAGGTCCGCGTCCATCAGCGGGCCGGTCATCTCCAGCTTCTCGGTGAGACCGGTGGCCTGTCCCAGTGCGCGGAACTGCCGGGTGGTGATGGCCACGACCATGACCGAGCGGTCGTCGGCGGTGCTGAAGTCGCGTCCGAAGGCGCCGTAGAGGCTGTTGCCCATCGGCTCCCGGGAGGTGCCGTTGATCTGGACGTCCGCGAGGTAGCCGAGGTTGCCGACGGTGGCGAGCATGACGTCGGACAGCGCGAGGGTGACTTCCTGGCCCAGGCCGGTCTCCTGGCGTCTGCGCTCGGCGGCCAGCAGACCGACCGTCAGATAGAGTCCCGCGGCCACGTCCCACGCCGGCAGCACGTGGTTGACCGGTGCCGGTCCTGTGCCTGTCGCGTGCGGGAACCCGCTGGCGCAGTTGACGGAGTAGTCCACCGCGGGGGAGCCGTCGTGGTCGCCGAGGAGGCGCATCATGATCAGGTCAGGCCGGCGGGCGGACAGTTGGGCGTAGTCGAGCCAGCCCCGGGCGGGCAGGTTGGTGATCAGGATGCCCGCGCCGTCGCCCTCTGCGCAGATGATGTCGGTCGCCGCACGCTGCCCGTCGGCGGTGTCCAGCGCCAGGGTGACGGACTGTTTGCCCTTGTTGAGGCCGGCCCAGTACAGGCTCTCTCCGTGCTCGGTCTCCGGCCAGCGGTGGTAGTCGATGTTGCCGCCGAGGGGATCGATGCGGATCACTTCGGCGCCCAGCTGGGCCAGTGTCATGGACGCCAAAGGCGCAGCGACGAAGGCCGAGACCTCGACGACACGCAGCCCGGCCAGCGGGCCGCGGCGCCCCTCATGCGCGTTCGAAGACGGCTGCAATGCCCTGACCTCCTCCGATGCACATGGTTTCCAGTCCGAACCGGGCGTCACGGGTCTCCAGTTCGTGCAGCAGCGTGGTCATGATGCGTACGCCCGTCGCGCCGACGGGATGACCGAGCGAGATGCCGGAACCGTTGACGTTGACCCGCTCCGCGTCGTCGATGCCCCACTCTTTGAGTACCGCGAGGACCTGGCCGGCGAACGCCTCGTTCACCTCGATCAGGTCCATGTCCGCGAGCTCCAGGCCCAGCCTTCGCAGCACTTTGGCCGTGGCGGGTACGGGGCCGATGCCCATGCGCGAGGGCTCGCATCCGGCCGCCGCCCAACCGCTCAGGTAGGCGATCGGGGTCAGGCCCAGCCGGACCGCCTCCTCCTCGGCGACAACCAGGCAGGCCGCTGCCGCGTCGTTCTGCTGGCAGGCATTGCCGGCCGTCACGGTCCCGCCGCGCTGTACCGGGCGGAGCCGGGCCAGCTTCTGGAGCGAGGTGTCCGGACGCAGCCCCTCGTCGCGGGCGAAGAGGACCGGGTCGCCCTTGCGTTGCGGCACCGTCACCGGGACCACCTCGCGCGCGAAGGCGCCCTTTTCCCAGGCGGCCGACGCCCGTTGCTGGCTGCGGACGGCGTAGGCGTCCGCCTCCTCGCGTGTGATCTTGTAGTCACGGGCCAGGTTCTCGGCGGTCTCGATCATGCCGGAGATCTCCCCGAACCGCTCGACGGGCTGGGCGCGTTCGCGCCCCCGGTCGAGCCGGTCGTGGAAGGCGGTGGAGCCGAAGCGTCCGCCCCAGCGCATGTCGGTGGTGTAGTACTCGACGTTGCTCATGCTCTCGACGCCGCCCGCCATGACGACCTGGGCCGCTCCGGACTGCACCATCATCGCGGCAGTGGCGATGGACTGGAGCCCGCCGCCGCAGCGCCGGTCCAGCTGCATCCCGGCGACCTCGACCGGGAAGCCGGCTTCCAGTGCGATCCAGCGGCCGACGCACGGTGTCTCACTGTTGGCGTAGGACTGGGCGAAGACCACGTCCTCGATCAGCGCCGGGTCGATACCGGCGCGCTCCACGACTGCCGTGGCGACGGTGGCGCCCAACTTCTCGACGGGCACCGGACGCAGGCTGCCGCCGAAGGCGCCGATGGGGGTACGGACGGGGGCGACGATCGCCGCGCGGGTCATGCGGAAGTCTCCTTCTCGATGGTGGTCTCGGACGGTGCGGCCCAAAAATCGGGGGCACGTCTGGTGAGGAACGCCTGGACGCCCTCGGCGCTCTCGGCGGAGGTGAACGCTTCGTCGCTGGCGACCAACGAACGCTCGATGAGCTCCTCTTCGGTGAGGTCGTGGGCCGCGTCGATGACCGACTTGCACAACGCCATCGACCGGGGCGGACGCCGCAGCAGGACCTCCGCCAACTCCAGTGCGGCGGTGTGCGCGCGACCGCGCGGCACAACCCGGTTGACCAGGCCCCAGGCGAGCGCGGTCGCCGCGTCCACCGGTTCGCCGAGCAGCTGCATCTCCTTGGCGCGCCCGCTTCCGATGCGGCGGGCGACCCGGAACGTGCCCCCGCTGCCGGGGAAGACGCCGAGCTTGATCTCCGGGGAGCCGATACCGATGTGCTCCTCGGCGACGATCAGGTCGCAGCAGACCGCGATCTCCAGGCCGCCCCCGAGCGTGTGCCCGTTCAGCGCGGCGATCGTCGGCTTCGGGAAGGATGCCAGCCGCGCGAACAGCTCGTGCTGCGGGCGCAGTTTCTTCGCCACCGCCTCGCCGGGCGCCCGCATCGGAGCGAACTCGCCGATGTCCGATCCCGCGCAGAAGGCCCGGTCTCCGGCGCCGGTGAGGACCAACACACCGACGGAGGGGTCGTCCTCCACGGCGTCCAGCGCCTTCGAGAGACCGCGGGTCATGGCCGCGTTCCACACGTGCAGGGGCGGATTGTCGAAGACGACGGTTGCCACTCGGCCTGTTGTCCTGAGGTGTACGTGTGCGGCGCTCACCGGTCGCCTCCATGGTGGGTCGTTACGGTCCGTGCTGTGGAGTCGATCGAGCAGAGCAGAGCGTGCGCACGTCGCAGGACGGGAGCGTCGACCATCAGGCCGTCGACGCGGATGACACCCGGATTGCCCTCGTCGACGCCGGCAGCGGCCCAGGCCTCGCTCACCCGGCGTGCCCAGGCGACCTCCACGTCGAGGGGCGTGTAAGCGGCGTTGACCGCCGCGACCTGGGTCGGATGCACGCACAGGGAACCGGTGAGGCCCAGCTCCCGCGCCTGACGGGCGGCGCCCTCCAGTGCCTCGGGCTGGTCGAGGACGGCCAGGGACAGCGGCAGCGCGAAGGAGGCGATGCCGGCGGCCGAGGCGGCGAGTGCGATCCAGCGGCATGGTTCGCTCAGGAGGAACGGTGTCGGTGCCACTCCCAAGGCCGAGGCGAAGTCCTCGCTGCCGAGCGCCAGTGCGCACACCCGTGGCACAGCTGCCAGGGCGGTCAACGCGAACAGCGCGGCCGGGGATTCGATCAGCGCGATCAGCCCGACCGATCCGTCGGGCAGCCCGCGTTCCCGCTCCAGCGCGTCGAGGAACGCGGCCGCCTCGACGAGCTGCTCCGGCCGCTCGGTCTTGGGCAGCATCACCGCCCGCAGACCCGGACGGACTGCGGCTCTCAGGTCCTTCTCCCAGGCCTCGCGTGCCGAGCCGGTACGCACCGCGACGTACTGCCCCTCGGCGGCCAACCGGTCGATGTGGGCGGACAGGCCCCGCCGAGCCGGTTCCTTGCCCGGCTCCGGAACGGCGTCCTCCAGATCGAGGATTAGCCCGTGCGCACGGCGCGAATGGGCCTTGGCCAGAAGCCGTTCGTCATCGGCCGGTACGAACAGCAGCGATCGCAGCGTCGCCGTGTCGTGGGTGTTCACTTGGCGGCTCATTGGGCGTCCACCTCCGCGCTCATCACGGTTCGGCCCAGATCGTCGGCCGCGTGGAGGGACGCGCCGGTCGAGGTCGGCGCGCCGTGCAGGGTCAACTTGCGGCCGGCGAAGGCCGGGTGCAGGCCGCGGAAGCGGAAACCGGTGACGCGGGCAGAGGGCCGCTGTTGCACGTAGAGGTCGAGTAGCAGTGTCGCCGTCAGCGGTCCCTGGACGACCGGTCCGTCGTAGCCCTCCTCCTGCTGTGCGTAGGCGTGGTCATAGTGGATGCGGTGTGCGTTGAAGGTCAGGGCCGAGTAGCGGAACAGCATGACCGGATCCGGGACCAGGGTGCGCTGCCATGCGCCGGGGACCGGTTGCTCCCCCGACTGTCCCGCCGAATTCTCCGAGGACGCGGAACGCGGGCCCGGTGCGGCGCGGTAGACGATGTCCTGGCGCTCGGTGAGGACGAGGCCGCCCTCCTGCCGCAGCTCGTGGTCCAGGGTGACGAAGACCAGTGGCCCGCTGCGTCCTTCGCGCTCCCGTACGTCCGCGATCACCGAGGTCCGGCGGACCGGCACGCCGGGGCGCAGCGGCGAGGAGAACCGAAGGTCGCCGCCGGCCCACATCCGGCGGGGCAGGTGGACCGGCGGCAGGAATCCACCGAGCCGAGGGTGTCCGTCGGCGCCGAGATCGCTCTGCGGTGTGCGGGGCAGGAAGCAGAGCCAGTGTGTGAGAGGCGGCGCGGCCCGGAGACCATCCGGAGAATGGTCCAGGACTGCGGCCAGCCCGCGGACGGTGTCCGCGCCGAGCACATCCTCTGTCTCCTCGCGCCGTCCGATCCAGGAGGCGTACGAGCAAGGGGCCGTCACCGGGCGACCTCCTTCAGCTTGATGCGCTCGATCCGGCCGACGACCAGCAGGAAGGACAGTGCTGCGGCCAGCCCCGAGGCACCGACGTAGACCAGTGCGGCGTCGAAGGAGCCGGTGAGGTCGACGATGTAGCCGATGACGATCGGGGTGGTGATGCCGGCCAGGTTGGCGAAGGTGTTGAACAGGCCGCCGGACAGGCCTGCGGCCTCCTTGGGGGCGGTGTCCGAGAGGACGGTCCAGCCGAGACTCCCCAAGCCCTTTCCGAAGAACGCCATCGCCATCAGGACGATGACCACCGTCTGCGTCGAGGTCCAGGCGCACGCGATGATCGAGGTCGAGAGCAACAGGCCGACGACGATGGGGATCTTGCGGGCCGCAGTCACGGACATGCCCCGGCGCAGCAGCGCATCGGAGATCAGGCCGCCCAGGATGCCGCCGACGAAGCCGAACAGCGCCGGGATGGAGGCGGTGAAGCCCGCCTTCAGGAGCGGCATCCCCAGCTCCTTGATCAGGTAGATCGGGAACCAGGTGAGGAAGAAGTAGACGATCGTGGTGATGAAGAACTGGCCCAGGTAGAGGCCGATCATCATCCGGCTGCTGAGCAACTGCCGTACGGCCGACCAGACGTGGACACCGCTCTTGGCGCCCGACGGCGCGGGCTTCTCGATGTCGACGAGCGCACCGCCTGTGATCAGGTGGTCCAACTCGGCCTGGTTGACGCGCGGGTGATCACGCGGCTGACGGTAGGCCGTCCACCACCACACGCTCAGAGCGATACCGATGCCGCCCATCACGAAGTACGCCGACGGCCACCCCCAGCCGTGGGTCAGCCACGCCATGAAGGGCGTGAAGACGACCGGCGCCGCGTACTGCGAGGCGTTGAAGATCGCCGAGGCGGTGGCACGTTCGGACGCCGGGAACCAGGTGGCCACGACCCGGCCGTTGGTGGGGTAGGCGGGTCCCTCGGCGAGTCCCACCGCGAGCCGCAGGACGAACAGCGCGATCATGGCCGAGGCGATGCCGAACAGTGGGACGAAGCCCTGGAACAGCGTGGCCAGTGACCACAGGAAGACGCTGCCCGCGTAGACCTTGCGGGCACCCCACCGGTCCACGATCCAGCCGCCGGGCAACTGGGCCAGCATGTAGGCCCAGGCGAAGGAGGAGAACAGATAGCCGAGCGTGACCTCGCTGATGCCGAGATCACCCTGCATCTCGGTACCGGTGATCGACAGGACGGCACGGTCGGCGTTGTTGAGTGTGGAGACCACGAACAGCAGCGCCACGATCATGAAGCGTGCTCGGCTGCGGCCGGAGGAGGGTGCTGAGCCGGCGGGGCGTGCCGCCTCGGCGACGGTGTCACGAGAAGCGGTCATGAGACATCTCCGTTGACATCTTTGAGCGGATCTGGGGAGTGCGCGCATCGGGTGCTTCGCCGACGGGTTCGATGCGACGAGACCGCTGCGCGCGGTGCGGACCTGAGGTGCATGGAGGTTCGGGCTGGTGTGCGGCGCCGGCGCGCGAGGGCCGAGCCGGACCGGTCAGCCGAAGCGGCCGCCGGTCACGTGCAGCGTCTCTCCGGTGATGAACGAGGCGCGTTCCGAGGCGAGGAACGCCACCGCGTCCGCGATGTCCGAGGGCTGCCCGGTGCGGCGCAGCGGCTGCGCCGCGACGGCCTTCTCCCGGATCTTCTCGTAGTGGTCCAGGGAGCGGACGGCCTCGGTCTCCATGAAGCCAGGGGCGACGGCGTTGACGGTGATGCCGTAGCGGCCCTGCTCGGCGGCGAGGGCCCGGGTGAAGCCGAGGATGCCGGCCTTGGCGCTGGAGTAGTTCGCCTGACCCGGGTTGCCCAGGTAGCTGCGGGAGGAGATGTTGACCACCCGTCCCCAGCGCTGCTCGATCAGATGTGGCATGACGGCGCGGGTGGTGAGGAAGGAGCCCTTGAGGATCACCTCGATCACCGAGTCCCAGTCGGCGTCCGTCATCTTCGTCAGCAGCGTGTCGCGGGGGAATCCGGCGTTGTTGACGAGGATGTGCACCCCGCCGAACTCCTCCCTGACGGCGGCCACCAGGTGGTCCACGTCCGTGCCGGAGGTGATGTCGGCGCGGACGCCCATCGTGCGATGGCCAAGTCCCGCCAGCTCCTTGGCAGTTGCCTCGGCGCCCTGCCCGTCGATGTCGGTGACGACGACGCGGGCGCCCTCCTCGGCAAGCCGACGGGCCGTCGCGGCGCCGAGGCCCCGGGCCGAGCCGGTGACGATCGCGGTCTTGTCCTTGAGTTCCAGATCCATGATGCGGCTCCTGCCTGCGAGGTCAGCTCAGTTCGGCGCGGCCGGCGTCCAGGACGACGGCGCCGCGCTCGAGAGCGGTGGTGCGGAAGGACACGACGTCTGCGTCGGTCCAGAATTCGGTGCGCAGCGTCTCCCCAGGGAAGACGGGGGCGGAGAAGCGGACCCGCAGCCGGTGCAGCCTGGACTCGTCCCAGTCCAGGGCGCCGGCCAGCAGCGCGTGCACGGCAACGCCGAAGGTGCAAAGGCCGTGCAGGATCGGCCGGTCGAACCCGGCGGCCCGCGCGGTCACAGGATCGGCGTGTACCGGGTTGGTGTCGCCGCACAGCCGGTACAGCAGCGCCGCCTGTGGCAGCGTCGGCAGGTCCTGCACCGCGTCCGGGGCCCGGTCGGGCATGCGGTGCGGCGGGGGAGCCGGGTCCGTCGTGCTGCCGCAGCCGCCGTCACCGCGCAACAGGCTGACCTGACCCACCTCGGCCAGCAGTTGCCCACTGCCGGAGTCCAGGACCTGCCGCTCCTGATAGAGCAGCGCGCCCTTGCCCACCCCCTTGTCCACGACGCCGGTGACCCGGGTGTGGCCCACGACGTCGCCTTCGGATGCCAGCGGTGCGTGCAGCGTCAGCGACTGCTCGACATGCAGCAGCCGCTGCCAGTCGATACCGGTGTCCGGTTCGCGGGCCCAGAAGCCGGCGTAGCCAAGGACGTTCGGCATCGTGGGGAAAGCGCGCCGGCCCTCTTCGCAGACGTACGCCAGCTGATGGGTGTCCAGCGGATCCGTCCCGAGTCCGAGACTCAGGGCGTAGAGGCTGGAGTCCCGTGCGGTGTACCGCTGCCGCACCGGCGCGAATTCCCGCTTCAGCAGCTTGTGCGGGTCCGTCGTCATGACGTCACCTGCCGCGGCACCATCAGGGCGTCCAACGCGAGCACTCCCTGGCCGGCCTCGCGGACGAGCACCGGGTTCAGCTCCAACGTCTCGATCCGGTCGGCGTTGGCGACGGCGAACGCGGAGACCGTGACCAACAGGTCGGCGACAGCGCCCACATCGGCCTCGGGGCGGCCGCGGAACCCGGTCAGCAGCGCGTGCCCGCGGGTCTCGGCGATCATTCGCAGCGCCTCGTCCCGGTCGACGGCCCCGACCCGGGTGGCGACGTCGCGGAACAGTTCGGCCTGCACTCCGCCCGTACCGAACACCACCACCGGCCCGAAGACCGGGTCCCGGCGCACGCCCACGATGACCTCGACACCGGACGGCGCCGTCGACGAGACGAGCACCCCCTCCAGCACCGCGTCGGGCCGGGCTGCCGCAGCGCGCTGGGTCAGCAGGGTGAACTGCGCCGCCGCGCCGGCCGCGTCCGCGACGCCGAGCACCACGCCGCCGATCTCCGTCTTGTGCGGGATGTCCGCAGAGACGATCTTCATGACGGTCGGGAAGCCGACCCGGGTGGCCGCTTCAGCAGCCTCCGCGGCCGATGCCACCACCCGGGACTCCGGGAACGGCACACCCGCAGAGGCCAGTAGCTCCTGCGCGGCGGCCTCGGACATCGGCCCGCCCGGCAGCTCGCGACGTAGTGCCCGGGTATCCGCCGATGAGGGCAACGGGCGCTCGAAACCCTCCCGCAGCCGGGCGAGCCCGTCGAGCGCGGCGACGGCCCGCTCGGAATCGTCGTAGACGAGGAAGCCGGCCTCCTCGTAGGACCGCACCACCTCGGGACGTGCCTCCATGCACAGCACCGTCGGCCGGTCCATGAAGTCGGAAGTGCCCTTGCGGATGGCCTCCTTGATGCCCTCGCCGTAGGTGGGGGAATCCGGCAGCATCGTGAACGAGCCGATGACACTGTCGTAGTCGCCCTCGGCGTACATCACACCGAAGGTGTCGGTGATCAGGCTCATGTCGTTGAGCCAGCCCGCCGTCGTGTCGCAGGGATTGTCGTCGCTGCCCATCGGATTGATCGCACGCAGCCGGGCGCGGGCCCGCTCGGGCAGCCCGGCGACGTCGAGCCCGTGCCGCTCGGCGGCGTCGCACAGCTGCACGCCGAAGCCGCCGGAGACGGTCACGATGCCCACCCGCCGTCCGGCCGGCAGCACACCCCGGCTGCACGCGTAGGCCAGGTCGACCTGCTCCTGGGTGGTCCGGGCGCGGTGCACGCCGTACTGGTGGAAGATCGCGTCGTATACGGCGTCGCTGCCCACCAACGAGGCCGTGTGGGACTGCGCGGCGGCGGCACCGGCATCGGAGGAACCGACCTTCATGAAGACCACCGGCTTGCGCATCTCGTGCGCCACCGCCAGCGCGCTGCGCAGCCGTTCGGCGTCGCGTATGCCCTCGGCGTAAGCGAGGATCACCGAGACGTCGTCCTGCAGGGCAAGCCAGTGAATGCACTCGGCGACGTCGGTGCCCGCCTCGTTGCCGGTCGACACCCAGTAGCCGATGTCCACGTTGCGGCGCCGGCACAGATAGGCCAGGTGACCGCCGTAGGCACCGCTCTGACTGACCACCGCGACGCTGCCGCCGGTGGGGATCTCCTCGTCGAAGGCGCTGCTGAAGGTCCCGACGAAACCGCTGGCCGCGTGGAGCAACCCCAGGCAGTTGGGGCCGAACAGCCGCAGGCCGCCGCGCCGTGCGATGTCGGCCAACTCCTCCTGCAGCGCCTGGCCGTCCTCACCGGTCTCCGCGAAGCCGGCGGCGTAGATGACCGCGGCGCCCACGCCCTTGGTCACGCAATCCGTGACCGCCTGCTTGAGCAGCGCCGACGGGAGCCCGATCAGCACCATGTCCGGAACCTCGGGCACCGCCTCCAGCGACGGATAGGCGTCCAGTCCCTGCACCGTTGCCCGCTTGTGGTTGACCGGGTAGACGGCGCCTTGGTACCCGGCGCGGCGCAGGTAGTGCAGCGCCCGGCCGGATATCCGGCCGGGGTCGTCCGAGGCGCCGAGCACGGCGACCGAACGTGGGCGGAAGGCCTGCTCGAAGCCCGCCGGTACGGGCATGGAAGGCACGTCTGACACGGGGCGGCTCCCTGGTGCTGTGTCTGTGTGTGGTGCGAGTCACCATGCCGACGCCGCCACGGCAATACAATGACCGAGGGCAACTCGCCAACTCTTGATACATGTGAGGTATCACCATGGAGCTGCGGCAGCTCAGACATTTCCTGGCAGTGGCCGAAACCCTCAACTTCCGCACAGCGGCGGAGCGTTTGCACATGACGCAGCCCCCGCTCTCGGTCTCCGTGCGCAAACTGGAAGAAGAGATCGGCGCCAAGCTCTTCCTGCGTTCCACCCACAGCGTCGAGCTCACCGCGGCCGGCACGGCCGCCCTGGAGCACGCCCGGGCCGCCGTGTTCCACTCGGCGGAACTGGCACGGGTCGCGGAGTCCACTGCCGCGGGGGCCACCGGCAACCTGCGCGTGGGCTTCGTCGGCTCCGCGAAGAACCGACTACTGCCCCGGCTGCTCCCCGCGTTCCGCCACACCTACCCGGGCGTCACGCTGAAGTTCACCGAGGACACCAACACGGGCCTCATCGACTCCCTGGAACGCCACACGCTGGACGTCTGCATCGTCCGCGTCCCTCTCACCCGGCGCAGCGACCTCAAGTACGTCACCGTCGAGACCGACCGATTCGTCCTTGCGCTGCCCGCAGATCACCGCTTCACCCGCCAGAAGCGGATCACTCTGCAGGACCTCGCGGACGAACCCTTCATCGACTACACCCAGCACGCCATCCCCGGTCTGCACGCCCTGTCCACCCTGTTGTTCCAACAGGCCGCGGTGACGCCGAAAGTGGCGCAGGAGGCGGTGCAGGTCGAGACGATTCTCTTCCTGGTCGGCAGCGGCATGGGCGTCGCCCTCGTCCCCTCCAGCGCCGCGGTCAAGGGCCGCGACGGTGTGGAGTTCCGTGACCTGATCACTACGGGTCCCCAGCCCCCGCTGGGTCTGGCGGTCGCCTGGAACCCCCGCTACGAGAGCCAGGCCGGGCTGCAGTTCCGCGAACTGGCCCAAGAGGTGGGTGCAGCCCCGGCCGGACCGTGAGGCGAACCCGGAGTTCACGAGGGAGTGGAATTCGGCGAGTTGGTGGCCCGTGAGCGGTCGCGCAATTCCCCAACGCGGGTCCTTCCTCACCAGGGTCGGACGTGGAGGCGAAGGAGCTGGACACCAGGGGTATATCGCACGTGAGTCACTTGATCGCTTTGAGTCTGGCACGCATATCGGCGGCGACGCCGAAGTGGGACCGCGGTCGTGTGGCGAGCGGTCCCTGGCCGGATGACTGGTCCGCTACTGGTCCCCGGCCGCCACCACACTCAGCGGCGCCGAGGCCACGGCCGCGTCAGCGGTCACGGAACGTGAAGGCCACGGCTGGGCGCACTTTGCCTGCCACGCCGGCCAGAACATCCGCCAGGCCTCCTCCGGCCGACTCACCTGTACGACGGCGTGCTCACCGCCGACCGGATCAGCCGGCTCGGGATCGCGCACGGAGAGTTCGCCTTCCTCTGCGGGGCAGACACCACCACTCGCCGCTGCGCCGGGCGGCCTATTTTCACGTCGGTCCCTGAGGAGGCGACCTCGTCGTGGGCGGTCATGGGGCGGCTGCAGTTGACGTGACGTGGCGCTGCTGACGTGTGCGGTGGACGCGGGACGTGCGGTACCGCGGCGTTGGATCCGTACCGCTACGCGGTGAGGCTGGTGGCTCCTGGACGCGCCTGGCACTGGTCCAGTGCGGCGAGCACGCTGACCTGTCGTCAGTTGGGGCTGTGGTCGGTCCAGTCAGATACATGGACCGTCTCCATGGGCCAATGGCGGTCGGTGGCAATCCCGGGGCGGCGCGCTTCCAGTTCCCGAACGAACCGGTCATGCCAGCGTACCTGTTCCCGGTGCAGGGCCGGCCGTGACAGGCGTCCGACGGCGGGGTGGCAGGCCGCGATGACCTGTGCGAGGACGAGGGAAGTTTCCGCGTCGCTGGCGGGGTTGCTGGGATCGTCGTGGTGGATTCCGTACCACTCGGCGACGTTCTCAAGGCGGCGCACGCCGGAGCGGTAGGGCTCGGCGTGTCGGTCCAGCACGAGGGGGTCGCAGACCGGTGACAGACCGCCGGGTAGGCGAGTGGACAGCGGCGCGAGTCCGTGCCGGGTCAACTCCGTCTCCAGGGTGGTGAGTACGAACGGGGAGTACCAGGCGACCAAGGGCTCTTTGGTCGCCAGGTACTCGGTCAGAATCGTCGCCAACTCGCCCAGTGCCTCGGTGGCAGGTGTCCCTTCGGCGCGTGCCTGCTCCACCGTGATGTTGTGGCCTTTGTACGGTGCGACGGACAGCGGACCGGGGCCCGGGTCGACGAGCCAGGACCTTCGCGTCCCGCCCGTGGTGCACACCGCCGCGCTCAGGATGCGGTCGATGCCGTAGCGATTGCCTGTGGTCGCGATGTCCAGAGCCATGAGGTGGCGTTGGTGCCAGCCCGGGTGAGGGAGACGGGGCGGTGGCGCGGGCTCCCGGACGTGTTCACGGTGGTATAGGTCCCAACCGCCGAACACGGTGTTCGCCACTACCCCCGTGCCAGCTACGACGGCTTCCCCGCAGGTCTCGCACTGTCCGTCCCGCTGGTTGGGGCGTAGCGCGGAGGGATCCGAGGTGGTGCCGTCCGGGTCGGGTGTCGGGGCGTGCGCTGGGTGGTAGGTCACCCAGCGGCCCCACGCGCTGCGCAGCAGCGTGCCGGCCTCGGCTTCGACTTGCTCGCCGCACCGGGCGCACTGACCCGAATATCGGTTCGTCCGCGCAGGATCGTTCACTGTGCACCTCCCGGGAATGGCATGCGACCACCAAAGACTTGAACCGTCCATCCGGCCGGGCGCGTTGGGGCGTCCTGGGCTGGGTGCCAATCGGAAGGTCCGACGAATACCCGCCCAGGGCGTACGTTCCGCGGCTGCCGGCACCAGAAATCGGCGCCCGCAGGGCGGTTCACGAGCCCGGCCCTGGCCGAACTACTGTCGAGCCGCCTGCTGTGGACCCGCCTATCCCCAGTTGGGGGGGTGCCTCTATGCCGTTCGTCAAGCGAGGGGAGGTCGGGTTCGGCTGTTGTCGGACGAACTGCTCAACCGCGCTGTGCAGCGGCGTCGTTCACCAGCTGCCACATCTCATAGTTTCCGCATTCTGCCGTGATCTCAGCCGTCGCCTGAGCCGCGGCGAAGAAGTCGTCGGCCAGCGGCGAGGTGCGCGACGCTGCCATCGCGACGAACACCTGGTCGGGCGCCAGGTCCAGGACAGGCACGTACTTGATGTCCGGCCGTGAGTAGAACACGGTCTCCGAGCGCCCCACGAACGAGATGCCACGGCCGGCCGCGACGTGCTCGAGCTTCTCCTCCACCCCGCGCACCCGGAGCCCGGAGTCGGGGTGCGGACGCCGGGTGGGCTGCGTGCTCGGGTCGGCATGCCAGATCAGCGGCTCACCGGCCAGGTCCGCCTCGGTGACCTCCTCCTTGCCGGCCAGCCGGTGGCCCGCGGGCAGCGCCACCATGAACGGCTCGGTGTAGAGGGGCATCAGGCGCAGGCCGGTCTCGTCGATGGGCAGCCGCACATAGCCGACGTCGACTCGGCCGTCGAGCAGCATAGGGACCTGGTCGTCCCATTCCATGCGCTGCACGTCCACGACCACGTCCGGATGGCGGCCACCGAACTCTCGGGCCGCGGGGATGACCGGGATCCCAGCCCGAAAACCGACCACCAGCCGCTGGCCATCACGGGCAGCCGCGGTCACCCGGTGCCTGACCGCTTGCGCGGAGGCGAGCAACGGACCGGCGTCGTCCAGGAGTTGGCGGCCCGCGTCCGTCAGCGTGACGCCGTGGCTGTCCCTGGTGAACAGGCGGGCGTCGAGGTCCTGTTCCAGCGCGCGGATCTGCCGGCTGAGCGCCGGCTGCGCGATGTGCAGGTCCTCGGCGGCGCGGCCGAAGTGCAGCCTGTCGGCGACAGCTACGAAGTAGCGCAACTTGCGGAGATCCAGATCCATGAGGCCCTCCCGGTCCGGCAATGCCTTGAGGTTATCACCACGGTCGAAAAGGGTCTTGGACACCCGCTCAGGCCAATGGCATCGTTCATGGGGCCGAGAGAATTCGGTACGTGAATTCGGTACGAGAATTCGGGATCGGTAATTGCTACTCATCAATTCAATGGAGTGATCGTGGGAAAGCTCGATGGCAAGGTAGCAGTAATCACCGGTGGATCCACCGGATTGGCACTGGCCGGGGCCAAGCTCTTCGTCGAGGAAGGAGCGCATGTCTTCATCCAGGCCCGGCGGCAGGAAGCACTGGACGAGGCCGTCGAACTGATCGGCCGCAACGTCACCGCCGTCCAGGGTGACGCGTCCGACCTGGACGACCTGGACCGCTTGTACGACACCGTCAAGCGGGAGAAGGGCTCGATCGACGTGCTGTGGGCCAGTGCCGGGATGGGCGAGCCCGCCATGCTCGGCGAGATCACCGAGGAACAGTTCCACCGCTCCTTCTCGCTCAACGCCCGCGGCACCCTGTTCACCGTGCAGAAGGCACTACCACTGCTCAACGACCACGGGTCGATCTTGATGACCGGATCCAACGCCTCCCTCGGCGCCTTCCCCGGCTGGAGCCTCTACGCGGGAAGCAAGGCGGTCCAGCAGGCCTTTGCCCGTGTCTGGCTCAACGAGCTCCGCGACCGCAAGATCCGGGTGAACGTCCTGACCCCCGGCCAGGTCGGCACGGCCAAGCAGGAAGAGCTGTTCGACGAGGCGACCAGGACCGCATTCGAGTCCCTGATCCCCCGCGGAAAGATGGGCCGCCCCGAGGAGATCGCCACGATCGCCCTGTTCCTCGCCTCCGACGACTCCAGCTACGTCAACGGTCTGGAACTGGTCGCCGACGGCGGCACCACCGCTATCTGAACCACGCACGAATGAGACCGGACCACGAACGAAGAGACCGGACCACGAACGAAGAGACCGGACCACGCACGAACGCGACAGAGCGGCGCCCTGAGAACAGGCGCCCCCGAGCACAGGAAGAGAGCACAGCTCATGAGCAGCATCACCTTCATCGGTGCGGGGAACATGGCCCGCACGATCGGCGCGCTCGCGGTAGCGGGCGGCAACACCGTCGAGATCATGGCGCGCGATCAGTCCAAGGCCGAGGGCCTGGCCAAGACTCTGGGCGGCGGCACGACGACGGGTGAGTGGGGCGCCGTCCCGGCCGGGGACATCGTCATCACGGCCATGTTGTACGACGGGGTCGTTCCGACCGTCGCCCAGTACGGGGACGCCCTCGCGGGCAAGACCATCGTCGATATCAGCAACCCCTTCAACGCCACGGGCGATGGCCTGGCCCACAGCGAGGAGACCTCGATCGCGCAGGAAGTCGCCAAGGTGGCCCCGGCCGACGCCCACGTGTTCAAGGCCTTCAACACCGTCTTCCGTGGCGTTCTGGAGAACGGCCGGCCCGACGTCTTCTTCGCCGGTGACGACCCGCAGGCCAAGGCGGACGTCGCGGCATTCATCGAGAGCCTCGGACTGCGCCCGCTGGACGTCGGCGGCCTGAAGATGGCGCACTGGCTCGAAGGAGCGGGCGTGCTCACGGTAGGCCTGGCCGGTAACGGGATCGGCCACGGGAATTTCGCCCTGGGCGTCAACGAATTTACGGACTGACCCCCGGGACTGGCTGACCAAATAATGGCAAATAGGGCGCTGCGCGCTCTGGCTCATTGGTGGAACCACCGACTCGTCGATTTCAGAAGCCAGAAGCCAGAAGCCAGATGTCAATAGTGGCGAAAGAGTTCGCCCGAGGAGGCGTAACGCAATGCAGCTCGGTTTCGTGATTCCCCTTGTCGGGCCCGCGGTCAGCGACGCCCCCGCCCTGAGCGCTTTCGTCCGCGGACTCGAGGACCTCGGCTACGACACCCTGTGGGTCGGCGATCGCCTGGTCACGCCTGTTGATCTGGGCAACGGCTATCTGGACCGGGGGCCACAGATGGCCCGCTCCTTCGATCCGATGCTGCTGTTGACCGTCGCTGCGGCGGCGACCGACCGGGTGCGCCTGAACACCAGCACGCTCAGCACGTTCTACTACGAACCGCCGCACCTGGCCCGGCAGTTGACCACGCTCGACGTGCTCAGCGGCGGCCGCCTCGGCGTGGGTGTGGGGGTGGGGTGGATGAAGCAGGAGTACGACGTCGCCCGCAGCGCGGACTGGAGCCGGCGCGGCAAGATACTCGATGACATGCTGGCGTTCCTGCGGGCGTGGTGGACGGCCAGTCCCGTGTCCTGGGACAGCGAGTTCTTCACCATGCCACCGGTCCACGCCGACCTCCGTCCGGTCCAGGCGGGCGGGCCGCCCATCTGGATCGGTGGTGCCAGTGAGGCCGCGATGCGCCGGGTCGGCCGCAGCGGGGTCGGCTGGCTCGGGGTCGAAGGGCCGGCGCCCGCCGCGTCGGTCAGTAGTCAGGACGAGGGCGCAGGCCGCCTGTGGTCGATCGCGCGTCGATCGGCGGAGGAGGCCGGCCGCGATCCCGACGCACTCAAGACGGCCATGCGGATCAACCTCGAGCCGGGCACGTCCGTCGACTCGGTCGCGGACCAACTGAAGCGGTACGCCGAATCCGGTGTCGATGAGGCGTACTTCGATGCCTTCACCGTGTTCGCCGGCCTTGACCAGCTGCTCGACTTCGCCGGCCAGGTGATCGAGCGTACCGGCCGGTTGTGACCCCCGAAGAGACGACCGCCGAAGCAACGACGGGCGAAGAAGCGACGGGCGGGCAAGCCGTTCGATTCGGACCAGAGGAAGAGAGTCTCACCATGAGCAGCATCAGTTTCATCGGTCTGGGGGGCATGACCCACGCCATCGCCTCACGTGCGGTAGCGGGCGGTAGCTCCGTCGAACTGATCGGCCGCGACGCCGCCAAGGCCAAGGGCCTGGCCGCCGAGCTCGGCGCCGGGGCCACGGTGGGGACCTTCGGCGCCGTCCCTGTGGGCGACATCGTTGTCCTCGCCGTGCCCTACACCAGCGCCGTGCCGGTCGTCGCCCAGTACGGGGATGCCTTGGCCGGGAAGGTCATCATCGACATCTCCAACACGTTCGACGCCGACGCCACCGGAGTGGTCACTCCCGAGGGCACGTCCGGTGCGCAGGAGATCGCCAAGGCGGCCCCGGCGAGCGCGCACGTCGTGAAGGCGTTCAACACAGTGTTCGGCCATGTCCTGGTCCAGGAGCGTCCGTTGGACGTGCTCTTCGCCGGAGATGACGCACGGACCAAGGCCGACGTGGCGGCGTTCATCGCGAGCCTCGGACTGCGTCCCCTCGACGTCGGCGGCCTGGAGATGGCCCGCTGGCTGGAAGGGATCGGGCCGCTGCTGATGGGCCTGGCCCGGAACGGCGCGGGGACCTTCGACGTCGCCCTCGGCGTCGACCTCCGCGGCTGAGCACACCCGCACCACCGCCCCGCACCACCACTTCGCGCACCACATCACTGACAAGGAGCAGTACCTTGCGTGTCTTCGTCACTGGCGGGACCGGCCATTCCGGTTCGTACATCATCCCCGAACTCGTCGCCGCAGGACACGAGGTCACCGGCCTCGTCCGGTCGGACGCGGCCGCCGCGGCACTGTCCGCGCTCGGCGCGAAGATACGCCGCGGCGACCTCCAGGACCTCGACGGGCTCAAGGAGGCTGCCGCGGACTCCGACGGCGTCATCCACGTCGCGCACCGGCAGGACCTGCTTCCGTCCGGCGGGATGGCCGCCGTGGCCGCCGCGGAGCTCCCGGTCATGCTCGCGTACGGCGAGGCCCTCGCGGGGACCGGTAAGCCGCTGGTCGCGGCGGGGAGCATCGGCTCGCCCGGGACCGGGACGTACCTGGGCCGACCGGGTACCGAGGAAGACCCGGCCCTGCCCGTCGGCGACGAGCACAAAGGCACCCTGCGGGCCCGTAATGTCGTGGAGTCCGCCGTCATCGGACTCGCCGAGCAGAAGGTTCGCTCCTCGGTCGTGCGGATCGCCAACATCATGCACAGCACGACCGATCGTGGCTTTCTCCCCATGTTGATCGCGCTCGCGAAGGAGAAGGGCTTCGCCGGCTACCCCGGAGACGGCGCGAACCGGTGGAACGCCGTGCCCGCCCGCGATGTCGCCTCCCTGTTCCGTCTGGCGCTGGAGAAGGGCCTGGCCGGCAGCTACTGGCACGCGGTCGAGGACGGGGGCATCCCGTTCCGCGAGATCGCCGAGGCCATCGGCAGCCGCCTGGGCCTGCCCGCCGTGAGCGTTCCCCTGGACGAGCTGATCCTGCCGGCACATTTCGGGTTCCTTACGAACGTCGTCACGCAGAGCTACCCGACGTCCAACCTCATCACCCGCCGGACCCTCGGCTGGGAACCGGCTCAGCCCCGCCTCCTCGCCGATCTGGACAACGGCCACTACTTCCCCGCTGGCTGACAGCAGGGGACCCGGGTCACGACGAGTCCGGCGCATGGCAAGAACGAGGCTCTGACGACGGGGCTGACATACAAGGACAAGGCTCTTCCGGAAGGACGCCGAGAACATGACGACTGTGGGATTCATCGGAAGCGGATCCATCGGCAGCACCATCGCGCGGCTCGCCGTCGAGGCCGGACATCAGGTCGTGCTCAGCAACTCGCGCGGTCCCGGGACGCTCGCGGACACGGTCGCGAGACTGGGTCCGGGAGCCTCCGCGGCGACGAGCGAGGAAGCCGCGGCGGCCGGTGACATCGTCGTGGTCACGGTGCCGGTCACGGCCTTCCCCGACCTTCCCGCCGCGCCACTGGTGGGAAAGACGGTCATCGACACGTGCAACTACGGCCCCGAGCGTGACGGGCACATCCCCGAGCTCGACAGCGGGTCGCTCACCTCGAGCGAACTGCTGCTGCGCCACGTCCCGGACGCCGGACTCGTGAAGGCGTTCAACACCATCTACTTCAAGCATCTGCTGTCACTCGCCCGCCTGGCGGGGGCGGCCGACCGGTCGTATCTGCCGATCGCCGCGGACTCGGCGCCGGCGAAGGCGGCGGTCACCGACTTCATCGACTCCATCGGGTACGGCGTGGTGGACGCGGGACCGCTGGCCGACAGCTGGCGGCAGGCGACGGGCACACCGGTGTGGGGCAGCCCTTATGGGCCGTACTCGAACGAGAAGGGGCGGCCCGCCGGCGACGACGTCATCCGCGCGGCACTGGCCACCGCCACGCGGTGACCGCAAGTCGGCGCGGGCGCCGGCGACGGCGTCGACCAGGTCCAGGCGCTGTCGCACGATCAGCACGTGAGCACGATCAGCACGTGAACACGTGAGCACGACCAGCACATGAACACGTGAGCACGACCAGGAGAGGCACATGACCGACCACCCGCCGCTGATCGCCGTGACCGATGCGGAACTTGAAGACCTGCGCGCGCGGCTGCGCGCCACCCGGTGGGCCACCGGGTGGCCCGTCGATGGTTGGGAAGCGGGCGCCGACACCACTGAGGTGCGCCGCCTGGCGGAGTACTGGGCCACAGGCTATGACTGGCGCACCCACGAGGCGCGGATCAACGCCCTGCCGCACCACACGGCCGTCATCGGCGGCACGCCCGTCCATTACCTCCGGTTCGACGGCGAGCGACCGGGCGCCCTCCCGATCGTGCTGACCCACGGCTGGCCCAGCACCTTCCTGGAGCTCACCGACCTCGCCCGGCGTCTCGCGGAGCCGTCGAAGCACGGCGGCGACGCGACCGACGCGTTCACGGTCGTCGTCCCCTCGCTGCCCGGCTACGCGTTCTCGCCGCAACGCCCGGACCTCCCGCCGACGCTCCAGACCCACCAGATCTGGCACCGGCTCATGCGGGACGAGTTGGGCTTCGACCGGTACGCCGCCCACGGCGGGGACCTGGGCGCGGGGATCACCTCGCGTCTGGGTGAGGCCTACCCGGAGTCGCTGGCCGGCATCCACCTGCTCGCCGTCGCCGCCCCCCAGGAGTACGACGCCGCCGGCCTCACCCTGGACGAACAGGCCTACCTCGACCAGGTCGCCAACTGGAGCGCGGAGGAGGGCGGTTACCAGCACCAGCAGAACACCCGGCCCCTCACCCTGGCCCACGCGCTGTCCGACTCTCCGACCGGACTGCTGGCCTGGATCGTGGAGAAGTACCGCGCCTGGAGCGACTCGGGCGGCGACCTGTCGTCCCGGTTCACCGACGACTTCGTCCTCACCCAGGCGTCCCTGTACTGGTTCACCGGCACGATCTCGACGTCGTTCCGGCCCTACTACGAGTACGCCCGCGGCCTGACCCGGCGCGTCGAGAAGGTCGAAGTACCCACCGCCGTCGCCGTCTTCCCCGCAGACCTCACCCGGCCCCCGCGCTCCTGGGCCGAACGCACCTACAACATCACCCGGTACACGTCGATGCCGCGCGGCGGACACTTCGCCGCCCACGAAGAGCCAGGATTGCTCGCCGACGACATCACCGAGTTCTTCCGCCAACTGCGCTGAGACCGGCCCGGCAGCAGTCCAGGAGAGGGCCGGCCGCCCCTCAGGTCACCAGACCGCTGCGTAGGCGTGGACCACCGCCTGCGCACGGTCCCGCAGGCCGAGCTTGGTCACGATGCACGACACGTACGTCTTGACGGTCTCCGGGCTGATCACCAGCGTCGCGGCGACCTCATCGTTCGACAGGCCGTTGGCGATCAGGCGCAGCACCTCGAGCTCGCGCGGCGTCAGTGCGCCTGCCGAAAACTCCATCCGCGCAATTCAGGCCGTATGTAGGTCTGTTCGACTACCGGTGGGGGCTGATGCAGGTCTGGGTGACAGAGTCGGCACGAAGCTTCTGCGGACGGTATGACCTATGCCGCTGAAGCAGGATTGGCCACGGCGACCGGACAGATGGCAGCTTGGTCACCGCAGTTCGCCAGGCACCCCGGGCGCCTTCGCACACCCCGGTCCCGTGGGGTCTATCGGGATATGCGCCTGCGTCCTACGCTGGCGGGGCTGCCCGAGACCCCGGCCGATGTGGGAAATGCACCGGCTCGGCAGGTCGATGAGCCGGCGCTGTCGAACGAGCGGGGTGTGCTGACCGCGCCTGCGGAAATCGGGGACCTGACGGTGGCCGGGCCGAGGTGATGGCCGGCCGCCGGCGCGCATGACGAACCTCCCCCATCGGGCGGTTGCGCGTGGCGTGGAGCAGGGGGCGCCGATTGAGGCCGAGGTCCCCATGCGGGATGCCAACTCTCAAGCGGATTGCTCCAGGCCGGACTCCTCCACGTGCGCCGAACACGTCGGATCCGTCGCCACGCACTGATCTTGGACACCTTCGCTCGGCTCCGCGCCACACGCTCTGAAATTGATCAGCTAGCTCCCATACGGCCCTGTACGGATGCACTGCTCGTGGATGCGCGACAAGGAGCCACCATGCCAGTACTGACTGACGTCAGCATCACCTTCGACACCCGCGACGACGACAAGGACACCGACACTGTCGTCCACGTGTTCGTCAAGAACCGGCAGAGCACCACCGCCACCCCCGAGCAGGACTCCACCTTCATCTCGAACCGGCTCGCCTACCAGCGGTACCTCCCAACCGGCGACCTCCACGACAACGGCAACAACCCCTACCTGGCCTCCGGCATCGGCCTGGCGCCCTCGCAGACCTTTTCCGACCACTCGTCGCACACCTTCAGCCTCGCGCTGCGGCCTGGTCCGATCGGCCTGGACGAGATCGTGCTGCCGGTCGTCAACATCCACATCCAGCCGAACGGCAACGACCGGTGGATCTTCAGCTACAGCGTCAAGTTCACCTTCGACGACGGCAGCAGCTTCGCGTTCTCCTCGGACTTCCTGAGTCCGGGGATCATCCTGGACCAGGACAACCTCAACTACTCCAACATCTGCTCGGAGAACCCGCTGGTTCCGTCACCGGTGCTGAACAAGCCGGCCTCCACAGCGATGTTGCACAGCGTCACGCTGGACATCGCGACGCACGACGACGACAAGGACGACGACACCCGACTCAATGTGTTCATCGGCAACCGGGTGAACAGCTCGAACCTCCAGCGCATCGTCGACGCCCAGGACATCTTCTCGGGCCAGCACTTCGACGACCCGAGCACGAAGTCCATCACCTGGACGGTCGGCCCCGCCACGCCGGAGATCGCACCGATCGCCATGGCCGACATCGTGCTGCCGGTGATCGCCATCCGCGTCTTCCCGAACGGGCACGACCGGTGGATCTTCAACTACCGGCTGACCTTCACGTTCACCGACCCCGCCAACGCCGACCAGAAGGGCCTGGTCTTCTCCACCACGACGGACGGGGTCATCCTGGATCAGGACAACACCGTGTCCTTCAGCGTCTACCAAGGCCCGTCGTTTCCCACCGTCACGCCACCGACGGCGCCTGTGCTGTCCAGCCGCCCGATCGACCACACCGACACCGGGAAGCCCAAACTCATCCCGGTCTCCCTGCTGCAAGCGAAGCTCGACGAGTTCATCAACAACCGCAATGACACCGACACCAGCCACTTTCCACCGTTGCGGAAGGTCCGACTGGACAACTCGGGCAGCTTCAACGGCGTCACACTGCCGGAGAGTTATCTGGACGTACGGTCGATCACCGCCGTGCAAGGGGGCGTCGCCTACGTCAGCAGCCCGACAAGCCTCGGCCAGCTGGTGACCACGCTGAACATCGACAACGTCTACTTCAACACGATCAACAGCGCCTCCCTGACGGCCCACATCGACCCGACGGACCCGGCACCCCTCACCATCGCCCTGAAGTTCGACACCACAAGCAGCGACAATGAGCTGGTCACCGCACTGTTGGGGGGCGTGGACTTCCTCGACTTCGAGATCAGGCTGCGGCTGACCCTCGGCGTCACGCACCGGGTGAACCGGTTCGGCGTCGCCCAGAGCATGGTCGACCTGATGACGTGGATCCCCGACATGAAGAACATGACGGTCACCGAGGAACCTTCCGGCGGAGAGTTCCCCAACTTCCACTACGTCGGGACCTTCCTCGGGCAACCCGTCGACCTGGTCACCCCCAACGGCAACATCAACAAGGTCTTCGGCGAGCAGGTCGTGCAAGTGCACCTGACGACCGACAGCACTTTCGACCCGGGGGGAACGGTACGCCAGCGCATCCGCGACCAGATCCTCAGCAGGCTGGGCAAGTCCGATCCCATCACCGGGGACAGCCCACGTGACGGCATCAATGCGCTGGTGACGAGCCTGCTGCTCGGCGGCACCGCGGACGACGAGCGCAACATCGACGGCAACAACACCGTGCTCGACTCGATCGGCTTCGAGGGTGACAACCTCGTCATCCGCTACACCGGGGCCCCCAACGGGTTCGTGCCGCAGACGCCGGAGAACTTCCCGGCCGACTGGGACTTCTCGCCCGGGGCACTGACGAACATCGACCACATCGTGGTGCTGATGATGGAGAACCGGTCCTTCGACCACATGCTCGGCTACCTGAGTCTGCCGGTCTCCCAGGGCGGCGCGGGACGCACCGACATCGACGGGCTCAAGGGCGGCGAGTCCAACCCCTTCAACGGCAAGACCTACCCATCCTTCCCGCTCACCAGCACCTTCTTCTCACCGGACCCGCCCCACGGCCACGAGCCGACGCACCGTGCGATCAACGGCGGCCTGATGGACGGGTTCGTACGGAGCTGGGCCGAAGAGTACGGCCCCGAGCAGGCCGCGCAGATCATGGGCCACCACACCGCCGACACGGTGCCGATCTACGACGCCCTCGCGCGCGACTTCGCCGTCGGCCACCGCTGGTTCGCCAGCCATCCCGGCCCCACCTTCGTCAACCGCTTCTACGAGCTGACCGGCAGGCCGAACGTCAGCAGCCGCGGATTCTGGGAGTTCCACGACTCCAGCCCGATCAAGCCGGCCTTCACCGAGACGATCCTCGACCACCTGTCCGACACGATCGACCCGGCGACCGGGCGGCCTGTCACCTGGACCTATTTCGAGCAGGGGTACTGCTTCCTACGGTTCTTCGAGAAGTACACCTTCGACGCCGAGCACATCGTCACCCTCGACGACGCCGACCGCGGCTTCCTCGCCCTGGCCAAGTCCGGCAACCTGCCGAGCGTGTCGTTCGTCGAGCCGCACTTCATCGAGCTGCCTCCGGACGCCAACGCCGACGGCCCGGTCGCCGACGTCAAGGACGGCCAGGCCTTCGTCCAGAAGATCGTGGACGCTGTGGTCGCGAGCCCCGCGTGGGACAGCACCCTGCTGCTGGTGATGTACGACGAGCACGGCGGGTTCTACGACCACGTGCCGCCGGCGGCCGCGCTCCGGGTCTCGCCGGACTTGCCCGTCGACACGCACGGCGTCCGTGTCCCGGCGTTCGTTGTCTCGCCGTGGATGGCTCCCGGTGCCGTCTTCGGACACGACGGCACCGATGTCTCGACCCCAACCCACCGGGGCGACTTGCACTTCGACCACACCTCGGTCCCCAAGACGATCGCGCGCCGCTTCCTGAGCGCGAATCCGCCCTACCTGGGTGCCCGCTACGCCGCAGCCAATGACCTGTCCGCGGTGCTCGGCACTCAGCGGCAAAAGCACCAATTCCGGCCGTTCATCCCCCACCACTTCCAGTTCGGAGCCACCCAGACCACGCTCGGCCCGAAAGACGGCATCTCCGCCGCCAAGGCCTCGGTGTGGCAGCTCGCGAGCGACGGGACTGCGGGGCAGGAGTTCTCCTTCGAACAGGCCGGCGACTCGGTGTACATCCGCAGCCGGGCCAGCAACCTCTACCTGACGGTGGACAGCCCGGCCGGCGCCTCGATGCCAACGCCGACGCCGAACCAGGCTCCGCCGGGTGTCATCGAGGACGTCAAGTACATCCCCGGTCCGCCGTCGGCGAGCACGGGTCCGATCATCAACTCGTCCGGAGACGCGCGCCAGAAGTGGCTGCTTCGTCCGGTGGCCCTCCCCGACTCCGCCAACGACCTGTTCGTGATCCAGAGTCTCGCGGTCCCCGGCGCGCTCCTTCAACCGGTCGACCCGACCCAGCCCGGTCCGGTGGTGCTGCGCGCCAATCCCCTTGCCGGCGGCCTGGACCCCCAGCCGGCCTGGAGGGTTACCAGTCCGCTGCTCGGCGTCTTCCCGCTCGGCTCTTCGATCTCGGTGGCCCGCAACCAGGACGGGCGACTGGAGTTCTTCGGCATCGACGACGCCGGCAACCTCTGGAACACCCATGAACGAACCGCCAGCGGAGACCTCGTGCGCTGGACGATCCTCGATCAGGGGCCCGGATGGCGGTCCGTCACCGCGGCCGGCAACCAGGACGGGCGCATCGAGCTCTTCGCCATCCACGGGTCGGGCACCGTCACTCGCCGCGCGCAGGCCACCCCCAACGCCAGCACCTACACCCAGCCCCAACGGTTCGACGGATCCTTCGCCACAGCGGCCGCCGCCACCGACCAGTGGGGTGGCCTGCACCTCTACGCCAACCTCAGCACCGGGCACCTCCAACACCGCTGGCAGGACTCCCTCAACGACGACAGCGCGACGACCGGATGGTTCACCCCATGGACCCAACTCAGTGGTGCGGCGACTCGCATGACCGTAAGGACCGGCAGCGACGGGCGCGCCGTTCTCATCGGGATCACTGAGGGGGGAACGCTCTTCCAACGCAAGATGAACGTCCCGAACGCTCAGACCGAGAGCGAGTGGGGCGCGATGATCCCGCTGGACGGGCTGTTCGAGGCCGTCGAGATGGCCCTGAACAACGACGGACGCCTTGTCCTCTTCGGCGTCGACTCCGAAGGTCAGCTCTTCCAGCGCATCGAGACGACCCCCCACAGCGCCGGCTGGGGACCATGGATGTTGCTCCCGACGCAATTCGAGGGGAAAACCCTGCGGATACGACACGTCGGCGCCGAGAGGAACGGATCGCGCGAAAGAATGGAACTCTACGCCGTCGACGACACGGGGATGCTCTACCGCACCAAGCAGCTCGCCCCCAGCAGCAACACCTGGAGTGCCTGGGGCATCCTCAACTTCCACCTGCGCCCCACTCTCACGTCCGCACGAGCGTGAACGGGCGACCCTCTTAACCTCGATCTTTCATGGTGGGCTGTCGGCGGAGTCGGTAGGCCATTTCATTGCCGACGACCGTAGTTGGGCAGGCTGTGGGCCCGAGTGCGTGGGTGGTGTTGTGGCGTCGCTGCCACCGCTTCAGGCGGCGGCCTCGGATCGGTACCAGCACGGGTCGGCCGACGCGGTCCGCGTAGGTCGTCAACTCGGTTCCGGCCAGGGCGTCGAGGAGGCCGTGGGTCCGGGTTGCGGTCAGGTCGTGGGTGGAGCCGGGCAGGGCCGCTGAGATCCAGATCAGGCGCCCGGCCGGGTCGGCGATGACCTGCACGTTCATCCCGTGCTTCTTGTGTTTCCCCGAGTGGTACGACGGGTCGGCGGCGATCCGGTCGATCGGCAACAGGGTGCCGTCGAGCAATCATCGGGATCGTGGCGCTGCTCGTTGCCCTGGCGAGCCTGGTGCACGACCTGCTCACGGGTCCATTGTCCGCATCTGCTGCAGGGTTGAGCAACAGCGGCCACAATACCAATCCGAAGACCGGTCAAGTCTTCGTGGGCGAGTCGAAGAACGTGCGCGCCGCGTTCCCCTGGGAGATCCCGTGAACAGCATCAAACCCACATGGTCCGAGCGCGAGTTGCCTGCCTTCTTCAAGCAATGGCGCACCGATTGGAAGAACGAAGAACTCGGTCCGGACAACTACCTCGACTTTGAGGGCGGCCTGCGGTTTGTTCTGGCCGCCGCCTGGATGTTCTGCCCCGAAACGATCGAGTACCGCGGCTGTGTATTCCTCAAGGACCATTTCTATCAGAACACCGTCGACGACTGGTTCTCGAAGCTCGGCGATGAACGGAAGAGAATCGAATCCGTCGTCAACCACGTTGAGTTGTGGGGCACGTTCAACAACACCCCGCTGACGGATGACGATCAGCTAGGGGAGGAATTGCCTCAACTGGCGTCGGCCCTCGGGGAATGCTGGCAGGGAATCCTGTCCACGCGCTACTCGGACCGCCAGGTCACCGTCGACGTCAGCGATGAGGAGGACGGTTCCTACGGGCCGACCGTGACCTTCTGGACCTCTCCGGCAGGGTCCGCCTTCGGGTAGCCCATGCAGGGGCCCTGCGCCTGCCGAAAAGTCCATCCGCGCCGTTCGAGCGGCATGTCTATGACGGGGGTGCGCCCCAACTGCACTACCCAGGGCGCCGTCGGATGCGCGGTGGCCCCCAGGGCTCGGACGCGCCGGGGCGCATGTTCTATCGCGGCGATGACGTACGGGCGCGCTCCGGTCAGGGTGCGTGTCTCGATGAAGTCGTAGGCCAGGATGGCCTCGGCCTGGCCGGGGCCGTGGATCCGGGCGTCGGTGGGTGCTCGGTGTCGAGGGTGACGGCGAGGGTGTTGCCGTCGGCGGAGACGAGCGCGCGGTGGGCGACGGACACGGCCGGTTCGCCGTCGTCGGACACGGTCACGGCGAGGGTCGTGCCTGCCCCCTGGCCGTGGACGCCGTGCACCCGCAGCGGCGCCGCCACCCGCAGGGTGCCGCCGCGTACCGACACATCCCCGCGCCCGAGCGTGTTCCGCGAGCCGGTGGTGAGGACGCCGGCCTCCAGCGTCGTACCGCCGGTGTGGTGGTTGGCTCCGGTGAGTGTGAGCGTGCCGGTGCCGCGCTTGGTCAGCGCGCCGGGCCCGCCGATGTCGCCCCGCCAGGCGTCGGCCGCCGCGAAGCCGCCCGCGGCGGCGTCCACGGTGACCTCGACGTCCGTGTCGAACATCCCGTAACCGTCCGCAGCGGCGAAGAGGTTGAGCCGTCCCCACTGCTCGAAGCCCTCGTCGAGCAGGGCGTAACCCGCGGGGAGCGCGGTCGTGCGCAGGACCTCGCGCCGCTGGTCGGCGGTGAGGTACGGCAGCCGGGTCTCCAGGAGTACTTCGGCTGCCCTCGGGACGGTCATGGACTGGTCGGTGACCTGCTCCTTCGGCATGGTGTAGGGCAGATGAGGCCCCACCGTGCGGGAGTTGCGGGTCCGGTCCGCGTACGGGTCCGTGTCGCCGCCTTCAGTTCGGCGTTGTGCGGGTCGGCGAGGGTGGCGGCGGTGACGGCTGTGGCATGCCCGCCACGACGCGGGTGTGCGACAGCCAGAATGCGCGCGTCACCATCTCCTGGAACCGCTCCGGGACCGCGTAGGCCATGGTGAGTGCCGCCAAGTAACCGGCTGGCGGTGACCGAGAAGGCCTATTCCTCGACCTGGTTCGGATCGATCGGGATCTCGCGTGCCGTATTCTCGGCGCGCTCCTCGGCGATCAACTGCCGCGCCACGGTCCCGCAGCAGCGGTTGAACTGGTTCTGCCAGTCCGTCATGAACGTGTCGTAGCTGGACTGGCCGACCAGCTTCAGGTCCGACTCGTCGTTGTGCCAGACGCCGTTGCTCGTCCAGTTCGAAGAGCCGACGAACACAAGTCTGGAGTTGGCCGCACCCGCGTAACCGCCGCTGACCATCATGTACTTGTCGTGTGTGTAGTGCAGGGCGTTGCCGTTGGCGTCGGTGCCGCGGGTGGTGTCGTGCACGTCGATGTTCGGCCGGTCCTTCAGGTAGTTCTGTACGCTGCCGTCAACCTGGCCGGCGGTGAAGAGTATGTGTATCTTGACGCCGGTTTTTGCCAGGCTCACCAGCTTCTTCGGCAGTTCAAGATAGTTCGCGTCGCCCGGCTGCCCGTGAGAGGTCCACTGGAACATGGCGATGTTGATCGTGGCCGGCGCCTTGATGTTGTTCAGGAAGTCGACCCAGGTGTCGCTCTTGGAGCGTGCCTTGGGCCACTGGTAGGAGGGCGGGGACAGTGTCGTCCTGGCGTCCGTGCCGCTGGTGGAGTTGTAGTAGTCGGGCACCAATGGGCCCGGGCCGCCCTGCGCTCCCTTGGCCATGGCTGTGAAGTAGCGGACGTAGGAGTTGTACAGGTCGACGTTGCCCTTGACTGTGGCGCCGCTGTTCCACGCGGTTCTGGCCTGGGCGGAGGTGGGGTTGGCGCTGGTGACGGTCACCGTCCTGTTCGCGTCGCTGCCGCCGCTGAGCATGTAGTACTTCGCGTGCAGGGCGGAGCCGGAGTAGTGGGTCAGGCAGCCGCCCGGGCACAGTGCGGCGAAGCTGGAGGCTTGCGGGTCGTTGCCCAGTTCGGTGACCATCGACTGCCAGATCGCATTGTCGCTGTGAGAGTCCATCAGCGCCTTGACGATGACGCCGCGCTGGTGCGCGGCGATGAGGGCGTTGGCGAAGTCCGGGCCGGGCTGCGTGTTGCCTATCGAGTACATGGCGACGCGTATGGTCTGCCCGCAGCTGGCGCTGTTGATCGATTCGATGATCGGGCCCATGACGTTCATCTGGGCGTCGGCGTCCTCCGGGTCGTTGAAGCTCGGGCCCGGTCTTGAGGTGAACGTCCGAGAGTCGCAAGTGAGCGGAGGCTTGGCTTTCTTGACCGCCGCGTGCGCCATTGTCGGCGACAGTGCGGTGACGGCCAGCGCGGTGATCAACGTGAGCGTGCGCTTCATGGACGGGCCTTTCGCGGGGTTGTTGACGATGACGAGTCGGGGTGTTGCTGTGCTGATCGACCCATGAGTGGTCGCCGAGGTGGGCCTGGTGGCCGACGTCGCAGTACGGGCCTGTCCGGCAGTTCGGTGTGACGGGATCGCCTGTCATCCGGCCGGATGAACTACCCATGGCCTCGGATCAGTTGGCGGCCGTCGTCTCCTGCAGGGCGACGAAGTTCCCGGCGTTCTGCTGCCCGGGCGCGGTGGAGTTGCCGGCGGAGAATGCGACGTCGCCGTAGCCTTCCCCGCTGAAATCTGCTGTGTGGTGCGTGACGGAGTCGGCCGTGCCCGCCGACGCGGCGAGGAGGCCGCCGGTCAGGGGCGCCGCCGCCGCGTTCGCCGTGGCGACGCGGATGCGCGTCGGAGGCGAGGTGGGAGGGCGTGTGTGCTTGGCCATGCGTTGAGCTCCTGCAGGGGACAGAGGCGCGGCGTCCGGCGGACATTCCGCGTCGATGAGGTGCCGGTCCGTTGGCGTTTGCCCGAAGTTGTTCCAGGCGTGGCCCACCGTTCGACACACAGGAGACTCGTAAAGGCGTCCGGGGGTTGCACGAGAAAGCAGGGAAATGCCCGCGACACTGCGCAAGTTGAGTCAGGGGGGCGAGTCGGTCGCCCGGGCGTTCGGTGGGCTGCTGGTGGGCGATCCGGTTGCCGGTGTCGGGTCGGGTGTCGTACGCGGACAGGTAGAGAGTTTGCTCGCGGAGGAGGAACTGGCCTTCGTTGTGGTCCTGTTCGGCTGTGGTGGCGCATCTGCTGCCGGAGGCCACGAAGCGGATGGTCTCGCCCTGCGTGAGGTGCTCCGGAAGCTTCTTGATCCCGCGTTCGCTGCCGAGAGGCCGGTTGAGGCGAGCGGCAGCCCGGAGGATGTCCTCGCGATCGGCGGCGGTGCCGATCGGTGCGGCCATCTTGTTGGCCTTCTCGGCGAGGCGCCGCAGTTTGGAGACGAGGGCGAGGGGATTCCGCCAGTGAGCGTCAGGGTGGCGGTGCCGTGGCGCAAATCCTTGAGGCCGATGCGGCGCAATCCGGCGAGTGCGGCGGCTTTCTGGAAGTCCTTGAGGGCTTGTTGCGGGCGCGGTGGGGCGTCGTCGGCGCGAGCGAAGACACGAGGCCGGTGGTGCGCGGCCGGTGGCTCGTTGGCGGCGGCGCAGGACCGTGATCGCGTGGCGGGGCAGGGTGGTCCAGGCGCTGCTGGCCGTGGTCTTGGTGGGGCCGAGCAGCGGGTGGCGGTTGTCGATGGCGGCGAGGGAGCGGTGGACGCGCAGGCTCCGGCCGGGCAGGTCGAGGTTTTCGTAGGTGAGGCCGAGGGCTTCGCCGCGGCGCAGTCCGGTGCTGATCATGACGGTGCACAGGGGGGCATCGGCGGCCAGTCGGTGGACGCCTCCGCGACCGTCGGCGAGGACAGTCGCGGATACGTCGGCGGTCAATCACGTGACGGGCGCAAGCGCCACAACCTGACCGACACCGCGGGCCTGTTTGCGGATACGACGGCGGTACATCACGTGACGGGCGCAAGCTCCACAGCCTGACCGACACCGCGGGTCTGTTTCTGGAGGTTCAGTTGGCTCCGGTGGTGAGCACCGCGTGGAGCGCGTCCTCGGCGGCGTCGAAGCACCTGGGGAAGGTGTCCTCGCCGTGGGCCCAGCGTCCGAACGCCTCCTCGGAGACGATCGAGGCCACGCGTGCGGCGAGGTGTGCCTCGGCAGGTCCGGCTCCGCGCTGTTCCAGGGCGCTCTGCAGCGAGGCGGTGACCTCGGCCGACTTGCTGCGCTCGCGTTCCAGGAGTTCCGCACTGGACTGGATGATCGCTCTGCGCCGCCCGGAATCGGTGACCGTCGCGCTGACCTCCGTACCGACCTCGCGCAGGGCCGACAGCGCCGCCCGTAGCGGTGGAAGCCCGGGAGCCGCGGCGAGAACGGCCTCGGTCACGGCGGGTGGAAGCCGCTCGGAGCCGGCGAAGAGAATCTCCCGTTTGTCCGGGAAGTACCGGTGGAAGGTCCGGCGGGTCAGGCCCGCCCGCTCTGCGATCTGCGTCACCGTCACGGCGTCGTAGCCGTGCTCCCCGAACAGGTCCAGTGCCGCCTGGCGCAGGCGTTCCGGAGCTCCAGCGTCCCAACGTGCCATACCTGCATCCTACCCATGGAGATGTCTCACTGTGACATCGGTGCTAGCCTGGTGATGTCACAGTGAGACATCGCAGGAGTGGAAGAGGAATGAAGCAGAGCGAGATCTGGATACTGGGGGCCACCGGCCGGGTCGGCCGGGCCGTCGCGGCGCGGATCGTGGCGGCCGGAACCGTCCCCGTGCTGGTCGGACGCGATACCGACCGGCTGCGTAAAGCCGCCGCCGACCTCGGGCTCGACGCCGACTCGAAGATCGTCGTCGCGTCCGGGGCGGACGCCATGGCGGCCGAGATCACCCGGCAGCGGCCCGCCGTCGTCGTCAACACCATCGGGAACTACGCAGAGAGCGCCGTCCCGCTCGCACGCGCCTGTATGCCGGGCGGCCACTACGTCGACCAGGCCAACGACCCGACCGCCTTCCACCGCCTGTGCGCCCTGCACGACGAGGCCGTCGCCGCCGGGAGCACCCTGGTGACCGGCGCGGGGTTCGGCGTCGTCGGCACCGAGGCGGTCGTGGCACGCCTGTGCGAGAACCGTCCCGTGCCGAGCCGGGTCCGCGTGGACGCCGTCGCCTCGGCCGCCGTCGAGGAAGGACTGCTCGGCGCCGCTCTCGCCACCGGCATCGTGGACACGTTCGCGACGGGGGGACGCCGCTACGAAGGCGGCCACTTGGTCAAGACCCGCCTCGGCGGGGAGGTCCACCAACTGACCCTGCCCGACGGAGAGCCCATGTCATCGGTCGGTGTCCCCTCCGGTGAACTCATCGCCGCGCACCGGGTGAGCGGAGCCCCCTCGGTGTCGGCGACCTCCGGCCTCGTTCCCGGCTCGCCCGCCGTTCGCGCGGCCCTGCCGCTGGTGTCGGCGATCCTGCGGATCCGGGCCGTGCGGACCTTCGCCATCAACCGGATGTCCGGGATCAAGGCCAAAGCCGCTCCCCGCCCTCGCCCCCACACCTGGGGTCACGCCGTCATCACCTGGACCGACGGCACCGTCCGCGAAGGCTGGCTGCGGACCGGCGACGCCATGGACTTCACCGCCGCCGTAGCCGCGCAGACCGCCCTCCAGCTCGCCGAAGGCAAGGCACGGCCCGGCGCTCACACCCCGTCCGCCGCTCTCGGCACGAGCCTCGCCATCACCGCCGGAGCCGACTTCGTGGACGCCGACCTCCCCCGCCACTGAACACCGTGGCGACACCCCAGCGGTCAGTCCCGTTCCGTGAGGGCGCGCTTGAGGATCTTGCCCGTGGGGCCCTTGGGGAGGGCGTCGACCAGGCGGATGGTCCTCGGGTACTTGTAGGGGGCGACGCGGGCCTTGACGTAGTCGGTCAGTTCCTCGGAAGTGGTCGTCGATCCCGGGCGCAGCGTGATGACGGCCGTGACTTCCTCGCCGTGCAGGTCGTGCGGGACGCCGACGACCGCGGCCTCGGCGACGGCGGGGTGGGTGTAGAAGACCTCCTCGATCTCGCGGGGGTACACGTTGTAGCCGCCGCGGATGATCATGTCTTTCTTGCGGTCCACGATGAAGTAGTGGCCGTCGGTGTCGCGGCGGGCCAGGTCGCCGGTGCGGAACCAGCCGTCGGTGAACGCGGCCGCGTCGGCCTCGGGGCGGTTCCAGTAGCCCGTCATGACGTTGGGGCCGCGGACGGCCAGTTCCCCGGTGGCGCCGTCGGCGACGTCCTTGCCCTCGTCGTCGATCAGGCGGACCTCGACCCCGTCGACGGGTGTGCCGATCGAGCCGGGCTTGCGGACGCCGTCGACCGCCCCCAGCGTGACCACCGGGGAGGTCTCGGACAGCCCGTACCCCTCGACGACCGGGCAGCCGAAGGCGGCCTCGAAGCGGTGGAGTACGTCGACGGGCATCGCGGCGCCGCCGGTCGCGGCGACCCGGACGGCGCCGGCCCCCGCCCCGCCGGCCGCCTCCGCCGCCGCGAGCAGCGCCACGAACATCGTGGGCACGCCCTCCATCACCGTGACCCGGTCGCGGGCCAGGATGCGCAGGGCGGCCGCGGCGTCGAAGCGCGGCAGCAGGGTCACGCAGGCTCCGGTCAGGACGGCGGCGTTGAGCCCGCAGGTCTGGCCGAAGACGTGGAAGAAGGGCAGGCCGCCGAAGACGGTGTCGGCGCCGGTGATGCCCAGGAGCCGGCTGACCGTCTCCGTATTGCTGCGGAGGTTGTCGTGGGTGAGGACGGCTCCCTTGGGCCGCCCCGTGGTGCCGGAGGTGTAGAGGACGACCGCGGGGTCGTCGCCGGCCCGGTCCACGATCCCGCCGTGCGGCCGCACGGCGGCAAGCGTCGTGGCGAACACATCGTCGGTGACATCGGTGCAGGGGATGCCGAGCCGGTCGGCGGCGGCCGACGCCTGCTCCGCCGACACACCAGAGGTGAGGATCGCGTGGGCGCCGCAGTCACCGGCCCCGTACGCGATCTCGTCCGCCTTGAGCAGCGGGTTCATCGGGACGACGACGGCTCCCGCGCGCAGCGCACCGTAGTAGACCACCGCGAACCGGGGGATGTTGGGCAGCATCACCGCCACGCGGTCGCCGGGCGTCACGCCTTCGCCGACGAGCCAGGCCGCGACACGGGCGCTCTGCTCGTCCAGGGTGCGGTAGTCGAGCACCCGGTCGTCGAGGCGCACGGCCGGACGGTCGGGGTGGGCGCCGGCGGTGTGCACCAGGTTGCGGGCGAGATTGGTCATCATCGGCCTCTTTCCTACGGGCGGGCAGAGGGCCAGGCTTGCGCAGTGGTGGACAGCCGGCCTTGACCGTGCGCGACACATGGTTGACGGGTCGCGACAAGGGGCGTCGGCGTACGGCCGTTTGTCATATGGCGACAGAAACTTGACGCCGTGTGACAAGCGTCGGGGCCGGGACGGGCGCAATGGTGTGCCGCAGCACATCTCCCGGGCCCATGAGGCCACCACCGAAGAACGGTCCCCCTCAGATGACGAACTCGGTTGGTTCCGCAGGCGCCGACGCGGTCGATCGGCAACGGCTGTCGGTCGGCCGGAAGGCCGGGTGGGGCGTCGGGGCGCTCGCGTCCAACGCCTTCAACACGCTCCCCGGTCTGCTGCTGCTCATCTACATGACGGACGCGCTGGGAGTTCCGGCAGCGCTCGCGGGCGTCGTGGTCGCCGTGCCGAAGCTGTTCGACCTGGTCGCGAGCCCGTGGGTCGGCGCGGCCAGTGACCGTGAGGCCGCCCGCACCGGACGGCGGCGCCGACTTATGGCGGCCGGTGCGGTCGTGCTGCCGTTCGCCTTCGTCATCACCTTCAGCTCCCCGGTGCGCGGGGACGCGGCCGCGCTGTGGGTGTTCGCCGCGTTCCTCGCCGCGTCCGCCGCCTACCTGTGCTTCCAGGTGCCGTACACGGCGCTGCCCGCCGAGATGGCCGAGTCGACGGCCGAGCGGACCCGGCTGATGACCTGGCGGACGCTGTTCTTCACGCTCGGCATGCTCGTCGGGGGTGTGGCGGGGCCGCTGCTCACGGAGAAGGGCACTCCGGCGGCGTACCGGACCATGGCCGTGATCATCGGTGTGGTGCTGCTCGTGGTGCTGCTGATTCCGGTGTTCACCACCCGGGACGTGCGCTCGCGCCCCTCCGAAGGAGTGTCGTCGCTGCGCGCCGCCTTCCGTACCGCCAGGGGCAACAAGCCGTTCGTGCTGCTGTCGGCCATCCTGTTCGTCTACTTCGTCTTCACCGTGATGGTGCTGACCGGGCTCCCTTACGTCGCCACGTACTTCCTGGGCGGCAAGAAGGAACAGGCCGGTGTGTTCCTGGTGTTCGCCCTCAGCTCCACGCTCGCGGTGCCCGTCGCGGGAGCGCTGGCGCGCAGGTTCGGCAACATCGCGCTCCTGGTGGCCGGACTGCTGCTGTGGACCCTCGGCGGGTTCGTCCTGTACGTCGCCGTCGACATCGGCACCGGCGCGACGATCGCCGCGAGCGTGCTGCCCGCGTTCGGCCAGGCCGCCGGGCTCGTCGCCATGTACGCGCTGCTCACCGACTGCATCAAGTACCAGGCGGAGCGCACCGGTCAGGACAGTGCGGGCGTGCTCTCCGGCGTGTGGACGGCCGTCGACACGGCCGGGCACGCCCTCGGCCCGCTCTGCTACACGCTCGTGCTCACCCTCAGCGGCTACGCCTCCTCGACCCTGGATCATCCGGTCGGTCAGTCGTCGGCCGCGCTCGAAGGCATCCGGCTCGGCTTCTCGGCCCTGCCGGCGCTGCTTCTGCTGACCGCTCTTCCGTTGGTGCTGCGCTACCGCCGCGTCGTCACTGCCCTGCCCGACGCTCCGGACCCGCGTCCGGCCGATATGTGACGCCTCAGGGCTCCCACCAACTCGCACCATCCGCAAGCCCGTTGAAAGGAACGACCCCGTGGTGAATCCGGCCTATCGTGCCACCCTTCCCATCCAGCAGCCGAAGCGTTCGACGGCCACACCGATGGACGTCCGCGACGCCCGTCAACCCGAGCCGCTGGAGCGGATCAGGCCGCCGAAGGGCGCCCCGAACGTACTGATCGTCCTCGTCGACGACATGGGCTTCGGCGCGTCCTCGTCGTTCGGCGGCCCGTGCCGGATGCCCACCGCCGAGCGGCTCGCCGGCGACGGCCTGCGCCTGAACCGCTTCCACACCACGGCGATCTGCTCGCCCACCCGCGCTTCACTCCTCACCGGGCGCAACCACCACACCGTCGGCGCCGCCGGCATCACCGAGCTGGCCACCAGCCACGACGGCTACACCTCCGCGCGCCCCGACTCCTGCGCGCCACTCCCGGAGATCCTGCGCCGCAACGGCTACAACACCTTCGCCTTCGGCAAGTGGCACCAGACGCCGGTCTGGGAGACCTCCCGCTCCGGCCCGTACGACCGCTGGCCGGTGGGAGAGGGCTTCGAGCGCTTCTACGGGTTCATGGGCGCCGAGACCGACCAGTGGTACCCGAACCTGTACGAGGGCACCACGCCGGTCCCCACCCCGACCGAGCCCGGCTACCACCTCAGCGAGGACCTCGCCGACCGGACCATCGCCGACATCCGCGAACAGCAGGCCGTCACGCCCGACCAGCCGTTCTTCGGGTATCTCGCGTTCGGCGCCTGCCACTCGCCGCTCCAGGCACCCGAGGAGTACATCGAGGCGTACCGCGGGCAGTTCGACCACGGCTGGGACGAGCAGCGCGAGCGCACGCTGGCCGAGATGAAGGCGCGGGGCATCGTCCCCGAGGACACCGAGCTCAGCGCACGCCCCGCCGAGATCGGCGCCTGGGCCGACCAGTCCGACGACGCCAAGCGTCTCTACGCGCGGATGATGGAGGCGTACGCGGGCATGGCCACGCACACCGACGCCCAAGTCGGCCGTGTGGTGGACGCGTTGGAGGAGATGGGCGTACTCGACGACACGCTGATCCTGTACGTCATGGGTGACAACGGTGCGAGCGCGGAGGCGGGCCCTGACGGCTGCGTGAATGAGTACGCGACGTACAACATCGTGCCCGCGTCGGTGGAGTCGATGCTGGAGCGGGTCGACGAGCTCGGCGGCCCGGGCCTCTACAACCACTACCCGGTGGGCTGGGCGCACGCCATGAACACCCCCTACCAGTGGACCAAGCAGATGGCCTCGCACTGGGGCGGCACCCGCGTCGGCACCATCGCGCACTGGCCGCGCGGCATCGAACAGGCCGGAATCCGCAGCCAGTTCACCCATGTCAACGATGTGGCGCCGACCATTCTCGACCTGGCGGGCATCCCCGAGCCGACGTCCGTCAACGGCGTCGCGCAGAAGCCCATGGAGGGTGTCTCGTTCGCGTACGCGCTGAACGACGCGGACGCCGCCGAGCGGCACACCACCCAGTACTTCGAGATCTTCGGCAACCGGGGCATCTACCACGAGGGCTGGTCGGCCTGCACCAAGCACGAGGTGCCCTGGGAGCTCAACGGCGCGCCGCGGCCGTTCTCCGAGGACGTGTGGGAGCTGTACGCGCCCGGCGACGACAGCCAGGCCCACGACCTGGCGGCCGAGATGCCGGACAAGTTGGAGCGCCTCAAGGAGCTGTTCCTCATCGAGGGCGCCAAGTACAACGTCTTCCCGCTCGACGACCGCAAGGCCGTCCGCGTGAACAGCGAGGAGGTGGGCCGGCCGCAGGTGGGCGCGGGAGACACCGTCACTCTCTATCCCGGGATGCGCGCCCTGCACGAGTCGGTGCTGCCCTCCACCCGCAACCGGTCGTGGTCGCTCACGGCCGACGTCGAGATCGGCGAGGAGCAGGCCGGTGGCGTGATCACCGCGCAGGGCAGTCGATTCGCCGGCTGGGCGCTCCATCTGCGGGGCGGCGTCCCGGTGTTCCACTACAGCTGGGTCGACGTCGAGCGCTACGAGGCGGCCGCGCCGGAACCGCTGAGCGTAGGGCGGCACGAGGTGCGCTACCGCTTCACGTACGACGGCGGCGGTGTCGGCAAGGGCGGTCTCGGTGAGCTGTTCGTCGACGGGAAGCCGGCCGGATCCGTGCGGCTCGCGCACACGGTGCCGTTCATCTACCACATGACCGACGGCCTCGACATCGGCGAGGACAACGGGAACCCGGTCACGGAGTACGACACCGTACGGGGTGTGTTCACCGGTGGGCGGATCCACAAGGTCGTCCTGGACAGCGGCGAGGACGCCCATGAGGACCCGCTGGGGGAGGCCAGGGCGAAGGCGTCGCTGCAGTGAGTGAGTGATCCAAGGGCCGGTCGGCGAACTCTTGACTTCGGGTGACGAGATTTTGACACTTGGCGACATGAGTTCGCTGATCCGTTCCAGTTCCCTCACGGGTTTCCCCGCCCTGGTCGCCTCCCTGGGCGGCCGGGCGGACGAACTGCTCCGCGAGGCGGGCATCCGGCCGGAGGCGGTCAGCGATCCGGACGAGTACATCCCGTACCGGGCGCTGGTCAACGCGCTCGACCTGGCGGCCGGCCGGCACGACTGCCCCGACCTGGGGCTGCGGCTCTCCACCCACCAAGGCCTGGACATCCTCGGGCCGGTCGGGCTCATCGCCCGGCACGCCACGTCGGTGGGTGACGCCCTCAACAGCATCGCCCGGTTCCTGTACCAGTACAGCCCGGCGATCGAGATAACCGTCGACACGGCAGCAGCGGAGACGACGGATACGACGGACACGGCGGGTGCGACGGACGCGGCGGGCGCGGTGGCGGAGTTCCAGTTCCGCATCCGCCCGCGCGTGCAGCGTGGGCTGATCGATCTGGCGCAGATCGGTGAGCTGTCCCTGGGGACCAGCCTGCAGATCTTCCGCATCCTCATCGGACCCGATTTCGTACCGCTGTCGGCCAGTCTTCTGCACTGTCCGGGCGCGCCCATGGCCGTGTACGAGAGGTACTTCGGCTGCCCGGTGACGGTGGAACAGGACCACTGGGGCTTCCGGTTCGCGGCCGATGTGCTGGACCGGCCGGTGGAGGGCAGTGATCCGGCGGTGCGCCGGATGGTCCTCGAATACCTGGGCCGGGGCGCCCAGGTGTTCGGCGCCGACGGGCTGCCCGCCGAGGTGCGCGGCATCGTCAAACGGGCCCTGCCCACCCGGCGGTTCGGCATCGAAGAGGTCGCGGAGAACCTGGTCGTGCACCCGCGGACGCTGCAGCGGCAGCTGGCCGCCCACGGGATCACCTTCCAGGAGATCGTCGACGACGTGCGGCGTGACCTCGCCGACCGGTATCTGCGCACGACGCGCATGCCGCTCGCGCAGCTGGCCGATGTCCTCGGCTACAGCGAGCAGAGCAGCTTCAGCCGCTCGTGCCGCCGCTGGTTCGGCTGCTCGGCGCAGGCCAGGCGGGCGGCGGCGTCGAACTGACGCCACCTGCCCGGCGCGGGGTCGGCCCCCTGCGGGGCGGGGGCGTCGTCAGGGCGTCACGATCGGGAAGGACGGGTCGAAGGGCTCGCCCAGCGAGAAGAGGGTCGCGACGGCGGCCCGGTCCCCCTCGACCTCGGCCCGCCCCCCGGGCAGCGCGTCGAGTTCCACGCCGCCGAGGGCCAGTGCCGCCAACACCTGCTTCTCGACGGCGAGTTGGGCATCGGCGTCGCTGCGGTGCCGGCCGTACGTCGGTACCAGTGCGCCGTTGCTGAGTTCGACCACGGCCTGCTCGCCGGTGTCCGTGACCGTGAGGTTGACGGTCATGGGGTGCCGGGCGGCGGTGGGCCCCACGATCCGGATCGCGAGCGCGTCCAGGATCATGCGGGTGGTCAGCGCGGCGGCCACGTCGGGCGTGCCGACCTGAACCGCAGGGGGCGGTGTGCCGTGGCGCAGCTCATGGGCCCCGGACAGGTAGAAGTTGCGCCACACCGCCGACTCGGCCTGGTAGCCGAGCTGTTCGAGCGCGGCGGCCTGCAACTCGCGGGCTCCGGTGTGGGCCGGCTCGGCGAACACCGCGTGGTTGACCAGCTCCGCCACCCACCGGTAGTCCCCGTCGTCGTACGCGGCGCGCGCCTGCTCCAGGAGGCGGTCGATGCCGCCCGCCAGCGCCACGTAGCGGCGGGCGGACTCGGCGGGTGCGTACGGTTCGAGATGGGCCGGGTTGCCGTCGAAGTGGCCCAGGTACTTCTGGTAGACGGCCCGGCAGTTGTTGCCGAGAGCGCCGTAGTAGCCGCGGCTCGACCAGTGGCGGGCCAGCGCCTCGGGCAGCTCGACCAGGTCCGGGATCTCGTGCAGGGTGTGGCCCTGGTTGGCCAGGCGCAGCACCTCGTCGTGGAGGTAGCGGTACAGGTCGCGGTGGGCGCGCAGGGCCTCCGCGCACGCCTCGCGGCCCCAGACCGGCCACTGGTGACCCAGGAAGATCACATCGGTCTCGGCGCCGAACAGCTCGACCGACTCGTTCAGGTACTCGCTCCAGGCGAGGCCGTCGCGGACCTGCGCGCCGCGCGGCGTGTACAGGTTGTGCATGCTGTGGACCAGGTTGTCGGCCATGTTGAGGGCCTTCAGGTCCGGGAAGTGGATGTTCATGTCGGCCGGCGACTCGGCCCCCGACATCAGTTGGAACACCATGCGTACGCCGTCGACGACGAGTTCCTGGCCGGTCGTGTCGACGGCCCGCGTCGGCGCGAGGAGGGTCACCCGCCCCTGCGAGGGGGCGTGGCCGAGCCCGGTGCCGAGCTGGCCGCGGTCGTCGTCGGAGAGGTGCATGCCGTACATGTAGGCGGCGCGGCGGGTCATCGCGTTGCCCGCGAACACGTTCTCGCTGACGGCGTGTTCCAGGAAGCCGGCGGGAGCGATCACGGGCACGTTCCGTTCGGCGGCCTCCTCGGCCGTCAGGACGCCCTTGGCGCCGCCGAAGTGGTCGGCGTGGCTGTGCGTGTAGATCACCGCGGTGACCGGACGGTCCCCGAGGTGCCGGCGCACCAGGTCGAGGGCGGCGCGGGCCGGTTCGGCCGTCATGAGGGGGTCGATGACGAGGTAGCCGGTGTCGCCGGCGACCACCGTCATGTTCGCCATGTCGAAGCCCCGTACCTGGTACAGCCGCTCCGTCACCTCGAACAGGCCGTGCCCACTGTTGAGTTGGGCGTTGCGCCACAGGCTGGGGTGCACGGTGCCGGGGGCCTCGCCATGCAGGAAGTCGAACTTCCGCAGGTCCCAGACGACACGCCCGTCCGCATCGTGGATCACGCACGGGTCGATCGTGCCGATGAACCCGCGGGCGGCGTCCTCGTACTGGCGGCGGTCGGCGAAGTCCAGGCCGGTCACGGACGCGGTGTGAGCGGCCCGGGTGGCTTCGGTGGCGGCGTTGCGTTCAGTGTTCACGGTGCTCGGTCTTCTCTCGTCCTGGTCGTCTGCGACGGTGGCGCGCGGACTGTCGCGTAAGCCTCACCCTGCCCCCGCACACCATGCGCACGACTTGATCGCAGGCGACGATGCGTTGACCACGGACGACATTGAGAGTGTGGGGCCCGACACGGTGGGCGCGACGACGCGTCGTGTGCGGTCAAGAGTCTGTCGCGCAGAGTCAAGGCGCTGCCCTCGGTGGCGGGCGCATCCTCGGGACACACCCCCATTACCCCGTCACGCCGGCCGTGGGAGCACAGTTGTCCCAACGGCCGGGGCCCAACGAGAGGTTCACGTCATGCCCACTCCCGCACCGGCCCCCGCCACCACCGTCACGGGAGCCCCGCTCCCCGTCGTCGCTCTGCCGCAGGGCGAACTGCTCACCGTCAACGACAAGGACCTCCCGCTCATCAAGGACGCCCTCGGACCGGGCGTGCACTTCAAGCCGCTCCGCCTCGACCTGGAGAACGGCGAGTGGGTCGTGCTCGCCACGTTCGCACCGGGCGCGAGCATCCCGATGCACTACCACACGGGCGCGGTCGACGCCTGGACGATGAGCGGCTCCTGGAACTACATCGAGTACCCGGACCAGCCGCAGACCGCCGGTTCGTACCTCTACGAGCCCGGCGCGTCCGTCCACACACTGACCACCCCGGCCTCGAACACCGAGGACACCGTGGTGCTGTTCCGCATCTCCGGAGCCAACGTCAACTTCAACGAGGACGGCACCTTCCACTCGGTCCTCGACGCGGCCCTCGTGCGCCACCTGACGGACACCCTCTCCGAGGCGCAGGGTGTCGGCCCGGTCAACTACATCGGTGGCGGCGCCGCCGACTTCACCGTGAAGCAGGGCGGCTGATGCGCGCCGTCGTCCTGAAGGACGGAAAGCTCAGCCTCGACGACATCCCGGAGCCGGTTCCAGGGCCAGGTGAGGTGCTCGTCAAGGTCCTCGCCTGCGGCATCTGCGGCTCCGACAAGTCCTGCGCCGTGCACGGCCCGGACTTCAACCGCGCCTCGCAGGCGGCCTTCGGCGTCGACATGCTCGACCTGGACCAACCGATCGTGCTGGGGCACGAGTTCGTCGCCGAGGTGCTCTCGTACGGACCGGAAACCCAGCGGACGGTCCCTGTCGGCACGCGGGTGGTCGCGATGCCGATCCTGCTGCGCGAGCAGCAGGTGATGCTCGGGCTCGCCGGCACCGCCACCCCCGGCGGCTACGCGGAGCGCATGGTCCTCACCGAGGCACTGCTCATCCCCGTGCCGGACGGCCTCGACACCGAGACCGCGGCTCTCACCGAGCCACTCGCGGTCGCGCTGCGCTCGCTGGGCCGGGTGGACGCGGGCGGCGAGGACGTGCCGCTGGTCGTGGGCTGCGGCCCCATCGGCCTCGCCGTGATCACCCTGCTCAAGGCGCGCGGCCTCGGCCCGATCGTCGCCGCCGATCTGTCGCCCGAGCGGAGGGAGTTCGCCCGCAGGCTCGGCGCGGACATCGTCGTCGACCCGCGCGAGCGGTCCCCGTACGAGGCGTGGACGGGCGCCGCCGTCACCGACGACCCGGCACGCATGGCGCCGCCGACCGCGGTCGCCGGGCAGCTCCCGCTGCGGCCGACCATCGGCTTCGAGTGCACCGGCGCGCCGGGCGTCCTGCAGCAGCTGATCTCCGGGGCCCCGGCCGGGTCGCGCATCGCGGTCGCCGGCATCAACCTCGGCAGCGACACGATCGAGCCCGCCCAGGCCATCGTCAAGGAACTCGACCTCCGGTTCAGCCTGTACTACTCGCCGCAGGAGTTCGCGCAGACGCTGACCATGCTGGCCGAGGGAGAGCTCGACGCGACCGCGCTGATCACCGGCCGCACCGGTCTGGCCGGGGTCGCGGACGCATTCGAGCGGCTCTCCGACTCACCGGCGGACGCGAAGATCCTCATCGATCCGTCGAAGTGAGCACGCCCGCGCTTGCGGCCGCCTCGGGGAGAGGGCGGCCGCAAGCGCCCAACACTGGGGGAGGCGTGGCCGCCGACGTGCGGCGCCGGGGGAGCGCGGCCCGCAGGCATGCGCCGCCCGCTCCCCGTAGGACATCCGTCACCTCGTCCGTTCGGGTCGGGCCCAGACCTTGACACCCGCCCGTGACATGCGGATCTTGAGTGCGTGAGCGTCATACAGGGCACAGGGCTCCTCGGCTACCGCGAGCTCGTCACCACACTGGGAGCCGACCCCGATCCGCTGTTGCGGCACGCCGGTCTGCGTCCCGAGGACGTCGGCAATCCGGAGGCGTTCCTCCCGTACCTCGGGCACATCAGTGCCGTCGAGACGGCGGCGGCCGTCACCGCCACCGGCGACTTCGGCCGACAGCTCGCCCTGCGGCAGAGCATTGACATCCTCGGCCCCCTGGGCGTCGCCGTTCGGACCGCGGCGACCGTGGGCGAGGCGTTCCAGATCGCCGAGACGTACCTGGCCGCCTACGCCCCGGCGCTCGGGGTGGGCGTCGAACCGACCCACGACGCCGACCGAACCTTCTTCGAGTTCGACATCCTCATCGACCGGCTCCCGCCGCACCAGCAGTCCATGGAGCTGGCCCTCGGCGTCGTGCTGCGGGTCTTCCGCCGCCTGTGGGGCGCCGCGTACCAGCCGGTGACCGTGCACCTCCCGCATGCTCCCCTCGGCCACAAGCACGAGTACCGCGACTACTTCGGCTGCCCGGCGCGCTTCGGCGAGCCGCGGGCCGGATTCACCCTGCGTACGGCCGACCTCGCGCGGCCGGTCAGCCAGGACCAGATCGCGCACCATGCGCTGGTCGACTATCTGGAGACCGTCGTCGCCGGCCGCGACCGCAGTCTCGCCGCGCGCGTACGCCGCCTGGTACGGCCACTCCTCGCGACCGGCGTCGCGAGCCTCGACCTCGTCGCCGACCGGTTCGCCATGCACCCGCGCACCGTGCAGCGCCGGCTCGCCGCCGAGGGTACGTCCTTCAACGACCTGGTCGACGAGGTACGCAGGGAGTTGGCCGAGCGGTACATCCGCGACACCGACCTGACGATGACACACCTGGCCCGCCTGCTCGGCTACTCCGACCAGAGCGTGCTCACCCGTGCCTGCAAGCGCTGGTACGGCCGCGGACCCGCCGCGCACCGTGAAGCGCTGCAGGAACAGGCACGCGTCCCCAGCTGAATGTCGCCTGCGGTCAACCATCCGTCGCCCAGGGACGAGCCGCCGCCCGCCTCCTCGCCACATGCTGAACGCTCCGCAACGAGGAGGAGGCCCAGATGTCCGCACGTCCCGCTCCGCAGGTTCCCGGCAAGGTGTTCATCACCGGCGCCGGAGGCTTCATCGGCACCGCGCTCGCCCGCCGCCTGCGAGAACTGGGCGCGGAGGTGACCGGCGTCGACCTGAAGGCGGACGCCGACGCCGGCATCGTCCGGGGCTCCACCACGGACCCCGGTCCGTGGGCCGAGGCCCTTGAGGGCGTGGACGTGGTCATCCACACGGCGGCCGTCGTCAGCATGGTCGCGCCGTACGAACAGGCGTGGCAGGTCAACGTCCTGGGCACCCGTCGGATGATCGAGGCGGCGGCCGCGGCCGGGGTCCGCCGCTTCGTGCACATCTCCTCCGTGGCGGCGTTCAGCCACGACTACCCGGACGGCGTCGACGAGACCTACCCGGTGCGTGTCACCGGGCGTTCCACGTACGGCGATACGAAGGTCAACGCCGAGGCCGTCGCACTGGCCGCGCACGCCGCGGGTGAGATCGACGTGGTGGTGGTCCGCCCCGGCGACGTCTACGGCCCGGGTTCGGTGTGGATCCGCGAGCCCCTCAAGATGATCAAGTCGGGGCAGATGATCCTGCCGAACGGCGGCGACGGCATCTTCCACGCCGTCTACGTCGACAACCTGGTCGACGGCCTGGTCCTCGCCGCGTCCGCGGAGGCCGCCTCCGGCCAGATCTTCACGGTCGCCGACGAGCGCGGCGTGCCCGCCAGGCAGTACTTCGGGCGCCTCGCCGGGTGGACGGGCCGCAAGGTGCGCACGCTCCCGATCCAGGTCGCCGTGCCGCTCTTCGGCCTGGTCGGCGGCCTCCAACGCAAGCTCGGCAGGTCGACCGAAGTGGGCGCCGCCACCGCCGAGTTCTTCAACCGCCCCGGCAGCTACTCCATCGCCAAGGCCCGCAGGGTGCTCGGATTCGAGCCGCTGGTCGACTTCGAAGAGGGCATGCGGCGTTCCGAGGTGTGGGCGCGGGAGGAGGGCCTGGTCTGAGCGATGACCGGCACGGTCGTCGACGGGACGACCAACAGGTCACGCAGACGACGGCGCCGAAGTGCGTCGGCCTCCTGGAAACCCGGGGACGCCACGCCGCGCGGCGACGTCGGCCCCGACGCGATGATCCGCGTCAGCGCAGCCCTCCGCGCCGTCCAAGACCTCTGATCCCCGGCGTCCGGCTCGGCGAGTCGGGTGGGCTGCGGTGCATCGTGCTCCGCCGGTGAGCGAAACCCTGGTCGGCCGGGAGGACAGGGGCCGAGCTGGTGGTGTCGTCCAGGGCCGTGACGACGATATCGAGCCGTGATCGAGGTCACCGCCGGCAGCACACGCCACGAGTTGTCACGATGATCCGTGGGCGATGGACGCGCGGTCGCTGTCTTCGGCGTGACCACCGGGCTCTGCAGCCCGCCGCACACGCGCGCGACGCCCGCCTCGGCGAACCGAGGCGGGCGTCGACGTGTGTGTGGCTCAGGCGGGGGTGATGTTCTCCGCCTGCGGGCCCTTCTGGCCCTGGGTGACGTCGAAGTTCACCTTCTGGCCTTCCTGGAGCTCACGGAAGCCGGAGGCGTTGATGTTCGAGTAGTGGGCGAAGACGTCCGGGCCGCCGCCCTCCTGCTCGATGAAGCCGAAGCCCTTTTCTGCGTTGAACCACTTGACGGTTCCGGTGGCCATGTGTCCTCCAAGGGGACTCGAAGTCGGTTCCCGCACCGTGCGGGAGCCGGAGGTGGTCGTCCTGGTCCTCAGAGACTGCTAACAGCAAGCTGCCCGTGAACGCGAGGTTCACGGGCGGTACTTCGGAACCATGACTGCTGACGTGGACGTTACACGGCCGGTGCCGACGAAGCTACGGACGGAGAACGAGCCTTGTCCACTGATCTGCCGCAGCCACTGCACAAACGGGGCGTACTACCCCATTAGGCGTCACACGGATGGGTCAGCCCCCTTTGGTACGGCCCCGGAGCCCTGTCTCTGGCCCACGGCGCAAAGTAGTCAGCGCCGGATGTGGGTCCGTGCACGGTGCCGAGGCCGGCGTGACGCTGCTGTCCCGGATCGGTCTCCGAAGCCATGATCCAGCTCATGGCCCGCCGCCTCACCGGCGAAAGCACCCTCAACCGGCTCGGCACCTGAGCGATCGAACCAGACGCAGATCACCGAACCGAACACTCAGCCAAAGCGGCTTGGGCAAAAGCGAGTTGATGGAGTGACTGCGCGTGGCATCGTTGTTACAGGGGCCTCCGGTCGCAGGGGCGGGAGGCAGAACGGGGGCTGCACACATGGCGTACCTGGTGGAACTTCCGCTCGAGTCGGGTGGCGCACGGCCCGAGGACACCGTCAAGGTGACGATCGAGGAGCCGCCCGCGGACGGCCTGGTTCAGGTCGCACGGCCGGGACAGGTCGTGGCCCGCGCCACCCGTTCCCTCGGCGAACTCCTGTCCAGCGTACGGCCGGTGGCGGCGAACTTCGTCGAGACCTTCGGCGGCATGGCGCACGGGCCCGACGAGATCTGCCTCGAATTCGGGCTCTCCCTCTCGGCCGAGGCCGATGTCGTGATCAGCAGCACGGCCGCCCAGGCCAACTTCGCAGTCCGCCTCACCTGGGACCGACGCACCCCCGACACCGCCGCCGACACCGACACCGCCGCCGCGCCCACCGCCGCCAGGGACGAAGGCGCGTGACCCTCGTCGCCCGGCCGCCGGACGGCGCGGGGCCGGGGCCCGGCGTCCTCGGCGCCTCCCTGATACGGATCAGCGACGCCCGCGGAGACCCGCGCGGCGTCGGCTTCCTCGTCACCGCCGACCTGGCCTTCACCTGCGCGCACGTCGTCTCCGCCGCGCTCGGTCTGCCCGTCGGGGCGCCGCTGCCCGACGGCGCGGAGGTCACCGTCGATCTGCCGCTGGCCGGAGCGCGCTCCGCGTCCCGCGTACGTGCCCGGGTCGTGCACTGGGAGCCCGCGCAGGAGTCGGGAGCGGGCGACATCGCCCTACTGGAACTCGTGACGGTACTGCGGGACGCGCGGCCGGTGCGGCTCGTCGAGGCATCCGACATGTGGGGGCATCCGGCGCGTGCCTTCGGTTTCCCCGCCGGTCGGCGCGGGGGTGCCTGGCACTCCGCGGTGCTGCGCGACCGGCAGGCAGGCGGCTGGGTGCAGGCGGACCTTGCCGCGGACGGCCGCTACCGGGTGACCGGCGGATTCAGCGGCGGCCCCGTGTGGGACGAGCAACTCGGCGGAGTGGTCGGCATGATCACTGTGGCCGAAGCGGGGGAGCCGCCGGCCAGCTACCTCATCCCGGCCGACACCTTGCTCGGCGTCCGGCCGGGACTGCGCGAACTCACCTTGCCGCCCTCCCCGTTCCGGGGCCTGGACGCCTTCCGGGAAGCCGACGCGGACCACTTCCATGGCCGTGCGACGGAGAGCGAGGAACTGGCCGCACACATCGTGCGCGAGCAGCGCACCTGCCTGGTCGGCCCGTCGGGATGCGGCAAGTCGTCGCTCGCCCTGGCCGGTGCGGTCCCCTTGCTGCGCGCCGAGGGATTCGCCGTCGCGGTGCTGCGGCCCGCGTCGGGCAGCGGTCCCGCCGCCGCGCTCGCCGCCGCCCTGATCCCGCTGCTCGAACCGGAGTCGAGCGAATCGGAACGGCTCACGCTGCTTCCGCAATTCACCGGCACACTCACCGGAGGCGGGCTTCCCGACCTCGTCGCCCAGGTCCTCCGCCGCCAGGAACGCGAGCGACTGCTGGTCGTCGTCGACCAGTTGGAGGAAGTGTTCGGGGCAGGCCCTGACACCGCCGCCGAACTGGCCGAACTGATCCTCACCGGGCGCCCGGCCGACCCGCTGCACGTCCTGACGACGCTGCGTGCCGACTTCCTCGAAACGGCCCTCGCCCACCCGGCCCTCGGACCCGCACTGCGGCGCGGGCTCTACGCGCTCGGGCCGCTCGGCGCCGACGGGCTGCGGGAGATCGTCACGGCCCCCGTCGCCGCGATCCCCGGCGTCGACTACGAGTCCGGCCTCGTCGATGTGCTGCTCACGGACACCGGTGACGCCCCGGGCGCCCTGCCCCTGCTCGGCTTCACCCTCGACCAGCTGTGGCGGAGGCAGACCGGCGGACTGCTCACCCATCACGCGTACGGGGAACTGGGCGGCGTCACCGGGGCGGTCGGCCGGCATGCCGAACGTATGTGGGCGGCCAAGGTTCCCGAGGACGACGAGCCGGCCGCCCGCCGCCTGCTCATCGCGCTGGTGCGGGTGCCACCCGGCTCGGGCGCGGCCACCCGCAGAACGGCCGCGCGCAGCGAACTCGACCCGGTCCAGTGGGAGATCGCGCAGCGCCTCGCCGAGACCCGGCTCCTGGTCACCGGGCGCAGCCCTGAGGGCGCCGAGACGGTCGAGCTTGCCCACGAGGCGCTGTTCGGCGGCTGGAGCCTCCTCGCCGAACTCGTCGCCGAGGACCGGGCGTTCCTCGGCTGGCGGGAGCTGCTCCGGCACGACCTGGAGCGCTGGGAGCGCGCCGGTCACGCTCCCGACCTGCTGCCGAACGCGACCGCGCTCGCCACCGCCGAACCCTGGCTGCGCGAGCGCGCCGCCGACCTCAGCGAGGCCGAACGCACGTACCTCGACCAGGGCCGCGCCCGCCGCCGCGCGAGCCTGCGCAGACGCCGCTTCCTGCGCTCGGGCCTCGCGTTCGGTACCGCCCTCGTGCTCGTCTTCGGGTCGCTGTTCGCCTACTACCGGTATGTCAGCGCCGAGCGCGCCGAGCAGTCCGCGTCCCGCGCTTTCGCCCAGGCCTCCGCTGACGAGGCCGATGACGACCCCGCCCTGTCCGTACAGCTCGCGCTCGCCGCGTACGGCTCGGCGCACACCCGTGAGGCACGGGACGCGCTGCTGCGCGCCTACTTGGCGCAGGGCTTCACCGACCGGCTGCTGACCGGGCCGCAGGACGCCCCCATCGGGACCGGCGACATCATCAACGGCGACGCGGAGGCCATCGACACCAGCCACGACGGCGACGTGGTCCTCGCCCGGTCGGGCGGCGGCCGGGCCACGCTCTACACCCACGCCACCAGTGGTGAGATGCACACCCAGCGCATCGACGAGCAGGTCCAGGTCGCCCATCCGCTCGTCTCCGCCGATGGCCGCAGGACCGCGTTCCTCGCCATGGACGGCCGGTTGATCTGGTACGACGTGCACCGCGATGGCCCCGACGGGCAGTTGCTCTCTCGCGCCCACCGGCTGCCTGCCGTGCCCGGCGCGGGCAACCAGTCGTACGACGGGAATCTGGCCGCGCTCTCCGCCGACGGCCGCTACGCCGCTGCCCTCGGCAAGAAGTACCTGCTCTGGTGGGACCTGGACGCCCCGGAAGGCGCCGAGCGCAGCGGCCGGGTCCCCGCGCCGGGCGGTGTGAGCCACGACATCCGGTTCGCCCCCGGCGGCCGTACCGTTCTGGTCAAGAGCTACGAGGGGAAGAAGGACAGTTACGAGGTGAAGGCCGTCGACCTGGCCGGCGGCCGGAGCAGCACGCTCGCGGGCGGCAAGGATATCGACGAGGTGCTGCTCACCGCGGACGGCAAGGCCGCCGCGTTCTGTACCGAGCACGGTTTCGGGGAACGCGTCACCATGTGGCGGCAGTCCCTCACGGGCGGCGCGTCGCACAGCAGACCTCGCCCGTACGAGGAGAAGGACCTGAACTGCCCCGCGATGCGGAGCGTCGACCGCACCGGCCGCCGGGTCGCGGTCGCGGAGAACGGCTGGACCAACCTCGTGGATCTCGAACGCCGCACCATCGCGGTGAGCACCGGGGAGCCGACGGGCGGCGCGAGCGTGAGTGCGTATCCGCGCCTCGGTGTCGTCGACGGCGAGCCCGCGCAGATCCTCGCCGGGGCCAACCGCGTGGTCTACTCGCGGCTGGCCGCGCACAACCGGATCATCCCGACCTCGCAACGACGGCTCAACGGCGACGGCAGCAAGTTGATCGTGACCCTCGCCGACGCCTCCCGCATCGGGATCGTGCCCGTCGGCGGGAACAAGCCGACGGTCCGCGTCTACCGCCCCAAGCCGTACTGGAAACCGCTGAAGGACGACATCGTCGCCTTCGACCGCAAAGAAAAGCACCTGGCGGAACGCGTCGGCTCCAACCGTGTCATGATCCGTGACTTCGCCACGCTCAAGGCGGTCCACGAGATCACCACGGCGCCGCCGCCACCCGTTGACACCGGCAATTACCTCTCCTATTTCTTCGACCCTTCCGGAAATCTGATCACCGTCTCCGGCACGGTGGTCCAACTCTGGGACACCGACAGCGGAAAGCAGCTCGCGCGCTACGACGCCAAGGCCCTGCACCCGCAGATGAGGGACGGTGCACCGGAGATGCAGGTGTCGGCCTATCCCAAGCCCGGCAGGGTCGCGATCACCGTGTGGGACCAGCGCTACACCCGCGTCGTCGAATTGGCGACAGGCCGCACCCGGGCCCGGCTCGACACCGGCACGGACACCAACCGGCTGGCCTTCGGGGCGGACGGTCGCTACTTCGCGCTGCTGCGCCGCGGCAGCGCCGTCGAACTGTGGCAACGCGACCCGTTGCGCAAGGTGCGCGGCGGCCTGGGCCTCGGCGAAGGGGTCGAGGAGTACGCGCTCGCCTTCCCGGACAGCACGTCGTTCGTACTGGCCTCGCGCAGCACGGTCCGCACGTACCGGTTCGGCGACCCGGCCCAGGAGAAGGATGTCGTCAACCTGGGGCTGACCTCGAAGTCCGTCCCGTACCGCTTCCCGTCCCTGTCCGGCGACGGCCGCACCGCACTCGTCGATGACGACAACGGCCGCGCCTCCCCGGTCCGCCTCGACCCCGTGGTCTGGCGCACCACCCTGTGTGCCGTCATCGGCCACCGCGAACCCACCGGGGATCAGCGGGCAGGGCTGCCCGCCGCCCTGCCGGACGAACCGCTGTGCCCCGGACCCCGCGCGGAGAAGCCCAACCCCGGCCGCCCCGAGCTGATGTGAGGAACCCGGCTGCACGGGCTCCGTCGAGCAGTGAGCCGAGGACGGGGCTGCGGCCGGTCGCCTGGATGGCCTCCAGGCAGGTGTCCTGGCGGGCCTGGGTCTCGAGTTCGTTGGCCATCGCGATGCCCGGGACGCCGCGCAAAGGGAAGCCCGTCTCCTCCTTACGGTCAGCGTGGGCCAGGTATTCCCGGCCCACGGGTTCTCTGCTTAGCTGCGTATGCGGCAGTCGCGTCGAGTCGTCGGCTGTCAATCGGTTTCGGGGGGTCGGCTGTGAAAGCCTCGGGAAGAACATAACCTCGCCACCACTCAGCGTCGATCTGCGCCAACTCGCCCACACCTCTTGCGGGTTGTGTCGCGCGTACGACGCTCCGTGACGTCAGGCCGCCGTGTCTGCGCGTGAAGCATTCCGGCTGCAATTCATGGGGGCACACCGGCGCCGTCGTATGTAGCCCGGTGTCTGAGAAATCCCCCCGACCTGTTTCGCCGTCCGTGCGCCGTCCGGCGTGCCCTCGGCATGCACCCCGCACGAAGGAGGGCTTCACATGCCTGCAAGCGAACCCCTGGATCTCGGTCAACTGAGGGAGGCTCTCGACCAGGCGGGCAATCCGTGGCAGATGGCCACGACCAGCATGACCATGCTCACCGAGGGACAGCGGCAAGTGCGGCTCGGTGTGCCCGTGGACGAGACCGAGCGCGCGGCCATCGAGGGCGCGCACCAGAGCAACGTCGCGGCCGCCGAGCAGGCGACCGCCGAGTCCGTCGGCGCCCCCGCCGCGTTCGACCTGCGCAACATCGGCGGGCTGAACTACACGACGCCGGTGAAGAACCAGGGCAACTGCGGCTCCTGCGTGGCCTTCGGCTCCGTCGCGACGATCGAGCACGTCACCCGCTACGGCTACGGGGCGCCCAATCTCCCGGTCGACCTCTCCGAGGCGCAGGCGTTCTACTGCTACGGCCGCGAGGCGGGCCGCAACTGCGCCAACGGCTGGTTCCCCGAGCCGCTGCACGACAAGGCCCGTGACTCGGGCATCACGATCGACGAGTACTTCCCGTACACGGCGGGCGACCAGGACTGTTCGAAGCTGAACGCGGACTGGACCAACCGTCTGGTGAAGGTGCGCTCCTGGGAGCAGGTGAACAACCCTGCCCTGATGAAGCAGAACATCGCCGCCTACGGTTCCATCACGGCCTGCTTCTACGTCTACCAGGACTTCTACAGCTATTCGAGCGGCGTCTACCGGCACACGACCGGCAACCTCCTCGGAGGTCACTGTGTCACCCTCGTCGGCTACGACGACGCGCAGTCCTGCTGGATCGCCAAGAACAGCTGGGGACCCGGCTGGGGCGAACAGGGCTTCTTCCGCATCGGCTACGGCGAGTGCGGCATCGAGAGCTGGCACAACGTCGCGGCCCTGGGCACCCTGATCCACAACTGGCTGCCCGACCAGCGCATCCTCGCGCTGTGGAGCAACGAGGCCGACGCCAACGTCTACGCGTACGCGGAACTGCGTGGCTGGCTGAGTCTCAACGGCTCGGTGGGCGCGACCGACGCGTCGATGCTCGCCGAACTCGCCGCGTCCAAGGCGAACGGTGCCAAGGTCGGCATCTACGAGGACAACGGCACCGCCCAGCAGATCTACGCCTGGTGACACCGGCGAAGGGAGAGACGGCCATGAGCCCTCAGCAGAAGAGCCGGTCGGACAAACCGAGGCAAGAGGCACCCAGCACACAGGACGTCCGTTCCTCGGCCGCGCAGGACGAGGCCGGGCGGCCGGCGCTGCTGCCTCCGGGCGTGGATGTCGGCCAGACCGGCATCGCGATCACCGAGCCGGGCAAGCCGGCCGGCGACGCGATGGTCCAGCGGTTCGAGCAGTCGGCGGCCGGTGAGGCCCGGCCGACCCTGACGCCCGAACTCCAGGGAAATCTCCAGGCGTTCGGAGCGGCGCAGGCCGCCACCGCCATCACCGGGACCTGGACGCAGAACGCGGTGGTCGACGCCATGTGGAGCATCAACCAGACCCGCAACGTCTGGGTGCACATCAAGGGCGGGGCCTGGAAGAAGATCTACAACGCAAGCGACTGGTCGTTCACGGCACTCACGACCCTGGCCGCCCAGTCCCGGCAGACGGGGAAGCCCATCTCGTTCCGCGAGGAGCCGGACGGCATGGTCCACGAGATCTACCTCTGGTAGCGCGATCCGAATCGAGTAGCACATCCCTCGTACGGCAAGGGAGAGGGCCACGTCCGGCCGGGTCGGACGTGGCCCTCTCCCGCGTCACTCCACCGTCACCCGCAGGGCGTACTCCTCGGCCACGTCGTCGCTCCACGGCTGCTTCAGGTGCAGCGTCAGGTGCCCGTCCCCGGCCTTGGTCGGTCGCAGCCGCAGAACCCGGGTGCCGCCCGCGCCGGGCACGAGCGCGTCGGGCGGCAGAAAGTCGCTGCCTGCCACCTCCAGGCCTCCACCAATGTCCCGGACCTGCCACTGATGTCCGGATGTGCCGTTCTCGGGAAGCCGCACGACGACTTCGTCGCCGCGCCGCACCGTGACCTCGCTGTCGTCCGCCGACAGGTGAACTTCACCCATGGGACGCACCTCCCGGGTGTCGGTCCTACCGGTGTACCTCCTGTCCGGGGTCGACGGCCAGAGGGCGCGGAGGCTCAGGCTCCGAGATGACCGTGTGGTCGCCGACGGTGCAGCCGCCGCGGGTCTCGTCCCACTCCTGGTCGACCGACACTACTGTCGGCGCCATGACTGACAACGCGTTGCGCTCCGTGTCCATCGAACGTGCCGGTCCGGCTCGGTTCACCGCGACCAATGCCCGTGGGGGCACGCTGACCTTCGGCACCGGCTCGGAGGCGGACTTCACTCCGGTCGAGCTCTTCCTCGCCGCGCTCGGCGGCTGCACCGCGGTCGACGTGGAGGTCGCCACGACCCGGCATGCCGAGCCGACCGCGTTCACCGTCACGGCATCCGGCGACAAGGTCGAGGACGAGGGCGGCAACCGGATGACGGACCTCGCCGTCACCTTCCACGTCACGTTCCCCGACGGACCGGAGGGAGAGCGGCCCCGCGCGATCCTGCCGCGGGCCGTGAAGAACTCGCACGACCGCCTGTGCACGGTGAGCCGCACTGTGGAGGCGGGTACACCGGTCACCGCGACCGTTTCACCGGATGCCTGACCCCGGCCAGGGCGGGAGGGTGCGAGGCCGAGGGCCACGAGATCCTGCGCCCGTTTCGATTCGGCCGTCGCCCGGCGTCACAGGAGGGCGCCGCCGGAGACCTCGATGCGTTGGGCGGTGACCCAGCGCAGCCCCTCGGAGGCCAGCGTGGCGATGGCGTCGCCGATCTCCTCGGGTTCGCCGACGCGGCCGAGCGCGGTCTGTCCGGCCAGGACCTGGCGCATCGCGGCGTCGTCCCGCATCGCCCCGCCGTTGAAGTCGGTGGCGGTCGGCCCGGGTGCGATGGAGTTGACCCGGATGCCGCGAGGCCCGAGTTCCGCGGCGAGGGTGCGGCTCAGGGCTTCGACGGCGGCCTTCGAGGCGGAGTAGGCCGAGGTGGCGGGGCTGGTGTGGCGGGTCAGTGACGTCGAGACGTTGATGACCTGGCCGCCCTGGGCCAGCAGCGGCACGAGCGACTGGATGAGGAAGAACGTGCCCCGGACGTTCGTGCCCATCACCGTGTCGAAGTCGTCGGTCGTGACGGTCTCCAGCGGGCCGAAGACTCCCACTCCCGCGTTGTTGACCAGGATGTCGAGCCGCGAAGTACCCCAGCGCTCCAGCTGCGCGCCCAGTTCTGAGGCGAAGGACGCGAAGGAGGAGACGTCGCTGATGTCGAGCCGGAGAACAGCGGCAGTCCCACCCGCGGCCCGCACCTGCTCCGCCGTCTCCTCGGCCCCGGCCGCATCGCCGCGGTGGGTGACCACGACCCGCACCCCGCGTGTGGCCAGGGCGACGGCCGCGCTGCGCCCGAGGCCGCGATTCGCACCGGTCACCAAAGCGATCTTGTCTGCCATGAACGTCCTCCACCGTGCGACAACCAGGATGTGCCCAGGTGCCACAGTTCCGAGGCGAGTCACTCGACTCGCCTTACTGGTGCACCGTAAGCGGACCCCCGAGGCGAGTCAAGTGACTCGCCTCGGGACTGCGGCATACTCTCCGCATGGCAGCAGAACTCACCGCGCATCACCGCAGGCTCGCCCAGCAGAAGCGCGAGGCGATCACCTCCGCGGCCACAGAGCTGTTCTTGGACCGTGGCTACGACGGCACCTCCCTCGCACGGATCGCCGAAGCGGCCGGGGTCTCGAAGTCCACCCTGTTCAAGCAGTTCCCCACCAAGGCGGCCCTCTTCGAGGCCATCGTCACCGAGTCCTGGGAGCGCGACGCCGGCGATACCGCCGCGCGGCCCCGGGCGGGAGATCTGCGCTCCGGGCTGACAGCCATCGGCCACCGCTACGCCGACCTGATCGGCCGGCCCCGCATGGCAGGCTTGTTCCGGATCGTCATCGCCGAACTGCCTCGTTTCCCCGAGCTGGGACGGATGCAGTTCCAGCTCGGAAAACTGCCCTACTTCGCCTCCGTCCAGCGCTACTTGGAATCCGAGCATGTGGCGGGCAACGCCGATGTGCCCGACGCCGAGAGCGCCGCGAATCAGTTCCTCGGCATGATCGCCAATTACGTCCTGTGGCCCCGCATGCTGCTGACCGGCTGGAACCCCGCAAGCTCCGACATCCGCAACGCCGTCGAAGAGGCTGTCGAGACGATGCTCGCCAGATACGCCCCCGGACCTCCGGCCTGACCCGAAGCCGGATCGTCGATACCTGTCGGTAGACGACGGCGGGCCCAAGGGGGCGGCGCAGCCTCGGTGTGCACGACACCTGCGGCGTAGAATTCCGACAAGTCCACGGGAGGCGATGAGTACGAGCAGTTACAGGGCCAGGCGTGGTCTTCGTACCGGAGCGGTGCTGTGGCGGGTCGAGGCCGACCCCGGGGACATGCGCATCCTGCCCGACGGAGTCATGGACCTGATGTGGTCCGAGGACCGCTTCCTGCTCGCCGGTGCCGACACCACCGTGATGGTCTCCTCGTCGGAGAGTGGCGGGGTGACCTGGGGTCTGAGGCTGGCGCCGGGCACGGCGTACGCGTTGCTGGGCGTACCTGCGCGTGAGCTGACCGACCAGCGCTTCGAACTGAGCGAGCTGATCGAGGTGCCGGGGAAGGTCGTCGATACCGCACATGGCGATCCTGCCGCCGCGCTGGAGCACCTCTTCGTCACGCTCTGGGGGCAGGCGGCGCCCGACCGTTCCGCCCTGCGTCGTGCGGCGTCGTTGGACCGGGCCGCAAGAGCCGGTCTGAGCGTGTCCGACATCGCCGACCAGCACGGCCTCCCGGAGCGGAGTCTGCGTCGTGTCTGCGACACGGTGTTCGGGTACGGCCCGAAGACGCTCGCGTCGATCCACCGTTTCCAGTACGCACTTCACCTCGCCCGGTCCGGTACGCCGCTCGGTGAGGCCTCCGCGATGGCCGGTTACGTCGATCAGTCCCATCTGAACCGCGACGCCCGGCGTCTGGCCGGAGCCACGCCCGGTGAACTCGTGGCCTGACCATGCCGACCGCGCGGCCGGGATACGTCGGCCACGCGCGGCGGTCCGGCTGGCCGATTCGTCCAAGACCGGCACGCCGTGCGCGTGACAGCGTGGAACGCATGAGTATCGATATCGGCCGGGCGGCTTCGTTCCTGGCATCTCACGGACGTGTCCTGGACCGACGTCGCTTCGCACTGCTCACCAGTGAGGCGAATCCCGCGAACCGGGAGGCGGTGCTCGCCGCCGTGGAGGGCCACCGCAACCGCGACGGCGGGTACGGGTGGGGCATCGAACCCGACCTGCGCGCGCCCGAGAGTCAGCCGGCCGGCGCCCTGCACGCGCTGCAAGCGATCGGTGAAGCCGCCACCGGGGCGGCGCCCGCGACGGTCGGGCTCTTCGACTGGCTCGACTCGGTGACCCTGCCCGACGGGGGCCTGCCCTTCGCGCTGCCGGTCGCGAACCCGGCGGCCTGCGCGCCGTTCTGGGTCGAGACCGATTCCGAAGCGTCGTCGTTGCAGATCACCGCCGCGGTCGCCGCTCAGGCCCATCGCGTCGCCCGGTCCGATGACCGGGCGAGGGAGCATCCCTGGCTGGCGCGGGTGACCCGCTACTGCTTCGATGCGATCGACCAGTTGGACGAGGCTCCGTTCGCCTACGTCCTGTCGTTCGCCCTCCAGTTCCTCGACGCCACGGCTGACACCTACCCCGAGGCCCGCGAACTGCTGCGGAGCCTCCACCGGTACGTGCCGGCCGACGGCGCCGTTCCCGTCGTGGGAGGCGCCGAAGGGGAGACCCTGCACCTCCTCGACTTCGCGTCGGAACCCGGCCGCCCGGTCCGTTCCCTGGTGGACGACGACGCCGTCGCCCACGACCTGGACCGTCTGGAGGCCGGACAGCAGGCCGACGGCGGCTGGGCCGTGGACTTCCCCAGCTACTCCGAGGCCGCAGCGCTCGAATGGCGCGGCTACGTCACCGTCTCCGCCGTGGCGACGCTCCGCGCCAACGGCCGGTAACCGGTAACTGGTAACCGGTAAGCGGGAGGCGGCAATTGGCCCGGCCGGCGGGGTGGCCGGGATCAGCCGGTCGCGGCGTCGTCGACCTTGAAGTCCATGTTGACCTTGTCGCCGTCGACCGACTTCGCGGTGACCGGCATGCCCAACTTCGCGCCACCGTCGGTGAGTTCGCAGCGAACGGTCGCGCCCACCCCGGCCTTGAGGTTCCGGCCACCATCTTTCCCCACGACGTCTTCCCGACGGCCGTGACGTCGCGCACGGGCGGCGTCACGGCCGTGCCCGGCCCGGACCTCCCTCACCACATCAGCAACGTGTGGTTCGCCGCTCGGCTCGTGGTGCGCAGTGGCAGGACCGCGAGACGCATCAGGACGAGGGCGTTGTCGTCGCCCGCGACGCGGTTGGTGGAGAGTTCGCCGCACGAGAGGCACTCGTGGACGATCAGCCACTCGCCGTCCGGGCGGCAGGACACCGTCAGGGCGTCCATCCGGCCCCGGCAGTCCGACGCGCGGTCGCCGGGGATCCGGGCGTCCACGTGCAGGCTGGTCAGGCAGTTCGGGCAGTGGTTGCGGTGACCGCTGCCCGGGGCGTCCAGGGACACGTCCAACCGGCAGCCGGCGCAGCGGAAGTCACGGCTGCGGTGGCCGTCGCGCTGGTCGTGGAGGACGTCCTTGTCGCGCTGGCGGCGCTGCCGGGAGGTGGGGCCGCCGGTCGACATCCGATTACGGCGCGGCATGCCGGGCCTCCCCGCTCACAGTGTGCCGAACGTTTCGAGAGGGAAGGGCGGTTGGGCCAGCGGCCGTACCGCCATCCGCATCAGCACCAGCTGGTTGTCGTCCGGGCTCACAGGGTTCGAGGTGAGCTCGTCGCACCGTACGCAGCGGTGGACGACCCTCCAGTCGCCGGTCCGCAGGACGGCGATGGCGATCGGGGACATCCGGCCGTGGCACTCGGTGCGACCGCCCTGAACGTGGTCCAGGACGTGGCGCGAGTGCAGACACGAAGGGCAGTGGTTACGACTGCGTCCGTCCGGATCGGCGGTGGTTACGGTGAGACCGCACCAGGCGCAGACGAACGTACTGATCTTGAGGGTGGGGCTGGGGCTGGGGCGGGAGTTGGGGGTGTGCTCGGACACCTGTGCTCCTTGCTGGGAAGGTGGTCATCGACAGCAAGAGCAGGCCGAGCGGCCTCGACAGATGGTTCGGTCGGTTATCCGCGGCGTGTACGTGCAGTACGTGCAGTACGTGCAGTACGTGCACGTACGAAACGTGGACGCGGTACGTCGCGGTGAGGCGCGCTCGGCGCGGTCCGGGTCATCAAGACACCCTCTCGGTGGGCACGGGCCCGGTGGTTCGGCCGCACGGGCAGGGGCGCCGGTGCGGGGGAAAGCAGCGGAGCAAGCGTAGGCAGGCCGGCGGGGCGTATGCGAGCGAATATTTGCGCGCGCGGCGGAGAATCCGTCGACGTAACGGCGCGCCCGGATGTCCAAGTACTCGTCGGTGATGTCCATGCAAGGACGGCGGCGCGAGCGTCCCCAAGGGCAGGAGTCCGTTTCCTCTCCGCTCCCTGGAGGGCGGAGCGTCCACGAAGGAACCAGATGAATCGCACGCTCGCCGCCGAGGCCGTGGAGGTCCTCGTCGTCCTCGCGGGACTGCTGCTCTGGCCGATGATCCAGGTCGGGATCCTGTCGCTGCAGGACTACGAGGTGAAGTTCGGCGGCGGCGTCGCCACCTTCACGGGCTTCGACCACTACGTCGAACTGCTCAGCGGCGATCTGCTCTGGAAGACGGTGCTGCCCAACACCGCGTTCTTCGCGGTGGCCTGTGTCGGCCTGACGGTGGTGCTCGGCACCGCGGTCGCTCTGCTCCTCAGGGCCGACAGGCCCCCTGTCAGGGTTCGAGGTCGGTCACTCCCTGGCCGCTCGTGATGTCGAACGGGACGGAGATCTGGTCGTGCGTGATCAGCCAGGTGCCGGCGATTTCCCGGAAGCAGAATGTGCCTCGGACCCACATTCCGTCCGTCGAGGTCCCGCCTTTCAAGGTGCCGGAGAGCCGGGCGAAGCAGTGCCCGAACGCCACACCCTCGCCCACGGTGAGCTTCAGGCCGCGCACCTCATAGGTCACTTCCTCGAAGATCGCGAACACCTTCGCCCAGTTCTTCAGCTTCGCGTCGATCCCTACGTGCTGGAGTGGCGGCTCGACGTCGAAGGAGACGACGTCCGTGGTGTAGAGCTGCTTCAAGCCCGCCATGTCTTTGTCTCGGATGCCTTCGGCCAGCTTGGCGATGTGGTTTCGGAGTTCGGTTTCGCTCATTTCTCCTGGTTCCCTTCATTCGTTGTGGGTCAGACGACCTCAAGGTTGGCCATCATTCCCATGTCCTCGTGTTCGGCGTTGTGGCAGTGGAAGAGGTAGCGGCCGCGATAGCCGTCGAAGCGGGTGATGATCTCCGCCGATTCCCCGGGGCGCAGCGAGACGGTGTCCTTCAGCCCCGCGTCGTGCGGCAGCGGCGCCCGGCCGCCGCGGGAGAGCACCTGGAAGCCGACCAGGTGAAGATGGACCGGGTGGTGGACGTCGGCGACCAGCCGCCAGACCTCCACCGCGCCGAGCCGGGTGCGGACGTCCGTACGCGCGGGGTCGAAGGCCTTTCCGCCGATGAGCCAGCCCCTGCCGTGTTCCATCCGCCCGGCGAGGAAGGAGAATTCGCGGACCGCGCTCGCCTGTGAGCGGCGCCAGCGGGGCAGGTCGTCGGCGAGCTTCGCGGGGATGCGGCTGTCGTCCCGGCGGGCGCGGCGCGTCACGCGGAAGGCCATCACCTCGCGGGTACGGCCGGAGCCGAGGCGATTGATCAGGCGCACCCGGGTGCCTGGTCGTACGCGGTCGAAGTCGATGAGCACGTCGTAGCGTTCGGCCGGCGCGATCGGCAGTTCGGTGTGCCTGACGGGCGCGGCGAGCAGGCCCTGGTCGGCGCCGATCTGCACGAGGTCGAGGCGGCGGCCGTCGTCGGTGACCGCCTGCAGCTCGTAGTGCCGGGCGTTGGAGCCGTTGAGCAGCCGCAGCCGGTAGCGGGCCGCTTCGACCTCATGTACCGGCCAGGGTGCGCCGTTGACCAGGATGACGTCACCGAGCACGCCTGCGGCGTACCGCCCGGTCACGCCGGGGCGGTCGAGCAGCTCGGGGTCGAGAGACGGGTAGTGCAGCGAGCCGTCGGCGGCGAAAGCCCGGTCGGCGATCAGCAGCGGCAGTTCGCGCTCGCCGCGCGGCAGGGGGAGGGCGTCCTCGATGTCGTCACGGATCAGGTGCATCCCGGCCAGGCCGCGCCAGATCGCGGGGGCGGTGAAGTCCATGCGGTGGTCGTGGTACCAGAGCATGGTGGCGCGCTGGTCGGTCGGGAAGGTGTACTCGCGGGTGAGCCGGCTGGTCGCCGCGCGGGGGTCGGACATCTGGTGCCCGCCACTGTGTTGACCATGGTGCTCGTGCTGCCCATGTTGCCCGTGCTGCCCATGTTGCCCGTGCTGCCCGTGTGCCGCCGGGTCCGGCCAGCCGGCCGGGAGGACGAGGTCGGTGGGGTAGCCGTCGGAGGCGGCCGGGGTGTGCCCGCCGTGCAGATGGACCACGGTCGGGACCGGCAGTTCGTTGCGGTGCCGCACGGTCACGGCCCGCCCGCGGCGGGTTTCGATGGTCGGTCCCGGGAAGCTCCCGTCGTACGTCCACAGCGTCGTGGTCACCCCCGGAAGGATCTCCGCGGCCGCTCGGTGCTGGGTGATCTCGTATCGGTCCATGCCCTTGGTGGTGGAGACGGGTTTGAGGACGGGCGGGATCGGCAGCGGCACGGTGTACGGCTTCGGCAGCGGCACCTCGCTGTGCAGCTGATTGCCGGTGCGCTCCGGTCGGTTGGCCATCGTGCCGGCCAGGGTCAGGCCACCCGCCGTGGCCAGCCCGAGCGCGCCGCCGAAGCCCAGTGCGCGGCGCCGGGTCCACTGCCCGGACGGCTGCTCAGGCTCAGGCATGGGCCGGCTCCTGTCGCATCCAGAGTGCGGCGGACAGCACGGCCAGTCCCGCAATGATCATTACACCCAGGGGGATGTGCACCCACAGCAGGCCTTCCATACCCGCCAGGTACTGCCCCGACTCGGCCACGACCAGCAGCATCGACACCGCGAACGGCCACCAGCGGCGCATCCGCCGGGAGGTGAAGCTGCCGACGAGGGCCTGCCCGATGCCCAGGGAGAAGACGATGTCGGCGCCGCGGGCGTGCCAGTCGAGGCCGCCGATGTCCCCGCTCAGGTAGGCGCCCGCGAAGGCGGGCTGCCCGAAGGCCGCGACGGCGTGCACCGTCACCGCGAACCGGAACAGCCGGCCGTGAACGAGGCTGCGTCGCGGGGCTGTTGACGGTTTCTCCAGTGTCGTGGTCATGCCCTCAACGGTCATGCCTCACTTGGTATTACGTCAAAGACAAGTATTGCTATCCTGCTATGTCTTTGGTGTTATGCCTTTGGCGCTATGAGGGAGGTGGACGGGGATGGACCTGCACGCACTCCAGCAGTTCCTGGTCGTCGCGCGGCTTGAGCACCTCAGCCGGGCGGCCACTGAACTGCGCGTGGCGCAGCCGTCGTTGAGCCGTACCATCGGCCGCCTCGAGGCCGAGCTCGGCGCGCCCCTGTTCGACCGGGGTGGCCGACTGCGGCTGAACGAGTCCGGGCGGGTCTTCCGGGCACACGTCGAGCGGGCCCTCGGTGAGCTGGACGCCGGCCGCCGCGCCGCGGCGGAAGCGGCGCACGACGGCGTCGGCGGAGTACGCCTCGCCGCGGAGACGTTCCTGACCGTCACGGGCCCGCTGGCCGCCTATCGTGCCGCCCACCCGGACGTCGACATCGAGCTCCACCAACTGTCGGCCGCGGACATGCACCGCGCCCTGCTGGCCCGCGAGGTCGACCTGTGCGTCGCGTCGCAGCCGATCCCCGGCGATGGCCTGGACAGCTCCCAACTGATGGACGAACAGGTCTGGCTGGCCGTGCCACCCGGGCACCGGCTCGCCGCCCGCGACTCCGTCGCCGTGCCGGAACTGCGCGACGAACCGTTTGTGATCTCCCGGTCCGGCCACTGGCAACGCCGCCTGCTCGACCTGCTCTTCAACCGCCACAGCCTGAGCCCGCGGATTGTCTGCGAGGGCGACGAACCGGCCGCCACCGCCATGCTGGTCAGCGCCGGCATCGGCCTCACCCTGCTCCCGGCGGTGGCCCTCAGCGCGAGCGTCAGCGCGCCGATCGCCTGCGCCGCCGTCGATGACCCCGGCTGCCGCCGCACCCTCACGCTGCACCGGGTCGCGGACAGCCGGCAGTCGACCGCCACCCGGCTGCTGCACCACACGCTCACCACCTGGCCGTGGGGCGCGAGCTCACAAACGTGAACGCCGTATCGTCATCTCGGCGAGGACCGGAAACCCGAGCCACCTCCGTCGCACCAGCGGCGATCGCCTCAGCCGCGTCGACCCGCACGCGGGGTCGGGCAGCACGAGTGGCGATCATGAGTTGCCTGGCTGTTCCGGCGGGGCTCGCGCCATAGCGGCGCGTTCACGGTGCGCCGTCCCCGGCGAAAGGGCGAGTCGGAAAACCCCTGCCGGCGCACCCACGGTGTCCTCGATCAGGTGTCAGCCCTGTTCGCCGCTCGCACCGTCCGCGTCGGCGAGCGCCGCCAGGTACAGCGCGATGGCCTCACGCGGCTCGCGTACGTCGTGGCCGGTGCGGCGGGTGATCTTGTCCAGGCGGTAGAGGAGCGTATTGCGGTGGATGCGCAGGTCGCTCGCCGCGCGGACCGGCGCGAAGCCGCTGTGCGCCCAGGCGATGAGGGTGGCCCGCAGTGCCGGCCAGTCGCGTGCCTCGCGCAGTCCTGTCAGCGTGTCCGCACCGAGCCGGGCCCGCGCATGGGGCGGCAGGGCGGCGAGTACGAGGGGGATGCGGAGCTCGCCCGCGTCGTGGACACGGCGGTCCGGTTGGAGGGCCGGCCCGAGGCGGAGCGCCTGTGCGGCGTCGGCCGCCAGGGCGTGCGCTGAGGCGAACGCTCCTGCTCCGCGTACGTCGGCCGTCGGGGCCGCGATCCCGAGCCGGGGTTCGGTGCCGTGGCGCTCGTCCAGCAACTCCAGGAGCCGGCCGCAGCGTTCGGCGAGCCGCCCGTCGGCGTCGTGGTGGAGAACGGCCCAGCGCCCGGTGGACACCTCGCCGACGAGGTCCTGGGGCGAGGGGAAGACCTCGCGCAGCAGGCGGGTGACGTCGCCGGGTCGCGAGCGGTGGCCGCTCCCGGGGGCCGGCGCATGGGCGAACACGACAGCGTGCCGCGGCAGATCCGGCTTCAGGCCGAGATCCGCGGCACGGGTGAGGACGGCGGCCCGGTCGGTGGTCGCGGCGTCGTACAGGGCGAGATCGCGCAGCAGGTCTTCGACCGCGCGGTCGCGCAGCATGCGGCTGCGTGAGCGCGCGGACTCCCGCAGCAGGATCTCCGTCTGTCGCCGTACCAGTCGGCCGAACTGCCGGATGCGGGCGGGCGGTCCGGTGAGTCCGACGGTGCCGACGGCTTCGCCGTCCAGGACCAGGGGGAGGCTGATGCCGGGCTTCACCCCGGACAGCGCACGGGCCTGCGCGGTCGTGTGCTCGGCGGGCTCCAGGGTCCGCAACACCTGAAGTGACGCCTCGTGCACCGTGCCGACCCGGCCGGGCTCACCGCTGCCCAGAACGACACCGTCGCGGCCGGTGATGAGGATGGGGAAGCCGACGATGCCGCTGACGTCCCGTGCGATCTCATCGGCCAGCTCTTCGGTGAGAGGCATGCCGCCGTGGAGAGGCATGCCGCCGTACTGAGTTGTCATGCGTCGTATTGTGCAGCGCGCACAGATTCCGTCGCCGCGTGCCCCCTTGTTTCATACGCCCCGTACGGTGACCGGCCGTCAGCGTGCCGCATAGATTCGTCCCCGCGTCCTCCGCCGGTCTCCATGAACGGCCTCGACCGGGCGCGCCCTCCGTTCCTCCGTCCCCGGGAGCCGCCCCATGCCCAGCACGGCCTCTCCTCCCCGCCGTCCCTCCCGTGCTCCCTGGCTCGTCACGCTGTACGCGGGCGGTGGTGAGTTCTGCGACGGCTACATCCTCTCCATCATCGGCGTCGCACTGCCGCTGGTCACCACCGATCTGCGGCTGAGCGCGGCGGACGCGGGACTGATCGGCTCCGCCTCGCTGATCGGCATGTTCCTCGGCGGTCTGGTCTTCGGCTACGTCACGGACCGGATCGGCCGCCGACGCGTCTACCTGGCGGACATCGCCGTGTTCGTGCTCCTCTCCGCCGCCCAGCTCTTCGTCTCCGAGCCGTGGCAACTGACCGCGGTGCGCTGCGCGATGGGCATCGCCATCGGCGCGGACTTCGCCATCGCGGGCACCATCGCGAGCGAGTTCGCGCCGCGCAAGTCCCGCGGACCACTGCTTGTGGTGCTGGTGACGATGTGGTCGCTCGGCGCTGCGGTGGCGTACGTGACGGGCTGGCTGATGCTGCGCGCCGGGTTCGACGACTGGCGCTGGATCCTGGCCAGCAGCACCGTGCCCGCGTTCCTCGTACTGCTCCTGCGGCTGCGGACCCCCGAGTCACCACGCTGGCTGCTCTCGCGGGGGAGGGAAGCGGAGGCACGGGAAGTACTCGTCCGCATGCACGGCTCGGCCGACGAGCTGCCCGAACTCCTCGCGGAGGCCGCCGCGGCGCCTGCCCGGCCACCGCGTTACGTCGACATCTTCCGTGGCGGGAACGGCCGACGGACGCTGTTCGTCTGCCTGTTCTGGTCCTGCCAGCTGCTGCCGATCTATGCCATCACCACGTACGAGCCCGCCATCCTCGCCTCCTTCGGCATGGCCCACGGCCCCGATGCCTACCTGGGCGCGGTGTTCGTCCAGTTGTTCTTCGTCCTCGGCTCGCTGTCCGGGATGCTGTTCGTCAACCGAGGGCGGCGGCCGCTGCTGCTGTGGAGCTTCGGGCTCTCGGTGCCGCCACTGCTCGCACTGGCCTGGCTCGCCGACCCCTCGGTGGGCACCGTGGTGGCTCTGTTCGCGACCTTCGGGCTGGCCTCGTTCTCCTCACAGTGTCTGCAGGCCCTGTATCCCTCAGAGTTGTTCCCGACCGCCATCCGCGGCACCGCCAACGGATTCGCCACCGGCATCAGCCGGATCGGCGCCGCCGTCGGCACGTACGGTGCGCCACTGCTCCTCGCACAGAGCACCCGCCTCGCGATGCTCGCCGGCGCGCTCATCGCCCTGGTGGGCTGCGCCGCCTCGTTCTTCCTCGCTCCGGAGACCCGCGGCCTGCCACTCGGCGGGGCGGACGCCTCCGGACCCAAGGGCCAGGACCCGGGCACACCCCCGGCTCCTCGGACCTCCCCGACCCCCCCAGCACGTCAACAGCGGAGACCCCCGATGAACTTCCCTGCCGACGCGGCCACCCCGGCCGCGACCCGGACCTCGGCGCCGACCCCGGTCGACGTACCCGGAATCACCACGCCCCACAGCCCCTACCCGGCGGCGACCCGATCCGGTGACACCCTCCACGTCTCCGGCCAGGTCGCGTTCGACGAGACCGGCGCCGTCGCTCACGAGGGCGACATCCGGGGCCAGGTGCGGTGCGCCCTGGACCGCCTGGGCCGCGTCCTCGCCCATTGCGGCACCGGCCCGGACTCGGTCGCGGCGGCCACGGTCTACCTCACCGACGCCTCGTACGCCCCGGTCATGAACGAGGAGTGGGCTGCCTGGTTCGCCGGTCACCGGCCGGCGCGCGCGACCGTGGTCGCCGACCTCCTGGACCCCCGCCTGCTGGTCGAGATCACCGCCGTCTGCTCGCTGGAATCCGCCGGGGAATCCACTGAGGAGGCCGCAGCCGTATGAGGATCGCGATCATCGGCGCCGGAATCGTCGGCGTCAGCACGGCCTACGCCCTGTCCGCCGACGGCCACGAAGTCACGGTCTACGAGGCGGGAGCGGGCATCGCGGGTGAAGCCAGCGCCGCCACGGCCGGGCTCGTCGCGGCCGGACACTCCTACGCCTGGGCCTCCCCGGCCGCGCCGGGCATGCTGGTGCGTTCGCTGTTCGGCACCCGGACCGCGATCCGGGTCAAGCCGCGCGTGGACCTCGACCTGATGCGCTGGGGCCTGCGCTTCCTGTCGCAGTGCACGAGCGAGCGGTTCATCGCGAACACGCGCCTGAAGTACACGCTGGCCGACTACAGCCGACAGGTCCTCGCCGAGATCACCGAGGCCGAGGACATCGCCCACTCCCGGACCACCTCCGGTGTGCTCTACCTGCACCGCGACCAGCGGCAGTTGGACCGCGCCGCCCGTCAGACGCGGATCCTGCGTGAGTTCGGCCGCGACCAGCAGATCCTCGACGCCGACCAGATCCTCCGGATCGAGCCGCAGCTCGCCGGGGCCCAAGTCGACTTCGTCGGCGCCGTGTACGACCCGTCGGACGGCACCGGCGACCCCCACCGGTTCGCCCTCGAACTCTCCCGGCGTGCCACCGAGCGAGGCGTCGTCCTCACCACCGGTGTCGAGGTCACCAGCCTTGAGACCGAGGGCGAGAAGGTCGTGGCGGCACACACCACGCAGGGTCCCGTCGTCGCCGACCAGTACGTTCTCGCGACCGGCTCCTCCGCAGCCGATCTCGCGGCCACCGCCGGTGTGCACCTTCCGGTGTATCCCGCGAAGGGTTACAGCGTCACCGTGCCGTGGCGGGACGGCGAACCCGCCCTCGGGACCGGGGGCATCGACGAGACCACACTGGTCGCCTGGTCGCCCTTCGAGGACGGGCTTCGCCTGTCGGCGACCGCGGAGTTCGCGGGCCATGACACCACTTTCCGGTCTCGGGACTTCGCCGCCATCCGGGATGCCGGTGACCGCCTCTTCCCGGGGCGCCTCGACTGGGAACAGGCCCACTACCGCGCCGGACTGCGGCCGATGACGCCCGACGGACCTCCGTTCCTGGGCCGCACCCACCACAGCAACCTGCTTGTCAACGCGGGCCACGGACACCTGGGTTGGACGATGGCGAGCGGCTCCGCCCGCATCATCCGCGACCTCGTCGCCGGCCGCCCCTCGCCCATCCCGGTCGAGGCGTACTCGCCGATGCGCATGGCCGGCCGTGGCCGGCCCGGCATCGGGGCGCCCGCGCATGTGCTGTAGGTAGGCTCCGGCGGACGTGGACCTCGGACGGCTCCTTGGCGGCACCGTCCGTGCCCATCGACCCGTGGGAGGTGGAACTCGGTCGTTCAACTGAGGCTCAGGCACAACGGGTTGAGGGGATCCAGCCTGGTGTTGCCGGTGAAGGCGAGTACGGCGGAGGCGCAGGCTTCGCCGGGGTGCGCAAGGCCGTAGACGGCAGCCCGGCCGATCAGTCCGGCGCTCGCACCGAGGGCCCGCGTCTTGCCGCGCCGGATCCCGTTTCGGAGCGGACCTGTGGCCGGTGCACGAGAGCGAGGACCCGCTCGTGCAGTCGATCGTCCTGCGTGAACCGACCGACGGCGAGGAGTACATCCCGCCGGGTGCCGTGCTGCTCGCCGTCGGCTATCCGTCGGCTATCCGGCGGACGGGGCCTCCTGCGCCGAACTCCTCGCGCGGGCGGGCAAGTCCAGGACCGCCGCGGTGATCGCCAAACCGGCCACGGTCGATGCCGACTCCCTCCGCGCGCTGGGCGAGCCCACCACGTCAGCACCGTGCTGGCCCGCCCCGTCAGCGACTGGCCGCAGTTGGCGGTGCTCCCCAGGGGCAGGGCTCGGCGACCTGTTCGCCTTCGCCAACGCGGTGGCCACCATGACCGGCGGTGTCACCAGCATCGTCGACCCCGCCGGCCGGGTACCGGCCTTCTCCAACCTCGCCGATCAGCCCGTCGACGAACAGCGCCGCAGGGCCACCCTCTTGGTGAGCGAGGTCTGCTCGCCCGCGACCGACCCGGACCACCGGCCATCGTGAGCGGCCCGAGCAACCGCAGCGTCCTCGTGTCGCCCAACTCGCCCACGCGCACCGCGTAGTTCGCCTCGCACCGCTCCCTGCAGTGCGTCTCGACCTGGGCGACGTCGACGTCCATGCCTGGCTCCTCCTGCAGTTCCGCTTCGCCGAGTACAACGCCCGGCGGGTGAAATGGAGTTGTACTCCGAGTAAAAAAATTTGAGACAGGAGTCGAAGTCTCGTGTAGCGTCGCCGTCATGTCCGTGACCGATGAGTCCGACGAGTCCGATGTCACGCTCGGGGACCGCCTCCGGCGTCGCCGCAAAGCCCTTCAACTGACGCTGCAACAGGTCTCCGAAGCCACCGGCATCACCGTTGGCTACCTGTCACAGCTCGAGCGCGGGCGTGCCAACGGAAGCGTCAGCACGCTGCAGAAGGTCTGCGGTGTGCTGAAGCTCAACGTCGGAGACCTCTTCGCGTCCAGTGGCACGCCGACCCGGCCGGTGCTGCGTTTCGCGGACGCCACGAGTCGACAGTTCGGCAACAAGGCGTCCAAGTTCAAGCTGACCCCGGCGCATTTCGACCACCTCGAAGTGCTCCTCGGCACCTTCGAGCCCGGCGGCGACACCGGTACGGACCAGTACACGCACGGCGCCTCCGAAGAGCTCCTCGTCGTGCTGGAAGGCCAGGTCGAACTGCAGGTCGGCGCCACCACCCACACTCTCGGCCCGCTCGATTCGGTGAGCTACAACAGTGGCCACCCGCACAAGGTCATGGAACGCACGGGCACACACCCCGCCAAGGTCATGTGGGCCATGGCGCCCCCCACGTACTGACCGGCGTGCGATCACCCGACGAGACACCCTGGGAGCCGTTTTGTCCGTCACGTCCCCGCAGCGCGCCCAGAACGCGAGAGCCGGACTCCGAGGTGTCGGAGGAATGGCGTTCGCCGAACTCTGGGAACGCTTCTCCTTCTACGGCCTGCAGAGCATCCTCGCGTTCTACCTCCTCGACGCGTTGAGCGAAGGCGGCCTCGCCCTTCCCGCCGCGGCGGCGGTCGGCATCACGGGGGCCTATGGTGGCGCCGTCTACCTGGCCCAACTGCTGGGCGCCTGGGCCGGCGAACGCCTGGTCAGCCCCCATGCGCTCGTCCTCGGCGGCGGCATCGTCATCGCCCTGGGCCACATCGTGCTCGCTGTCGCGCCGGGGCTGCTCGGGCTCGGCACGGGTCTCGTCCTGATCGTCCTCGGCACGGGCGCGTTGAAGACCAACATCACCTCCATCGTGGGCTTCATCCTCGCGAGCGAGAGCGCCGCGAAGAAGGACGCCGGCTTCTCGTACTTCTACATGGCCATCAACACGGGAGCCGTCCTCGGCCCGTTGACCACGGGTCTCGCCCAGAACCAGTGGGGTTTCCACGTCGGCTTCGGGCTCGCCGCGGTCGGCATGATCATCGCGCTCGTCCAGTACGTACGGTCGGCACGGTACCTGCCGTCTCGTGCCGCCGAGGTCATCAACCCGCTGCCCGCGGCGGCACGGCGCAAGGCCCTTGGCATCGCCGCCGCCGCGCTCGTGGTCATCGCCCTCGCGACCCTGTCCGGCCTGCTCAAGGCCGAGCGGCTCTCCATGATCGTCACCGTGGGAACCCTGCTCACCGCCGCCGTCTACTTCGCGCTCATCCTGCGCTCGCGGAACGTGACCGCGTTCGAGCGCCGTCGCGTGAGCTCCTACATACCCCTGTTCCTCGGCGCGTCCCTGTACTTCGGGCTGCTCTTCGCGAAGTTCACCGCGATCTCCCTCCTGGTCAAGAGCCGCGTGGATCTCAGCATGGGTGACTGGTCGTTCCCCGTCGGCTGGATCACCATGATCTCCTCCGCGTCCGGCGTGGCCATGCTCCCGATCGGCGCCGCCCTCTGGAAGAAGATGGGGGCACGGCAGCCGAAGGCCGGTACCAAGTTCGCCATCGGTCTCGTACAGATAGGCCTGGGCTTCGCGTTCATTCTGGTGATCTCCGCGCTGTTCGACGGCGGCACGATCCCGTTCGCCTACATCGTCCTGTTCATGTTCATCATGGGCAGCTCCGAGATCTTCGTCGGGCCGATCGGACTCTCCCTGGCCACACAGATCGCGCCGAAGGCCTTCACCGCGCAGATGGTCGCCATCAACTTCCTCACGCTGGCCCTCGGTTCCTCCCTCTCGGGCCTGTTGGGGCAGTTCTTCACCGCCGTCTCGAACAACACCTACTTCCTGACCCTCGCGCTCGTAGCAGTCGCCGCGGGCCTGTCCCTGTACGCGTTCCGCAGGCCCGTCCACCGTGGCCTGTACGCCGGAATCGAGGCCTGATCCCCATGTCCACTCCTCGCATCGCCGTGATCGGAACGGGAACCATCGGGGCGCAGGCGCTCTGGCAACTCGCCAAGCACGGCGCCGACGTGACCGGCTACGAACTCTTCAGTCCGGGGCACTCGCGTGGCGCCGCCGGCGGTGAGACCAGGCTGTTCCGGCACATCGACGTAGAGAATCCGGAGTACCTGCCCGTCACCGACAGGTCGGACCTCATCTGGCGCGAACTCGAAGAGGAATCCGGGCGCACGCTGCGCAACCTGACCGGCGCCCTCGCCATCGGCAGTACCGCCAGTGCCGCGACGCGCATCGCGCTCGAGAGCGCCGCCCTGCTCGGCAGCCGGGCCGAGGTGTTCAGCCGCGAGGATGCGCGGCTGCGGTTCCCGCAATACCGGCTGCACGAGGACGAGATCGCCATCCTCGACAAGGGGGCCGGCATCATCTTCCCCGAACGCACCGTGCGCAGCGCCGCGGACGCGGCTCTCGCACGTGGCGCACGGATCCTCCGCGAATGCCGTGTCACGGCCATCAACCAGGTCGGCAGCCAGGTCGGCAGCCAGGTCGACATCGTGGCCGGCAACGGCACGGAACGCTATGACGGCGTCGTCGTCGCGGCAGGCGCGTGGACCGCCACCCTCCTGCCGGCCCTCGCCCCTTATCTCGCGACGCGGCGCCTCATCTCGTCGTGGTACCTGCCCAAGGCGGGCAGCACGCTCGACGGCCTGCTCCCCTATCTGCGGACGGAACCCGACTACTCGTACGGACTGCCTACCGCGGACGGCCTGGCCATGAAGCTCGGCGTCGGATTCCGCGACCACCTGCCCGTCGAGTCCCCGGACACCGCGCCCCTGCGCATCACCGACGAGGACCTCGACCCCATCCGCGGGGTCGCGCGGGACCTCTTCCCGATCCTTGAGGACTACCCGATGCGCGCCCAGGCGTACTTCGAGGCCTACACGCATTCACGCGTCGAGTTCCTGCGCGAACACCCGGGCATGCCCTCGGTGTTCGTCTGCGCCGGGTTCTCCGGCAAGGGCTTCAAGAACGCACCGGTCTTCGGCGAGGCCGCGGCCCGAGCGGCCCTCGGCCTGCCACCGAAGAGCGACAGCATGGCGTTCATCCTCGACGCCGAACATCCCTCCCGCCCGGTGCCTGCCACTTACCGGTAGAAGGAGTCGACGGCAATGCCCGAGAATCTGGCGTGGCTCGCCGATGCCTGGCACGGCGAGTGCAACCTGAACGCCTCTGACCTGTACGTCACTTGCGCCCGCGGTATCGGCCCCCGGCAGTTGGCCGAACGCATGGCCGACCACGAGCCGGTCGAGGTCGGCCATGCTCTCACCGTCCACGAAGCATCCCGCATGGTCGATCTCGCGCACACCTACTGTGTCGGCCGCATCGGCGAGAGCGGTGACTGGTCGTTCATCGTGGAATCCGGAGGCAGTGAGGGGTGGGCCCTGGACCCGGTGGTGTCGCGCGACGCCGAAGTGCTGATCTTCGACCCGAGGCCGGACGACCCGCCTGCCTTCTTCCGGTACCTCGCCGACGGTGAGGTGCAGCTGCACTTCGAGTTGGGCTCCGGCTACGACCCTGCTGGTGTCCAGAGCGAGCTGCTGCGGCCGGCGTTGGAGGAGGCCGGAGTCATCGCGCCCGAAGGCTCCATGGATGACTTGCTCGGCTTCGATGAGGAGTTGCCGACCGACGAGGAGCAGCGTCGAGTGCTGAATGTCATCGGCGATCACTTTGGTCTGTCGCTGCCACGGCAAGCGATCGGGGACGGGCGGCTGCCAGCCGTCGTCACTCGCACCTCACCTCCCTCCACCTGGTGACGCGCGGAATGGACGACGCGATCACGCATCCGGGGCGCATCATGGTTCCATACGAGCGTCTTATACTAGCGTATTGAACATGCGTATAGATCTCCGCTGTGGTGAGGCCATGAACCCCACCAGCGCCCAGCGCTCCACGCTCACCATCGAAGGCCGCACCCTGTCCTACATGGACTTCGGCGGGCCCGGCCGCCCGCTGATCGCACTGCACGGACACATGTCGGAGGGCGCCTCCTTCGCCGACCTCGCAGCGCGACTCGCCCCCGCCTGGCGGTTCATGGCACCCGACCAGCGCGGCCACGGAGCATCGGACCGCGCACCCGACTACAGCCGGGCCGGCTACATCGCCGACCTGGAAGCCCTCATGGACCACCTGGGCCTGGATCAGGCTGCGCTCCTCGGCCACTCGCTGGGCGCCATCAACGCCTACCAGTTCGCCGCCCGGCACCCCGCCGCACCGCGATCGTCAACGCCGAGGGCTGCGCCGAGCTGGGCCTGGGCGGCGCCAACCCGCTGGCCTTCGTCCTGAACCTGCCCGACGGCACCGCTCCCACCGAGGAAGCGTTCGTGGCCCAGCTGGGCCCCCTCGCCCCGCACTTCGGATCCGCCGTCCGCGAGCGTCCGGACGGTACGTGGGGCCTGCATTTCCACCCCCAGGACATCTACGACTCCGAGGACCAGGTGCACGGTGATCACTGGGCCGACTGGACCGCCACCACCTGCCCGGCACTCCTGATACGCGGCACCAAAGGCGGGGTACTGCCCGCCGAGCAGGCACAGCGGATGGTCGCCCGGCGGCCCGGCGCCTGCCTGGCCGAGCTTGCGACCGACCACTTCGTGTACGCCAACGACCCGACCGGCTTCGCGGACGCGGTCCATGCCTTCCTGGCCACGGTCTGACATCCGGCCACGGCCGTGCTGCTGACACGCGCCACTTCTCTGCCCCTACCGTTCCGGCCGGCATGACGGTCGCCGGCCCGGCGTGACCCTCGGTGGCGGCGCGTCCGTGAGCGAATATTTCCTCAGGACATGCGCATGACAGGATGCGCGACCGTCCTGGTCGGCCACGCGAGCCGGAACCCGGGTCCATCGCCCCGACAGGTCGATGACGCGGGTGGTGTCAGCGGCCGTCATGTCGCCGCTGTGCTGTACGCGTTGGCCGCGAAGCCGTCGGTGAACGCAACGCGTCGTGTAGGAGGGTGATGGCCGGGAGGATCTCCGTGTCGCTGATGTTGCCGTAGCCGAGGACGAGTGCGGGCTCCGACGGTCGGTGGGTGCGGTAGTCGTCGAGGTCCGCCAGGCGCAGCCCGGCGGCGGCCGCCGCCCGGACGGTACCGGCCGTATCCGTGTCGTCCGGCAGGTGGAGCAGGACGTGCAGTCCGGCGGCGGTGCCTGCGACCCAGCCCTTCGGTACCTGGGTCGCGAGGGCGCGGACCAGCAGGTCGCGGCGGGAGCGGAACCGCCGCCGGGCCGCGCGCAGGTGCGCGTCGTACCAGCCGCGGTCGATGAAGGTGGCGAGCGCGAGTTGGTCCAGCACCGGTGGCGCGGCGGCGACGAGGTTCGCTGCCCGGAGTGCCGGGGCCATCGCAGCGGGGGTGACCAGCCAGCCCAGGCCGAGGGCCGGTGACAGTGTCTTGCTGACCGAGCCGAGGAGGAAGACCCGGCCCGGGGCCATGCCCTGCATGACGGCGACCGGGTGGCGGTCGTAGCGGAACTCGGCGTCGTAGTCGTCCTCGATGACGAAGCCGTCCGTCTCGCGGGCCCAGCGCACCACGCTGGCGCGGCGTGCCGGGGACAGCACCGTGCCGGTGGGGAATTGGTGTGCCGCGCCGACGATGACGGCCCCGGCCGGTGTGCGCGCGAGGGCGTCGACGTCGAGACCGTCGTGGTCCACGGGAACCGGGTGCACACGGAGGCCCGCGCCGGTCGCGGCGTCCTGCAGCCGCCCCCAGCCCGGGTGTTCCACGGCAACGTCGGCGATCCCCTCGGCGCGCAACGCCCGGCAGGTGCGCAGCAGTCCGTCGGTGACACCGGCGCACACGGTCACGGACTCGGCGCGTGCGTCCGCGCCGCGCGAGCGTCGCAGGTACTGCGCGAGGGTGGTACGCAGCACCGTGTGCCCGGCAGGGTCGGGCAGACCGAGGTCGTAGTGGACGGCCGAGCCGATGACCGCCCGGACGGCGTCAGCCCAGCGGCGGCGGGGAAAAGCCCGCAGGTCGGGCAGGCCGGGCGCGAGGTCGTACCGGATGGGCGGCCGGGCTGGTGAGCGCCGGCCGCGGGGCCGCGGCGGTGTCGGGCCGGATGCCTCCGGCGACCAGGAGACACGCGTAGCGGAACCCACCCGGGCGGAGAGGTATCCCTCCGCGATGAGCTGTCCGTACGCCTCGGTCACCACCCAACGGGAGAAGCCGAGTTCCTCGGCGAGCGCTCGGCTCGGTGGCACGGCGGCCCCCTCCGTCAGCCGGCCGTCCCGGATCGCGGTGCGCAGCGCGTGAGCCAGGCGATCGTGCAGGCGGCGCCGTCCGCCCTCCGGCGAACCGATGTCCAGCAGCGTCGCCCACGCGAAATTGGTCTGGGAATCAGCCACAACATTGGAGCGTACCGCCGAACCGAACGCACCTAGCGTGAAAGCATGATTGAGAATCTGGCTCTTGGAGCCATGCTGTTCGGCACGGTCCAGGACGAGCACCGATCGTTCGAGATCCTGGACCGTTTCGTGGACGCCGGAGGCGTCTGGATCGACACCGCCAACTGCTACGCGTTCTGGGCCGACCCGACCGGATTCGGCGGGCAGAGCGAGGAGTTGCTCGGGCGTTGGATGGCGAGCCGCCCGGGCGTCCGTGACCGCGTGAGGATCAGCACCAAGGTGGGCTGCGAGCCGACCGAGGCCGGCCGGTTCCCGGAGACCGCCGAGGGATTGTCGGCCGGGGCCGTCAAGAGCGGGATCGAGGACAGCCTGCGACGACTGGGCACGGACCACGTCGAGCTGTACTGGGCCCACATGCCCGACCCGGCCACGCCGCTGGAGGAGACGGTCGCCGCCTTCGGTGACCTCGTGTCCGCGGGGACGGTCGAGCGTCTCGGCTGCTCCAACTACCCCGTGTGGCAGGTCGAGTTGGCGCGGCAGCTCGCGCGGGAGCACGGCGGTGCCGGCTTCACCGCGGTGCAGCAACGCCACACGTACCTCCGGCCGCGCCCTGCGATCCGGCCCGGCGAGGGGCACCGCTTCGCTGCGGTCACCGACGAGGTGCTCCACTACCTGGAGCACCACCCGGACATGGAGCTGTGGGCGTACACGCCGCTGCTGAGCGGCGGCTACACCCGCGCGGACAAGCCACTTCCACAGGAGTACGACCATCCTGGAACCGTCCGCCGCCTCGCGGTGCTCGACGAGATCGCCGCCGAGACCGGAACGAACCGTAACCGGGTGGTGTTGGCGTGGCTGACCGGAGGGCATCCGGCTGCCACGCCGATCGTCGGGGTGAGCTCGGTCGAGCAGCTGGACGAGGCAATCGCGGGCGTGGCACTGGAGTTGACGGCGGATCAGCGGTGGCGGTTGGACTCCGCGGTGTGACCCGCGAGCTGGACCGGCGGTGAATCTGGGCACCGCAGCCGTCGGCTCAGCCAGGCACCAACACCGCCCGCCCCCGCACTCCGCCCCGCCGTAGCCGAGCGAATGCCTCCGGAGCCGCGGAGAGCGGGAACCGTTGTGTTTCGACCTTGAGGGCGCCCGAGCGGGCCAGGGCGATGACCTCGGTGAGGTCGGGGCGCGGGCCCCAGAAGGGCAGGGAGAGCCGGAAGCCGGGGGGAAGGAACCCCGGTTTGCGTACGGCGAGTTGGCCGCCCCCGCTGCCCACCAGGGCGAGCTCTCCGCCTGGGCGCAGCGCGGCGGCGGCGAGTTCCAGGGTGGCCGTGGTGCCGGCGAAGTCGAGCACGGCGTCCACGCCCGCGCCGCCGGTCCGTGTCCGCAGGACGTTCGCCGTGTCCGCGCGCAGCAGGGTGGCGAAGTGGGCGCCGGAGCGGTCCGCGAGGTCCAGTGCCTCCTCGCGGATGTCCACCGCGAGCACGCGGCTCGGGGTCGTCGCCCGCAGGATCTGGACGGCGACGTGGCCGAGCCCGCCGACGCCGACGACGGCGACCGAGGTGCCCTCGCCGAGCAGGTGCCGCAGCCCCGCGATGGCGTGGTACGAGGTCAGTCCGGCGTCGGAGAGCGGCGCCGCCTGATCGGCCAGCAGGTCGCCGATCGGCACGAGTTGGCGCGCGGACGGCACCAGTACGTACTCGGCCATCCCACCGTCTCGGCCGAGGCCCACTCCGTGCCAGGACAGGGCGGAGCGCCGGTCGCAGTAGTTGTCCCGGCCGACGGCACACTGTGGGCACGAGCCGCAGCCCCACGGGCCGTAGACGACGCAGCGGTCACCGACCTTGAGGCCGTCGCTGCCGTCGCCGCCCACGCCCACGTCCGCGTCGGGCCCAAGCGCCTCCACGGTCCCCGCCACCTCGTGCCCGAGGGTGAACGGCGGCTCGTAGGGGAGCGTCCCGGAGGGGGCGTCGACGACGTGCACGTCCGAGTGGCACAGGCCCGCGGCCTCCACCCGGAGGAGTACTTCGGCCCCTCTGGGCTCCGGTCGTTCCACCTCCGCGAGTACGGGATCCCGCTCCCACGTCGCCAGCCGCACCGCTCTCATCTTCACCGTCCAGGCTCTTGTCAGTTCGTCGTCGAGCACGGTAACAGAGACGAAGTCAGTTCAATATCGGGTGCGAGCGAGGGAGTTGCGGGATGAGTGGTGACGCGACGCGGCAGGGCCGGTTCGAGGGGCAGGTCGCGATGGTGACCGGGGCGGGGTCGGGCATGGGGGCGGCCGTGGCACGGCAGTTGGCCGCCGAAGGGGCGAGGGCCGTGGTCCTGGCCGACGTCAAGGCCGTCGGCGCCGAAGCCGTGGCCGAAGGGCTTCGCGCGGCGAGCGTGGTCGCCCTCGACGTGGCGGACGCGGCCGCGGTCGAGGCGGCCGTCGAGGGTGTGGTGCGGGAGCACGGGCGGCTCGACGTCCTGGTGCATGCCGCGGGCGTCGACGACCCAAGGGCCAAGCAGTTGATAGCGGACGCGCTGGTGGACGGCCGCCCCGCCGAGGTGACCGACCGGCTCGAGGACGCCGACTGGAGGCGCGTCATGCGGGTCAACCTGGACGGCACGTTCCACGTACTGCGCGCCGCGGTACGGGCGATGAGGCCGGAGAAGGCCGGGTCGATCGTGGTCATCGGCTCCTCCTCGGCCTTCGACGCCCCCGTCGGCTATCCGCACTACGCCGCGTCGAAGGCCGGCGTGCACGCGATGTGCCAGGCCGTCGCCAAGGAGGTCGTCCCCGCCGGAATCCGGGTGAATGTCGTGGCGCCGGGCCCGACGGACACCGGCATGGCGGCGCGCACCCCCGCCGCGCTCCGCAGCGGACTCGCCGACCCGCGGGTGCGCCCGTACGCCACGGCCGAGGAGATCGCCGACATCGCGCTGTTCCTGGCGAGCGATGCCGCGGCGAACCTGGTCGGCGCGGTGCTGCTGGCCAACGGCGGCCGGTTCACCGCCTGATCCGACGGATCGGAGCGCGGGGCGTTCGGGCGGGTCATGCGGCGTCCGGACGAACTCGTGCACGGGTCTTGCCCGACCGGTCCAGGGATGCCTACGGTGCATGAATTGAGTTCAGTTTGTGGTGCGCCGTGCTGGCGCCCGGGAGCGAGGAGACGGTCGAAGTGGATCAGTTTCTGCTCGTCCTGGTGAGCGGTCTCGCCAGCGGCGCGGTGTACGGCCTCATGGGCCTGGGGCTCGTGATCATCTATCGGGCCACGGACGTGGTGAATTTCGCGCTCGCCAGCCTGGCGACCGTCGGCCTCTACGCGGCCCTGGCCCTGTACGACACGGGCTGGCCGTTGCTGCTCGCCGCCGTGGCCGCGATCGCGGTGACCACGGCGGTGGGCCTGGCCGCCCGGGAGACGGTGATCAGGCCCCTGGCACAGGGCGAACTGCTCTCTGCGCTCGTCATGACCATGGGGCTGTCGCTCATCGCGGAGAGCGTCATCAGCACGATCTGGGACGACCAGCCGAAGCTCTTCCCGAGCCTGGTGGAGGGTTCCGTCACGATCGGCGGGTCCGCGATCCCCGCCCAGAGCCTGCTGACCCTCGCCGTCGCGGCGGTCGCGATGGCGCTGGTGGCGTACCTCTTCGGGCGCACCACCATCGGCTCCGCCATGCGCGCCGTCGCCGAGTCGGCCGAGACCGCACAGGTCCTCGGCCTCGGCTCGCAGCGCATCGCGCGGATCGCCTGGGCGCTCGGCCTCGGCCTGGCGGTGCTCGCCGCCGTCCTGTACGCGCCCCGCGCCGGACTCATCCCCACCGTGCTCAGCGCGCCCCTGTTCCGCGCCTTCGCCGGGATCTTCCTGGGCGGCCTGACGAGCATGTACGGCGCCGTCGTCGGCGGCCTCACGGTCGGCGTCCTGGACAACCTGGCCGCGAGCTACGTCTCGGCCGGCTACCGGGACACCTTCGTGTTCTCGTTCACCATCCTCGTGCTGCTGATCCGCCCGCAGGGGTTGTTCGGTGTGCGCACGTTCCAGCGGGTCTGAGGGAGCGCTCCATGTCCGTCGTCAGTCGTCCCACCCTCGCCAGAGCGGTGCTCGGCCCACTCGCCGCGGCCGTGCTCATCGTCGTACTCAACTCCGGTGTGATCCCGCCGTATCAGGCCTACTCCGTGGGGCTCGCGGCCGTCTACACCGTCCTCGTCCTCTCCGTCAGCCTGCTCGCGGGGTGGGCCGGGATCTGGTCCATCGCTCACCCCGCGTTCTTCGCCCTTGGCGCCTACTTCGCCGCGTACGGCAGCGGACACGGCTGGTCGGTGGAGGCCGTGGTGCTCGGGGCGGTCGGGTGCAGCGCCGCACTCGGAGCGTTCCTGGGGAGCGCGGGCGCCCGCTTCTCCATGCTGTACGTGGCTCTGCTCACCCTCGCGTTCACCATGGTGTCGCTGGAAGTGATGGGCCAGTGGACCGGCGTGACCGGCGGCGACCAGGGCATCCCGATGACGAGACTGCACAGCGCCCTCGGCCTCGGCACGCTGGCCAGCGCGGGCACCCACGCCCAGTACATCGCCGTGGGCGTGGCCGGGGTCGCGCTCGGCATCGCCGCACTGGCCAGGCCCGGCGCCCTGCGGATGCGGCTCGTCGCCGCCAAGTCGCATCCCATGGCGGCGCGTTCCATCGGCATCGCACCCGAGGCGCAGTCGGCGCTCGCGTTCGCGGTCAGCGCCGCGTTCGCCGCCGTCGCGGGCGTTCTGCTGGCCCTGGTCGTCGGATTCGTCAGCCCCGACCCGTTCTCTCTGACGTTGGCGATCTCACTGATCGCCGGGTGCGTCCTCGGCGGCCCCGGCACCCTCATCGGCGCGGTGGTCGGTGGCGCCTATCTGACCTGGGTGCCCACCGCCGCCGAGAGCGCGGGCGTGCCGCAGCCGATTCTGCAGGGCCTCGTGCTCATCGCGGCGCTGCTGTTCCTGCCGGGCGGCGTGGTCCTCGCCGCCGGACGCCTCGCGCGCCGACTCCTGCGGCGACCTGCGCGCAGCACACCCACGGCGCCAGCGCCGGCCGAGGAGCAGGCCGGGTCCGTCCCCGCGCCCCCGGCGACCGCACCCGAACTCCTGCGCCTCGACGACGTGGCCGTCACCTTCGGAGGGCTCAAGGCGCTCGAAGGCGCGTCCATGTCCGTACGGGCCGGTGAGACCGTCGCGGTCATCGGCCCCAACGGGGCTGGAAAAACCACGCTGTTGAACGTCCTGTCCGGACTCGTCGGCGGAGGACGGGTGGCGGGGGGTGCCCGCTACCACGGCAAACCCTTGCTGAAGAGTCGCGCGACCGCCCGCAGGCGGCTCGGTATCGGGCGCACCTTCCAGCACGCCGAGACCTTCCCCGAACTGACCGTCCTGGAGAACGTGCTCTGCACCCGGCGCCGTGTCACCCCTGGGGCCCGTGCCGCGGCCGACGAACTCCTCGACCGCGTCGGCCTCGCGCACGTCGCCGACCGCTACCCGGCGGAGCTGCCGTTCGGTCTGCACAAGCGCCTCGACCTGGCCAGGGCCCTGGCCGAGGAGCCCGAACTGCTCATCCTGGACGAGCCGTTCGGCGGCCTCGACGCCACCGAGCGCACCCTCCTCGCACGGCAGATCGTGCGCCAGCAGGAGCGCGGCACCGCGGTCGTGATCATCGACCACGTGCTCGACGACCTGTTCGCCGTCGCCCACCGGGTGGTCGCCTTCGACTTCGGGCGGCCGATCGGCGAGGGCGAACCCGGCAAGATCCTGGACGACCCCCGGGTGCGCTCCTCGTACCTGGGCGAGGGCGGCGCCAGGGACGGACTCCCGCCCCGTGATGGCAGCGAACGCGCCGCGGTACGCCTCGACGGCGTGGGCCACAACTACGGCGGGGTCACGGCGCTGCACGGCATCGACCTCGCCGTCCCCCAGGGCAGCGTGATCGGCGTCGTCGGCGCCAACGGCGCGGGCAAGAGCACCCTGGGCCGGATCCTGCACGGCACGCTTTCACCCACGCTCGGCGGGCGCACGCTCGCCGGTGACCTGCGCTCGGCCCTGGTGCCCGAGGGGCGCGCCCTGTTCAAGACGCTCTCGCTGCGGGAGAACCTCGAAGTCGCCGCGTACGCCGCCGGCATCAAGGGACCGGAACTGCGGGCGCGGCTCGCTCAGACCGCCGAATGGCTGCCGGCGCGGCTGCGCGAGCGGATGGGTGTGGCGGCCGCAGGCCTGTCGGGCGGCGAGCAGCAGATCCTGGCGATCGCCCGCGCCCTGATGGCCCGGCCCGATCTGCTGATCGTCGACGAGCCGGCCCTCGGCCTGTCCCCGGCGATGGTCGACGAGGTGTACGCGCGCCTCGGCCGTCTCGCCCACGAAGGCATCACGGTCGTCCTCCTGGAGCAGTCGCTCGGCCGTGCCGCGTCCGCCTGCCACGAAGTGGTCGTCCTCCACGAGGGCGGCATCGCGGTACGCGGCGAGCCCGCCGACCCGCGGTTCCTCGCCCGCGCCGAACAGGCCTACTTCGACGGGCAGGGCGATGCCTCCGTGGCCGTCGCGCAGGGCTGAGACACCACTTCGGCACAGGGGTGAGGCACCACTTCACCCCAGGGCTGAGACACCACTTCGACCCCTGACCCCAGGAGAGCCGCATGACCACGGAAGCCGTCGACCTGCTGATCATCGGCGCGGGCATGGCGGGACTGACCGCCGGTGCCCGCGCCGCCCGGGACGGCCTGTCCGTCACGATCACCGAGACCGGCACGGACGTCGGCGGCTCGGCACGCTTCGCCGGGTACGCGTGGACCGCCCCCGACCACGACGTCATGGACGCGCACAACCCGCATGGCGACACCGCGCTCAAGCGCGCACTCGTGGACCGGTTCGCCGACGGCATCTCCTGGATCCGCTCCATCGGCGTCGAGGCGAAGGACGCGCAACGCATCCTCAGCTTTGGCCGCGGGCACCAGTTCGACACCAACCACTATGTCGACACCTGCCGACGCCTCGTCCTCGAAAGCGGCGGCGAGGTGCTCCTCGAGACCGAGACCGCACACCTCGTGGCCGAGCACGGCGTCGTGTCCGGAGCGGACGTGCGGGCGGCCGACGGCACCCGCAGGCGCATCCGGGCCCGGAACACACTTCTGGCGACCGGTGGTTTTCAGGGCGACCTCGCCCTGCGCACCGCACACCTCCACCCCCGCGCCGACCGGATGCAGCTGCGCTCCAACCCCCGCAGTACCGGCGGTGGTTACCGCCTCGCCACCACCGCGGGCGCGGCCACCGGTGCCGAGAACGCCGGCTTCTACGGACACCTCGTGCCCAGCGGTGTCCCCTTCGCTGACGGCGCCGACTTCGTCGACCTGTCGCTCTACTACAGCGAGCACGCCCTGCTGCTCAACCTGCGCGGCGAGCGATTCGTCGACGAGACACGCGGCGACCACCTCACCGCCATGGAACTCCTTGAGCAGCCGGAGGGCCGCGGGCTGCTGATCGCGGACTCCCGGGTGTTCCGCGACTGGATCGTCGGCTCCTACGTCGAGGGGGCCGTCGCCGTCGACAAGTTCGCCCTGGCGAGCAAGCGGGGCGGGCGTGTCGGCCTCGCCGAGGACCTCGACGAGCTGGCCTACCTGCCCGAGGAGTGGGGCTACGACGCCGTGGCCGTCCGGGACGCGGTCGCCCGCTTCAACGAACACGCCGTGGGCGGGCGGGAGTTGGTGCCCGGACGGGAGTCGGACCGGCTGCCGCTCGACGAGCCGCCGTACTACGTCATCGAGACGGAGCCGGCCATCACCTTTCCCTTCCACGGCGTACGCATCGACGACCGGGCCCGCGTCCTGGGCGAGGGCGGCCGACCGCTGCCCGGACTCCTCGCCGCCGGATCGGACACCGGCGGCCTGTGGCACCGCGCGTACGCGGGCGGCCTCGCCTCGGCCCTCGTCTTCGGGCTCACGGCGGCGCGGACCGCCGCCTCCGGGCCCGGCTCCTGACCGACTCCCCTTTCGCGGGCCGCCGCGCAGCCACAGCCTCCACCTCCCCCTCTCCACCAACCGAGCACGTTGGAGACGCCATGCACCACCGTCACCCCGAGATCGACCCTCAGCTGCTCTCCGAGACCGAGGAACAGCGTCAACTACGCGCCGTCCTAAGGGACTTCCTCACCGAAACGAGCGGCCCGGAGGACGTCCGCAAGCACCTGGCCACCCCGCGCGGATACGACGAGACGGTCTGGGCGCGGTTCGCGGGCGAGATCGGCGTGCACGGCCTCGCCATCCCCGAGGAATACGGCGGATCGGGCTTCACTTTCGCCGAACTCGCCGTGGCCCTCGAGGAGTCGGGGCGCGCCCTGTACTGCGGGCCGCTGCTGCCGACGGTGGTCCTCGCCGCCCACGCCCTGCTCGCGGCCGGGGACCGGAAGGCGTGCGAGCGTTACCTGCCGCGGATCGCGGACGGCACGCTCACGGCGACCGTCGCCGGGTTCCACGACGCCGTGCCCGCCATCAGCGCGGAGTCCAACGCCTCGGGGCCGGTGCTGCGCGGTGCGGTGGACTTCGTGCTCGACGGTGCGGGCGCTGACCTCATCCTCGTACGGGCCCGAACCGCCGAAGGACCGCGGCTGTTCGCCTGTGAACCGGCCCCCGACACCTGCGTGCGCACCCCGCACCGCGTCCTGGACGAGACACGGCGGCAGGCACGCGTGGAGTTCCATGGCGCGCCCGCCACGCCTGTGGGGGAGTCCGGTGATGTGACGGCGGCGCTCGATGCGGGTCGGGCCGCGCTCGCCGCCGAGCAGGTCGGCGGCAGCGGCCACGCGCTCGACGCGACGGTCGCCTTCGTCGCGCAGCGCCGGCAGTTCGGGCGCGCTATCGGCTCGTTCCAGGCCGTCAAGCACCGGCTGGCCGATGTACTCGTCGCGCTGGAGGCGGCACGCTCGGCGGCCACCTACGCGGCCGCCTGTGCGGCCCTCGGCTCGACCCAGCTGCCGGTGGCCGCGAGCGCCGCTGCCGCGGTCTGCTCCGAGACCTTCCGCCTGGCCACGGCCGAGTACGTCCAGCTGCACGGCGGGATCGGCTTCACCTGGGAGCACCCCGCGCACCTGTACGTGCGCCGCGCGCGCAGCGCAGAGGTGCTGTTCGGCACGGCGGAGCAGCACCGCGAACGGCTCGCCGCACTCATCGGTCTCGCCCCGCGATCCGCCGCCTGAGCCGTCAGGGAAGGTGACATGAGCAAACACGACGCACCCGCTCTCGCCGCACCGTTCACGCTCGGCGGGCACACTCTCCGCAATCGGCTCGTCGCCACCGCGCACGCCACCGCCGCCGTCGCCGACGGCGCTCCCACCGACGCCGACGCGGCCTACTGGCGGCGCCTCGCGCAGGGTGGCGCCGGCATGGTCATCACCGGCGGCACCGCGGTGGCCCGGGAGTCCACTCTGCCGCAGCGTTATCTCACCGAGGCGTGGCGCCCCGAGATCAAGGACGCCGTGCGGCGCCGCGCCGAGGCCCTCACCGACGGCGGCGCCGTCGCCCTCGCCCAACTCGTTCACCTGGGCCGCGAGACCCTTGGCGCGGGCACGTACTACGCGCCGGTCTCCGCGGCCGCCGTCCGCTCACCCCGCGAGGCGACCGCGCCCCACCCGCTCAGCGGCGAAGAAGTACGCCGGGTCGTCGACGCGTTCCGCGTCTCGGCGGCCAACAGCGTGCAGGCCGGCTTCCACGGCGTCGAACTGCACGCGGGCCACGGCTACTTGCTCGCCCAGTTCCTCTCCCGCGCCACCAACACCCGCGTCGACGAGTACGGCGACCGGATCGCCCTGCTCGCCCAGGTGATCGACGCGATCCGCGGCGAGATCGGTGAACTCCCCCTCGGTGTACGGGTGTCGGTGGAACCGGGCGAGGACTCCGGGCTCGGCCTGGACGACCTCACCGAACTGCTGCCGCGCCTGCACGCCGCCTCACCCTTCACGTACGTCAATGTCACCACCGGCGTCCGCAACACCTACGTCCCCGGCATGGCCACCACCCGACCGCCGTTGTTGGAATCCGTGGCTCGGCTGCGCGCCGCGGTCGCGCTGCCGCTCCTCATCAGCCAGGGATTCCGGTCGGTCACCGACATCGAACGGGCGCTGCACTCGGGGGCCGATCTGGTCGGCATGGCGCGGCCGTTCATCGCCGACCCCGACTTCGCCCGCAAGGTGATCGCGGGCGACGAGCGTTCCGTACGCCCCTGCACGGGCTGCAACGAGGGCTGCCGCACCTTCGAGCCCACCGGATCGTGCTCCGTGAACCCCGAACTCGGCCCGCCCGAAACCGAGTTCCGCCCGGCCGTTCCCCTACGTCTGAGTCCTTCGCGGGTGAGCCGGCCCGGTCCCGTAGCCGTGATCGGGGCAGGCCCCGCGGGCATGGAGTGTGCGATGACGCTCGCCCGCTCCGGCACGGAAGTCGTCGTCTTCGACGCCGCCCGGGAGGTCGGCGGCCAAGCGCACCTCGCCGCCCGCGCCGCGCACCGTACCGGCTGGCAGAAGATCGTCGACCATCAGCGCGACCAGCTCGCCGACCTCGGCGTCCGCGTCCGGCTGGGGACGACACCGGACGCCGCCGAACTGGCACGGTTCCCCAGGGTCGTGCTCGCCACCGGAGCCCGGGAGGCCACCGTCCCCGTACCCGGCGAGTTGCCGACCCTCACCAGCACGGACTTCCTCCACCGGTACGCCGATGTCGTGCCGGACGCCCCCAGGATCGCCGTCCTCGACGACGGCTTCGGCTGGTGGCAGGGTGTCAGCGCCGTGGAGAGCGCGCTGGCGGCCGGAGCACGTGAGGTCACTGTGGTCACGCCCGGGAACGGGTTCGCGACCGGTCTGTCACCGGAGAACCGCACCCAGCTGATGGACAGGCTCGCCGGAACACCACTGCGCGTCGTCGTGATGAACACCGTCACGGCCACGACCGGCGACGGGCTGCGGTTGCGGCACACCATGGACGGCCAGGAGTCGACCCTGGCCGCGGACCTCTTGGTGACCGTCGGCGAACGGCGCCCGCACCGCCCCGAGTTCACTCCGGCCGACGGCCAGAGCGTCGACGCGGTGGGTGACTGCGTCGTACCGCGTCGCATCGCCCATGCCATCGCCGAGGGTCGCGCGGCGGCGACTCTCTACGCTGTGAAGAAGTCGGCGAGCGCGCGGCCGATCCGGTCGGGGGCGTTCTCCGTGGGAATGTGATCCGCGTGTGGGATGCGGATGAGCGTGGTGTGGGGCATCTCCGAGGCGAACCGTTCGGCGTACTCCACCGTCTCGTGGAGGTCGTCCTCCCCCCAGACCAACAGCTTGGGCGTCGTGGACCGCCGCAGCGCGGGAACGAGGTCGAGGGTGTAGCGGTTGTCGGCCGCGCCCGCCAGGGCCAGCCAGGAGCGGCGCACCCGCTCATCGGTCCACGGATCCGCGTAGTCCGCGATCAACGACTCGGTGGCGACACCGGCCAGCACCCTCGTCACCGCCTGCCTTCGGGCGGCGAGCACGCCCTTGCCCGTGTCCACGTCCCGGAATTGCGCCACGTGAGGCGCCGGCCAGGAGTCGTAGAGGACCGAGTTGACCAGGGCGAACCGGGACACGTCGAGCCGGTTGTGGGCGAGGAGGTGCTGGGCGATGGCGCCACCGATGTCGTGTCCCGCCAGGGCGAGGGGGCCGGGGAGGTCCAGCGCGGAGACGAATCGCGTCACCCAGTCGGCGAGAGCCGGAACCGTGGCCGTCCCCGGGGTGAGCCGGCCTCCTGAGCGTCCGAGGCCGGGGAGGTCGACCGCGAGCGGCCGCAGCCCCGCGTCGGCGAGGTGGTCGAGTACGGGGAGCCAGACACGGCTCCAGTACGTCCCGTGCAGCATCAGCACGGGCGGGGAATCCGGCCGCCCTGCGGTCAAGTAGCTGGCCGGCTCCCCGTCGACCTGGACCGTGGTCCTCAGTACTGTCGTTCCGGCGGTTTCGCTCATGGGTCCACTGTGTCCCCTGCGGGGCGTCGCGCCGAGAGACCAGAAAGACACCTCTGGGTACAATCTTGCCATGCGCCCTCATCGGGTGGTGGCCCTGGTCCATCCGCCCCAGTCGTCCTTCGAGCTCTCCTGCGCCACGGAAATCTTCGGCACCGCCCCGCAGGACGACCCGCCCCGCTACAGCTTCGGGATCTGCACCGAGCACCCCGGCCCGCTGCCGACCACCGCCAGCTATGCGATGGTCGTCGACGCCGGCCTCGAGGCCCTGGAGCAGGCGGACACCGTGATCGTCCCCGGCTGGCAGCCGCCCGGCGCGCCCGCGTCCCCGGCGGTCACCGCGGCGCTGCGGACTGCCCACCGGCGCGGGGCGAGGATCGTCGCCATCTGTACGGGAGCCTTCGTCCTCGCCCAGGCCGGCCTGCTCGACGGCCGCCGCGCCACCACGCACTGGCGCGACACCGCGCGACTCGCCGCCGCCTACCCCCAGGTGCACATCGACCAGGACGTGCTCTTCGTGGACCACGGCGACGTGGCCACCAGTGCCGGAACCGGCGCGGGCATCGACCTGTGCCTGCACCTGGTTCGTTCCGACCACGGTGCGGCATACGCCGCCCGGATCGCCAGAACCATGGTCCTGCCGCCGCACCGCGAGGGCAGCCAACTCCAGTACGCCGCACGGCCCGTACCGGCCAAGGCGGACGAGTCACTGGCGCCCCTGCTGGAGTGGGCCACCTCCCGGCTCGACACCCGACTGACCCTCGACCGGCTCGCCGAGCGCGCCGGGCTCTCCAGCCGGACCCTCGCCCGGCGCTTCGCCGAGCAACTGGGCACCAGCCCAGGACAGTGGCTGCTCGACCAACGCATCGACGCGGCACGCGTCTTGCTGGAACAGACCGCTCTTCCGGTCGAAGCCATCGCCACCCGCGTCGGACTGGCCTCGGCGGTCAACCTGCGCCGCCGCTTCCGGACCCACCTCGGCACCACGCCCGGCGCCTACCGACGCACCTTCAGCCAGACCTGACGGAGCTCCTTGAAGTGGGCGGTCCGGAACGCTTCGCTGTTCGAGCAGTGGCGTTCGCTTCGCGTGGAGGGGGATCGCAGTGTCCGTTGGCCCGTCCGGCTACAGGAGTCTGGTGCGCGGCAAGCCGAGCGGGCGTGGGTCGACGGCGGACGGGATGGGAGCCGGGAACCGCTGTGGTCAAGAAGGCGCCGACGTCCGAGCGGTTTGTGGGGAAAGGCCCAAGGCCCCTACACACTGTCGGTGGCCATGCCGCACCCTGGACCAGAAGAGCACCGAGCAAAAGGACGACACACTCTGATGGACGGCGGCGGAGGGCCCCACGGACCAGCCTCAGGCGAGGGGTTCATCCAAGTGTGCTTCGGTCTGTGCGCCTTTCTTCCTCCGATACTGGTGGGAGCCATCACGGGCGCGGCGTTGGGCTCCGGCCTTGTGGCCACGGGCGGAGCCATAGGCTCTGCGCTCGTGACCGGCTACATCAGCTACAAACTCGCGCTCCGGCTGGAACGGCGCATGGAAAAGTCGATGGAGCGGCAGATGCGCGAAGAAGACGGAGACGAAGCCCCCTGATCGTTCGTGTCCCCCACGTGCCCGATGGACCGGCACGCACCGGGGAACCACGGGCACTCCCGGCGAGCGTCCCGAGAACGCGCAGGTCAGCGTCTTGCCTGGTCAGGCGGGGTGAGCGTACGCGATCTTCCGAACTAGCTACGCGGGTTCGATTCCTGTCGCCCGCTCCACGAGAAAGGCGCTGGTCAGAGGCGCCTTTTCTCATATCCGGCAAGATCGTTTGAGTCTCTCGGGATGGGGTGCGTCCCCTAATCTCCCCTAGCGGGATCCGAGAGCGAGATAGCCCATGTCCCGAGCCCCTCGTCGAGGGAGCGGTTCCTTCCGTCAGGTGAAGTCCGGACGGTACGAGGTCCGGTACATCGGACCTGGACGTCCTCCTCCAGAGCGGCGTCCACCACCTCGCCGACCGAGCGGTTGTGCCCGAGGTGGATCACCTCCGCGCCCTGTGCCTGGAGGATGCGCCGCATGATGTTGATCGACGCGTCGTGGCCGTCGAAGAGGCTCGATGCGGTCACGAAGCGGACGGGATGCTGCGCGCGGTACGGCCGCGCAGCCGCGTCACCGGCGGACATGGGCACTCCAGACTGCCCCTCCCGCGTCGGCAGGGGCGGATACGGGTGGGCGGACGTTCTCCATACTGAACCGAAGTAGGTGCAAGTCTCAAGCAAAACATTGAAGCCAGTTCAGTTCGGTGGCAGTCTCGAGGGATCGCACGTGTCGCACGGGGATGATTTCCGGGAGGAACGATGCTCGCCGCCAGGCTGTACGGAGCCAAGGATCTGCGGATCGAGGAGATGCCCGAACCCGAGCCGGGGCCCGGCGAGGTGAAGATCCGCGTGGCGTACGCGGGGATCTGCGGAACCGACGTGCACGAGTACTTCGAGGCGCCGCGCGCCACGCACGTGCCGAATCCGCTGACCGGGGCCGTCCTGCCGCAGACCTTGGGCCACGAGTTCGCCGGGACCGTGGTCGCCCACGGCGAGGGTGTCGACCGGGCCGCGCCGGGCGACCGGGTCTGCGTGCGCCCGATCCGCACCTGTGGCCGGTGCCCGCGCTGCACCTCCGGCCTCGCGCACCTGTGCAGTCGGCTCGCGGCGATCGGCGTGACTGCCCCGGGCGGCGGCCTCGCCGAGTACGTGGTGGTGCCGGCCGACGCCGTGCACCGCCTGCCCGACGGGCTCCCGCTGGAACAGGGTGCCCTCGTCGAACCCATGGCGACGGGGCTGAACGCCGTGGAACGGACGGGCGTCGGGCCCGGAGGCAGTGCGCTGGTCATGGGTGCGGGCGCGGTCGGCATGGGCGCGCTCTTCGCGCTCAAGGCGCACGGCGTCGACGACGTCACCGTGGTCGAGCCCGCCGCGTCGCGCCGCGCGGCGGCCGAGCGGCACGGTGCCCGGACGCTCGATCCCGCCGCGGTCGACGTGGCCGAGGAGGTGCTGCGGCGCACCGGCGGCAGGGGGGTGGACGCCGCGATCGAGTGCGCGGGCCGTGCCGACGCGCTGGACGCCGCCCTTCGCTCGGCGGCCGCGCGGGCGCCCGTCGTCATGGTGGCGCTCTACTCGGGCCCGGTGGCCGTCGACGGCACGGTCATCCGCATGGCTGAACTCGCCCTGCTCGGCGCGGAGGCCTACCCCGACGGCGTCTTCGAGCGGGTCCTCGGGCACATGGCCGCCGGGCGGTATCCGACGGACGGCTGGCTCGATCACATCCCGCTCTCCGGGACCGTCGCGGGGCTGCACGACGTGCGGGACGCGCGGCGGCTGAAGGTGCTCGTCGACATCCCGCCGGACGGCTCCTCACGCTCGTCCTGAATCAAGTTCAGGTGGAGGGTTGACAGCGGATCTACGACTCTCCAGACTCAGAGTGAATTCAGTTCAGTTTGAAGGCCGGGGCACCCGGCCTGGACCGGAGGGATCAGAGATGGCAGCCGAGATCGCCGAGAAGAGCACGGCGTCCGCGAAGTCCAAGACGTCCGCGACCGACGAGGCGCCCGTCGAGGAGCAGATCCAGTTCGAGCGCGACGGTCACGTGGCCCGTGTCTGGCTCAACCGTCCGCACAAGAAGAACTGCGTCACCGTGCCGATCCTGGACCGGCTCGACGAGATCATCACCGAGGTCGACGCGGACCCCGAGCTGCGTGTCCTGGTCATCCGCGGCCGCGGCAACACCTTCTGCTCCGGCTTCGACCTCGACAGCCTGAAGTCGGAGTTCGTCGGCAAGTCGAACGCGATCGACGTCGCGGTCAAGTCCGCGAAGGTGTGCGACCGCCTGTACTCGATGAAGACGCCCTCGGTCGCCGTCCTGGAGGGTTACGTCACCGCCGGCGGCTTCGAGATCATGATCTCCTGCGACTTCGCGATCGCCGCCGACGACGCCAAGATCGGCGACTTCCACATCAACCGCTCGTTGTTCGGCGGCGCGGGCCCGATCTACCGCGTCCCGCGCATGATCGGCATCCGCAAGACCAAGGAGCTGATGCTCACGGGCAAGCTGCTCTCGGGCGTCGAGGCCGCCGATTTCGACCTCATCAACAAGTCCGCTCCCGCGGAGCAGTTGGACGAGACGGTCGAGGAGTTCATCAGCCACCTCACCGACAAGAGCCCGTTCACGATGTGGCTCACCAAGATGACGATCGACCGCAGCCTGGACGCCGACACGCAGTCGCTGATGGTGATGGAGCACCTCGCCGTCGGCGTGGCGCTCAACTCCGAGGACGCCAACGAAGGCGTCTCGGCGTTCCTGGAGAAGCGCGAGCCGAAGTGGACGGGGCGCTGAGCACGATGACCACGCATCCGCGGAGTCCGGCCGCCGGACTCCAGGGCGCACGCTGCTCCGGCTGCTCGGTGGCCGTCTACCCCGTGGAGGAGTCCTGTCCGCGCTGTGGGGGGCCGGCCGAACCGGTGGCCCTCCGCGGCGAGGGCACGCTGTGGACCTGGACGGTGCAGCGGTACGCGCCCAAGTCGCCGCCGTACCGGGAGCCGCCCGGCGGCTTCCGCCCGTTCGCGCTCGGTTACGTGGAGCTTGCCGAGGGCGTACGGGTGGCCGCGGTACTCGACGTCGACGACCTCGACGCGGTCCGGATCGGCATGCCCCTCACCCTGACCGCGGGCGACGGGGTGCCACGGGCCCGGCCCACGAACACCCCGGAGGAGGCCTCATGAGCGGCGACGTCCTGATCTGCGGCGCCGGCCGCACCCCCTTCGGCCGCTCCGAGGCCGGCGGCCGGCAACTGGCCGTGAGCGCGGTGAAAGCCGCCCTCGCCGACGCCGGAATCGAGTGGTCGCGGGTGCGGGCCGCGTTCGGCGGCAGCGACAGCGCCGGGCTCGCCGACACCCTGGTGGCCCAACTCGGCCTGACCGGACTGCCGTTCGTGAACGTCAAGAACGGTTGCGCCACCGGCGGCAGCGCTCTGGTCTCCGCCGTGAACGCCATCCGCTCCGGCATGGCCGACGTCGTCCTCGCCGTCGGCTTCGACAAGCACCCGCGCGGCGCCTTCGATCCGAGGCCCGAGGACTGGGGCCTGGGCGAGGAGTACGGCAGCGACGGGCTGATGGTCACCACGCAGTTCTTCGGCATGAAGATCCAGCGCTATATGCACGACCACGGGATCACCCCGCACACCCTCGGACTCATCGCCGAGAAGGCGTACCGCAACGGCGCCCGCACCCCCGAAGCCTGGCGCCGCAAGCCGGTCTCCGCCGCGGAGATCCTGGACTCCGGGATGGTCAGCGACCCGCTGACCCGCTACATGTTCTGTTCCCCCGGCGCGGGCGCAGCGGCCCTCGTGCTCTGCTCGCCCGAGGTCGCCCGCACGCTCGACGCCCCCTCGGTGACCCTGCGTTCGGCGGCCGTCCGCACCCGGCGCTTCGGCTCGTTCGAGGTGTTCAGCCCCTGGATCCCCGGCGGCGAGCTGACCAGCGTCAGCCGCGACGCCTCGGCCGCCGCCTTCGAGGAGGCGGGCATCGCCCCCGGCGACGTCGACGTCTGCCAGCTCCAGGACACCGAGAGCGGCGCCGAGCTCATGCACCTGGCCGAGTGCGGATTCTGCGAGGACGGCGAACAGGAGCGGCTGATCGCCGCCGGTGCCACGGAGGTCGGCGGGCGGCTGCCGGTCAACACCGACGGCGGCTGCATCGCCAACGGTGAACCCATCGGCGCCTCAGGACTGCGCCAGGTCTACGAAGTCGTCCAGCAGCTGCGGGGCGCGGCCGGCGAACGCCAGGTGCCCGGCACACCCCAGGTCGGCTTCACCCACGTGTACGGAGCCCCGGGCGTGAGCGCCTGCACCGTGCTGTCCCGCTGAACGGAGGTGAGGAAGACATGAGTGGAATCCCCGGAAACGGGATCCCCGACAGCGCGATCCCCGAACCCGACGAGTTCCGCGACCGGGCCCGCCGGTGGCTCTCCACGGTCGCCCGCCCGCGCGCCGCCGACGGCGCCTGGGGCAGCGGCTCCGACTCGGTCGCCGTGTTCGACAACCGGACCGACGAACAGGAACACGAGCACACCGCCCGCACCCAGGAATGGGAACGCACCCGCTACGACCAGGGGTGGGGAGCGCTCAACTGGCAGGCCGCATACGGAGGGCGCGACCTGCCCGCGTACTACGAACAGCTCTACCGCTCCGAAGAAGCCGCCTTCGACGTGCCGCACCGCACCGAGATCTTCCCGGTGACCCAGCAGCTCGTCGCCCCCGCGATCGGCATCTGGGGCACCGAGGAACAGAAACAGCGCTGGCTGCGCCCGATGCTGCGCACCGACGAACTGGCCTGCCAGCTCTTCTCGGAGACGGAAGCCGGATCCGACCTCGCCGCGGTGCGCACCAAGGCGGTGCGCGACGGCGCGCACTGGATCCTCGACGGGCACAAGGTGTGGACCTCCGGAGCGACCGTCGCGACCTGGGGCGTGGCGGTGTGCCGCACCGACCCCGACGTCCGCAAGCACGCGGGCATCACCGTCTTCCTCGTACGCATGGACGCGCCGGGCGTGACCGTGCGGCCCATCCGGCAGATGACCGGCGGCGCCAGCTTCAACGAGGTCTACCTCGACGGCGTCGTCGTCCCCGACACCGACCGGCTCGGACCGGTCGGCGAGGGCTGGCGGGTCACGCTCAGCGTGCTCGCCGCCGAACGCCTCGACTCCGGCAGCCTCGGCCTCGACAACGCCGACCGGGCCGTGGATCTGGCGCGGAACCTGCCCCGCCCCCTCACCGGCGCGGAACAGCAGCGGGCCGCCGATCTCTACGTACGCGCCCTCGTCCAGCGGCTGATCGGGCTGCGGGTGACCGGCGCCCTCGTCGCCGGACGCGAACCCGGCGCGGAGGCCTCTGTCGGCAAGCTGTACGCCACCGAGACCATGCGGCACACCAGCGACCTGGTGTCCGACCTTCTCGGCCCGGCCCTCGTCGCCGACACGGGGGAGTGGGGCACGTACGCCTGGACGGAACACCTGCTCGGCGCGCCCGGCTACAGCATCGCGGGCGGCACCGACGAGATCCAGCACAACATCCTCGCCGAGCGCGTGCTCGGCCTGCCCAAGGAGCCCGTCCGATGAGCACGGCCACCCCCGTCGCCGACCTGGCCCTGCGCGTCCGCGAACGGCTCGCGGTGCGCCATCCCGGCGTGCCCGTCGGGGAGTTGGTGACGCTGCCGGGCGGACACTCCGGGCTGACGTACTCGGTCACGGCCGGAGAGGCGGCCTACGTCGTCAAGGCGGTGCCGCCGGGGCAGCGGCCGGTCGGGCGCAACGACGTGCTCCGCCAGGCGCGCGTGCTGCGCGCGCTGGCCGGCTCGGCGGTCCCCGTGCCCGGCGTCGCCGTCGTCGACGAGGCCCAACCCGCCTGGTTCGCCATGGAGTTCGCCGCAGGAGAGGCGATCGAGCCCATCCTCGACGAACCCGAGATGGCCGCGGCGACGGCGCGGGCGCGCATGCTGGACAGCGCCCGCGTCCTGCGCACCCTGCACGACACCGACGTGTCGGGCCCCGCGCTTGAGGCCCCCGAGCCGCTGGACGCCGCGGGCGAGCTGGAGCGGTGGAGCCGCACCATGCACGCCGTACCGGACGAACTGCGGCCCGGCGGCGATGAGTTGCTCACATCCCTCGCCGATGACGTGCCCGACGGCCTCCCTCCGGTACTGCTGCACGGCGACTTCCGGCTCGGCAACATCCTGTACGCCGGCGAACGCGCCACCGCCGTCGTCGACTGGGAGATCTGGAGCGTCGGCGACCCGCGCATCGACCTCGGCTGGTTCCTGCTCTTCGCCGACCACCACAACTTCCCGCAGCTGGGACGCGCGGTGCCCGGCCTCCCCACCGAGGCCGAACTCCTCGACACCTACCGCGCCGGCGGGCCCGCACTGCCCGCGATGAACTGGTTCCGGGCCCTGGGCCGCATGAAGATGGCCGCGATCATGGGCCACAACCTGCGCCGGCACCGCGAGGGCAAGCACCACGACCCGGACCAGGAGCGACTGCCGCCGACCATCGCCGCGATGATCCGCACGGCGCGCGACCTCCTCGGCTGACGGCTCCCGACCCGCACGCCGACAGCCCCGACCCACCACAGGAGCCATCGTGGATTTCGGATACTCGCCGCGCGCGAGTGAACTCCAGGACCGCATGCGGTCGTTCATGGAGCAGCACGTCCTCCCCGCGGAAGCGGTGTACGACCGCCAGCTCGCCGAGGCGGACGACCCGCACGCGCTGCCGCCGGTGATGAGCGAGCTGAAGGAGAAGGCCCGCGCCGAGGGGCTGTGGAACCTCTTCATGGCACACGGCGACTGGGGCGCGGGGCTCACCAACCTCGAGTACGCGCCGCTCATGGAGCTGGCCGGGCGCTCCATCATGGGCCCCGAGGTGTTCAACTGTTCGGCGCCCGACACCGGCAACATGGAGCTGCTCGCCCTGTATGGCACGCCGGAGCAGCAACAGCAGTGGCTGCGGCCCCTGTTGGAGGCAGAGATCCGCTCCTGCTTCGCGATGACCGAGCCCGAGGTCGCCAGCTCCGACGCCCGCAACATCCGCACCCGTATCACCCGCGACGGAGACGAGTACGTCGTCAACGGCCGCAAGTGGTACACCTCCGGGATCCTCGACCCCGACTGCAAGCTCATCATCCTGATGGGCAAGACCGACCCGGACGCGCCCACCTACCGTCAGCAGAGCATGCTGCTCATCCCGCGGGACACCCCGGGCGTCACCGTCCTGCGCGACCTGCCGATGTTCGGCTACACCGACCGGCTCGGCCACGGCGACGTGCTCTTCGAGGACGTCCGGGTGCCGGTGCGGAACATCCTCGGGGGAGAGGGCGAGGGCTTCGCGCTCGCGCAGGGACGGCTCGGCCCCGGACGTATGCACTACGCGATGCGCGCCGTCGGATTCGCCGAGCGCGCCCTGCAGTTGATGTGCGAACGCGTCAGCGCACGCGAGGCCTTCGGCGGGCCGCTGGCCGACCGGGGCGTGGTGCGCGAATGGATCGCCCGCAGTCGCATCGAGATCGAGCAGCTGCGCCTCCTGGTCCTCAAGTCGGCCTGGCTGATGGACACCGTCGGCAACGCCGCCGCCCGGATGGAGGTCGCGGCCATCAAGGTGGCCGCCCTGGAGGTCGCCCACAAGGTGGTCGACCGCGCGGTGCAGGCCCATGGCGCGGCCGGGGTGAGCGACGACACCGTACTGGCCCGGCTGTACTCCATCACGCGGGCCCTGAAGATCGCCGACGGCCCCGACGAGGTACATCTGCGCACCGTGGCACGCCAGGAACTCGCCCCGTACAAGAAGCGCTCCGAGGCGCGGTCCCCGAAGCACGCACAGACGGAATCCCAGACGAAGGCAGGTGCGGCGTGAGCGCCCACACTCTCGACGGCCAGGTGGCCGTCATCACCGGCGGATCCCGCGGCATCGGCCTCGGCATCGCCACCGCCTACCGCGCGGCCGGCGCCCACGTGGTGATCGCCGCCCGCAAGGAGCCCGGACTCGCCGCCGCCCGCGAGGAGTTGCTGCGCGTCAAGGGCGACGGCGACATCCACACGGTGGTCGCCAACGCCGGCGAGCCCGACCAGGCGGAGGCCTGTGTCGAGGAGACCATGAACCGCTTCGGCCGCCTCGACATCCTCGTCAACAACGCGGCGACCAACCCCTACAACGGCGACCTCATCGATCTGGACCTGCCGCGCGCGGAGAAGACCGTCCGCGTCAACCAGTACGGCATGCTCGCCTGGACCCGCTACGCCTGGCGGGCCTGGATGGCCGAGCACGGGGGAGCGGTCGTGAACATCGCCTCCGTCGGCGGACTGATCGTCGACCCGCACATCGGCTACTACAACGCCACCAAGGCCGCCATGCTGCACATGACCCGGCAACTGGCCTACGAACTCGGGCCGCGGGCCCGGGTGAACGCCATCGCCCCCGGGCTGATCAAGACGGAGCTGGCCCGCGCGGTGTGGGAGGTCCGCGAGCCGCTCCTGACGGCCAAGCTGCCGATGCGGCGCCTCGGCACCGTCGAGGACGTGGCGAACGCCGCCCTGTTCCTCGCCTCCGACGCCTCGTCGTGGATGACCGGCCAGACCCTGGTGCTGGACGGCGGCGCGACCGCACTGCCGATCGGGGTGGAGGAGTGAGCGCGCTTGACCTCTTCTCCCTGGAAGGCCGCACCGCGATCGTCACCGGCGCCTCCGCGGGACTCGGCGCCCGCTTCGCCACCGTCCTCGCCCAGGCGGGTGCCACCGTGTTCGCCGCCGCCCGCCGCGTCGACCGGCTGAAGGAACTCGCCGATTCCGACGCCCGCATCCACCCCGTGGCCTGCGACGTCTCGCTGGCCTCCGACCGTACGGAACTGGTGGACACGGCGCTCGCCGCCACCGGCCGCGTCGATGTCCTGGTCAACAACGCGGCCACATCCGGCGAGACGCGCGCCGAGAACGAGTCACCGGACGCCTTCGCCGACGTGCTGGGTGTCAACCTCACCGCGCCCTTCCACCTGGCCCGGCTGATCACGGAGGCGCCGGGCGGCGACATGAACGGGAAGAGCATCATCAACGTCTCCTCCATCCTCGGCCTGGTGTCCGCCGCACCCCTCGGCGGCGCCGCCTACGCGGCGTCCAAAGCCGGACTGATCGGCCTGACACGGGAGTTGGCCGGACAGTGGGGCCGCTCAGGTACCCGCGTCAACGCGCTCGCCCCGGGCTGGTTCCGCACCGAGATGACCGCGGACCTCTTCGGCGACGAGCGCTCCAGCCGCTGGGTCGACCGCAACACCATGCTTGGACGCGGCGGCGAGGCCCAGGAACTCGACGGCGCGCTGCTCTTCCTCGCCTCGGACGCCTCCACGTACTGCACCGGGCAGGTCCTGACCGTCGACGGCGGATGGACCGCGCGATGACCGTCACCATCGAGATCGACGAAGGCGGCCTGGCCCGGGTCACCCTGCGCCGGGGCGAGGCGGGCAACGCGATCGGCCTGGAGGCCGCGCGCGGACTCCTCGCCGCGGCACGCGCCTGCGAGCACGCCCCGGTGCGGGCCGTTCTGCTCACCGCCGAAGGCAGGTCCTTCTGTGTCGGCGGTGACCTCAGGGAGTTCTCCCAGCTCTCCGGGGAGGTACTGCGGAAGCACCTCACCGCGGTCACGGACGCACTGCACGAGGCACTGCGCATCTTCGCCGCGCTCGACGCGCCCATGGTCGCCGCCGTCCAGGGAGCCGTCGCGGGCGCGGGTATCGGCCTTGCCGCGGCGGCCGATGTCACCCTCGCCGCCGACAGCGCCACGTTCACCGCGGCGTACACCGGGATCGGTTACTCGCCGGACGCCGGAGTGAGCTGGGTCCTGCCGCGGCTGCTCGGCCCCAAGCGGGCCCTGGACCTGCTGCTGACGAACCGTAGGACACCGGCCGCCGAGGCCGCCGCGCTCGGCCTGGTGAGCCGCGTCGTCCCCGCAGCACACCTGCCCGAGGAAGCGGCGCACACGGCGGAGACGCTGCGCCGCGGCGCCACCGCCGCCTTCGGTGCCACGCGCCGGCTCGTCGCCGACGCACTGACCTCGCCCCTCGGCCCGCACCTGGACCGCGAGGCCCGCGCGCTCGCCGCCGCGGCCGCCTCCGAGGAGGGCCGTGAGGGCGTCGCCGCCTTCCTCGGCAAACGCGCGCCCGACTTCACGCGCGCGGCGCCGGGCACCTCCGGCGTCTGATCCCGTCCCCCTGAACCTCGTGGAGCCCACCATGTCGGAAGCATTCATCGTCGGCGCCGTCCGTACCCCGGTCGGCCGCCGAAAGGGCACGCTCGCCGGCGTGCACCCCGCCGACCTCGGCGCACACGTGCTCCGCGCCCTGCTGGACCGCAGTGGCGTCGACCCGGCGGCCGTGGACGACGTGTACTTCGGGTGCGTCAGCCAGGTCGGCGCCCAGACCGGGAACATCGCCCGGACCGCCTGGCTGTCGGCGGGGCTGCCGCAGCACGTGCCCGGCACCACCATCGACCGGCAGTGCGGATCCTCGCAGCAGGCCGTCCACTTCGCCGCGCAGGCCGTCGGCTCGGGCGCCGCCGACCTGGTGGTCGCGGGCGGCGTGGAGGTGATGAGCCTGGTGCCCATCGCCAGTCCCATGCTCGTCGGCGAACGGGCCGGTCTCGGCAGTCCGTTCGCGGGTGAGGGCTGGCGCGAGCACTTCGGGGAGCAGGAGGTGTCGCAGTTCCGCGGGGCCGAGCTGATCGCCGAGAAGTGGGGCATCACCCGGGAGGACATGGAGCGGTTCGCGCTCGGCAGCCACCAGCGGGCGCTCGCCTCCCGGGCGGCAGGCGACTTCGACGACGAGATCGTCCCGGCGTTCGGGCTGAGCGCCGACGAGGGGCCGCGCGCCGACAGCACCCTGGAGAAGATGGCGGGCCTGAAGCCCCTCACCGAGGACGGCCGGCTGACCGCCGCCGTGTCCAGCCAGATCTCGGACGGCGCCGCCGCTCTGCTGATCGCCTCCGAGGAGGCCGTACGCCGCCACGGGCTGACCCCGCTGGCCCGGGTGCACAGCACGGCCGTGGTCGGATCCGACCCGATCCACATGCTGACGGGCCCGATCCCCGCCACCGAGAAGGTCCTCGACCGGGCCGGACTGACGATCGACGACATCGACCTGGTGGAGATCAACGAGGCCTTCGCCTCCGTCGTCCTGGCCTGGCAGAAGGAGATCGGTGCTCCCCAGGAACGGGTCAACGCCTTCGGCGGGGCGATCGCCCTCGGGCATCCGCTCGGTGCCACGGGCGCCCGGCTCATGACCACGCTGGTTCATCAGTTGCGCAGGACCGGCGGCCGTTATGGTCTGCAGACGATGTGCGAGGGCGGCGGCATGGCGAACGCGACCGTACTCGAGCGGGGCTGAGCCATCCGGCTGGAAACTGAGTTCAGCTTGGGTTTACTCTCGGGTACGGACACGGCGAGTGACGGCCAGGAGAGAAGTAATGACAAGGATCGTTGAACCGGAGGCGGGGCCCAGGTCCAAGCGGGCCGCCATCCTCACGGCCGCTGTGGACTGTTTCGGGGAGGCCGGCTTCGAGGCCACCAAGTGGTCCACCGTGGCGGAGCGGGTCGGGATCGGTCAGACCGCCCTGTACCACTACTTCGAGTCGAAGACGCACTGCCTGCTCACGATCATGCGGCTCGAACTGGAGCGTTCGCACGACCGGTTCGTCGAGGCGACCAAGGGTGTCGAGGAGCCCGTCGAGGCGCTGCGGGCCGTGGTCCGCGCGGCCTACGATGTCTCCCCGCACGAGGTTCTGCAGATGCGCATCCTGCAGAACCACATGGACCTGCTCTCGGGTTCCCGCGGCTCCAAGCGCGAGGAGGCCGAGCGGGTGGCGGCCAGGCAGCTGGTCCAGGTCGTCGAGCGGGACTGGACGAACCTGTTGGTGAAGGGCATGTCCCAGGGCTCGTTCCCGCTGCGCGACGCGCAGCTCCTCGGTTCGAGCGTGCTGGGCCTGATCGTCAGTGTGTGGCGGTGGTACCGGCCCTCGGGCGCGACGCCGCTGTCGGAGATCAGCGAGCTGATCGAGGGCGCCTGCGTGCGCATGGTGGCTTCCTGACCCTGTAAGTACCGGCAAGTACGGGCGCGGCCCCCGACGGACATCCGTCGGGGGTCGAGCTGTTTTCTCCAGCCTTTTCGTGGCCGCGGGGATCGGCACGTGACGGGCCATTGCCAGCGGGGTTTCCCCGGGATTAACATCCAAACTGAATTGAACTTAACTCAGGTTGATCTGAGGAGGGGTCTTGCGACGACGCACGACTCGCGCGCTCATCGCCGCGCTGGCCGCGACGCTCGCCCTGATGGCGAACGCCTGCGGCACGGGAAGCCCCTCTGCGGGCAACGACAAGGTCATCAAGATCGGGGCGTGGTTCCCGCTCACCGGCCCGCTGGCCTCCTTCGGGATCCCCGAAAGGGCGGGCGCCGACGCGTACTTCAAGTCGGTCAACGCGCAGGGCGGGATCAACGGCCGCAAGATCGACTGGGTCGTCAAGGACAACGCCAACGACCCGGAGCAGACCGTCCAGATCGCCCGCCGGCTCGTGGACCAGGAGGGGGTCGTGGCCATCGTCGCCACCAACGGCACCTCCCAGACCCAGGCCACGTTCCCCTTCGTGCTCGATCAGTCGAAGGTGCCGGTCCTCAACCCGCTCGGCGGCGACGCGTCCTGGTACGAGCCGGCCCGCCCCGGTCTTTTCGGACTGCAAACGCTGTACGAGGACCAGGCGGCGGCGCTCGGGCAGTGGGTGGTACGCGACGGAGCCAAGAAGGTCGTCGTCGTGCACAGCGACCCGGCCGCCTTCGTGAACGTGGGCAAGGAGATCGAGCCGGCCGCACGCAAGACCGATCCGTCGGTCCAGGTGAAACGGCTGACCGTCAAGTACCAGACCACCGACTACAGCCCGGTGATCAGCAAGGTCAAGGCGCAGAAGCCGGACGCCGTCGTGCTGATCCTCACCGCTGCCGAGACCGCGTCCTACCTCAAGGAGGCGCGGATGCAGCGGCTCGACGCCCCGGCGTACGGCTACGCGCCCGTGGCGGCCCAGGCCACGCTGTCCCTGGCGGGCAGGACGGCCGAGGGGCTCAAGGCGCTGCAACTGGTCAAGTCGCCGCACGACGACGATCCGGCCATCAAGGAGTTCCGTGCGGGGATGGCCAAATACGAGCGGGGACACCCGGCCGACTTCATCACCCTGTGGGGCTGGGAGGCCGCGAAGGCCTTCGTCGAGATCGCCAAGACGATCGACGGGCCGGTCACCAGCGAGTCCCTGACCCGGGCCTACGAGAACGCACGCCATGTCGACACCGGCGTCGGTCCCGTCCTCGACTTCGGACCCGGCCGAAACCTCGGCACCCGCGACGTACAGAAGGTCGTCGTCAGGAACGGCCGCTGGGAGTCGCAGGGAGACTTCTTCACGCCACCGACCCGCGACTGACACCCCTGACATCGCGCGGCCACCAAAAACGAAGAGAACGAGAGGATCACCCATGGCCGACGTACTGCCCGCATACATGGCCCGCATGGACAGCGACGCCCCCGACCGGGCGCTCGACCTCCTCGAACCGGACTTCCGGTTCCTCATCGCCCTGCCGGGCCGCGAGGCGACGGGACGGTCCAAGGCGGACTTCGCCGACTACATCGCGGGCCGCAACGCCGTTGAGCGGGAGCACAAGATCCTCCGGCACAGCTCCGACGGAGATCTGGAGACCGTGTACGGAGTGGTGACCGAGTCCGGGAAGGCCGTCGGGTCCTTCCTGTCGGCTGCCGTGGTCACACCCGCCGGGCGGATGTCCCGCTACCAGTCGTACTTCACCACGACGTACGACCTCATCGACCTGCCGGACTAGCCGCGTACGCGACGGTCGGCACCGAGCCGAAAGGAAGCCGACATGACGGAGACGACGACCGCAGCCGCGGCCCCCGCCCCCTTCCTCACCGCCTGGTTCGAGATCCTCGACAGTGACACGCCGAACCGGATACTCGACCTGATCAGCGACGACTTCTCGCTCTCCATCCTGTTCTCCACCGGCGACGGCAACGCGGCCGACTTCGCCGGGGACCGAGCCGCTCTCGTCGGCTACCTGGAACAGCGCGAGCGCGGTACGCGCACCCACCATCTGCTGTCCGCGACCACGCTCGGCCAGGACGAGCTCTTCCTCGGCGAGGTGCGCCGCGCCGGTGAGCCCGAGGCGAGTTTCGTCGCCGCCGGACGCGTGGACGAGAAGAACCGGTTGCAGCGGCTGCTGATCGGCCGCTCGTCCGAGATCCGGTTCGCCTGAACCCGAGTCACCCCAACCGACCGCACTGGAAAGGCAGTCATGTACAACCTCGTCCTGCTGGCAGCCCGGCCACCGGAGTGGACACACGAGCGTTTCATCGACTGGTGGCGCGGCGACCACGCCAAACTCACCTACCGGCTCCCCGGGTTGCGCTCCTGGCGGCACACCGAGATCGACCAGGCGCTGGAGCCGCGCTCGGAGGGCTGGGACGGAATGTCCGTGCTCGGCTTCGACTCCCCGGAGGAGCTGAAGAAGGCCTTGGCCAGCCAGGAGTGGGCCGATGCGATCGCGCAGGTGGGGGACATGAAGGGCCGCCGTATCGCGGTGATGGGTCATGAGGCAGAGATGTTCGCCGGCTGACACCTCGCGGCACCACAGCACACGCCAGACGGTCATTGCGGATTTCGGTACAGCGTAGCGAGGAAGCGGGATGCGACAGGTAGTGCGGGAGTTCCAACACAGGGCCGAGCAGGCGGATTTCGTCGCCGTCATCGACGACACCGGCCCCCATACGGCGCGCGAGCTGCTCGCCGAGGCGGCCCGGCTGGCCGAGGTGATGTTCCCCGGCGGCGCCGACGGCACAGGCGGCACAGGCGGCACAGTCGCGCTCCAGGCCGACAACTCGTGGCGCACCGTCGCCGGCAGCCTCGCCGTGGGTCTGGCTGGAGGCATGCTCGCGGTGGTCAACCGGCACACCACGCGCGAGGAGTTCGCCGCCGCGTACGAGGACATCCGGCCGGACGCGGTGGTCGCCGAACCCTCGGCGATGGAGGAGTGGGGGGTGTCGGGCCTCGTGCCCGAGGGGCGTGCTGGCACGGCCCTCGACGGCTGGGCCTGCCGGACCGCGCCCGGGGCGTACGACGTGTCGCGCTGGTCGGGCGGCGTGCTGATCGGGCTGACGTCCGGCTCGACGGGGCGGCCCAAGGGAGTCGTCCAGTCCGAGGCTGCCCTGCGTTACGCCGGCACGAGCACCATCGAGATCAACGGCCTGAAGCGCGGGGACGCGGTGGCCGCGATCGTGCCGCTGTCGTCGACGGCCGCGTACTGCTTCGGCGTCTACCTCTCCCTCCTGCTCACCGGCCCGCTCGTGCTGACGGCCAAGTGGGACCGGGCGGCGGCGCTGCGGCGGATGGCCGACCACGAGGTCCGCTGGACCATGTGTGTGCCGACGATGGCGCTCCAGATGGGCACCGAGGCGGCCGGCTCCGGTGTCCTCGGGGGAGTGCGGGCGATCACGGTGGGCGGCGGACCGATGGACCGCGGCGCCCTCGCCCGTGCCGAACGGTCCCTGGGAACGAAGATCCTGCGCGTCTTCGGCATGTCCGAGTGTCTCGGCCACACCTCGCCGCGCCCCGACGACCCGGAGGAGGTCCGGCTCGGCAGGGACGGCCGCCCCTTTCCCGGCACGGACCTGCGCGCGCTGACCCCCGAGGGCGCCGAGGCGGCACCCGGGGTGTCCGGCCGGGCGCAGGTCCGCGGCCCTTCCCTCTTCCTCGGCTACGCCCGCGAGGGCAGGGTCGAGCCGCCGGAGCTGACGGGCGAGGGCTACTTCCCCACCGGCGACCTGCTGATGAGGCACGAGGACGGCACCGTCACCGTCATGGGCCGCGAGAAGGACATCATCATCCGCGGCGGCCGCAACATCGACATCACCGAGATCGAGCGGGCGGTGGCCGGCTATCCGCGCGTGGCCAGGGCCTGCGTCGCCGCCGTACCCGACGAGGTGCTCGGCGAACGGATCGCCCTGCTCGTCGTCACCGAGGACGGTGGCACCGTCGACCTGGCGGAGATCACCGCGCACCTGGAACACGTAGGCCTGTCGAAGAACAAGTGGCCCGAATTCGTGTACGGCATCGAGGAGTTGCCCCAGACCAAGGTCGGCAAGCTCGACCGGTCCGGGGCCGGTGAACTCGCCCGCACACTACGCAAGCGCACGCCCGACCCGGCCTGACCGGCGGGCTCGCCGAGGGCCGCGCCGCCATGCCGACGGCGGCGCGGCCCGCACCACGAAGGACAACCGACCACGGCGCGACAGCCGGCGAGGGAGAGACATGACAGCGCGGTTCGACCAGGGCCCTTGGGCCGCAGCCGGAGTCCAGACCGTGCAGCCCGGAGTGCACCGCGTTCCGCTGCCGCTGCCCAACGACGGCCTGCACGCCGTCAACGTCTATCTGCTGGAGAACCTCGCGGACGACGACGGCATCGTCATGATCGACGGTGGCTGGGCGATCCCCGAGGCCCGCAAGGCCCTCGAGGAGGCCCTGGCCGCCATCGGCCGCGACCTCGGCGACATCCGGCACATCCTCGTCACCCACATCCACCGCGACCACTACACCAACGCGGTGGAACTGCGCCGACTGCTGGGCTCACGCGTGTACTTGGGCGCGGGGGAGCGGCCGGGCCTGGAAATGCTCGACCGGCTGGGCAGCGACGAACCGACGGGCTCGTTGGAGACGCTGCGCCGGGCGGGCGCCGGTGAACTGGCCGACCACGTCCAGGCGTTGGACCACGGCGGCTACGACCCGCGCGTATGGGAGGCCCCGGACCGCTGGCTCGGCGCGGAGACGCTGCGCTTCGGCGAGCGCGAGCTGCGCGTCGTACCGACTCCCGGACACACCAAGGGACATGTGGTCTTCCTCGACGAACAGCGCGGACTCCTGTTCTCCGGGGACCACGTCCTGCCGCACATCACCCCGTCCATCGGCTTCGAACTCACCGAACCCGGCGGGCGCCCCCTCGCCGACTACCTGGACTCGCTGCGGCTCATGACACGGTTCGCCGACACACGTCTGCTGCCCGCCCACGGACCGGTCGTCGAAAGCTCCCACACCCGGGTCGCCGAACTCCTCACCCACCACGACGACCGGCTCGCCAAGAGCCTGACAGCCCTGGGGGAGGCCACCCTCGACGCCCATGCGGTGGCGCGCGCCCTGGGCTGGACGCGCCGCGAGGTGCCCTTCGGCGACCTCAGCGCCTTCAACCAGATGCTCGCGGTCAACGAGACGGCGGCCCACCTGGATGTCCTGGTGCTGCGGGGCCAGATCGCGGTGGAGATGGTGGGCGGGGTGAACCAGTACACGCGGGTGAGGTGAATCAGTGCACGTGGGTGAGTTGGTCAGGTATACGCGGGTGTACTGAACGGTTCAGGTAACAACCCCCGGGGGCGCGGCAGTTGCCGCGCCCCCGGCGCATGTCAGCGGGCCGTCCAGCCACCGTCGACGTACAACTCGGAACCGGTCATGAAGCTGGAGTCCGACGAGGCGAGGAACGCGACCGTCCCCGCGACCTCCTCGGGACGTCCGAGCCGCGCCATCGGGGTGCCCTCGACCATCGCGGTGTGCCGGGGTGTGCCGCGCCACAGTTCGCGCGAGAGATGTGTCTCGATGAAGCCGGGGTGAAGGGAGTTGACACGGACGCCGCGGGTGGCCCAGTGCAGCGCGGCGTTCTTGGTCATCAACCGGACCGCGCCCTTGGCGGCGTGGTACGAGAACTGGCTGCCGAAGCCGCCGACCGTGCCGAAGATCGAGGCGATGTTGACGATCGAGCCGCCGCCGGAGCGCTCGATCGCGGGCCCGCCGTGCTTCATGCCGAGCCACACACCGCCCTGCGTGACCGCGATGACCTTGTCCCAGGACTCCTGGGTCTCCGTCTCCACCGTCCGCATCTCGGCGATGCCCGCGTTGTTGACGAGCACGGACAGGCCGCCCAGCTCGCCCACCACCCGCTCGATCGCGACCCGCCACACGTCCTCGTCGCTCACGTCGAGGGCGAGGCCCAGCGCTCGCGCCCCGCCGGCGGTGAGCTCCTTCGCGAGGGCGGTGCAGCGGTCGGCGTCGACGTCGGTGACCACCACGGTGGCACCCTCGGCGGCGAGCCGCCGTGAGACGGCGTCGCCGATGCCTCCGGTCGCGCCGGTGACCAGGGCGATCATTCCGGACAGTCGGTCTTGCACGGTCTCTCCTTCGGCCGGTGGTACGGGGGTCACGGCAGCAGCTCCATGCCTGAGCGCAGCAGCGCGGGGACCGCGGAGCCGACGTGCTCGAATCCGGTGCCGACGGTGCGGCCCGCGAGATAGCGGGAGTGGATGCCCTCCGCGATCACTGCGAGCTTGAAGCAGGCCAGGGCCTGGTAGAAGGACAGTTGGCCGATGTCGCGGCCGGAGCGCGCGGCGTACCGCTCGGCCAGCTCGCGGCCAACCGGGAAGGCGAGGTGGGCAGTTGGGACGTGGCGCGCGCCGAGCACCGGTTCGCAGGCCGGGTCCCAGTACATGAGCAGCATGCCGAGATCGGCGAGGGGATCGCCGAGCGTGGCCATCTCCCAGTCGACGATCGCGGCGATCCGCCCGAAGTCGCCTGGAGCCAGGATGGTGTTGTCCAGTCGGTAGTCGCCGTGCACGATCGACGGCGCGCCGCTCGCGGGCACGGCGGCGGCGAGCCTGCCGTGCAGGGCGTCGAGGTCGGGCAGCGCCCGCGTGGCGACCTTGTCCCACTGGCCGCGCCAGCGCCGCACCTGCCGTTCCAGGTATCCCTCGGGCCGCCCGAAGTCTCCGAGTCCGACGGCCGCGGGGTCCACCCCGTGCAGGGCCACCAGGGCGTCGACGAGCGCGTCGGCGGCGCCCCGCACGTCCGTGGCCGACAGCGACACCACCTCGTCACCGTCGCGCAGCACCGCCCCTTCGACGAAGTCCACGACGCAGAACGGCGCCCCGATGACATCCGGCTCCCGGCACGACAGAACGGCCCCGGCGACCGGCACCCCGGTGCCGCCCAGCGCGGCGACGACTCGGTACTCGCGGTCCATGTCGTGCGCGGTCGGCGTCAGCACCCCCAGCGGTGGCCGGCGCAGCACCCACCGGTGCGTTCCGTCGCTGACGCGGTACGTGAGGTTGGAGCGCCCGCCGTGCAGCAGCTCGATGTCGAGCGGGCCCGCGCACTCGGGGACATGGCGCTCGAAGTACCGCCGCAGCGAGGGCACATCGATGCCCACGACGGTCGCCTCGGAGGTGGTCGCAGCCGACTCAGGGATGGTCACAGCGCGGCCCGCCGCTCCCGTGCGGCCCGGACGGCACGCTTGGCGATGGCCCAACGATGCGTCTCGGACGGGCCGTCGTAGATGCGGAACGGCCGCACCTCCCGGTACAGCCGCGACAGCGGGGCGTCCCCGGAGATGCCGAGCGCGCCGCACACCTGCACGGACCGGTCCACGACCCGGTTCACGGCCTCGGAGACGTACGTCTTGGCGATCGAGGTGTGCTGGGCGGCCGAACGACCCTGGTCCAGTTCCCAGCAGGCCCGCCACAGCACCGCCCTGCTGGTCTCGATGTCGATCTCGGAGTCGGCCAACAGGCCCTGGACCATGCCCAGTTCGGCCAGCGGCTTGCCGAAGGCCGAACGGTCCGCCGCACGCTCCAGGGCGATGTCCTGCGCCCGGCGCGCCACCCCGAGCCAGCGCATGCAGTGGGTCATGCGCGCGGGTCCGAGGCGTACCTGCGCATACGTGAAGCCCTCGTCGACCGCGCCGAGCACGGCGTCGTCACCCACCTCGCAGCCCTCGAAGACGACCTCGCTGTGCCCGCCGAACAGCCCCTGGTCCAGTGTGTCGATGTTCCTGACGACCTTCATGCCCGGGTTGTCGGCCCCGACGAGGAACATGGTCGCGCCGCCCGCGTCCCCCGCCTCGCCGCGGGTGCGGGCCATGACGATGGCGAAGGCCGCCCCGTCCGCGCCGCTGATGAACCACTTGTGGCCGTCGATCCGCCAGCCGCCGTCGATCCGCGTGGCGGTCGTGGCGAGCGCCCGCGGATCGGAACCGGCACCCGGTGCGGGCTCGGTCATCGCGAAGCACGAACGCACCTCACCCGAGGCCAGCGGCCGCAGGAACCGCTCCTTCTGCTCCTCGGTGGCGACCACTTCGAGCAGATGGGTATTGCCCTCGTCGGGCGCCGCGCAGTTGAGCGCGAGCGGCCCGAGCAGTGAGTACCCGGCCGCTTCGAACACCACCGCCTGCCCGCACTGATCGAGACCGAGCCCGCCCCACTCGGCACCGATGTGCGGAGCGAACACTCCCGCCGCGCGTGCCGCTTCCTGTAGCCGCCGACGCAGTGGCTCCGGCCCGTCGTGGACGTTGCCGTCGCACGCGCGCTCCTCGGGGATCACCACGTCCCGTACGAACTCCGTGGTGCGCCGCGCGATGTCGGCCACCCTCTCGTCGATCTCGAATCCGATGGACACCCTCACACCTCTCATGGCTAATGACCATTAGCCATGAGAGGTGTGAGGGTGGTGGCCTGTCAAGGGTGTGTGGCGTACGCGCTTGCCGTACGAGGTAGATTGCTTGGACCGAGCGGATGTCGGTCGGCTAACAATGGGTAGGTCACGAGTAGGTAGGGAGTCCTGCGTGACGGCAGCGCACGAGGGTCGCGAAAGCCATGGCGGCCAGGACAGTGGTCGGGACAGTCGCTACGAGCGCCCCCACCGTCCCGCGCGGCCCGAGGAGCAGTCTCCGGCGGACCGCCGCTCGGGGATCCGCCTGGCCGCCCTGCGGCTGTTCGCGGCGCAGGGCTACCGGTCCACGACCATGACCGACATCGGCGCTGCCGTCGGCATCCGCGGCCCGAGCCTCTACAAACACGTGACGTCGAAACACGAACTGCTGGCCGAGGTCATGATCGGCACGATGGAGCAGCTCATCGCGGACAACATCGCGGCCGTCAGCGGCACGGACGACGTACGTGAACAGCTCCGCCGCTCGGTGGAGGCGCACATCCGCTACCACGCCCGCCACCGCCTCGAGGCCTTCGTGGGCAACCGTGAGATCGACAGCCTGGAACCGGCGGCCCAGGAGCGCGTCCTCGGCTGCCGCAGCGACTACGAGCGGCGTTACCGTGAACTCATCGAGCGGGGCGTGGCCGAGGGCGTCTTCGACGTCCAGTCCGCCAGGATCGCCTCGTACTCGATCCTGGACATGGGCATCGGTGTGGCCAGCTGGTTCCACGAGGGAGGCGAGTTCTCCGTCGACCAACTCGCCTACCAGTACGGCGACATCGCACTCCGCATCGTGAACGCGCGGGCGGGCCGGGCCTTGCGGAATCGGGTGGCCAAGTAGCGAAGACTCAGGGTGAATTCGCCCCCGCCCGGCGAGGGTGCTGCCAGGCGGGGGCTCGTTCACCTTCGGGGCCGTCCGTGTGCCTGCCCCGAAGTGGTCAGGCTTCAGCCGCCGATCGGGCCGGGGTTGTTGTCGTCGGCGTCCTGGCACTGCTGGATCCGGTTCTGGATCGCCCGTGCCTTCGCGCGCTCCTTCGCGGCCGACTTGTGGTAGCCGAGAGCGTCGAGTTTGCTGGCCTTGGACTTATGGCTGGCGACCTGCTGGCGCATCTTGGAGATGTTGCAGGTGATCGGGCCGGCTGCCGACACGCTGCCCTGGTCGGCAGCGGGGGCGGCCTGTGCGGGGACGGCCGAGAACAGGACGCCGCCCGCGATGGCGGCGGACACGGCGAGTGTGGTGAAACGTCGAGGCAAAGCTGTTCCTCTCCAAGTGACAGGTCATGGAGACCTGTTGGGGGGTGGCTGATAGCAGTCGGTCACTGTATATGAAGAGATCGACATTTCCTGGTATCAATCGCCGGGCGGCTCAGCGGCGCCCGCCGCCACCAGTGGTTCCGCCGTCCCCGCCCCCGGGGCGCACACACCCGGAGCAGTCGCCGGTCGCATGCCGCAGGTACCGATGCTGGTTCGCCAGGTCGACGACCCTGGTCGTCGAGGGCTCCTCGGTGGGGAGGCCCACGCCGAACCGCTGGTAGAAGCCGAGCAGATCGCCGTCGGCGCGCTCCACCGCGTCGCGGGCCCGGTCGTACGCCACCGAAGTCAGGCGGCGGAGGTCGATGCGCACGAGCCGCTCGCCGTCGGGTGGAGGGGGCGGTGCGGGCCGGCCGATGCGCTCGCCCCACCGGTAGAAGATCCGCTTCATCGGGCCGTCCTCCACCAGCCCGCCGAGGTACTCCTTGAGGATCTGCACGGCCTCGTTGTCGCCCAGGTCGGGGATGTCGAAGGTGCGGGTGAGGGCCAGGGACGCGAGTTCGGCGAAGCGGTCGGTGCGTTGCTCGCGCCGCTCGGTGCGCTGCTGGCTCTCGTCGAGACGGGCGAGCTCTTCGTCGAGGCCGTCGGTCTCCGGTGGTGTGTCCGGTGGCGGTGCGGCCGGGTCGTCGACGTCGAGTGCGGCGGCCTGGTAGCGGCCGACCTGACGCGCGAGTTGCCGGGCCGCCGGGCTCACGCCCTCCCCGGGTGGCGAGGGCGCCGCCCGGTACACGGCCAGCACCACGGACCGCAGGCGCTCCGCCGAGCGGGGATGCGCCGTCACCTGCTGGTGGATCTCGCGGTACGCGGCCGCGGCACCGGCCGCGTCCTGGCGGCGCTGTGTCTCCAGTGCGTACCTCTTGGCCACCGGCCGCTTCCACGCCCCCTCGGAGACCGGGGCCGCCACGACGGCGAACAGCAGCGCGGCCATCAGGCCGAGACTGAGCCCGCTGAGGACGCGCCGCCCGAAGTTGACCGCGGCGCCCAGCGGCAGCCGGTTCCCGCGGAAGCGGGCCGGGCGCAACCGCTCCTGCAAGCGCGCGACGCGCTCCGGCCACCGCAACACCGCGTAACTGCCGCAAGCCAGCACGGTGTACGCCACGAGCCAGTACGTCCAGGGCACTTCGGTCAGCCCTTGGAGCGACGTCAACACGCCCCGCACGGCGGTGATTTGTGCCGGAGTGAAGGAGAGGACGTTTCCCAGCCACACCACGAACACGGCCAAGACCAGGCCGAGTTGCAGGGACACCACGACGTCGGCCGCCGCCTGCACGGACGGCCGTGGCGAGTCCTTCAACCGGCGCCAGCCGCGCCGGCAGAGCCAGATCGCGATCGGGAAGAACAGTCCGGCGGCCGGCGCCACGGTCAGGATGTCGCCGGAGACCAGCTGCTGGACGGCGAGGAACATGAGTGCCACGCCGGGAAGATCCGGGAGGTGCCTCACGAGGGTGCGGTCCGACCGGTGGCACCACCTGATCGCGAGCACCAGCGCCCAACCGCCGAAGAAGACCAGCGCGAGCAGCGGGACCAGCCGGGACGGGAACGACCAGAACAGGATGAACAGCAGCGCGACCGGCGCGACCAGGGCGACGAGCGCGAGGACGAGGGCGGCGACGTAGCGGCGGTGCCGGAACCAGCGGATCAGCGGTTCGACGATGAACTCGCCGACCGTGCGCGGCAGGATCGCGGCGAACGCCGCGATCCCCAGCCCGAAGACGGCCCCGAAGAGCCCGCCGAAGGCCGCCGCGAGGATGGTCAGCAGGACGGGGCCGACCCCGTCCAGCCCTTGTCGGGCACCGAGCCGCCAGGCGGCCCAGGCGGCCGTACCGAAGGTGACGTACAGGCTCAACCGTGCTGTCGTGTCGCTGAGTTCCCCGGCGTCCCCGGCCCCTTCGGTGTCCTCGCCGGTCGGTGCCGTTGCCGGTGCCGGTGCTGGTGCTGGTGCTGGTGTCGGTGTTGGTGTCGCCGTCGGTGTGGGCCGTGGTCCGGTGCTCGGGGCGGGTGCGTTCGGTGGCCGGTTGGTGCGCTCGCGGTGGGCGATGGCGAGGAGGACCTCGATGTGGGGGATCTGGTACTGCGGTATCGCGTAGTGGGTCGGGAAGTCGGGGCCGCGTGAGGACACCTCCAGGCTGCCCCCGTCCGTGACGCCGATCGAGACGACGTCCTGCCAGGACGTGACATCGTCCCGCCCGCGCCTGCGCCGCACACTGAGCCCGTCCCGGCTCACCACGAGTACCCCGAAGGTGACTTCGGCGCCGTCCCGTACCGCTGCGACGGTCGGCGGCAGGATCGCGTCCCGGATGGCCCGCTGGATCGCCGGGCCCCACTCGTTCTCGTCCGGGAGCTGGAGGCCCTTGATCAAGGTGCGGGTGCGCAGGCCCCGGATGCGGGTCGCGTTCAGGAGGGGGCCGAGGCCTGCCGCTCCGAGCGTGATGACCGTTCCTTCGGGGTTGGCGAGCTTGTAGCGTCGCCTGCCGTCCGTGAAGAGCATCGTCGACGACCAGGGATAGACGGCATCCCGCCCGTTGGATGCGACGGCCATCACCCCGTGCTCGTACAGCCGCAGTTCTACGTGGGCGTGCCGCCAGTGCCACAGTCCTCTGACGGCTGCCGGTCCCAACAGTGCCAGCACACCCAACACTTGGGGCACGGTCGCATCGTCCCGGCCGAAGAACGCGCCGACGAGAATCGCCAGGAGGAAGACCAGGGCGGACAGGGGGACGAGTCGCAGCAGAAGGAGCCCATACGCCAAGGGTCCTCGGCGTGGCGGGCGGTAGGTGCGGCGATGGCGTCCCAGCACAGGGTGCTCCGTCTCCGCCTCGGCCTCGGCGCTCCTGTGCTCATCCATCCCGGTGAGTGTTCCGTACAACAGGCCGTCTGTGTAACCCAGTTGGTGCACATGCTCAGCCGTTACCGGCAAGCGCGTCCTCGAACTCGGCTGCGGCGCCGGCCAGTGGTCCAGGGCGCTCTCCGCCGAGGGCGCCGCCGAACAACTCCCCTTCGCCGACGACAGCTTCGACCTGGTGTTCTGCGACTTCGGCGGGCTCAGTCTCATTGATCCGCGGCCCGAACCCCCGAACACTCAACGGCTACAATGAAACCGACCCACCCGACTGGGCACACCGCTGGCCGGCGGAACTGCTCTCTGGGTGACCCACAAGCCGCAAGTTCCGCCGCGCCGAGACGTCACGGTGTCCCTCGCCGGTCCACCGTGGCGTGCGAGGTGGCTCAGTTGTGCTCCTCGTCGATGGTGACGGCGGCGCCGTTGTCGATCTTGACGACGACTCGGACGCCGCCCTTCTTCGCCGCGGCCTCGAGCTCGCCCTCGGTGCAGCGCTTGTTGTCACCGTTCTCGCCGCAGATCCAGCCGTTGCCGTTGATGGTCGTGGCGGTGGCGCTGTAGAAGGACGTGGTGTTTCCGTCGCTGTCGAGCAGGGTGTACTTGCCCGGGGCCAGGTAGCCGAGTTCGCCGGAGCGGAGGCCGCTCGGCTTGTCGGTGTCCGAGTCACCACCGCCACCACTGCCGGCGTGGTCCTCGACGATGCTGACGGCCGTGCCGTTCTTTATCTTCACGGTCGCCGAGACACCCTTCTTGGACGCGGCCTCGAGCTGCTCCTCGGTGCACTTGGTGGCGGCCTGGCCCTCGGCGTCGCCGCAGATGTCACCGGCGCCCTGGATATCGGTGTCGGTCGAGGTGAAGAACGCCTGCTCGGTGTCCTTCAGGTCGGAGACGGTGTACTTGCCGGGAGCCAGGTAGGAGACGTTGCCGAACCAGGTTCCGCTCACGCCCTTGCCCTGCGACGTGCCCCCCGAGCCGCTGCCGGCCTGCGACTCCGTACCCTCCGTGGAACTCGAACCGGTGTCTCCGCCCTTGTCCTTCGCGTCCGACGCCGAGGTCGACGACGACCCGGAACCGCTCGACGCGTCACTCTCGTCCGCGCCTCCCTGGCAGGCCGTGAGCAGAGTGGTCGTGGCCATCAGGGCGGCGGCGGTGAGGACGGCCTTGCGGCGGTGGTTGCGAAACATGATGTGATCCCCCGTTGGTGTGTGATGTGCGGCCGGGCTGTTTGCCCTTGGCCGATCTTGAGCCTGCCTGATCGGATGTGTTCGGGGGAAGCGCAGTTACGAGGTGATGACGATCTGGGTGTGCCCCTGAGACACCGAAACACACCCGTCCGTCGGCCGATTGGGGTCCCGCTCGGGGTCAGTCCACGTCCCCGTAAGAGGAGCCGACCTTGAGGGAGTCCACCGTATTGACGATCTTGGTGGTGGTGTTGTCGCGGTCGTACGCTCCCCACTTCGGCTCGTTGGCGGAGTCCCAAGTGCGGCCGGTCATGCGGGTGGAGCCGTCGGAGAAGGTCTGTCGGGTGCCGTTGTAGTAGAGCTCGACCCAGCCCGACGACTCGGACGTCGAGGTGTGGATGCCGAGGGCCACCCGGTTCCACGCGCCAGCGCTCACCGGCGTGGACCACACGGTCTTCCAGCCGGCCCCCGGACCCACGTAGATCAGCTTGAGCTGTCCGCTGCCGACCGTCATCAACACCGGATAGTTCTGGGATGAGTTGGGATACGACTTCCACTGCCACGGCACGAAGTCGGAGCCACTGCCCGGGACCACGGAGAACTTCTGCTCCCAGCCGAGCCAGTACGTCTTGTCGTTCGCGAAGGCGTACCGGGAGCCGTCCGGCGATATGCCGCGGGACTCGCAGCGGTACGTACCCACCGACTTGGAGTACTGGAAGACGGCGCCGTGGCCGCTCTGCTCCGGGGTGGTCAGGCTTCCGGGGGCGTCGCACTCGACGCTGCCGAACACACCGGTGCCGCTCGCCGCGTCGCCGTCCCACAAGACCGCGGCCTGGGCGGAGTTCGTGTTCAAGAGCAGCAGGCCGGCGGCAGCGGTGGCAGCGCTTGCCGCGACCATGGCTGTGCGTATCCTTCCGCGCTTACGGGCGTGCACGTACATGAGACCTCCTGGGGCAAGAGTTCATTTCCGTGGGGAACGTGGCTGTTCAGGCGAGCTTGACCGTGATCTTCTGGGTGGTGCCGCCGGTGGCCGAGAGGTCGCCGAAGGTGAGCTTCAGGGCCGGGCCCGTGGCGGCCCGTGTCACCGTTGCCGGCTTGGACAGCACCGAGCGCACCGCCTTGTTCCAGGTGAGGGTGAGCCCGGTGAGCTTTCGGGTGGGGTCGCTGACGCTGATCGTCGCGGTCCCGTCCCGCCGTTCGCGGACCAGGACCGTGGCGGGGGCGCTCGCGGTGAGTCCGCCGAAGCTGCCCGCCGCCCAGAACACCGCGCCCGTGACGCCGAGCGACGGGATGCGGGCGCCGTGCGCCACCGCTGTGTTGGTGTGATCGGTCAGCCAGCCGTTCAGCGCCGTGGAGCGGCGGGCGGTGCGCGCGGCATCCGCCCCCGGCAGCAGCACGTATGCGTAGCCGGCCGATTGAGGCGCCGTGCCGTGGTCGAACCACAGGGTCACGTATCGGCTGGTGAACTCCGTTGGTGAGCCACCCGTGTTGATGTCGTGCCAGGCGCCGGTGCGTTGTTCGCGCGCGGCCTTGAGCGTGGCGCCGCCCGGGAACAGGTAGCCGCCGTGGCCTTGGATGTGGGCCCATTTCGCGCGGTCGAGAGTGGCAGCCCAGCTGAGGTCCGCGGGCTGGGTACGGCCGTCGACGACCAGGGGGTTCTTGCCGGTCGGGCCCAAGTGGCGGTTCTCGACGATCGTTTCGATCGCCGCGCCGTCGGCGGCCTTGATCGCGGAGCCGAGGCAGATCACCGCGTCGTCGAGGAAGAGCCACGACTTGCGTGCCTCCATGGTGGAGGACAGGCCCTTCAGGTGCTGTCCGACCATCGCGTACGTGCCGTCGCCCGCGCCGCCGACGAAGTCCGCATCGGGCAGCGCCGCGCCCCAGATGCCGCCCTCGCCGTCGGTGAGCCGCTTGGCGGAAGCGGTGGTGCCGGGCAGCCGGTACGGGTCGACGGTGGGCCAATACCGGTCGGAGTACTGGTCGTTGGCGAAGTCGTCGCCCCACCAATAGAGCATTCCGGAGCCGCTGTGGAAGGCGCGCAGGTTCTCGCCGTTGCCGTTCTCGTAGTACGTGATGCGGCGCGAGGCCATGGACAGCGAGGCCGCCCAGCCGGCGCGGTGGTGGGCGACGCGGTCCATCGCGGCGAAGACCAGGCTGCCGTCGGGGTGCGGGGCCGCGGCGACGCCGCTGTCGTCCAGTACGTCGTTGAGCAGCGCCAGCTTGCTGACCGGGAGGGCCGGGTCGGTGGTTGCCGGACGGTAGTGGGCGCGCTGTACCCAGCCCTTCACGAGCGCGCGCCAGCGGGCGTTCTCCGCCTCGCTCGCGCCCTGGCCGAGGGCGACGATGGAGGCCATGACCGTGTGGCCGCGTGTCTGGTCGTCGCTCTGCCCCTTGGTGCCGCCGGGCGGCAGGCCGCGGGAAATCGCGCGGCCCGAGACGCCGTCCATCATCAGGCCGTTGTGCAGGAACGGGGTGTACGACGCCTCCACGGCATCGAAGATGACCTGCTTTTTCGGGTCCTTGACCTCCCAGGTGGAGCCGCCGAGGAGGGCGATCAGCTTGCTGAGGCCGTCGAGGAGCACCGCCCCGTACGAGCCGGTGTAGGCGACGGTGGTGTGCTGGATGACCGAGCCGTCGGCGTAGATGCCGTCGCCCTTGGTGACGTACGGGAAGACCGGGGCGATGGCCTCGGAGGCGAGCGCGACCTTCGCGGGCTTCTTCTCGAGGATGCCGCGGACGGCCAGGACCCGGCACAGGTCGATGCGGTTGGCGCCGGTCGAGGTGCCGGTGTAGTCCGCGACCGCGGAGTCGGGTACGAAGTGGTCGACGGCCTCGCAGTAGGTGGCGATCTGCTCGGCGGTGAGGTGGTCGTGGAGGAGGACGGCGGTGTCGAGGAGCGCCTGCGGGCCGCCGATCTGCCAGTTGTACCAGTTGCCGTACGGCTCCTGGCCCGCGTTGTAGACCTTCGCGCAGATGTGGTCGAGGCCGGTCACGATCTGCTCGGCGAGGTCCGTGTCGCCGGTGAGGCCGGTGCCGGGCTGGCGGTAGGCCTCGGCCATCGTGTAGAGCTGGGCGAAGCTGGTCTGGATCTTGCCGGAGAAGCCGTACGACTCGGTGTCCTTGTCGGGATCCGGGTCCGCCCACACCGCGTCCGGCCACAGCGAGCCGTCCGTTGGTGTCATGCGCGCGCTCAGGTCGCGGGCGGTGGCGCCGACGGCCGCGAGCTTTGATGTGAACGGTTCGGCGGTCGGGCTGAAGCCCTCGCCGAGGAGGAGCCCGCGCCAGGTGTCGCGCAGTGTGTCGAACTCGTCCGCCGCGTACGCCGGGGAGGGGGCGACGGCGAAGGTGGTGCCGGTGAGGCCGACGGCGGCCGCGGTGCCGGCGGCGGCCTGAACAAATCGGCGGCGGGACAGGGGAGTTGGCATGGTGTCTCCGAGCCCAGAGGGGAGCGTGTGCCAGCTTCCTAGCACGCTCCGCACGGAATGCTCAAGACATTCGTATCGAAAGAAACGATCGGTACGGTACGGTTAATCGCACGTATTGCGGGTGTGACCAGGGAGGTAGGCCGTCGTGCGACTGCACGTGAACCAGCGCCATGACCGCGTGCTCGATGTCGTCCGGGCGCGCGGCAGCGTCAAGGTCGCCGAGCTCGCCGAAGAGCTGGGCGTCTCGGCCGTGACGGTGCGCCGCGACGTCGAGGCGCTCGCCGCGCAGGGCCGCGTCGAGCGGGCGCACGGGACGGTGTCCTGGCCGCAGACGGAGTCCGCGGCGGCGCCCTCGGGTCCTGCCGTGACTCCAAGTGCGGCCTCTGCCCCGGCCGTTGGGGGCGAGCCGGCCCTCGGCATCGTCGTACCGAGCATGGAGTACTACTTCGCCGAGCTGGTGCGCGGCGCCCAGGAGGCCGTGACGGCGTGCGGCGGCCGACTGGTCGTCGGGATCTCGAACTGGGTGCCCGCGGAGGACGCGGTCCAGGTGGGTCAGCTGCTCGACGGCGGGGTCCAGGGGCTGTTGCTGCAACCGGCCTGGGAGTTGGGGCTGCCGAGCGCGGAACAGGAGCGGCAGCTGCTGGAGTTGCCGGTGCCCGCGGTGCTGCTGGAGCGGCGCATCCCGGTCGGCGGCCGCCTCGCACACCTGGATGTGGTGCGCTCCGACCATGTGCTCGGCTCCGCGGCCGCCGTCCACCACCTTGCCGACCTCGGGCACGGGTCCGTCGCGCTACTGGTGCGGCGCGACAGCCCGACCGTCCCGCTGGTGCGCGAGGGATACGAAGCCGCGGTGGCCGCCCGCGGGCTGCCGGTGATCGACCCGATCGAGATGCACCCGGCGGTCTCGCCCGCAGGCCTCGACGCTGCCGCGAAGCGGCTGCTGGCGCTGGACGGGGTCACGGCGGCACTCGTGCACAACGATCAGGACGCCATCGGGATCGTCCAGCGGCTGCGTGCCGCGGGTCTGCGGATCCCGGAGGACATGGCGCTCGTGGCGTACGAGGACGAGCTGGCGGGACTGTCCGACGTGCCGCTCACCGCGGTGGCGCCGCCGCGCCGGGCCGTTGGGCGGGCGGCGGCGGAACTGCTCCTTGCCAGGCTGGCGGAACCGGTCGATGGCGCGGGCGGTGGCGCGGGCGGTGGCACGGGCGGTGGCACGCGGGACGACAGTCCGCGACGGCATCTGGCGCTGATGCCTCGGCTGCGGGTGCGGGACTCGTCCGGCACCGGTGCGAAGTGACCGCGGGCGGAGCCGCGTCGGCGGACGGCGCACCTTTCTGATCGAAGTGATCACTATGAATGAATTGCTCATTCGCTCTTGACTGTTGTTCGTTCTGACGCAAATCATGGGCCGCGACATCGGCCGAGCCTTCCGGCTCACCCGGTCCGTCCTGCGTAGGAGCGACGTGCAATGAAGCCCACCTCTCTCACCTCCCGCATCACTTTGATCGCCGGTCTTGCCTCGGTGGCCGTGACCGCCACGGCCTGCGGCGGCGACGACGGGGGCGGTGACGCCGCGTCAGGCGGCCCCGTCACGGTCACGTACTGGTCGTCGACCGACGGCGCGAAGGAGACCGCGCAGGCGTTCAACAAGACGCACAAGAACGTCAAGGTGAAGTTCGCGGAGATACCGGCGGGTCCCGACGGTGTCACCAAGCTCTCCAACGCCGTCAAGGCGCAGAACGGCCCCGACGTCGCCACGATGGACTACTCGGCCCTCCCGGAATTCGCCAGCCAGGGCAACCTGACCGACCTGAGCGATGCCGCGGGCCCGCTGGTGAAGGGGAAGTTCCCGGCGAACATGCGCTCGTTGGTCACCCTCGGCGGCAAGACCTGGGCGGTGCCCTTCGACGTCACTCCGCTGGAGCTGTACTACCGCAAGGACCTGTTCAAGAAGTACGGCGTCGAAGTGCCAAGGACCTGGGCCGACTTCAAGAAGGCCGCCGAGACGGTCAAGAAGAAGGACCCGAAGGTCCGGATAACCAACTTCGGTGGCGGAGACCCCGCCATCATGGCGGGCCTCGCCTGGCAGGCCGGCGCCAAGTGGTTCACCACCAGCGGCAATTCCTGGAAGGTCCGGATGCGGGACACCGCCTCCATGAAGGTCGCGGACTACTGGACCGGCCTGGTCAAGGACGACCTGGTCTCCAAGACCCCGCTGTGGGCGCCGGAGGAGACCAAGGAGCGGGCGAGCGGCAAGACCGCCGCCTTCATCGGTGCCGCCTGGAGCGCCGGGGGCATGAAGACCACCTACGGCGACGCCAAGGGCAAGTGGGGCATCGCCCCGCTGCCCAGCTGGGACGGCGAACCGGCCAGTGCCATGTACGGCGGCACCTCGTACGTGGTGCCCAAGGGCAGCGGGAAGACCGAGGCCGCCGCGCAGTTCATCGAGTGGGTGACCACCACCGAGGCCGGGATCAAGGCGCGCTTCGAATCCGCGAAGGCGCCGAGCAGCGCCCTGCCCGCGAACGACGAGATGCGCAAGGTCGCCGCCGAGACCTACGACGCGTCGTACTGGGGCAAGGACACCGACCCGTACGCGATCGCGAGCACGGCCGCCGACTCGATCGTGCCCGGGTGGACGTGGAGCCCGGTGCAGGGGCAGGTGCTGGCCGCGATGCAGAAGACCGCCGCCGGCTTCGATCAGGGCCAGGCCGCGGGGCAGCGGGCGGCGGAGAAGGGCATCAAGGAGCGCGGTCTCAACTTGGCCAAGTAGCGGCGCTGTTGACGCGGCCGCCGTCGGTCGCGTCGGCGCTGTCGGCCCCCTCCGGCCCTGCCGGTCCCCTCGGCCCCGCCGGTCGTATCGCGCCCCCCACGCCCCGTCCGCCCCCCCGTCCGCCCCCCCCGGCGTCACCCCAAGGAGTACCCGTGGCAACACCCCTCGTCCGCGCCCCGGGCGGCGCGTGCGGCGCGCTCCGGCAGTCGTCGCGCCCGGCCCGGTGAACGCCGGGCGATCGCCGCCTTCGTCCTCCCCTTCTTCGTCTTCTTCGCCGCCGTCACCGTCGCCCCCATCGGGTACGCGGCGTACCAGAGCCTGTACCGCGAGGAGCAGTCGGGACTCGGCTTCGGCGGCACCGAGCGGGTCTTCGCCGGGTTCGGCAACTTCACCGAGGCGCTCGGCGACGCCGCCTTCCTCCGCTCCCTCGGCAACGTGGCGGTCTACTGCGCCCTGTACATCCCGGTGATGATCGCCGTCTCGTTGGCGCTCGCGCTGCTCATCGACTCGGCGGCGGCCAGGGCCCGGCGCTTCTTCCAGATCGCCTTCTTCCTGCCGCACGCCGTCCCCGCGCTGATCGCCTCGGTCACCTGGCTGTACCTGTACACCCCGGGTCTCAGCCCGGTCACCGACGCGCTGGACGCCCTCGGTGCGAGCTGGAACTTCTTCGACGCCGACACCGCCGTCGTCTCCGTCGTCAACATCTCCGCCTGGCAGTGGATCGGTTACAACGTGATCATCTTCTACGCCGGTCTGCAGGCCATCCCGCGCGAGACCCTGGAGGCCGCCACGGTCGACGGCGCCGGCGGGCTGCGCACCGCACTGCAGATCAAGGTGCCGATGATCCGCTCGACGCTCGTCCTGGTCGGCCTGTTCACCTGCATCGGAGCCATCCAGCTCTTCGACGCCCCACGGATCGTCTACGAGCGGGCCAACGCCATGGGCGACGACTGGGCCCCGACGATGTACGTGATGAAGGCGGCCTTCCAGCGACACGACTACGGCCTCGCGGCGGCCGCCTCGCTGCTGCTCGCGGTGCTCGGGGGCGTCGCCTCCTACGTCGTCACCAAGCTCGGCAACCGGTGGAGGACCGCATGAGCACGACCACCGCCCCCGGCACCTCGACGCCCCACGCAACCGCGCCCGAGCCGGAACCGGCGCCGCCCGCCGGCCGTCCACCGCGCCGCGGCACCGGCCTGACCTCTCGTACCGCCGTCAACGCCTTCCTGGTCGTCTTCGCCCTCTACTCGCTGATGCCGCTCACCTGGATGGTGATCGCGGCGACCAAGGACCACACCGATCTCTTCGCGACGAACCCGTTCGCGCTCGGCGACTTCCACCTCTTCAGCAACCTGCACGAGCTGTTCACCGTCAACGACGGCATCTACGTGCGCTGGTTCGGCAACACGATCCTCTACACCGTCGTCGGGGCTCTGCTGTCGACGGCCGTCGCCGTCGCCGCGGGCTACGCCTTCGACAAGTACCAGTGGGTGGGCAAGGAGAAGCTCTTCGGCCTGGTGCTGGTCGGGATGCTCATCCCGTCCGCCGTGACGCAGTTGCCGCAGTATCTGCTCGCCTCCGAGGCGCACCTCGTCAACACGTACTGGGCGCTGCTGCTGCCCGCCCTGGCCAACCCCTTCGGCGTCTACCTCGCGCGGGTCTTCGCCGAGGGGTACGTGCCCGGCGAGGTGCTGGAGGCGGCGCGGGTCGACGGGGCGGGCGAGTTCCGCACCTTCGGCCGGGTCGCGCTGCCGATGCTCGCCCCCGGGTTCATGACCATCTTCCTGTTCACCTTCACCGCGCAGTGGAACAACTTCTACGGCGCGATGATGATGCTGAGCAGCGAGCGGCTGTACCCGGTGAACCTCGGCCTGTTCATGTGGAACAAGAGCGTCCAGCAGCAGCCCGAGTACTACTCGCTCGTCATCGTCGGCTCCCTCGTCGCCGTCCTCCCGCTGATCGTCGCCTTCCTCTGCCTGCAGCGCTACTGGCGCTCCGGACTGACCGCGGGCGCGGTGAAATGACCTCCCCGCACGGCGGGACGGCCCACTCCCGCCTCGCAACGACCGCTGTGAAAGGCGCCTCCTTGAACGCGATTCCCACCGCGCCCGCGCGCCGCCCACGCACCCTTCTGGCCATGGGCGACGACATCCACGCGGCCCTCCTCGCCGAGGGCGCCCTCGACCGGCTGGCCGCTGCCGCACAGGCCGACACCGCTCGGTCCTGCCCGGACCTCGCCCAGGCGCCCGCCGATGAACTCGCCGCCGCCGAGGTCCTGTTCACCCACTGGGGCTGTACGCCGCTCACCACCGCGCTGCTGCGCCGGATGCCGCGACTGAAGGCCGTCGTGCACGCGGCCGGCTCCGTCAAGCACCATGTCACCGACGCCGTGTGGCGGCGCGGCATCGCCGTCTCCAGCGCCGCGGCGGCGAACGCGCGGCCGGTCGCCGAGTACACCGTGGCCGCGATCCTCTTCGCCAACAAGCGGGTGCTGGACAGCGCCCGCACCTACCAGGAGCACCGCGGCCGCTTCGCGCTGCTGCCGTACTTCGCCGGGGCCGGCAACCACGGCCGTACGGTCGGCGTCGTCGGGGCCTCGCGCACCGGCCGCCTGGTGCTTGAACTGCTGCGCCCCTTCGACCTCGAAGTGCTGGTGCACGACCCGTTCCTCGACGCCGCAGGCGCCGCCGCCCTCGGTGCCGAGGCGACCGGCCTCGACGACCTGGTGCGGCGCAGCCACGTCGTCACCATCCATGCCCCTCAACTCCCCGAGACCCGGCACCTGTTCGACGCCCGCCGCCTGGCTCTCCTCCGTGACGGCGGCACCCTGATCAACACGGCCCGCGGCTCCCTGGTGGACACCGGCGCGCTCACCGCCGAGCTGCTCACCGGACGTATCTCCGCCGTACTCGACGTCACCGAACCGGAGGTCCCGGCCGCCGACTCGCCCCTGTACGGCCTGCCGAACGTGTTGATGACCCCCCACATGGCGGGCTCCCTCGGCAACGAGCTCGGCCGCATGGCCGACGCCGCCACCGCCGAACTGGAGCGCTACGCCCGAGGCGAGCCCTTCGCGCACGCCGTCGCCCCCGACGAGCTCGCGAGGTCCGCATGAGGCGCCGCGTGCTGGTCATCGGCATCGACGGCGTCCGCCTCGACGTGCTGCGCCGAGTGCCGACGCCGCACCTCGACGCGCTGGCGGAGCACGGCTTTCTGGCCCCGATCGAGGTGGACGAGGCCACACCCACCATGTCGGGCCCCTGCTGGGCCACGATCGTCACCGGTGTGACGGCGGCCAAGCACAGTGTGTGGAGCAACGACTTCTCCGGCCACCGCCTGGGCGTCTTCCCGGACTTCACCACCCGCCTCGCCGAACAGGACGGCCGCCGTACCTTCGTCGCGGCCGGCTGGCAGCCGCTGTTGCAGTCCCGCTCCGGCGGCCCGCTCTTCCAGGCGCCCGCCCGGTCCTGCTACGCGGCCCCGGCAGCGGAGACGGCCGAGGACTGGGAGGCCTGCGACGAGCAGATCACCGAGGCGGCCCGCGCGGTGCTGGAGACGGATGACCCCGAGGTCTCGTTCGTCTACCTCGGCGCGCCCGACGAGACCGCGCACCTGCTGGGCTGCGGGGACCGGTACGAGCGCGCGGTGACCGCGGCGGACGCACGGGTGGGCCGGCTGCTGGCAGCAGTGCGTGCCCGCCCCGGTTACGCCGAGGAGGCCTGGACGTACCTCGTCGTCACCGACCACGGGCACGTCGACGCGGGCGGCCACGGCGGCCGTTCCTCCGTGGAGCGCACCGCCTGGCTGCTCGCGGCGGGACCCGACATCGCCGACCGCGCCCCCGCCCGGCCGCTCGCCCACGTCGATGTGGCCGCACAGGTCTACGCCGCGCTCGGCCGCCCGGCCGACCGGCACTGGACGCTCGACGGCCGCCCGTTCGCGGCCACCCCGCAGGCGGTGCTCCTCGACATGGACGGCACCCTGGTGGACACCGAGCCACTGTGGTGGCGGGCCGCGCAGCGGACGGCGGCGGGTCTCGGACTGGGGGAGCTGCCGGAGTCCGACCTCCCGCGCGTCCTCGGCCGTGCGACCGTCGACGTCGCCGCGTACCTGCACGCGGCCGGCGGCACGGACCGTACGGTCGCGTCGCTGACCGAGGAACTGGAAGCGAGCTTCCTGGCCGCGGTGGAGCGGGACGCGGTGCCACTGCCCGGCGCTCCCGAACTCCTCTCACTGCTGGCCGACTTGGACATCCCCGCGGCCCTGGTCTCCGCCTCCCCGCGCCCCGTGGTGGACACGGTGGCCAAGGCCCTGGGCCGCGACCACTTCCGCACCACGGTGGCCGCGGGCGAGACACCGCACACCAAGCCCCACCCCGACCCGTACCTCAGGGCGGCCCGAGTCCTGGGGGTGAACCCGGCGGCGTGCGTGGCGGTGGAGGACAGCCCGACAGGCATCGCCGCGGCGGAGGCGGCGGAGTGCCGCGTCATCGCCGTCCCGTCCCTGCTCCGGATCCCTCAGTCCCCGGGACGTACGGTGCTGACCGGCGGCCTGCCAGAGGTCACCCCGCGGGTGCTGAGGGAGGCGGGGTGGTGACCGTCGACGCCCGAACGGCGGCGTGCCAGTCGCCGTGGCTGTCCCGGCGGGGATGCGCGTAGCGGCCGATGAACTCGCGGATCTCCCGGGCGACGAGCTCGGGAGACTCGTACGGGGCGAGGTGTCCCGCGTCCGACAGGAAGACCAGCCGGCCTCCGGGCATCGCACGGATGTCGGCGATCAACTTGTCCTGCGGAGCGATGGCGTCCTTGCCGCCGATGACGTAGCACGCCGGCACGGCGATCCCGGGCAACTCCTCGAACATGCTCGTGTAGGCGCCACCACCGGTCCCGAGCCAGCTGCGCCAGAACTGCTCTGTGACGCCAGTCGTCATCGTGCGCACGACATCGGTCGTCCTGCCCGGCTCCAGCGAGATGGCCCCAATGGCCCGCGTGATGGCTTCGACGTCACGGAAGGACTTGTGGAACGCTTCGATGACCGGATCGCCGACCTCGGTACCGCCCGCGTTCCACGGCATGAGGGCCATGACCGCGAACACCTGGCCGGGCCTGTCGAGAGCGATCCGCACACTGAGCGCGCCACCGAAGGAGAGCCCGACGAGGGCGAAGCGTTCGAGGCCGAGCTCGTCACAAGCGTCGATCACCGTGTCGGCGATCCGGGAGAGGCTGGAACCGTCGGCAGGCGCATGGAGGGAGCCCGCGTGGCCCGGCAGGTCCATGAGAACGAGGCGGTAGCCGTCGAGCAGGGGTGCCACCTCGGACCAACACGCGAGTGAGCAGCCGAGTCCGGGCAGCAGAACGACGGCGTCCGGCCCGGTTCCCCGCTCCTCGTAATGGATACCGTTGTTCGTCTTCGGCATGAGATACCTCCGTGTGTCACGTGGTCCGGGGCTGTCGTCGGCCGCCGCGCGGGCGGTGTCCCGCCGTTACGTCAGCGACAGGCTCACGCGAAGTGAGGCGAGCAGACCCGCCACCTCGGCGAGCCCGGTAGCAGTGCCGAAGACGTAGAAGTCCGGGCGGACCAGCACGGCCACGACACGGGCCTCCTTGAGCCAGTCATGCAGCGCCTCGCCCTCTTCCTGGACTCCCTCGGCGCCAACCACCACGGACCGCAGCCCGATCGCGCGCTCGAGGTCCGAGACGGCCGAGGCCGTCGCCGCGTCCGGTTCGACCAAGCTGAACAGGGTGAACCCGCGGCCGAGTACGTCGTCGGACCGCGCGGTCTTTCCGTCGCTCGTCCGCAGAAGAGGCTGCACAGCCAAGTGGCCGGCCAGCGGATGCCCGGCCCGGAAGCCTGCGCCGACAGGTGGCTGGAACGGTGGCGGAAGCTCGGTCGCCGACCGCATGTCCTCGCGACGTCGCGCCGCACGTACGGTGTCGGTCTCGCAGACGACGGTCCCGACCCGCACCGACTCCTCGATGTAGTCGATGACTTGAGGCCTTCTCGAGAGCGTGTACAGGTCCAGCAGCTTCGGGTCCGCGGCGCCGGTCAGTACGAGGTCGAGCATCCAGCCGAGGGTCGAGGCGTCCCGGATACCGGAGCTCATGCCCTGTCCGAGGAATGGCGGCATGACGTGAGCGGCGTCCCCGGCAAGCAGAACCGACCGGTGGCGGAACGTGTCGGCCACGATGGACCGGAACTGGTAGACGGTCTGCCGGATCACCTGCCCCTCCTGCGGGCCGATCCACGGCCCGAGCAACTCCCAGACACGTTCCGGCTTCACCATCTCCGCGGGATCGTCGCCCTCGACGAGCATGAACTCCCAGCGGAAATACCGCTGAGCCACCCGGCCCATGTGGTTCGGCCGCGCGGGGTCGAGTACCTGGCCGGTGTCGGGGATGTCCAGGGCCGGGGCGCCCGGCCGGGGCCGGACGTCAACGACCAGCCAGTCGCCCCGGAAACCGAGATCCTCCGTCGGAATGCCGCAGAGCGTGCGTACCGCGCTGTTGGCGCCGTCCGCCCCGACCACGTAACGAGCGGTGACGACGCCGCCGTCCGCCAACGTCGCCTCCACGTGGGCGGCCCCCTGGCGCAGGCCGACCAGCTCCGCACCGAAACGGACGTCCACCGTGGACGCTCCGCGGACTGTCGCGTCCAGGACGTCCTCGAGTTCCGGCTGGTAGAAGTGGTACGAGGCGTCCCAGCCGGAGGGGGCGGCCCATCCCCTTGGCAGACGGGAAATCACGCTTCCGTCGGGATCGAGGAATTCATACGCGCGTGCCGGTTCGGCGATGCGCCGTACCTCGTCGGCAATGCCCAAGGACTGGAAGACGCGCATGATTTCGTGATCGAAGTGCCCGGCTCGGGGCGTCTCATAGCGCCCGACCCGCCGTTCGCACACCAACACCCGGTGCCCAGAGGCACCCAGGAGAGCAGCCAGGGTCTGACCGACCGGGCCGTACCCGATGACGAGGACATCCGCGTCCACCGCATCCGGTGTGGTCGTGGATGTGCGGGGTTCATCGGCACGTTTCATGTGTCCCAACCTTTCGCTTGCACCTCAGGTGGCGTCGATGTCCAGCACGATCCGGCCGCGGGCGCGGCTGTCCGCGTGGAGCATCCGCCAGGCGTCGGCGGCCTGCTCCAGCGGGAAGGAACGATGCACGGGGACGGACAACTTCCCGGACTCGGCGAGCGCGGCCACCTCCGTCAGTTCGCCGGCGTTCGCGCGCGCCCACACCAATTGGCCACCCTGTTCGGGAGCGGTGATGTCGGCCACGGAGGCGACCCGCGCGGGATCCTTCAAGACCTTCCGCGAGACGGCCACCGCGTCCTCGCCGTAGAAGTCGAGCGCCGCGTCGACGCCCTCTGGCGCGAGCTCGTGCACCCGCTCGGCCAGTCCTTCTCCGTAGGTGATCGGTGTGGCACCGAGTTCACGCAGGTAGTCGTGGTTGCGCTCGCCGGCGGTACCGATGACGTGTGCGCCCCGGGTGGCGGCGATCTGCACGGCGAGCGCGCCGACCCCACCGGAGGCCGCGTGGATCAGGACGGTGTCGCTCTCGCTGATGTCGATGCGCTTGATGGCCTGATAGGCCGTCAGCCCGTTCAGCGGCAGACACGCCGAACGGAGCCAGTCCCAGGACTCCGGCTTGCGCGCCAGAGTGCGGGCAGGAGCTGAGACCAGTTCGGCGTAAGTACCGTTCTGCGCCCAGTCCTTGAGGACGAAGCCGATCACTTCGTCGCCGATCTCGAACTCGGTGGCACCGAAGCCGCGAGCCTCGACGACGCCGGACATCTCGAAGCCCGGGATGAGGGGAAAATGGGTCACCATGATGCCGTCGAGATTCCCGATGGCGATCTTTTCGTCGGCCGGGTTCACTCCGGCGGCCTTGACCCGGACCAGGAACTCCCCGGGTGCGACCGCCGGTGTCGGCTGCTCCGTGAACTCCAGGTCGTCCACGTCGCCGTAATCCCGGATGGTGATTGCTTTCATGGTTACCTCCATGACTCTGTGAGCCGGGCACGGAACCAGTCACAGACGAACTCCGTGCGCTCGGCCGAGTGGTTGTAGATGGTGTGATCGCCGTCGTCCCAGACCCGCAGGGTCGGATGCGCCGACAGGTCGAGGAACACCTTCTGCTGGTCGAGGCCGACCAACGGGTCGTTGCCACCGTGCAGCACGAGCAGCGCGGCGCTCGTGCGCTCGCGAGCCGGGTCGATCCACAGGGTGCGCAGGACAGCCGCGGCTTCGTGGTCGGTGTCGACGCCCAGGAGCGCCCGCGACTGTTCGCGAGCGGTCCGGAACGGCAGTGGCTCCGGCTTCGCGCCGGCCCCATTGACGCAGCACGCGCCGAAACGGCTGTCGTGCACCGCGGCACGGGCGGCGAGTAGCCCACCGAAGCTGTTTCCCCACACCCCGTACCGGCCGTCGTAGCCGCTACGGGCACGCACGGCGTCGAGGACAGCGCTGAAGGCCCGGTCGACGCCCCCGTCGAGGTGGAGTCCGCCGGTCATGCGCGTATCGCCCTGCCCCGGTGTCTCGAGCAGGACAGCGGACAGCCCCCGCCGGGCCAGGGCTTCGGCCTGCTGATGGAAGGCCGGGCCCCAACCGCTCTGCCCGCCGACGATGACCACCGCGGGGCCGGGGTGAGCGCCGGAGCGACTCACGAGCCAGGCGGTGCAGTGGCTCTGCCGGAACGGGATCGACAGCCGTTCCACGCACAACTCGGTGTCGAGCTCGGCCGCGGCCCGGTAGGCCCGGTTGAGCCGGACGTAGAGCGCGCGTTTGGCCGGGTGGTCGGTGTTGAAGGCCATCTGTGCGAAGACCAGGGAGGCCGTTGCCCGGCGATAGCACGCGACCGCGGTTTCGACGTCACCGCGGTCGGCGGCCGCCTCCGCGCGGGCCAACTGCGCCTCGGCCAGGCGGGTCGCGATTTCGTGCCACGGTTCGGAGACGGCAGCACTGGCCAGGTGGACCGCGTCCCCGTGGTCCATTCCGTAATCGAGCATTCGGGACAGCGGCATGGCACGCAGCAACGCGGCCCGCAGCTTGGCCGGGTCCTCCGCCGGTACGGGAGCGTCCATCAGCGCGCGACTCCATCGGTGAATCGCGGCCGTGTTCCGTCCTTCTGCCCTGTCGCGGCAGGGGGCCGCAACGGAATGACCGGCGCCGCCTCGGTGACGGTATTGCGCAACGCGCCGAGACCTTCGACCGACGCGACGACCTCGTCGCCCGGCCGCAACCACGGGTAGGTCGTCGAGCCATGGGTGCGGGAGAGTTCCAGGACGCAGCCGGTGCCGCAGGTGCCCGAGCCGATGACATCGCCGGGCCGCACTTCGGTGCCGCGGGAGGCATAGGCGATCATCTCGCCGAACGACCAGTGGATGTCGGACCACAGGGCGCGGGAGTAGGGAACACCGTTGACCGTGCAGGTCATTTCGAGACGGAAGCCGTTGCCCTCGCGGCGGTCGGCGATCTCGTCCGGGGTCACGAAGTACGGGCCGAGGCTCGTCGCGGTGTCCTTGCCCTTCACCGGTCCCAACGACAGCTTCATCTCGCGTTGCTGAACGTCCCGGCCGCTCCAGTCGTTGAGTACGCAGTAACCGGCGATGGCTTGTTCGGCGTCACCAGCGGACAGATCGCGGCCACCGCGCCCCACCACCGCGGCGACCTCCAGTTCGAAGTCGAAACGCTCCGCACCCGGCGTCATCGGCACCGGCCCGCAGCCCATGACGGCGTAGGGGTTGGAGAAGTAGAAGACGGGCAGCTCATACCAGTCCGGTTCCATCTCGAGGCCCCGCCAGGCGCGCCCTGCCCGGACATGCTGTTCGAAGGCGTAGAAGTCACGGACGGTCGGAGGCGTCGCGATCGGCGACAGGGGAACGATGTCCGGAAGCGGCACGGTCGCGCCGCGCCGCAGCGCGGTCCGTCCGGCGGCGAGCAACTCGGCGTCGCCGGCCTCGATGAGAGGCAGCAGGTCTGCCAGGCCGTCGACGACCCGGACCAGGTCACCGTCCACCACACCGACGCGTGAGGACGTGCCGTCCGCGTAGCGAACGAACTTCACTGCCGCACCTCCCGGGCTGTGGCGCGATCGGCTGCCACCGTTTGCTCGCGTTGTTCGCGGGTCCAGGCGCGATAGCTCTCCTCGGTGAAACCCGTCGCGCCGTGGCGCTCGACCGAAGCCCCGATGGCGGCCAGAAGCTCCTCGGGATCGGTCTCGATGTCGATGTGCTCGACGAAGGGCTGTCGTGCCACGAGCCCGGTCCGCCAGTAGACCTCACACCGGTTGCCCTCCGGGTCGTAGAAGTACACGCCGACGGCGTTGCCGTGCGAGACGATCATGTCGAGCCGGACGTCGTGCTCCCGGAATCGTCGATGGAAGCCGAGGACGTCCTCGAAGCGTGCGCATCGGAACGACACCTGCTGGATGAGTCCGATGCCGACCGGCGCGTCCCGCCCATCGGTCAGAAGCAGTTCATGGTGTTCGGTGTCCGGCCGGGCGGACAGGAACCAGATGCCCAGCCGCTCGTCGTGGTCGGTGACCGTCAGCCCGAGTACGTCGGTGTAGAAGGCGAGTTGCCTGCTCACGTCGTGACAGCGCAGGCCGACATGGCCGAGTTCCGCGACGGACGGTGTTGAGGCCGTCACGTCACTCCTCCTGAAAAGTGTTCTGCACAGCAGATCATGTTCTGCACGCTAGCTCCGAGCCGGTGGCGCGTCAACGGAGGGATGTTCTGCTGGACGAAGAGGATTCTGCTCAGCGGAACACAGGGCGAGTGGCGCATCGGTGTATTCTGGCTGGCGGAATGCAGTCCATTTGCCAGAACAGTCGCAGTGGCGACAGTGAGACGGAGGGGGTGTGGCAGTGTCGGCCGCCTACCCTGTGGAATCGATCGACAACGCGGCGCGGATCCTGCTGATGCTGGTGGACAAGCCGTCGTTGCGAGTCGCCGACGTGTCCGCCGAGTTGGAGGTGGCCAGGTCGACCGCTCATCGAATGCTGACCACCCTGCAGGCCCGTGACCTGCTCCGTCAGGACGCCCGGACCAAGGGCTACGGACCCGGGCCCGCCCTGGCCAGGCTCGGCATCGCCGTGATGGGGGCCGTCTCCCTGCGCGACGAAGCACGTCTCCTGCTGGAGAAGCTCGTCGAAGACACCTCCGAGACCGCGCATCTGCTCGTGCTGGAAGGCACGCAGACCGTCTTCATCGAAGGTGTGGAGAGCCGGCAGGTGATTCGTGCCGGGCTGCGTACCGGGCAGCGAGGCCCGGCGCACGCGTCAGCCGCAGGGAAAACGCTGCTCGCCGAGCTTTCCCGCGAAGAGTTGCGGCGCCGCTATCCGGGCGCGCGGCTGCGGGGCGGAACCGAGCATGCGGTCAGCACACGCCGGGCGCTCGAGGCCGAGCTCGAGAAGGTGAGGGAGGCCGGCTACGCCACCAACATGGAGGAAAGCGAATGGGACCTCTGCGCGGTGGCCGCCCCGGTACGGAACCGGCAGGGCGTGGCCTGCGGTGCGCTGTCGGTATCCGGCCCGGCGAGGCGAACCGACGCGAAACTCGCCCTCCTCAGCGGCGCTGTCGTGGCCGCCGCCACCGAACTCGGCACGCGGCTCGGGTAGTTCGCGCCGAGCGGTGATTGTGTACCCCGCCCAAAGGAGGTGCGGGAGGCCGGCGATGTCGGCACGGTCGACACCGCCGCCCCCACCAGGCCTCCCACGCGGGCTCAGCTGCCGAACACCGCCTCGACGAGACTTTCCTGCGCCTTCATGAAGGGTCCCGCCAGGGTCATTTCGGCATCGTCCACATAGTTGAGCGCGGCGGTCAGGGTCCTGCTGCCGTCGGCCGTGCTGTACATCAGGGCCGCGTGGCCGCTGTGGCCGCCGTTGTGGAACAGGAGGGTGTCGGCGCCGTCGGGGCCGGCTTGTTGGACGCGCAGGCCGAGTCCGAAGCCGCTCTCGGGGTGCGGCTTGCTCATCTCGGCAAGGAGCGGTGCGGGCAGCAACTCGCCGCGGGCCAGCGCGGAGATGAAGGTGTGCAGGTCCTGGGCGGTGGAGATCATGTCGCCGCCGGCGTCGACCCAGGACGGGTTCTGGCGGCTGACGTCGACCGTGTGCGTACGGCCGGCGTCCTCGTACCGGTAGTAGGCGTGGGCGTACGGTTCGGGGATGTCCTGCGAGGCGCCCGGCACCACCGTGCCCGTCAGACCGAGCGGCCTCAGGATCCGCTCCTGTGTCACCTCGGCGCAGGGGAGGCCGGTGACGTTCTCGACCAGCAGCCTGGCCAGCACGTAGTTGGTGTTGGAGTAGCTCCAGCCCGCCCCCGGCTCGAACCGCGGCGGCTTCGACAGCGACAGCCGGGCCAGGTCCTGTGGGCGGTACGTGTGGAACCGCTTGTCCACCCATTCCTTGCCCGCGATGGTCGAGGGGATTCCGGGTGCCACGGTCCCGTCCTCGGAGAACTCGCCGGTGTGGTTGAACACCCCGCTGGTGTGCTGCAGCAGCATGCGCACCGTGATCCGGCGGTCGAGGTCGAACTCGGGGAGGTGGTCGACGGCCGGCGCGTCAAGGTCGACCTTGCCCTCGGCCACCAGTTGCAGCACCAGCGTCGCGGTGAACGTCTTGGTGTTGCTGCCGATACGTACGTGCCCGTTCGTCGGAGGCTCGGCGCCGCGGCCCAGTTCGGCCACGCCGGCGGTGGCGGTCCAGGCGCCCCGCTCGTCGTGCACCCGCAGCTGGATTCCGGTGATTCCGGAATCGACGATCTCCTGGAGGACGCCGCGCAGTTGCGGACGGTCCGCCCCGGCAGGGGAGTTGGCTGTGGTGTGCGGGGACTGGCTCATGGTCGTCTCCTTGTGCGGAGTGGTACCCGAAGTGGAAGTACGGCTGCGCGAAGTGGCAGTACGGCGAGCCTGGTCCCTGCCCTAAGGTCAAGGTCAAGTCTTCTCGGGGGGAGTTGGAGCGGATGCGTGCCAAGGGTGGGCTCACCATCGGTCAGGCGGCGGCCTACGCCGGCGTCACGATCAAGACCGTGCGCCACTATCACCGGCTGGGTCTTGTCGCCGAGCCGGAGCGGGACACGTCGGGCTACCGGCGTTACGGCTCGGCCGAACTGCTCCGGCTGGTCCAGGCCCGGACCCTGGCCGGGGCCGGAGTGCCGCTCGCCGAGGCCGGCGAACTGCTCGACGCGGGCACCGAGCGGTTCGCCGCCGCCGTGGACGACGTTCACCGCCGGCTCACCGAGCAGATCGAGGACCTGGTCGCGCGCCGCGACACGCTGCACCGGATCGCCCACGGGGACAGGGCCCTGCTGCCCGACCGGGCCTGCGCGGTCCTTGGCCGTATGGCCGAACTCGGCCTCAAAGCCGAGTACGTGGCCACGCAGCGAGAGGCACTGGTACTGACCCGTGCGGTGGTTCCGGAGATGTTCGACACCTTCCTGACCCGGCTCGAGCACCTCCTGGACGATCCCGGGCACGTGGAGCTGACCAAGCGTGCCTGGGACGCGAGTTCCTGGCCGCCCGACGACCCGCGGCTCGACGAGCTGGCGTCCGCGCTGGCCGAGAAGGTGCTGACCGACCGCGCGCTGCTGGCGGCGGGGACCGGACTCCGGGACCGGTCCGACGACGCGGCCCGGTACGCACTGGTCAACCATCACCGGGAGGACGACGCACCCTCCATGGCCCGGCTGAACGCGCTGGTCGAGGCGCGGCTGCGCGCCGCCGGTGTCGACTTCCCGCAGCGATAGGCCCACGTCCACCTGCCGCCGCCGTGATCTGTTGTGATGGCCGTCATACCCGGAATGCCGTGCTACGGCGGGGCGTTGAGGGTTGAGTGCGTACTGCGTGTATGCGCCGTTCCCCTGCCCTGCGGTGAGCGCCCTGAGTGGCCCGGTCCGTTCGTGTGTGCCAAGTACCTGGCCCGCCGTGTACGGCCCGGCCCATGACTTCGACCGACTCTTGCGAGGTACACCCCCACATGAGCCAGCCAACAAACGTCGAGAGCGTGGACGCGCCCGGCGACGGCGGCAGTACGGCCGCCCCGCCCGCGGACGGGACTTCGGCGCGCGCAGGCGTCCTGATCGCGGTCCTTGTGGCCTCCGCGTTCGTGATGATCCTCAACGAGACGATCCTGAGCGTCGCCCTGCGCGACCTCACCGTCGACCTGAAGGTCTCCACGACGACCGTGCAGTGGCTGACCAGTGGCTTCCTGCTGACGATGGCCGTGGTCATCCCGATCACCGGCTTCCTTCTCGAGCGTTTCTCCGCGCGCCGGATCTTCCTGGCCTCGCTGACGGCGTTCAGCACCGGCACCCTGATCAGCGCCCTCGCGCCCGGCTTCGGCGTGCTGCTCACCGGGCGCGTGGTGCAGGCCTTCGGCACCGCCGTCATGATCCCGATGCTGATGACGACGGTGATGCGCCTGGTCCCCGCGGAGCGCCGCGGGGCGATGATGGGCACCATCACGATCGTCATCGCGGTCGCCCCGGCCATCGGCCCGACGGTGGGCGGCGCGGTGCTGTCCTCGTTGAGCTGGCGCTGGATGTTCTGGATCGTCCTGCCGCTGGCACTGGCGGCTCTGGTGATCGGCGCGATATGGCTGCGCCTTGACAGTGAGACGCGGAAGGTGCCGCTGGACGTGCTGTCGGTGGTGCTCTCCGCCGTCGGCTTCGGCGGCGTCCTCTACGGCCTCGCCTCCATCGGTGAGTCCGGAGGCGGGGAGCACCCCGTCGCGCCGTGGATGCCGATCGTCGCCGGCCTCCTGTCCCTCACCGTGTTCGTCCTGCGCCAACTGCGCCTGCAACGCAGGGACCGCGCCCTGTTGGACCTGCGCCCGCTGGCGAACCCCACCTTCTCCGTGGCCCTGTTGCTGTCCGCGCTGCTGTTCATGTGCATGCTGGGTGCGGCCGCGATCCTGCTGCCGCTCTACCTCCAGACGGTCATGGGGACGACCACGTTCGTCAGCGGCCTCGCCGTCCTCCCCGGCGGTCTGCTCCTCGGCGTCCTCGGCCGCCCCGTGGGCCGGCTCTACGACCGCGTCGGCGCCCGGCCGCTGGTGATCCCGGGTGCGGCCGCGCTGGCGGCCTCGCTGTGGTTGTTCTCGCTGCTCGGCCCGGACTCCTCGCTGGTGGCGGTCATCGGCATCCACCTGCTGCTGATGGGCGGGCTCGGCATGATGATGACCCCGTTGATGACGGCGTCCCTGAGCGCGCTGCCGGACCACCTGCACTCCCACGGCAGTGCGATCCTCGCGACGATGCAGCAGGTTGCGGGTGCCTGCGGTACGGCGGTCTTCGTCACGGTGGCGTCCCTGGCGTCCGACGCCGCGTCCGCCGCGCCCGACGCGAGTGGTCTGAGTGCGGCGTTCATCCTCGCGGGCATCATCGGCCTTGTGGCGTTCGCGGCCTCGCTGTTCTTCGGCCGCGGTACGCGCTCCCCGCAGAAGCGCTGAGCTCACGCGCCGTTGAGGCCCTGCTGCACGGGGACGCCGGCCACCCCCGGCTGGTCGCGGCGGCGGCCCAACTGGCCGCCGCCGACGGCCTCGTGATCGCCCCCCCCGTCTACGAGGCCTCGTGCTCCCCAATGCGTAGGCGCACGCGAGAAGTTGGACCGGGCGACGGCCCTGCTGCGCCGCGTCGTTGATCCGCTGTGCGTATGCGTAGCGCTTCGGGGCCGGGGTGCGGCTTGTCGGCGCGCGCCCGGCATGTCACCTCACGGGCCCCTCGTGAGAGCCGCCCGGCGCCGGAACAGGTCCTCGGCCGCGGCCTGAGCCTCCAGACGCACCTTCTCCGTGTCGACGGAGCGCACCGTCCCGCCGTCCACGAGCAGTTCACCGTCGACCCACACCTGGTCGACGTCGGCGGCGGAGGCGGAGAACACCAGGTGGGGGACGGCGTTGAAGTCGGCGCCGTGGAGAAGGGGGGTGGTGTGGAGGCGGCGCAGGTCGACGGTCACCACGTCGGCCCGCTTGCCTGCCTCCAGCGAGCCCGTGACGCCGTCCAGGCCCAGGGCGCGGGCGCCGTCCCGAGTGGCCATGTCCAGGATGTCCCACGGGTCGCCGGTCGTCGGGTCGAGGGAGGTGACCTTCTGCAGCAGGGAGGCGAACTTCATCTCCTCCAACAGGTCGAGGTTGTTGTTCTCCTTCTCGCCGTCGCTGCCGATGCCGACGGCGATGCCCCGCTCACGCATGTCGGCGACGCGGGCCGGGCCCGACGACAGCTTCATGTTGGAGCACGGGCAGTGGGCGACGCTCGTGCCCGTCCCGGCGAGCAGGTCGAGTTCGTGGTCGTCGAGCCACACGCAGTGGGCGACCACGGTGCGCGGTCCGAGGATGCCGCGGTGGTGGAACTCTTCGATGGGGCGGCGGCCGAACTGCCGCAGCGACTCCTCGACTTCCCACGTCGTCTCGGAGGAGTGGGTGTGCAAGCCGGTGTCGAACTCCTCGGCCAGGGCCGCGGCCGTCCGGAAGGCGTCCTCGCCGCAGTAGAAGAGGTGCTCGAGGCCGACCCACGAGCGGACCCGGCCGCGTGCGTACGTGCGGTAGGTCTCCAGTAGCCGGCGGTTGGTCTCCAGGGTCTCGAAGTAGTCGTAGCCGGGCAGGTCGGCGACGTAGGGGACGAGCGTCGCGCGGATGCCGACCTGTTCGGCGGCGTGCGCCGAGCCCTCCATGTGACGCCACATGTCCATCACGGACGTGGTGCCCGCCCGCAGCGACTCCGTGTAGCACAGCAGCGACGCCGCCCCGGCGATCTCGGGGGTGAGCGCCTTGTGGGCCGGGTCCACGTAGTCGCGCAGCCAGTCCCACAGCGACTTGGACTCGGCGGTGCCGCGCAACAGGCCCGAGTGCAGGTGGGTGTTGTGCAGTCCGGGGATGACGGCGTGACCGGTGGCGTCGATCACCTGGGCGTCGGTGGTGTCGAACGCCTCCGGGCGGTCGACGGCGACGATGCGGTCGCCTTCCAGGAGGACGGAACCGGGGTCCAGGACGGCCCTCGTGCCGTCGCAGGGGATGACGATGCCGTTGTGGATGAGTGTGCGGTGGGGCGACATGGTGTGCTGCTCCTCAAGGCCGATGCGGGAGGCGGCGGGGTCAAGTCCAGTGGCTGCGGGCTCAGTTCCAGAATCCGGCGTGGACGGCGGACGCCTCCTCGCGCAGGCACGGGCCGAGCACCTCGACCGCGCGCTGGCCGCGGGCCAGGACGTCCCGGCAGGGCAGGGCCATCGTCGGGTTCTCGGGGTTCGCGCCGGTCAGGGCGAGGAGTTCGTCCTCGCCGAGGGCGTAGGCGACGCGGCCGATGCCGCTCCAGTAGACGGCTCCGGTGCACATCGCGCACGGCTCCGTGGAGGTGTAGAGCGTCGCGCGGGCCAGCGCGCCGCGGTCGTACGCGCTGGTGGCGAGGCGCACCAGGTTGGTCTCGGCGTGGCCGGTGGCGTCCCGTTCGGTGACAACGGTGTTGCCGGCCTCCAGAACCTGCTCCCCGTCCAGGACGAGCAGCGCGCCGAAGGGGTGGTTGCCGGCGTCGCGGGCCTGCGCCGCCCGGGCGATCGCCGCACGCAGGAACAGCTCGTCCTGTGCGGTGGATGCGGTCGTGATGGTCATGCCTGGCTCCTCAACTTCTCGTACGTGGCGGGCAGTTCGGACGTATGGGGGCGTGGGCACAGCACGGTGTAGGCGGCCCCCGCCACCGCGAACCCGACGAACAGGCCGAACGAGCCGAGCGCCGGATGCGCCCCGGCCAACGGCCCCGTGTACAGGGACTGGTTCATGAACGGCAGCTCGGTGGCGATCGCGAGCAGCACGCAGGGCAGGCCCCGGCCGAAGCGGTGCCCGGGGTCGTACAGGTCCGCGACCGCGCGCCGACCCCGCCCCCAGTACGCGACGATCATCACCGCGCCCCACGGCGCCAGCCAGTAACCCGTCATCAGCAGGAAGTCGTTGAGCTGCGTCGCGAAGTCGCCGTGCCCCGCGTACCAGGCGAGCCCGGTGCCGAGGCCGCCGACGACGAGCACCGACACCCAGCGGGGAATGGTGAACCCGGCGACGAGCGCCGCCATCGCACCCGAGTACAGGTCGATGACCGTGGAGGCGAGCGTGGAAAGCAGCAGGCACAACAGCACCACCGTGCCGAGCGCGTGCGGCAGCAGGCCACTGACCATCGCACTCGGGTCGTCGAGCGCGCCCGCCGTGCCGAGTGCGGCGCCGAGCGATCCGATCCACACCCCGGCGACCGCGCAGCCACCGCCCGCCGCGAGGAACACCCGGCGCGGCCGGCTCTGCTGCGGCAGATAGCGGCTGTAGTCGGACGCGTACGCGGACCAGCCGAGCACGCGGGCTGCGGTGACGGCGACGACCAGCAGGAACGCGGAAGTTGAGCCGTCGGCCGGATCGACGGGTGCCGACGCCCGCGCTGCTCCGAAGCCGTACGCCGACATCACCGCGAACACCACCACGAGGACCACCGCGAGGACCCGCTCCACGGTGTGGATCAGCCGGTAGCCGACGACCGCGATGCCCAGCTGGGCCAGTGCCATCAGGGCGAGGGCCGGGGCGAAGCCCATGCCGGTCAGGTCCCGCAGGATGTAGATGCCGAGCAACGAGTCGACCACACACCAGCCGACGCCGTTGACGACGGTGAACGCCGCGGACGGCAGATTCCCGAGCCGCCCGAACGGGCCGCGCGACTGGACGAGTTGCAGCACCCCGGTGAGCGGCCCGCGGGTGGAGAACAGGCCGACCAGGGCAGAGCTGAGCAGGGTGCCCGTGAGGATCGCCAGGACGGCGGGCAGCAGGTCGAGACCGAACACGGACGTCGAAAGGGCGCCCACGCTGAGCGTCGCGAACTGCACGTTCGCGCCGAACCACAGCGTGAACAGCGACCAGGGGCGGCCGTGCCGACGCGTGAGCGGGACGGGTTGGGCTCCCAGGCGTTCGATGGCCGAGGGACGTTCGGGGTCGGCGCGCATGATGGCTCCTCACCAATACGGGGCGGGGGAGTACGGGAGCGGGGGAGGTGCGGGTGGGCATGCGGCTCGTTGCGTCCCTCAGTGAACCGGCGGCGCCGCCCGAGCGGGATTGCACATCTCTCCAGACGCGCGGCCGCTTTCGCGCGACGGCCCCGTACTATGCTCCAAACCCCGTGCACGCCGGTGTGCATCCCCGTAACACGAGCTGCCGGCCCCGTACGTGGGCCGCGTCGAGGAGGCCGACCGGTGCAGCTCGCCGAACTGCTCGCCATGTCGAGGCTCGGGCTGCGGCCCGTCGTGGAGCCCCGCGCCGAGAGCCCGCGTGTCCGGGGCGTCTACACCACCGACCTGCCGGACCCGGGACGCTACCTCGACGGCGGTGAACTCGTCCTGACCAGCACGACCTGGTACCAGGAGCCGCGTGACGCCGATGTGTTCGTCGCCGCCCTGTCCGGGGCCAAGGTCGCCGCGCTCGTCGCGGGAACCGCGGATGTCGGCGCGCTGCCCGGGCCGTTGGCCGACGCCTGCGCCCGGCACGGCCTGACCCTGCTCACCGTCGACGACGATGTGTCGTTCGCCGCGCTCACCGAGACCGTGCTCGCGGCGCTCGGCGGCGGCCACCGCCGAGCGCCGTCCGCGAACCTGCACCGCGGCCTGGTCGCGAGCATGGCCGCGGGGGAGGGGGCCGAAGGACTCATCGATGTGTTCGCGCGAGCCACGGGTGTGTGGTGCGCGGTGCTCTCCGCGACCGGCGCGCCGCGGGCGGGCGGTGTCCCCTCGATGAGCGAGCGGCAACTCGCCCGCGCCCATCACGACGCGCTCGGCGCGGGCGGCTTCCCCGCCGTACGATCCGTCCCCGGACAGGGCGAACTCACCCTGTTTCCCGTCCAGTCACCCGCCGCGCACCGCCCGCCCGCCGGGTACCTCGCCGCCTCGGGCGACTACCGCGACTGGGCGCCTGGCGTGGCCGACGCCGCGTGGGAGGTGTGCGCGCTGCTCGCGCTCGACGGCGCCGCCACGCAGGAACGCCGCCGCATCGAGGCACGTTTCCTGCGCGAGGCCGTCGACCTGCTCACCGACGGCCGGGAGGAGGCGGCCGCCGACCGCCTCACGAGCCTCGGGCTCGCGCTGGAAGCCCCCTTGAGCGCCGTGTACGTGAGCACCACCGGCAGCCCGTACGGCGCCGAACTCGCTGCCACCGTCCTGGAGGACGTCGCCGATCGGCACCCCGGCTGTTCGGTCCCGATTCCCGTCGAGGACGGTGCCTACCTCATGTTCGTACCGGCCGACGACCACGACACGGCCGACGCCGCGCAACGGCTCGCCCCGCTGCTGGCCGACGGCCGTGCGGCCATCGGGACGGGTGGGCCGACCACCGGCGCGGCCGGTCTGCGCCGTTCCCTGGAGGAGGGCCGCAACGCGCTCCGGGTCGCCGCCCTCGGCACCGGCACCGTCCGCACCGCCGACAGCGGCGCCCTCTCCTCCTACCAACTCCTGCTCGCGGCCGTCCCCGACGACGTACGCCGCTTCTACCGCGACCGGCTGATCGGGGTCGTCGAACGCTACGACGCCGACCACGGCAGCGACCTCGTGGCCACGCTCACCGCGTTCCTCGACGCGTCCGGATCCTGGCAGCGCTGCGCCGAGCAACTCCACGTCCACGTCAACACGTTGCGCTACCGCCTGCGACGGGTGGAGGAGCTCACAGGGCACAGCCTGGCCACCTTGCGCGACCGCGTCGACTTCTGTCTGGCGCTGAGCATTCGTTGAGGCCTGTGTGCGCTCAGTCCTGCTGCTCGACGATGCCCTTCAGCACGCTCGTCGCTCCCATGCCGTTGGGCCAGCCGGAGTAGAACGCCAAGTGCAGCAGGGCCTCCTTCAGCTCCTCGTCGGTGACACCGTTCTGGCGGGCGAAGCCGAGGTGGAACTGCAGCTGGTCCATCTTCCCGAGCGCGGTCAGCGCGGCAACGGTGACGAGGCTGCGGTCGCGCTTGGACAGCCCCTCGCGCTCCCAGACCTCGTCGAAGAGGACCCGGTCGGTGTAATGGACCATTCCCGGGGCGAAGTCACCGAAGGCGTTCTTCCCACCGGTCCAGCCGGCCCCGGCGGTGCTCGTGTTCTCAGTCATGATCTCTCCCTACCTGCGTCGACGTCCGTCGATCGTTCCTCGACGGTGCGACGCCCATGACATCGCCGCACATGCCGAGCGAGGGAGTCCCCAGTGAGGGGCGTACTGACAGGGCATCCCTCACAGCGGCCGCGCGCTTTAGCGTGGAAGGCATGGACGCCAGGAACGAAGCACGGGAGTTCCTCATGTCCCGACGAGCGAACCTCACTCCCGAGGAGGCGGGGCTGCCGGTCTCCGGGCACCGGAGGGTGACGGGCCTGCGCCGCGGCGAGGTGGCGATGCTCGCGGATGTGAGCCCGGAGTACTACGCGAAGATCGAGCGGGGCCAGCTGGCCGGTGTCTCCGACGCCGTCCTGGAGTCGCTCGTCCGAGCGCTCCAGCTGGATGAGGCCGAGCGCGAGCACCTCTTCGACCTCGCCCGGGCGGCCAATGGCGCGGCCCGGCCCGTGCGCAGGCGCAGGTCGAAGAAGTGGGTGCCCAGGGACAGCCTGATCCGTGCGCTGGACGCGATCGCCTTCGGGCCCGCGTTCGTGCGCAACGGCCGGATGGACGTCCTCGCCACCAACGCCCTCGGGCGCGCCTTCTACGACGAGGTGCTCGACGGCCCCGGCCAGGGGAACCTGGCGCGCTACTGCTTCCTCGACGAACGGGCCAAGGCGTTCTACCCGCACTGGGAGGCGGCCGCGGACATCACCGTGTCGATTCTGCGCACCGAAGCCGGCCGGGACCCCCGGGACAAGCAGCTGCACGATCTGATCGGCGAGCTGTCCACGTGCAGCGACGCATTCCGCACCCGGTGGGGAGCACACAATGTGCGCCGCCACGGATCGGGCACCAAGGAGTTCCACCACCACGAGGTCGGCGACCTCACCTTGACGTACGAGGGACTGGAGCTGACCGCCGAGCCCGGACTCTCCTTGCTCATCTACACCGCGGAGCCCGGCTCGCCCAGCCAGGAGCGCCTGCAACTGCTCGCGAACCTCGCCGCGACGCCTGCCGCGGGTCCGACGCGCGGCGGGCACCCGACCCCGACCCAGGAAGGCTGACCATGCACACCAGAACACTCGGACAAGGCCTGAACGTCTCCGCGATCGGGCTCGGCGCGATGGGCATGTCCCAGAGCTACGGTCCGAACCCCGGCAGCCGCGACGACATGATCACGGTGCTGCGCTCGGCGGTCGACGAGGGCGTGACCTTCTTCGACACCGCCGAGGTCTACGGGCCCTACGTGAATGAGGAGCTGGTCGGCGAGGCGCTGGAGCCGATCCGCGACCAGGTCGTGATCGCCACCAAGTTCGGCTGGGACATCCAGGACGGCAGGAGCGTCGGCCTCGACAGTCGGCCCGAGCAGATCCGCCGCGTCGCGACGGAGTCCCTGAAGCGGCTCCGCACCGACACGATCGACCTCTTCTACCAGCACCGCGTCGATCCCGACGTGCCGATCGAGGACGTCGCCGGGACGGTCGGCGAGCTGATCGCGGAGGGGAAGGTCAGGCACTTCGGGCTCTCCGAGGCCTCGGCCGCCACCATCCGCGCCGCACACGCCGTGCATCCCGTGACGGCGGTCCAGAGCGAGTACTCGCTCTGGACGCGGGACCCCGAGGCCGAGGTGCTGCCCACGCTCGCCGAGCTCGGCATCGGGTTCGTACCGTTCAGCCCTCTCGGCAAGGGCTTCCTCACCGGAGCCGTCGACACGTCCACCGTCTTCACCGACGGGGACATCCGCCACCGGGTCCCGCGCTTCAAGGCGGAGAACCTGGCTGCGAACCAGGCTCTCGTCGCCCATGTACGGCAGCTCGCCGAGGCGAAGGGCGCGACGCCGGGCCAGATCGCGCTGGCCTGGCTGCTCGCGCAGCAGCCGTGGATCGTGCCGATCCCCGGCACCCGCCGCACGGCACGCATCCGGGAGAACAACGCCGCGACGGCCCTCGCGCTGTCCGCGGACGAGGTGGCCGACCTCGACGGCCTCGCCCAGCGCGTCGGTGTCAGCGGCGACCGCTACAACGCCCAGCACATGGCCTACGTCAATCGCTAGGCGGGACGCGCCGAAACAGCGACGTCCCGCAACGGAAAGAAAGAACGACATGACCGTCAACGAATTCGACCAGATCTTCCCGCTCGGCGAGAAGAACGACGCCTTCGCCCAGTACTTCATCGGCCAGAGCTACCTGGCGCCGCTCGCCCCGGGAAGCGTTCCCGTCAGCAACGTCTCCTTCGAGCCGGGCTGCCGCAACAACTGGCACATCCACCACGGCACGGGCGGCGGCGGTGACCAGATCCTGCTGTGCACGGCGGGCAGCGGCTGGTACCAGGCCGAGGGCGCGGACCCCATCGGCATGGAGCCGGGAACGGTGGTCCGCGTCCCGGCGGGCACGAAGCACTGGCACGGCGCGAAGGCCGACTCGTGGTTCTCCCACGTCGCCTTCATCACGCCGGGCGAGGGCGTGAGCAACGAATGGCTCGAGCCCGTCACCGACGAGGTGTACGGCGAGCTGCCGAGGAACGGAGCGACCGCATGACCATCCTGAACGAGACCTACAAGCTGTCCAACGGCGTCGAGATCCCCAAGCTGGGACTCGGTACCTGGTTCATCGACGACGACAAGGCGGCCGAGGCGGTCCGCGCGGCCGTGGAGATCGGCTACCGCAACATTGACACCGCCCAGGCCTACGGCAACGAGCGCGGCGTCGGCGAGGGCGTGCGCACCGCCACGGTGCCCCGAGACGAACTGTTCGTCTCGACCAAACTCGCCGCGGAGATCAAGGACTACGCCCAGGCGGTCGAAGCGATCGACGAATCGCTGAAGAAGCTCGGGCTGGAGTACATCGACCTGATGCTCATCCACAGCCCGCAGCCGTGGGACGACTTCCGCGGCGGCGACTACGCCGACGGCAACCGCGAGGCATGGCGCGCGCTCGAAGAGGCGCACAAGGCCGGCAAGATCCGCTCCATCGGGGTGTCCAACTTCCAGCAGCAGGACCTGGAGAACATCCTGCGGGGCGCGACCGTCGTACCGCATGTGAACCAACTGCTCGTCCACGCCGGCAACACCCCCTCGGAGCTCCTGGAGTACTGCGAGTCCAAGCAGATCCTCGTCGAGGCGTACTCGCCGATCGCACACGGCGCGATCCTGCGGAACGCCGAGGTCGAGGCGATGGCCGAGAAGTACGGCGTGTCCGTCCCGCAGCTGTGCATCCGCTACACCCTGCAACTGGGCACGGTGTCGCTGCCCAAGACGGCGAACCCCGCACACATGCGCTCCAACGCCGAGGTCGACTTCGAGATCTCCGGCGACGACATGGACGCCCTGCGCGGCCTGCGCAACGTGGACTACGGCGAGCACAGCGCGTTCCCCGTCTACAGCGGCAAGTGACGCCAGGGCTCCCGGGTTCGTTGCGCGCGCCCGGCAGCCGTGCTTGGCTCGCGCGATGGACTTTTTGTTGACGGCGAGTGGCCTGCGCAACGAGACACTTCGGGGTGCGCTGCGGGACATGCTGGGTAAACCGTTCGGTTCGGCGAACGTCGTGTTCGTTCCCACGGCATCGGTCGCCGAGCCCGGGGACCACGGGTGGTTCATCGAGGACCTGAACCGCCTGCATGGCCTCGGCTGGCGGGAGTTCGACGTCCTGGAGCTGAACGGCCTGCCCCGGCAGGTGGTGCTCGACCGGCTGCTCCACGCCGACGTCATCTACGTCGAGGGCGGCAACCACTACCACCTCGCGCGCAGCATCACCGGCAACGATCTGGCCGACACCTTCCTTGAAGCGCTGGAGGACCGGGTCTATGTGGGGGTCAGCGCCGGGTCAATGGTCTTCAGCCGTCATCTCACCGGACACTCCGCCGACGTCATCGGGGACACCAAGGACCTCCACGTGCTCGGCGCGACGACCGTGGAGCCGCCGTTCGGCCTCTTCGACTGGTATCTCAAACCCCACCTGTACTCGCCGAACTTCCCCGAGCGGGACGACGCCTGGGCTGATCGCATCGTCGAGCGGGCGGACTTCCCGATCTACTTCATCGACGACGACACGGCCGTTCGCGTCAGGGACGGCAAGGTGGATGTCGTTTCTGAGGGCCGCTGGAGGTTCCACCAGTGACTCAACACGTCGTAAGGAGCCCCGGACACAACGGTGAGGAGCGCACGATGATCGGTATCGAGGAGCTGGAAGCCGCAGCGGACAGGATCGCCGGTCACGTGGTCCGCACTCCCACGGTGACCAGTCCGGGGCTGAGCACACTGCTCGGTGCACCGGTCACGGTGAAGCTGGAACTGCTGCAGCGCACCGGGTCGTTCAAGGCACGCGGTGTCGTCTCGAAGTTGCTCACGCTGACCGGCGACGAGCGCGCGGCCGGTGTGGTCGCGGTATCCGGTGGCAACCACGGTGTGGCCGTGGCGGAGATGTCCGCCGTCCTGGGGGTGCGCGCCACAGTCGTGATGCCGCGCAGCGCCCGGCCACGCTCCGTGGAGATCGCCCGTGCCGCCGGTGCGGATGTTCAACTGACCCCCACCGTCGACGACGCCTTCGCCCTCATGGAGCGGCTCCAGGCAACCGGGCTCACGCCGTTGCACCCGTTCGCCGACCCGGTGGTGATCGCGGGCCAGGGGACGGTGGGGCTTGAACTCGCCGCGGACGCGGGTGAGTTGACGGACGTGGTGGTCTCCATCGGGGGCGGCGGATTGATCGCCGGCGTAGCGGCGGCGCTGCGGGCAAAGCGACCGGGCGTACGCGTATGGAGTGTGGAGACCACTGGTGCCGATGCGATGTCGCAGGCGCTGGCCCATGGCGGTCCTGTGCCGGTCGCCGTCGACTCGCGCATCCCCACGCTCGGCGCCCCCAGCGTGTCCCCGCTGACCTACGCCATGGTGCGCGAGCTGGTCGACGAAGTGCTCGTCGTACCTGAGGCGCAGGCCTTCGCCGGCGTGCGGGAGCTGGCCGAGCACGCCAAGGTGTGGGCCGAACCCGCGGCGGGGTGCCTGGTGCCCGCGGCCCGCCGCGTCCTGGCCAAGACCGGCGAAGGTACGCGGCTCGGACTGGTGGTCTGTGGCGGCAACGTATCCGTGGACGAAGTGACCGCATACATGGGCCAGGGGGTGTCGTGAAAGCGGTGCCCAGGGGGGGGCGTCGTGAAAGCGGTGGCCGGGCTCTGCGCCTGCCGAAAACTCCATTGAGCGGGTGGCGCTGCCCCTCGCGCGGCGCGCCCTCCGCGTGCCGGAGTGCGTGCCCTGGCCCAGTCTGGATACGCGGGGTCGGACGGCAGACCCACACGCTTCGGACGTCGGACGAGGGAGCAGAGCGCCCATGGCAACCGATGCCTTCCACTCGGCAGTGCCACTCACCGTGAACGGCAAGCGCCGCGACCTCACGGTCGACCACCGCAGCACACTGCTGGACGCCCTGCGCGAGCAGCTGGGCCTCACCGGGCCGAAGAAGGGGTGCGACCACGGTCAGTGCGGCGCCTGCACCGTTCTCGTCGACGGGCGCCGCGCCAACAGCTGCCTGCTGCTGGCCGTGGCCCACGAGGGACGCGACATCACCACCGTCGAAGGCCTGCACGCCGACGATGACGGTGATGTCGAGGCCGAGCGCGCCGACGCCGACCTGCACCCGCTCCAGCGCGCCTTCCTCGCCCGCGACGCCTTCCAGTGCGGCTACTGCACACCCGGACAGCTCTGCTCGGCCGTCGGTGCCATCGCCGAAGCAGCGGCGGGCCACCCCTCGCACGTGACGGACCCGGACGCCGCCCCGGGCGCACCCGTCGAGCTGAGCAAGGACGAGATCCGCGAGCGGCTCAGTGGCAATCTGTGCCGTTGTGGCGCCTATCCACACATCGTCGAGGCCGTCGAGGACGTGACCCGATGAAGCCCTTCCGGTACGTACGAGTCCACAGCGTCGACGAGGCGACCGCGGCCCACGCGGGGCGCCCGGGCTCCCGCTACCTGGGCGGCGGCACCAACCTCGTCGACCTGATGAAACTGGGGGTGGAGACGCCCGGAACGCTGGTCGACGTGAGCGGGCTGCCGCTGCACACGGTCGAGGAGCTCGCCGACGGATCCGTGCGCGTCGGGGCGACCGTCCGCAACAGCGACCTCGCCGCCCACCCACTGGTGCGCACCCGCTACCCCGTGCTGTCACAGGCCCTGCTCGCGGGGGCCTCGGGCCAGCTGCGCAACGTCGCCACGACGGGCGGCAACCTGCTGCAGCGCACCCGTTGCCCCTACTTCCAGGACCTGGCCAAACCGTGCAACAAACGCGAGCCCGGCACCGGCTGCGGCGCGCGCGACGGCGTCCACCGCGACCACGCGGTCCTGGGGCACTCGCCGCAGTGCATCGCGACCCACCCCTCCGACATGGCGGTCGCCCTCGCCGCGCTCGACGCCCGGGTGGAGCTGCACGGCGCGGCGGGCCGGCGCACGCTGCCCGCGGCCGAGTTCCACCGGCTGCCCGGTGACCGGCCGGACCTGGACACCGAGATCACGCCGGGTGAACTCATCACCGGCGTCCTGCTCCCGGCCGCCACCGCCGGGCTGCCCTCCGCCTACCGCAAGGCCCGCGACCGCGCCTCGTACGCCTTCGCGCTCGCCTCGGTGGCCGTCGCCCTGAGGATCGAGGACGCCGTGGTGCGCGACGTACGGATCGCGTTCGGCGGCCTCGCCCACCGGCCCTGGCGGGCTCTGCGCGCCGAGCAGGCACTGACGGGCGAGGCGCCGGGCGACGAGGCCTTCGAGCGGGCCGTCGACGCGGAGCTCGCGGCCGCCGAGCCGTTGCGCGACAACGCGTTCAAGGTGCGCCTCGCCCGCAACCTCGCGTGCGACATGCTGCGCCGCCTGACGCCGCCCGCCGGTTCCGGTGTCAGAACCCGCCCGGCGCCGCCCGCCGGTTCCTGACACCGCCGACCCGCCACTCCGCTTCCTGACACGGCCGCCCCACACCACATCCGCTTTCACCCCCGCTCTCCAGGGAGAAGAACCATGCCGGACACCACCAGCGCTCTCGGGTCACCTGCCGCGCGCAGGGAAGGCCCGGCCAAGGTGACCGGGGCGGCCCGTTACGCGGCCGAACACACACCTGAGGGGTGTGCCTACGCCTGGCCGGTGCCCGCCCTCGTGGCACGGGGCGAGGTCACCGCCGTCGACGACACGGCGGCGCTCGCAGTGCCCGGCGTGGTCACCGTCCTCACCCACCGCAACGCACCGCGGCTGGCCGAACCGGACGACGCGACGCTCGCCGTGCTCCAGGACGCGCGGGTTCCGCACCGCGGCTGGTACATCGCCCTCGTCGTCGCCGACACCCTGGAGACGGCCCGCGAAGGCGCCGCGGCCGTCCGTGTCACCTACGCCGAGGAACCCCACGACGTCACCCTGAGCGCCGACAGCTCCGACGCCTACGTTCCCGAGGACTCCGACGGCACCTCGGGCGAGCACACACGCGGCGACGCCGACGCCGCGTACGCCCGCGCGTCCGCCCGGGTCGATGTCACCTACCGGGTGCCGCCGCTGCACAACCACCCGATGGAACCGCACGCGGCGACCGCCTCCTGGCAGGACGGCCGGCTCACCGTGCACGACTCCAGCCAGGGCGCCACCACGGTCCGCAACGTCCTGGCCGCCCTGTTCGAGCTGCCGAAGGACCAGGTGACGGTCGTCTCCGAACACGTCGGCGGCGGCTTCGGCGCCAAGGGCACACCACGGCCGCACGTGGTGCTCGCCGCGATGGCCTCCCGCGAGACCGGCCGGCCGGTCAAACTCGTACTGCCCCGCGGGCAGTTGGCGGCCGTCGTCGGCCACCGGTCGCCGACCGTGCAGCGGGTCAGGCTCGCGGCGGAGGCCGACGGCACACTCACCTCCGTGATCCACGAGGTGACCTCGCACACCTCCCGCATCAAGGAGTTCGTCGAGACGGCGGCCGCCGCCACCCGCGTCATGTACGCCTCGCAGGCCGCCCGCACCACCCACCGGGTGCTCCCGCTCGACGTGCCGAGCCCGTCCTGGATGCGGGCACCGGGGGAGGCCCCCGGCATGTACGCCCTGGAGTCGGCGATGGACGAACTCGCGGAAACGCTCGGCATCGACCCCATCGAACTGCGGCTGCGCAACGACACCCAGAGCGAACCCGACAGCTCCCGCCCCTTCAGCAGCCGCCACCTCGCCGAATGCCTGCGCGAGGGAGCCCGCCGCTTCGACTGGGCCGCACGCGAACCGCGCCCCCGCTCGCGCGCCGAGGGCTCCGTCCTGATCGGCTCCGGCGTGGCCGCGGCGACGTATCCCGTCATCGTGGCACCGTCGCGCGCGAGCGCACACGCCGCACCGGACGGCAGCTACGTCGTCCGGATCAACGCCACCGACATCGGGACCGGCGCGCGCACCGTCCTCGCCCAGGTCGCCGCCGACGCGCTCGGCGTCCCGGTGGACCGCGTACGCACCGACATCGGCAACAGCGACCTCCCCAACGCCTCACTCGCGGGCGGCTCCTCCGGCACGGCCTCCTGGGGCTGGGCCGTACACGACGCCTGTACGCGACTGGCGGCGGACCTGGCCGACCGCAAGGGCCGGCCGCTCCCACCGGAGGGGATCGACGCCACGGCCGACACGGCGGGCCGCGCCGACGCCGAAAGCGACTTCGCGCGGCACTCCTTCGGCGCACACTTCGCCGAGGTCGGTGTCGACACGGTGACCGGCGAGGTCCGCGTGCGCCGTCTGCTCGGCGTCTACGCGGCGGGCCGCATCCTCAACTCCCTTACCGCACGCAGCCAGTTCATCGGCGGGATGACGATGGGCCTGGGCATGGCCCTCACCGAGGGCAGCACGCTGGACCCGGCCTTCGGCGACTTCGTGGAACGCGACCTCGCCGGCTACCACGTACCGGCCAACGCCGACGTGCCCGCGATCGAGGCGCACTGGATCGACGAGGACGACCCGCACCTCAACCCCATGGGCAGCAAGGGCATCGGCGAGATCGGCATCGTCGGAACGGCCGCCGCCATCGGTAACGCCGTGCACCACGCGACCGGCGTACGACTGCGCGAACTCCCGCTCACACCGGACCGGGTGCTGACGGGCGTTCTGCACTAGAGGCGTCCTGGGCAGCGAGTCGCACGCTCAGGGGCTGCTCCACGCGAGGTGGCCGTCCGCTGGGACCACCGCGCCGCCGCGCACTGCCCGCCCACCGGGGTGCGGCGATGCCTCCCACGCGACGCCTGCCGCGACATCGTTGTCTGCCAACGTTGTCTGCACTCTTGTCGCCTCCGCCTGATGTTTGTACGTTGCAGCGACGCAGTAGGAAGCGCTTTCAACGCGTGCTCTCTGGAGGAGACATGACGTCTGGCACCGCCGCGCCGTCCCGCCGACGCAGATCCGTACGTTCAAGGTCATGGCCCGTCGCGGTGGCGGCCGGGGCCGCGCTGCTCACCGCCGCACTCGTCACGCCGGCCGGCGGCGCGTCCGCGTCGGACGACCCGTCCGCAGCCGCCCTGGCCGGCATCCGCGGAAGCCTGGTCGCCGGCTACGACTTCGAGCATCCGGATCCCACGGACGCCGGGCGTGAACGCGACGTGGGGACGTCCGGCACCCCTCTGTCGCTCGTCAACGGCGGCGCGGCGATGCGCGTGCGCGACGACGCCGATCCGCGGCGCGGCCATGTCCTGCAGACCCGGCAGGTGAATCCGGACGCGGCGGGCAACGACGACTGGAAGGCCGGGGTGTACGACCCGGACGGTGCGGCCTCGCTGCACGCGTTCAACGGGGCGCGCCAGGCCACGGTGATGGGCTGGTTCCGTACCACCGGGCAGAACCCGAGCCCGAATTCGGGTTCGGCCGACCCCTCCGACCGCTACAACGCCATCGGTCTCGCGGGCGTCCTGACCGGGGACTCGAACGGGCACGACGTGCGGGCCCTCCTCGAACTCATCGACGTGAACGGCGAGTTGCGCCTCGTCGCACTCGGACGCCGCGTGGACGGCTCCGCGTCCCAGACCTTCGCCGCGGACGGCGACTGGCGTACGCATCTGCCGGACGGCCAGTGGGTCCACCTCGCCGCGACCTTCGACTTCGACACGGGCGCGATGGTGCTGTACCGCAACGGCCGTGCACTGCCCGGCAGTTACGTACGCGACGACGACCCGTGGGCTCTCGCCGGGGAGCCGGAACCCGACGTCGCCTCGCCGACCGACCCGCGCGGCATCAAGATCGGTGGAAGCTTCCCTCAGAACACCCGCGAGGCCAACCCCTGCAACTGCCGCATGGACGACCTGCTGTTCCTGGACCGGGCCGCCACCGCTGGTCAGGTGAGGGCCGAGTACCACCGCACCGGTGGGCGACCCGCGTCCTGAGGTCACGTCCGGCGTGACGCACGTCCGGCGCGGCGGACGTCCTGTGTGACGCACGTCCGGCGCGGCGCACGTCCTGTGTGACGCACGTCCGGCGCGGCGCACGTCCTGCGTGACGCACGTCCTGTGCACGCTGCCCGAGCGAACCTCCCACGTACACGCTCACGTACACGTACACGCGCACCCCACGAAGGGAGCCCCCTTGTCCCCGTCGGCCCCGCACGTCCGGCCTCGCAGAAGACCTCTCCTGGTCCAACTCCTCATCGGCACCCTGCTCGCCGCGGCGCTCACCGCGACACCGGTGGCCTCGTCGACACCGGCAGGCGCGGCCGAAGCGCCGGCCGACGCCACGTCGGCCGCGGTCACCGACCCCATCCCCGGCAAGCCGGTCACGTCCGGACTCGGCCTCGAGGTCACGGAGTTCGCCCAGCTCCCGAAGTCCGAGCCGCGCCCCGGACCGGTCGAGGACGACCGCCTCATCCGGCACAACCGGATCAACTACCTGACCCCGTTCCCGAACGGATCCGGCCGCCTGGCCGTCGCGGACCAGAACGGCACCCTGTACTCCCTGAACAAGGACGGCTCCGGGCAGCACACCTACCTCGACCTCTACAAGGAGTTCTCCTCCGCCTTCTACGCCAGTCGGGGCCTGGGCACCGGCTTCGGTTACGTCACCTTCGACCCGGACTTCCGGCACAACGGCCGCTTCTACACGGTCCACACCGAGAAGCCCGAACTGACCGACGCCAAGCCGGACTTCAACCAGCCCAGCGGCAACGGATTCCACGGCATCGTCACCGAATGGACGGCCGACGACCCGAGCGCGCCCACCTTCTCGGGCACCCACCGGGAGCTGCTCCGCATCGGCTTCAACGGCCAGGTTCACGGCGTCCAGCAGATCGACTTCAACCCGAACGCCAAGCCCGGCGACGCGGACTACGGGCTGCTCTACATCGCGGTCGGCGACGGCGGAAAGGGCAACAGCACCGGCGACCCGCAGAACCGTGCCCTCCCGCACGGCAAGCTCCTGCGCATCGACCCGCGCGGCCACAACAGCGCGAACGGCAAGTACGGCATCCCGCCTGCCAACCCGTTCGTCGGCGAGGCAGGCACCCTCGGCGAGATCTACGCGATCGGCATGCGCGACCCGCACCGCTTCAGCTGGGACACGCGCGGCAGCCACCGCATGTTCCTCTCCCACGTCGGCGAGCACGCCATCGAGTCCGTCTACGAGGTGAAGGCCGGCGACAACTACGGCTGGAGCGAACGCGAGGGCGCCTTCGTCTTCGACAAGAAGGCCACCGACCCGTGCGCCAAGATCCTTCCGTTGCCCGCCGACGACGCGAAGTACGGCTACACCTATCCGGTCGCCGCCTACGACCACGACCCGCCGGCCGACTGGGACTGCAAGTCCGACGTGGGCCGCGGCATCTCCGGCGGCTACGTCTACCGCGGCAAGGACCTGCACGGACTGCAGGGCAAGTACCTCTTCGGTGACATCGTCGACGGCCGGCTGCTCTACACCGACGCCACCGACATGCGCCGCGCGAAGCCGGGCGCCGAACAGCGCCTGGCCCAGAATTACAGCCTGATGGTCTACGACGCGAAGTCCGGCAAGCGCGTCTCCATGCAGGAACTCGCCGGTGACGAGCGCGTCGACCTGCGGTTCGGGCAGGACGCGGAGGGCGAGCTGTACATCCTCTCCAAGGCCAACGGCAAGATCTGGAAGGTGACGGGCACCCGCAGGTTCGCGAGCTGCGACACGAGCGGGACCACCCTCACCGACGTGATGGGCGCCAAGAACTGGGCGCCGGTCACCCCGTCCAAGTGGCAGTTCACGAACGGTCAGGCTGTGATGACCGAGCCGGGCGTCGAACGTCCCGGACCCCGCCGCCCCTACGAGTACGCGGTGCTCACCGCCGGCCCCACGTACCGCAATGTCCAGATCGATGCCGACGTCCGCATCGACACACCGACCGACATCGACAACCGGGATGTGATCGTCGTCTTCGGCCACGAGTCGGACACCCGGTTCGGCTACGCGCATCTCTCGCAGGACAACTCCATCTACCCGCACAACGGCGTCTTCACGGTGGACGATGCCGACCGGCTGCGGGTGGAGGACCAGTGGGACGGCACCACCGGCGCCCCGCCCGCGATCAGCGACGCGGCCTGGCACCAGGTCAGGGTGGTGCGCTGCGGGGACACCGGGGAGACGGCCGTGTACATGGACGGTTCGTCGCACCCCTTGATGACAGCGGTGAGCGCGCGGCCGGGCGACGGGCGGATCGGCTTCGGTTCGTTCGACAACGCCGGCCGGATCCGGGGCCTGAAGGTCTCCGGAAAGCCGTAACAGGCATGTGAGTTGGCAGTCCACTCATGCCGGCAAGGCTTGGTGCGAACGGTCGGTTCGTACCAAGCCTTGCCGGTTCGCGCTTGCCGGTTCGCGCTTGCCGGTTCGCGCTTGCCGGTTCGCGCCTGTCGGTTCGTGCCTGTCGGTTCAGTCGCCGGAGTGGTCCGGCAGGAGTTGAGCCGCGAGTGACCGTGCCGTGGCAGTGAGGGTGGCTGTGTCGAGACCGGTCCGGCTCATGAACACGATCCCTTGTTGCGCGGCCAGGAGGGCCCGCGCCAGTGCGATCGGATCGGCTTCGGCCGGCAGGTCGCCCTCGCGTTGGGCGCGGGCGACGCAGTCACCGATCAGCGCGGTGGATGTCTCGTAGGTGCGGTGGGCGTGGGCGAGGACTTCCGGATCGGCGTTGCCGAGTTCGCAGGTGCTGTTGGCCAGCAGGCAGCCGCGTCGCGCACCCGTGTCGGTGTCGGTGTTGGTGTCGGCGCCGGTCGGGTCGTCGATCGGCGCCTCGAGGAGCATGCGTAGTGCGTCCAGGGCCCGTGGGGCGTCGGCGAGGGCTTCCCGGAGGTGGCCATGGCTGTCGTCGGTGTAGCTGTGCAGCGCCCGGAGGAAGAGCTGACGCTTGTCGCCGAACGCCGCGTACAGGCTGCCTTTGCCGAGACCGCTGACCCGCATCAGGTCTTCCAGCGACGTCGCGGCGTAACCGGCGTCCCAGAACTGCTCCCGGACGGCGTTCAGTACCTGCTTCTCGTCAAACGCTCGCGGACGTGCCATGCGAGCCAGGGTACGGGTTCTTGACCGTGCGGTCCACCATCCTTATGGTGGACCGCACGGTCAAGAACTCCGTGGCGCGTGGCAGGCAGCACGTCGCACGTCGCACGTCGCACCGAGAGAAGCGAGAAGCGCATGGGAAAGCTGGACGGCAAAGTGGCGATCGTGACCGGCGGATCGCGGGGGATCGGGGCGGCGACGGCGCTGGCGCTGGCCGATGAGGGAGCCGATGTCGCGATCAGCTACTCGTCCTCGGAGGGCCGGGCCAAGGCCGTCGTCGCCGAGCTGGAGGCGAAGGGGGTGCGTGCGGCGGCCTTCCGGGCCGACCAGGCGGATGCCGCGCAGGCGGTGGGCCTGATCCACAGTGTGGTCGAGCAGTTCGGGAAGCTGGACATTCTGGTCAACAACGCGGCCACGAGCGGCGGCGACCTCGTCGACAGTGAACTCGTCGACCAGGCCGCCATCGATCGGCAGCTCGCCGTCAACTACACCAGTGTGGTGGCGGGGATCGGGGCGGCGTTCCCGCTGCTGCCCGATGGCGGACGGATCGTCAGCATCAGCTCGGGTGTGGCTGCTCGGGCGGGTTTCCCTGGCATGGCGTACTACACGGGCACGAAGTCGGCGCTGGAGGGCTTCAGTCGGGGCGCGGCCCGCGACCTGGCCCACCGGGGCATCACGGTCAACGTCGTCCAGCCCGGGTTCGTCGACACCGAAGGAAACCCCGCCGACGGCCCGGCCGCGTCCGTGTTCCTCCCGACCACGGCGATGGGCCGCTACGGCAGGCCGGAGGAGATCGCCGCTGGCGTCGTCTTCCTCGCCAGCCCGCAGGCCTCCTACGTCACCGGCACAGTACTGAGGATCGACGGCGGCTACAGCGCATAGCCGCATCTCCGTGACGTGTCAGGCGCCGGGGAGCGGGAACAGCATGCAGGTGCTGGTGGCGTGGGCGAGCACCCGGTCCGTCGCGTCGAGCAACTGGGCCTGCGCGAGGGCTGTTTGGCGGCCGCTGCTGACGACGGTGCCGATGGCGCGGACCGTGCCGGTGTCCACGGTGATGCGGCGCAGGAACTTCACGGTCAGGTCGAGCGAGGTGTACGCCATGCCCTGGGGCAGTGTCGACTGGACGGCGCAGCCGGCCGCGGAGTCGAGCAGGGTCGCGTAAATGCCGCCGTGCACACTGCCGATGGGGTTGTAGTGCTCTTCGCCGGGGGTGAGGGAGAACACCACACGGCCCTTGTCCACCTCGGTGAGCTGGAAACCGACGGTGGCGCCCACAGGGGCCGCGGGCAGGCGTCCGGCCTGCAGTTCGCGCAGGAAGTCCAGGCCGGAGCCCTGTCCCACGGCCGCCGCGGTGAGCGCGGGGTCCTCCCACTCGTACGTACGCGTCCGTGACACGGACCGACTCCTCTCGCACCACCTGCTGACTTTGTTATGCGAAGCTAGCCAGTCGTGCATCTGACTGTCAATGGCGAAGCCAGGCTTCTAGGATGGTGTGATGGAGTGGCGCGAGACGAGTACGGAGAACTGTCCGGTGCAGCTCACGCTCGACGTGGTCGGGGAGAAGTGGACGCTGCTGATCCTGCGCGACGCCTGTAACGGGGTGCGTCGCTTCGACGAGTTCCGCCGCCATATCGGCATGCCGGAGGCGGTACTCAGCGACCGGCTGCGGAAGTTGACCGCGGCCGGGATCCTCAGGGCCGTCCCGTACCGCGAGCCGGGAAGCCGATCGCGCAACGAGTACCGGGTGACCCGCAAGGGCTGGGATCTGTGGCCGGTCCTCGTGGCGCTGAAGCAGTGGGGTGAGGCCCACACGGACGCGGGTCCCGAGCCGGTCCTCGACCTGCGGCACGAGGAGTGCGGTGCCCCGGTGCGCGTGGGCGTCGCCTGCGAGCGGGGGCACGGACCGCTCTCACCGGTCGAGGTCACCGCGCGGCCGGGTCCGGGGGCGCGACCGCTGCCGTGACACTGGATCACCCCAGTCACAGCTCTTACCGAAAATCCGTTACTGCGTCATGATCCACCGAAGCGCAGCGAAGAGGAATCCGAGCCATGTGCCTGTAGGAGTGATTGATGACGTCTCGCCGTCAGATCCTCGGTGTCCTGGGAGCCGTCCCCGCGATCGCCGCCCTCGGCAGCCCCGGTGCGTACGCCGGCACTGCCGCGACGGCGGGAGATCCGGCCGGTAGCAGGGCCCGTGTCCGCCCCGCATCGATCGTTCCGGTTACCGGGGAGGACAGCCCGGAGCAGATCATCGCCAAGGCCGCCAACGTCGTGCCCAGGAAAGGGCAGTTGGGGTGGCAGCGGCGGGAGATCACGGCGTTCACGCACTTCGGGATGAACACGTTCACCGATCGCGAGTGGGGGTCGGGCGCCGAGGACCCGGCGACGTTCGCGCCGACCGCTGTCGACGCGGATCAGTGGATCCGCACGTACCAGGCCATGGGCGCCGAGCTCGCGATGATCACCGCCAAGCATCACGACGGGTTCACGCTGTTCCCCAGCCGGTACACGCCGCATTCGATCCTCAAGAGCCCCGGGCAGCCGAATGTCGTCCGCACGTACGTGGATGCGGCACGGGCCCACGGGATGCGCGTAGGGATCTATCTCTCGCCCTCCGACGGCGGCGAGCTGCCGCACGCCTGGCACGCCGAGTGGATCGAGTCACTGCGGAAGAAGCAGGCCGGGGGCGGGAAGCTGACCTCGGTGGAACAGACCGCCGTCGACGACGGCGACCGTGCGCCCGGCGGTCTCGGCCGGTTCGGCAACGGCAGCGCGGTCAAGAAGCACACCATTCCCACCCTCGTGGAGGGCGACGACCGGGCGGACGCCGTGCGGTCGGGGAAGCTGCCCACGTTCACCGTGCACGTCAACGACTACGACGCGTACTACCTGAACCTGGTCTACGAACTGTTCACCGAATACGGGCCGTTGGACGAGTTCTGGCTGGACGGCGCCAACCCGTGGGCGGATGCCGGCATCACCCAGGAGTACCGCTTCGAGGAGTGGTTCCGGGTGATCGGGGCGCTGTCGCCGGACACCGTGGTCTTCGGCGGACCGGCGGGAGTGCGCTGGGTCGGCAACGAGGACGGGATCGCCCGCGAGACCGAGTGGAGCGTCGTGCCGACGACCGCCGACCCGCGGACGTACCACGGTGAATGGCTGCTGCCGCACGGCGCGAGCGTGGACGACATCGGTTCGCGGGCCCGGCTCACCGAGTCCGGCGTGACCCATCTGTCGTGGTTCCCCGCGGAGGCCGATGTCTCCAATCGGCCGGGCTGGTTCCACCACGCGGACCAGAAGCCGAAGACGGCGGCCCAGCTCTTCGACCTGTACGAGAAGAGCGTCGGGCGCAACGCGACCCTGCTGCTCAACGTACCGCCCTCGAAAGCGGGGACGATCGACGCCGCGGATGTCGCCGAGCTGACGGCCTTCGGGCAACGGGTCCGGAAGGTGTACGGCCGGCCGGTGGCCGAGAACGCCGACGGGACGTCCACGTTCGACCGGGTCGCGGTCCGCGAGGACATCGAGCACGGGCAACGGGTGGAGAGATTCGCCGTCGAGGCCGAGACCGGCGGGACCTGGCGGCGGATCGCCACCGGCACCACCATCGGCCATCTACGGATCCTGCCGCTGGACGCCCCCGTCACCGCGAGCCGCGTCCGCGTCAAGGTGCTTGCCGCCCGCGCGGAGCCCCACCTGGGACGGACCACGCTCCACCGGGCGGCCGACTGAATCGCGTGCGGCGTACCGGGCCGATGCCCGATGGGCCGCCGCACGATGTCACCGCCGACTCATCGGTGCTTCTCCGCTGAGACGTCTTGCCGTGTCCGCGCGCTCTTACCCTGCTACGCACCAGCTCTTACCCCACCGGTGACCTGCCCACCTAGGCTCAGCCGCCGTGAAGCTTCGCCCCGCCACCGTAGCCGGCCACACGTGCCTGCTCATCGGACTCGTCGACATCGCCACGTCGGTCTCTCCGCACGTGCGCGCCAGCCGCATAGAACGGATCGCGCCGTACGTCCCCGGCCTCGCCGACGAGATAGCGCACGCCGCCGCGCTCGTCGCAGGTGTCCTCCTCGTCCTGCTCGCCCGTGGACTGCGGCGTCGCAAACGGCGTGCATGGGGAGCGGCTGTCGCGCTGCTCGCTGTCAGCGCCCTGGTGCAGGGGATACACCACCATGCGTTCGTCGCCGCGTCGGTGGCCGCGCTGCTGTGCGCCGCACTGGTCGCGCTCCGGGAGGAGTTCCACGCCCTGAGCGACCCGCGCGGCAGAACCCGCGCCCTGGGAAACCTGCTGCTGCTCGGCGCGATCAGCATCGGCCTGGGGCTGCTGATCGTCGGAGTGCGCGCGGATCACGAGGCCGGGCAGGGCATCTCCTTCGTCGACCGGTTCCGGCAGGTCGCGTACGGACTCGTGGGGATGGGCGGCCCCTTGACGTACGACAGCGACCGGACCGGTGACTTCGTGCACGTGTCGCTGCTGGCGCTCGGTCTGCTCACCGCCTCGACCACCGTCTACCTGGCGCTGCGTCCCGTCCGGCTCGCCCCGGCAGGAGGCGACGCGCGGCTGCGGGCCCTGCTCGACGGGCAGGGGCGGCGCGACTCGCTCGGCTACTTCGCGCTCCGCCGCGACAAGACCGTCCTGTTCTCGGCGACCGGGAAGGCCGCCGTCGCCTACCGCGTCGTGTCCGGTGTCGCGCTCGCCGCCGGCGACCCCATCGGTGACCCGGAGGCCTGGCCGGGCGCGATCAAGGAGTTCCTCGACCAGTGCGCACGGTACGCGTGGACGCCGGCCGTCATGGGCTGCGGCGAACGAGGCGCGCAGGTGTGGGTGCGTGAAGGCGGCCTGAGGGCACTGGAGTTGGGGGACGAGGCGGTCGTCGACTGCGCCGCCTTCAGCCTCGCGGGCCGAGGCATGCGCAACGTACGTCAAATGGTCAATCGCATCGAACGCGGCGGCTATTCATGCCAGGTCCGTCGCATGCGCGACCTCTCCGACGCGGAGAAGAAGCAGTTGCGCCAGGACGCGGCGGCCTGGAGGGGAAGCGCCACCGAACGCGGATTCTCGATGGCACTCGGCCGGTTCGGCGATCCGGCGGACGGCGACTGTGTCGTCGTCACCGCCCACCAGCGGGACGCGGACGGCACCGCGCGCGTTCGGGCGCTGCTGCACTTCGTGCCCTGGGGTGAGGACGGACTCTCCCTCGATCTGATGCGTCGCGACCGTACCGCCGAACCCGGCCTGAACGAACTCCTCATCGTCGCCGCGCTGCGTGCCGCACCCGGCCTCGGGGTCTCCCGGGTTTCGCTCAACTTCGCCGTGTTCCGGGCGGCGTTGGCGCGTGGCGAGCGGCTCGGCGCGGGCCCTGTGCTGCGTGGGTGGTGTGCGCTGCTCGTGTTTCTGTCGCGGTGGTTCCAGATCGAGTCCTTGTACCGCTTCAACGCCAAGTTCCACCCGCGGTGGCAGCCGCGCTTCGTCGTGTATCCGGCTGCCCGCGACCTGCCCCGCATCAGCTGGGCCTGCCTGCAGGCCGAAGCCTTCGTGGAGCTGCCGCACCCGACCGAGCGACTGCGGGGCCGGACCCGAATCCGGGGCCGTGCGACGGCGGTCGAGGGTGTGGGCTCATGGTGAACGACGAAGCGGGCCGGGACGCGTCGGGTGCGGCGACGCGGCGGCAGGTACTCGCGGGCGGCCTCGGCGCTCTCGCCGCCCTCGCCGTCGTCGGATGCGATCTCCGTGAGCCGTCCGACGCGCCGGTGCATGCCGTGAACCCGCATGCGCGCGGCTCCTTCGCCGCCGTCGGGAAGAGTCTGCTGCTTCAGGTGACGGCCCACCCCGATGACGACCTGTTCTTCATGAACCCTCAATGCCGCCAACTGGTGGTCTCGGGGGTCCCGGTGGTCACCGTCGTGGTCACGGCGGGGGAGGCCGCGGGCCGCAACCGGGTGCCCCACGAACTGCCGCCGGTGATCGCCGACAAGCCGGCCTACTCCGGCGCCCGGCAGCAGGGCATGCGACAGGCGTACGCCGAGATGCTGGGCGTGGACCGCTTCACCCCGTGGGAGCGCACCGTCCTGGCGCTGCCGCACGGTGTCAGGGCCGAGATGGACGGCCTGGCGCAGGGCGGCCGCCGAGCCCGGATGATCTTCCTCAACATCGCCATGCGGTCCGACGGGGGAGCGCGCCTGCCCGCCCTGTGGGACACCCCGGGCACGGTCATGCGCACCGTGGCGGCGACCGGCTCCCCGCTGACCCGGGAGTACGCATACGACCATCAGACCCTGGTCGACGTCCTCGCCGGGCTCATGGACCACTTCCGGCCCACCGTCATCCACACCATGGACCCCGACCCCGACTACCAGGTGCACAACGCGACGTACCTCAAGGCCAATGACCAGCCGCACTTCTCCGACCATCGGGACCACACCCCCACTGCCCTGTTCACCTGGAAGGCGATCTCCCAGTGGGTGGCCGACGCCGACCGGCGCGACGGGCATGCCCCGCGCTTCAGCACCGTGGCCTACCGCGGCTACTACAACCAGCGTTGGCCGTACAACCTCCCGCCCTCGGTGGTCGCGCAGAAGGCGGGCTTCGTCGCCGCCTACGGGGGCAGCCCACGCTGGGAGTGCGACGACCGCGCCGGCTGCGGGGACTACATGCAGGGCGGAGTCCATGCCCTGACCAGCCGCAAGGGGTGGGTGCGCAGTACCCATACGCGCTACCCGGGGCCGTCGCCGGTGTCCACCACCGACCGCCGTGGCCGGATCGTCTCGTACGGGGTGCTCGGCACCCAGGCCGTGCGCTGGCGGGAAACCGCCCTGGGCGGCGGGCACTTCGGCGCCCCGGAGAACCTCGGTGGCGGCCCGCTGGCCCCGGCCCTGTCCACGGTGACCGACACCGCCGGACGGCACCTGCTGTTCGCGCTGCGCTTCGCCGCACTGGGCGGCCAGGGACGCCCCGACGTCCGGGAGATCGTCGTGCTGGAGCAACGCGGCGCGGGCGGACGCTTCGGGGCGTGGCAAAGCCTCGGGACTCCGGATGCCGCTGCCGAGCGGGGACGGCGCGTCGGCTGCCCGGTGGCCGTGGCCACCACGGACCACCGGATCCATCTCTTCGCCCGTACGGCCTCCAAGGGCCTGGCCACGCGGATACGTGACGCCTCCGGCAGGTGGGGGCCCTGGCGCCAGCTGGGCGGCCAGGAGATCCAGGACGGACTGACCGTCGTCCTCGACGAGGAGGGCCGGATCCACGTCTACGCCGCGGGTCCCTACGCCGTGCACCACTGGGCCCAGGACCGTCCGGCCGGACCGGTCACCTTGCGGCCGGAGTTCACCACGCAGGTCCCGGACGGGGCGCCGGCCGCCGCCCTCGTACCGAACGGACACATCACACTGATCTACCGCGCCCCGGCCGCACCCACGCCGCACGCATACGGGGTGTCGGCCGGTGCGGCCGGCACCGCGCTGTCGCACTTCACCGGCTACGGACCCATCACCGCGCGGGTGACCGGGGGAGCCGGCGGCAGGCCCACCGCGGTGCTGCTGGGCCTGACCCTCGAGGGCCGGGCCCAGATCCAGTACGGCACATCCGCCGACGCCAAACCACTGACCGACCCCGGCCGACCGGTCACCGTGGGCTCACCCTTCCTCCTGGCCCGGCCCGGACACCCCTTGTCCGTGGTGGGGATGTCACCCGGCGCGACGCCGTGGATCTGGCGTCCGCGCAGCGCTCCACAGGTGTGAGCGGCAGCCCGATCAGGAACGGGATGAGCGCCCTACCGTGACCTGCGCGTCGGCTGCCGCGAGCACGGTGTCGGCCAGTTCTGCGGCGGACTGTCCACGGCCCGCGTCGATGCGGTCCAGGCCCAGCCTGTCGACGGTGTCGAGCATGAGTGACTGGTAGAGCTCGGTGCGGGCCAGGAACTTGTCCATCAGGGCCTGTTCGTCGTCCGTGGCCGCTTCATAGCGGCCTGCCGCGTGAACGCGTGCGCGTACTGCGGAGTCGTCGGTGGTGAGCCACACGGCGGCCGTGCGCGGGAGTTGCAGCCTCGCGACGCGAGCGGGCCAGAGCGCGGACCCCTCCAGCACCAGGCCGGCCGTGCCGCCGTCCTCGGCCGCACGGACCGTGATCAGCTCTTCGATGCGGGGCCACAGCCGGTCGTAGTGGCCGAGAACGGACGTGGTCAGTTCGTCCACCGTGAGTGATCCGTAGTGCTCGGCGACGTGTGCCGGCACCTCCCGCTCCGGGGTTCTCCACGGTCGCCCGGGGTGCCGGGCCAGCCCGTCGGTGCTCAGGTACTCGAACCCGAGCTTCTCCGCCACCACTTGGGCGACGGTCGACTTCCCGACGTTCGACGTCCCGCCGATCAGCACCACCCGCACATCACGCACACCAAGGACCCTAGGGTCTGTCAGGGCGCCGCGGGGGTGAAGCCCGGGCGGCGATGAACGCTCAGCCCGAACTGGGCGGATGCCGGGAAAGATTCTCGTGCGGCCGCGGCAACCTGACGCCGGGTCGCGCGTCGTGTGGGGGTGAAGGGTGCCGTCCGGCTTCCTTGCCCCGACCGTGGAGTACTCCCGTGAACCACCTTGTTCCTGTTGTGCGCAGTGCCGTCGTGGCCACCGGCCTGTTGGCCGCCTTGGGGGCGATTCCCGCCGCCCACGCCACGCCTGCGCAGTCGTCGGCGAGTCCCTCGGCCGCCACCACCGAGAAGCCGAGCCCGGTGCCCTCGACGCCGGCCACCAGCGTCCCGACGCAGGCCGCGAGCGTCCCGCCGTCGGCCGAGCCCGCCGCCCCCGGCGGCAAGGGAGACGAAGCCTCCTCGGCCGCGTCGAGTGCCGCTCCCACCGAGCCCGGCACACCCGCGCCCGCCACCACCGAGGCCAGTACCCCCGCGCCCGCCCCCGCCGAGGACGAGCTCGCACATACTGGTTCCTCGAACACGACCACGACCGTCCTGGGGGCCGGGGCCGCCGCACTCGTCGTCGGTGGCGCGGGGACCCTCTTTGCCGTAGGCCGCCGCTCGCACCGCTGACGCCGTACACCCGAGGAACCCTGTGCACACCGCCGCAGCCCACGAACTCGCCCCGCCACCAAGGTCGTTCGCCCTCCCGCAACGCCGAGTCCGCACCGGATGGCGGGACGTGCTGCGTGGGCTGCTGCGACGCGAGCGGTCCGCCCTCGAAGGGATGCCCGCCCCGGCCACCGATGCGCCGGGCCGGGACACACCCCCGTACGCCCACTCGTACACGTACGCGTACCCGCAAGGCGCCACGCCCCCGCACCTCGACCGGCCACCCACGATCGGCGAGCTCTACCACGCGCACCGGCTGCGCATGGTGCGCCTTGCGGTGCTGCTCGTGGACGACCTGGGCACGGCCGAGGATGTCGTGCAGGACGCGTTCACCGCGCTCTACCGCCGCCACGGCGAAGACATCACGGAGGTGGACAACGCCCTCGGCTACCTTCGCACCGCGGTCGTCAACACCGCACGCTCGGTGCTGCGCCGTCGCCGCACGGCCCGGGCGTGGACCCCGCCACCGGCCGGTGAAGCCCCGTCCGCGGAGGACTCGGTCGTCCTCGACGAGGCACACCGCGAGGTCCTGGACGCGCTGTCCCGGCTCACGCCGCGCCGCCGCGAAGTCCTCGTCCTGCGCTACTGGGCCGATCTCAGCGAGGCCGAGATAGCCGCCACCCTCGGCATCAGCAAAGGCGCGGTGAAGTCGAACGCCAGCCGCGCCCTGGACGCACTGGAAAAGAGCCTGGAGGGCCGGATATGACTCCCCGCACGCCACGGGCCCGTCCGGCCGACGACGCCGAACGCCCGGTGGAGCAACGGCTTCGCGAGGCGCTCGCCGCGCACGCGGACAACGTCACCGTGCGCACCCTGCGCCCGGCCCGGCCGCCCGGTCCGCATCTGCGCCGACTGCCGCGACTTCGCGCCACGGGGCGGCGCTACCTTCTCCCGGTCGGCGGTCTCGCCGCTGCCGCGGCCCTTGCTGTCGGCTACGTCGTCCTGGCCCCGGACACGTCCCCGGACCGCACTCCCGTGCCGCCCGCCGCGCCGTCGTCCCCGACCGCCCCCGACCGTGACCCGACGCCCAGCCCTTCGCCGCCGGCGCCGTCGAGCCCGGCGGTCCCGAACCCGGCAACGCCGTCCACTTCGGCCCCGTCGGCCTTGTCCCCGCCCCCTTCGTCCGCATCCTCCGAGTCCCCGACGCCGACGGGCGGCGACCGCCCCACGGCCCGCCCGACCACACCCGGGTGAGCCGGGACGGGCCGCGACACCCGATCGACCGGCCGAACTCCTCGGCGCACGTGCCCACACGGCACCTCAGTCCCTGTGCGGCCGCCACGACGTCAGCACGTCCGTCGTCGGGGTCGAGGCCTGCCAGGCAAGGAACTCGTCATAGGTGCGGATTCCGTGGTCCAGCACCGCCTGGTAGACCCACACCCCCTGGGTGGCCTCGCCACGCGTCAGCGCGCCTTCCTTGATGGCCAGGATGGCGTCGCGCGTCTGGTCGTCCAGGGCGTCACGTACCGGGGTGACGAGGTCGGCCGCGCGGGGGCCGGGGTGGTCGTCGGGCAGCCACCACATGTCGATCGTCCAGGTCTCGTCCGGCTTGAACTCGTAGTCCAGGCGCCAGTACAGGCCGCGGTCCGCCAGGTCGAGAGCGTTGGCAAAGCGCAGCTTGCGCACGCCCGGCAGCTCCGAGCAGGGCACGAGCGCGGCGAACCCGTCGGCGACGGACGGGGCGGGGGAGTAGATCTCCATGTCGATGTCGGGCTCCACCACCAGGTCGAGAGCGACGGATCCGACGAGTAGCGGCGTCCCGAGTGGCCGCCACCGCTCGAACAGGCCGAGCCGGTCCAGGACGGTGTCAGCGACGGCGCGACGCCGACGGGCGCGCTCCCGGCGGGTGTTGGGGATCTCCACCCCAGGAGCGTAGCCCGCGCTTCGCAGTGCGGCACCGTGCTCACCGCCTCTGCGGCGACCGGATGGGCGGGTAGATCACTACGGGCCGCGAGGAGGCCGTGCCGTCGTCGTGGAGCCGGCACGGCCTCCTCGCGGCGTGGGCGTCAGCTACTACTTGGGGTCGAGCACGTTGCCGTTCGCGCAGTGGTTGACCGCGTTCCCGACGGAGGATCCACCGACCGGGACGACGGCCAGCTCTTGGAAGCAGACCGCGGCGGCGCTGAAGTTCCAGTTGTTCGCGGCGTTGATGCCACCGCCGAAGTTGCTGTCGTTGTCGGCATGGGCGGGCGCGGCGAGGCCGGTGGCGGCGAGCGCGAGACCGGCGACGGTGATGATCTTCTTCATGCCCGGGGAACGACGCCCCGCGACGGGTGGATGCGGGGCGGCAAGAAGGATCACCTGCTCAGCGGCCACGGCCCGACCGCTACGAAGCCACCACGACATCCGCAAGCGCCGGGCGTAGTTCGGCCGGGGGCTGCTCGTCGGTGACGAGGACGTCGATGATGGAGAGGTCGCCGAGGGCCATCGCCTTCTTGCGGCCGAACTTGGTGTGGTCGGCGGCGACGACGACCCGGTCGGTGAGGTCCAGGAGGGTGCGGCGCACCTCGACCTCGGCGGGGTCGAAGTAGGTGATCCCGTGGTCGACGGACAGCCCGCCGCAGCCGAGGATCAGCAGGTCCAGGTGGATCTGGGGTCGTTCCTGCGCCGCCGTGGAGGCGGTCAGGCTGAGTTCGGGTGTCATGAGTCCACCCAGGACGAGGACCCGGCTCCCGGTGTCACGCAGCTCGAACGCCGCGTGGAGGGAATTGGTGATGACCGTCAGGTCGTTGCGGTCGGCGAGTTCCGCGGCGACGGCGCTGCACGTGGTGCCCGTGTCGATGCCCACCGATGCGCCCGGTTCGACGAGCTCCGCCACAGCCCGTGCGATGCGCGACTTCTCCATCGTCATCGTCGTGGACCGGGAGCCGTACGCGGGTGCCCTGCGCGGCACCGCGCCGCCGTGCACGCGGTCCAGCAGCCCTGCGTGATCGAGCTCGGCGAGGTCGCGGCGGATCGTCATGCCGGACACACCGAAGCACTCCGCGAGCGTGTTGACGTCGACCTGCCCTGACGTCTGCAGCGCCCTCAGGATGGCCCTCTGCCGGGAGCCCCGCACCGTATCCACCTCGTCTTGAGCCACGTCCATAACGCTATCCGGCCTCCGGCCCTGTTCTTCGCGGAGGGTGCGCGACCTGGTCCCGGCCACCCTGACGACGTGCTGTTCATATGAACACTACCTGTTCACTTGCGCACCACGGGTGGGCCGGAATGTGCTGCGCGCTTCGGCTCGATACGGAGGGTCATGTCCACGGGGGCCTATTGACCTGGGTACTTGCCACGGCTACGGTCCGATTCATTCAATGTTCATTCGAACATCGCCGTTCGGAGGTCGTCATGGCTTTGCCCATCAAGGCGGGCATCGAGAAGGTGCCCGGCGGGCTGATGCTCGTCCCGATGCTGGTCGGAGCCGTGGTGCACACGGCAGCGCCAGGTTCCGGAGAGTTCTTCGGCTCCTTCACCGGGGCGCTGTACACCGGCCTGCCCGCGATCCTGGCGGTCTTCTACGTCTGTCTGGGCGCAACCCTGGACGTGAAGGCGACGCCGTACATCGCGAAGAAGGGCGGTGTGCTGCTGGGGTCCAAGGTCGTGTTCGCGATGCTCGTCGGCGTCGTGATGGGCCGGCTCCTGGGGGAGTCGCCGATCGGCGGCGGCGCCCTCGCGGGGCTGTCCACGCTGGCGGTCGTGGCCGCGCTGAACGACACCAACGGCGGCCTGTACATGTCGTTGATGGCGCAGTTCGGACGCAAGCGCGACGTCGGCGCGTACAGCGTCATGAGCCTGGAGTCCGGCCCCTTCCTCACCATGGTCACGCTCGGCGTCGCCGGACTCTCCGCCTTCCCCTGGCAGACCCTGGTCGGGGCGATCCTGCCGCTGGCGTTCGGCATGCTGCTCGGCAATCTCGACCCGGAGATGCGCCGCTTCCTGGCCCCCGCGGTCCCCGCGATCGTGCCGTTCCTGGGCCTTTCGCTCGGGCTCACACTCAACCTGACCGCCGTCTGGGAGGCCGGTCTGCTGGGAGTCGCGCTCGGGCTGTTCGTGGTGCTCGCCGGCGGAGCGGTCCTGCTCCTGGCCGATAAGGCCACCGGAGGTGACGGCATCGCCGGCCTCGCCGCGGCAACCACCGCCGGCAACGCGGCGGTCGTCCCCTCCATCGTGGCGTCCGCCAACCCCGTCTACGCGCCGGCCGCCCAGTCCGCGACCGTGCTCATCGCCTCGTCGGTCGTGGTGACCTCGATCCTGTGTCCGCTGATCACGGCCCTGTGGGCACGCCGGGTCCTGAAGCAACCCGCAGTCGCTGCCGCCGACGCTCCACCACCAAGTCAGCACAACACCCCCTCGTACCAAGCTCGTTGAGAAACGGAGAGCACATGCGTGACCAACGGGTCATCCGCTGCACGTACTATCTGGAATCCGAGATCGACCCGGAGCGGGCCGCCGCGGCGATGGCGGGGGAGCAGTCCAGCGGCACCTTCGTCCCGGTGCCCGGCGAGTCGCCCCACGTTCGTGAACGGCATGCCGCGCAGGTCGTCAGCGTGCGCGAACTGGGCGAGCGCGTCCCGTCGCTGCCCTCGCGTTCCTGCCCCGAGAAGGTGCAGGCCGCCCTCGCGGTGGTCGAATTCCCGATGGAGAACATCGGGACGGATCTGGCCACCCTGCAGACCGCCATCGCGGGGAACCTCTTCGAGCTCGGCGAACTGTTCGCCTGCCGCGTGCAGGACATCGAGCTGCCGGACGAGTTCGTCGCCGCCCACCCGGGCCCGGCGTTCGGCATCCCGGGAACCCGCAGGCTGATGGGTGACGTCGAAGGCGCCATGATCGGCACGATCATCAAGCCGAACGTCGGTCTTGTCGAGGATGAATTCCGGCTGGTCGTACGGGAGTTGGCGCGGGCCTCGATCGACCTGATCAAGGACGACGAGCTGATGACCGATCCGACGTACCTTCCCCTGGAACGCAGGGTCGCCGTCGCCACCGAAGAGATCCGGGAGGCCGAGCAGCTCACCGGCCACCCCGTCATGTACGCCTTCAACATCACGGGAGACCTCGCCGGGCTCCGGCGGCGGCACGACATGGTGGTCGAGGCGGGCGGCCGGTGCGTGATGCTCAACGTTCCCGTCATGGGACTGCCCGCGCTGGCCTGGCTGCGCGAGTTCTCCGAGGTTCCCGTGCACGGCCACCGCGCCGGCCTGGCCGGGTCGATGCGCTCTCCGGCGCTCGGGATGTCGTACCGGGTGTGGCAGCAGTTGGCCCGCCTGGCGGGCGCCGATCACCTGCATGTCAGCGGTCTGGGCAGCAAGTTCTACGAGACGGACGAGGAGGTCACCGCCAACGTGCGCAGCCTCTTCGAGCCCCTGGGGCACACCCTGAGCCCGGTGCCGACCTTGTCGTCCGCCCAGAATGTCACCACCCCGGCACCGACGTTCGCCGCGACCGGATCGACCGACCTGCTGATGCTCGCGGGCGGCGGTGTGGCCGCACACCCCGACGGTCCTGCGGCCGGGGTGCGCAGCCTCCGGGCCGCGTGGACGGCGGCCGTCGACGGTGTCTCCCTGGAGGCGGCGGCACACGCGGCGTCCGAGGCGGGCGATCCGGCGCTGCTGCACGCCGGGCGCGCGTTCGGAGAGGTGGCCGTAGGGAGGGGGGTCTGGCATGACGTACGTCAGTTTCGTGGCCGATGACCTGACAGGGGCCGGCGATGTCCTCGCACAGGCCCACCGGCACGGACTCGATGCCGTGCTCGTCATCGGGGACGGCAGTCGCCAACTGCCCACCGACTGCGATGTCGTGGGCATCGCCGGGCCCTCGCGCTCCCTCGGCGGGGCCGCCTTCGGCGAGTTGGTCCGTGCACAGCTGGAGCAGATCGCCACGGCCGACGCCGATGTGCTCATCTACAAGGTCTGCTCGACCTTCGACAGTTCCGCGGAGCGCGGCAGCATCGGCAGGGGAGTCGAGTTGCTGCACGAGTGCTTCCCCGGCCACGGGCCGGTCGCGATCGCCCCGGCGCAGCCGGACTTCGGCCGGTACACCGCCTTCAGTAACCACTTCGCCCGCTACTCGGACGGTGTGCACCGCCTCGACCGGCACCCCGTCATGGCGCGCCATCCGTCGACTCCGATGGACGAGGCCGACCTGCGACAGGTGATCGCCGGGCAGTTGCGGACCGGTGAGGCGCCCGAGGCCATCCATCTTCCCGCCCACGCCGATGGCTCCTTCCCCGAGCGGTGGGCGACACTCCGCCGCTCCAACCGGGCGGCCTTCGTCGTGGACGCCGTCGAGGAGGGCCATCTCGACACGCTGGCGCGGGCGCTGCGGGAAGACACCGTCCGCGATGGCCCGGCGATCGTGGTCGGCTCCGGTGGTGTGATGGCCGCACTCGCACGTACGGCGACCGAGCGATCCGGTACTGCCACTGTCACTGCCGACGCCCAGTCGGCCGCCGGGCCAGTGCTGGCCGTCAGCGCCTCCGCCTCCAGTACCACGGCCGCGCAGATCGCCGACGCCCTCGCGCACGGCTGGGCCGAACTGGCCGTGCCCGCCCAGGTACTCAGCGGCGAGGACCCGTCCCTGCTGGACGATCTGGAGCAACGTACGGCCGCCTGGCTCGATGCCGGACGCAATGTCATCGTGCACACCACCCGCGGAACCCAGGACCCGCGCTACGCGGCGGCCGGCCCTCTCGACGCCGCATACGTGGGTGAACTCCTGGGCACCATGGCCGCGAACATGGCGGTCAAGGGGCTCACCCGCGACATCGCCGTGCTCGGTGGTGACACCTCCAGCCACGCACTGCTGGCCATGGGAGTGAGCGAGCTTCGTGTCTCCGCACAGTTCGTCACGGCCGCTCCCATCCTCCGCACCGACAGCGACGCGGCCGTGGCCGGCTGCCGACTGCTGCTCAAGGGAGGCCAGGTCGGCCCGGTCGACGTCCTCACGCGCTTCGCGCAGACACCCGCCTCGGTCTGACCCGCTCACGAATCACCAACCCAACACCCCATCCGCACGCGGGAATTGATTTCAAGGAGTACGAACTCATGCGAGCAGTCGTCAAGGCAGCGGCGGACAAGGGAGTCGAGTACGTCACCGACGCGCCCGAGCCCAAGGCAGACGCCGACCAGGTGGTCGTCGAGATCACGGCGGCCTCACTGTGCGGCACCGACCGCGAATGCTACGAGTGGTCACCGGCCGCCCAGGCTTTCAACCTCGGGCTCCCCGTCGTCCTCGGGCACGAAGCGGCGGGCACCATCGTCGAGGTGGGCGCCGGAGTGGACAACCTGCGCGTCGGTGACCGTGTCGCACTGGAGAGCCACCTGCCGTGCGGGCAGTGCTTCGCGTGCCGCACCGGGGACGCCCACACCTGCGAGCACACGCACATCCTCGGCATGCACTTCGACGGGGTCTTCGCCGAACGCGTCGCCGTGCCCGACAGCATCTGCGTCCCCCTTCCGGACAACGTCACCCTGGAGACCGGCGCACTGATGGAATCGGCCGGCGTCGCGGTCCACGCCATCCAGCGGGCCGGGTATTCAGTCGCGGGCCGCGGCGTTCTGGTCAGCGGCGCGGGGCCGGTCGGCATGGTCGTCGCCCGCCTGGCCTCCCTGATGGGCGCGGCCTACGTGATCGTGATCGAGCCCAACCCCTTCCGCCGCGCCGAGGCCGAACGGCTCGGTGTGATCGCCATGGAGCCGGGCGACGGCATCGCCGAGCGCAGCCGCGAACTGAGCGGCCACCGCGGCGGCGCCGACGTGGCCTTCGAGTGCTCGGGAGCCGCCGCCGCACTCCCGCCCCTCTTCGACGCGCTGCGCCGAGAAGGCACGGTCGTGACCGTGGGCCACCCGGGCCGACCGGTGCCGATCGACGTCGCCGCCCAGATCAACAAGCGCGGCATCACACTCCGCGGCATCTTCGGCCGCCGCCTGTGGGAAACCTGGGAGCAGACCATGCTCCTGCTGAACTCCGGCCGCCTGGACCTGGACTGGCTGATCACACACCGACTGCCCCTGAGCCAGGTCGACGAGGCCATGGACCTCCTGACGGGGGACGCCTGCAAGGTCCTGCTGGTACCGGGGCTGCGCTGATCCTCGGGTGCGGCGCCCGGCCGTGGTTCAGAGACCGATGGAGCCACGGACGGCGTCGATCTCGTCCAGCAGCTCTTCCATGATCTCAGGGGCCCGGTCCTCGTCGACGCTGCTCATGTCAACGCCGCACTCGACCTGTCGGGCTCGTGTGAGCGGGTGGTCGGGCATGTAGATCGGGAAGGCCAACGGGTCCAGGTCAGGGGCCAGTTGCTGGAGTTCACGGACGGTGTCGTCGTCGTTGCCGGTGCCGTCTCCGAGCGTCAGCCAGTGGTGGTGCGTGCTGTCGTGGCGTACGAAACCGAGCTCTGTCGCCCTCGTCCACGTCGTGAACAGCGCGGCCAGGCTGGTGGCCGCGCGGGCCGCGTCCCAGGTGTCGGGCGGGATCGTGTAGCGCCAGATCTCGCCCTCGTGGTCGCCGCTGAGCACGACGGTGAAGTAGACGTGCTCGAAGTGGAACAGCGGCAGTTGGTGCCGCCAGGGGAACGGAACACCGATCGACAGCGACAGGTCGTCGAGCGCCCCGCCGTCCTCCGGCCACGGCATGACCAGTCCGCCGCCGGGCAGGAGGCGCCCCTCCCACCCCCGGGACATGAGCCATGTCACCTGCTCCGGGACGCGTTCCACATCGAAGAGCCGGTGGACCAGCTCGGGCGGCTGCCCGTCGGGCGTGGCGGGGGCCTCGGGCCAGGTGAGACCCGCGGCTGTCGCCGCCGTCCGGTAACCCGCCACCGCTTCACGCAGCACGGACATGTCGTCCAGCACTTTCAACCTCCTGAACTCGCTGATCTCGTACCTGATTTCGTACCCGACCTGGGCTCCGCCCGCCCGCTGAGCCGGAGCTCAGCGGGCGGGCAGTTACCTATGCACTGACGTTGCCGTGCCCGCGCCCTACGGCCGTTCCGGCTTCATGCACAGGTTGGCACCGCTTCCGTTGACCCGGAAGCCGAAGCTCGGCGCACCCGCCTGGACCCACGACTTGATCGGCAGCACGACGAACTTCTCCGCGTCCTTGACCTTGCACTTCCGGTAGAAGCCGGAGATGTCGGAGCCCTGCGGCCCCGCCTCTGCCAGCGGCACCGGCTTCATCGATGCGGTCGGGCCCGACAGGTTGACCGCCTGGGTCGTCGTCCAGAACGGGAACTCGTCGCAGACCTTAGCGACCCGCCCCGTGCAGGCGTTCGGCTGGAACTGCGCCGTGTCGAACCAGCCACGCGAGAAGCCCGCATTCCGCGCCGCCTGGCCGCCCTGACTGCGTCCGGGAGCGAGCCACTGGACGCGCTGCGGGGCCTGCGGATGCTGGTAGTCCATCGCCTCGACGATGTGATCCCCGGTCTGCTGCATGTCCCTGAACCGGTAGTTCTTCCCGCCCGGGACGTAGAAGGCGACGTCGTCGTCGCACGGGGCGATGCTGCTCGACGCGTTCTTCTGCTTGGCACAGGCCTCGTCGATGGTCCGCCGGATGTACGAGTCCTCAGCGGTGGTCCAGGCGAAGGGCAGATCGAACTCGTCGCTCGCCTCCTTCGTCGTTCTGATCAACTGGGCGTATGCCGCCAGGCTTTGGTACCACTGCCCCTCTTCGAGCCCCCAGTCCTCGTAGGTGTCGAAGTCGGTGGTGTGGTCGATCGGGTACTCGAGGAGGCCGCCGATGGCGATGGGGGAGGCGTCGATGATCGACCAGAGCGCTCCCAGCAGCACGCCGACGATGATCGCGCCCGCGATCACGACGACCCAGTAGATGACCGCGGCGAGAACGGACGACACCGCGGCGCCTGCCGCCGCCTCCACCGGAGGTGCCAGCAGGATCGTGCAGGCGCGGCTCTCCAGACACCAGACGACCGGTTGGATCGGGTTGCCGGGGTTGAACAGGGGAGTCACCTTGTCGCCGGAACCGGAGGTGGAGTCGGCGCCGCTCGACGAGGAGAGCGAGGAGAGCGCCGGTCCACCGCCGGGCGACGACACATCACGCAGCAGCTTGGTGACATCGTCCGTGCAGTCGAACTTCTCGTCCTCGTCCGGCGGCATGTGCTCGTCGACGCAGCTGGCGTCGGCGGCGGTGTAGCAGCCGGGGAACACCTCGGTGCTGCCACCGGGCACCGTGACGTCGGCACGCACGCTCTTGGCGACGTAGAAGTCACCGCCCTGCGCGACGCATTGCGAACTCTCGCTGGTGACCTGTTGCGTCACCGCGTCGGGGACCGCGGGTGCGACCGTCTTCGTGGTGAAGTCACCTGAAAAGTCACGCCACTTGGTGCCGTCCTCCTTGACCGCCTCGACGCGGAACGAGTACGCGGTGGCCGACTCCAGCGACTCGATGGGGTACGTGATGGTGCTCTGCGCCGTGCACGGGTCCGCCGGCTTGCCCGCGTCGTCCAGGCAGTACTGCTTCATCGGGAACTCGGCCAGGCGCTCACCGTCCAGGTAGGTGCGGTAGGTGACGTCGCCGTTGGGGTCGGGCTGCCACGTGGCCGTGGCGCCGCCGTCCTCCACGTCGAGCTTCAGCTCGGGATCGGGGTCGGGCGGGGTCGCGGCGGTCCTGAACGTCTTCGTGGCCGGGGTCGGCGACTTGTTGCCCGCCAGGTCCACGGCGACGACGGACATGGTGTGTTCGGTCTCCGGGGGCAGGCCCGTCATGGTGTACGAGCGGTTCGCGCTGTTGGTCCGCACGGCGGGCCCGCCGTCGACGCTGATGTCGTAGCCGGCCAGACCGTAGTTGTCGGTGGCCGCGGACCAACTGGCCGTGGCCGAGTTGTGCGTGATGTCGCCGACGCTCAGTCCGGTGACGTTGCTCGGCGCGATCTTGTCGACGATGTCGAAGGAGCGCAGGACCCGCGCGAACCGCTTCGGCTCGCGTTCGGCGCGGGTGCACACCAGGTTCTCGCCGAGCTGCGGCGGACGCAGGCGCGTCTTCCACGACGAGGCCCACCCCGACACACCCTCCGGAGGCGGACCGATGGTGAAGTCGGTCGTGACGGTACGGCCCATCGCGAGGTCGACCATGCTCGCCTGCTTGTGCAGGATGCCCTTGAGGTCGATCTTGCCTTGTTCGTCGACCGCCACCTCGCCGTCGGGAGCCGGCAGGTCGAGCCGGATGGCGGCGTGGTTCTCGTCGTCGACGGAGTTCCCGTCGTCTCCTGGCGCGGCCATCCCCGCGCAAGCGGCCGGCGGAAGCCGCACCGGATCGGCGGCCTGCGCCTCGACGGCGGGCAGGTTCACCAGCGCCACGGACACTGCGATCGACAAGAGTGTCGCTTTCACTCTTAATCGAGAACGGACGATTCTCTTCCGCATTTCCCCTCACCTTCGGCCGTTTCGGCCAGTTCGGCCACGTGATTTTCGAGCGGCACAGCGGCGGATCATGTGGGGGGAAGGAACTCGCTCCGGAATTCCAGAGGCTAGAGGAAACCGGCTCATTTGTCAGCGTACAGACAAGCCGCACCCGGGCGAGTTCCCAGGGAGCAGGCCGCGGCACGCGCGTTCAGCGCGGGTGGACCGAACGGCCGGGCAGAAGCGGGAAGTTCCGGTTCCGTGGCGGCCCGTCGACCCGGTGGCGCGTCGCGCTGCTGCCGGTGGAACATGGTGTGAGGCTGATGGGCTCGGCCGGCGTCGACACAGACTCCGCGTGACGGGGGAGTGCGCTGTGCTCGCGTCCGTTCAATAGCGGACTGTGGTCCAGACGGTGTGGCCGTCATCCGAGGGAATCGGCCCTTGAAGAAGCTCCTTGTCCTCTCTCCAGGGACGGAGTTCCGTCACCACGCATATGACGGAGCGACGTCTCCGAAGAAGCCCCAACCACCTGTGGGACACGCTCTGTTGTCGGTCGGTGTCCGCGTTCTCTGTGGCGTTCATTCCTGCCGCCAGGGTGGTGGCAGCGCGCAGGACCTCTTCAGTGTGCGCAGCTAGTCCCCATTCATCCAGGGCATTCGAGACAAACGTGCGCAGGTTCATAGCGTCACCCGGTCGAGGATCCAGGACGAGTGCGGCGAATCCGGACGTGGCAATTCCGAGAGACAGGCCCCATTCATGCGCCGTTGGTGACGGAATGACGCCGTCTTGTGTCGAGTTCTGTTCGACTCGTTTCAGTGCACCACTGGGCGGTTGTGCGTGACACGCTGTAGTCACTGCCTGCGTCCGCATGGCCCTCCCCGTGAGACGGCAAGTCGACCGCACGGGAGCGGCCCTGGTCCCTTCAGTATCCCGGTCGAGAGGAGGCCTGGGCAATTGCGCGTGAAATTGTGCTCGTTGGGGTTGGGGCGCATTTGTGTACGCAGCGTGACTCGGCAGTCTCTTCTCTGCGGGGGAGTGCGTTCGAATGAGACGGAGGAGGAAGGCTCGAATGGACTCTGTTCTGAATGGTGTTCCCGCCACGTCGCTTCGTGGCGTGCGGTGGGTCAAGAGTCGGCACAGTGCGGCCGTCGGCAACTGTGTCGAGATGGCCGAGCTGGTGGACGGCTCGATCGCGGTGCGGAATTCCCGCGACCCGGAAGGGCCCGCGCTGATCTACACGCGTGCCGAGGTCGTCGCCTTCCTGGCTGGCGCGAAGGAGGGGGATTTCGACGCGTTGGTTGCGTAACTCTCTAGGTAAATAAAGGGATTTGGGCCCCCAGCGGGCTCCTGGGTGGAAAACTCGTTCGCACAGTTGACCCCACAGGAGCCCGCATGTTCGCCACCCATCCGCTTCACCTCCCCGACCTTGATGTCTTTCGCGAGCCGGACCGACACAACCCCACGGTGCTGCGCCGAGTACTCGCCGGGCTGCTGCGGCGGCGGCGCCAGGAGGCCGGCGTGGGGGCGCGGCAGGCGGCGGAGGTCCTCGGTTGCCATGCATCGACAGTGAGCCGCATCGAGAACTGGGGCGAGGGGATTACCGAACACAGCGTTTCGGTGCTGTTGAGGCTCTACGGTGTCGGCGAGCGGGACATCGCGCTCTGTGTCGAGCTGGTGCGCGAGCTGCCCAACGCGGGGTGGTGGAAGAGCTTCGACGACGTCCTGACGGACTGGTTCGACAGGTTCATAGCGCTCCAGGAAGCCTCCTCGACGATCCGTACCTACGAGTTGCAGCTCGTCCCCGGACTTCTTCAGACCAAGGAGTACGCGACCTGGGTGGCGCGCGGCAAGCCGTATGTGACGCCGGACGAAGTGGATCGTCTTGTCCAACTGCGGCTACGCCGACAGGAGCTGGTGTGGCGCTCCGATGCGCCCAATCTATGGGTGCTGCTGCACGAGAATGTGCTGGGGATGCCCGGTGGCGGGCACCAGGTGATGCGCAAGCAGTTGGAGCGCCTGGTCGAAGCGGCCCAGGAGCCGCACATCACATTGCAGTTGACGCAGATGCGCGATGACTACTGCCCACCGGTCACCAACCCGATCACATATCTGCGATTCGATCAGTTGGGGCTTCCGGACACCGTCTACTTGGAGGACCTGGACGGCGCGCGGTTCCTGGACGGCCGCGTCGCGTGCGACCCCTACCGGTCGGTCCTTGACACGCTCCTCAACTATGCGGTGGACCCGGACGACACCATTCGGCTGCTCAAGGCGAAGGCGCAGTCGTTGTAGGTGGCGCCCGGTGAGCCCCCGTCAGTCGTGGAACGGGGGAGGCTGCTGCGGTCAGGCGATCTTGGCGACTCCGCCGTACTCGATCCACTCATGGCTGGACGGCTCGCGGGCGGGCGCGGTCCCGGTGGGCCAGGTGTCGATGTCGACCAGACCGGGATCGAGGAGTGTGAGATCGCGGAAGTAGCTCTGCACGTCGCGGCGTTGGCGAACTCTTCCCCACTGTCCGCCGAGTGTGTCCAGCATGAGGTCAGTGACGGCCTCCCGGACGGTGGCGTCGTCGCTGATGAGATGGCTCACTACCAGGACGCTGCCGGGAGGCAGCAGGTCGGCCATGTCACGCAGAATCCGATCAGGTCGGTCGGTGTCCGGGATGCAGTGCAGTACGGACACGTAGAGCGCGGCCACGGGTTCCTTGAAGCAGATGAGTTTCTGCACGCCGGGGTGCTCGACGATGGACCGCGGTGAACGCAGATCGGCCTGAATGACCGCGGTGCGCTGCGCGCCGGCGAGCAGGGCCCGGCCGTGGGCGAACACCATGGGGTCGTTGTCGACGTAGACGACGCGGGTCTTCGGGTCGACATCGTGTGCGATGTCGTGCGCGTTGTTGCGGGTGGGCAGTCCGGAGCCGAGGTCGAGGAACTGGTGAATGTCGTGCTCAAGGATGAGGTAGGGGATGAGCCGTTGCAGGAAGCGGCGATTGCTCAGTGCCACGGTGGGGGCACTCGGTGCGTATTCGAGTAACTCCTCGCACGCTCTGCGGTCGGCGGGGTAGTTGTCCTTGCCGCCGAGGTAGTAATCCTGCATCCGGGCGAGGTTGGGCCGATTGATATCGATGGTGCGTGACAGAGACTCGTCGCTGGTGTTCATGCGGATCCCCCGAGAACGGCGAACTTTCATCGTAGTCAGAGCGGGGGAGGTCGTGTGTCGGAACCTCGCGATGGAATGGGGTACTTGGCTATAACGCGGGGTTGCGTGCGGAAGTGCTTCCAGGCGCGGCTTGCAAGCAGTCGGCGAACGTTACGGGCAACGACCGGTAGGCCAGCGTGAGTTGGCAGGTTACGGTGAAGGGTTCCGTGCCCATGAGTTCGGCACTGGATCGAGCGTCGAGCAACAGGCGGTGGCGCAGAATGACGGCGTCGGCCTGGATCGCGGGCAGGGCCCGGTAGAGCACTTCACAGCCCCCGGCACTGTTCGGCCCACCTCCCGTCGCGCGGCCCGCGCGGCCGATCAGAGAGCGCAACAGTTCCCAGGCCACCTCTGTGGGGCGGATGGTGGTCAGGGCGTGCGGCCATTGCGTGGCGAGCAGACCCAGAGCGCCGGCCACTATGCGGCGTCCGGCCTGTACGTCGCGGATACGGACCTGGGTGTAGCGCAGGTAGGCATCCTGATACAGCGCGCAGAAGGCCCGGTAGTCGGGCGGCAGCTGTACGGCCAACTCGGCTGTATGGTCCAAGTGTTCTGCAGTGACCGTAGTACCGAGGGGACAGGGCTGTGCGGGGTTCTTGCGGCACAGGGCGGACCTCATGGAGCCTCCGGGAGATCGGGTTCAGGACCGGAAGGTGCCCCGTCGTTGGTCTCTGTGCTCTGTGGTTCGAGGTCGGCGAGAAAGCCGTATTCGACGGCCTCCCACAGTGGCCGGACATCGGCAGGCCAGCCGCCAAGAGCCTTGATGAACGCGCCGGTCATCGGCCACGTCGGCACCAGATGCCCGTGGAGTATGGACGTGACCTGCTCGGCTGTGAGGAGGCCGCCGCTGGCCTCGCTGACGCGCTCACTGCTCGGACGTGCGGCGGACAAATGCAGGCCGCGCAGCGCGGCGTGCAGCCGGTGCACGGTGTCGAACAGTGGGTGCCGCACCGGGGGAGTCATGCCCTGGGCGTGTTCCCACAGTGCCCGCACCTCGGCCGGGTCGCCTCCACACACCACGGCCAGTTCCTCCGTCACCTCCCAGGTCGGCAGGCGCTCCCCGGACAGGATGCGTGACACGTAGGGTGCCGACAGGCCGGAGCCGACCTGCTCGGCCGCCTCCTTGATGGTCAGCCCGCTCTCACGGTGCAGGCAGGAGAGGGCTGCCGCCAGCTTGCCGCCGGGTCGTGGCGCGGCGTCGGGGACGGCCTGCTCGCCCCCCGGATTCCGGGGTGTCGGTCGGGCCGCCTCGGGCTGCCGGGCCGTCGCCCGGTCCGCGGCCCGGCGGGACAGGCGGCGCCCGACCTCCTTGCGCGACCAGCGCGCCCGCGCGGTCGCGGAGCTCACTGATGCGGCGGTGGCTATCTGCTCCCAGCTGCTGCCATCGGCGCGCTCCGCCTGCACCGTAGCCGAGGTGTAGTACTCCACTTCCCGGCTCACCTCCGCGGCCAGTCGCAGCCGTGCAGTCAGAGTCTGTCCTTCGTATTCCGCCGACAGCAGTCGGGCGACGAGGAGTTGGAGGTCCTCGGCGACGTTTCGTCCCAGCGGCAGCGGACTGACGGGGGGCGCCACCCTTGCGCGGCCGTGCCGCCGCTCGCGCTGGGCGTCGCGGCGGCAGCCCGGTGAGCAGTACACCTGGCGTCGCCCGACCGGGTTCTTCCGCTGGAACGGCTGCTTGCAGTAAAGGCAGTCACCGTCCCCCGCGTCACGCTTGGGCACTTTGTCTCCCCTGTCACCCACGGGTCGCTTCCCTCTCCTGTTGTGCCCGGCTCGACCGCGCGGCGGTGGTTGTGCTGAAACCACCGCCGCGAGGCCGATGGGTCAGCTGTGGCCTATCCGCAGGTAGCGGATGAAGGAGCGGCGGGTCAGTGCATGCGTCAAAGCGAGGGCACCGACACCGGTGGGTGCCTGCCAGGCGTCGGTGAGGAGCACGATGGGCAGCACGACGAGCGCGAGGAAGGCGCTCAACTGCAGCGTGCCTGTCCAGGCACTCAATACGCGGGTTTCGCGACGACGCAGCCGCGGAAGAGTAGCTTCGTCATCAACTGGACGCCGGTAACGGCCGACAGTTGGGAGATGATCGAACATGAGCCTTGCTCCTCTGAGTTGAGGTACTTGATCGGTCAACTTGCCTGAGTGGCCCCGGTCTTGGTGTGCAGCCGACCCGGGGCCGCTTCCTGTCCTGCGTCAAAGGACGCTAGCGCTTCACCCCCGTCGATCGCTATTCATACGGTTCGGTAAGGCAAATCTGGCGCGCGTGGGGTGAAAATCGCCGAAAGGCCTCCACGGGGCGGGCGTGTGCTGCAATTGCGGGGATGTCAAATGCGGACAAGTAATGGACATTATTGAACGCGGCATGATGGAGTCCGGTCGATAAGCGCCTTCGCGCAGGTGGGGGCTTTTGTGGTGATGTTTTCTCAAGGTGGAGTCGGCGTGCGCGACGGTGCCTGGTCGGGAAGGCGCCATGCCCGACGGGTCGAGAAACTTCTGCCCCGGGGTGCCAGGTCGAGGAATTTCCGAGAAACCTGCAAATGCAAAGCCTGGGCGCAGGCGCGGAGTTTTGGGCCCGCCGGTCAGGGCCCGGGCTCATCACCCGGCATGTCCGGAGCGTCGATCCTTCGAGCTGAAGGGAAGTCCTCGGCGATGAGGGCCGCGAGGTCGACGTAGGCCGCGCGAGTCTTCGGGCGCAGCAGGGCCAGGTCGATTTCGGTGTCCGCCGCCAGGTGCTCGTCGAACGGGACGACGACCACGCCCCGGCAGCGCGTCTTGAAGTGGCTGACGATGTCGTCCACCTTGATCATCTTGCCGGTCTCGCGGACACCGGAGATGACGGTGAGGGAACGCTGGACGAGGTCCGCGTAGCCGTGCGCCGACAGCCAGTCGAGGGTCGTGCTCGCGCTGCTCGCGCCGTCGACGGACGGCGTGGAGATGATGACCAACTGGTCGGCCAGGTCGAGGACTCCGCGCATCGCGGAGTAGAGGAGACCTGTGCCCGAGTCCGTCAGGATGATCGGGTACTGCTTGCCCAGGACGTCGAGCGCGGAGCGGTAGTCGGCGTCGTTGAAGGACGTCGAGACGGCCGGGTCCACGTCGTTGGCGATGATCTCCAGGCCGGACGGGGCCTGCGAGGTGAACCGGCGGATGTCCATGTACGAGTGCAGGTGCGGGATGTTCTGCACCAGGTCGCGGATGGTGGCGCCGGTCTCGCGACACACGCGGCGGCCGAGCGTGCCGGCGTCCGGGTTGGCGTCGATCGCCAGGACCCTGTCCTGGCGCAGGGTGGCGAGGGTCGCGCCGAGCGCGGCGGTGGTCGTGGTCTTGCCGATGCCACCCTTGAGCGAGATCACCGCGATCCGATAGCAGGAGAGCAGCGGCGCACGAATGAGCTGGATGTTCCGCCGCGACTCGTCCTCAGTGGCCCTGGAACCCTTGAAGACGCGCGCGAGCCGGGAGAAGGGGCGGCGGGTCGCCGGAGTGCTGTGGGCGACGTCGATGTGGCCGATTGTCGTCCGTGAGCCGGTCGATGGTGCCGTGCCCAGTGGTGCGGGCGGGGTGAACCGCAAGGACTGGGCGAGTACGTCGGTGACTTCCTGGGCGGTCGGCGCTGTTTCTGTGGAATGCGCCTCGGTACAGCGTTGGAGGATGTCCAGGAGCGGTGCGTACTCCGTTCCTTGTGCGAGCCGTCCGACGATGCCGCCGAGCGTCCTGACGTTGTGGAGAACCTGGTTCGCGTAGGTCCAACGGGTCTCCCCCCAGGACTCGCTGATGGCGGAGGTCCAGCCGGTGAGTGTCACCTGGCTGGGAGTGACCAGCACCGTGGCTTCGTGGAAGTCCGTCAGCGTCATGCCGAGCCGATGGCACCGGCTCACCGCGTCCGCGATCTGCCGCCCCAGGTACACCGCCTCTTGCAGGGGCAGGGGTGTGGAGTCCTGCAGGAAGTCGCTCAGTCTCCGTGCCGGTGAGCCGTCGGCGGAGCGGACCAACGACTCGATCGACCATGGCCTGGAGCCCGTGGTGTTGTGCCTGAGCAGCGTGGGAGCGTATTGGCCCGCCATGAGGTGCAGGGCCTTCACGGCCGTGTCGAGGAGGAGCACATCGTCGTCGTCGGAGTCCGGATAGAGCGCTCGCACGACGACCTCGGTGCCGTGCCGGTCACGGCCCAGATAAGCGAGCGCCCGTGCGCCCGTCCTGTTGACGAAGTGAAGGGTGTAAGGGCCGAGGGTGCACACCCCGTCCGGAAGGCGCTCCCATCCGGTCCTCGTGTCGGTCGAGAGGATGTTCTCCGTGACCCACTCGTCGTGCAACTGCCACTCCGCCGTCTCCGGAATCGCGTCGCTCAGGTCTTGCCCGCACGCACCGCAGAACCCGTCGCCCGGTTCGAACGCTGCGTCGCAGTTCGGACACACGGTTTCCCCCGCGTCGACGTCCGTGGCGGTGTGCCGTGGTGCCCCGAGCCGGCCCACGAGCCCGTCCTCGACCGAGGTGAAGGGGTGGGCTCCCGGGGGCAGGCGATCGGGGCCGTCGGGGTGGGCGAGCCAGGCGGGGAAGTCGGGGGAGCGGCCCACGAGTTGTTCCAGTCTGCGGCCGACCGCCCGGCCGGTGCGTACCAGTTCGGCGGCCGGGACCGCTCCGAGCAGCGCCCGCTGCGCCGCATCGGTGAAGTCGAAGGCCCGGTGCTGGGGCGGCACGGGCTGCCGACCGTCCTCGTCCACCGGCCGGAGGAGCCCGCCGAGGAACACCTCGGCGAGGTGCCCGGTGTCCGCGGCCCACGGCACGGAATCCTGGACAAGACGCATCACCGGCACCGACACCGGTGCGACGGCCGCCAGATGGATCGCGAGACGGTACGCCTCGGGGGACGCGGCATCTCGGAACCGCCGCACGTCGCCCGGGCCGTCGGTGAACGCTCCGGGCCCGGCGCCGCGGCGTCGGCGGGGAGGTGCCAGCAGGGGAAGCACCGCAGAGCCGCCCGGTGCGGCTACGAGCTGTGCCCATGCGGCAAGGGACGCCGTATCCGGCTCCAGCACTGGGACCGGTACGCCGCTGAAACGGGACAGTGCTGCCGGCAGCACCGGGTCCGTCACCGTCCAGGACGTGTGGGCCGAAGCGCGCTGCCGCGTCGTCACCAGCCGTCGCTCCGCGCGGATCCCCGAGCCGTCCCACAGTTGCCGCGGCAGCGCGTGGACCACGGCCGTCGGCCCGTGCCCCGACCATTCCTCGAGAACGGCGGGCATCCGTCCGTCCCGCCAGGCGGACCCCACCCCGTCGCTCACCACCAGGACGAGGGTCTGCCCGGTGGGATCGGACAGGACCGTCGGCGGGAGGTCCTGTGCACCAGGATCGTAGGGCCGCGAACGCAGCACCGGGGGTTCCGTCCCCCGGGTGTGCAGGCCGTGGACCCGCACCATCCGGAAGGCCCCCGAGCGCTCCATCAGGGTGCGCAGTTCGACGGTGAGCCGCCGCCACAGCAGCATCGACATCCCGTCGTCCACGACGAACGCGAGGTCGAGCCAGCGCTCCCGGGCCGGCCGTGTCACGACATCGGGCAGGCCCGAATCGGCGAACGCCGTCGCCGTCGCCACTTCGTCGAGCTCTTGGCGGACCAGGCTCGGCCGGTGCTGTTTCAGCGGGCGCAGCGCCCGACCGATCGGCAGCTCGGCGCGCAGCGCCTTGGCCTCGGGGGCGCGTAGCGGCATCGCTCCGTCCGAACCGGTGCGAGCCGACGCGCTGGGTGGGCCGGGCGCGGCGTACAGGTCGCCGGCCCCGCCGCCCGGGGCCTTCTGCACCGGGAAATGGTAGGTGGGCCGGTCGGGCTCCGCCGCTTCCTGCTCGTCGCGTACCGGCCGCCCGTCGACGCCCGCGGGCCACGGTTCCCTGCCGGAATGGGCCCGTCGCAGGGGTGCGTCCACCGCCTCCGCGGGCAGCCGGCCCGCCAGCCACAACGTGTCCAGAAGCTCGTCGTGGGACAGCTCGACGCCGCTGTCGGCCAGGACGGAGAGGGCTTCGTCCAGACGCTGGAGCGGCGAGTGCCCACCAGGAGGCCCGGGGGCGCCGTGGTCACTGTCCGCCGCCCTTCGCACGGGCTCAGACCGCCCCGCCCAAGCGGTGCAGCACCGCGTCCAGCAGTCCGTCCGCGGACAGGTCCACGCCTCCCGCCCGCAGGAACACAGCGTTGAGGAGCTGGTCGGTGGCCAGCTCCTTGGTCGCGCGGCGCTGCAGGAACGCGTCCAGCAGATCCCCGACCTCCACCGCTGCCGTCTCTCCGAGATGGGCGGCGACGATCGCCCGCAACCGCGCCTCGTCCGGCGTCGGCAGCTCCAGGCGGACGCACCGGCGCAGGAATGCCGGCGGAAAGTCCCGCTCACCGTTGCTCGTGATGACGACGACAGGGAATTCCGTGCAGCTCAGCCAGCCCCGTACGACGCGGGCCGGCCTGCCCGGCCGCGCGGTGAGCACCTCGACCGTCGACTGCTCCTCGGGCAGGCGGGCGAGTTCGGGGATCTCGAACTCCCCTTCCTCGAAGACGGTCAACAGGTCGTTGGGCAGGTCGACATCCCCCTTGTCCAACTCGTCGACGAGCAGGACCGAGGGCCGTGCGGCGGGTACCAGCGATGTGCCCAACGGTCCGAGCCGGACGAAGCTGCCGATGGGCGGCTCTTCTTCACCCCGGTCGCGGCTCAGTGTCGTCTCCCGCAGCCGGCCGATGGCGTCGTAGCGGTAAAGGGCGTCGGTGATGGCGGACCGGCTGTTCACCGGCCAGTGCAGTACGTCCCCCAGCGCCAGTTCATGGGCGATCGCCCGCGCCAGCGACGACTTGCCCGTGCCGGGATGACCTGTGACCAGGAGGGGGCGGCGCAGGTGCACGGCAGCGTTCACCACGTCGGCGTGTTCCGGCGAGATGAGGTAGGGAAGGTGGTCCGGGCCCTCCGCCGAACCGGTCGGAGAGGGGCGCGCGCCGAAGCGGCGCCACGGCGGGGCCGGCGGTAGGGGCTCCTCGCGCCGCTGTCCGTCCCCGCGGAACATCCGCCAGTCCGCCTGCGTACTCATCGAAGAACCTCCGTCTCGACCGGGTCGTCGAAGTGATGGCGGGTCATAGGGACTCTGTGGGGTCGCTGAGTTCGAGCTGTGGCAACGGCTGTGCGCGGTCGGCGTCGGACCAGGCGAGCACCGGTCGACCGGCGAACTCCTCCGGTCGCTGCAGTGTTTTCGCGCGGTATACGCGTACGGCCTCCGGGAGGCAGCGCACCGGGGCGTTCGAGGTGTGCGGGCTGGTGAGGGCGCCGCGGGTGTCACCACGGTCCCAGAGGACCACGGGCACGCCCAGCAGGAGACACGTCTGGACGACCGCACTTCGCGTCTTCGCGGGGAGATCGATGACGACCTGCGACACGTTCCGCTTCTCCGCCAGCAGGCCGTACACCTTGAACTGATCGGTCTCGGGATGCGTCACCCGCAACACACCGCCCTCGTCAAGGCACTGCCAGCGCTGCTGCCACTGTGCTTCGAAGCTCGGGCCACCCAGCTCGCGCAGCTCGGGGCAGGTGATGACCAGGGGGTACTCGGCTCCCAGCACACGTGTGAGCAGTCCGTCCAACTTCGTTTCGCGCCATTCGTCGGCCGGGAGCTCCAACTCCTCACGGTCGACGACGAGTTCCACGACCGGCAGCGGGCTGTCGGGGGCCCGGGGGTGCAGCGGACCGAGCGCGTCGAAGATCTCGCGCGCCGCGTCCTCCACGGTGCGCGGCCGGGCGTCGTCCGCGGAGATCCGGCGGGGACCGTCCCCGTCGTCGTACCACAGCCGCTGCCGATAGCGGGGCGAGCCGTCGGCCGCACTGCACGAGGAGATTTCGACAAGAAGCCGTGGGGGCGTCGACACCTGATGCTGCCGGTTGGCCCACTCCTCGGCGTCCCTGCGGCGGTCGTACAGGGCGGAGGGATGGACGGCGAGCCGCTCGGTGACCCGCTCGCTCCACTGGCGCAGGGCATGCTGCTGCTCCACTGGACAGCCGGCGGCCAGGAACTCGACGGCGCGCACCAACTCGGGGACGGGAGGCGTCTGCCAAACGTGACCGGGGGCGATGGTGACGTGGCCTGACGCACTGTCCGCGGGCAACTGCTCGAGATAGCGCACCAGGTCGCCGCTGCCCTCCCCGCGGGACATCCGGGACACCAGCGGCTCAGGGACGACAGCCAGCGGCAGCGCCGCTCGTAGAGCGGCCGGTGCGCGGGCGACGGAAGGCTCGTCCAACGCATCGAGGCGCCGTACCAGGATGTCGTGCTCGGCAGGCGTGAGCAGTCGTGGGAAGCGGGGGCCGCGGCCGACCAGGAGAAGCGCGTCGGCCAGGTCCGGGGCAAGAGTGCGCAACTCCCCGACCAGCACGGGCAGGGCTCGATCCCGCGCGAACATCAGACGGGCGAACTCCTCGGCAGAGGGTTCTCCCTCCCCACCGTCAAGACCGAAGGCCCGGGCCACGGTTTGCCCGCAGCCGGCCCAGTCCACCGAGCGGCTCCGGCTTCGCCTCAACAGGGCGACGAGTTCGGTGTATTGGGGATCCCCGTACCCGTCGTCCTCGTCATCGCCGGGGCACCCGGTGGCGTGGGCCAGACCGGAACGATCCAGTTCGTCGCGGATCCGCTGCCAGGGAATGGCCCAGGCACGCCGCAACGATCCGTCGGTGTTGAGCTTCGCCGTGACAAGGCCGACCACCGCGCGCTCCTGGCCGGACCACAGCGGGCCACCGCTGTAGCCGTGGCCGACGGCGAGCTTGTCCCTCGGCGCATCCAGGTAACCGAACCGGCCGTTGCACTCGGTCACTTCGGCGTCGGCGAAGAAACCGCGCTCCGCGCTGCCGTGCCAGGCACGCACCAGCTGCTTCTCGGCCATAGGCCGCCAGCGGGGCGGACGGATGCCGTGCGGCAGTACGGAGTCGAGGCGGAGTACGGCGAGGTCGCCGTTCCACTCGTACGCCCCGAGTCCCCCTTCGCCCGGGCGCGGAGCGATCCAGGTCGTCAGCTCGGCCGAGTACAGCTCGGTGTTGTCCGGTCCGAACACCCTCAGTCGCAGGGCGACAGGACCGGGGTCCTGGACGTCCAGCATGTCCCGGCCGAGGGCATCGTTGACCACATGGGCGCAGGTGAGCACCTGCTGGTCGGACAGCAGCACGCCCGACCCGACGGGTTCGTCGTCCACCCGGCTCAGGATCGAAACCGCGGGGGGCCGCGAGTCGTCACTCGCGCTGCGGAACCACCCCACGTTCAGTCCGTTCGGTGTGACGGCCGCCAGGTCGCCGAGACGGAAAGGTTGGCCTGAGTGCCGGCCCCGACGATGCCCAACTTCAGGTCCTGCCCGATCTGCACGCCGAACTGCACCGTGATCTCCTCGGGTTGATCGTGCGCCGTACTCACCGCGGCGTGCACTTCCTGGATCAGCGGGCCGAGGGGACGCAACACGGTGCGCAGCGTGTCGGTGGCGATGGCGACGGCCCGGTTTCCCCGGCCGATCGGGGAAACACCGTCGACGCCTCCCGGTAGGCCGTTGCCGACACTGTCGTGGGCATTGCCCACGGGCGCCAACTCCATCCGCACAGAGGTGCCGTCGGGCAGCATGATTTCGGCGAAGTCCGTCACAGACCCATCATGCAGGTGAATGCGCTGACCGAGTGAGGGTTTGCCGGAACCGGTATGGCTCTGTGCGCCGGCGTTGCCGGATTCGTGCCGACTCTGGTTGTTCCGGCAGCGCCAACCCCAGGGCAACTCGGGGGCTTTGGCCGCGAGGCCGGCCGTGCCTTCGTTCCGGCCGCGCTCAGGCCCTCTCGCGCCGTCGTTAGCTCGGGCCGGGTGGCACTTCGCCCGCTGAGCGGTGAGGAACCGCTCGGCCGTCTGTGCCCGTCAGCCGTGCCGGCGCGGACGGGAGGGTGATCGCGACGCGTTCATGCGCCGCCCCCATGGACCAGTTCGGCCGCGACGTCGACGGCCGCGGAGACATCGCCGTCCGGCGGATAGAGCAGCGCCCGCCCGACCACCAGCCCCCGCACCGCCGGGAGTTCGAGGGCCGATCCCCACGAGGCGTACGTGTCATGGGGATCGCCCTGCGGGTCGCCGCCGAGGAGGAGGGTCGGCAGGGTGGTGGCGTCCAGGACGCGTTCGAGTTCGTCGACGACGGGCAGCTTGAGCCAGGTGTAGGCGCTGCTGGCGCCGAGCCCGCTCGCGATGTGGATCGACCGGATGACGCTGTCGGGGTCGAGGAGGTTGTGCGGGCCGCCGTCGTCCTGGCGCACCGTCAGAAAGGGTTCCACCATGGCCATCAGGCCGTGCTCGGCCAGGCTGGTGACCGCGGCCGCCGTCGCCTCCAGTGTGCGTACGGTGCCGGGGTCGTCGAGGCAGATCCGGGTGAGGGTCTTGCCGCCGTCGAGCCCCTGGGCGGCGATCGCCTCCGCGGTGTACGCCGTGAACCGGTCGTCGAACTCGAAGGCGGCGCCCTGCAGCCCGCCCCGGTTCATCGAGCCGATGGCGATGCGGTCCTCCAACGCACCCATGAGGAGGAGGTCGTCGAGCAGGTCGGGGGTGCCGAGCACACCGTCAACGCCGGGCCGCGACAGGGCGGTCGCGAGCCGGTCGAGGAGGTCGGTGCGGCTCGCCATGGCCCCGGGGTCGCCCCGGACGCCGAGAGCCCCCCGGGCCGGATGGTCGGCGGCGACGATGAGCAGGCGGCCGTCGTCCCCGCTCACCGGGCGGCGGGAGCGCTTCTGCCAGGAGCGGCCGATGAGTTCGGGCTCGCGGGCGCGGATCCGGGTCAGCTGTGCGGCGTTGATCATGCGGTCCCCGCGGTCTGGACCCCCGGGGCGGACGCGAGGGCCGCCTCCACCTCGGACGTGGTCGGCATGGCGGTGGAGCAGGCGAGGCGGGAGGCCACGAGAGCGCCCGCCACGTTGCCGAACGCGATGGTCCGGCGCAGGTCCCAGCCGCTCAGCAGGCCGTGCACGACGGCGCCGCCGAACGCGTCGCCCGCGCCGAGGCCGTTGACGACCTCGACGGGGAAGGGGGCGACCTCCACCCGTTCGTCCCGGGTGGCGGCCAGGACCCCCTTGGGCCCCTGCTTGACGATGGCGAGGTCGAGGCCCCGGTCGAGCAGCGCGTCGGCGGCCCGCTGCGGGTCCGTCTCGCCGACGGCCACCTCGCACTCCTCACGGTTCCCGACGGCCACGGTGACGTGCCCGAGGGCGCGCTCCACCTGTCGGCGCGCCTCCTCGGGGCCCGACCAGAACATCGGCCGGTAGTCGAGGTCGAGGACCGTGTGGGCGCGCCGGCCGCGGGCCTGCCAGGCGGCGAAGTGGGCGGACCGGCTCGGCTCGGCCGACAGGCCCGTCACCGTCGCCCAGAAGACATCGGCCGCACGGATGTCGTCCAGCGGCAGCGAGCCGGGCTCGATCATCAGGTCGGGGGCGGTCCCGTACCGGTAGAAGTAGAGCGGGAAGTCGTCCGGAGGGAAGACCTCGCAGAACGTCACCGGGGTCGGCGGACCGTCAGGATCCGTGATCGGTGTGATGTGTACGGGGTCCACGCCGAGACGCGCGGCCTCCTGCTGGACGTACCGGCCGAAGGGGTCACGGCCGACGCGCGTGATGAGTGCGGCGCCCCGGCCGTGGCGGGCCGCCGCGATGGCGACGTTCGTCGCGCTGCCGCCGAGGAACTTCTCGAACGTCCGCACCTCTTCCAGGCCGACGCCGTGGTCGAGCGGGTAGATGTCGACCCCGCTGCGCCCGATGGTGACGAGTTCGTGAGCCATGGTCAGCCCTCCAGGTCGGCGGCCAGTGAGCGGAGGTGGGCGGCCGAGGCGCGCACCTCCTCGACGGGGCCGCCGGCGCCGTCCGCGGCCGGCGCCGAATCCAGGATGGTGTCCTGTTCGAGCACGTACCACCCGGCGTACCCGTCGGACTCAAGACCTCGGACGATCGCGGCGATGTCGATGTCCCCGGCGCCGAGCGGGACATACATCCCGGCGGCGACCGCCTCGGTGTAGGGCATCTTGCCCGCCACCACCTGCTCGCACAGGTCCATGCGTACGTCCTTGAGGTGTACGTGGGAGATCCGGCCCGGCCGCTCGGCCGCGAGGGCGACCGGGTCCCCGCCGCCGATGAGCAGATGCCCGGTGTCGAGGCAGAGCCCGATGCCGGAGCCGTCGAGCACGCGCCGCGTCTCCTCGCCCGACTCGATCATCGTGCCCACGTGCGGGTGGAGGGTCGCGACGAGACCGGCGTCGGCCGCTGTGGCGGAGATCCGGTCGAGGTTGGCCAGGAGCGACGCCCAGCCCGCCGCGTCGAGTTCGGGGCGCTCGTCGTAGCCGTCGGCGCCGGTGGCCGCCGCGACGACGACGGTGCCGGCATCGGCCGCCACGAGCCCGGCAATGGCCGCCTCGACCTCGGGCAGCGGGTCGCGGTCCTGGTCGTGCAGGACGACCGGCACGAACTGGCCGACCGCCTTCAGGCCGTAGGAGGCGAGTGTGGCGGCCTTGTCGGCGGGGGCCACGGGAAGGAAACCCTCGGGCCCGAACTCCGTGGCGGTCAGGCCGACTTCGCGCATCTGACGCAGGACCAGTTCGGGTGGGAGCTGGTGTCCCCAGCCGGGGACTTCGCAGACCCCCCAGGAGATCGGCGCTCCGGCGATGCGCTGGGCGAGAGGTGTGGTCAAGGCCTTGCCTCCTTGGGTGCGGGCTGGGACCGAGCCTGCCCGGCCCGGCAAGCGGCTGTCAACCGATTGTCCTTACATACTGTCTATTGGGTGCACCGCGGCTCGGTCACTGATGACAGGGTGTGCGGTCGCCCCGTCAGCGGGCGGCGACCGTCATCTCGAAGGAGTAGCGCGAGGCGCGGTAGACGTGGGCGCCGTACTCGACCGGCGACCCGGCGTCGTCGTACGCGGTACGGGTCATGGTCAACAGCGTGGCGCCGCGACTCTCCTCCAGCAGCCTGGCCTCGGTCGCGGTGGCCCTGCGGGCACCGATGGCCTGCTGGGCCGAGCTCAGGTCCACGCCGGACCGGCGCAGCAACTGGTACAGGCCCGTCTCGGCCAGGGCGTCGGCGGTCAGGTCGACGAGCCCCGCCGGCAGATGGTTGCGCAGCAGTGCGATGGGCTGGTCGTCGGCGAACCGGACCCGCTCGACCGTCAGCACGTCGACGCCCTCGCCGATCCGCAGCGCCGCGGCGACCTCGGCGTCGGCGGGCCGGGTGGTGACCGACAGCACCTTGGTCCGCGGGTGGCGGCCGTCGCGCTCCAAGTCGTCGTACAGGCTGGAGAGTTCGACCTGACGTCGGATGCGGTTGGTGACGACCTGGGTGCCCACCCCGCGCTTGCGGGCCAGCAGGCCCTTGTCGACGAGGTGCTGCATGGCCTGACGCATCGTCGGGCGGGAGAGCCCGAACTGGTCGGCCAGGGCGATTTCGTTGCTCAGGCGGGTGCCGGGCGGCAGCACCCCGCTCTCGATGAGCTGCTGCAGCTGCTGGGCGAACTGGAAGTACAGCGGGACCGGACTGTTCCGGTCGATGGTGATCAGCTTGGCGATCGGCTCCACGTCACCCTCCAGCGCGCTGCTGCCAACGGCGTCAGTGTGCGGTAACCCCATAAAACTCCGCACGTCCGTACGTGCTTATGTAATAACAAGGAGAGGGTATGGCCGTCCACCGCCCCGACGGACAGGCGATCCGGCCGTTGGTGTCCCGGTGGACGGTGCTATTCGGTGGCGACCTTGTGGACGGTGGTGTCGGCGGGGTTCAGGCGCCGCCCGTCCGAGGACAGTACTTCCAGTGCCCGGAGGCGGTCCCCTTGCTGTCGGTCGACCAGTTGTGAGTGCGGTTCGCCGGGGGCGAAGGAATTCTGCTCGCCCCACTGTCGCAGCGCCACGATGACGGGGAAGAGGGCCTCGCCCTTCGCCGTCAGTACGTATTCGCGGTAGGCGCTCCCGTCCGAAGCGGGGACGGATTCGAGGACGCCGCCGGAGACCAGGGCGCGCAGGCGCGCGGTGAGGATGTTCTTCGCGACGCCGAGGCTGCGCTGGAACTCCCCGAAGCGCCGGCTTCCGTCGAAGGCGTCCCGCACGATCAGCAGGGACCACCAGTCGCCGATCGCGTCCACCGACCGTGCGACGGGACACTCGCTGTCATCGAAGCGCGTTCTGGTCACCATGGCATCCCCAATCCTCAGGTGGTTGCAACATGCTACCAAGGACCGTTACCGTCACATCTGGTAGCAACATGCAACCAGATGTGAAGGGGTGCCTGTGCCTGGAAACGGTGAGACTTTCACCCGTCGGGATCAGGGTCGGGGTGGGGCCGGACCCGCGTTCGCCCTGTCCCGCGGCACCGTCGTCCTGTTCGCCGTCGCCTGCGGGGCCGCGGTGGCCAACGTCTACTTCTCCCAGCCGCTGCTGGTGACGATGGGTCAGGAACTCGCGATGAGCCCGGCGCTCGTCGGCAGTGTGGTCACCGTGACGCAGATCGGATACGGGCTCGGGCTCTTCTTCCTGGTCCCGCTGGGAGACATGACCGACCGCCGGCGCCTCATCGTGGCCCAATTGCTGCTCCTGGTACTGGCGTTGGCCGTGGTGGCAACGTCGGGCACGGCCGCCGTCCTCCTCGCGGGCATGGCCGCGACGGGGTTCCTCGCGGTCGTCACGCAGACGCTGGTGGCCTTCGCGGCATCGCTGGCACCTCCCGTGGCGCGGGGCCGGGTCGTCGGTCTTGTCACCAGCGGCGTGGTCATCGGCATCCTCCTCGCCCGCACCGCATCCGGCCTCGTGGCCGACCTCGCCGGCTGGCGCGCCGTCTACCTGGCCTCGGCCACGCTGACCGCCCTGCTCGCACCGGTCCTGTACCGCGTCCTGCCCGGTCACGGTGGCACCCGGCCTGAACCCCTGCGCTACGGGCGCCTGCTGCGCTCCACGGTCACCCTGTTCGCGCGCGAACGGCTGCTACGGGTCCGGGCGCTGCTCGGACTGCTGATCTTCGCCGCCTTCAGCACCCTGTGGAGCAGCGTCGCGCTGCCGCTCAGCCGACCCCCGTACTCCTGGTCCCACAGCGCGATCGGCGCGTTGGGGCTGATCGGTGTCGCCGGAGCCCTGGCCGCGAACGTGGCCGGCCGCCTGAACGACCGCGGACTCTCCCACCGCACCACCGGCACGGCACTCGCCCTGCTCGCCGCCTCGTGGCTGCCGCTGGCCTTCACGCGCGGCTCACTGTGGGCGCTGGTTGCCGGGGTGCTCCTCCTCGACCTCGCCGTGCAGGCCGTCCACGTCACCAACCAGACCCTGATCTACGCGCTTCATCCCGACGCGGGCAGTCGGCTGATCGGCGGCTACATGGTCTTCTACTCGATCGGCAGCGCCACCGGAGCCATCGCCGCGACCTCCCTCTACGAGGCGGCCGGCTGGGGCGCCGTATGCGTACTGGGCGCCGCGTTCAGCCTCCTCGGGCTCGGGCTGTGGGCGATCACGGATGGGCGGGACCCTGGGGACGGCCGCACGCCTGCACTCCGAAAGCGAAGCAATTGCTGTGCATCTCAGTCCCGTTAAAGGAGCTACAGAGGGATTACGTCAAGGAAACGTCTGGCCCGTGCCGCGGAGGCGTCGGTTGGTGTCGATCGTGTTCTGAGATGAATCGGGTCAGGGCGGCAGCGACCGCGGCGGGCTGTTCGTCGGGGATGAAGTGTCCCGCGTCCGGCACGACGACGCCGGTGGCGTTGCCGGCCCACGGCCCGATGGAACCTGCCATGTCGGGAACGGAGCCGTGGCTGCTGGAAATCCCGAGGACCGGCACCGTCAAGCGCTGCCGCTCAAGTGCCTCGTGGTTCAGTCGCGCCGATTCGGCGGCGTCCCGGTAGTACGCGAGGGAGGCACGGAGCCCGCCGTCGGCGGCGAGGGCCATGGCGTACTGCTCGATCTCGGCGTCGTCGAAGGTGCCGGGGTCGAGTGCCTTGACCTTCAGGAACCAGTCGACGTACGCGCGTTCGCGGCCCGCGAGGAGTGTCTCGGGTAGGTCGGGCACGAGGTGGAACGCGAAGTGCCAGGTCTTCCACGCCTTCTCGGGGTCGGTCGGGATGGACTCGGGGAGCGTGATGCCCGGGATCCCGGCGTCGAGCAGGGCGACGCCGCGCAACCGGCTCTCGTACTTCAAGGCGAGGGAGAAGGCGACCCATGCGCCGATGTCGTGGGCGACCAGCCAGTACGTCGAAACGCCGAGCGCTTCCACCGCGGCGTGGACGTGTGCGGCGACCGTGTGGGTGTCGTAGCTGCCGTGCGGGCGTTCGGAGTGGCCCTGGCCCGGCAGGTCGATCGCGATGACGTGGGACCGGTCGGCCAGGGCGGGCATCACCTTTCGCCATGCCCACCAGGTCTGCGGGAAACCGGCGAGCAGGACGACGGTCGGGGCGTTCGGCCGACCGCCCTCGACCGCATGGAGTCGGGCACCGCCCGCGTCGGCCCAACGGTGGGTGAAGCCGGCCAGGTCGTGCAGTGGCAGGTCAGGTATCGGGTGGTCGGTCATGTCGGTCATGGAGTCCCTCCCTCGGGGTGGAGCGTGCTGGTGGCAACATACCTATCCTGAACTGGTTGGTTCAAGATAGACTGACCGGCAGCACAAGCGCAGACCAGCAGGGAGGTGCGGCATGGCAGGGAAGAAGCAGTTCGACATCGACATGGCGCTCGACGCCGCGATGATCCAGTTCTGGCGGGCCGGCTACGCCGACACATCGGTGGACGACCTGTCCCGGGCAACGGGGCTCAACCGCAGCTCCATCTACTCTTCCCTCGGGGACAAGGACGCGCTGTTCATGCGCTGCCTGGAGCGTTACGCCGCGCGTTACGGAGGGAAGTTCGATGCCGCGCTGTCGTGCGCTGCCGATCGGCCGCTCGCAGCCGTGCGGGCGTTCTTCGATGTCACCCTGGAACGCATCGCGGACCCCGATGTGCCCGACGGATGCCTGGTCGTGCAGTCCGTCTTGGCGATCCCCGTACTGAGCGCGAGCGTCGCCGTGCGCGCAAAGGAGGCGGTCGGCTTCCAGCGCTCCCGGCTGCGTGCCGCGCTGAAGGCGGGCGGATTGAACGACGAGGCGGCCGAGACCTTCGCCATCCACATCGCGGCCGTGAACCAGTCCCTCGCCGTCATGAGCAGAACCGAGGTGGGCGCGGAACAGTTGCGCGCCATCGTCGACGTGACCCTCGACGCGCTCGCCGAGGCTCTCGACGCGAGCGGGTAGTGCCCGCAGGCCATGGAAACCGCGTCACTCGATGGTCTTCGTTGCCCAGTTCGACAGCTCGGAGCGGGCCGACTTCAGCAGCTCGGCCGAGGGCGCCGACGCTCCGTTGGTCACCAGCGCGTAGTGCAGCACGCCGGAGTCCTGGTCGGTGAGGAGCAGGCGGCGGCTGTCCGTGCCACCGGGTTCGGGGGCCGCGGCGATCGGGGTCTGCGGGGTGTAGGCCGGGGGAGCGTGTGCCGTGCCCAGGTCCGAGACGACGGTCGTGGAACCGGTCGGGAAGGTGGCGGGGAGGTGCAGTTCGGTCGGGGCCGAGCCGGGGCCCGAGCGCCAGGCCAGCAGCCCGTACTGGCCCGATCCCACGAGGCGCGCGACGTTCGGCAGTGAGCTGGGCACCGGGTTCCAGGTCAGGGTCGTGGAGCCGTCCCGTGAACGGTCCTCGTAGGTGAAGGCGACGTTCGTACCGGACGTGGCGCTCGGGTAGAGGCGGTCGAGGAGGCGGCCGTCCTGACGGAGGGCCGGTGTGCCCGAGTCGTCGAGGCGTACGGCGGACATGTCCTCGTCGTTCCAGGCGTCACCTTCGGTCTTGACGTTGTCGGGGTTGCCGTTCATCGGCTCGTGGTGGCGCCCGCTGTAGATGTCCCACTGCCACTGGGTTCCGGACAGCACCGGGCCGGAGGCAGCCGGGTTCGACCACCAACTCCTGCCCGGGACGCGGGAGTCGAGCGCCTGGTACATGGCCTTGTTGACGGTCGGTGCCTTGTCGGAGACCGCCCGGGCCAGCGGGTGGCCGAACTCGCTGACGATCGCGGGCGTGCCCGTGGCGGAGGCGCGGTCGCGGACCGTGCCGAAGTCGCCGGTGTACTGGCCGTCCTTCGCCTTGCCCCACATGAAGATCCCGGAGATGGCCTTCTGGTCGTAGAAGTGGGTGGTCAACTACCCGGGACTGAAGTCCCGGGCTTGCTGCTCGGGTCGTCGATGGCTTCGACGAGGCCCGGCTGCGTCCAGTGCTCACGCGATGAGGGTGAGCACAGGGGCCTGTGACTCGGCCCCGCGGACCCTTCCCCAAGCTCTCGGCTTCGCTCGAGCAGGGGAGACCCCATTCACCAGCCGCGGGCGGCGATGT
>NZ_JBIWLG010000009.1:382213-385842 GCF_044766085.1 Streptomyces sp. NPDC102360 | reverse complement strand
GGCGGCGCGCCCTCGGAAGTGGCCCCCCCCCGGGCGGGGGGGGGGGGGGGGGCCCCCCCCCGCGGGGGGGGGCCGCCCCCCCCCCCCGGCCCCCCCGCCCCCCCCCCCCCCCCCCCCCCCCCCCCCCCCCCCCCCCGGCCGCAACCCCCGACGGGGCGAAAGATCGGGGCTCTGCCCCGCACCCCGCTGCTCAATCGCCGCAGGGGCTTGATATTGCCGGGCGTGAGGCGCCTACAAACGGCTCAGGCCGGCCGTCGCCGACAGGACGTCGCGGATGGCCTCTCGGTCGCCGACCTGGCCCGCCGCCGCTTCCTCCGGGAGGACGTGACCCGCGGCGAGGCGGCAGAACTCCACGCCGTCCAGCGCCACATGGGCCACCTCCCGGTCGCCGGAGGCGGTCGCCGCGGGGGAGTCGAGGGCGATCAGCCACTCGCCGCCGCCAGCCCCCTCGACCTCCAGGCGCAGGCTGCGCCCCGGCCGCCCCGCGCCGACGAGTTCCCGGGCGGGGGCCGCGAGGCCTTGCCGGCGGCGCGCGGCCAGGGAGCCGGGGAGCATCCGGGCGGCGAGGTCGATCATCCGGTTGAGGTGGCGCGGGGGCGGCGCCTCGTACGGGTAGTCGACCGCGTCCGCGATGTCGCCGGCGTGGATCCAGCACTCGAAGGCCCGGTCGACCATCGCGTCGCGCAGCGCGAGCTCGAAGTTGCCGTACGAGACGGGGAGTTGACCGGAACCTCCGGAGCCGCCACTGTCCGAGCGCGCGAAGGACACCGTGCGGATGACGGAGTGCGACTGCTCGCGCCAGGGCGCCCGTACCGCGCGCGTGGGCGGGAAGTAGGAGGCCCTCCAGTACGCCTTGGTGCGCGCGGTGGGGTCGAGGAGCGCCGGCGCGGCGGAGCCCCGGTCCGGGCGCAGCGGCGGTCCCACGGCGGGGTCCTCGAGGCCGAGGGCGCGGGCCACCAGGCCGTCGACGCTGGTGAGGTGGGCGATCACCCCGGCGACCGTGGTCTTCTTGCCGATCTGCTCCGCCCCCTCGTACCAGCGAAGTCGCACCGGTGCGTGCCATTCGCCGTCGCCGATGTCCTGGAGCAGCGCGTCGAGCCGGGCGGTCTCCGCGTCGTACGGGGTGGCCCAGCCGGGTACGGGGATGCGGGCGGGGCGTCGGGTGAGGCAGCCCTCCAGGACGCGGGAGCGCAGCATCGGGTCGAGGTCGAGGCTCTCCTCGGCGTGCAGCAGGCCCACGGCGTCGCGCAGCCGCAGCGCTTCCTCGGCGCAGGTGCCGCAGTCGCCCAGGTGGATCTCGACGGCGGCCGCTTCCTCGGGGGAGCAGGCGGCCAACGCCCAGGCGCCGAGCAGGGACTTGAGGACGCGGTGCTCCAGGACGGCCGGTTCGGCCGCCGTCACGTCGGGCAGCGGGCGGCCGGTGTCCTCGATGGAGGAGCGGGGTGTCGGTATCCAGGGCCGGTCCACCGGGCCGGAGCCTTCTGGCTCCTCCTCGGGAGGGTCGAACCGGTCCGGTCCGTTCGCCGCGCTCACGCCGGCCTCCCGTAGCCGCGGCCGGGAGGTGTGCCCGCGTTGTGGGCCGTCGAAAGGAGTTGCAGGCCGAGGCGGAGCCTGCGGCGGGCCTCGTCCTCGGTGACGCCGAGGTCGGCGGCGGTCTGGCGGTAGTCACGGCGCTGGAAGTACGCGAGGTTCAGCGCGTCGCGCAGCGGGGCGGGCATGGACGTCACGATGTAGTCGGCGCGGGCCGCTGCGGAGGCGTGACGCACCTTGCGCTCCAGGTCCTCGGTGGTGCCGAGCCCGGTGCGCACGAGGGCGGCGGACTCGGTCTGGCGCAGGCGCTGCACCGCGTGCCGGTGGGTGAGGGTGGCGATGAAGGAGCGCAGCGGGCCCTGCTTGGGGTCGTAGGACTCCGGATTCTCCCAGATCTGTGTGAACACGTCACGGGTGATCTGGTCGGCCGCCGTCTCGTCGTCGAGCACGCGGTGGGCCAGGCCGTGCACCAGCGAGGCGAACCGGTCGTAGAGCTCGCCAAGCGCCGCCGCCTCCCCGTGGGCCAGGCGCTGCTGCATCCTGCGGTCCCAGCGGGACGGGGTGTCCTTGGGCATGAGGCCCCCTCACCGACTGCCCGAACTACTTTTCCTTCTCCTCGAATGTAACGGTCGGCACCGACAACGCACGCTTCTTTGCCGCATTGTGCGCCCCCGGAGATCAGCAGGTGGTAAAGACCATTCACGCTGTGGAGCGCGATGAGCGATCTGGTTCACATGTGACCGGCCAGGGCTTAACCAGGCCATATGTGATAGGTCTGCGGGAGTGTTTCATCCCGGTGCGGCAGGGCAGCCGCGCAGAAGAAACGTAGGGACAGATTCCGGAAAGTCGATATCCCCGAGCGAGAGGCATGCCGCGTGGCGCTCAAGGTGACCGAGTCAGGGCAGGGCGACTGGGCCGTCGTGTGCGCGTCGGGAGAGATGGACCTGGTGACGTCCCCGGCGCTGCGCCAGCAGGTGCACGAAGCGGTGGCGGACGGCCGCCGCAGTGTCGTGCTCGACCTCTCCGACGTGCTGTTCTGTGATTCGAGCGGCGTCGGCGTGCTGATCGCGGCGCGCCGCCTGATGCGCTCCTGCCAGGGTCGCCTGCGGCTGATCCTGCCGGCCCAGGGCGCGGTCGACGGCTCCCATGTGAACCGCGTGCTCGGCGCCCTCGGTGTCCGCCGCCTCTTCGACGTGTACCCGGACGTCGCCTCGGCGGTGGACGAGGACGCGGCGCCGATGTCGGCGTAACGGCTTGTACCGGGTTTTCACCGGCCTTGACACAATCGCCGCAGTTCGGGGCGGGCGCGCACGGGACCGTCGTACGCTCCGATGCGTAAGACCCAACGACCCGAGAGGCGGCCCATGAGCATGGACGAGCGGAGGATCGCGGCCCGGTTCGCCGGCTTCGACCAGGACGGCAACGGATACATCGACCGCGAGGACTTCTACGTCGCCGCGAAGGCGCTGCTCGCCGAGTTCGGTGTCACGGCACGTTCCGGGGAGGGGCAGTCGCTGTTCGCCGGGGCCGAGGCGTTCTGGCAGGGCATGGCCGGGATCGCGGATGTCGACGGGGACCAGCGCGTCACCCGCGAGGAGTTTGTGACCGGGGCCGTGAAGCGCCTGCGGGACAACCCGGACCGGTTCGCCGAGATCGCCCGCCCGTTCCTGCGGGGCGCGTTCGCGGTGGCGGGGGCCGGGGAGGCCGGGGTCGAGGTGGATACGGCGCGGCGGGTGCTGGGTGTGCTCGGGGTGGAGCGGGATGTGGCGCGGGCGGCTGCCGATGCGTTGGTCTCCGACGGTTCGGACCGGATCACGGAGGACGCGGCGGTCCGAGCCTTCGCCAGGTACTTCACCGTCCCTGAGTAGGCCCGCCTCGTACTTCAACGTCCCCGAGTGGACGCGCCTCATCAAGCCCGGTGTGGCCATATCAAGCCCCGCCTTTTGGACGAGAGCCAGCGGGGTCCGGGGCGGAGCCCCGCGGCCGCAACCCCCGACGACGGGGCGAAAGATGGGGGGGGGGGCCCCGGCCCCCGGGGGGGCCCCCCCCCGGCGGGGGGGGGGGGGGGGCCCCGGGGGGGGGGGGGGGGGCCCCGCCCC
>NZ_JBIWLG010000009.1:14548-382204 GCF_044766085.1 Streptomyces sp. NPDC102360 | reverse complement strand
CGGTGTGGCCCCGCGTCTAACTCACCCGCCCCGGGGGGCCGCCCCACCCACCCGGGGGGGGGGCAAAAACCACCCCCGCCTTTTGGGCGCCCCGCCGGGGGGGGGGGGGGGGGCCCCCCGCGGCCGCAACCCCCGACGACGGGGCGAAAGATCGGGGCTCTGCCCCGGACCCCGCTCCTCAATCGCCGGAGGGGCTTAAATTGGCCGCACCGGAGCTTGATGGGTGCCGCACCGGGGCTTGAGAAGCCTCAATTGCCCGCGGAGCTTGAGGTGAAGCGCTCCCGCAGCTTGTACTTCAGGACTTTGCGGAGCGTTTCGTTGCGCGGGAGCGCGTCCACCAGCTCCAGCTGTTCCGGCAGCTTGAAGGTGGAGAGGCCCTGGCCGCGCAGGTACGCGGTGAGGACAGGCAGGGTCAACGGGGCCTGGCCCGAACGGAGTTCGAGCACCGCGCACACCCGCTCCCCCCGCTCCGCATCCGGCAGACCGATCACCGCCGCGTCCTGCACCGCGGGGTGTGCGTGCAGCAGGTCCTCGATCTCCTTCGCGGAGATGTTCTCGCCCTTGCGGATGATGACGTCCTTGGCGCGGCCCGTCAGGACCAGGTGCCCCTCGGGCAGTACGTGGCCCAGGTCGCCGGTGATCAGGAAGCCGTCCTCGTCGAAGGCGTCCGCGCTCTGGCGCGGGTCGAGGTAGCCCTGGCAGACGGCCTCGCCGCGCAGCCGTACGTCGCCGTCGACGCCGGGCGGCACCTGCTTGCCCTCGGCGTCGACGACGCGGATCTCCATGCCCTCGGGCGGCCGCCCCTCCGTCGTCGCGAGGTTCTCCGCCGTGTCGTCCGGCGCCCCCATCGTGATCATCGGCACCTCGGTCATGCCGTATCCGTGGGTGAGCTGGACGTCCATCTCGCGGACGACGGAGTGGTAGACCTCCGGTGGTTTGGGGGCGCCCCCGCCCGCGAGCAGGCGCAGCGTGGGGATCAACTTCCGTGCCGGGTCCTTGCGTTGCTCGGTCAGGAACATCGAGTAGAAGGCCGTGGAGCCGCCCGCGACCGTCACCCCGTGCCTGCGGTACTCGTCCAGCGAGTCCGGCATCGCGAAGTGCTCGAACATCGCCGCCGGGAAGCCGTACAGGAGCAGCATCACGGTGTAGTCGGGGCCCGCTATGTGCGCGAACGGGAACGCCATCGAGCCGACGTCCGACGACGACAGGTGCAGCGCGTGGGCCAGGCAGGAGCCGCCCGCGATGAGGGAACGGTCCGTGTGCAGCACGCCCTTGGGGTCGGACGTCGTGCCCGAGGTCCAGTAGATCCAGCGGACGTCCGTTCCGGAGGCGGGGGGCGGCGGCAGTACGGCCGGGTCGCCCTCCGGCAGGTTCTCGTACGCCTCGAAGATGCCGCGCGCGCCGAGGCGCCGGGCCATGTCGGTGTGGTCGAAGCCGCGCCACACGCCCGGTGTCGCGAAGAAGTCGGCCTTCGACTCCCGTAGCGCGAAGCCGACTTCGCGGTCCCGGTAGAAGGGGATGATCGGTGTCTGGACGGCCCCGATGCGGGCGAGCGCGAAGGAGAGCAGGGCCGTCTCGATGCGGGTGGGGAGCTGCCAGGCGACCACGGTGCCGGGGCGGATGCCCAGGTCGTACAGGCCCGCCGCCACGCGTTCGCCGCGGTCGCGCAGTTCGCCGAAGGTCAGGGTGCGTTCGCCCTGGAGCAGCACCGGGTGGTCGGGGGTGAGTTCGGCGCGGCGCTCGACCAGCTCCCAGAGCGTGCGGGAGGCGCCCAGGGCGTGTGCGGTGTCGGTCATCTCCATACCCCTTCACGGCCGGTGCCGTCACCTGACGGGTTGTCAGATATGGCTGAGAGCGTAAGTCCGCGCTCCTTGTCGGTCCAGAGGTGCGGGGCTAGCCTGCTATCTGACGGGTCATCAGATACGGCGAGGGGCTGAACACTCATGACGGAACTGCCGCGCATCGTCAGCGTCGACGACCATGTGATCGAACCGGCCCATCTCTTCGAGACCTGGCTGCCGGCCAAGTACCGGGACAGGGGGCCGAAGCCGCTGACCGAGGGAATCGGTGAACTCGCCTACGTGGCGGGCAAGTATCAGATCACGATGGATCCGGCGGGGCCGCCCACGGACTGGTGGATCTACGAGGACCTCAAGTTCCCGTACAAGCGCAACATCGCGGCCGTCGGCTTCGACCGCGACGACATGACGCTGGAAGGGATCACGCGGGCCGAGATGCGCCGCGGGTGCTGGGACCCCAAGGCCCGCCTCGCCGACATGGACCTCAACCACGTCGAGGCCAGCCTCTGCTTCCCGACCTTCCCGCGCTTCTGCGGGCAGACCTTCGCGGAGGCGCACGACAAGGAGGTCGCGCTGGCCTGCGTGCGCGCCTACAACGACTGGATGGTCGAGGAGTGGTGCGGGGACAGCGGCGGCCGGCTGATCCCGCTGTGCATCATCCCGCTGTGGGACGTCGAACTCGCCGTCGCGGAGATCCGGCGCAATGCCGCGCGCGGCGTCAAGGCCGTGACGTTCTCCGAGATCCCCACCCACCTGGGGCTGCCGTCCATCCACTCCGGCTACTGGGACCCGTTCTTCGCCGTGTGCCAGGAGACCGGGACGGTCGTCAACATGCACATCGGCTCCAGCTCGCAGATGCCGGCCGCGTCCCCGGACGCGCCGCCCGCCGTCCAGGCCTCGCTCAGCTTCAACAACGCGATGGCCTCGATGATGGACTTCCTGTTCAGCGGCGTCCTCGTGAAGTTCCCGCGGCTCAAGCTCGCGTACAGCGAGGGGCAGATGGGCTGGGTGCCGTACGCCCTGGAGCGCGCCGACGACGTGTGGGAGGAGCACCGCGCGTGGGGCGGCGTCCGGGACCTGATCCCCGAGCCGCCGTCCACGTACTACTACCGGCAGATCTTCTGCTGCTTCTTCCGCGACAAGCACGGGGTGGCGTCCATCGACACCGTCGGCCGGGACAACGCGACGTTCGAGACGGACTATCCGCACGTCGACTCGACCTTCCCGAACACCAAGGAGGTCGCGCTCGACCACGTGAAGGGCCTCGACGACGAGACGATCTACAAGCTGATGCGCGGCAACGCCATCCGCATGCTCGGTCTGGACCTCGACAAGGACCGCAAGTAGGGCGACCGCCATGGACCTCACGTACACGGACGAAGAAGAGGGGTTCCGGGCGCGGCTTCGGGAGTGGCTGGGCGGCGTGCTGCCCACGCTGCCCCCGAAGCCGTCGCCCGACGACTGGCCGGGCAGACGCGCGTACGACGTGGGCTGGCAGCGGCGCCTGTACGACGCCGGGTACGGGGACGTGCACTGGGACGCCTCGCCCACGAAGAGGCTCATCTTCCTGGAGGAGACCGAAAAGGTAGGCGCACCCTACGTAGGCGCGAATTTCGTCGGGCTGTTGCACGCGGGGCCGACCATCGCCGCCGAGGGCAGCCCCGGCCAGCGGGACCGGTGGCTCGCGCCGATCCTGCGCGGGGACGAGGTGTGGTGCCAGGGGTTCAGCGAACCGGACGCCGGGTCCGATCTGGCGGCGCTGCGGACGAAGGCCAGGCGCGAGGGCGACGAGTACGTGATCAGCGGCTCGAAGATCTGGACCTCGCACGCCGAGGTCGCCGACTGGTGCGAACTCCTCGTCCGCACCGACCCGTCGGCGCCCAAGCACCGCGGCATCTCCTGGCTCGCCATGCCCATGGACGCGCCCGGCATCACGGTGCGGCCGCTGCGCACGCTCGCCGGGTCGACCGAGTTCGCCGAGATGTTCCTCGACGACGTACGGGTGCCGGTCGGCAACCGGGTCGGCGAGGAGAACGACGGCTGGCGCGTGACCATGGTGACCCTGTCCTTCGAGCGCGGCACCGCGTTCGTCGGCGAGGTCGTCGCCTGCCGCCGGGTCCTCGGCGAACTCGCCGCCCACGCGAAGAAGACCGGCCGCTGGGACGATGCCGTGCTCCGCCGCGAACTTGCGCTGCTCTCAGCCGAGTTCAGCGCCCTGTGGCGGCTCACCCAGTGGAACGTGAGCGAGGCACAGGCGACCGGCGGCGTGCCGGGCGTGGGTGGCTCGGTCTTCAAGCTGCGCTACTCGCACGCCCGGCAGCGGCTGTACGAGGCCGCGGCCAAGGTCCTCGGCGCCGCGGGCGCGCTCGACACCGACCAGGAGTGGACGCTCGACAGGCTTTCCTCGCTGTCGTACACGATCGCCGCGGGCACCTCGCAGATCCAGCGCAACATCGTCGCCGAGCGGATCCTCGGGCTGCCCAAGTCGTCAACCGGGTCTTCAACCAGGTCTTCAAAGGGGGGACGGTAGGTGTGCACTTCCAACTGACCGAGGAACAACGGGCGTTGCGCGACGGTACGCGGGAGCTGCTCGCCGGGCGGTTCGGGCGGGACGCGCTGCGGGCCGCTGTGGACGCACCGGAGATCGACCGGGCCCTCTGGCGCGAGCTGGGCGGGGCCGGGCTCTTCTCGCTGTGTCTGCCGGAGGCGGCGGGCGGTGTCGGGCTCGGCCTGCCGGACGCCGTCGTGGTGTTCGAGGAGGTGGGGCGGGCCCTGGTCCCCGGCCCGCTGGTGGCCACCTTCCTCGCGGCGGGCGAGGTGCCGGGCGCCGCGGCGGGCGAGGCGGTGGTGACCGCGCCGTACGGCAACCTGCTGGCGTGGCGGGACGGCGCGGACGTGGTGCGCGGCGACGTGTCCGCGGCCCGCCCGATCGCCTCGGCGGACCCGCTCACCCCCCTGCACGCCCTCCCCGAGCCCGCCCCCGTCCCCCTCGAAGCGACCCTCCTGTACGCGGCCGAACAGCTCGGCTCGGCCGGCCGGACGCTCGACATGGCGGTCCAACACGCCCGGGAGCGCGAACAGTTCGGATCACCGATCGGGTCGTTCCAGGCCGTGAAGCACTTGTGCGCCGAGATGCTCGTACGGGTGGAGGTGGCCCGCGCCGCCGTGTACGCGGCGGCCGTCACCGCCGACCCGGTCGAGGTCGCGGCGGCCGAACTGCTCGCCGACGAGGCCGCCGTGCAGGGCGCCCGCGACTGCCTCCAGGTGCACGGCGGCATGGGCTTCACCTGGGAGGCGGACGTGCACCTGCATCTGAAGCGGGCGTGGGTGCGGGCCGAGTTGGGCGGCAGCGCGAGGGACGCGGAGGAGGCGCTCGCGGCCGCGCTCTGACCTACGTAAGAAGTGGCCGCGCGTCCGGAAAGCGGACGCGCGGCTGTCTGAGCGGAGGGCCTGAGCAAGGGTGCACGCACAGTTACCGTGCGTGGTTACCGGGTTGTGTCCTGCGCCGGGCTCGTCACGGCACGGAGTCGGCGTCCCGCTCCGGTACCTTGTTGCGATGCGAGTGGTGCTGAACCCGAGCGACGGCGCCGGTGTTGCCTCCGAGGCGGCTCCGGCTCCCGCATCGTGTCGGATTACGGCCCTGCCACGAGGCGCCTCTCGCGGTGCGGGGCGGTATTCCGTCCCCGTCTGTTCGACCCCCGGCAAGACGCGTCGCACAGTATGCCGTACGCGTACTCCTTCGCGCTGGAATATGCCCGAAGCGCTTGTTGGGGTGACTGTACGTCAACCATGCTGTGTCTCAAGGGGTTCACGTTCCGTGATCCCTCTCACTGGTCAGCACGGTAAGTGGCGCGAGGCAGTACTCCAGCGGTCCCGCCGGATTCGGATGGTGTGAGCGGTGCAGGTGCTTCAGGTTCAACTGGAGGTCGGGGCCGACCCCGCGGAAGTGGGGCGGGCCCGCAGGTGGGCGCGTTCGCGTCTCGCCGGTTCGGGCATAGAGGCCGACGAGTCCTTGGCGGAGACGCTGATTCTGATCGTCTCCGAGCTGGTCACCAACGCGGTGGTGCACACGGGCCGGCCGGCCGTGCTGCGGATGGCGCTGCCCAGTGGCGTCCCCGCGGCGTGCCTCGGCACCGTACGCGTGGAGGTCGCGGACACCTGCGAGCGGCCTCCGGCGCCCCGGCATGCGGAGGGCGAGGAGACGAACGGGCGGGGGCTCGAACTCGTCGACGGGCTCGCGGACCGGTGGGGCTGGCGCCCCGAGGGGGCCGGCAAGGCGATCTGGTGCGAGATCGACCAGTGCGCGGTGGCGACGGCCGGCGCGTTCCAGGGTGTGGCGTTCGAAGCGGTGTGAGCGCGCACGAAGCGGCGCGGGCCCCGTGGGGGGTGCCCGCGCCGCTTTCCGTGTCCGGTGGGCCGTCAGAACACGACCGTCAGAACACCGCCACCGGAGCCACCGGCGTTCCCGTCCCGCCCTGGAAGGGTTCCGGCATCGCGGACAGCAGGAACGAATAACGCCCGACTTCTCCACAGGCTGTGGACAAAGTTTCGAGATTCCAGTTCTGGCCCTGCAACATGCCCATCTCGACCAGGTCGAGCGCGTGCACGGGCAGCCAGAGGTTCTCGATCTCCGGTGGGAAGATCTCGAAGGTCAGGGTGTCGTTCGCGACCGCTGCCACGTCCCGTGCGTGGAACCACTCGGGCGTACGCACCGAAAGCCCGGGTGACGGGTAGCCGTAGCCGTGCTTGTCCCCGGCCAGGTACACCTGGATCTGCCCGGTGCGGACGAGCACGATGTCGCCTGCCCCGACCGTCACCCGGCCGAACTCGGCCGCCTCGTCGAGGTCTTCGGGGGTGACCGCGTGGTCCCCGGGCAGCCGGTCGAGCCCCTTCGCCGCCGCCACGTCGAGCAGTACACCGCGCGAGACGATGTACGGCGCCTTGTCGATGCCGCTGAACCGGGCGCCGTGGTGCGCCGTGATGGTGTCGGCGGGGCGGCCGTTGTAGAGCTTGCCGGAGTGCGAGACGTGCGTGAGGGCGTCCCAGTGGGTGGCCGCCTGGAGGCCCATCGTCACCGCGTCATCGCTGGTGGCGACGGTTTCCGGGCCGAAGATCTCCTGGTTGATCTGCACCATCGTGTGGAACGGGTTGATGCGGCCGGGGATCAGGCCCGACTGCACGCCGTCCTCCTTGAGAGGTAGCGCGAGGGGGACGCGGCGGCCCGTGCGGACCTCGGTGGCGGCCTCGCGCACGACGTCGTCGGTGACGAGATTCAGGGTGCCGATCTCATCGGCCTCCCCCCAACGCCCCCAGTTGTTCACGCGTTTGGCGATGTCGTGGAACTCGGCGGGCAGGGGCATCGGGTCCTCCCGGGTGTGGTGTTCCAGGCCTGGGGGTTGTGTTCCAGGTCTTGTGCTGCGGTATCTGACGGGTCGTAGAATCCGACCGGAGTTGAAATCTAACGGGTCGTCAGAAACCGCGGGAAGGGGCCGGGCATGGGGAACTTCTTGGCAGGCAAGGTCGTCGCCGTCACGGGAGCGGGGCGAGGCATCGGCAGGGCGGTGGCGCTCGCGTGCGCCGCCGAGGGCGCGAAGGTCGTCGTCAACGACTACGGGGTGTCGATGGAAGGTGGCGAGCCCACGTCGGACGTGGCGCTGGGCGTCGTCAAGGAGATCGAGGCGGCGGGCGGCACGGCGGTCGCCGTGGCCGACGACGTGTCGACGATGGCCGGTGGCCAGCGCATCGTGGACACGGCCGTGAACGAGTACGGGCGGATCGACGGAGTGGTGTGCGTCGCCGGGATCCTGCGCGAGCGGATGCTGTTCAACATGTCCGAGGACGAGTGGGACCCGGTCGTCCAGACGCACCTCAAGGGCACCTTCACCGTCTTCCGGGCCGCGTCCGCCGTCATGCGCAAGCAGAAGGCCGGCACGCTCATCGGCTTCACCAGCGGAAACCACCAGGGCTCCGTGGCGCAGGCCAACTACAGCTCCGCCAAGGGCGGCATCATCTCGCTGGTGCGCAGCGCGGCCCTCGGGCTCAACAAGTACGGCGTGACCGCGAACGCCGTCGCGCCCGTGGCCCGTACGCGGATGTCGGCGAACGTGCCGATGGAGCTGAAGGAGATCGGGGAGCCGGAGGACGTCGCGGCCTTCGTCGTCTATCTGCTCAGCGAGCGGGCCCGCGAGGAGAAGATCACCGGGCAGGTCTACACGGTGGCCGGGCCGAAGATCGCCGTGTGGGCGCAGCCGCGTGAGCTGCGCGCCGGGTACGCGGACGGCGGGCCCTGGACGCCGGAGAAGATCGCGGACTTCCTGCCGGGGACGGTCGGCACCGACCCCATGCCGCTCCTTGAGCAGCTCCAGGAAATGGCGCGAGCGGCGGCCGCCAAGGAACGACCCAACCAGTAACGGGGGTGGCGGGGCGTGGAGTTCGGGTTCGACAAGGCGGACAACGAGGACGCGGCCTTTCGCGGCGAGGTCCGGGAGTGGCTCGAGAAACATCTGGACGAGCGGTTCACGGACGCCGTGGGGCGCGGCGGCCCAGGCAGTGAGCACGAGGGCGGCACCGAACGGCGTGCCTGGGAACAGGAGTTGGGCACGGGCGGCTGGATCGGCATCGGCTGGGGCCGGGAGGGCTTCGGCAACCGGGTCGCCACGCTCACCCAGCAGGTCGTCTGGGCGGAGGAGTACGCGCGCGTGCGGGCGCCGGGCCGCTACGGCCACATCGGCGAGAACCTCCTGGCCCCCACCCTGCTCGCGTACGGCACGGAGGAGCAGCAGAGCCGCTTCCTGCCGCCGATCGCGCGCGGCGAGGACCTGTGGTGCCAGGGCTACAGCGAGCCGGGGGCGGGCTCCGACCTGGCATCGCTGCGTACGTCGGCGACCCGCGACAAGGACGGCCGCTGGCGGGTGAGCGGCCAGAAGGTGTGGACGTCGCTCGCCCGCGAGGCCGACTGGTGCTTCGTGCTGGCCCGCACCGACCCGGACGCGCGCCGCCATCGCGGGATCTCCTTCCTCCTGGTCCCCATGGACCAGCCGGACCACATCGACGTACGGCCGATCCGGCAGCTCACCGGGACGAGCGAGTTCAACGAGGTGTTCTTCGACGGCGCCGTCGCCGAGGAGGTCGTCGGCGGCGAGGGCGAGGGCTGGAAGGTCGCCATGGGGCTGCTCGCCTTCGAGCGTGGGGTGTCCACCCTCGCTCAGCAGATCGGGTTCGGCGAGGAGTTGCGGGCGGTCGTACGGACGGCCACCGCCAACGATGCGATCCGCGACCCCCTCGTACGGGCCGCGCTCGTACGGCTGTGGGCCGAGTTGCGCACGATGCGGTGGAACGCGCTGCGCACCCTCGGCGGTGCGCCCGACGCGGGCGCGCCGAGCGTCGCCAAGCTGCTGTGGGGCGGCTGGCACCAGCGGCTCGGCGAGCTGGCCCTGCGGGTCCGGGGCGCGGAGGCGTCCGTCGGCCCCACGGACTGGACGCCCGACGCACCCTACGAACTCGACGAACAGCAGCGCCTGTTCCTCTTCACCCGGGCCGACACGATCTACGGCGGCTCGGACGAGATCCAGCGCACCATCATCGCCGAGCGGGTGCTCGGCCTGCCCAGGGAGGCCACGTGAGGGGTGTCGTGTTCGACGGCCAACAGGCCGTTGTCGTAGACGACTTGGAGATACGGGATCCGGGCCCGGGGGAGGTGCTCGTCGGCGTCGCCGCCGCGGGTCTCTGCCACAGCGACCTGTCGGTGATCGACGGGACGATCCCGTTCCCGCGCCCGGTGGTCCTCGGGCACGAGGGCGCGGGCGTGGTGGAGGCGGTGGGCGCGGGCGTGACGCATGTGGCGGCCGGGGACCATGTGGCGTTGTCCACGCTCGCCAACTGCGGGGCCTGCGCGGAGTGCGACCGGGGCCGGCCGACGATGTGCCGCAAGGCGATCGGCATGCCGCAGAAACCGTTCGCGCGGGGCGGCGAGCAGCTGTACCAGTTCGCCTCGAACTCGGCGTTCGCCGAGCGGACCGTGGTGAAGGCCGTGCAGGCGGTGAAGATCCCGAAGGAGATCCCGCTGACCTCGGCCGCGCTGATCGGGTGCGGGGTGCTGACGGGTGTGGGTGCGGTCCTGAACCGGGCGCGGGTCGACCGGGGGGACACGGTGGTCGTGATCGGGACGGGGGGAGTGGGTCTGAACGTGCTTCAAGGCGCGCGTGTGGCGGGGGCACTTCGCATCGTCGCGGTGGACTCGAATCCCGCGAAGGAGGAGGTGGCGCGGCAGTTCGGCGCGACGGACTTCCTCACGGATGCCGGCGCCGTACGGGAGGTGCTGCCGGACGGAGCGGACCACGTCTTCGAGTGCGTCGGCCGGGTCGAGCTGATCCGGACCGCGATAGACCTCCTCGACCGGCACGGCCAGGCGGTCATCCTCGGGATGCCGGCGGCGAAGGCGGAGGCGTCCTTCGTGCCCGCCGAACTGTTCCTGGACAAGTCGATCCTCGGCTGCCGCTACGGCTCCTCGCGCCCGCAGCGCGACATCAAGCTGTACGCGGACCTGTACGCGCAGGGCCGGCTGCTGCTCGACGAGCTGGTGACACGGACGTACCCGGTGGAGGACTTCGGGAAGGCGGTCGAGGACGCGGAGGCGGGGAAGGTGGCGCGCGGGGTGCTGACCTTCTGACGTTGGGGCGGCGGGGGACGCGGCGGCCGCCGGGGCTCGTCCGGACCGGGCGGGGCTGCCGCACCCCTTCCAATCTGACGACCCGTCAACTTCAATGGGTTCCATGATGGGACACGCAGGGATGGCGGCCACCGTCGTCCGTTACCTCAGGTCGGTCGGCGCTCCCACCGCGGAGTCACCGGTGGAGGCGCTGCCGCGACCGGATCTCCGGGCCGTCGGCGACGACGAGCGCGCTCCTGTGGATCCGGCCGAATTCCGGCGCGTCATGGGCGAGTTCGCCAGCGGGGTGACCGTGGTGACCGCGACCGAACCGGACGCGGGCGCCGCCGGCTTCGCCTGCCAGTCCTTCGCGTCCCTGTCCCTCGACCCGCCGCTCGTCGCGTTCATGGTGGCGCGGACCTCGACGACGTGGCCGCGGATCGCGCGGGCGGGGTCGTTCTGCGTGAACGTACTGGGCGCGGACCAGGGCGAGTTGTGCCGGGGCTTCGCGGTCAGCGGGGCGGACAAGTTCGCCGGTGTCGCGTATGACGAGGCGCCGGTGTCGGGCGCGCCGCGGCTTGACGGCGCCGCCGCGTGGATCGACTGCGCCATCCACGCGGTGCACACGGGCGGGGACCACCTGATCGTCGTGGGCCGCGTGTCGGCACTCGGCTCGGCGGACGGCGGCGCGGGGCCGCTGGTCTTCCACCGGGGCGCGTTCTCGGCCCTACGCGGCTGAGGGCGCGTTCTCGGCGCTACGCGGCTGACGGCACCGGGGTGGCGTCGGCCCGCCCGCGCCGGATGATCAGCGACATCAGCGCCGCCGCCGCGCACAGCGCTCCCGAGGCGTACCAGACCACGTCGTACGACCCGAATACATCCCGCGCCACGCCACCCAGGAAGGCCACGATCGCGGCCCCCACCTGGTGCGAGGCGAGCACCCAGCCGAACACGATCGCACTGTCCTCGCCATAGTGCTCCCGGCACAAGGCAATGGTCGGCGGAACAGTGGCGACCCAGTCGAGCCCGTAGAACACGATGAAGAACAGCATCGGCGGCCGGACGTCCGGCGCGAGCAGCATCGGCAGGAAGAGCAGCGAGACGCCGCGCAGCGCGTAGTACACCGCGAGCAGCCGGCGCGCCTCGATCCGGTCGGTGAACCAGCCCGACGCGACCGTCCCGACGACGTCGAAGACGCCGATGACGGCGAGCAGCGAAGCGGCCGTGGTGATGGGCATGTGGTGATCGTGGGCCGCGGGCACGAAGTGCGTCTTGACCAGGCCGTTCGTGGAGGCGCCGCAGATCGCGAAGGTGCCGGCGAGCAGCCAGAAGGGCCCCGTGCGGGCGGCCCTCACGAGGACGGTCACGGCCCGCTTCCCCGCTCCCCGCACGGGTGCCGGCTTCGGCACGAACTCCTTGGCCCCGTACGGCTCCACACCGGCGTCGGCGGGGTGGTCGCGCAGCAGCAGCCACACGAGCGGGACGACGGCGAGCGCCGAGAGCGCCACGGTCACGGCGGCGGGCCGCCAGCCGTGCCGGTCGACGATCCAGGACAGCAGCGGCAGGAAGACCAGCTGCCCGGAGGCCCCGGCCGCGGTCAGCACCCCGGTGACAAGCCCGCGCCGCGCGACGAACCAGCGGTTGGTGACGGTGGCGGCGAAGGCGAGCGCCATCGAGCCGCTCCCGAGCCCCACCAACACACCCCAGTACATGACCAGTTGCCAGGCGGCCGTCATCCACACGGTGAGCAGCGACCCGCCGCTGATGACGAGCAGCGCGACGGCGACGACCTTCCGTATCCCGAACCGGTCCATGAGCGCGGCGGCGAACGGGGCCGTGACCCCGTACAGCGCGAGGTTCACGGACACGGCGAAGCCGATGGTGCCGCGCGACCAGCCGAACCCCGTGCCGGGATCGTGCAGCGGCTCGATGAGCAGCCCCGGCAGAGAGGCGAAGGCGGCGGCGCCGACGATCGTCACGAACGTGACGGCGGCGACGGCCCAGGCGCGGTGGGGGCGGCGTCGTCTCGGGCGGGCGCCGATCTGAGCCTTCGGTGGTGTCTGCGTCTCGGTCACGTCAGAAGCTTCGGCGGTCCCCGCGCCCGGAACGAGTGGCCCGAATGCCATTATTCGCTAGGATCGGGCCATGGGACCCGCGCGAGGCACCAGAGGAACCAGAGGCACCCGACGGCGCACGCCGCACCGCGTCGCTGTGCTCGCCCTCGACGGCCTCATCCCCTTCGAGTTCGGCATCCCCCAGCGCATCTTCGGCCGCGCTCGCGACGCGACGGGCGCACGCCTGTACGAGGTGGTGACCTGCGCGGTCCGCGGGCCGGGCCGCGTCCGGACCGACGCCGACTACGCGATCCACGTCGAGCACGGACCGGAGGGCCTGGGGACGGCGGACACGGTCATCATCCCGGCCTCCTACGAGATGGGCCCCGTCTACGAAGAGGGCGTCCTCACCCCGGAGTTGGAGGCCGCACTCGTCTGGATCCGCCCCGGGACCCGCATGGTCTCCATCTGCACCGGAAGCTACGTCCTCGCCGCGGCGGGCCTGCTCGACGGCCGGGCCGCCACCACGCACTGGGCGGACGCCGACCACTTCCAGCGCCTGTTCCCGGACATCAAGGTCGACCCGAACGTCCTGTTCATCGACGGCGGCGACGTCCTCTCGTCGGCGGGCGTCGCCGCGGGCATCGACCTGTGCCTGCACCTCGTGCGGCGCGACCACGGCGCGGCGGTGGCCAATGACGTGGCGCGCCGCACCGTCGTACCACCCCACCGGGACGGCGGTCAGGCCCAGTACATCGAACGCCCGCTGCCGGAGCCGCGGTTGGCGTCCACCGCGCGCGCCCGCGCGTGGGCGCTGGAACATCTGGGCGAGCCCATCCAGCTCCGCGACCTGGCGGCCCGCGAATCCCTCTCCGTCCGCACGTTCACGCGCCGCTTCCGCGAGGAGGTCGGCGCGAGCCCCGGCCAATGGCTGACGGCCCAACGGATCGAGCGGGCCCGCCACTTGCTGGAAACGTCCCCGTCCTCCATGGACGACATCGCCCACCAGTCCGGCTTCGGCACGGCCCAGTCCCTCCGCCAGCACTTCCACGCGTCGGTGGGGGTGACACCGACGGCGTACCGGCGGACGTTCCGGGCGGGGGTGGCGGGGTGAGCGGTGGGGGTGCGCCGCTACGCCGGACCGCGCCGACCACCCGTCCTTACGCCTCGGGGCTCCCGCCCTTCTCCCACCCACCCGCCCCCTCCGGGGGCTCCCCGGTCCGCCGGGGTTGCGGACGCGCCTCGCCTCGCCGGACCGCGCCGGCATCGCTTCGGCCCTGGGTGAGGGGGCACCAGGGCCGAAGGTGAGCGGAGTTACGGGAGGCGGGCGCCTCGGGAGTCGGCGATGCGCAAGGTCTGCGTCAGGGATTCGGTCAACCGCCGCGCGATGAAACGGAGTTCGATCGCCGCCACGTCCACGTCCACCAGCAAACCGCGAGACAACGCCAACACCTCGCGTGCGTCCACCAGTTGCTCGTACTCGATCCGGTCCGCCAACCGCGAAAGGTAGCCGTCCGGGTTGTCGGTCACCAGGTAGGCGGAGCGACCGTTCTCGCCCGGCCACGGCAGAAGTCGTGCGCTCATCGAGCCCCTCCCGCCACCGGGACGCGAACGCCGTGGATGTGCCGGGGGCCGATGTCGATGCCCAACGTGGCGAGGTAGAGGGCCCGACGGCGCTCGCGTTGGCGGCGGTGTTCCTCGGGCGTCAGAACGTAGGGACGTACGAGAGCGTGCGCCGCGGCGTCGAGCGGTTCGGTGTGGCGGGGTGGCGGCGCCGGAACGGCGGGCGTGAGGACGACGAGTCTGTGGCGGCCTGGAGGCGGTGGGGTGCAGAGACTCAGCACCCAGGTCAGGATTCGAACGATAAGGTCCAGCATGTCGGCGCCTCCTACGTGGCGTTGACCATGCCCCCGGGCCGGTTCCAGCGGTCGCGGGGGTCAGTCTTCGGCTGACACGCCAACTCTATGCAGACCTGCGCACAGGTGTGGTCAAATCCTAGAGGTGATCATATATGTGCAGGTGCATGCGCAGAGGTGAAGGAATACGGTCACTGTGTGGACTATGAGATTGACCGCACCCGCATCGTCTGGCGTCAGATCGCCGCCGTACTGGCGCACCGCATCGCGACCGAGGAGTACCCGCTGGGGAAGCGATTCCCCTCGGTCGCGGACGTCGCCGCGGAGTTCGACGTGTCCACGAGCACCGGGCAGAAGGCCCTCTACCAGCTCCGCGATGCCGGGCTCCTGAGGATGGAGCACGGCCTGGGCACCTTCGTCGACGACGACGGCCCGGAACTCGCCAAGGACGAGCCCTTTGGCCCGCCCCCGAAGCCGCGCGCCAAGTAGCAGGAGTGCGTTGATCGGCACCGTTCTCCACAAATCACGTTGACCGAGACGCCCGCGACCGCAAGGATCAGCCGCGTTCATCCAGAGGACTTGAGGGATCTGGCCCCGTGACGGTCCGGCAACCTGCGGCAGCAAGGTGCCAACGCCAGGAACGATGAGGAGCGGCACCGCATGCGACCTTGGTTCGACGTCCCCACGCTCAGCGGCTCCCTGGTCCGGCTGGAGGCACTGTCCCTCGACCACGCCGAGGATCTCGCTCTGGCGGCGGAGGAGGACCGCAGCACGTACGCCTTCACGCTCGTCCCCCGTGCCGAGGGGGTCGTCGGCTACCTGGAGGCCCAGTTCGAGCGCGTGGAACAGGGACTCGTCCCGTTCGCGCAGATCCGGCAGAGCGACGGGCGGGCCGTCGGATGCACGGCGTACTGGGACCCGCGCCACTGGCCGGGGAGCCGGGACCTGCGAGCCGTGGAGATCGGCTTCACCTGGCTCGGTGCCCGCGCGCAAGGACGCGGCATCAACACCGACGCCAAGATGCTGCTGATGCGGCACGCCTTCGAGCACCTGCGCGTGGAACGGGTCGACCTCAAGACCGACGCCCGCAACCAGCAGTCCCGCAAGGCGATCGAAAACCTCGGAGCCACCTACGAGGGCGTACTGAGGAACTGGTCGCCGTCCTGGGCCCCGGGGGAGGCCGGCAAGCTCAGGGACTCCGCGATGTACTCCGTCGTGAGATACGAGTGGAACGCCGTGCGGGCCCACCTTCTCCGGCGGTTGGCCGTGCATCGCAGCGAGCCGGTTCGGGGAGCGTGAGGAATGGCTGTGGAGGCAGCGGCACGCGATGACGCCGCGGGTGCGCAGCGGATCGATGCATGGGTTGCCATGGCCCGAGACCTCGACGTCGGCCCGGGGGTGCACAGCCCCTCCGTCTTCTCCGCGTTCCTGGCGGCCAATGTGCTGGATACCCAGGATCAGGTCGTGGTCGACGCGGGGTGCGGCGCAGGGCTCGTCACCATCGCGGCCCTATCAAGCGGCGCTCGCCATGTCGTGGCACAGGACTACGACCCGGCCGCCCTCAACGACACGATGCGCAATGTCACCCGGATCCTCGGCCCCAAGGCGCGCGAGCGTCTTTCGTTGTGGGAAGCCGACTGGCGGCAGCTCGGCCCGATGGCCGCGGACCTCCTGGCGGTGAATCCGCCGCAGCGGCCGACCGCGCTGATGCCCGACGTTCCGCACGACCAGCGCCACCTGCACGACGGGGGCGGTGCAGACGGTCTGGACGGCATCCGTCTGGTCCTGGCACACGCCAACGCGCAGCGCGTACGTACCACTGCCGCCGCGGCCCTGCGGATGGACACCCGTACCTGCGCTGATTGGTCCGCACCCCGGCTGATCGCCGACGCGTGGCTGCCCTTTGCTCCCGCATGGCGCAACCTCGTACCGGATCTGCGCGGACGGGTGGGTATTTGGGAGTTCGCCAGAGAACCACGCAACGCGTGACTGTGACGGGGAATCACGACCAGGTCGTCATTTCCCGTCACAGTCACGCGCTTAACCGTCTCAACCGCCTCAGCCGTCTCAGCCGTCTCAGCGGCCCCGGAAGTCCGGCTTCCTGCGCTCCACGAAGCTTGCTACGCCCTCGTTCGCGTCGTGCGTGGACATGTTCAGCTCCTGAGCCGTGGCCTCTGCTGCGAACGCCGTGCTGCGGTCGGAGTCGAGCGATGCGTTGACCAGCGCCTTGGTCATCGCGAGGGCACGCGTCGGGCCCGCCGCGAGGCGTTCCGCCCAGTCCCTTGCCGCCTTGGGCAACTCGGCGTCCGGGACGACCCTGTTGACGAGGCCGAGCCGTTCCGCGTCGGGGGCGGGCACCGCGTCGCCGAAGAACATGAGCTCCTTGGCGCGCTGCGGGCCGATCAGGCGGGGGAGGAGGTACGCGCCGCCGCCGTCCGGGACGAGGCCGCGGCGGACGAACACCTCGATGAACCGCGCCGATTCGGCCGCCAGAACCAGGTCGCAGGCGAGCGCGAGGTGCGCGCCGATGCCCGCCGCCGTGCCGTTCACCGCCGCGAGCACCGGCTTCTCGCAGTCCTGGACGGCGGTGATCAGGCGCTGCGCGCCGAGGCGGATCATACGGGCGATGTCGCCCACGACCCGCTCCCCGGTGTCGCCGCCCCCGCCCCGCAGGTCGGCGCCGGCGCAGAAGCCCTTGCCCGTCGCGGTGATCACGACGGCCCGTACGTCCGGGTCGGCGGAGGCCTCCGCGAGCAGCGCGATGACGCGTTCCCGCTGGTCCCAGGTGACGGCGTTCATGGCCTCGGGGCGGTTGAGCGTGATCCACGAGACGCCGTTGTCAGTGGCGTGCAGTACCAATGAGTCCAGGGACTTTTCCGGTTCTTCGGGTTGGTCGGGTTCTGCGGGGGAGGCATGTGTCATGGGGGAGCTCCGTCTCGGGAGTGGGTCGATGGCGGCCGGCGCGGTGAGCGGTTCAGTGGCACACCGCGAGCGCGTCGAGGGCGACCGCGCCCTGGCCGCGTGGCAGCACCATGAGCGGGTTGATGTCCAGCTCGGCGAGGTCGTCGCCGAGTTCGAGCGCCATCCGCTGTACGCGCAGGATCACTTCGACCAGCGCGTCGATGTCGACGGGCGGCGCCCCCCTGACCCCGTCGAGCAGGGCCCGCCCGCGGAGCTGGTCGAGCACGGCCCGCGCCTGGCTCTCGCCGAAGGGCGGCACGGCGACGGCGGTGTCCCGCAGCACCTCCACGAGTACGCCGCCGAGGCCGACGGTCACGGTGGGGCCGAACAGCTCGTCGCGGGTGACGCCGACGACCATCTCGACGCCCCGCTCGACCATCTGGCAGACGAGTACGCCGTCCAGCTCGATGCCCTCGTAGCGGGCGATGTCGGTGAGTTCGCGGTACGCGTCCCGCACCTGGCTCGCCGACGTCAATTCGACCTTGACCAGGCCGAGTTCGGACTTGTGGGCCAGTTGGGGGGCCGACGCCTTCATGACGACCGGGTAGCCGACGAGGGACGCGGCCCGCACCGCCGCCGCGGCGCTCGTCACGAGCTGCTCGCGCGGTACGCGGATCCCGTACGCCCGCAGAAGTTGCTTGGCCGCGTGCTCGCTCAGCTGGTGGCCCGGGCGCATCAGGGCCTGCGCCTTGCGGAAGGAGGGCGAGGGCGTGCGCGGCGCCTCGTCGAAGGGGGAGACGTACGAGGCCGTGAAGCGGTGGTGGTCGAGGTAGGCGCGGACCGCGGTGATGCAGTTGGCGAAGGTGCGGAAGGTGGCGACGCGGGAGGAGCCGAGGAGTGTCGTGCGGTAGGCCTCCTCGGTGCCGACGGGGGAGCCCCACACCACGCACACCAGCTTGTCCGTCTGTTCCGCCGCGTCCACCAGGTCCTGGGCGAGCTTGTCGCTCATGGGCGGGAAGGGGCCGGTGATCGGGCAGATGAGGACCCCTACGGACGGGTCCGCGAGGATCGCGTCGATGATCTTGCGGCCGCGCCAGTCGCCGACCGGGTGGCCGCCGTTGTCGACCGGGTTCGCCACGCTCAGATAGTCGGGTATCCACTGGTGCAGTTCGTTCTGCTTCTCCTGGGGGAGGGTCGGGAGGTCGAGCCCCGCTTCCGTGGCCAGGTCGGAGAAGTGGGCGCCTGTTCCGCCGGAGATCGAGTAGACGACGACGCCGTCGGCCCGCGGCGGCTTGGCGCGGGCGAGCAGGGCGGAGGTGTCCTGGAGCTCGTCGAGCCCGTCGACGCGGATGACGCCGAACTGCCGCATCGCGGCGTCCACGACGGTGTCGGCGCCGGTGAGCTTCCCGGTGTGGGAGGCGGCGGTGCGGGCGCCGGTCTCGGTCCGGCCGACCTTCACCGCGACGACGGGCACGCCCTCGCGCGCGGCCCGGTCGGCGGCGAGGAGGAAGGAGCGGCCGTCCTTGAGGCCCTCGACATAGCAGGCGATGGCGCCGACCTCGGGGCGCTGGGAGAAGTAGGAGATGAAGTCGGCGGTCTCCAGGTCGGCCTCGTTGCCGGTCGGCGCCCAGTGGGAGAGCCGGATGCCCAGTTCCTGGAGGGCGAAGACGGGGCGGCCCTGGTGGCCGGACTGGGTGATCAGCGCGATGGCGGGACCTTCGAGGTCCTCGCGGAAGCGCTCGAAGGCGTTGAGGTTGGTGTTCGGGCCGAGCAGGCGCATGCCGGAGCGCTCCACGGCGGTGGACAGCCGGGTCTGCGCGGCGGCGCCCTCGTCACCGGTCTCGGCGAACCCGGAGGCGAAGGCGACGGCGAACTTCACCTTCGTATCGGCGAGTTGCTCGATGACGGGCAGCGGATCGGCGACGAGCAGCACGGCGAGGTCGACCTGCTCGGGCAGCTCGGCGACGGAAGGGGAGCAAGGGAGGCCGAAGACGGCCTCCCGGGTGGGGTGCACCGGATACAGCCGCGCGCCGACCCGCTCCGCCCAGCCCATCAGCTGCCGGGTGATGCCGGTGTTGGGCCGCCCCTCGGCGTCGGACGCGCCGACGACGGCGACGGACTCGGGCCGGAAGAACCGGTCCAGATCCGGTACGTCGGAGTGCAGCGGGCGCCCGCTGACGTCCAGCTCTTCGGTACCGGCCCGCCCGTGCACGGCGGGTCCGGGCTGCTCACCGCAGGCGATCACGCGGGCCCGGCGGGAGTCGGTGGTCAGGGTGCCATACGTCGATCCAAGCATCGGTCCGCCCGCTCCTGTGTGTCAGCGACATCTCTTGCCTGTGCAGTGCCTTGAAGTCCCCCCGAGGAATAACTGACGCATAGTCAGATTACAGAACTGACGCTGTGTCAGGAACAGGGCTGCAGGCAAAGAGATGAGGCGAACGTTCCGAGGGCGTGCTCACGCGGGTGCCTACTCGGGTGCCCGAGGCGCGGCTACGTGGGCAGCTGTGCGGCCACCGCCTTGCCGATGCGGCCCGCGTCCAGGGCCAGTTCGCGGAGCATGCCGGATATCGGGTTGGTGTAGCCGGTGAAGTGGAGGCCGGGGAGTGGAGGGGTGTGAGGGGAGGGGGTGCGGGGGCGTCCCGTGGCGGGGTCGAGGACGTCCAGGTGACCCACCAGATCCCGGAGGCCCTGCTGGTATCCGGTGGCCGCGATCGCCGTGTCCGGGGTGATGCGGGTGCCGTCGGAGAGGACCACCGCGTCCGCGTCGAAGGAGGTGACGGCGGCGACGGGCTCGACCTTCCCGGTCCGTACGGCGTCGATGAAGCCGACGTCCTGTACCGGGATGGCGCCCTGGCGCGCCCGCGAGTAGAGGCCGGTGTCGGGGCGTTGCAGCCCCTGCGCCGACAGGTCGGGGACGCTCAGCTTGCCGAGCGGTGCGGCGAGCCGGTCGACCAGGCCGACGGGCAGTCGCCGGCAGAGGATGCCGGTGCGCTGGGCGGGCCAGCCGAGCGTCGTGCGGCGCACGATGTGCGGCGCGGTGCGCACGGCGATGCGGACGCGTGCGGCGCCGCCCTCGATCAGGTCGACGGCGATCTCGGTGCCGGTGTTGCCGGCGCCGACGACGAGGACGTCCTGTCCGGTGAAGGGGGCCGGGTCGCGGTACTCGCCCGCGTGCAGCAGCTTCCCGGTGTACGAGGGGGCGCCGGGCCAGTCGGGCAGGTGGGGGGTGTGGTTGTAGCCGGTGGCGACGACCACGGCGGCCGAGGTCAGCTCGCGACCGCCGGTGGCCCGCAGCAGCCAGCCCGCACCGTCGGGGGTCCGCTCGACGCGGGTGACCTCGACGCCCGTGACGACTTCCAGGTCGTGGTGCTCGACGTACTTCTCCAGGTAGCGCACGACGTCGTCGCGGGCGACCCAGCGTCCGAAGCGGCGCGGCATCGCGAGCCCCGGGAGGCCGGAGAGGCGGCGCGTGGTGTGCAGGCGGAGGCGGTCGTAATGGCCGCGCCAGGAGGTGCCGACGCGGTCGGACTTCTCCAGGACGACGGCCCGTACGCCGTGCGCCTCGAGGCCGACGGCCGCGGCGAGTCCGCCGGGACCGCCCCCGATGACGTACACGGGCGGGCGTTCATGGCTGCGTGCCGGTGCGTGTGGGGAGTCGGCCATGCACGGAGCGTATTCCGGCGCCGGTTTGATCGGGACCGGTCAAGACGGAAACCGGTTGCGAATTGATCACGGGCCGGGTCCCGGGCGGCCGGCCGTTGGTGTGTGCGGGGCCCTTGCGGAGGTGGTGCCGGATGCGTTGAACTGGCCTACCCGAGTAACTGACGTACCGTCAGAAAATGGAGGAGGGGCCGGACTTCATGGACGCGATAGGGCTCAGCGGCGCCGAGTGGCTCGCCGTGCTGCGCATCGGGCTCGGCCTGTGGTGGCTGGAGAGCTGGCGGCACAAGGACAAGAAGGGCTGGTTCGAGCGCGGCACCGGCATCGCGTGGGCCGCGGACGTGGCGGGCAAGCACAAGTGGAACGCGGTGCGCAGCGGCTTCGAGGTCGTCGTGAGACCGCGGCCGAAGACGATGGCGTACGTCGTCGTCTACGCCGAACTGGCCCTGGGGATCGGGCTGATCCTCGGATTCCTGACGCCGATCGCGCTGGTCGGCGGCCTGCTGCTGAACCTTCTCTACTTCACGCTGATGATCCACGACTGGGCCGAGCAGGGGCAGAACGCGATGATGGGCCTGATCTCGCTCGTCGCGCTGTTCGCCATGTCCTGGCAGGCCTGGTCCCTCGACCACGCGATCGGACTGTTCCAGTGAGCGCTGACACCTCCGTACGCTTCGACGTCCCCGAACCCGACGCCTTTACGCAGCCCTACTGGGACGCTGCCGCCGGGGGGCGGCTGCTGCTCAGGCACTGCGCGGCGTGCGGGCGGGACCACCACTATCCGCGGGAGTTCTGCCCGTTCTGCTGGAGCGATTCCCCCGAGGATGTGGGGTGGCGGGAGGCGAGCGGCCGGGCCACGCTCTACACGTGGTCCGTCGTCCACCGCAACGACCTGCCCCCGTTCGGCGGCCGCACCCCGTACGTCGCCGCCGTCGTCGACCTCGCCGAGGGGCCGCGGATGATGACGGAGATCGTGGACTGCGCGGAGCCCGGTCTCCGGGTCGGCATGGACCTCACGGTCGACTTCCGGGAGGGCGGTGGCGGCTTCGCGGTGCCGGTGTTCAGGCCCGCGCCGTGATCACGGCCACAGCAACTCCTTGACCCAGCCGCCCCGCGCCGCGCGCCGGTACCTGAGGCGTACGTGGCGGCGACGGGCGTCGCCCTGGAAGAACTCGACCTCGTCCGGGGCCAGCTCGTAGACCGTCCATGACGGGGCCGCGGCGTCCGGTTCGCGCTGTGCGCGCTGCCACGCCGTGTCCGAGGCACGCACCAACTCCTCGTAGGAGTCGAGCGATTCGCTCTGGTGGCCGACGAGGGCCGAGGCGAGCGCGCCGGTCGAGCGGGCGTGCAGATCGGCGTGGGCGGTCTCGGGCGGCGCCGTGCGGACGGGGCCGCGGACCCGGATCTGGCGGCCCTGCGCCGGCCAGTAGAAGCCGAGCGCCGCGTACGGATTCGCGGCGAGCTGGCGGCCCTTCGCGCTGCCCGCGTGCGAGGCGAAGTGCCAGCCGTGCGCCTCATCTGCGCCGTGCAGCATCACCGTACGGACATCGGCGCGGCCCTCCGCGTCCGTCGTCGCGAGCGAGGGCGTGTGCGGCTCGGGCTGGCCCGCTGCCACGGCCGCGGCGAACCACTCGACGAAGAGCTCCAAGGGCGCGGCAGGCGTGTCCCGCGGGTCGAAGGAGGGCAGCTCGGTGTCCCATACGCGCAGGGAGCGCAGGAGGGCGTCCAGGTCGGGGCGGTCGGGTTCCGGTTCCGGTTCCAGTTCCATGGGCCCGATTCTCGCTCCTGTCGCCCGAGCCGCTTCACTCACCCGACGGTCGCGCCACCGCCCGGCGCCCCGGGGCCGAGTCGGGCCAGGAGATGAGGCTGGTCCACGTAACCGCTCGCGGTGGCGGCGTCGGCGGCCGGGTGGCCCGCCGCGAGGAGGTGGGCGGCGTGGTCGAAGCGGATCAGGCGGGCGGCGCCCCGTGATCCTCAGTCCCGCCCCAGCACCACCGTCCCGGCCGAGCAGAACCACCCGCCCGTGCCCGACGCCACCGCGAGCCGCGGCAGTGAACCGTCCGGCCGCCGCACCTGGTGGCCCCCCGCCTCGCCGCGCAACTGCCGTGCCGCCTCCACGAGGAGGAACAGGCCGCGCATGCCGGGGTGTTGGGCCGAGAGGCCGCCGCCGTCCGTGTTCGTCGGCAGTTCGCCGTCGTGCAGGAGGCGGCCCTTCTCGACGAAGGCGCCGCCCTCGCCCTTGGCGCAGAAGCCGAGGTCCTCCAGGGTCACGAGCGTCATGTACGTGAAGGCGTCGTAGATCTCCGCGATGTCGATCTCGTCCGGCCGCACCCCCGCCCGCTCGAACGCGAGCCGCCCGCTCACCGCCGCGGGCGAGACCGTGAAGTCGTCCCACTCGGACATCGTGGTGTGGGAGACGTGCTCGCCGGAGCCGAGGACCCACACCGGCGGCTTCGCGCAGTCCGCCACCAGGTCCTCCGCGACCAGCAGCACCGCCGCGCCGCCGTCCGAGCGTATGCAGCAGTGCAGTTTGGTGAACGGGTCCGCGATCATCGGCCCGGCGAGGACCTCGTCGACCGTGATCGGGTCGCGGAACATCGCCTCCGGGTTGTGCGAGGCGTTCTGCCGCGCCTGGACCGCGACCTGCGCCAACTGCTCAAGGGTCGTGCCGTACTCGTGCATGTGGCGGCGGGCCGCCATCGCGTACTTGGCGATCAGCGAGTGGCCGTACGGGACCTCGAACTGGAGCGGACCGCGCGCGCCGAAGGAGAGGTTCGAGGTGCGGCGCTTCGCCTTGATGTCGGCGCGGGCCGTGGAGCCGTAGACGAGGAGGACGGCGCGCGCGTGACCGGCCCGGATCGCGTCGGCCGCGTGCGCCGCCATGACCTCCCAGGTGGAGCCGCCGACCGAAGTGGAGTCCACCCAGCGGGGTTTGAGGCCCAGGTACTCGGCGACCTCGACCGGCGCGAGGGTGCCGAGGCCCGCGCTCGCGAAGCCGTCGACGACGTCCGGGGTGAGCCCCGCGTCGGCGAGTGCCCGGCGGGCGGCCTGGGCGTGCAGGGCGTAGGGAGTGGCCTCGTCGACGCGGCCGCAGTCGGAGAGGGCGATGCCCGTGATGGCGACCTTGCTTCCACTTTCAGTCATCCTGGCTCCCGGTCTCAGTCATGAATCTGACGGTACATCAGATACGGGGGTGTGGAGGAGGGTGCGATTCAGTGCGCGGTCGAGTGCGCGTAGCTCTGGGCATCCGGCGACAGCCGTCCTAACATGACGCCCCGTCAGAAAGGGGCCCACATGGACGCCAGGTTCACCGAGGAACAGCAAGAGATCCGCCGTACCCTGCGCGAACTCGCCACCAAGCGCTGCACCCCGGACGACGTCAAGGCCGCCACCCGCACCCCCGCCGGCCATGACCTCGCCCTGTGGGGCACCCTCAGCGCGGAGCTCGGCCTGCCGGGGCTCGCGCTGCCGGAGGAGCGCGGAGGCGTGGGCGGATCCTTCGTGGAACTCGCACTCGCGGCGGAGGAGTTGGGGCGTGCTCTCGCGCCCACACCGCTGCTCGCCACCAGCGGGCTCGCGGCCCCGCTGATCTCCGCCCTCGGCACGGAGCCCCAGCGCTCCGCGTTGCTGCCGAAGATCGCCGAAGGCGCCCTGACCGCGACGCTCGCCGTGCCGGGCACGGGTCTCGCCACCGCCCTCGGGCTCGTCGCCGACAACGCGGGGGACTGGGCGGGCGGCGGCCGGGCCGGCGGCGTACAGGCCGCCCGGCGAGATGACGGCTGGCGGCTCTACGGGCAGGCCGAGCAGGTGCTCGACGGCCACAGCGCCGGACTGCTGCTCGTCGCCGCCCACACCGGAGGCTTCGCCCGCTCCCGCACGCTCCTGTTCCTCGTCCGCGAGGACGCCCCCGGGCTCGTCCGCGTACGCCAGACGGCCATGGACGAGACGCGGCCGCAGGCGCGCATCGAACTCCGTGACGTCGACGCCGAGTTGCTGGGCGAGGAGGACGGTGACGTGAATGCGTCGCTGGCCGCCGTCGGTGACACCGTCGCCACTCTGCTCGCCGCCGAGGCCGTCGGCGCCGCGGACCGGGCGCTTGAACGGACCGTCGAGTACGTCAAGGAACGGGAGCAGTTCGGCAGGCCCGTCGGGTCCTTCCAGGCCGTGAAGCACCGGCTCGCCGATGTGTACGTGACGGTGCAGGCGGCGCGCTCGGCCGCGTACTACGCGGCGTGGGCGGCGAGCACGGACGACGAGGCGCCGGTCGGTGGGCTCGCGCTCGCCCAGGCGCTGGAGGCGCTGCGGACCGGGGCCGGGGAGGCCGTGCAGCTGCACGGCGGCATCGGGTTCACCTGGGAGCACGAGGCGCACCTGTACCTGAAGCGGGCCACCGGCGACGAGCTGCTGTTCGGGCCCGTGCACCTGCTGCGGGACCGCGCCGCGCAGGCCGCCGAGCTGTTCGCGCCGGGGCCCGCCTTCGAGGTGGCGGTCTGATGGCGCCGCCGGGCATCAAGCTGGTGCAGAAGGTGTCGTCGACGCGGACGTTCGGCCGCCTCGCGCCGCACGTCATCCCCGTACTCGACCGCACCGTGCACCGGCTCACGCGCGGAAAGGTGCTGCTCAGCGCGCAGATGCTGCCGGGCGTGATCCTCACCGTGCGCGGCGCGAAGAGCGGGATCGAGCGGCGTATTCCACTCGCGTGCATGCCCGAGGAGGAGGCCGGGACATGGCTGCTCATCGGGTCGAACTTCGGGCGGGCGGGGCATCCCGCCTGGACCGCGAATCTGCTCGCGCATCCGGACGCCGAGATCAACTGGCGCGGGGCGGACGTCCCGGTGACGGCCCGGCTCCTGGAGGGCCGTGAGCGGGAGGTGGCCTGGGCGGCGGCGCTGAAGTTCTGGCCGCCCTACGCCACGTACCAGCGGCGGGTGGAGCGGCAGATCCGGCTGTTCCGGCTTGAGCGCCGCTGAGCGGTGGGCTGCCGAAGAACTGCGGAAGAACTGCAACAGCGGCGGCTCACGTTGCACCACGCGAACCGCCGCTGCACGACAGGACCAGGAAGAGTTACTTGGTGGGCTTCTTTCCGGTCACGCCCAGGTGCACCAACAGGGCGAGGTTCGGCTTGAGTTCGGCCTGCTTGACGCCCCAGGTCTGGAAGCCCCGCTGGTGCGAGGCGACCGCCGCGAGCATCGCGACCAGTGAACCGGCGACCGCGGCCGGACTCACGTCCTTGTCGACCTTGCCCTTGTCCTGAAGGTCCTTGACGGCATCGGCGAGGGAGTTGTTCACCGAGTTAAGGATCTTCATGCGGAGCTTGTAGAAGCGCTTGTCGCCCTCGGCCGCGCCGAGGTCGACGACGCGCAGGATCGCGTCGTTCTTGCGCCAGAACTCCAGGAATCCGTCCACGAGTTCCTGCGCCGTGGCCCAGCCGGCCTTGCCGATCCAGGAGCGGTCCGCGACCAGTTCGGTCAACCCCGCGCCCGCGGTGGCCATTTGCTCGGCGATCTCCAGGACGGCGCCCTCGACGTCCGGGAAATACTGGTAGAAGGTCGCGGGCGAAGTGCCCGCCTTTCGCGCGACATCAATGACTTTGACGTCCCGGTAGGGCGAGGAGCTGAGCATCTCGCCGAGGCAGTCGAGCAGCTTCTGACGTGTCGCCTGACCACGCCGGCCGGCCACGCGGCCGTCGACGGTCCGTACTTGTCCTGTCATGCCGTCAGCTTACCGAGGGGTGATCGGAGCGCGATCTGGCCGACTGCAAATGGGGTTGGCCGTCATGACCTCCGGTCAAATGACGCGCCGTGAGCGACTGGAATTGGCCAAACGTTCGAATTTCAAGCGCGGTGGCCCGTTCGGCCTGGTTAGCGTGACGCTCATGCGCCCCGCCCGCCGCGACCGGCTCGCTTCCCCCGATTTTCCCGAAGGGGCCCCGTGCTGGGCCGACGCCCGGCTCGCGGACGTCGAGGCGGGCAAACGGTTCTACGGCGATCTCTTCGGCTGGACCTTCGACGAGGGCGCGGGCGCCGAGCGCGGCTACTACACGGCGGCCTACAGCGCGGACCGCTCCGTCGCCGCCCTCGCCCCCGCGAACCGGGGCGCCCGCTGGCGGGTCCACCTCGCGGTGCGCGACGCGTACGCCGCCGCCGAACGGGTCTTCGCGGCGGGCGGGCACATCGTGGCGGGGCCGCTTTCCGGCGGGACGGAGGCGACCGTGGCGCTCGCGCGGGGGCCGGAGGGGGCGGAGTTCGTGCTGCGGCAGGCGGGGAGCCACCGGGGTTTCGACGGGGTGGGTGGAGTCGGGGCGTTCCGCGGCGCCGAGCTGCTCACACCGGACGCCGCGTTGAGCGATTCCTTCTACGGCGCCGTATTCGGAGAGGGGGCCTTCGGGACGGCGTCGTTCGAAGGGGCCGGCTCCGGGGCGGCGTCGTCCGAGGGGGCCGCTCCAGGGGCGGCGTCGTTCGAAGAGGGCGGCCCATGGGTGGCCTCGTTCGGGGGGACCGACCCCGAAGAGGGCCCTTCCTGGGAGGCGGTCCGCCGTAGGGTCGTCCCCGAGGGGCCCGGCCGGTTCCTGCTCCACTTCGGCTGCGCCGACGCCGTCGCCACGGCGGCGGCCGCGGTCCGCCTCGGCGGGCGGGTGCGGGTGGGTCCGCGTCCCATGGCGTACGGACGGGCCGCCGTGATCGAGGATGATCAAGGGGCGGTGTTCGCGGTGTGCGAGCAGGCGTGAGGGGCCCCGAATGCTCCGAGACACCCCGTTTTGACCCGAGGTTCGCAACTGAGGGCCGAGACAGGAAGAATCGGGGTGCGTGCCGCCGTGGCGCTTCGGTGGTGAGACGCTGACGGGGGCCGTGAGTGCGGTGGCCCGCACGGGGAGGTGGCAGGCGAGTGATGGATCAGCTGACGCAGCACGATCCGAGGCGGATCGGTCCGTTCGAGGTTCTGGGACGGCTCGGCGCGGGCGGCATGGGCCTGGTCTATCTGGCGCGCTCGGCCTCGGGCCGACGCGTGGCGATCAAGACGGTGCGTACGGAACTCGCGGAGGACCAGCTCTTCCGGGTCCGTTTCACGCGCGAGGTCGAGGCGGCACGGGCGGTGTCCGGCTTCTACACGGCCGCCGTCGTCGACGCCGACCCGCGCGCGGCCGTGCCCTGGCTCGCGACCGCGTACGTCCCCGCGCCCTCCCTCGAAGAAATAGTGAACGAGACCGGGCCGCTGCCCGCCCAGGCCGTCCGCTGGCTCGCCGCGGGTGTCGCCGAGGCCCTTCAGTCGATCCACGGCGCGGGCCTGGTGCACCGCGACCTCAAGCCGTCGAACGTGCTGGTCGTCGAGGACGGCCCGCGCGTCATCGACTTCGGCATCGCGTCCGGCGTCTCGAACACGCGCCTGACCATGACGAACGTCGCCGTGGGCACACCCGCGTACATGTCGCCCGAGCAGGCGAAGGACTCGCGCAGCGTGACGGGGGCCTCGGACGTCTTCTCGCTCGGCTCGACGCTCGTCTTCGCGGCGACCGGGCACGCCCCGTTCCACGGCGCGAACCCGGTCGAGACCGTGTTCATGCTGCTGCGCGAGGGCCCGGACCTGGAGGGCCTCCCGGAGGAGCTGCGGCCGCTGCTCGAAGCGTGCATGCAGATGGACGCGGCCCAGCGGCCGTCCCCGGCCGACCTCCAGTCGCAGCTCGCCCCGCACCTGTTCGGCGCGGGCAGCGACGACAGCGGCACCGCGTCCGCCTGGCTGCCCGAGCGCTCCGTCGCCCTGATCGAGTCGCGCCGCGGCGGCCGCCCCGCCCCCAAGCCGGCCATGAACCGAGGGCCGGGCCCGGGCGCGCACGCCGCCCCGAACGGGCACGCCCCCATCCCCGCCATGCCCTCCCAGCCGCCCGCGCCGCCGATGGCCCCCGCCCCGCGGCCCGTGGGTACGGACGGGTGGCGGCACTCGCCCGTCCCCGCGGGCCAGAGCCTCGTCGCCGACGGGCCCGTGCACCTCGCCGGGGCGCAGGTGCCGATCGGCCCCGGACCGCGGGTCGCCGACGCGCGGGCCGCCGCCGTGAAGGCGCCGCCCGCCGAGTCGGGCCTCGCCGGATCCTGGTCCCGCTCCAAACCCGCCGTGAACGGCTCGCACGAACCGGTCGTGCCCGCGCCGGCCGCCGCCGAGGGCGCACCCTGGCGGCCCTGGCGGTTCCGCATGTCGAACGACGTGTGGGGCACGCCCGCCGTGGCGGACGATCTCGTCTACGTCACGTCGTTCGAGGTGCACGTCCTGGACGTGGCCACCGGGCGGCGCCGCTTCAAGACCCGTGACGTCGCCTGGTCCATGGCCGTCGCCGACGGCTGCATCCACGCCTCCGACGGCCCCACCCTGTGGGCGCTCGACGCCCGCGAGGGCGGCGACCTGTGGCGGATCCAGACCGACGCCTGGGTGTACGCGCTGCAGGCCGGCCGCGGCATCGTCGTCACCGCCACCCGCGGCGGCGGCGTCCAGGCCCGCGAGGCCGTCAGCGGCGACCTCCAGTGGGAGATCACCGGCTGCCAGACCGACTTCGAGGCCGCGGAGGCCGGACCCGTCATGCACGACGGCACGGTCTACGTATGGCAGGACACGCGGCTTCGCGCCCTCGACGCCCGTACGGGTGACGAGCGCTGGTCGTACCCGATCGGCGACGCGGCCTCCTGCGGCGGCGTCCCGATGCGCCTGACGCCCGCGTCCGACGGCCATGTGTACGTCGCCGCGGGCACCCGCGTCCTCGCCATCGACGCCGCCTCCGGACACGTCCGCTGGCACTTCGAGGCCCCGGCCGTGTTCCTCAGCCCGCCCGCGTTCGCCCCCGGCGCCGCGGTCACCGGCGGCGGCGTGTACCTCGTCGACCACCTCGGCACCGTGTACGCGCTCGACGCCACGGACGGCCGGGACCGCTGGCGCATCGCGACCGAGGCCCGGCCCGCGTCGGTCGACCCTGTCCTGGTCGCCCAGGGCCACGTCCACGTCGGCTCCGGCCAGGGGCTCTACACCCTGGACGCCGTGACCGGCACCCCGAAGTGGCGCTTCCAGGCCGGCGGCGAGATCGTCGGGGCGCCCGTGGTGGCGGACGAGCGCATCCACTTCGGCTCCACGGACCACCTGCTCTACACGCTGAAGGCCGACGACGGCCGGCTGCGCTGGAAGCTCGCCACGGGCGGCGAGATCACGGGCACGCCCGTCGTCAGGGACGGCGTCGTCTACGCGTGCAGCAAGGACCGCTGCGTGTACGCGCTGGACGCGGAGAAGGGGACGGGGACCAGCAAGTGACCCCGGGGCCCGCCCCCGTGCGCCCTGCTGTGCGGCGTCCGGCCCCGATAGGGTGCCCCGCGTGATGAAACGGGGACTGAAACTGACAGCCGTGGCGACCCTGGTCGTGGTGGCCCTCACGGGGTTCACCACCGGCCGGAGCCACGGACACTCCAAGAGCCGGAGCAGCAGCAGCAGCGGTGGCGGCTGCAGCAGCTCGTCGCAGAAGCACGACTCGTCGTCGTCCGGCTACTCCGGGAGCGGCAGCGGCTACACCCGGCACACCAGGCACCGCACCCCCACGACGACCTCGTCCTCCTCCTCGTCGAACCTGCGGGACGGCAGGGTGAAGCTGATCAAGTGCGCGGACGCACGGCAGGCGTACGCGACCGTGGAGGTCACCAACCCCAAAAGCAGGCGCGCGCGGTTCGACGTCCGCGCCGAGTTCCTCGACGCGAGCGGCGCCACGGTGACCTCCGTCGGCCACGAGGTCGAGGTGCCCGCGAAGGGCAGGACGACCGCCAGGGTGCCGGTCGGCAGCGCGGATCTCGCCGCGAAGGTCGACCACTGCGACATCACCCCCGACGCCTACGTGCGGCGCTGACCGCGCTCAGCGCACCCTGAACTCCCGGTTCTGCGTACGGGAGTTGAAGAGGTCGGCCTGCCGCTCCGGCGGCAGATTGCCCAGCTTGATCAGGTCGGGGGCGTGCGCGAAGGCGCGCTCGCGGGTGGCCGCGGTGGCCGCCCAGACCGCCTTCACGGTGCCCTGGACGGCCTCCGTCGGATACGAGGCGATGGTGGTGGCGCACCGTACCGCCGCCGCCAACGCCCCGCCGGGGCCGGTGACTTCGGACACGAGACCCACCTCGTACGCCCGCCGCGCCGACATCCGTTCCGCCGAGCCCATCAGCGCGAGCCGGGCCACCTCGCCCGGCGGCATCCGTTGGGCCAGGTGGATCGCCTCGAAGGCGTTGACCATGCCGTACGTGGTGTGCGGGTCGAAGAACGTCGCCGTCTCGTCCGCGACCACGAACTCCGATTCGCCGATCAGGTAGAACGCCCCGCCGCACGCCATGCCGTTGACCGCGGCGACGACCGGTTTCCACAGGTCGTTGGCCTTCGGGCCGACCGTGGGGAGCGGATCGTCCGCCGAGTACGGGGAGCCCGGCTGCGGCACGTCCCAGCCGCGGTCGATGCCCGTGCAGAACGCCCGGTCGCCCGCCCCGGTCAGGACGACCGCCCGCACGGTGTCGTCGAAGCGGAACTCCCGCCAGGTCTGCGCCAGTTGGGCGACCGTGGCCTGATCCAGGGCGTTGTGGCGGTGCGGGCGGTCGAGGGTGACGGTGGCGACGCCCGTGCCCTTGTCGATCTCCGCGATCACGCTCATGAGCGCTCCAGCACCCAGCGCGGCACCGCCACCCCGTCGACCTCCGCGAACACCACCTGCACCCGCGCGCCGATCTTGATGCGGTCCGGGTCGACGGAGTTGAGCGGGGCGTCGGCGGCGGAGACCAGATTGCCGACGAGCCGGATCCGGGGCGCCTCCGCCAGTTCGACGACGATCGCGTTGTACGGGGCCTGGGCGGCGTAGGCGGGGAGCAGTGGCGGGTGGGGGATGACGTAGGACCAGACGCGGCCGCGGCCGCTCATCCTGCGCCATTCGCTGTCGAAGGACTGGCAGTGCGGGCAGCAGGGGCGGGGCGGGAAACGGAGTTCTCCGCAGGTGGGGTTGGCGCAGGCCTGTATGCGCAGCTCGCCGCGGGCCGCGTACTCCCAGAAGGGGGCGCCGTCGTCGTCGGGGGTGGGGGTCAGGAGTTGTGAGGTGGTCGTCGCGTCTGCCATGAGCTGTCCTCCGGTGTGACTCGTAATCCCTTGCGACGGGTGGGCAAATCAAGCCCCTGCGGCGATTGAGCAGCGGGGTCCGGGGCGGAGCCCCGCGACCGCAACACCGTCACGGCGCAAGGTGACGATCAGGCGCGCAGCAGAAGCGCCGACGTGGGCACCCCCTCGCCCGCCGTCACCAGACAGGTTTCCGCGTCCGGGACCTGCGCCGTACTGACCCCCCGCAACTGCTTCACGCCCTCGTTGATGAGGTTGAACCCGTGGACGTACGCCTCGGACAGGCCCCCGCCACCCGTGTTGATGGGAAGACGCCCGCCGATCTCGAGCGCCCCGCCCTCCGTGAACGCCGCCCCCTCGCCGCGCCCGCAGAACCCGTACCCCTCAAGGGAGAGCGGGATGAGCGGGGTGAACGCGTCGTAGATCTGGGCGACGTCGACGTCCTCGGGGGTGACGTCCGCGTTCTTCCACAGGTGGCGGGCCGCCGTCCACGCGGGCCCGGTCAGCGGGTCGTCGTTCCAGTAGTTGACCATGCCGTGGTGCTGCGCGGGCAGGCCCTGCGCCGCCGAGTGGACGTAGACCGGCTTCTGCCGGCAGTCGCGGGCCCGCTCGGCGGAGACGATGACGCAGGCCAGCGCCCCGTCCGTCTCCAGGCAGTTGTCGAAGAGGCAGAGCGGCTCGCTGATCCACCGCGAGGTCATATAACTGTCGCGGGTCATGGGGCGCTCGTACATCATCGCGGCCGGGTTCTGGTTGGCCCGGTTGCGGCAGGCGAGCGCGACGTTGAAGAGGTGGTCGCGCGTCGCGCCGTACTCGTGCATGTAGCGGCGGGCCAGCATGCCGATCTCGTCGGCCGGGCGGAGCAGCCCGTACGGCCGCGTCCACTGCGCGGGGGTGGGGAGTTGGACGGCCGTGTTCTTCCAGGGGCGCGGCCCGCTGCCGCGCTTTCGGGAGCGCCATGCGATACCGACGCTCGCCTGTCCGGTGGCGATCGCCGCGACCAGGTGGGCGACCGTCGCGCACGAACCGCCGCCCCCGTAACCGACCTTGGAGAAGAAGGTGACGTCGCCGGCCCCGATGGACTTGGCCACCTCGACCTCGTCCGTCTCCTCCATCGTGTAGGACGCGAAGGCGTCGACCTCGGACGGGGATATCCCCGCGTCGTCGAGCGCGTCGATGATCGCGCGGCACGCCAACGTCTTCTCGGATTCCGGGAGTTGCTTCGCGAACGCCGTCTGTCCGATACCGACGATGGCCGTCGCGTCCTTGAGTCCCGCCATGGGCACCCCCACTTGGTTCCGTCTGCCGCCTGTCCGGTGTGCTGACAGCGCGTCAGGCTACAGCTAATCTGACGGATAGTCAGCTACGGCGTTGTGGGAGGTCGTTCGATGCGTACGGATGGCGAGTGGGGAACGGTCCCGGAGCTGGTACGGGACGCTGCCGAACGGTACGGCGAGCGTGAGGCCGTGGTCGAGGGGCGTACCCGTATCTCGTACGCGGAACTCGGCGAGCGCGTCGAGCGGGCCGCGGCGGCGTGCATGGCGGCGGGTGTTCGGGCGGGGGACCGGATCGCGGTCTGGGCGCCGAACACGCTGGACTGGATCGTCTCGGCGCTGGGTGCGGTGAGCGCCGGGGCCGTGCTCGTACCGCTCAACACCCGCTTCAAGGGCGGTGAGGCCGCCGACATCCTGGCCCGCTCCAGGGCCCGGCTGCTGTTCGTCACGGGAACCTTCCTCGGCACGTCCTACGTGGCGTCACTGCGCCGCGCGCAGGAGGCGGGCGCCGAACTGCCCTCCCTGGAACAGGTGGTGGTGTTCGGCGACGGAGCTCCCGATGCTCCCGGCTACCGGAGCTGGAAGGAGTTCCTTGCCGCCGGCGACAAGATCACGGCGGCCGAGGTCCGCGAACGCTCCGCCGCGGTCGACCCCACCGCCCCCTCGGACATCATCTTCACCTCCGGCACCACAGGACGCCCCAAGGGCGCCGTCATCACCCACGCCCAGACGCTGCGCGGCTACGAGATCTGGGCCGACCTCGCGGGGCTGCGCGAGGGCGACCGCTATCTGATCGTGAACCCGTTCTTCCACACGTTCGGCTACAAGGCCGGGGTCCTCGCCTGCCTGATGCGGGGCGCGACGATGGTGCCGCAGCCCGTTTTCAACGTCGACACGGCCCTCGCCAACATCGCGTCCGAGCGCATCTCGGTCCTGCCGGGCCCGCCCACGCTCCACCAGTCCCTCCTCGACCACCCCTCGCGCGACTCCCACGACCTGTCGGCGCTGCGGCTCGTCGTGACGGGCGCCGCCGTGGTCCCCCTGCGCCTCGTGGAACGGCTGCGCGGCGAGCTGCACGTGGCCACGGTCCTCACCGCGTACGGCCTCTCCGAGTCCAGCGGCATCGCCACGATGTGCCGCCGCGGCGACCCGGCGGAGCTGATCGCCGAGACGTCGGGGCGGGCGATACCGGGCACGGAGGTGCGGGTCGACTCGGCAGCCCCCGGAGAGCCGGGCGAGGTCCTGGTCCGCGGCTTCAACGTCATGCGCGAGTACTTCGAGGACCCCGCCGCCACCGCAGAGGCGATCACCGCGGACGGTTGGCTGCACACCGGCGACGTCGGGGTCATGGACGCGGCCGGCTATCTCCGGATCACCGACCGCATCAAGGACATGTTCATCGTCGGAGGCTTCAACGCCTACCCGGCCGAGATAGAGCAACTCCTCGGCCTGCACCCGGAGGTGGCCGACGTCGCGGTGGTCGGCGTGCCCGACGGGCGGCTCGGCGAGGTCGGCAAGGCGTACGTGGTGCGCCGGCCGGGCGGCGTCCTCACCGAGGACGATCTCATCGCCTGGGCGCGCCGCGAGATGGCGAACTACAAGGTGCCGAGGTACGTGGAGTTCGCGGCCGACCTCCCACGCAACGCCTCCGGCAAGGTCGTCAAGGGCGAGCTGCGGGGCTGACCGCAGCTCGCCGAGACCTCAGCGTGCGACGAACTGCGTCAGAATCGCCTGCACCTCGTAGATGTCGACCCCCTTGGTGAAGGTCTTCTCGATCGGCACCGAGTTCCCCGAGATCCAGATCTTGAGTTCGGCGTCCAGATCGAAGTGACCGGCCGTCTCCACGGCGAAGTGGGAGATGCTGCGGTACGGCACCGAGTGGTACTCGACCTTCTTGCCCGTCATCCCCTGCTTGTCGATGAGGATCATGCGCCGGTCCGTGAGCAGGATCGCGTCACGTATCAACTGATAGGCGCCGTATATCTGTTCACCCTGGCCGAGCAGCCGACCGTAGTCCTGTGCCGCCTTGGCCGGGTCGATCGGATGAGCGTTGCCGAACAGTGCCATGGGAACCCCCCGTTTCGTCGTTCAGATCGTCGTCAGAGCTTTTCGGGCGTGCGGATGCCGAGCAGCGCCATGCCGCGGTGCAGCGTCCGGGCCGTCAGGTCGCACAGGAACAGGCGGTTCTCCACCTGCTCCGCCGAATCCGCCTTCAGGACCGGGCACTTGTCGTAGAACGTCGTGTAGAGGGAGGCCAGCTGGTACAGGTACGCCGCCAGCTTGTGCGGCGCGTACTCGGCGGCCGCCTCGAAGACCGTGTCACCGAACGCGTCCAGGTGCAGTCCCAACGCCCGCTCCGCCGGGGCGAGTTCGAGCTCCGCGTGCGCGGCCGGAGCCACGCCGGAGCCCGCCTTGCGCAGGATCGACTGGATACGGGCGTACGCGTACTGGAGGTAGACGGACGTGTCACCGTTCAGCGACACCATCTGATCCAGGTCGAACTTGTAGTCACGGCTCGGCGACGTCGACAGGTCCGCGTACTTCACCGCGCCGATGCCGACCTGCTGCGCCCGCTCCTGGATCTCCTCCTCGGTGAGGTCCCGCGCCTTCTCCCGTACGACCTCGGCGGCACGCTGCACCGCCTCGTCGAGCAGGTCCTCCAGGCGCACCGTCTCGCCCGCACGCGTCTTGAACGGCTTGCCGTCCGCACCGAGCACCGTGCCGTACGCCATGTTGTGCGCACTCACCTCGTCGGAGAGCCAGCCCGCGCGCCGCGCCGTCTCGAAGACCATCTTGAAGTGCAGCGACTGACGGACGTCGACCACGTAGAGGAGCGACGTGGCGTCGAGGTCCTGGACACGGTTGCGGATCGCGGTCAGGTCGGAGGCCGCGTAGCCGAAGCCGCCGTCCGCCTTCTGCACGATCAGCGGGACCGGCTGGTCGTCCTTGCCCTTGATGTCGTCGAAGAAGACCACGAGCGCGCCCTCGGAACGGACGGCGACGCCCGACTCCTCAAGCAGGCGGGCCGTCTCCGGCATGCCGTCGTTGTACGCGGACTCGCCGACGATCTCGTCGTCCCGGATCTCCATGTCGAGCTTCTCGAAGACCGAGTAGAAGTAGACCTTCGACTCGTCGACGAACCGCTGCCAGAGGGCAAGGGTCTCCTTGTCGCCGGACTGGAGATCCACGACCCGCTTACGGGCCCGCTCCTTGAAGTCCTCGTCCGCGTCGAAGACCGCGCGCGAGGCCTTGTAGATCCGGTTCAGCGTCGACATGGCCTGCTCGCCGTCGGCGTCCGCACCGGCCTTCGGCAGCTCGTCCGGGTGCTCGATCACGTACTGGATGAGCATGCCGAACTGCGTGCCCCAGTCACCGATGTGGTGCCGGCCGATCGTCCGCTCGCCCGTGAAGTCGAGCATGCCGCGCAGCGCGTCGCCGATCACGGCGGACCGCAGGTGGCCGACGTGCATCTCCTTCGCCACGTTCGGCTGTGCGTAGTCGATGACCGTCGTGCCGGGGACGTCCTTCAGCGGCACGCCGAGCCGGTCCGTGTCGGCGGCGCGTGCCGCGAGCGTTTCGGTGATCGCCTTGTCGGTGACCGTCACGTTCAGGAAGCCGGGGCCCGAGACCTCGACGTCGGCGATCAGCTCGCCGTTCGTGATCTTCTCGACGACCTGCGTGGCGAGCTCCCGCGGGTTCGCCTTCGCCTTCTTGGCGAGCGCCAGGATCCCGTTGGCCTGGTAGTCGGCCCGGTCACTACGTCGCAGCAGCGGGTCCGCGCCGCCGGCCTCCGGCAGGGCGGAGGTCAGGGCGTCGGCGAGGCGTGCGTTGACGTTGGCGGTGATGGACTTGACCGGGGCCATGTAGGGGGCTGCCGTTCTGGTCGGGGTGGGTGGAATGCACGTCCAGTATCCCAGAGCCGCGCCGCGACGCCGTAACGCGTTTTCGTTCCGCACCGGGAAGCTGGGAGAATGGGCCGGGCAGAGGTGAAGCCCCACCCCGGATTCGAAGAGAGGGACAACCGATCGTGGCCCAGAGCACAGGCGCGGAGACCCAGGACTGGGTCTCCCGATATGCGGACGATGTCATCGCCGAGTCCGAGCGTCGTGCCCCCGGCAAACCGGTCGTCGTCGCGTCCGGCCTCTCCCCGTCGGGCCCGATCCACCTCGGCAACCTCCGCGAGGTCATGACCCCGCACCTGGTCGCCGACGAGATCCGGCGCCGCGGGTACACCGTGCGGCACCTGATCTCCTGGGACGATTACGACCGGTACCGCAAGGTTCCGAACGGCGTCCCCGGCACCGACGCGTCCTGGGCGGACCACATCGGCAAGCCGCTGACCTCGGTCCCGGCCCCGCAGGGCTCCGCGTACCCGAACTGGGCGGAGCACTTCAAGGCCGCCATGGTCGAGGCCCTCGCCGAGATGGGCGTCGAGTTCGACGGCATCAGCCAGACCGAGCAGTACCAGGCCGGTACGTACCGCGAGCAGATCTTGCACGCGATGAAGCACCGCGGCGACATCGACGCGATCCTCGACCAGTACCGCACGAAGAAGGACCCGGCCAAGGCCGGTAAGAAGCAGCAGCAGAAGCCGCTCGACGAGGCCGAGCTGGAGGCCGCCGAGGGCTCCGGCGCCGCGTCCGAGGACGACGGCAGCGGCGGCGCGAGCGGTTACTACCCGTACAAGCCGTTCTGCGGCCAGTGCGGCAAGGACCTCACCACCGTCACCTCGTACGACGACGAGACGACGGAGCTGTCCTACACCTGCACGCTCGACGGCTTCACCGAGACCGTCCCGCTGTCGGAGTTCAACCGCGGCAAGCTGGTCTGGAAGGTCGACTGGCCGATGCGCTGGGCCTACGAGGGCGTGATCTTCGAGCCGTCCGGCGTCGACCACTCCTCGCCAGGGTCGAGCTTCCAGGTCGGCGGCCAGATCGTCGACCAGATCTTCGGCGGCAAGCAGCCCATCGGCCCGATGTACGCCTTCGTCGGTATCAGCGGCATGGCGAAGATGTCGTCGTCGAAGGGCGGGGTCCCCACCCCCGGCGACGCGCTGCAGATCATGGAGCCGCAGCTGCTGCGCTGGCTGTACGCCCGCCGCAGGCCCAACCAGTCGTTCAAGATCGCCTTCGACCAGGAGATCCAGCGGCTCTACGACGAGTGGGACAAGCTCGCCGCGAAGGTCGCCGACGGCACCGTGCTGCCCGCCGACGCCGCCGCGTACAGCCGCGCCATCGGCGTCGCGGGCCGCGAGCTGCCCCGCACGCCGCGCCCGCTGCCGTACCGCACGCTCGCCTCCGTCGCCGACGTCACCGCCGGGGACGAGGAGCAGACCCAGCGGATCCTCTCCGAGCTGGACCCGGCGAACCCGGTCACCGACCTGGACACCGTCCGCCCCCGGCTCGACAAGGCCGAGGCCTGGATCACCAAGTACGTGCCCGCCGAGTCCCGCACCATCGTGCGCACCGAGCCCGACGCGGAGGCGCTCGCCGCGCTCGACGAGCAGGGGCACGAGTCCATCCGCCTCCTCCTCGACGGCCTCGACGACCACTGGTCGCTCGACGGCCTGACCCACCACGTGTACGGCGTTCCGAAGGTGCAGGCAGGCTTCCCCGCCGACGCCACCGCCAAGGAACTCCCCGCCGAGATCAAGGTCGCCCAGCGCTCGTTCTTCGCGCTGCTCTACCACCTGCTCGTCGGCCGTGACACGGGGCCGCGACTGCCCACGCTGCTCCTCGCCGTCGGCGCGGACCGCGTGCGCAAGCTGCTCGGGGCGTAACCGGTCCCCGGACATACGGGAGGGGCGGCACTGGAGTCGATCCGGTGCCGCCCCTCCCGTATGTCCGCCTACGCCTCGCTCATCATGTCCTGCTCGAAGCGGACCGCGAACTGGTTCATGTACCGGGACACGTCCTCCGCCGACATCCGCACCCCGTACTGCGCCTCCGCGTTCGCCGCGAACGCCTTCGGCGTCGGCAGCCCCTCGCCCTCTATCGAGCCGCGGAACACCTGGTACAGCTCGTCGTCCGTCGGCTGCTCGACGAGGTCCGGCGCGCCGTCACCCAACGGCCGCGTCCCGCCCGCCCCATTGGGCACAGGGAACTCCGGCTCCTGGAACTGCGGCTCCGCGTACTCGGGTTCGCGGTATTGCGGCTCCGGGTACTGGGGCTCGGGCTCCCGGTACTGCGGCTGAGGCCGCGGCTCGGGCTCCGCGGCGCGGGGAGCCGGCACCGGGGCGGGGGCCTGCGCCTGCGGAACCTGCGGAACCTGCGGAACCTGCGGGGCCCGCGGGGCGCCCCGCGGCGGCTGCTCCTCGTAACGCCCCTGGTGCTCCGGCTCGGGAACGTACACCGCCGGATCGAACTCCGGGTCGTAGCCGCCGCGATACTCCTTGCGCAGCTGCCCGTTGAACGCCGGGGGAACGTAGCCGGCGTCCTGCTGCTCCACGGCCGGCGGCGCCGCGGGAGCCAGCTGCGGCGCCTCCTGCCGGGCGGGAACGGCCGGCAGCAGCGGCGCCTCGATGCCCGCCGCCGCGAGACCCTCCGGCGCGGTCTGCGCCAACGGCACCCCGTAGCGCGCAAGCCGCAGCGGCATCAGCGACTCCACCGGAGCCTTCCGCCGCCACGCCCGCCCGAACCGCGATTGCAGCCGCGCCCGGTAGACGAGCCGCTCCTGCTCCAGCTTGATGACCTCCTCGTACGAACGCAGCTCCCACAGCTTCATCCGTCGCCACAGCAGAAACGTGGGTCCCGGAGCCAGCAGCCAGCGTGTGATGCGCACGCCCTCCATGTGCTTGTCCGCGGTGACGTCCGCGATCCGCCCGATCGCGTGCCGGGCCGCCTCGACGGCCACCACGAACAGGATCGGGATCACCGCGTGCATGCCGGTGCCCAGCGGATCGGGCCAGGCCGCCGCGCCGTTGAAGGCGATCGTGGCCGCCGTCAGCAGCCACGCCGTCTGCCGCAGCAGCGGGAACGGGATCCGGATCCACGTCAGCAGCAGATCCAGCGCGAGCAGCACACAGATACCCGCGTCGATACCGATCGGGAAGACGTACGAGAAGTTCCCGAAGCCCTTTTGCAGGGCCAACTCCCGCACAGCGGCGTACGAACCGGCGAAACCGATGGCGGCGATGACCACCGCTCCGGCGATGACCACCCCCACGAGTATCCGGTGCGTCCGTGTCAGCTTCAGTGGCGCGGCCACTCCACTTCCCCTCCAAGTTCCGGCTGTTGCGGCCAACAGACTGGCACATGCACGCGCAGAGGCGCGGGCCGGTACGCGCGGAAGCCCGGCGCCCCAAGGGGGAACCGGGCTTCCGACAGGAGGTCAGCGGGCTGCGATCACGCGCCCTTCTTGGACTCCGACTCCTTGGGCTTCTTGGACTCGGAGGCCGACGGCTTCGGCGAGCCGGACGAATCCGAGGACGCGCCGCCCTTCGCTCCGCCCTTCGCGGACTCGATGACCTTGGCCACCGCTTCCTTCGCCGCCTTCTGCGCGTCCTTCGACAGCGAGCTCGCGGACGGGGCGTCATCGCCCGCGAGACCCGAACCGTTGTAGTCGACCGTCACCACGACGTTGTCCACGCGCGAGACGACCGTCTGCTGCTTGGACGTGACGGTGTCCTTCTTGTCCTTGTACTTGCGGTCGTAGCCGATCTGCGTCGCCACGTCGCCCGTCTTGGACACCGGCGCCGACTTCACGTCCTTCGCGCCCGAGGTCGCCTTGGCGTCCTTGATCTGCTTCGCGTAGTACGCCTCGGCCAGCTTGTCGCCGCTGCCCCGGTTCACATCCGAGTCGAAACGGACGAACGACGCATTGAGCCAGCGGAACTGCGAGCCCTTCACGCCGTTGTTGTCCAGGCTGGACCAGGAGCAGCTCGCGCGCGTCGACTCGTCGTCGGACGCGCCGGCCTTGCTCTCGCCCTTCGGGACCAGGTCCTTCAGCGTGCTCTTCGAGAACGCGTCGCAGGCCTGCGGCAGCTCCTTGTACGTCGCGGGCGCGACCTTCTTCGCCTTGGCGCCCGAGGTCGAGGCCGAGGCCTTCGCCTGCGAGTCGTCCTTCGCGCTGTCGGAACCGGAACCGGACGAGCAGCCGGCTACGACGAGAACCGCAGGCACGGCGGCCGCGCAGACAAGGGTGCGGGTGAGTCGCTTGGTCGGACGGTGCATGGTTCCTTCACTAGGACGCTGACAGGGCCACGGCCCCCGCACGTGATGACCATTCGACCTTCACGACTGGGGTCCGATGGGTCACCGTACGCCGTGGCCGACGCGCCCGTCTCGCCTTCACCATGCCATCGGGTCGTGCCCGAATGCCCCTAATCGCCGAACTTGCCGACCAGGTTTCCGGCCAGATTCCGCGCTGTGTCCTGCATTTCCTTGCTGTCCGGCACCTTCGCGGCGGTCGCCGACTGCACCTCGTACTGGACGGTCACCAACACATTCGACGTGCGGAACGCCACAGTCACCGTGCGGTGCCGACCGGTCGTCGGACCCGCCAGCACGTCGTCGACGAACGCCTCGTCGCCGAGGTCGTCGAGCAGCCGCGGCTGAAGATTGCCCGGCGTGACGGAGGCGCTGGGCGAGTTGTCGGCACCTGTGGACCCGGACGGGGAGCCGGAGGCGTCACCGGACGGCTCGTCCGACGCGGACGGCGACGCGGCCTCCGACTCCGACGCGGTCTCCGAAGCCTTCGCCGAGGCCGACGCCTCCGACGCCACCGGCTCCGGGAGGTGCGCCGCGTCCACCTTCGACGCGAACACCGCCGCCGCGCGGTCGTCGTCGCTCACCGCCGTGTCGTACGACACCACCCGCTCGAAGTCGAGGCTCAGCCGATGCGTGCCACCTCGCGCCGAATCGTCCTTCCACCGGCACCCGACCCGGCGATCCGTGTCGTACGTGACCGTGGCCACACCCTCGTACGCCTTCTCCCGCTGCTCCGCGTCCGGGAGCTTCTTGATGCCGGGGAGCATCTCGTCCAGCGTGCCCTGATCGGGCTGGCCGCACGGCTCGGGCAGCGTCCGGTACTTGCCCGGCTCCGCGGTCGACGCGGTCGCGCTCGGCTCACCGGGCTTCGAGTCGTCGGCCGCGCCGTCGCTGTCGGAACCACTGGTGCAGCCGGCGAGCACAGCCGCAAGGAGCACGGCGACACCCGGTACGAACGCGTACGACTTCCGCTGCACCCTGAGGCTCCTCTCGGCGCCTTGCGCCTGGTTAATCGGTTGCCGCGGCGGGGCGGCCAATGGGCACTATGTCTATCGCACGCGCCGCCGTGAACGCCGGTCCGGCATCCGATTTGCCGCGCTGGCGCCGGTATTTGCGCTACATCCATTTCGCATGTTTCACCACGTGCGGGCCAACTCATCCAATCCTCGGGGGATTTCATGTCATACGTAGAGGTTCCGGGCGCCAAGGTCCCGATCCGCATGTGGGCCGACCCGGCCACGGTCGAGGGTGCCGCGATGCAGCAGCTCCAGAACGTGGCGACGCTCCCCTGGATCAAGGGCCTGGCCGTCATGCCCGACGTCCACTACGGAAAGGGCGCCACGGTCGGCTCGGTGATCGCGATGCAGGGCGCGGTCTGCCCGGCGGCGGTCGGCGTCGACATCGGCTGCGGCATGAGCGCGGTGAAGACATCCCTGACCGCCAACGACCTCCCCGGCGACCTCTCCCGCCTCCGCTCCAAGATCGAGCAGGTGATTCCGGTGGGCCGGGGGATGCATGACGAGCCGGTGGATCCGGGGCGGTTGCATGGGTTCGCCACCGGCGGGTGGGACGACTTCTGGGGGCGGTTCGGTGGGATCGCGGATGCGGTGAAGTTCCGGGAGGGGCGGGCTGCGAGGCAGATGGGGACGCTCGGGTCCGGCAACCACTTTGCAGAAGTGAATATTTGCGATTCTGGTTCGGTCTGGCTCATGCTGCACTCCGGTTCCCGCAACATCGGCAAGGAACTGGCGGACCACCACATCGGTATCGCGCAGGGGCTGCCGCACAACCAGAACCTCGTCGACCGCGACCTGGCCGTGTTCATCTCGGAAACACCGCAGATGGCGGCGTACCGAAATGATCTGTACTGGGCGCAGGAGTACGCCCGTTACAACCGGTCGATCATGATGGCACTCTTCAAGGACGTCATCCGCAGGGAGTTCAAGAAGGCGAAGCCGACCTTCGCGCCCGAGGTGAGCGCTCACCATAATTACGTCAGCGAAGAACGCTATGACGGTATGAACCTGCTCGTCACCCGCAAGGGCGCGATCCGCGCGGGCTCCGGCGAGTACGGGATCATCCCCGGCTCCATGGGTACGGGCTCGTACATCGTGAAGGGCCTCGGCAACGCTGCGTCCTTCAACTCCGCGTCGCACGGGGCGGGCCGGAAGATGAGCCGGAACGCCGCGAAGAAGCGCTTCTCGACGCGTGACCTGGAGGAGCAGACGCGGGGCGTGGAGTGCCGCAAGGACTCCGGCGTCGTGGACGAGATCCCGGGCGCGTACAAGCCGATCGAGCAGGTCATCGATCAGCAGCGGGACCTGGTGGAGGTCGTGGCCAAGCTCAAGCAGGTCGTCTGCGTCAAGGGATGAGCCGGCGGGGTCGGCGCTGTTGCTCGATCCCGCCGACTCGTGGGCTACTGGTTGCTGGGCGGTAGCAGTCGGCCGTTCCTGAGTCGCCAGAGTCGGATGTAGCAACTCTTCTCGGTACGGTCGAGCTCCTGGGCTGTGGCTGCGGGGTCAGACGTTCTGAGCAGGATCTCGTCCTCTTGAGGCGTCCAGGAGCGGCGAGCCGGCCACTTCCTCATGCTGGCTGGACGAACCCATGAAGCAGCCGTCTCGGCCTTGACTTGCTTGCGGCCGAGCGACAGGCATCCCGGGTAGTAGAGGTTTGCGCAGAGCGACTGTGCCGCTTCCTTGTAGTACGTGACGTTGTACACCTGGTCGCGCGTGTTGCGTTTCGGCTCGCGCGTAACGCCCGTGAGTCGGCCTGCGTAGGAACACAGGTAGAGGCTGATGGCCGTGCTGGATGTCGTGAGCGAGATGAACGGCACCCCGCCTTCCGCCTCGCCGACCGACCCGTCGGCGTCGACCAGGCCGCGCAGGTAGTCGCGGTGCGAGAAGACGCCGTTCGGAGGGGCGATCTTCTTCGACTTCGGGCCGTACGGCATTCCGAGACCATTGAGGGTCGCGCGTGCCTCCGAGGAGCACAGCCGCCACGTGGCCGAGTGATAGGACTCGGCGAAGTTCGTAGATCGGATCCGCTCCGTGACGCTGCTGTCGTAGGGCGTCAACTGCTTGAATCTGTAGAGGAGATCGATGTCGCGGACGCTGACCTCGAGCGTCAGCCGGCCCTTCTGGCCCGGCCCTTGTCCGAGGTGTCCATCCGCTTGCAGGAACCCAAACATGTACGCGTAGTCGGGCATGTCGAGGTCCATGAACCGCGCCGCCCCTGCAGCGCTAGGCTCGCGTTCAGCCATGGGAAGTGTTGCCTTCCTCTTGGTCAGGCCTCCGGCCGGGACTGCAATCCCGCCGGGGGCCGTTCTGTTTTCGGTTGTCGTTCGTGACGCTAGCCCGCGCGTTCCCGGCCCGTCCGGGTGATCGAGCGGCGTCACCCGTGTGAGTGTCGCGCGTACCCTGGGGCTCGATTCCTGGATCGTCGCCGAAAGGTAGGGCAAGACCATGGCTCCCGCCCCCGCATCCCGTATCGCCGTCGTCACGGGCGCGAGCAGTGGCATTGGTGCCGCTACCGCCCGGCGGCTGGCGGCCGAGGGGTACCGCGTGGTGCTCACGGCTCGTCGGCAGGACCGGATCGAGGCGGTCGCGAAGGAGATCGAGGCTGCTGGGCACAGTGCGGTCGCGTATGCGTTGGACGTGACCGACCGGGCTGCCGTCGACGAGTTCGCTTCGGCGTTCAAGACCATTGGCGTGTTGGTGAACAACGCCGGGGGTGCGCTCGGCGCGGACTCCATCGCCACCGGGGATCCGGATCAGTGGCGGCAGATGTACGAGACGAATGTCATCGGCACGCTCAATGTGACGCAGGCGTTGCTGCCGGCCTTGACCGCGAGTGGGGACGGGACTGTGGTCGTGCTGTCGTCGACCGCTGGGCTCGGGACCTATGAAGGTGGGGGCGGGTACGTCGCCGCCAAGCATGGGGAGCACGTGCTCGCGGAGACGTTGCGGCTGGAGATCGTCGGGACGCCGGTGCGGGTCATCGAGGTCGCGCCAGGGATGGTGAAGACCGACGAGTTCGCGCTGACCCGGTTCGGCGGGGACGAGGCCAAGGCTGCCAAGGTGTACCAGGGCGTCGCCGAGCCGCTGAGTGCGGACGACGTCGCCGACACGATCGGCTGGGCCGTGACCCGGCCGCCGCACGTGAACATTGACCTGCTGGTGGTGCGGCCGCGTGCTCAGGCGTCCAACACCAAGGTGCACCGTGAGCAGTCCTAGCCCCGAGCAGGCGGGGCCGCCCGATCCGCTCGACGTGCTTCAGCGCGAGTACGACGAGCGGCGGCGCGCGGAGGAGAAGCGCGGCGAGCGGTACATGTGGTGGTACCTGGGGTACTTCCTGTTCGGGATTCATATCGTGGCGTTCGTGATGATCTTCGCGATCAACCACGCCAACTAGCACGGCGACCGGCACTGCCCGTCTCAGCCTGCGTACGCCGTCGGGGGCACCCCCACCGTCGCCGTGAAGTCCCGTACGAGGTGGGCCTGGTCCGCGTAGCCGAGGTCGGCGGCGAGTGCGGCCCAGTCGATGTCGTGCCGGGCCGCTGCCGTCTCCACGGCCTCGTGGATGCGGAAGCGCAGGATGCACCACTTGGGGCTGACGCCCACGTACGCGTGGAAGAGGCGTTGCAGCGACCGCACCGTCATGCCCTCGGCCTGCGCGAAGTCGGCGACGCGGCGGACCCCGCGGTCGGCCCTTATGCGGTCGACCAGGCCGGCCGCGAGCTCGGCCTGCGGGTCGGGTTCGGCGGGGGCCAGCGGCAGCAGGTACGCGTCGAGGACGGCGATCCGGCCGGTGTCGTCGGCGGGGGAGAGGACGGCCGCGGGATCCGTGGCCGGGAAGACCTCTTCGTAGGGCAGGACCCGGCCCGTCCACTGCGCGACCGGCGCGTCCGGTGCGAACGGCCGGAACGCCCCCGGCCGGAACTTCACCCCGCACACCTTTCCCCGCCCGTGGATCTTGCGGGTGTAGAGGCCGGGCGCGGCGACGCCGGTCAGCTCCCCGTACGGCGGCTGGTCGATGTCGTCCTGCTGGAAGGTGAGGTGCACGGACGGGTGGGGCAGCACGTTCGAGGCGTAGGGCTCCGGCAGGTCCCAGTCGATGAACCAGTAGTGCTCGACGTACCGGCGCAGCGGCCCGGCGGGCTCGTGATGGCGCAGCCGGACGCGCGTGAGCAGCGCGGTCGGGTCGACGATCCCGCGGGTGTCGGGGCGGTCCGGTGACATCTCCGGTGACATGGGAAGAGCGTAGAGCGGGGCACTGACAGTGGCCGTGGGCTCGTGCGTCGTGTTTCTTCAAGCCGGGCGGGCCGCGTGCTCGTAGCGTCGAGGTATGGACACGAACGAGAAGCAGACGCAGAAGCAGAAGCAGGCCAAGCCCCTTGGCGGGCTGCTCGCCGCGGCCGTCTCCCGGGCCGTTCCCGTCGTCGCCGGGATCGAGGACAAGGTCCTCGACGCTCGCACGCCGTGCGCGGACTACGACGTGAAGACCCTGGCCAACCATCTCCTTCACGTGGTCGTCGAGTTCCAGAAGCTCGCGGTGAAGCAGGACTCTGACTTCTCCTCGCCGCCGGACTACGTGGCGCGGGCCGGCTGGCGGGAGCGGTTCGCGCGTGAGGCGGAGGCGCTCGTCGAGGCCTGGTCCACGCCGGGTGCGTTGGAGGGGACGACCGGGGCGATGAACATGCCGGCGCGGACCGTGGGCGGTATGGCGTTGCTGGATCTGACGGCGCACGCGTGGGATCTGGCGCGGGCGACCGGGCAGTCGTACGAGGCCGATCCGGCGGTGGTGGCGGAGCTCACGGAGGTGGTGGAGCGGCTGGCGCCGACGGGCCGGGAGATGGGGGTGTTCGGGGCGGCGGTGCCGGTGGGTGCGGACGCGGATCCGTTCGCGCGCTTGCTCGCCGCTACGGGTCGGGATCCGTACGGGCACTAGCGAGCCGGGAGGGCGCGGGAATAGCGCGCGACCTCGCACCGTTCCGGAGGTATAGTTGAAGCGTCAACAACCTGCGGAAGGTGAGCAAGGTGAGCAGCATGCAGTTCGGGATCTTCACCGTCGGTGATGTCACGCCCGACCCGACGACCGGACGCGCCCCGAGCGAGCACGAGCGGATCAAGGCCATGCTCGCCATCGCGCAGAAGGCGGAGGAGGTCGGCCTCGACGTCTTCGCGACCGGTGAGCACCACAACCCGCCGTTCGTCCCGTCCTCGCCGACGACGATGCTCGGCCACATCGCGGCCCGCACCGAGAACCTGATCCTCTCCACGTCCACGACGCTGATCACCACGAACGACCCGGTGAAGATCGCCGAGGACTTCGCGATGCTCCAGCACGTCGCGGACGGCCGGGTCGACGTGATGATGGGCCGCGGCAACACCGGCCCGGTCTACCCGTGGTTCGGCAAGGACATCCGCGACGGCATCGACCTCGCCATCGAGAACTACGCGCTGCTGCGCCGCCTCTGGGACGAGGACGTCGTCACCTGGAAGGGCAAGTTCCGCACGCCGCTCCAGTCCTTCACGTCCACGCCCCGCCCGATGGACGGCGTCGCGCCCTTCGTCTGGCACGGCTCCATCCGCTCGCCGGAGATCGCCGAGCAGGCCGCGTACTACGGCGACGGCTTCTTCCACAACCACATCTTCTGGCCCGCCTCGCACACCAAGCAGATGGTGAACCTGTACCGGCAGCGCTATGCCCACTACGGGCACGGCACGCCGGAGCAGGCGATCGTCGGGCTCGGTGGCCAGGTGTTCATGCGTCGCAACTCCCAGGACGCGGTGCGGGAGTTCCGCCCGTACTTCGACAACGCGCCGGTGTACGGCCACGGTCCGTCCCTGGAGGAGTTCACCTCGCAGACGCCGCTGACCGTCGGTTCGCCGCAGGAGGTCATCGAGCGGACGCTGTCCTTCCGGGACTATGTGGGCGACTACCAGCGCCAGCTGTTCCTCATGGACCACGCGGGGCTTCCGCTCAAGACGGTTCTGGAGCAGCTCGACCTGCTGGGCGAGGAGGTCGTGCCGGTGCTGCGCAAGGAGTTCGCGAACAAGCGTCCTGCGAACGTGCCGGACGCGCCCACGCACGCGGCGCGGGTCGCGGCGGCGACTTCGGCTTCGGTTTCGGAAGGGAGCGCGGAATGAAGCTCGTCGTCGTCTCGGCGGGGCTGAGTGCCCCGTCGTCGACCCGGCTGCTCGCCGACCGGCTGGCCGCCGCGACCACGGAGCGCGTGGACGCCGAGGTCGAGGTGCTCGAACTGCGTGACTACGCCACGGAGATCGCGCAGCACTTCGTCACCGGTTTCCCGCCGGCCCGGCTCGCCGCCGCGCTCGACGCGGTGGCGGCGGCGGACGGCCTGATCGCGGTCTCGCCGGTGTTCTCGGGCTCCTACAGCGGGTTGTTCAAGTCGTTCTTCGACCTGATCGACAAGGACGCACTGACCGGCAAGCCCGTGCTGATCGGCGCGACGGGTGGCACGGCCCGCCACTCCCTGGTCACGGAGCACGCGCTGCGTCCACTGTTCACGTACCTGCGGGCGGTCGTCCTTCCCACGGCGGTCTACGCGGCGTCGGAGGACTGGGGCGAGGAGGGCCTCGCGACCCGGATCGCCCGTGCGGGCGGGGAGTTGGCGCGGCTCATGGCCCCTTCCGCGCAGACCCCCGACGTCGACACCGCCGCGGCCATCGCCCCCCGCTCCCTCCACGGCGCGATCACCTCGGTCGATCCGGAGGACGGCTTCGAGGTTGTCCCCTTCGCGGAACGACTGGAGGCGCTGCGGGTTGGCTGAGCCGTTGTCTCCCCCCACCCCGCCCCTTCCCGAAAGCCCTGCCGGACGGGCCTGCTCAATCGCCGCAGGGGCTTGATAATCAAGCCCCTGCGGCAAAATCAAGCCCCGCCGGCGTTTGAGGCGCGGAGCCCCGTGGCATGTGCGGGCGGCGTCGGCAAATCAAGCCTCGCCGGCGTTTGAGGCGCGGGGTTCGGGGCGGAGCCCCGTGGCGTAGGCGGCGCGGGGCCGGCCACTCACCGTCCCCCACGGCGGAGCCGGTTCGTGGCGCGGGCGCGGAGCCGCTGCCACGCCCGGCGCCGGCGAGTCGCCGACAGGTCCGCGAAGAGGGCCGCATAGCGGGCCACGATCGGCTCCGGGTCGTACCGGTGCGCGGAGGTGATCGCCGCCGCGCCCATCTTCCGGCGGGCCGGCTCGTCCTCGATGAGGTCCATGACCGTCTCGGCGAGCGCACTCGCGTTCCCCACGGGGACGAGCCGCCCGTCGACCCCGTCCGTGATGATCTCGGCGGGACCGAGCGGCGCGTCCGTCGAAACCACCGGCACCCCGCACCGCATCGCCTCCACCAGCGTCATCCCGAAGGACTCCGCGTCCGAGGCGCTCACCACGATCGACGCCCGCGCGAACTCCGGCTCGATCGGTGACACCGTCCCCATGAGCCGGGCCCGGCCGCCAAGACCGAGCTCGTCCACGAGAGCCCGCAGACGCGGTTCCCGCCGGCCGCCGCCGTAGATCCGCAGCTCCCAGTCCGGATGCTTCGCCGACACCGCGGAGAAGGCCTCCAGGAGCAGGTCGTAGCGCTTGCCGGGGGTGAGCCTGCCCGCCGCGGCGATGATCTTCGAGCTGCCGTCCGACGGCGGCACATCGGTCGGCGGCACGATGTTCGGCACGGAGAGGATCCGCACGCCGGGCAGCCGCATCCTGGCCCGGTACACATCCGCGTCCTCCTCCGTGACCGTGACCAGGGCGTCCAGCGCCCTGTAGCGCCGGGCGAGTGTCCTGAGCAGTCGGCCGCTGTGCGCGTCGTGCCGCAGGTGTTCCTGCGCGATCCGCAGCGCCCGCTTCGGCCCCCACTGGGCCAGGTAGACATTGAGGCCGGGCCGCGTCCCGATGACGACGTCGGCCTCGCACCGGTCCTCCAGGTACTCGCGTACCCGCAGGTCGTGCAGCAGCGTGTACTGGTGGTGGCGCTTGTCGGCGGTGGGGTAGACCCGCGCTCGTTTCCCGTACGCGGGGTGGAGCTTGTCGGGCGTACCGGCATGCAGGTCCACCAGGGGTACGAGGGTGATCCGCGGGTCGACCGGGAAGCGTGGGGTCTCCCGGTGCCGGGAGAGCGACACGATCTCCACCTCGTGGCCGCCGTGCTCGATGAGCGCGGCGGCGAGGTTGAGCGTGGTGCGCGCCGTGCCGCCGACGGCGTACACGTTGTGCAGCAGGAACGCGATCTTCATGTGCGCATGTGTTCCCCGGAAGGCGCGCGCCGCGGGTGAGAGCCGGGGAAGAAGCCCTTCGGCCGCCCACCGAACAGGCGATCCGCCGCCTCGGCCCCGACCGTGCCGCTCTCTGTGCCGCTCTCCGTGCCGCTCTCCGTGCCGCTCTCCGGGCAGGACGCGCGGCGCCCTGTCGGGCGGGCGCTCCGGCCGACATCATGGCCGCATGCGCTATTCGGTCAACATCCCGAACTTCGGTGACTTCGCCGACGCCCACACCGTCGCCCGTACGGCCGTCGCGGCCGAACAGGCGGGCTGGGACGGCCTGTTGTTGTGGGACCACGTCGTGCACGACAAGAAGGTGCAGCGCGGTAAGCCCTTCGGCGACCCGTGGATGCTGCTGACGGCGGCGGCCCTGGCCACGTCCCGGCTCAAGGTCGGCACGCTCGTCACGGCCGTGCCCCGCTACCGGCCCGAGCAACTCGCCCGCCAGGTCGCCACGTTGGACGCGCTCAGCGGTGGCCGCGTCGTGTTCGGCGCCGGTCTCGGCGGCCCCGCCGACGACGAGTACGGGAGCTTCGGCGACACCGTCGACCGGACCGTGCACGCCGAACGCCTCGACGAGGGCCTCGACTTGCTCGCCCAGTACTGGTCGGGCGCGGAGGTGGACCACGACGGCGCCCACTTCCGCGTACAGGAGACGCAGCTGCTGCCCGCGACCGTGCAGCGGCCCCGCCCGCCCGTCTGGATCGGCGGCTTCTGGCCGGCCCGGCGGCCGATGCGCCGGGCGGCCCGCTGGGACGGCGCGGCCCCGTTGTTCGCCGACGCCCTGCACGGTGTGTCGCCGCGTCCGGAGCGGTTCGCGGAGGTCGTCCGGTACGTGAACGGGCACCGGGAGTCCGCGGAGGGCCCCTTCGAGTTCGTCGTCGGCGGGCTCACGCCACCCGGTAAGGCGGCCGCGCTCGACGTCGTGGGGCCGCTGGCCGACGCGGGGGCCACCTGGTGGGACGAGCGGCAGTTGCAGACGGGCGGGTCGATCGACTCGTACGAGGCGGTGCTGCGAAGGATCGAGGCGGGGCCGCCGGAGCTGTAGGGGCCCGCTACGGCCACACCAGGCAGTACGCCTGATGCCCCGCATCGTGCAGCCGGTGGCTGAAGTCCTGCCACTCGTGCAGCAGTTGGTACACGTTGAACGCGTCGCGCGGGCCGCCGCGGTCGGGGACCGTGGACCAGATGAACGCCGCGGCGCCGACGGACTCCTCGCCGACCCCGCGCAGCGGGTCGACGACCGTCATGGGGAGCTTGACCACCGCGTAGTCGGGGTGCAGGACGACGAGTTCCAGGGGCGGGACCTTGTGCAGCGGTATGCCCTCTATGCCGGTGAGGACCATCGCGGCCATCGTCTCCGGTTTGATCTTGGTGAACATGCCGCCCATGCCCAGCTCGTCACCGCCGAGCTCCTCGGGGCGCATGGAGATCGGGACGCGGGCTGCCGTGGCGCCGTCGGGCGCGCCGAAGTATTTGTACGTCACCCCCACCCGGCCACCATTCCCGATGTCCCCGTCCCTGACGTCCCCGTCCCTGATGTCCCTGGCCGCTACGCCCTCTGCGTCCTCTTCGCGCCGGTGCTTCCCCCGCCGGGCACGCCGGGGGCCGAGGTCACCGGTCCCCTCGCCCAGTCCGCCACCGCGATGCATATCTCCACCCGACTGCTGTTCCCCAGGGCGCACAGGCCCCTTTTGTAGGCCGCGCGACCACCTGCGCGCAACCCGATCATCGTGTCAGTGACCTCCCCCACGGTCCCCCGCCGAAACGTGTCGCCGCGGTGTGGCGCGAGGCAGAGTCTAGAGTCCCCGCGGGTCCGCGCGCCGGGGCGCGAGAGGGTGGGCCGTACGCTGAGAGGTATGGCAGAGGCGAACAACACTCCCTATCCCTATGAGGCACCCGCGTCGCAGGGGCTTTTCGACCGTGCGGAAGCGGTCACGCCCGGTGGCGTGAACTCGCCCGTGCGCGCGTTCCGTGCGGTGGGCGGAACGCCCCGGTTCATGGTGTCCGGTAACGGTCCGTATCTCACCGATGCCGACGGGCGCGAGTACGTCGACCTCGTGTGCTCGTGGGGGCCGATGATCCTCGGCCATTCCCACCCCGAGGTCATCGCGGCCGTGCAGGAGGCCGTCGCGCGCGGCACCTCCTTCGGTACGCCGGGCGCGGGGGAGGTCGAGCTGGCCGAGGAGATCGTCCAGCGGATCGACCCCGTCGAGCAGGTGCGGCTCGTGTCCTCCGGGACGGAGGCGACCATGTCGGCGATCCGGCTCGCCCGCGGGTTCACGGGTCGGGCGAAGGTCATCAAGTTCGCCGGGTGCTACCACGGGCACGTCGACGCGCTGCTCGCCGCCGCGGGTTCCGGCGTCGCCACGCTGGGCCTGCCGGACACTCCGGGTGTCACGGGCGCGCAGGCCGGCGACACGATCGTCCTGCCGTACAACGACATCGAGGCCGTGCGGGCCGCGTTCGCCGCGCACCCCGGCGAGATCGCCTGCGTCATCACGGAGGCCTCGCCCGGCAACATGGGCGTCGTGCCGCCCAAGGCGGGCTTCAACCAGGGGCTCAAGGACGTGTGCGCCGAGAACGGCGCGCTGTTCGTCTCCGACGAGGTGATGACCGGCTTCCGTACGTCGAAGGCCGGCTGGTTCGGCGTCGACGGTGTGGTGCCCGACCTGATGACCTTCGGCAAGGTCATGGGCGGTGGCTTCCCCGCCGCCGCGTTCGGTGGCCGTGCCGACGTGATGGCGCACCTCGCCCCGGCGGGCCCTGTCTACCAGGCGGGCACGCTGTCCGGTAACCCCGTCGCCACCGCCGCGGGCGTCGCCCAGCTGCGGCTGCTCGACGACGCGGCGTACGCCAAGGTGAACGCGACGAGCGAGCAGCTGCGTTCGCTGGTCTCGCAGGCGCTCACCAAGGAAGGTGTCGCGCACCGCGTGCAGAACGCGTCCAACATGTTCACCGTGTTCTTCACGGAGAACGAGGTCACCAACTACGAGGACGCGAAGCGGCAGGACGCCTTCCGCTTCGGCCCGTTCTTCCACTCGATGCTGGAGCAGGGCGTGTACCTGCCGCCTTCGGCCTTCGAGTCCTGGTTCGTCTCGACGGCCCACGACGAGCGGGCGATCGCGCGCATCGAGGCCGCGCTGCCGGCCGCCGCCCGCGCCGCCGCGAAGGCCACGGCATGAGCGCCCCGAAGTCCGGCGACGACATCACCGTCGTCCATCTGATGCGCCACGGCGAGGTGCACAACCCGGACGGCATCCTGTACGGGCGCCTGCCCGACTACCACCTCTCCGACCTCGGCCGCCGGATGGCCGACCGGGTCGCCGAGCACCTCTCCGCGCGCGACATCACGCACGTCGTGGCGTCCCCGCTGGACCGGGCGCAGGAGACGGCGACGCCGATCGCGAAGGCGCACGGCCTCGACCTGGACGGCGACGAGCGGCTCATCGAGGCGGGCAACGTCTTCCAGGGCAAGACCTTCGGCGTCGGCGACGGCGCGCTGAAGAACCCGGAGAACTGGAAGCACCTGGTCAACCCGTTCAAGCCGTCCTGGGGCGAGCCGTACGTCGACCAGGTCGTGCGGATGATGGGCGCGCTCGACGCGGCGAAGGACGCGGCGCGCGGGCACGAGGCGGTGTGCGTCAGCCACCAGCTGCCCATCTGGATCGTGCGGTCGTACGTCGAGAAGCGGCGCCTGTGGCACGACCCGCGCAAGCGGCAGTGCACGCTCGCCTCGCTGACGACGTTCACGTACCAGGGCGACAAGATCGTGTCCGTGGGCTACAGCGAGCCCGCCATCGATCTCGTCCCGGCTCATCTGCGGGCGGGCGCGAAGCCGGTCAAGGGCAAGGACAAGGCCTTCGGGGCCTGAGCCCGGGGAAACGGCTCGGCAACAACTCCGCGAAAGGCCGCCGTCAACACGGCGGCCTTTCGCGTACCTCTTCAAATCGCCGCAAAACCGGACCGTTTACCGGAACCCGCGTGTTCCACATGCCCTCTTCCCGGGCGCCCCTGTGAATGGGGTGGCGTGAGGAATGGGGACAACGGTATGTGGGACGTGGGTCGCAGGGGACTGCTCGGACTCGGCGCGGGCGCTGCGGCAGGGGCGCTGCTCGCCGGGTGCGGTACGGGCGGTACGGGCGGTGCGTCGAGGGTCGGTCCGGAGCGGCACGGCAAGGCGGGCCCGCCCGGCCGGAAGCAGTTGAGACCCATCGGCGACGGCTCGACGGCGTACACCGGGCCCCAGCCCCACCAGCCTGGCAGGCCGGAGCGGCTCGAACCCGGCCAGAAGCCGCCGCAGTTCGTGGTCTTCTCCTGGGACGGCGCGGGTGAGGTGGGCAATGGTCTCTTCCCGCGCTTCCTGAAGCTCGCCGAGGACCACGGCGCGCACATGACGTTCTTCCTCTCGGGCCTGTACCTGCTGCCCGAGTCGAAGCAGCGCCTCTACCGTCCGCCGAACAACCCGGTGGGCGCCTCCGACATCGGTTACCTGACCGACGCGCACATCAAGGAGACCCTGAAGTACGTCCGCCGTGCCTGGCTCGAAGGGCACGAGATCGGCACGCACTTCAACGGGCACTTCTGCGCGGGATCCGGATCCGTCGCCAACTGGACGCCCGCGCAGTGGCGCGACGAGATCGAGCAGGCCACGTCCTTCGTGAAGAAGTGGCGTACGCACACGGGCTGGGAGGACCTGCCCGCGCTGCCCTTCGACTACGACAAGGAACTCGTCGGCGGCCGCACGTCCTGTCTGCTCGGCCAGAACAGCCTGCTGCCCACCGCCCGCGAACTCGGCTGGCGCTACGACGCGTCCTCGCCGGGCGGCGTGCAGCGGTGGCCGGACAAGCGGCTCGGGGTCTGGGATCTGCCGTTGCAGGCCGTCCCGTTCCCCGGCCGGAGCTTCGAGGTCCTGTCGATGGACTACAACATGCTGGCCAACCAGTCCCTCAACTCCACGCGCGCGCCCGCCGCCAACTACCCGGGCTGGAGACGGCAGTCCACGCAGGCGTACATCCAGGGATTCAAGCGGGCATACGAGACGAACCGGGCGCCGTTCTTCATCGGCAACCACTTCGAGGAGTGGAACGGCGGCATCTACATGGACGCCGTCGAGGACGCGCTGAAGCACATCGCGGGCACCGCCGAGAAACACCGTGACGTGCGGCTCGTCTCCTTCCGGCAGTTCGCCGACTGGCTCGACGCGCAGGACCCGAAAACGCTGGCGAAGCTGCGTACGCTCGACGTGGGACAGCGGCCCTCCGAGGGCTGGCGCACGTTCCTCGCAAACCCCTCCTGAAGTGGGATTTTCCCAGCGCGAGGGGGGTGCGGAAGATCCCCTAAACAGACATGCGAAACTTTTCACATGAGTGCCGCCTCCCGCACCCCCCGCACCACCGCGACGAAGCGCCGCGCCGCCAAGCTGACCGTAGGTGCCGCCGTCGCGGCCCTCGCGCTGACGGCCTGCGGCTCCGGCGGTACGTCGGGCGGCGGCAACAACACCAACTTCGTCACCGGGTCCGGCGGCATCGCCACCGTCAAGAAGGGCGAGCGGCACGACGCCCCCTCCCTGAAGGGCAAGGACCTCGAGGGCAAGCAGCTCGACATGTCCGACTACAAGGGCAAGGTCGTCGTCCTCAACGTCTGGGGCTCCTGGTGCCCGCCGTGCCGCGCCGAGGCCCCGAACTTCGTGAAGGTCGCCAAGGACACCGAGAAGCAGGGCGTCCAGTTCCTCGGCATCAACACCCGGGACCCCCGCACCAGCCCGGCCAAGAAGTTCGAGGAGGCCTACGGGGTCCCGTACCCGAGCTATTACGACCCGACGGGCCGGCTGCTCCTCAAGTTCGAGAAGGGCACGCTCAACCCGCAGGCCATCCCCTCGACGATCGTCGTCGACCGCGAGGGGAAGATCGCCGCGCGTTCGCTCAAGCCACTCAGCGAGAAGGCCCTGCGCAAGATGGTCGCGCCGGTCATCGCGGAGAAGTGAGCGAAGGTGAGCTCCTCCCTCGTCACACTCGCCGCCGGTGACACCGTCACGGACGGCGCGCTGCTCCTGGCCGTCCCCGTGGCTCTCCTCGGCGGCCTGGTCTCCTTCTTCTCGCCGTGCGTACTGCCCCTCGTCCCCGGCTACCTGTCGTACGTGACCGGCATCACCGGCACCGACCTGATGGAGCAGCGGCGGGGCCGGATGGCGGCGGGCGCCAGCCTGTTCGTGCTCGGATTCACCGCCGTCTTCGTCTCCGGCGGCGCGCTGTTCGGCTTCTTCGGGCAGACGCTCCAGGAGTACCAGGGGGTGCTGAGCAAGGTGCTCGGCGTCCTCATGATCCTCATGGGCGTCTTCTTCATGGGCTTCATGCCCTGGGTGACGCAGCGGGAGATCCGCTTCCACAAGAAGCCCGCCGCCGGCCTGGCCGGAGCCCCGGTCCTCGGCGCGCTGTTCGGCATCGGCTGGACGCCCTGCATCGGCCCGACCCTCGCCTCCGTGATCGGCCTCTCCTCGGTGCAGAGCACCGCCGGCCGCGGGGCCATACTGACCATCGCGTACTGCCTCGGTCTCGGCCTGCCCTTCGTGCTCGCCGCGATCGCCTTCCGCAAGGCGCTCGGCGCGTTCGGCTGGGTCAAGCAGCACTACACGTGGGTGATGCGCATCGGCGGCATCATGATGATCCTGACCGGAGTTCTTCTGCTCACGGGCGCGTGGGACGCCCTCGTGGGGCAGATGCGGACCTGGTCCACCGGCTTCCAGGTGGGAATCTGATCCATGAGCAAGACGACCGACGACGTCCAGAGCGGTGGCGACCCCACTGAGCTCGAAGCCGCGTCACAACTGAGCACCGCTCCACAAGAGGACCGGTCGCCCACCCTGCCCAAGCTCGGTGTCATCGGCTGGGTCCGCTGGTTCTGGCGGCAGCTCACCTCGATGCGGGTCGCCCTGATCCTGCTGTTCCTGCTCTCCCTCGGCGCCATCCCCGGCTCCCTGATCCCGCAGGAGGGCACGGACCCGACCAAGGTCGCCGACTTCCGCGAGGCCCACGGGACGCTCGCGTCGGTCTACGACAAGATCGGCTTCTTCCACGTCTACGGCTCGGTGTGGTTCTCCGCGATCTACCTGCTGCTGTTCATCTCCCTCATCGGCTGCATCGTGCCGCGCACCTGGCAGTTCGTCGGGCAGCTGCGCGGCCGCCCGCCGGGTGCGCCCAAGCGGCTCGGCCGGCTGCCCGCGTACGCGACGTGGCGGACCGGGGCCGACCCCGAGCAGGTGCGCACCGCCGCCCTCGCGATGATGAAGAAGCGCCGCTACCGCGCGCACCTCGCGGGCAACGCGGTCGCCGCCGAGAAGGGGTACCTGCGCGAGGTCGGCAACCTCGCCTTCCACATCGCGCTGATCGTGATGCTGATCGCCTTCGCCTGGGGCCAGCTGTTCAAGTTCGAGGGCGGCAAGCTCGTCACCGAGGGCGACGGGTTCGCCAACACCCTCACCCAGTACGACGACTTCAAGTCCGGCAACCTCTTCGACAGCGACCACGACCTGTCGCCGTTCAGCTTCACGCTCGACAAGTTCACGGCCACGTACGAGCGCACCGGGCCCGAAAAGGGCACGCCGCGCGTCTTCCGTGCGGATGTCAACTACACCGAGGGTTCGGGCGACAAGACGAAGAAGGCGAAGATCGAGTCCAACCACCCGCTGGACATCGACGGCACCAAGATCTTCCTCAACGGGCACGGCTACGCGGTCCCCGTCACGGTCCGCGACGGCAAGGGCAAGGTCGTCTCGGAGCAGACCGTGCCGATGCTGCCGATCGACTCCAACATCTCCTCGCAGGGCGCCATCAAGGTGATGGACGGCTACCGCGACGCCAAGGGCAAGAAGGAACAGCTGGGCTTCGCCGCCTGGTTCGTCCCGACGTTCGCGGGCGCGGGCAAGGGCACGATGCTGTCCCAGTTCCCCGGGCTCGACTACCCCGTCCTCGCGCTGAACGCGACCCACGGCGACCTCGGCGTGGACGCCGGCCTTCCGCAGAACGTGTACCAGCTGGACACCTCGCACATGAAGGCCTTCAAGGACTCCAAGGGCAAGGCGCTCAAGCAGCGGCTGCTGCCCGGCGAGACGATGAAGCTGCCGAACGGGGCGGGCTCCATCACGTTCGACAAGGACATCAAGGAATGGGTCACCTTCCAGATCTCCCACCAGCCCGGTGACACCTGGGCACTCGGCGGCGCCATCGCCGCGATCTTCGGCCTCGCCGGGTCCCTGTTCATCCAGCGCCGCCGCGTCTGGGTGCGCGCCGTCGAGGGCCCCGACGGGGTGACCGTCGTCGAGATGGCGGGCCTCGGCCGCAGCGAGTCCGCGAAGCTGCCGGAGGAGCTGGGCTCCTTGGTCGAGCAGCTGCACAACGAGGCGCCGAGCGCCCCCGCCCCCAGTCAACCCACAGCAACCTCCGCATCAACCACCGCTGTTCCTGCCGCCGAAGGGGCTGAGAAGTGACTCTCGCCGCCGCAGTCAACGAGAACCTGGCTCACACCAGTAACGTCCTCATCTACTCGTCGATGGCCGTGTATCTGCTCGCGTTCTTCGCGAACATGGCCGAGTGGATCTTCGGTAGCCGCAGCAAGGTCGGCCGAACGGCCGCCGCGCTGACCGGCAAGGCCGAGGAGAAGGCCGCCGCGCCCGCCGTCACGGTCCAGCAGAAGGGCTCCACGGCCGTCCTCGACCGGCCGCAGGTCGTCACCCGTGCCGCCGCCGGCGCGCGCGATGTGCCTGACGGGCCCGGCGCCGCCGCCGGTGACGCGCAGGGCGACCTGTACGGGCGCATCGCCATCTCTCTCACGGCCCTTGCGTTCATCATCGAGTTCGGCGGCGTGCTCACGCGCGCGCTCTCGGTGGAGCGGGCCCCGTGGGGCAACATGTACGAGTTCTCCATCACCTTCTCCACCGTGGCCGTCGGCATCTACCTGGTGCTGCTCGCGCTGAAGAAGAACGTGCGCTGGCTCGGCCTGCCCCTGGTCATCACGGTCCTGCTCGACCTCGGCCTCGCCACCACCGTGCTGTACACGTCCAGCGACCAACTGGTGCCGGCGCTGCACTCGTACTGGCTGTACATCCACGTCTCGACGGCGATCTTCTGCGGCGCGGTCTTCTACGTCGGCGCGGTCGGCACGCTCCTGTACCTCTTCAAGGACTCCTACGAGAACAAGCTCGCGACCGGCGGACAGCCCGGCCGGTTCGCGACCTCCGTCATGGAGCGGCTGCCCGCCTCGCAGTCCCTGGACAAGTTCTCGTACCGCGTGAACGCGGCCGTCTTCCCGCTGTGGACGTTCACGATCATCGCGGGCGCCATCTGGGCCGGCGACGCGTGGGGCCGCTACTGGGGCTGGGACCCCAAGGAGACCTGGTCGTTCATCACCTGGGTCGCCTACGCCTGCTACCTGCACGCCCGCGCGACCGCCGGCTGGAAGGGCCGCAAGGCCGCCTACCTGGCGCTGATCGCCTTCGGCTGCTGGATCTTCAACTACTACGGCGTGAACATCTTCGTCACGGGCAAGCACTCGTACGCCGGGGTGTGACCCCCCCCTCAGCGCAGTGGTGAAAGGCCGGTCCCGCGGGGCCGGCCTTTCGCGTACGCGGGTCAGACCACCGTGATCGCGTCCAGCTTCCCGCGCAGATACGTGTGCGAGTCCACCGGCTCGTACGCGACGCGGCCCTTCGGGGCGGGCAGCGGCTCGACCCTCGTGCGCGGGTCGCACTCGTAGAAGTAGACGAGCGACATCAGCTCCTCGGCGGGCGTGTCCGCCGGCGGCGGCAGGACGCGGTGCCGGCCGGAGCGCCAGCGGTCGCCGGTCCAGCGGGCCATCAGATCGCCGATGTTGATGGTGAAGGCGTCCGGATCGTACGGGGCGTCCTCCCAGCCGCCCTCGTCCGTGAACACCTGGAGGCCGCCCTTCCCGGCCTGCCGGTCGAGCACCGTCACCGTGCCGAAGTCGGTGTGCGGGCCGATCCGGAACTGGCCGGGCTCCGGGGTGCCGACGACCTCCGTGCCCGGATACCAGTTGATGTTGAAGCCCCAGGTGGGGTGCGCGGTGTGCCGGGTGAAGAAGTCGGCGGGTTCGGCGAGGGCGACCGCGAGGAGTTCGAGCAGCCGGTCGGAGAGCGTCCGCATCTGCTCCAGGTACGTCTCCACGAGTGCGCGCAGCTCGGGCGATTCGGCCGGGAAGACGTTCTCGCCCGACCACTCGGCGCGCACCGCCGGGTCGTCGAAGGCCGTCGCCGTGGCGAAGGACAGGGACTCCTTCAGGTCGGGCGGTGTCTCGGTGCCCTCGGAGTAGCCGTTGGCTTCGGCGCCCGGGCCGAGCCAGCCGCGGCCGCCGACCTGGACGCTGTACGGCTCCTTCACGGACGCGGGCAGCCGGAAGAAGCCGCGGGCCGCGTCCCGGATCCGGGTGCGCAGGCCCGGGTCGACGCCGTGGCCGGTGACCAGCAGGAACCCGGCCGTGCGCAGCGCGTCGTCGACGGTGGCGGCGATCGCGTCACGGGCCTGTGGATCGCCGGACATCCACGGCAACAGGTCGATGGTCGGAATGCGGGGCGCGGCGCCCGGGGAAGCGGTCATGTGGTCCACTCTCGTGGCGCCGAAACACCGGGGCAACGTGCGGGGCGTACTGTCCCGGCCGTCCCCACCCCGACGGAATGTCCGCACGCGCGCGTGCCCACCGGGAGGCCCCGTGTCCGCTCTCACGCTCCGCGAGATCCTGCGCCTCGACGTCGTCGGCGGCGCCGAACCCGAACTGCTCGCAGGGGAGGGCGGGTTGGACCGGCCCGTGCGCTGGGTGCATTCCAGCGAGGTGTACGAAGGTGCGGGCTTCCTGGACGGCGGGGAGCTGCTGCTGACGAACGGGTTCGCGTTCCTCGACGCCGACGAGGGTGCGCTGCGCCGCTACGTACGGGAGTTGACGGCGCGCGGGGCGGTGGGCCTCGCCGTGGAGGTGGGGCGGTCCCTGGAGCGTATGCCGTCCGAAGTGGTGGCAGCGGCACGGGAGTTGGGTTTCCCGTTGGTCGCGTTGCGGCGGGTCGTGCCGTTCGTGCGGATCGCGGAGGCCGCGAACCGGGCCATCGTCACCCACGGGCTCGCCGCCCGCCCCGCGGTGACGCTGCGGGGCGCCGACCACTCGGCCGCGCTGCTCGCCGACCTGGCCGAGCGGCAGGCGCTCAACCAGCCTGAGGTGCAGGCGCGTTCGGCGCTCGCCGGGTTCCGGCCGGGGCCCGGGGTGCGGCTCGTCGGGGTCTCCGTGCACGGTCCGGCGGCGGCGGCCCGTGCGGCGGTCGACCGGGTGGCGGGGCAGGGCGCGCTGTGTGCGGCGTTCCCCGGTGACGTGCTCGCGCTCGTGGCGGGGCCCGCGGGGCGGGACACGGTGCGCGCGGTCCTCGACGCCTTCCGTGGGGCGGCCGCGCCGGGGCTCACGGTGGCGGTCGGTCCCGCGGTCGCCGCGGACGACGGGTGGCTGCGCTGGAGCGACACGCTGCGCACGGCCCGTACGACGCTGGAGCTGGCGCTGACCGTACCTGCGGCCGAACCGGCGCTCGCCGAAGGGCCGTTGGTGACGTCCTCGCGGTCGCTCGCCCTGGAGCGGGAGCTGACCCGGGGCGGTGTGGAGGCCAACCGGGAGCGGCTGACGCGGCTCGTCGGCGATGTCCTCGGACCGCTCCTCCAGTGGCAGGCGGCGTACGGCAGCGACCTCGTGCGCACCCTGGAGGTGCATCTGCGGCACGGCTGCAGCCCCACGCGTACCGCCGCGCTCCTGCACATCGGACGGCAGTCCTTCTACCAGCGCCTGGAGCGCATCGAGTCGCTGCTCGGCGCGGAGGTCGGCGACCCGGAACTGCTCGGTGAGCTACTTCAGGCGGCGTGCGCGGCCCGGGTCGTGCGGGCCGGGCGGGCCGGTCAGGGGGCCAGCGAGCGCCAGATCCGCTCCGACAGGACGCGCGCGGCGTGATCGAGGTCGGTCTCGTGCGTCCCGGCGAGCCAGCCGCGCGCGAGGCCGACGACCGGGCCGAGCACCAGCGCCTCGATGAGCGGCGCGGGCAGCGGGGCGATCGCTCCGGAGTCGACGTGCTGCCGCATCCACTCGGTGAGCGGGGAGAGCCGGGCCTCCTGCGCGTCGCGCAACTGGCGGGCCTGCGCCATCCCCAGCCGGTCCGCGTACGAGGAGTGCAACAGGCGGGAGGCATCGGGGTGTTCGCGGATGAAGCGCAGATACGTTTCGACCACCGCGCGGATCCCGGTGCGCGGGGCGCGGGAGCGTTCGAGGGCCGCGGTGAGTTCGTCGAGGAGCCGGCCGAGCCAGCGCAGCAACAGCGCCTGCATCAGCCCGTCGACGCTGCCGAAGTGGTGGTACAGGCTGCCGGGACTGGCCCCGCCCGTGTGCGTCAGGGAGCTGACGGTGATGCCCTGCTCGCCCGCGTCCGCGTAGACGCGCAGCGCGGCATCCAGGAGGCGGTCGACGGTTTCCGCGCCGCGCTGTTGCTTGGGGCTCATGTCGACGACCAGCCTAAGGCACCATCCGGAAGCCTGTGTTTCTATAGTGAATTTCTAGAAAGTCACTCCAGTTCAGTAGGGTGCTGAGCCACACTGATCTCCGTGTCGGACAACGGGTTGGAGTTATCCGGCAGCGGTGCGGAGCCGCTGCTGGCGCGGGATCCACGGGCCATCGGTTCGATCCCGCTGGTGGGGCGGCTCGGTGCCGGTGGCATGGGGCGGGTGTATCTCGGCGTCGTGGACGGAAGGTTCGCGGCGGTCAAGCAGATGCTCGCGTCCGTGGTCGCCGAGGACCACGGCTTCGTGCGCCGCTTCGGGCAGGAGATGGACAATCTCGCCCGGCTGCCCGCCGAGGCCACCGCGCCGCTGCTCGCCAGCGACCGGGAGGCCGACCCGCCGTGGTTCGCCACGGAGTACGTCCCAGGGATCACCCTGGCCGAGGCCGTCGAGCGGCACGGGGGACCGCTCGACGGCCCCGGCCTGTGGTCGCTTCTGCGGGAGGCGGCCGCGGGCCTGCGGGCCGTGCACGCGCGCGACATGGTGCACCGGGACCTCAAACCGTCCAACGTGATGCTCACCGGTGCCGGTGTCACCCTCATCGACTTCGGGATCGCGCGGGCCGCCGAGCAGAGCCAGCTGACCCGGACCGGCCTCGTCGTCGGCACCCCGGCCTACATGTCGCCCGAACAGGCCTCGGGATCACGGCGGTTGACCAGCGCGTCCGACGTGTTCGCGCTCGGCCTGCTCCTCGCGTACGCGGCCGGCGGGCGCTGGCCGTTCGGGGACGGGGACGCGGGCAGCCCGCTGTACCGGATCGTGCACGACGAGGCAGACCTGGAGCCGGTGCGGGAATGCGATCCGCGGCTCGCGGAGGTGGTCGCCTCGTGCCTGGGCAAGGCCCCGGAGGGGCGGCCGAGCGCCGCCGAACTCGTCGAACTCGCGGGCGGTGACGACGCGTTGGGCGCTCCCGCCTGGTCGCCGGCCGTTCTTGACCTGCTCGCCCAGCGGGCGGGGTTCGCGGCGCGGGTGCCGGAGGGGACACTCGCGCCGCCCGAAGCCCCCGCCGTGCCGGACGAGCCGGAGGTGACGCCGCGCGAGCCGGTGCGGACGAAGCGAACGCGGGAGGAACGGCGGCGCAGGCGCGTCCTGTTCGCCGTCATTCCCGTGGTCGTGGTGGTGTCGGGGGCCACGCTCGCCATCAGGAACCTTCCGTACGGCAGCGAGGGCGACCGCGCGGCCGGCCCTTCGCCGTCGGTCTCCGTCCCCGCGTCGGCCGGGGCGCCGGGGGAGTCGCCGAAGGAGTCGGCGTCGGCGAAGAAGCGGAAGGGCTCGCCGAAGCCGGATTCGGAGAAGTCCGAGGCGAAGGAGAAGCCGGACGGCTCGCGGTCGCCCGCCGCCGACGAGGGGCGGGGTGGCGCGGCCGGGGGAGCGGGGGCCGGGGGAGGTGACAACTCCGCTGGTGACGGCGGGAGTTCGTCGGGCGGCGGTGGGACCGGTACATCCGGCGGTGGTTCGGCTTCTGGGGGCAGTGGTGGCGGGAGCGGCTCCGGAGTGACCGGGCCGACGTCCGGTACGTACCAGCTGAGGAACGCCTCCAACGGCAGCTGCATGGTCCGTACGTCGGGGCCCAGCGTCGCCATGGGCGGCTGCTCGGGCGCCGACGCCGACTGGAAGCTCCTGAGCAGCGGCGGCAGCTTCCGGCTCTACAACGCGTCGACCGACATGTGCCTCACGAACGCCTACGACGGGCAGAGCGTGACGGTGGCCGGGTGCTCGGGCCTCGGCATCGTGTGGAACTGGGGGAAGAACGGCTCACTGGTCAGCACGAAGACCGGCGGCTGCCTGGACCCTGCCGGGTATGGCGATGGGGTCACGACGGCGTCCTGCTCCGGCGGCACCGGTCAGCGCTGGACACCGGCGTGAAGCCGCGGGGCTCCGCCCCGGACCCCGCTGCTCAATCGCCGCAGGGGCTTAAAGGGCGCTCCTCAAACGCCGGAGGGGCTGAATGATCCGGTCGCGTCAGCGGCGTGCGGCGGACAGGCGGCAGACGGTCGCGTACACCACCGCGCTCACGGCGAAGCCGGCCAGGCAGGTCACGTCGCCGAGTGAGGGCCAGTGCCGTGCTGCCCAGCCGACGTACCGCTCCTGGTTCGAGAAGAGCGGGACGGAGACCGCGATGCCCGCCAGCAGGGCGGCGAACCCTGGCCAGTTGGAGAAGCCGGGGTTCGCGAGGCGGCCGGCGAGCTCGGCCTCGGCCGTGCGCCGCGAGCGCCACCGCTCCGTGAGCACCACGCCCAGCCAGGGCGCGATCCAGTACGCGATCACCAGCAGGAACGTCTCGTACGCGTGCCCCGCGTCGGAGAGCGAGGACCACGCGGCGGCCGTGCCGGCGCAGCCCGTGAGGACGACCAGCGCGCCGCGGCCGAGCCACCGGGGCAGCCGCAGGCCGCTGGAGGTGATCGACATGGCGGACGAGTAGATGTTGAGGGCGTTCGCCGAGACCGCGCCCAGGATGATCGCCAGCAGCACCAAGTGGGCGAGCCAGGACGGGAGATGGCCGGTGAACGCGGCGGTGGGCGACGCCCCCGCGGGCGCCGCGATCGTCGCCGAGGCCGCGCCGGTCAGCGCCACGACCGAGACCGAGAGGAACAGGCCGAGCGCCGGATACAGCACCGTACGGAAGCGGTTCGCGGTGCGCGGCAGATAGCGCGAGTAGTCCGACGCGTTGGGGTTCCAGCCCGCCGCGTACCCCCACGCCGAGCTGAACGCGAGCAGGAACCCGCCGATGCCGCCCCCGCCGCCGGCCGCCGAAAGATCCGCCTCGCCGAACGTCCAGACACCCGCCGCCAGGAAGACGACGGCGAGCACCGGGAACGCGTACCGCTCGAAGGCGTGCACGAAGTTGTGGCCGATGAAGCCGATGAGGATCTCGGCCGCGACCACCAGGAGGAGGGAGGGGAGCGGCCGCAGGCCGGTCAGCGTGTTCAGCGCGAAGGCCGCGCTGACGCTGTTCACGGCGAACCAGCCGACGCCCGCCACCAGCGCGTTGACCCCCGCCGGCAGTGCATTGCCCCGGAAGCCGAAGGCGAGGCGCCCGATCGCCATCTGCGGCACGCCGAACCGCGGTCCGTCCAGCGAGAGGATTCCCTGCGTCAGTGCGCCGAGCGCGGTGCCGAGCAGCAGGGCCGCGGCCGCCTGCCAGAAGCTGAGGCCGAAGAACAGCACGGAGATCACGCCGATGTAGACGGTCGCGAACTCGATGTTCGGCGAGGCCCAGGTCCACAGCAGCTGCCGTGGCCCGCCGTGCCGTTCGGCATCGGGGATCGGCTCCGCCCCGGCCGTCTCCACGGCGACGATCTTGTCGCCGTAGGCGGGCGGCGGCGTGGGCGTGCCGCTGGGAGCGGTACCGGAGGCGGTGGTCATGCCCCCTGAGTGTCCGCGTGCCCGGCCGCACCGGCCAGAGGCGCACTGTCCGCATCAGGAGGCGCGCAGACGTACACCTTGTACGCGCCCCCTCAACGGCTACTCGCCGATGTCCTCGTTCCACAGCTCCGGCTTCGCCGCGATGAAGTCCGCCATCATGCCGACGCACTCGGGGTCGTCGAGGAGGACGACCTCCACGCCGTGCTCGGCGAGCCAGTCGTGCCCGCCGTGGAAGGTGCGCGCCTCGCCGATGATCACGCGCGAGATGCCGAACTGCCGCACCAGGCCCGAGCAGTACCAGCAGGGGCTGAGCGTGGTCACCATCGTGGTGCCCTTGTACGTGCGCTGCCGGCCCGCCCTGCGAAAGGCGTCGGTCTCCCCGTGCACGGACGGGTCGGCGTCCTGCACGCGCCGGTTGTGGCCGCGGCCGAGCACCTTGCCGTCGGCGGAGTACAGGGCGGCGCCGATCGGGATGCCCCCTTCGGCGAGGCCGTCCCTCGCCTCCTCCACGGCGGTGGCGAGCCAGGTGCGGGCGAGATCGGGATCCATGGTGCTCATTCGTCCTTTTTGTCGTCGTCCCTCAGGGACCGCAGGAACTCGGGGTTGTCGTCGGGTGCGACGAACCGCGCCCTGCCGCCCGCCGGGGCGCGCCGCGGCCTGCCCGCCACCAGCCAGGCGATCGGGCCGAGCAGTACCTGGCCGAAGAGCAGGATGATGAAGACCCAGGCCAGCTTGGGCAGGCCCCGCACCTCTTTCTCCGGGGTGTTCAGACAGTCGATGAACGTGTAGATCCAGAGCGCAAGGACCAGCAGGAACGGCAAGTAGCGCAGCATCGTGTCGCGGTCCCCCAAGGAGCGGAACGGGGCACATCGGGCCCCCGGTGACTCGGCCAGGGTACTGGTTGCCCGATACTGGAACGCATGGCTTACGACGATCTTCGCTCCCTGCTCAGGGCTCTGGAGCGCGAGGGCGACCTGAAGCGCATCAAGGCCGAGGTCGACCCGTACTTGGAGGTCGGTGAGATCGTCGACCGGGTGAACAAGGCCGGCGGCCCCGCCCTCCTCTTCGAGAACGTGAAGGGCGCGTCGATGCCCCTCGCGATGAACGTGTACGGCACCGACCGCCGGCTCCTCAAGGCGCTCGGACTCAAGTCGTACAACGACATCAGCGACAAGATCGGCGGCCTGCTGAAGCCGGAGCTGCCGCAGGGCTTCGTCGGCATCCGCGAGGCGTTCGGCAAGCTCGGCGCGATGACCCACGTACCGCCGAAGAAGGTGAAGTCGGACGCGGCCCCCGTTCAGGAGGTGGTGCTGCACGGCGAGGACGTCGATCTCGACAAGCTCCCCGCGCTCTTCACCTGGCCCGAGGACGGCGGCTCCTTCTTCAACCTGGGGCTCACGCACACCAAGGACCCGGAGTCCGGCGTGCGCAACCTCGGGCTCTACCGGCTGCAGCGCCACGACAAGCGCACCATCGGCATGCACTGGCAGATCCACAAGGACAGCCGGAACCACTACCAGGTGGCCGCCAAGCGAGGCGAGAAGCTGCCCGTCGCCATCGCCTTCGGGTGCCCGCCGGCCGTGACGTACGCGTCGTCGGCCCCGCTGCCCGGTGACATGGACGAGTACATGCTGGCCGGGTTCATCCAGGGCAAGCGCGTCGAGATGGTCGACTGCAAGACGGTGCCGCTCCAGGTCCCGGCCAACGCCGAGGTCGTCATCGAGGGCTGGCTTGAGCCGGGCGAGATGCTGCCCGAGGGCCCCTTCGGCGACCACACCGGTTTCTACACGCCGCAGGAACCCTTCCCGGCGCTGAAGATCGACTGCGTGACGATGCGGAAGCGTCCGCTGCTCCAGTCGATCGTGGTGGGCCGCCCGCCGACGGAGGACGGCCCGCTCGGCCGCGCCACGGAGCGCTTCTTCCTGCCGCTGCTCAAGGTGATCGTCCCGGACATCGTGGACTACCACCTGCCGGAGTCCGGCGGCTTCCACAACTGCGCGATCGTCTCGATCGACAAGAAGTACCCGAAGCACGCCCAGAAGGTGATGAGCGCGATCTGGGGCGCGCACATGATGTCGCTGACGAAGCTCATCGTCGTCGTCGACTCGGATTGCGACGTGCACGATCTTCATGAAGTCTCGTGGCGCGCGCTCGGGAACACGGACTACGCCCGTGACCTGACCGTGGCCGAGGGGCCTGTCGACCACCTCGACCACGCCTCGTACCAGCAGTTCTGGGGCGGCAAGGCGGGCATCGACGCGACGAAGAAGTTGCCCGAGGAGGGCTACACGAGGGACGGAGGCTGGCCCGAGATGGTCGTCTCCGACCCCCGTACGGCGGCCCTGGTGGACCGCCGTTGGAAGGAGTACGGACTCTAGTGACCAGCGCTTCAGCAGCAATCCCGCAGCAGCCGGGACGGACCAGGGCGTTTCTGCGCCTGGTCATGATCGAGCATTCGGTCTTCGCGCTGCCCTTCGCGTACATCGCCGCCCTGACGGCGATGTTCCAGCTGGACGAGAACATCCACTGGGGCCGCCTCCTCCTGGTCACCATCTGCATGGTCGGCCTGCGGACGTTCGCGATGGCGGCGAACCGGATCATCGACCGCGAGATCGACGCCCGCAATCCGCGCACCGCGCACCGTGAGCTGGTGACGGGCGCGGTGTCGGTGAAGTCGGCGTGGACCGGCGCACTGATCGCCGTGGTCGTCTTCTTGGGCTCGGCGGCGCTCCTGAACCCGCTCTGCCTGGCCCTCGCGCCCATCGCGGTGATCCCGATGGTCGTCTACCCGTACGGCAAGCGGTTCACGAACTTCCCGCAGGCGATCCTCGGCCTCGCCCAGGCGATGGGCCCGATCGGCGCGTGGATCGCGATCACGGGCGAGTGGTCCTGGACCGCGGTGATCCTCGGCCTCGCCGTCGGCATCTGGATCGGCGGCTTCGACCTGATCTACGCCTGCCAGGACGTGGAGACGGACCGCGAGGTCGGCGTGAAGTCGGTCCCGGCGCGCTTCGGTATCCCGGGAGCGATCTGGGGCGCGCGCGTCTGCCACACCCTCACGACGGCCCTGTTCGTCTGGTACGCCCTGGCCACCGACGCGGGCACCTTCTTCTGGGTCGGCCTCGTGATCGTCGCGGGCGCCTTCCTCTACGAGCACACGATCGTGAAGCCCCACGACCTCTCCCGCCTGAACCGCGCGTTCTTCCAGGTCAACGGCTTCATCGGCATCGCACTCTTCGTGTGCGCGCTGCTGGATCTGCTGGTGCGGGGGCTGACGGTCTAGGCTGGTCCCGGCCGGTCCAGGTCCGACGGGCGGCGGCGGAACACGAACGCCGCCGCCACCCCCGCCGCGAGCCCGATCAGATGCCCCTGCCAGCTCACCCCGTCGTTCGTGGGGGAGAGCCCCGCCAGGAACGACGTGCCCCAGTACGCGGCTATGAGCACGCCGACGACGATGCCGAGCGGGCGGCGCTCCACGAAGCCGGACAGGACGACGAAGGCGAACAGGCCGAATATGAGGCCCGACGCACCCGCCGTGTTCGTGTGGGACGGGGCCACCAGCCACACCCCGAGGCCGTCCGCGACGACGATCAGGGCGCAGGCCAGGAAGAAGCGGCGCAGGCCGCCGAGGGCCGCGACGAAGCCGAGGACCAGCAGGGGTATCGAGTTCGCCGCGACGTGGGCGAAGCCGAAGTGGATGAAGGACGCCGGGACGACGTCGATCAGCTCGGAGGCCTCGCGCGGCTGAATGCCGAAGGTGTCCAGCGCGTGGCCCGATGCCGCGTCGACCGCTTCGAGGAGCCAGAGCAGCGCCACCCAGGCGAGCATCACCTTGCCCGCCGTCAGCGCCCGCTCGCGCGTCGGCCGGCGCCGCACCGCCGCTCGGCCCGATCCGTCCTCGTACGTCATCCCAGCCCCCGCCCGTCATGGAAAGAACGCTCGTCGCCCCTGCGCAAGTTCCCCTCCGGGGCCGCCGGATAGGCTCGTGGTGTGGAGCACGTCAAAGCAAGCAGCCGCAGGCCCTGGGTCGTCGGGGTGTCCGGAGCGTCAGGTACCCCGTACGCCGCTTCCGTGCTGCGCGCGCTGCTCGCGGCGGGCGAATCCGTGGACCTCGTCGTCTCACGCGCCTCGCGGCTCACGCTGCTCGACGAGACGGGGATCCCCCTGCGGGACGCGCACTGGCGCGAGGACCTGGCGGAGTGGCTGGCGCGCGGCGCCGACGGCAAGCCGGACACGTTCGCCGGCATCGGCCTCGACGACGTGCGGTACTGGCCCGCCGGTGATCTCGCGGCCGGTCCTTCCTCCGGCTCGTACCCGGTCAAGGGCATGATCATCGTGCCCGCCTCGACGGCGTGCGTGGCCGGTGTCGCGCTCGGGCTCTCGAAGGACCTGCTGCAGCGCGCGGCGAGCGTGACGCTCAAGGAACGGCGGCCGCTGATCGTCGCCGTACGGGAGACGCCGCTGAACGGGCAGACGCTCAAGCACCTGGTGACGCTCGACGAGGCGGGCGCCGTGGTGCTGCCCGCCTCACCGGCGTTCTACGCGGGGGCGACGCACATCCAGGATCTCGTGGACTTCGTCGCGGGGCGGACGCTCGACGCGGCGGGAGTGCCGCACACGCTGTACCGCCGCTGGGAGGGCGAGCTCGGGGGAGGCTCCCGTGAACCCGAGTGACGCGGACCGGGAGGCCGGTCTCGGTGCTTCTCGGCGGGGGACCCGGTATCCGATGGATCTTCACTGATCCAAACGATGGACTTTAGATTTCGCGGGGACAAACCCTAGCGCGCCTTCGATCGCACACATAAGCTCGCGTCAACGCTGAACAATGAAAGGCATTGGACCTTATGGACGCCGTGGACAGGCAGCTCATCCAGGCCCTGCGCGAGAACGGCCGCGCCTCGTATGCGGAGTTGGGCCGGCTCGTCGGTCTGTCCGGACCCAGTGTCACGGACCGTATCAACCGCCTCGAGGCGGCCGGCGTGATCACCGGCTACCGCGCCACCGTCGACTCCGCCTCGCTCGGCCTCGGCGTCACCGCCCTCATCGGCATCTCGCTCTCCGACGCGGCCGACCACGAGGACGTGGCGCACCGCCTGCGCGATCTGCACGAGATCGAGGACTGCTGGTTCATCGCGGGCGACGACTCGTACATGCTGAAGGTCCGCGCGGGCGACGTCGACAGCCTGGAGCGGACGATCCGTCGCCTCAGCGGCACGAAGGGCGTGTCCCGGACGCGCACCACGATCATTCTCTCCACGAAGTGGGAGAACCGGGTGGGGGAGCTTCCCGAAGAGGTGTGAGCCTCGGGGCGTACGGTGGGCTGGTCTGTTGAGTTGAGGGAAGGTACGGGCATGGACGCAGGGCTCAAGCGCGAGCTGGAGCAGAAGGTCAGGGACGGTGAGCGGCTGTCCCGCGAGGACGGCATCGCGCTCTACGAGTCGGACGACCTGGCCTGGCTCGGCGGCCTCGCCCACGAGGTGCGCACGCGTAAGAACGGCGACGTCGTGCACTTCAACGTCAACCGTCATCTGAACATGACGAACGTGTGCACCGCTTCGTGCGCCTACTGCTCCTTCCAGCGCAAGCCCGGCGAGAAGGACGCCTACACGATGCGCATCGAGGAGGCGGTCAAGCTCGCCCAGGCGATGGAGTCGGAGAACCTCACGGAACTCCACATCGTCAACGGGCTGCACCCGAACCTTCCGTGGCGCTACTACCCGCGCTCCCTGAAGGCCCTCAAGGAGGCCCTGCCGAACGTCGGGCTCAAGGCCTTCACGGCGACCGAGATCCATCACTTCGAGAAGATCTCCGGGATGAGCGCGAGCGAGATTCTCGACGAGCTGATCGAGGCGGGGCTCGAGTCCCTCACCGGTGGCGGCGCCGAGATCTTCGACTGGGAGATCCGGCAGCACATCGTCGACCACGACACCCACTGGGAGGACTGGTCGCGGATCCACCGACTCGCGCACGAGAAGGGCCTCAAGACGCCCTCGACGATGCTGTACGGGCACATCGAGGAGCCCCGGCACCGCGTCGACCACGTGCTGCGGCTGCGTGAACTGCAGGACGAGACCGGCGGTTTCCAGGTCTTCATCCCGCTGCGCTACCAGCACGACTTCGTCGACATGAAGGACGGCAAGGTCCGCAACAAGCTGCAGGCGCGGACGACGATGGCCACGGGCGCGGAGGCGCTGAAGACCTTCGCCGTGTCGCGGCTGCTGTTCGACAACGTGCCGCACGTGAAGTGCTTCTGGGTCATGCACGGTCTGCACACCACGCAGCTCGCGCTGCAGCACGGGGCGGACGACATGGACGGCTCGGTCGTCGAGTACAAGATCACGCATGACGCGGACAATTACGGTACGCCGAACAAGATGACGCGTGAGGATCTGCTCGATCTGATCCGGGACGCGGGGTTCCGGCCGGTGGAGCGCAATACGCGGTACGAGATCATCCGGGAGTACGAGGGGGCCGACGCCGGGCGGCGGGATGAGCCGCAGCCGATGCGCGTGTGATGTCGGCGGGCGACCGTCCACCGGCCACGGGGCTCCGCCCCGGACCCCGCTGCTCAATCGCCGCAGGGGCTTGATAACAGCCCCGCCGGCGTTTGAGGCGCGGGGTCCGGGGCGGAGCCCCGATCTTTAGAGCGGCAGCAGCATGTGGACGTCGTCGCGGTCGTCGCCGGGGGCCACCCGGATCGCGCCGGGGACGCGGCCGACCTCCTTGTAGCCGCACGCCGCGTAGAACGCATCCGCCCCCGTCCCCCCGCGACAGGTGAGGCGGATGGCCTCGATGCCCTCGAAAGAGCGGGCGAAATCCGCGGCGGCCGACATCAGCGCGCGACCGTACCCCTTGCCCTGGTGACCGGGGTGAACCATCACCGTGTAGAGCCACAAGTGGTGCTTCATCAGGCGGTGTTGGTTGTACGCGAGGAAGGCCGACGCCGCGACCCGCCCCTGCTCGTCGCGGCCCACGAGGAGCCGGGTCCGGCCCCCGGCGAGGTCGGCGAGGCGCTTGACCAGCTCGGGGCGTATGTCCTCCGGCGTGACCGGCGGGACGAAGCCGACCGCGCCGCCGGCGTTCGTGACGTCCGACCACAGGGCGAGGAGCCCGTCGCGCAGGTCGGGGTCGACGGCCGGGTCGAGTTCGAAGGTGAGGGGAGGTGTGAGGGGAGTCGTGGTGCGCATGCGCCCGAGCGTAACCAGAGGCGAGGTCGTGACGTTCGGACGTCCGTATCGGGACCTTCGGCCGTAGGGACGGGCTAAGTACCGGGCGTAGCTTGTGAATGTATTCACGAGCGAACGCACCGCACGGCACCGAGCACACGGCACCGCGCACACCGCACCGCGCACACCGCACCGCGCACAAGGAAGAAGGCAACGGTCATGGCTCTCCACGCATCGGACAGTCCCGCCCGACACGGCGCCACGGGCGCCCCACGCCGGAGCGCCGGCAGCCAGGACGACGTCGTCGTCCGTGCACCCGCCGCCCGCGGCATCCTCGCCGCGTCCCGCGTCCTCGTCGGCTTCTACTTCCTGTGGGCCTTCCTGGACAAGACCTTCGGCTTCGGGAAGGCGACGCCCTCCAGCGGAAGCTGGCTGAACGGCGGCAGCCCCACCGAGGGCTTCCTGCTGCACGGCACGACCGGCCCCTTCGCCCACATGTTTGACTCCGTGGCCGGCGCCTGGTGGCTCGACCTGGTCTTCATGCTCGGCCTGCTCGGCGTCGGCCTCGCCATGGTCCTCGGCATCGGCATGCGGGTCGCGGCCGCCGCGGGCACGCTGATGATGGCCTTCATGTGGCTCGTCTCGCTGTGGCCCGACAGCAACCCGTTCATGGACGACCACTGGATGATCGCCCTCGTCCTGCTGATCACCGCGGCGACCGGGGCCGGCCGCTACTACGGCTTCGGTGGGGTGTGGGCCCAGCTGCCCGCCGTCCGCAAGAACCGCTGGCTGATCTGACGCGCCGCTTCCGGGCGCGCCGATCCGGGCGCGCCGATCCGGCGCCGCGAGCCCCCGCTGGAATCGGGTGCCCCTCCCCGTGCTTCACTGGAGGGGCGCTCGTCCTGTAAGGACACCATTTCGGAACGGAAGAGTGGATTGACATGCTCCGCTACACGCTGATGCGGCTCGGGATCTTCGTGGGCTGCTTCCTCGTCGTCTGGGGTCTCGTCGCCACCGGCATCGTGCCCGCTGGCATCGGTGGCTCCTACTGGCTGTGGATCGCGCTGCTCGGCCTGGTGATCTCCGCGCCCATCAGCTACATCGTGCTGCGCGGTGAGCGCGACCGCGCCTCCAGGAAGGTCGTCGACCGCGTGGACCGCGCCAAGGCGAACATGGCGGCCAACCGCTCCATGGAGGACGACGCGGACGACGCCGCGCGCACCCGCGCCCACACGCAGGAGGCGTGAGCGCCCCGCTCGCTCGCCTGTCGCTGCCCCGTAGGGCGCTGTAGGGCCCGCGTAAGCTTCCTCACAGTCAGTACGACCCCGGCACCGCATCAGGTGCCGGGGTCGCCTGCGTTTTCAAGGTAAATGCCGCTTTGGGCCCGTACGGGCACCTCATCTGTCCCAAAGAAGCCCTTTGATGTTCTCAAAGTTGCAGTGTTAACGTTCCTGTCATGAAGACATCAGTTGCGCCTCGAACCGCCATGAGCGTCGCGCTCGTGGAGCGCCTGCATGTCGATCTCTGCCGCTGCATGTCCGCGGCCTGTCGCGCCTGATCGCTCAGTTTCGACTCTTCCGGCCGAAGCGATGCAGCGGCGCCGTCGATCACGTTCGCGGTCGCCGCTCCTGTACGTCCCCGTCTTGTCTGTCTTGTCTGTCTTGTCCCGCGCGTCCTCACTGGAGTGCCTCCGTGTCCGCGAACACCCCCGCAGCCGAACAGAAGTCCGGCTTCCGAATATCCAAGATCCCGTTCTGGGCGCAGATCCTGGGCGGCCTCGTCCTGGGTGTGCTGCTCGGCTGGCTGGCCCGCAGCCAGGACATCTCCTGGCTCGTCACCACCCTGCAGAAGGTCGGCGACACCTTCATCCAGCTGCTGAAGCTGGCCGTCGCCCCGCTGGTCTTCTTCGCGATCCTGGTGTCGATCACCAACCTTCGTAAGGTCAACAACGCCGCCAGGCTCGCCTCGCGCACGCTGCTCTGGTTCATGATCACGTCGCTGATCGCGGTCGTCATCGGCCTCGCGATCGGCCTGCTGACGAACCCGGGCGCCGGTACGGGCCTGACCGCGAAGGACGGCGCCAAGCCGGAACAGGCCGGCTCCTGGATCGACTTCCTCACCGGCATCATCCCGACGGACATCATCACGCCGTTCACCGAGCTGAACGTGCTGCAGATCGTCTTCATGGCCGCCGTCGCCGGCATCGCCATCCTGAAGGTCGGCGAGAAGGCCCAGCCGATCCTCACGCTCTCCGAGTCGGTTCTCGAACTCCTCCAGAAGGCCCTGTGGTGGGTCATCAAGCTGGCGCCCATCGGCACCATCGGGCTCATCGGCAACGCCATCGCCACGTACGGCTGGAACCTGATCAGCAAGTACGCGACGTTCACCGTCGACATCTACGTCGGTTGCGCCCTGGTCCTCTTCGGCGTCTACCCGCTGCTGCTGTGGTCGGTCGCGAAGCTCAGCCCGCTGCAGTTCTTCAAGGGCGCCTGGCCCGCGATCCAGCTGGCCTTCGTCTCCCGCTCCTCCGTCGGCACGATGCCGCTCACGCAGCGGGTCACCGAGCGCCTCGGCGTCCCGAAGGAGTACGCGTCCTTCTCCGTCCCCTTCGGTTCGACGACCAAGATGGACGGTTGCGCCTCGATCTACCCGGCGATCGCCGCGATCTTCGTCGCGCAGATCTTCAACATCGACCTGAACGTGGGTGACTACCTGCTCATCGCGTTCGTGTCGGTGATCGGCTCCGCCGCCACCGCCGGTCTGACGGGCGCCACGGTCATGCTGACGCTGACCCTGTCGACGCTCGGCCTGCCGATGGAGGGCGTCGGCCTGCTCCTCGCGATCGACCCGATCCTGGACATGATGAGGACGGCGACGAACGTCGCGGGTCAGGCCCTCGTCCCGGTGATCGTCTCCGCCCGCGAGAAGATCCTCGACCGCGACGCCTACGCCAACGCGACGTCCTCCCCGGTGGACGAGCCGCAGGAGGTGGCCGTGACGGCCGCCGCCTGACGTCCCCCGGCTCGCTCCACCACCTACGTGGTCCCGCCCCTGCTTCCTGGGGGGGCGGGACCACGTGCGTTTCGGCCCGTGGCGGGGCCGCGCGCCTGCGGTCGGACGGAGCCGGTGGGCTGCGTACGCTGAACCGTGCGGATCGTGCGAGGGAAGGTGGCCGGGGTGGGTGGCGAGGGGCGGGCCGGGGTGGTGCGGCAGAAGAGGATGCCGCGGGCCGAGCGGGAGCGGCAGATGATGGACGCCGCGGTGCGGGTGTTCGGGGAGCGGGGGTACCGGGCCGCGTCGATGGACGAGATCGCCGAACTGGCGGGCGTGTCCAAGCCGTTGGTGTATCTGTACCTGAACTCGAAGGAAGACCTGTTCAGCGCGTGCATCCGGCGGGAGGCCAAGGCGCTGGTCGACGCGGTCCGGGCGGGTGTCCGCGCGGACGCGGCCGCCGACCGGCAGCTCTGGGAGGGCCTCACCGCCTTCTTCGCGCACACCGCCGAGCGGCCCGACGGGTGGGCGGTGCTGCACAGCCAGGCGCGCTCCGGCGGGGACCCGTTCGTGGCGGAGGTCGTCGCCATGCGCGAGGAGATCGTGGCGTTCGTGACCCATCTGATCGCGGAGGCCGCGCGCGAGGCGCACGACAATCCGGAGCTGGCCGAGCGGGAGGTCGCGGGCCTCGCCCAGGCCCTGGTCGGCGCGGCGGAGGCGCTGGCCGGCTGGGCGAACGGCGACGCGTCCGTGTCCGCGAAGGAGGCCGCCACGACGATGATGAACTTCGCCTGGTCGGGCCTCGGCAATCTGATGGACGGGGAGCGCTGGTCGGCCCGTTAGTCCGCCAGCCCGTGCACCTCGCCCGTGAGGTGCACCCGGTCGTCCTTGGTGGACCGCAGTTCAAAGGCCGGGCCCTGCGCCGCGAACACCACTTCGCCCGGCAGCAGCACCGGCGCCTTGAACCGGGCCTGTACGTGGACGGGCCCGTGCGCCTTGTGCTCCGCGAGGCAGCGGGCCACCGTCCACATGCCGTGCGCGATGGCGCGCGGGAAGCCGAAGAGGCGGGCCGTGAGCGGGTGCAGGTGGATGGGGTTGCGGTCGCCGGACACGGCGGCGTAGCGGCGGCCGAGGTCGTCGGGGAGCCGCCAGTCGGCGAGCTCGGGCAGCGGTTCGGCGGGCTCCTGCGGTGCCTCGGACGGGGCCGGCGCGGACGTCTTGTGCCGGGCCAGATACGTACTGGTCGACTGCCACACCGGTTCCGGGTCCCCTTGAGCGTGCAGCTCAGTGACGACGACGGCTTCCGTGCCCCGCCGGTGGGGCTGCAACTCCTTGACGTGGACGAGGAGTTCGTACGTGTCCGTGGGCGACAGGTCGCGTTGCTGCGTGATCGCGATCGAGGTGTGGACGAGGCCGAGCAGCGGCAGCGGGAACGCGCGCTCCGACATCAGCCGCATGGCCAACGGGAAGCCCAGGACGTGCGGGTACGTGAGCGGCAGCTCGGGCCTCTCGGTCGCGAAGCCGCAGACCCGCTCGTAGGCGGTGAGGTGGTCCTGCGCGATGCGGAGGCCGGGGACGGTGAGCCGGGTGCCGGCGAACGGTGCGCCCGGACGCGGCCGCTTGAACGGCGAGAGGACTGCGCCGCGCAACATGAGGGGGAGCAGGGAGGGGGCAGCGTCGAGGGCGATGGTGCGCGTCATGACGGGTCCTAGGGGAGGGGCGGGCGGGCAGATCAAGCTCGGTGGCACGGCGGGCAAGTCAAGCTCGGTGGTGGGTGGGCAAATTAAGCTTGGCGGCGCGGTGGGCAAGTCAAGTTCGGTGGTGGGTGGGCAAATCAAGCTTGGCGGCGCGGTGGGCAAGTCAAGTTCGGTGGTGGGTGGGCAAATCAAGCCCCGCCGGCGATTGAGGCGCGGGGTCCGGGGCGGAGCCCCGTGGGCGGAGGACGGCGGGCCGGTTGCATCCGGTGCCGGGCACATCCGAACCCGCCCCCCCCGGAGGGGTTACGCGCCCAACAAAGACTGTCCGCAGACCCGGACGACCTGCCCGTTCACCGACCCCGACCCCGGGGACGCGAACCAGGACGTCGTCTCCGCCACGTCCACCGGAAGCCCACCCTGCCCAAGGGAGTTCATGCGGCGTCCGGCCTCCCGGATGAACAGCGGAACGGCCGCCGTCATCTTGGTCTCGATGAACCCGGGAGCCACCGCGTTCACGGTCACCCCGTGCTCCGCGGCCGCCCGCGGCGCCAGCGACCGCACGAGCCCGACGATGCCCGCCTTGCTCGCCGCGTAGTTGGTCTGCCCGGCGTTCCCCGCGATCCCGGCGATGGACGCGGTCGCGACGATCGACCCGCCGCGCCGCACGGCCCCCGCCTTGAGCAGCGCGTCCGTCGTCCGCAGCACGCTCGCGAGGTTGACTTCGAGCACCGAACTCCACCGCTCGGCAGGCATGTTGGCGAGGCGCCGGTCGCGGGTGATGCCCGCGTTGTGCACGAGTACGTCCAGGCCGTCGGGCACGAACTCCGCGATCCGCTCACCCGCGTCGGCCGCCGTGATGTCCAGCGGCAGCGCGCGCCCGCCGAGCCGCTCCGCCACCTTCGCGAGGTCGGCCTCGGCCGACGGCACGTCGAGCAGGACGACCTCGGCACCGTCCCGTACGAGGGTCTCGGCGACGGCCTCGCCGATGCCGCGCGCGGCGCCGGTGACGAGCGCGGTGCGGTCGGCGAGGGGCTGGTCCCAGTCCTCGGGAAGAGTCAACTCGGCGTCCGTGGCGCCTACTTGTACGACCTGCCCGCTGACGTACGCCGACTTCGGCGACAGCAGGAAGCGCAGGGTCGACTCGGCGCCGGCCACCGGGCCGGCGACGCGCACCAGGTTCACGGTGCGGCCGCGCCCGATCTCCTTGCCGAGCGAGCGCACGAAGCCTTCGAGGCCCTGCTGCACGGCCGCCTGGTGGTGGTCGTCGGGCGACGGCGGCGCGCCGAGGACGACCACGCGGCCGCCGGTCGCGAGGGAGCGGACGACCGGGTGCAGCGCGGCGTGCACCTTGGCGAGGGTGTCCAGGTCGTCGGCGGCGGTGGCGTCGACGACGACGGCCGTGGGCCGCTCGGCGCTCGATGTGACCTCGAGTCCGGTGCGGCCGAGCAGCTGGGCGAGGGGCTCGCGGTGGGTGGAGTCGCCCGCCGTGAGGTGCAGCAACTTCCCTTCCAGGCGCGGGTGTTCGGGACTGAAGCGGTGCAGCGGTGCGGGCTGCGGCAGGCCGAGGCGGCGCGTCAGGAAGCGGCCCGGGGCCGTGCCGGTGAAGTTCAGATAGCGGTCGGCCATTGTCCAGCTCCCAGCTCGGTCGTAAATTTACTACAGAGTAAGGTTACTCATAGGTCAGTACTTGTCGAGAGACCCAGCGAGAGCTCAGGAGCTGCCGAACATGGCACGAACCCCGAAGGGCCCCGCCGCCCCCGTCCTTGGAAATGCCCCGCGTCGTGTCGCCGTCGTCGCCGGCAACCGCATCCCGTTCGCGCGCTCCGACGGCCCGTACGCGACCGCGTCCAACCAGGACATGCTGACCGCCGCGCTGGACGGCCTCGTAGGGCGGATGAAGCTCCACGAGCCCGGCGCCGTGGGCGAGTTCGTGGCCGGCGCCGTGCTCAAGCACAGCCGCGACTTCAACCTCGCGCGCGAGACCGTGCTCGGTTCGATGCTGGACGCGCGCACGCCCGCGTACGACATCCAGCAGGCCTGCGGCACCGGTCTGCAGGCCGTGATCGCCGCCGCCAACAAGATCGCGCTCGGCCAGACCGAGAGCGCGATCGCGGGCGGCTCCGACACCGCGAGCGACGCCCCGCTCGGCGTCAACGACGAGCTGCGCAAGATCCTGCTTGAGGCGCGGCGGGCGAAGTCGGCGGGCGGCCGGCTGAAGGCGCTCGCCAAGGTCAGGCCTGGGCACCTGGTCCCCGACATCCCGCGCAACGCCGAGCCGCGCACGCGGCTGTCCATGGGTGAGCACGCCGCCGTCACCGCGCGCGCGTGGGGCATCGCCCGCGAGGCCCAGGACGAGCTGGCCGCCACCAGCCATCAGCGTCTTGCGGCGGCGTACGAGCGTGGGCTCCTGGACGACCTCGTCGTGCCGTACCGGGGGCTCGAGCGCGACCAGAATCTGCGGCCGGGGTCGACCGTCGAGAAACTCGCGAAGCTGAAGCCGGTGTTCGGGGTCGGGGGCGACGATCCGAACCCGACCATGACGGCCGGGAATTCGACGCCGCTGACGGACGGCGCGGCGGTGGTGCTGCTCGCGAGCGAGGAGTGGGCGGCGGCGCGCGGGCTTGAGCCGCTCGCGTATCTGACCGCGTACGAGACGGCGGCGGTGGACTTCGTCGAGGGTGATGTCACGGGCGGGGGCGGCGACGGGCTGCTCATGGCGCCCGCGTACGCCGTGCCGCGGATGCTGGAGCGGGCCGGGCTCGGGGTGGAGGACTTCGACCTGGTCGAGGTGCATGAGGCGTTCGCCTCGCAGGTGCTGGCGACGCTCGCGGCGTGGGAGAAGGCGGGGCTTTCGCCGGTCGACCGGGGGCGGTTGAACGTGGCGGGGTCGTCGCTCGCGACCGGGCATCCGTTCGCGGCGACGGGGGCGAGGATCGTTGCCACGTTGGCCAAGTTGCTTGCGGAGCGGGGTGGTTCGGGCCGCGGCCTGATCTCGATCTGCGCGGCAGGCGGCCAGGGCGTCACGGCTGTGCTGGAACGTGCTTGACGCCACGGGGCTCCGCCCCGGACCCCGCTGGCTCTCGTCACAAGAGCGGGGCTTGAAAGGCCTGCTCAATCGCCGCAGGGGCTTGAAATATCAAGCCCCGCCGGCGATTGAGGCGATCTTTCCAGCCCCGCCGGCGTTTGAGGCGCGGGGTCCGGGGCGGAGCCCCGGGACCTCAGGCACGGTTCAGGGCGAGGAGGCCGGGTCCAGCTTCAGGACCGCCGCCTCGTCCGGCGACCCCGCAGGGGCCTGGTAGACGACGAGGCGCTGGCCGCCCGTGCGGGCAAGACGCATCACCTCGAACGTGAGAGTCATCGCGCCGACCTTCGGATGGGCGAAGGACTTCGTGCCGCCGCTGCGCTCCTGCACGTCGTAGCGGTCCCAGATGCGCGTGAAGTCCGGCGACTTGAGGGTGAGTTCACCGACGAGCGCGGTCAGACGCGGATCGTCGGGATCGGTGCCCGCGATGGCCCGCAGATGCGCCACCGACGCGGTCACCGTCTCCTCCCACGGCACGTACAGCTCACGGCCCGTCGGGTGCAGGAAGAGGTAGCGCGTGATGTTGCGCTGCTCGTCCGGCCAGTCCCACAGGCCCGGCAGCAGTCGGCGGCCCGGCGGGTTCGCGGCCAGCACGTAGTTGTGGCGGCTGACGACGTACGCGGGCAGCGGACGCAGCGCGTCCAGCATCCGCAGCACCGAGGGGCGGACCGTGTCATCGGCGGTGGGGCGCGGTTCGCTGGGGCGTCCGGAGGCCAGTTCCGCCAGTTCGTGGAGGCGCTCGTAGGAGTCGCCGCGCAGCCGCAGGGCGCGGGCGATGGCGTCGAGCACGGCGGGGGACGGGTTGGTCTCGCGGCCCCGCTCCAGGCGCGTGTAGTAGTCGACGCTGACGCCCGCGAGCGTGGCCAGCTCCTCGCGGCGCAGCCCTGGTGTGCGGCGCAGGCCCGTACCGGCGGGCAGGCCCGCGTCGGCCGGTGTCACCTGCCCCCTGCGGGCCCGCAGATAGCGGCCCAGTTCCGTGGTCTCAGCCATACGTGCATTGTCCATGTTCGTCGAGCGCGGTGGGGGGCCGTCTCAGGGCCAGGAACGCGGCACCCCGGTGGAGTGCGGCCTGCCACCTTTCGCCGCGCGGCCGCAGAGTTGTCCTCGCTGCGGGTGGCCGGCAGCCGATGGCCCTTCTCGTAAGGGCCTCGGGCCCAGGGAGTGCATGTCACAGGGCCGCGGCCCGTGGCTGCCGCCCACCCGCACTTCGTACACCGCGCCCCAGGAGGACAGCGTGACCACCGTCGCCGCCAGAGCCCGTACCCGTACGCGACCCGTACTCGAATCCGCCGCGGCCGCACCCGGCCGCGGCGGCCGGACCCCCGCTCTCCTCGCCGCGCTGCTCGGCTTCGCCGTGATCACGATCGATGTGTCGGCGGTGAACATCGCCCTGCCCGGCATCCGCGACGACCTGCACAGCGGGATGACCGGGCTGCAGTGGGTGGCGGACGCGTACACGCTGATGTTCGCCGGTCTGATGCTGTCGGCGGGTGCGCTGTCCGACCGCACGGGCGCCCGCCGCGCCTACGTCCTCGGCACCGCCCTCTTCACCCTCGCCTCGCTGGCCTGCGCCGTCGCGCCCGGACTCGGTGCGCTGATCGCGGCGCGGGTCGTGCAGGGCGGGGCGGCGGCGGTGCTCATGCCGGCCTCGCTCGCGCTGATCCGGGAGGCGTACGACGACGCGCGGCAGCGGGCGCGGGCGATCGCGCTGTGGACGGTCGGCGGTTCGGTGTCGATGGCGGCGGGTCCCGTGCTCGGCGGCGTACTGACCGAACATGTCGGCTGGCGTGCGGTGTTCTTCCTCAACCTGCCCGTCGGCGCGGCGATCCTGGCGCTGCTCGTGAAGGTCGCCCCCTCGCCCCGCCGCCCTGCGCCGCTCGACGTCCCCGGCCAGATCACGGCCGTCCTCACGCTGGCGGGCCTGACCTTCGCGGTCATCGAGGGCGGTGGCACGGGTCTCGTGGCACTGGTGGTCGCGGTCGTCTCGGCATTCGCCTTCTACGTCACGGAGAAGCGCCACCGTGCCCCGATGGTCCCGCTGACCATGCTGCGCGACCGCACGGTGTCCGTGTCCCTCGCGGTCGGCTTCGCCGTCAACGTCGGCTTCTACGGTGTGGTGTTCCTGCTCGGCCTCTACCTCCAGCAGCTCCGGGGCATGTCCGCGACGGCGGCGGGCCTGGTCTTCGTACCGCTTGCCGTGCTGATCACCTGCACGAACCTGATCTCGCCGCGGGTGGCCGAACGCTTCGGGCGCCGGCCGGTCGTCGTCATCGGCCAACTCGTCCTGGCGCTCGCCATGTTCGCGCTGCTGCCGCTGACCGCGCACACGCCGATGTGGCTGCTGCTGACCCTGCTCGTCCCGACGGGTCTGGGCGGCGCGTTCGCGATCCCCGCGGTGACGGCGATGCTGATGGACGCGGTTCCGGGGCCGCGGGTGGGTACGGCCTCCGGCCTCCTCAACGCCCTGCGCCAGACCGGCGGGGCGCTGGCGGTGGCCCTCTTCGGCACGTTGCTCGCGGGGGCGGGCGAGAGCACGTTCTCCCTGGCCGGGATGCGGGTGAGCCTGGTACTTGCGGGCACTCTGCTGGCCGCCACGGCGACGCTGAGCGCTGTGCTGCTGCGCACATCAAGCCCCTGCGGCGATTGAGCAGCGGGGTCCGGGGCAGCGCCCCGGGGCGTCAACCACGGTGGGGCGCAACGTCACCGGCCCCGCGCGAAGCGCCCCGGCGGCACCCCCACCACCCGCTTGAAGCACCGCGTCAAATGCGACTGGTCGTAAAACCCACAGGCCTCCGCCACCTCCGCCGGCGCCTGCCCACCCAGCAACAACCCCCGCGCCCGATCCACCCGCCGCGCCATCAGGTACTGATGCGGAGCAATCCCGTACGCGGCCCCGAAGGACCGCACCAGATGCGCCGGATGCGCATGCACAAGCCCCGCCGCCTCCTTCAGGTCGACCCCCTCGACCACCCGCGCATCGAGCAGCTCCCGCAACGAGGCCGCCACCCGTCGATCCGGCACAGGCTTACGGACCTCCGCAAGCGCCGGCCGAAGCCGCTCACGGAGCCGCTCCCCGACGAGCGCGAGCCGCCCCGCGGCCTCCAGCTCGTCCCCGGGACCCGCGAGCGCACCGTGCAACTGCCCGATCCGCCGCCGCAGCAACGGATCCACCAGGTCGGGCCGGTCCACGGCGGCCCCGATGAAGGAGGCGTCGAGCGGCCCGTCGGCACCGGCCGCCAGGTACAGCACCCGCTTCCGGAACCCCTCCGGCGTCGCGGCCTGCCCATTGTGCGGAACGTGCGGCGGCAGCAGCGAGACCGTGCCGAGCGGCGTCCCGTGCTCGTGCCGCTCCAGGTCGTAGCGGACCGCGCCCTCGTCGACGATGAGCAGCGTCCAGGTGTCGTGCACGTGCATCGGGTAGGCGTGCCGCGTGAAATGGGCGTGGAAGACCTCCGTGACGCCCGGCACACCGGGCCGCCACGCGCTGATCTCCTCGCCGGAACCGGGACCGCTGACCGCCATGCAAAAAACGTACAAGACCAGCAGGGAAGGCGACCGGCAGTCTCAAGCCATGAGCACCGAGACCACCGCCACCACAGCTACAGCCACCGCCCCCGCCCCGGCCCCCGTCCGCTTCGACACCAAGATCGCCGTGCTGCTCCGCGACGACCTGGAGACCTGGCAGCGCCTGAACGTCACGGCCTTCCTCGTCAGCGGCCTCGGCCCCCAGCTGCCCGAGGTGATCGGCGAACCGTACGAAGACGCGGACGGCACCCCGTACCTGCCGATGTTCCGCCAGCCGGTGCTGGTCTTCGAAGGCGGCAAGGACCTCCTGAAGGCCGCCCACGAACGCGCCCTGCGCCGCGCCCTGCCCCGCGCCGTCTTCACGTCCGACCTGTTCGCCACCGGCCACGACGCCGACAACAGGGCAGCGGTACGCGCCGTGTCCGCCGCCGAACTCGACCTGGTGGGCCTCGCGGTCTACGGTCCGCGCAACGCCGTGGACAAGGTCCTGAAGGGCGCCCGGATGCACCCGTGACGCGTGATGCGTGACCCGTGGCAGGACCAGGCGAGAGAGGCGATTGGCCCAGTCGCCCGACCCACAAGTTGCCTACCTCCTCAGGGGAGTTGGTCCATACCGTGGGGCATATGCCGCCTCGCGTCCGCGCCCTTGCCGCAGCACAGTTGGTCAACTCCGTCGGAGACGGCGTCTACTACGTCACGTCCACCCTCTACTTCACCCGTGTCGTCGGCCTCTCACCCACCCGCATCGGCCTCGCCCTCACGGTGGCGTGGGCCGTCGGCGCGGTGGCCGGGGTGCCGCTGGGGGCGGTCGCCGACCGGCGCGGACCGCGTGGCGCCTCTGTGGTGCTGGCCTTCGGTACGGCGGCGGCCGTGCTGTCCTTCCTCGTCGTCCGCTCGTACGCGGCGTTCCTGATCGCGGTCGTCGGGTACGCGGTCGCGCAGTGCGGCCTCGCGGCGGCCCGGCAGGCGCTGCTCGCGGGCCTGGTGGAGCCGGGGGAGCGGACCGGCGCCCTGGCGCGGCTGCAGTCGGCGCTCAACGCGGGCCTCGCGCTGGGCGCCGGAATCGGCGGCCTCGCCCTCCAGCACGACACGGCCACCGGCTATCTCGTAGTCCTCGCCCTCGACGGCGCCGGGTTCGTGGTCTGCGCGCTGCTCCTGGCCCGGCTGCCCGCGATTCCGCCCACCCCGGCGCGGGCGGCGAAGGAGCCGCGCCTCGCGGTGCTCCGCGACCGCCCGTACGCCGTCGTGACCCTGCTCAACGCGGTGCTGCTGCTGCGCATGCCGCTGCTGTCGGTCGCGCTGCCGCTGTGGATCGTGACGCACACGGCGGCGCCCGGCTGGTCGGTCTCGGTGCTGTTCGTGCTCAACACCCTCGGCGTGACGGCCTTCCAGGTGCGTCTCGCGCGCGGCGTCGACGGGCTGACCCCCGCCGTCCGGACCGTGCGCCGCTCCGGTGTCGTGCTGCTGGCGTCGTGCGTGGTGTTCGCCGCTTCGGGCACGGGCGGCCTCGGCGCGTGGGGCGCGGTCGCGGTGCTCGTCGCGGCATCGGCGCTCCAACTCGTGGGGGAGATGCAGCAGTCGGCGGGATCGTGGCAGCTGGCCTTCAGCCTGGCCCCCGCCCATCAAGTCGGCCAGTACCAAGGGTTCTTCGGCACGGGAGTGCCCCTCGCCCGCACGGTCGGCCCGCTCGTCCTGACCGCGCTCCTGGTGGCCTGGGGCGTGCCCGGGTGGCTGGTGCTCGGCGCCCTGTTCCTCGGGGCGGGCGCGGCGATGGGCCCTGTGGCCCACTGGGCCGATACCGCGCGCGGCACGCCTACGGCAGCCCGGCCAGCCGCAGCAGCCCGGTGACCGCCGCCGCTCCCACGACCACCACCGCGAACGGCGCCCGTCGCCACGCCAGCACCCCGCCCACCAGCACCCCGGCGGGCCGGGCCCAGCCGGCGAACTCCTGGCCCGCCATGAGGGCGCCGGTGGCGAGGAGGGCGACGAGCAGGACCGTCGCACCGTCGGTGAGCAACTCCTGTGCGCGTACGGGGAGTTGGACGCGGCCGTGCAGCAGTGGCCCGGCCAGTCGGAAGACGTAGGTCCCGGCGGCGAGTGCGAGTACGGCGATCAACTGGGCGCTCACGACGGCCTCCTGGCGGAGGACCCCGCGGGGGTCCTGGTGAACAGCAGCCCGGCCGGCGCGAGCAGCACCGGCACGCCCGCAGGCAGGAACGGCGTCGCGGCGACCGCGAGCACGGCGCCCGCCGCCGCGGCCCGTCGCACCCCGTGGCCGTCCCGCAGCGCGGGCAGCACCAGGGCGAGCAGCACCGCGGGGAAGGCCGCGTCGAGCCCGAACCGGTCGGTGTCGCCGAGCGCGGACCCGGCGAGCGCCCCGGCGAGGACGCTCACGTTCCAGGCGACGAAGAGGCCGACGCCCGAGACCCAGAAGGCGGTGCGCCGACGGGCCGGGTCCTTCTCCGCCATCACGAACGCGGCCGTCTCGTCGGTCACCAGGTGCGCGCCGACGAGCCGCGCGGGCCAGGACGGGCCGAGCGCGTCGGACACGGCCAGGCTGAAGGCGGCGGTGCGGGTGTTGAGCAGCAGCCCGGTGGCGGCCGCGGCGACGGGCCCGCCCCCGGCGGCGAACACTCCCACGGCGCTGAACTGCGCGGATCCCGCGAACACGAGCAGCGACATCGCGACGGGCACCCACGTGGGCAGCCCGCTCGCCACCGCCACCGCACCAAAGGACACCCCGACGACGGCGTCGGCGAGCCAGACGAGGGCGCAGTCGCGGAGCAGGCGGGGGTCGATGGCGGGTAGGGGTGTGCGACCTGGGGGTGTTCGGCCTAGCGGGCTTGGTGTTCGGTCTGGCGAACGCATGGCAGGAGCATGCGCGTACCGCCGCGCGTTCGTCAAGCCGAACGATAGGCTTGCTGCAGCGAACGATGAACGACGGGAGCCCACGCATGACCGAGCCGACCGGTGAGGGCGCGCCCACCCGCCTCCCCCTCGACCGCATCGCCGCGGCGCTGCGCCGCGAACGTACCCGCGCCGGGCTCTCCCTCTCCGAGCTGGCCAAGCGGGCCGGCATCGCGAAATCCACGCTGTCCCAGCTGGAGGCCGCGCACGGCAAGCCTGGCCTGGAGACCATGTGGGCGCTGAGTGTCGCCCTGGATGTCCCGCCGAGCGTCCTCCTCGACCCGCCGCGCACCGCCGTGCACGTCATCCGCGCGGGCCAGGGTCCGGCCGTCCCCTCCGAAGTGGCCGACTACGCCGCGACGTTGCTCTCCGCGAGCCCGCCCGGTGCCCGCCGCGACCTGTACTTCCTCCAGGTCGAGCCGGGAAGCCCGCGCGACTCGGACGCGCATTCGCCCGGCACCACGGAACACCTGATCGTCGCGACGGGCCGGGTCCTCGCGGGCCCGACGGAGGACCCGGTCGAACTCGCCCCCGGCGACTACCTCTCGTACCCCGGCGACGCGCCCCACACGTGCCGGGCGCTGGAGCCGGGGACCACCTGCGTACTGGTGATGCAACACACGTAGGGCGGCGGCGGGGCCCTTGCTTCCCCACCGACCCGTAGCCGCACTCACGTAGAAAAGGCAGGAGCCCCGCTGCCGTGAGGCGCGGGGCTCCTTGGGTACTGCGCTAGGTTCCGGATCAGATCACGGCAACTACCGTGCGATCGCGAAGGATCAGACGGGGGTGACGTTCTCCGCCTGCGGACCCTTCGGGCCCTGCGTGACGTCGAAGTTCACGGCCTGGTTCTCCTCAAGGGAGCGGAAGCCGCTCGCATTGATCGCGGAGTAGTGGACGAAGACGTCCGGGCCGCCGCCTTCCTGGGCAATGAAGCCAAAGCCCTTTTCAGCGTTGAACCACTTCACGGTTCCGGTAGCCATAAGCCCTCCTATGGGCCAAAGGGTTGCCCTGTTCCAGAACCTGCAAATGCACTTGCGAACAATGCAAAAGTCTGAAAACGACGAGAGCCCGCGGTCACATGCTCCGCAGGCTCTGTACTGCAAGGGAAACCAAACTGCAACTTGCGATGGAGCCTAGCACGCAGGCAGCCGAAAGCAATAGAGGCCAAGATCACGTCACTCGCAGGTTTGACAGGGGCTCCGTGAGGGTTGACCGCGATGTCGTACCTGACCCGGATCACGCACCGTACCGCATGGGGTTTAGTCTCGCGATGTGGACAATTCTCCCGAGACCCTGAAGGCCGCGCGGCGCACTCGTCCGCGAGTGGGCCACATCCAGTTCCTGAACTGCATGCCTCTGTACTGGGGACTTGCCAGGACGGGCTCGCTCCTGGACTTCGAGCTGACGAAGGACACGCCGGAGAAACTGAGCGAGCAGCTGGTGAACGGTGACCTCGACATCGGTCCCATCACCCTCGTCGAGTTCCTCAAGGCGGCCGACGACCTCGTCGCGTTCCCGAATCTCGCCGTGGGCTGCGACGGCCCCGTGATGTCCTGCGTGATCGTCTCGCAGGTCCCCCTCGACCAGCTCGACGGCCGGCGTGTGGCCCTCGGGTCCACCTCCCGTACGTCGGTCAGGCTGGCGCAGCTGCTGCTGGCCGAGCGCTTCGGCGTCCAGCCCGACTACTACACGTGCCCGCCCGACCTGGGGCTGATGATGCAGGACGCGGAAGCGGCCGTGCTCATCGGGGACGCGGCGCTGCGGGCCAATCTGCACGACGCCCCGCGGCTCGGTCTCCAGGTGCACGACCTGGGTGCGCTGTGGAAGGAGTGGACGGGGCTGCCGTTCGTCTTCGCGGTGTGGGCGGCGCGCAAGGAGTACGTGGAGCGCGAGCCGGAGATCACTCAGAAGGTGCACGAGGCATTCCTCGCCTCGCGCGACGTCTCCCTCGAGGAGGTCGCCAAGGTCTCCGAGCAGGCGGCGCGCTGGGAGGTCTTCGACGAGAAGATCCTCGAGGAGTACTTCACGACGCTCGACTTCCGCTTCGGTCCCGCACAACTGGAAGGCGTCACGGAGTTCGCGCGGCGGGTCGGTCCCACGACGGGATTTCCCGCGGATGTCCGGGTCGAGCTGCTGATGTCGTGAATTCCCCCTGAGTGCGCTCGCGGGTCGGCGCACTTCTGCGTTCTCTCCCGGCGCGGGATTCTTGGAACCTGGTACGGGAATTCTGCGTCGGTGGGTGAAGGTGGGTGAATTCGGCATGAATTCACGGTGATCCGCCCGGTGTTCCCGATCTGTTCCCGATGTGTTCCGGATGTGTTCCGCACCTTTCGAGAGGCGTGTGCGCGGACGAGGCGCGGGGCTACGCTGCTGGTGCGTGCGTGCACATTGGGGGAGGTCCGCATCATGCAGCCGCTTCAGGCCGGCGAACCCACGGAGGTGGGGCCCTACCGGTTGCTCGGCAGGATCGGTTCGGGCGGCATGGGCCGGGTGTATCTGGGCCGCAGCGCGGGCGGGCGCACCGTCGCCGTGAAGATCGTGCATCCGCACTTCGCGCTCGACGACGAGTTCCGGGCGCGCTTCAAACGTGAGGTGCGGGCGGCCCGCCGGGTGGGCGGGGCCTGGACGGCGCCGGTGCTCGACGCCGACCCGGACGCCGAGGTGCCGTGGGTGGCGACGGGATACATCGCGGGCCCCTCGCTCACCCAGGCCGCGGGCGAGGGCGCGGGCCTGCCCGAGTATTCGGTACGGGTCCTGGGGGCCGGCCTCGCCGAGGCGCTCGCGGCCGTGCACGGCCTGGGGCTCGTCCACCGCGACGTAAAGCCGTCGAACGTGCTGCTGACCCTGGACGGTCCGCGGCTCATCGACTTCGGCATCGCACGGGCCACCGACGGTACGGCCTCGCTCACCTCCACCGGCGTCTCCATCGGCTCGCCCGGCTACATGTCGCCCGAGCAGATCCTCGGTAAGAGCGTCACGGGCGCCGCGGACGTCTTCTCGCTCGGCGCCGTCCTCGTGTACGCGGCCGTGGGGTCGTCCCCCTTTCCCGGTGACTCCTCGGCCGCGCTGCTCTACAAGGTCGTCCACGAGGAGCCCGAACTGGGCTCGCTGGCCGGGGAACTGCGCGAGGTCGCCGCGGCCTGCCTCGCGAAGGACCCGGCCGCGCGCCCCGCTCCCGAGGAGGTCGCCCGGCGCCTCGCCCCGGACGGCGCGGCGCGTCTCGTGCAGGCGGGGTGGCTGCCGGGGCCGATGGTGGAGGAGGTCTCGCGCGGCGCGGTGCGGCTCCTGGACCTGGAGGGAGCACCCGCCGACGTCCCGCACTCGGGGCCCGTCGGCTTCAGCGCCCCTGCGGTGACCGGGAGTTCGGAACCGGCCGGCGTCTTCGGGCCGCCGGATCCCGCGTACGCGCGCGTGCTCACGCCCCATACGGAGGGGCCGCCTGCCGAGGAGTCGAAGCGGGACGCCGTACCGGGCCGTCTCTCGGTCTCCGTGACGGCGAGCTCGACCCCCGACAAGCCGAACGGGCGGGGGCGCAGGGTGAGTTGTTCGGTGGCGCTCGCTGTGGCGGGCTCGCTGGCGGCGGTGACGGTGGGCGGGGTGGTCCTGTTGAACGTGTTGCCGGGTGACGGCGGCGGCGACCAGGGCAGTGCGAGCGATGCCGGGCCCACCGAGTCCGCCGGGTCGAAGGCGCCGGGCGTACCGCAGTTCTACGTAGGGGCGTGGGACGGGCCCGCGAAGCAGGCGGGGGTCTCCTTCGGCACGTTCCGCGTCGACCTGAAGCAGGCCAGGGCCGGCCAGCGGGTCGGCAAGGTGACGTCGACGGATCCGCTCGGCATCCGGTGCGTCGACGTACTGACCCTGAAGTCCGCCGACGGCAAGGCACTCGTGGCCGCGGGGAAGGCCGCGCCCGGCAATCCGGGCACCTGCGCGAGCGGCACGCACACCGTGCGCCTCAGCCGGGAGGGCAAGTCCCTCACGTACACCTCGCAGTACCCGGCCGCCGGCAATCCGACGGCGGACCTCGACCGGGTCAAGGGCGGCTGAGACGGCGTGGGGGAGACGGGGTGCGGGGAGACGTGGTGCAAGAGGGCCCGCTGATCGCCACCGAGGCCGGTGCGCCGGTCGCGCTGGTCGTGCTCGCCGCTCTGTGGGGCGCGGCCACCGGGCTGCTGTTGCCGCGGCCCGCGCACCGGCTGTCCGTCGAGCCGGGGGAGCCGTGGCGGCCGGGGCGCGGCTGGGCGGGGGCCGGGCCCGGTTCCGTTCGGCTGGCCCTGGTCACCGGCGCCGCCTGCGCGCTGCTCGCCACCACCACAGGCACCCGGCCCGAGCTCGGCGCCTGGCTGCTGCTCGCGCCGCTCGGCGTACTCCTGGCCACCGTCGACTTCGCGGTGCACCGGCTGCCGGACGTGCTCACGCTGCCGCTCGCCGGGCTCACCGTGCTCGCGCTCGGCGGGGCGGCGCTGCTGCCGGAGGCCGGCGGGGCGTGGAGCGGCGCACTGTGGGGCGCGCTCGGACTCGGCGGCGGATATCTGCTGCTTCTGCTCGCCTACCCGAAGGGGATGGGCTTCGGGGACGTGAAGCTGGCGGTGGGGCTCGGGGCGGCGCTCGGCTGGTACGGGTGGGGCGTGCTGTTCCTGGGCGCCTTCGCGGGCGTGCTGTTCAACGGTCTGTACGCGCTGGTCCTGGTGGTCGCGCGGCGGGCCGGGCGGAGGACCGAGATCCCCTTCGGCCCCTTCATGATTCTGGGCGCCCTCGCGGGGGTTCTGCTGGGTGGCCTGGGTGCCTGACGTACGCTGAGATTTCAGCTCAGACTCGTCGAGATTCCAGCTCGGACTCGTCAGAATCCTCGAAAGGGGCTCGCCCGGTGACCGAGAAGGCCGCGCTTCAGTCCGTCCTCGACCGCGCCGCCGACGGTGGGCGGATCACCCCCGAAGAGGCCGTCGCCCTCTACCGCGACGCCCCGCTGCACGCGCTCGGCGCCGCCGCCGACGCGATCCGCCGCCGCAAGTACGCGGGTATCGAGCACATCGCGACGTACATCATCGAGCGGAACATCAACTACACGAACGTGTGCGTCACGGCGTGCAAGTTCTGCGCCTTCTACGCCGCCCCGAAGGACACCAAGAAGGGCTGGTCCCGGGACCTCGACGACATCCTGCGCCGCTGCGCGGAGACGATCGAGCTCGGCGGCACGCAGATCATGTTCCAGGGCGGGCACCACCCGGACTACGGCGTCGAGTACTACGAGGAGCACTTCTCCGCCATCAAGAAGGCGTACCCGCAGCTCGTCATCCACAGCCTGGGGGCTTCGGAGATCGAGCACATGGCGCGGATCTCCAAGGTGTCGGTCGAGGAGGCGATCCAGCGGATCCACACCGCGGGTCTCGACTCCTTCGCGGGTGCCGGCGCGGAGCTCCTTCCGGCCCGTCCGCGCAAGGCTATCGCGCCGCTGAAGGAGTCCGGCGAGCGCTGGCTGGAGATCATGGAGACGGCTCACCGGCTGGGTGTCGAGTCGACGTCCACGATGCTCATGGGCACGGGCGAGACCAACGCCGAGCGCATCGAGCACCTGCGCATGATCCGTGACACGCAGGACAAGACGGGCGGCTTCCGCGCCTTCATCCCGTACACGTACCAGCCGGAGAACAACCACCTGAAGGGCCGCACGCAGGCGACGCTCTTCGAGTACCTCCGGATGATCGCGATCGCCCGGATCTTCCTGGACAACGTCCAGCACATCCAGGGCTCGTGGCTGACGACGGGCAAGGAGGTCGGCCAGCTGTCGCTCCACTACGGCGCCGACGACCTGGGCTCGATCATGCTGGAGGAGAACGTGGTCTCCTCGGCCGGTGCCAAGCACCGTTCCAACCGCATGGAGATCATCGAGCTGATCCGCAAGGCGGGCCGCGTCCCGGCGCAGCGCGCCACGACGTACGAGCACCTCGTCGTGCACGACGACCCGGCGAACGACCCGGTCGACGACCGCGTCAGCTCGCACATCTCGTCGACCGCGATCGACGGCGGGACGGCTCACCCCGAGCTGAAGCTCGTCTCCACCAACTGAGCGCGTCTTGGCGACACTTCACGTCACCGAGGCCGATGGGGCGGCCGTCCTCGTCGAGGGCGAGACGGTCACGGCGCTCGGCTCGTACGAGGAGCTGGCCGAGGCCCACCCTTCGGCGCGGGTGCGGCGCTGGCCCGGCATCCTGACGCCGGGTCTCCTCAACCCGTACGGTCCCGAGATCCTCGAGCACACGTACCACCCGGATCCGCGTGAGGCGGACACGTACGGGACGGTGCCGATCGGTGGGGAGCGGGCGCGGGAGATCTTCCGCGCGGACCCGTCCCGGCTCGGCGCGAGTGCCCGGCGGGGCGTGCAGAGGCTGTTCGCGCACGGGACGGTGGCCTTGGCGGGCGAACTGCGCGCCAAGCCCGTCCTGGAGGTGGCGCAACGCTCGGGGTTGGTCTTCGGCGGCAGGCCCGACCGGCTGCCGGGACCGGTGTCCCTGTCCCCTAAGCCCTTGGTGCTGTTGCCCGGGCTGGTGGTGGGCGGCGCGGCGAGGTTCGCGATCTTCGACGTCACGGACCGCGCCGAACTGGTGGCCAAGGGGGCGGCTACGTGTGTGGCGACGGTGGTCGGTGGGCGGCTGGTGTACCGGCGGCGCTGACACCCGCTGCTGCGCGTGCCGGCCCGGTCCTACGCCACGGGGCTCCGCCCCGGACCCCGCGCCTCAATCGCCGGCGGGGCTGGGAAGGCCTGCTCAATCGCCGCAGGGGCTGGGAAGGCCTGCTCAATCGCCGCAGGGGTTTGATTTTGCCCGCCTGCCCGCAGGCAATCGCCCGGGCGTCCCGCCCATCTCCCACCCACCCGCCCCCTCCGGGGGCGTCGGCCCGCCGGGGTGCCGCACTCCGCCGCCCGTCGCACCCACCCACCCGTTGCGGCCGACGCCGCGCCGCATTGGGCACTCCGCCACCGGCACGGCTCTCACCCGTTGCGGTCGACGCCGCGCCGCTATGGGTAATCCGCCGCCCCCTTGGGCAATCTGGCGCCGGCACGGCTCCCACCCGTTGCGGTCGACCGCCGCCGCCTTGGGCAATCTGCCGCCTTGGGCGGCAGGGTGGGCAAGGCGGCACCACGGTGCGGCGCAACGGGGATGGAGGGCGTGACCTCGTGGCGGCTCACGCGCCGGTGTGGCGCAACACGCAGGGGGCCGGGCGCCGCCCCGCCCCGGCCCCCGGCCCACCGGGCGCCCGGTGCCACAATGGGCGGGTGACCCGTGCATCCCTGGACAAGCAGCCCCACGAAGTCGCCTCGATGTTCGACGACGTGGCGGAGAAGTACGACCTCACCAACGACGTGCTGTCCCTGGGACAGACCCGCCTCTGGCGCAAGGAGGTCGCCAAGGCCGTCGCCGCCCGCCCCGCGCAGAAGGTCCTCGACCTCGCCGCCGGCACCGCCACCTCCTCGCAGCCCTTCGTGCAGGCCGGCGCCTACGTCGTCCCCTGCGACTTCTCCCTCGGCATGCTGCGCGTGGGCAAGCAGCGCCACCCGTGGATGCCGTTCACGGCGGGCGACGGCACGAAACTGCCGTTCAAGGACGACACGTTCGACGCCGTGACCATCTCCTTCGGGCTGCGCAACATCCAGGAGACCGAGGTCGCGCTGAGCGAGATGCACCGCGTCACCAAGCCGGGCGGCCGCGTCGTCATCTGCGAGTTCAGCCACCCGACGTGGGCCCCCTTCCGCACCGTCTACACCGAGTACCTGATGCGCGCCCTGCCGCCGGTCGCCCGCGCGGTGTCCTCGAACCCGGACGCGTACGTCTACCTCGCCGAATCCATCCGCGCCTGGCCCACGCAGCCCGAACTGGCCGCGCTGATGCAGAACGTCGGCTGGCAGCAGGTGGCCTGGCGGGACCTCACCGGCGGCATCGTCACGCTGCACCGGGGCTACAAGAAGGCGTGACCGGGTCCCACGGACACGCACTGCGTCACGGGCACCGACTGCCTCACGGACACCGACCGCCTCACGGGCACCGGCTGAACGACCCGGTGCGTGTGGGCGGCTCGTCCGGTTCGCCGAGCTCCCTGCGCATGCCACCGCCCCGCGGCCCCGGCGCCCGCGGCACCCGCACACCCGCGCCGCCACCGCCCTCGCCCTCACCGAGGTCGAACCACACCGTGACGACGGCGTCCCGCGGCACCTCGACGCCGGGCAGCGGGTACTGGCGCACCACGTACTCCACCACCACCCGGTCGACGTCGTCCCGGTCCGCCGCCACGATCAGCACGCCCTGCTCACGCGCCGCCTGCCGGGCGTCGACCGCCATCAGACCGACGAGCTTCGGCACCGGCACGTCCGGCGGCCCGGCATCCGGAATCTTGGGCGTCTTGGGTGTCTTCACCACAGATGTCACCCCCAGGAGGTACCGGAAGGGTAGCTCCTGGGGTGTGGTGTCCGGAAGGTCCGGTCAGCGCCCCTGCGGACCGGATCAGGGACTCAGGCGGAGGTAGCGCTCTGGAGGGCCGTGCCGCAATTCCTCGCCGGGACAGCGCCCCCTCGGGCCGTATCGGAATTCCTGGACGAGGCAGCGCCCCCGCAAGCCGGGTCCGGGTCAGAGCTCCAGGCGGAAGCAGTGCCCCTGCTTCCCGGTCGGCGTCACGAACGTCTCGGCCAGCTCCATGCCGAGCCGCCGGGTCACCGCGATCGAGCGCTCGTTGCGCGCGTCCACCATCGCGACGACGCTGGGCAGCCCCGCCGCCCGCACCTGATCCAGCGTCAGGCGCGCCGCCGCCGTCGCGTACCCCTGCCCCCAGTACGCCCGCCCGAGCCGCCAGCCGATCTCGATCTCGCCCACCGGGCCCCACGTGCCCGGCCAGGGCTGCGCGCCCGTGAACCCGACGACGTCCCCCGCGCCGTCGGTCATCGTCCACAGGCAGAAACCGTGCTCCGCCTCGTGTCTGCGCTGCCGCGCGGTCAGCTCCTCGTACACGGAGAGCTCCGCCGACGCGCCTCCGTGGAACTCCATGACATCGGGGTGGTCGAACACCCTGTGCCAGGCGAGCGCGTCCTCATGGGTGGGGACGCGCAGATCCACGGCGGGCAGAACTCGACTCATGGGCTGGCCCTTCGGCTGAGTGACGGATGCCGCTGAATAGACTGCCCATGTCCGTGCCGGACGGCACACTGTTTTCGAGCCTGGGGAGAACCCGCCGTGACCGAGCAGCTCAAGCGACTCGCCGACAACGCTGAGCACAGCGCGGACGTGATCGTCGTCGGGGCCGGACCCGCCGGTTCGACGACCGCCTATTACCTCGCCAAGGCCGGCCTCGACGTCCTGTTGCTGGAGAAGACCGCCTTCCCGCGCGAGAAGGTGTGCGGCGACGGCCTCACCCCGCGCGCCACGAAACAGCTCGTCTCCATGGGGATCGACATCTCCGAGGAGGCCGGCTGGCTGCGCAACAAGGGCCTGCGCATCATCGGGGGCGGCGTCCGCCTCCAGCTCGACTGGCCCGACCTCGCCTCGTACCCGGACTACGGCCTGGTCCGCAAGCGCGACGACTTCGACGAGCAGCTCGCGCGGCAGGCCCAGAAGGGCGGCGCCCGCCTGTACGAGCGGTGCAATGTCGGCGCCCCGATCATCGACGAGCGCACGGGCCGCATCACGGGCGTGCACGCGAAGCTGGGCGAGGAGAAGACCCCGGTCACGTTCCACGCCCCGCTGGTGGTCGCGGCCGACGGCAACTCCACGCGGCTCTCGCTCGCGATGGGCCTGCACCGCCGCGAGGACCGCCCCATGGGTGTCGCCGTCCGTACGTACTTCACGTCGCCCCGCCACGACGACGACTACCTGGAGTCCTGGCTGGAGCTGTGGGACCGGCGCGGCGCCGAGGACCGGCTGCTGCCCGGCTACGGCTGGATCTTCGGCATGGGCGACGGCACGTCCAATGTGGGCCTCGGCATCCTCAACTCCTCGAAGGCGTTCAAGGAGTTGGACTGGCGCGAGGTCCTCAAGGCCTGGTGCGCCTCGATGCCGGAGGACTGGGGGTACACCCCGGACAACATGACGATGCCGATCCGCGGCGCCGCCCTCCCCATGGCCTTCAACCGCCAGCCGCACTACACCAAGGGTCTGCTCCTGGTCGGTGACGCGGGCGGCCTGGTCAACCCGTTCAACGGTGAGGGCATCGCGTACGCCATGGAGTCCGGCCAGATCGCGGCCGACGTCATCGTGCAGGCCCACGCGCGTGCCACCGACTCCCAGCGTGAACTGGCCCTCCAGCGCTACCCGAAGGTCCTCAAGGACACCTACGGTGGCTACTACACGATGGGCCGCGCCTTCGTGAAGCTCATCGGCAACCCGAAGGTCATGAAGATCGCGACGCAGCGTGGTCTGACCCACCCGATGCTGATGAAGTTCACGCTGAAGATGCTGGCGAACCTGACGGACCCGACGGGCGGCGACGCGATGGACCGGGTCATCAACGGTCTGACCAAGGTGGCGCCGAAGTCCTGACCCGGCCGCGGCCGCGGCCCCGGCGCCGTGCTGCCCGCAGACCCGGCTTTGCCGGGCCGGGCGGCTCGGGGCAGGGTGGACCCATGATTTTCATCGCCGTGAAGTTCACCGTCCGTCCCGAGCACGCCGACACGTGGCTGGAGAAGACCGCCGCGTTCACCGAGGCCACCCGCGCCGAGGAGGGCAACCTCTTCTACGACTGGTCGCGCAGCGTCGACGACCCGAACCAGTTCGTCATCCTGGAGGGCTTCCGCGACGCCGCCGCGGGCGCCGTGCACGTCAACTCCGACCACTTCAAGGCCGGCATGGAGACCATGGCTCCGCTTATCGCCGCCACCCCGGAGATCATCAACGCCGAGATCCCGAACGAGGGTTGGGGCGAGATGGGCGAGCTCTCCCCGCAGGCCTGAGCCGCAGTTCCTACGCAACGCTGTCCCGGTTTTTCCGGACAAACACCGAAGGCCGCCGCATCCTCTCAGGGGAGCGGCGGCCTTCGGCCTTGCGTGCGGTGAAGCCCTCAAGGGGCCTCAGGCGGCTGTGTGCGGCCTTTGAGTGCCGCGGGGTCCCCAGGGGACCCGGAAGTTCACGGAACCTCGCAGAGGCTCAGAGAACGCGCACCGCGCCGGTCGGCTGGTCGTAGGAGAGCGGCTGCTCGACGACACCGGTGGAGGAGTTCTGCGCGCCGACGAACTTGCCGCCGCCCACGTAGATCGCGACGTGGTAGGCGCTGCCGGAGCCGCCCCAGTAGAGGATGTCGCCGGCCTGCAGGTTGTCCAGGCCGACCTGGGTGCCCTGCGTCGACTGGTCCTGCGAGACGCGCGGCAGGTCGACACCGGCCTGCTTGTACGCGGCCTGCACCAGACCCGAGCAGTCCCACGAGCTGGGGCCCGTGCCACCGGACACGTAGGCGTCGCCGATGTGCGACTTCACGAACGACACGACGGCGGCGGCCGAGCCGCTGGCGGGCGCCGCGACGTCGTCGGAGGACGAGGACGCCGAGGTCGCCTGCAGCGTGGTGCGCTCGCTGGAGCGGGAGGCGGCGGCCTTCTCGGCGGCCTCGCGCTTGGCGGCGGCCTCGGCCTTGGCCTTCGCTTCGGCCTTCTTCTTGGCCTCGGCCTTCTTCTCGGCGGCGACCTGGTCCTTCTTCGCCTGGTCCGCGGCCTTGTCGAAGGCGGCGTCGCGTTCGGCCTGGACCTGGTAGTTGGCCGCGGCCTGCTGGGTGGCGTCCGCGGACTGGGCGACCTGGGAGGAGAGGTCGGTCGTGAGCGTGGGCATCTCGATGGTCTGCGTCACGGGCTCGGCCGCGCTGGCCGAACCCGCCGCACCAGCGATCGCCAGGGTGCTGAGGACGCCACCGGTAACTCCGGCGCGCAGGGCCTTCTTCGAGGCGCTGTTGCGGGGCTTCCGGTGGCTGGGTATGTGAGCGGTGTGGGACATGAGACCAACCGGTATCAGGGCCTCCCCGATCCCTTCAAGAAACGTGTGGTGCGCCACAGTTGTGGAGCAGGGGGGTCGAAACCCGTGCCCGACAGGCTTTATTGACGCCGTAACGGTCAAAGCGGACAGCCCCTCGAACGCCCCTGAGCATGGGTTTTCTGCAATACGCCCGAATTGCCCGACGCTTACCACCCGTTGAGGCAGTTGGCCAAGCCCGGTTTCTGACGGTGTGGTAGGTGCGTGACGCAGGTCACAAGTGGACCCCTAGGGGACGCGATGCACACGCGATGGACACAACTCGCGTCCACTTCCATTCACACCGGTCCCTCCAACGTGTGAACGCCGTCCACTATCAGCCAACCGCGTCCAGCGCCAATTTGCTTGCGGTCTCCACGTCTTGATAGTGAACGCACCTCTCCGACCAGGGGTGACGCGTCAACTTGTCACCACTGGTGATCACTCAGGTGCTTCGCGCGTGAAGATCACCGCTCATCCGACTTCATGATCCTTCGTCAGGTGGTGGAGATCACAAAGTAGTTGGCGCACCCCGTGTCGCAGATCACAGAGTTGCAGGCATAGGATGCGGGGCAAGTTGGGCTTGTGACCCGCTTCACATGTAGGCGATCTTCGACTGTTCGCAGGACGTGGGGGGCGGGGCGCGAGCTCATGCAACCGCCAGCAGTCAGTGCCGACTGAGAGGAGCGAGGAGCGGTGAACGCCTATGCGCCCATCCTCGTACTGGGAGCCCTCGGGGCAGGCTTTGCGATCTTCTCCGTGATCATGGCCTCCCTGACCGGCCCGAAGCGGTACAACCGGGCCAAGCTCGAGGCCTATGAGTGCGGGATCGAGCCCACCCCCACGCCGGCCGGTGGCGGGCGCTTCCCCATCAAGTACTACCTGACGGCGATGCTCTTCATCGTCTTCGACATCGAGATCGTCTTTCTCTACCCCTGGGCCGTCACCTTCGACGCCCTGGGGGTGTTCGGGCTCGTAGAGATGCTGCTCTTCGTGCTCACCGTCTTCGTCGCGTACGCGTACGTATGGCGGCGCGGCGGCCTGGAATGGGACTGAGCCCCGTATAGGGGAGACCAGGAGCCACAGACCAATGGGACTCGAAGAAAAGCTGCCGAGCGGATTCCTGCTGACCACCGTCGAGCAGGCCGCGGGCTGGGTGCGCAAGTCGTCCGTGTTCCCCGCCACGTTCGGTCTCGCCTGCTGCGCCATCGAAATGATGACGACGGGCGCGGGCCGCTACGACCTGGCGCGGTTCGGCATGGAAGTCTTCCGCGGATCACCTCGCCAGGCGGACCTGATGATCGTGGCCGGGCGGGTGAGCCAGAAGATGGCGCCCGTCCTGCGCCAGGTCTACGACCAGATGCCGAACCCCAAGTGGGTCATCTCCATGGGCGTCTGCGCATCCTCCGGCGGGATGTTCAACAACTACGCGATCGTGCAGGGCGTCGACCATGTCATCCCGGTCGACATCTATCTGCCCGGCTGCCCGCCCCGGCCCGAGATGCTGATGGACGCGATTCTCAAGCTCCATCAGAAGATCCAGACCTCCAAGCTCGGCGTGAACGCCGAGGAGGCGGCCCGCGAGGCGGAGGAGGCGGCGCGCAAGGCGCTCCCGACGATCGAGATGAAGGGGCTGCTGCGGTGAGCGACGCGCACAGCGACAAGGGATCGAACGGGGTCAACCCCGAAAAGGACCTCAGCGCCTCCAACCTCCCGGGGCAGCGCGGCGATCAGGGCGAGGAGATCCGCGTCCAGCGCGGCATGTTCGGCGCCAACAACGGCGGTGACACCTCCGGCTACGGCGGCCTCGTCCGCCCGGTCCGGCTGCCCGGCGAATCCTCCCGCCCCTACGGCGGTTGGTTCGACGAGGTGGCGGACGAGCTGGAGGGCGCCCTGGAGGAACAGGGGCTCGTCCCCGAGAACGCCATCGACAAGACGGTCGTCGACCGCGGCGAGCTCACCTTCCACATCGAGCGCGAGCACCTGGTCCGCGTCGCCCGCACCCTGCGCGACGACCCGGCCCTGCGCTTCGAACTGTGCACGGGGGTCTCGGCGGTGCACTACCCGGGGGACAAGGGCCGCGAGCTGCACGCCGTCTACCACCTGCGCTCGATCACCCACAACCGGCTGATCCGCCTCGAGGTCTCCGCGCCCGACGCGGACCCGCACGTCCCGTCGCTGGTCCCGGTGTATCCGACGAACGACTGGCACGAGCGCGAGGCGTACGACTTCTTCGGTCTCGTCTTCGACGGCCACCCCGCGCTGACGCGGATCATGATGCCGGACGACTGGCAGGGCTTCCCGCAGCGCAAGGACTATCCCCTCGGCGGCATCCCCGTCGAGTACAAGGGCGCCCAGATCCCGGCTCCGGACCAGCGGAGGTCGTACTCCTGATGACCACTTCTTCTGCCTCCCCGCGCGAGACCACCGAAGGCACCGTCTACACGGTCACCGGAGGTGACTGGGACGAGGTCGCCCAGGCGGCGGCCAAGTCCGACGACGAGCGCATCATCGTCAACATGGGGCCGCAACACCCGTCCACACACGGGGTGTTGCGTCTGATCCTGGAGATCGACGGCGAGACGGTCACCGAGGCCCGCTGCGGCATCGGCTACCTCCACACCGGCATCGAGAAGAACCTCGAGTACCGCACGTGGACCCAGGGCACCACGTTCGTGACGCGCATGGACTACCTGACGCCGTTCTACAACGAGACGGCGTACTGCCTCGCCGTCGAGAAGCTCCTCGGCATCGAGGACGAGGTCCCGGACCGCGCCAGCATCATCCGCGTGCTCCTCATGGAGCTGAACCGGATGTCCTCGCACCTGGTGGCCATCGCCACCGGCGGCATGGAGCTCGGCGCCACCACGATCATGATCTACGGATTCCGCGATCGTGAACTCGTTCTCGACGTCTTCGAGTTGATCACCGGTCTGCGGATGAACCACGCGTTCATCCGGCCCGGCGGACTCGCCCAGGACCTGCCGCCCGGCGCGGTGGACCAGCTCCGCGAGTTCGTGAAGAAGATGAAGAAGAACCTTCCCGAGTACGACAAGCTCGCCACCGGGAACCCCATCTTCAAGGCCCGCATGCAGGACGTCGGCTACCTCGACCTCGCCGGCTGCATGGCCCTCGGCGCCACAGGACCGGTCCTGCGCTCCGCCGGCCTGCCGCACGACCTGCGCAAGGCGCAGCCGTACTGCGGCTACGAGAACTACGAGTTCGACATCCCGACCGCCGACACCTGCGACTCCTACGGGCGCTTCCTGATCCGCTTGGAGGAGATGCGCCAGTCGCTGCGCATCGTCGAGCAGTGCCTGGACCGCCTGGAGCCGGGTCCGGTCATGGTCGGCGACAAGAAGATCGCCTGGCCCGCCCAACTGGCCCTCGGTCCGGACGGTCTCGGCAACTCGCTCGATCACATCAAGAACATCATGGGCACCTCCATGGAGGCCCTCATCCACCACTTCAAGCTGGTGACCGAGGGCTTCCGCGTCCCGCCGGGACAGACCTACACGGCCGTGGAGTCGCCCAAGGGCGAGCTGGGTGTGCACGCCGTGTCCGACGGCGGCACCCGCCCGTTCAGGGTCCACTACCGCGACCCGTCCTTCACCAACCTTCAGGCCATGGCGGCGATGTGCGAGGGCGGCCAGGTCGCCGACGTCATCGTCGCCGTCGCGTCCATCGACCCCGTGATGGGAGGCGTCGACCGGTGACCACCAGTTCTTCGGAGCAGGGCGTGAGTCTGGGCATGCCACAACTGCCCGCGCCCGCGTACCCGGACGACGTCCGAACCCGCCTGGAGACGGACGCGAAGGAGATCATCTCCCGCTACCCCGGCTCCCGCTCGGCGCTGCTTCCACTGCTGCACCTCGTGCAGTCGGAGGAAGGGCATGTCACGCGCACCGGAATGCAGTTCTGCGCGGACATGCTCGGCCTGACCACCGCCGAGGTCACGGCCGTCGCGACCTTCTACACGATGTACCGCAGGAAGCCGAGCGGCGACTACCAAGTGGGCGTCTGTACCAACACGTTGTGCGCCGTCATGGGTGGCGACGCCATCTTCGAGTCGCTCCAGGAGCACCTCGGCGTCGGCAACAACGGGACGACGGACGACGGCAAGGTCACGCTGGAGCACATCGAGTGCAACGCCGCTTGTGATTTCGCTCCCGTGGTGATGGTCAACTGGGAGTTCTTCGACAACCAGACGCCCGATACCGCCAAGCAGCTGGTCGACGACCTGCGCGCGGGAGCGGAGGTGTCACCCACGCGCGGCGCTCCCTTGTGCACCTTCAAGGAGACCGCGCGCATCCTGGCCGGGTTCCCCGACGAGCGCGCCGGTGCCGTCGAGGCCGGCGGCAGCGCGGGGCCCGCCTCGCTGATCGGGCTCCGCCTGGCGAAGGGCGAGACGGAGCCGGCGCGCGTGGTCCACCCGCGCGGCGAGGGCATCGAGGGCGAACCGGCCCACGACCCGTCGCCCACCGAGCACTTGAGCTCGCACGACGCGCCGCAGGACACGTCGGCCTCCGACCCGCAGCACCCAGCGGGACCGACCGCCGAGGAGGGGGAGTGATGACCTTGGCAGCCGAGATCGACAACAACGACACCAGCCCGGAGAAGCTGCTCTCTCCGGTCCTGTCGGCCTTCTGGGACCAGGACAAGTCCTGGTCTTTGGATGTGTACCGCCGGCACGAGGGATACGAGGGGCTGCGCAAGGCCCTCGCCATGGCACCGGACGACCTGATCGCGTATGTGAAGGACGCGGGGCTCCGCGGGCGTGGTGGCGCCGGGTTCCCGACGGGGATGAAGTGGCAGTTCATCCCGCAGGGAGACGGCAAGCCGCACTATCTAGTTGTCAACGCCGACGAATCGGAGCCGGGGACCTGCAAGGACATCCCGCTCCTCTTCGCGAACCCGCACAGCCTCATCGAGGGCATCGTGATCGCCTGTTACGCGATCCGTTCCGAGCACGCGTTCATCTACCTTCGCGGTGAAGTGGTCCCCGTACTGCGGCGCTTGCACGAGGCCGTGCGCGAGGCCTACGCCGCGGGGTATCTCGGGCAGAACATCCTGGGCAGCGGTCTCAACCTTGAACTCACCGTGCACGCCGGCGCGGGCGCGTACATCTGTGGTGAGGAGACCGCACTCCTGGACTCGCTCGAAGGCCGCCGTGGTCAGCCGCGACTCCGTCCCCCCTTCCCTGCGGTCGCGGGCCTCTACGCCTGCCCCACTGTGGTGAACAACGTCGAGTCCATCGCGTCGGTTCCCGCAATCATCAATCGGGGGAAGGACTGGTTCAAATCGATGGGGAGCGAGAAGTCGCCCGGCTTCACGCTCTACTCGCTCAGCGGCCACGTCGTGAGCCCCGGCCAGTACGAGGCCCCGCTCGGCATCACGCTGCGCCAGCTGCTCGACATGAGCGGCGGCATGCGTCCTGGCCACCGCCTCAAGTTCTGGACCCCGGGCGGCAGTTCGACCCCGATGTTCACCGAGGAACACCTCGACGTGCCCCTCGACTACGAGGGGGTCGGCGCCGCCGGATCGATGCTCGGCACCAAGGCGCTGCAGTGCTTCGACGAGACGACCTGCGTCGTGCGCGCGGTCACGAGGTGGACCGAGTTCTACGCCCACGAGTCCTGCGGCAAGTGCACGCCGTGCCGTGAAGGCACGTACTGGCTCGTGCAGTTGTTGCGCGACATCGAGGCCGGCAAGGGCACCATGTCCGACCTCGACAAGCTGAACGACATCGCCGACAACATCAACGGCAAGTCGTTCTGCGCCCTCGGCGACGGCGCCGCCTCGCCGATCTTCTCCTCGCTCAAGTACTTCCGCGAGGAGTACGAGCAGCACATCACGGGCAAGGCCTGCCCCTTCGACCCGGCCATGTCCACGCTCTGGGCCGGCCGGGGCGACAAGCACCGCACGGAGGTGAACGCGTGACCGTCACGACCAACGCTCCCTCCGGGGGCGGCGAGGCGGCTGTTCCGCCCGAGGACCTCGTCTCCCTCACCATCGACGGCATCGAGATCAGCGTCCCCAAGGGGACCCTGGTCATCCGTGCCGCCGAGATGCTCGGCATCGAGATCCCGCGCTTCTGCGACCACCCGCTGCTCGACCCGGCGGGCGCCTGTCGGCAGTGCATCGTGGAGGTGGAGGGCCAGCGCAAGCCGATGGCGTCCTGCACCATCACCTGCACCGACGGCATGGTGGTCAAGAGCCAGCTCTCCTCCCCGGTCGCCGAGAAGGCGCAGAAGGGGGTCATGGAGCTGCTGCTCATCAACCACCCCCTCGACTGTCCGGTCTGCGACAAGGGCGGCGAGTGCCCGCTGCAGAACCAGGCCATGTCGCACGGCCAGGCCGACTCGCGTTTCGAGGGCAAGAAGCGCACCTACGAGAAGCCGGTCCCGATCTCGAAGCAGGTGCTGCTCGACCGCGAGCGGTGCGTGCTGTGCGCCCGCTGCACCCGGTTCTCCAACCAGATCGCGGGCGACCCGATGATCGAGCTGATCGAGCGCGGCGCGCTCCAGCAGGTCGGCACGGGTGAGGGCGACCCCTTCGAGTCGTACTTCTCCGGGAACACGATCCAGATCTGCCCGGTCGGCGCGCTGACCTCGGCGGCGTACCGATTCCGCTCCCGCCCCTTCGACCTCGTGTCGTCGCCGAGCGTGTGCGAGCACTGCGCGGGCGGCTGCGCGACCCGCACCGACCACCGGCGCGGCAAGGTCATGCGCCGCCTCGCGGCCAACGACCCCGAGGTCAACGAGGAGTGGATCTGCGACAAGGGCCGCTTCGGCTTCCGCTACGCGCAGAGGCCCGACCGGCTCACCCACCCCCTCGTACGGGACGCGGAGAGCGGTGAACTGCGGCCCGCTTCCTGGCCGGAGGCGCTGGAGACCGCCGCGCGCGGGCTCGCCGCCGCCCGCGGCCGGACCGGTGTGCTCACCGGTGGCCGCCTCACCGTCGAGGACGCGTACGCGTACAGCAAGTTCGCGCGCATCGCCCTCGACACGAACGACATCGACTTCCGCGCGCGCGTGCACAGCAGCGAGGAGGCCGACTTCCTGGCGGCACGTGTCGCCGGTCGTGGCCGCGATCTGGACGGCAGCGGGGTCACGTACACCAAGCTGGAGAAGGCTCCGGCCGTGCTCCTGGTCGGGTTCGAGTCGGAGGAGGAGGCGCCCGGCGTCTTCCTCAAGCTCCGCAAGGCTTGGCGGGGACACGGACAGAAGGTCTATTCGCTCTCTACGTATGCGACGCGCGGCCTGGAGAAGGCGGGTGGCACGCTGCTGCCGGCCGCTCCCGGTACCGAGCCCGAGTGGCTGGACGCGTTGGCCTCGGGGGTCGGCCTCGAGGGCGGGGGAGCGGACGCCGCGCAGGCGCTGCGCGGCGAAGGCGCCGTGATCGTCGTCGGCGAGCGGGTCGCGGCCGTGGCGGGCGGTCTCACCGCCGCGGTACGGGCCGCGTCCGCGACCGGGGCCGAGCTGGTGTGGGTTCCGCGCCGGGCCGGTGAGCGCGGCGCCGTCGAGGCGGGCGCGCTGCCCTCGCTGCTGCCGGGCGGCAGGCCCGCGACCGACCCGCGCGCGCGGGACCAGGTCGCCGCCGCCTGGGGCGTGGCCGAGCTGCCGCACCGCTTCGGGCGGGACACCGGGCAGATCGTGGAGGCCGCGGCCACCGGTGAACTGGGGGCTCTTGTGGTGGCCGGGGTCGAGGTCGCCGACCTGCCGTCCCCGGCACGCGCGCGTGAAGCCCTTCACGCGGTGGGTTTCCTGATCTCCCTGGAGCAGCGGCCCAGCGAGGCCACCGACCACGCCGACGTCGTTCTTCCGGTGGCCGCGGTCGCCGAGAAGGCGGGCACGTTCCTCAACTGGGAGGGCCGCGCCCGGATGTTCGAGGCCGCGCTGAAGCCCGACCAGATGACGCGGCGCGTCGCGCCCACGGACGCGCGCGTGCTGCAGATGGTGGCGGACGCCATGGACGTTCACCTGGGGCTGCCCGATCTGCGGTCGCTGCGCGGCGAGTTGGACCGGCTCGGCAACTGGGACGGACCGCACGCGACCGAGCCTCTGGAGACGACAGGTCAGCTGCCGCGCCCCTCCTCCGGAGAGGCCGTCCTCGCAGGACACCGACTGCTGCTCGACCAGGGCCGCCTCCAGGAGGGCGACGACGCGCTCGCCGGGACCCGGCACGCCGCCCACGCGCGCGTGTCCGCCACGACCGCCGCGGAGGCGGGCGTGAAGGACGGCGACGTACTGACGGTCACCGGGGCGCTGGGCAGCGTCGCGTTCCCGCTCCAGGTCACCGAGATGCCCGACCGCGTCGTGTGGCTGCCGCTCAACTCCGAGGGCGGCGGCGTCGCTTCGGACACGGGGGCCGTCCCCGGTGACCTGGTGAAGATCGGCCCGGCCGTCGCCGCCGGAGCCCCGGAGGTGCAGTCATGAACCCACTCGCGTTGGAAGACCTGTCGATGTTCGGCCGCGACCCCTGGTGGCTCGTCGTCGTCAAGGCGGTCTTCTGCTTCGCCTTCCTGATGGTGACCGTGCTGTTCTCCATCGTGTGGGAGCGCAAGGTCGTCGCCTGGATGCAGCTGCGCATCGGTCCGAACCGGCACGGCCCCTGGGGCATGCTCCAGTCGCTCGCCGACGGCATCAAGCTGATGCTCAAGGAAGACGTGATCGTCAAGCGTGCGGACAAGGTGGTCTACATCCTTGCGCCGGTCATCGCCGCGATCCCCGCCTTCATGGCGATCGCCGTGATCCCGTTCGGCCCCGCGGGCAACGAGGTCTCGATCTTCGGCCACCGCACGACGATGCAGCTCACCGACCTGCCGATCGCGATGCTCTACATCCTCGCGGTCGCCTCCGTCGGCATCTACGGCATCGTCCTCGCGGGCTGGTCGTCCGGGTCGACGTACCCCCTGCTCGGCGGATTGCGTTCCTGCGCGCAGATGATCTCGTACGAGATCGCGATGGGCGCGGCCTTCGCCTCGGTGTTCCTCTACTCGGGCTCGATGTCGACGTCGGAGATCGTCGCCCAGCAGCACGACCGCTGGTACATCGTGCTGCTGCCGGTCTCGTTCCTGATCTACATCGTGACGATGGTCGGCGAGACGAACCGCGCGCCGTTCGACATGCCGGAGTCCGAGGGCGACCTCGTCGGCGGCTTCAACACCGAGTACTCGTCCATCAAGTTCGCGATGTTCATGCTCGCCGAGTACGTGAACATGGTGACGGTCTCGGCGGTGTCCGTGACGCTCTTCCTGGGCGGCTGGCGCGCACCGTGGCCGGTCTCCACGTTCTGGGAGGGCGCGAACCACGGCTGGTGGCCGATGCTCTGGTTCGTCATCAAGGTCCAGCTGCTGCTGTTCTTCTTCATCTGGCTGCGCGGAACGCTGCCTCGTGTCCGCTACGACCAGCTGATGAAGCTCGGCTGGAAGGTCCTCATTCCGGTCTCCGTGGTGTGGCTGATGCTGGTGGCGACCGTGCGGACGCTGCGCAACGAGAACTACGACTTCGCCTCCATCGCCCTGTACGTCGGCGCCGCGATCCTTGTGATCCTGCTCCTGTCGTTCGTCGTGGACATCTTCCGCGACCGCGGGGCCAAGCAGCGGGAGGCCGCCGAAGAGCCCGCCGCCTTCGACCCGATGGCGGGCGGATTCCCCGTGCCGCCGTTGCCAGGACAGACGTCGCCACCCGTGCCGCGCAGGCGTTCCCGCCGGGAGCGGGAGCTGATTGTCAGTGGTGGCCCCGATACTCAGAGTGACGAGTCGCTCGGCGGATCTCACGAAGGAAAGGAGGCGTCCGATGGCTGAAGAGACCAACTCCGGCCAGGGGAAGGACACCGAGCCGGGGTTCCAGAATCCCGTCGCCGGCTTCGGTGTGACCTTCAAGGCCATGTTCAAGAAGCGGCTGACCGAGCAGTACCCGGAGGAACCGAAGACCACTGCTCCCCGCTTCCACGGCAGGCACCAGCTCAACCGCCATCCGGACGGCCTGGAGAAGTGCATCGGCTGCGAGTTGTGCGCCTGGGCCTGCCCGGCGGACGCGATCTACGTGGAGGGCGCGGACAACACGGAGGAGGAGCGCTACTCGCCGGGTGAGCGCTACGGCCGCGTCTATCAGATCAACTACGCCCGCTGCATTCTGTGCGGACTGTGCATCGAGGCGTGCCCCACGCGCGCGCTGACGATGACGAACGAGTTCGAGCTGGCCGACAGCAGCCGCGCCAACCTCATCTACACCAAGGAGCAGCTGCTCGCCGGGCTCGACGAGGGCATGGTCGACAGCCCGCACTCGATCTTCCCCGGCACGGACGAGCAGGACTACTACCGGGGTCTCGTCACCGAGGCGGCGCCCGGCACGGAGCGCCAAGTGGCCCTCTCCAAGGGCGAGAAGCCCTCTGAGGACGCAGAGGAGGCGGACGTATGAGCGCGCAGCTCGCCGCCTCCGTTACCTCCACTGGTGAGGCCTTCCAGTTCTGGATCCTCGGCACGGTCGCCGTCATCGGCGCCCTGTGCACGATCCTGATGAAGAAGGCCGTGCACAGCGCCCTGTGCCTGGCCGGCACCATGATCATCCTGGCGATCTTCTACCTGGCCAACGGGGCGTACTTCCTGGGCATCGTGCAGATCGTCGTCTACACGGGCGCGATCATGATGCTGTTCCTCTTCGTGGTGATGCTCGTCGGCGTCACCGCCGCCGACTCCCTGACCGAGACCATCAAGGGGCAGCGCTGGCTCGCCGCCCTGTGCGGGCTCGGCTTCGGGGTGCTGCTCATCGCGGGGATCGGCCAGGCCTCGCTGACGCAGTTCAACGGACTCGGCAAGGCGAACGCCGGGGGGAACGTGGAGGGCCTCGCGTCCCTCATCTTCACCAAGTACGTCTTCGCCTTCGAGATCACCGGCGCCCTGCTGATCACGGCCACCGTCGGCGCGATGGTGCTCACGCACCGCGAGCGCACCGAACGGGCCAAGACGCAGCGCGAGTTGGCGGAGGAGCGGGTGCGCGAGGGCAAGCACCTCCCGCCGCTGCCCGCCCCGGGTGTCTACGCCCGGCACAACGCGGTGGACATCGCGGGCCTGCTGCCCGACGGCACCCCGTCGGAGCTCACGGTCATGCAGACGCTGCGCGAACGCGGTCAGATCCGGGATGTCTCCGGTGAGGCGATGAGTGATCTGAAGGCTCTGGAGCAGCGGTCGTCCGACCGCCTGGAGCGCTCGGACCACGACCGGGCCGAGGAGGCGTCGAAGTGAATCCGGTCAACTACCTGTATCTCGCCGCCCTGTTGTTCACGATCGGCGCCACCGGCGTGCTCATCAGGCGGAACGCGATCGTCGTGTTCATGTGCATCGAGCTGATGCTGAACGCGTGCAACCTCGCGTTCGTCGCGTTCTCCCGGATGCACGGCAATCTCGACGGCCAGATCATCGCGTTCTTCACGATGGTCGTCGCCGCCGCGGAGGTCGTGGTCGGGCTCGCGATCATCGTGTCGCTGTTCCGTTCCCGCCACTCGGCCTCGGTCGACGACGCCAGCCTGATGAAGCTGTAAGGGGTCGCTGAACCGCTATGAATGCAGAGAACCTGATTGCGCTGCTTGTCGCAGCGCCACTGCTCGGAGCGGCCGTACTGCTGTGCGGTGGGCGGGCGTTGGACCGGGTGGGTCATCTGCTCGGCACGCTGCTCGCGGCCGTCTCCTTCGTGGTCGCCGTCCTGCTCTTCACCGACATGCTCGGCAAGGGCCCGGAGGACCGCACGCTCAGCCAGCACCTGTTCAGCTGGATCCCCGTCGAGGGCTTCCAGGCGGACGTCGCCTTCCAGCTGGACCAGCTGTCGATGACGTTCGTCCTGCTGATCTCCGGCGTGGGCACGCTGATCCACCTGTACTCGATCGGGTACATGGAGCACGACGAGCGGCGCCGCCGCTTCTTCGGCTACCTGAACCTGTTCGTCGCGGCGATGCTCCTCCTGGTCATCGCCGACAACTACCTGCTCCTGTACGTCGGCTGGGAGGGCGTGGGCCTCGCCTCGTACCTGCTCATCGGCTTCTGGCAGCACAAGCCGAGCGCGGCCACGGCCGCGAAGAAGGCGTTCCTGGTCAACCGTGTCGGCGACATGGGTCTGTCGATCGCGATCATGCTGATGTTCACGACCTTCGGAACCTTCGCCTTCGGGGACGTCCTGGGGGCGACCGGTGACACGTCCGAGGGCAAGCTCACCGCCATCGGCCTGATGCTGCTGCTCGCCGCCTGCGGCAAGTCGGCGCAGGTGCCGCTGCAGTCCTGGCTCGGGGACGCGATGGAGGGCCCGACCCCGGTCTCGGCCCTCATCCACGCCGCGACCATGGTGACCGCGGGTGTCTACCTGATCGTCCGCTCCGGAGCGATCTTCAACGCTGCGCCCGACGCGCAGTTGGTCGTCACCATCGTCGGCGCCGTCACGCTCCTCTTCGGTGCGATCGTCGGTTGCGCGAAGGACGACATCAAGAAGGCCCTGGCCGGTTCGACGATGTCGCAGATCGGCTACATGATCCTCGCCGCGGGCCTCGGCCCCATCGGCTATGTGTTCGCGATCATGCACCTGGTCACGCACGGCTTCTTCAAGGCGGGCCTGTTCCTCGGCGCCGGTTCGGTCATGCACGGCATGAACGACGAGGTCGACATGAGGAAGTTCGGCGGCCTGCGGAAGTACATGCCGGTCACCTTCGTGACGTTCGGGCTCGGGTATCTGGCGATCATCGGATTCCCGGGCCTGTCCGGCTTCTTCTCCAAGGACAAGATCATCGAGGCGGCGTTCGCGAAGGGCGGCACAGAGGGCTGGATCCTCGGGGGCGTCGCCCTCCTGGGCGCGGCCATCACCGCGTTCTACATGACCCGCGTGATGATCATGACCTTCTTCGGCGAGAAGCGCTGGCAGCCCGACGCGGAAGGCCACGAGCCGCACCCGCACGAGTCGCCGTCCTCCATGACGATCCCGATGATCGTGCTCGCGGTCGGCTCGGTCTTCGCCGGTGGCTTCTTCTCCATCGGGGACCGCTTCCTGCACTGGCTGGAGCCCGTCACCGGGCACGACCACGGGCACGCGCCCATCAGCGCGGGCGTGGTCACCGGAGCCACCATGGTGTGCCTGGTGATCGGCGTGGGTCTCGCCTGGTTCCAGTACGGGCGCCGCGAGGTTCCCGCCGTCGCCCCGCGCGGCTCGCTGCTCACCCGCGCCGCTCGGCGCGACCTGCTCCAGGACGACTTCAACCACGTCGTCCTGGTGCGCGGCGGCGAGCACCTGACGCGCTCCCTCGTATACGTCGACCACACCCTGGTCGACGGGGTGGTCAACGGGACGGCGGCCTCGGTCGGCGGCCTCTCCGGTCGGCTGCGCAAACTCCAGAACGGCTACGTGCGCTCGTACGCCGTCTCGATGTTCGGCGGCGCGGCGCTCATCGCCGCGGTGACCCTGCTGATGAGGGCGGTCTGATACCGATGTCCTTTCCTCTGCTGACAGCGACGGCGGTACTGCCGGCCGTGGGCGCGATCGCCACGGCCGCCGTGCCGGCGAAGCGGCGCACCGCGGCCAAATGGCTCGCGCTGTTGTTCTCGCTCGCCACTCTGGTCCTCGCGGCGGTGGTCGCGGTCCGCTTCGACCCGGGCGGCGGACGCTTCCAACTCACCGAATCGCACGCGTGGATCGCCGACTTCGGGGTCCGCTACGAGCTGGGTGTGGACGGCATCGGGGTGGCGCTCATCGCGCTGACCGCGCTGCTGATCCCGTTCGTGATCCTCGCGGGCTGGCACGACGCCGACCCGCAGGAGACGGGCAGCACACGGTGGCGGCCGACGCAGGGCTTCTTCGCCCTGATCCTCCTCGTCGAGGCGATGGTGATCATCTCCTTCGAGGCCACCGACGTCTTCGTGTTCTACATCTTCTTCGAAGCCATGCTCATCCCGATGTACTTCCTCATCGGCGGCTTCGGGGACCGGGCGGGCCCGCACGGTGAGAAGGAGGCCGCGACCCAACGCTCGTACGCGGCGGTCAAGTTCCTCCTCTACAACCTGGTCGGCGGCCTCATCATGCTGGCGGCCGTCATCGGTCTCTACGTAGTGGCGGGCACCTTCTCGCTCTCGGAGATCGCGGAAGCCCGCGCGAGCGGCTCGCTCGACATGGCGACCAACACCGAGCGCCTCCTCTTCCTGGGCTTCTTCTTCGCCTTCGCGGTGAAGGCCCCGCTGTGGCCGCTGCACACCTGGCTGCCGAACGCGATGGGGGAGGCCACCGCCCCGGTCGCCGTACTGATCACGGCAGTTGTCGACAAGGTCGGCACGTTCGCGATGCTCCGCTTCTGCCTCCAGCTGTTCCCGGAGGCGAGCAAGTGGGCGACGCCGGCGATCCTGGTGCTCGCCCTGATCAGCATCGTCTACGGCGCGTTGGTCGCGGTCGGCCAGCGCGACATCAAGCGCCTTGTCGCCTACGCGTCGATCTCGCACTTCGGCTTCATCATCATGGGCATCTTCGCGATGACCAGCCAGGGCCAGTCCGGCGCGACGCTCTACATGGTCAACCACGGGATCTCGACGGCGGCGCTGATGCTGGTCGCCGGCTTCCTGATCTCGCGACGCGGCTCGCGGCTCATCGCGGACTACGGAGGCGTGCAGAAGGTCGCTCCCGTGCTCGCCGGTACGTTCCTGATCGGCTCCCTCGCCACCCTCTCACTGCCGGGCCTCGGGCCCTTCGTGAGTGAATTCCTGGTCCTGGTCGGCACGTTCACGCGCTACCCGGTGATCGGCATCATCGCCACCTTCGGCATCGTGCTCGCCGCGCTCTACACCCTGGTGCTCTACCAGCGCACCATGACGGGCCCGGTGAAGCCGTCGACCGAAGGCATCGCGGACCTGAAGGTGCGTGAGCTCGCGGTCGTGGTCCCGCTGATCGGCGTACTGATCTTCCTGGGCGTCTACCCGAAGCCGGTCACCGAGCTGGTGAACCCGGCGGTCAAGCACACCCTGTCCGACGTCCACAAGAAGGACCCGAAGCCGGAAGTGGAGGCGGCTCACAAATGAGTGCACTGGTGAGTGCTTCTTCTGTCCACAGCCTGTGGACAACGACGGCCACTGCGCCCCTTCAAGAGGGGATCTCCAAGATCGACGCACCGAAGATCGAGTACGCGCAATTGTCGCCGACCTTGATCGTCATCGGTGCCGCCGTCCTGGGGATCGTGGTCGAGGCATTCGTGCCGCGCCGGTCCCGCTACTACGTGCAGGTGTTCCTCGCCGTCGTCGCGCTCGCGGCCGCCTTCGCGGCGGTCGTGGGGCTCGCGGCCGGCGGGTACGGGACGACGAAGGCACATATCGCGGCCATGGGCGCGATCGCCGTCGACGGCCCGGCGCTGTTCCTGCAAGGGGTCATCCTGCTGTCCGGGCTCGTCGCGATCTTCACGTTCGCCGAGCGGCGGCTCGACCCTGAGGCGCACGGCAACCGCGTCGACTCGTTCGCCGCGCAGGCTGCTTCCGTGCCCGGCAGCGACAGCGAAAAGGCCGCCATAAAGGCGGGGTTCACCACCACCGAGGTGTTCCCGCTGGCGCTTTTCGCGATCGGCGGCATGCTGGTCTTCCCCGCGGCGAACGATCTGCTGACGCTGTTCATCGCCCTGGAAGTGTTCTCGCTCCCGCTGTACCTGCTGTGCGCCGTGGCCCGTCGCAAGCGGCTCATGTCGCAGGAGGCCGCGGTCAAGTACTTCCTGCTCGGCGCCTTCGCCTCCGCCTTCACCCTGTTCGGCATCGCGCTCCTGTACGGCTACGCGGGCTCCGTCTCGTACGCCACGATCGCGAGCGTCGTCGACGGCTCGATCCAGAACGTGGACCCGGCCCTCGCCGACACCATGGGCAACGACGCGCTGCTGCTCATCGGCATGGCGCTGGTCGGCATGGGCCTGCTGTTCAAGGTCGGCGCCGTCCCGTTCCACATGTGGACGCCGGACGTGTACCAGGGCGCGCCGACGCCGGTGACCGGGTTCATGGCGGCGGCCACGAAGGTCGCGGCCTTCGGCGCGCTGCTGCGGCTGCTGTACGTCGTCCTGCCGGGGATGCGCTGGGACTGGCGTCCTGTCATGTGGGCCGTCGCCATCGTCACGATGCTGGGCGGCGCGATCGTCGCGATCACGCAGACCGACATCAAGCGACTCCTCGCGTACTCCTCGATCGCGCACGCCGGCTTCATCCTCGCCGGTGTCATCGCGACGACGCCCGAAGGCGTCTCGTCCGTCCTCTTCTACCTGGGCGCGTACTCCTTCGTGACCATCGGCGCCTTCGCCGTGGTGACGCTGGTGCGCGACGCGGGGGGCGAGGCGACGCACCTGTCGAAGTGGGCGGGGCTCGGGCGCAGATCGCCACTGGTGGCGGCGGTCTTCGCGGTGTTCCTGCTGGCCTTCGCCGGCATCCCGCTCACCTCCGGGTTCGCGGGCAAGTTCGCCGTGTTCAAGGCGGCGGCCGAGGGCGGCGCGGGCGTGCTCGTCGTGGTCGGTGTCGTGTCCTCGGCGATCGCCGCGTTCTTCTACATCCGTGTGATCGTCCTCATGTTCTTCAGCGAGCCGAAGACGGACGGGCCGACCGTGGCCGTGCCGTCGCCGCTGACCATGACGACGATCGGAGTGGGGGTCGCGGTCACCATCGTGCTGGGGCTCGCGCCGCAGTACTTCCTGGATCTGGCGGGCCAGGCCGGGGTGTTCGTGCGGTAGCGGTACCGCCGCCGTCGCGCGTGGTGGAGGCCCGGTCCCTGGGAGGGGGCCGGGCTTTCGCGCGTACGGTTCGCGCGGCGGGCGCGGCATCCGGGCCCGCTCGCACCCCCAGCCTGTGGATAACTTTCCGGAGTGTCGGTCCGGACCCCTATCGTTACTGGAGAAGTCGAGACGAGCTGGACGCACGGGGGCAGGGCGATGGACGGGACACAGGGTATGAGCGAGGTGACCGGGAGCGAGGCGCTAGCCACGCTCCACCGGGTCTTCGGGTACGACGCCTTCCGCGGTGAGCAGGAAGCGATCATCGAGCACGTGGTGGGCGGTGGGGACGCCGTCGTGCTCATGCCGACCGGTGGCGGCAAGTCGCTGTGCTACCAGATCCCGGCGCTGGTCAGAGCCGGTACGGGGATCGTCGTCTCGCCCCTGATCGCGCTGATGCAGGACCAGGTGGACGCGCTGCGGGCGCTCGGGGTGCGCGCCGGGTTCATGAACTCGACGCAGGACTTCGAGGAGCGCCGCCTGGTGGAGGCGGAGTTCCTCGCGGGCGAGCTCGACCTGCTCTATCTGGCGCCGGAGCGGCTGCGTCTCGACTCCACGCTCGGGCTGCTGTCACGCGGCAAGATCTCCGTCTTCGCGATCGACGAGGCGCACTGTGTGGCGCAGTGGGGCCACGACTTCCGCCCCGACTATCTGACCCTGTCCGTACTCGGCCAGAACTGGCCCGACGTGCCGCGCATCGCCCTGACCGCGACGGCGACGCACGCCACGCACCAGGAGATCACCCAGCGCCTGGGCATGCCGGACGCCAAGCACTTCGTGGCGAGCTTCGACCGGCCCAACATCCAGTACCGGATCATCGGCAAGGCCGAGCCGAAGAAGCAGCTGCTCGGCTTCCTCCAGCAGGAGCACGAGGGCGACGCGGGCATCGTCTACTGCCTGTCCCGCAAGTCCGTGGAAGCGACGGCCGAGTTCCTCAGCAAGAACGGGATCGAGGCCGTGCCGTACCACGCGGGCCTGGACGCGGGCACGCGTGCGCGGCACCAGTCGCGGTTCCTGCGCGAGGAGGGCCTCGTCGTCTGCGCGACCATCGCGTTCGGCATGGGCATCGACAAGCCGGACGTGCGGTTCGTCGCCCACCTCGACCTGCCGAAGTCCGTCGAGGGCTACTACCAGGAGACGGGCCGCGCCGGGCGGGACGGCCTGCCGTCGACGGCGTGGATGGCGTACGGGCTGCAGGACGTGGTCCAGCAGCGGAAGCTGATCAACATGGGGGAGGGGGACGAGGCGTTCCGGCGCCGCGCCTCCGCCCACCTCGACTCGATGCTGGCGCTGTGCGAGACGGCGCAGTGCCGCCGGTCCCAGCTGCTCACGTACTTCGGGCAGGAGGGCGCCGAGGCCTGCGGCAACTGCGACACCTGCCTGTCGCCGCCCGAGACGTGGGACGGCACGGTCGCCGCGCAGAAGATCCTTTCGACCGTGGTGCGGCTTGAGAGAGAGCGGCGGCAGAAGTTCGGCGCGGGCCAGATCATCGACATCCTGCTCGGCAAGCGCAGCGCCAAGGTCATTCAGTTCGACCACGACCAGCTCTCCGTCTTCGGTATCGGGGAGGAGTTGGCGGAGGCCGAATGGCGGGGCGTGGTGCGGCAGTTGCTGGCGCAGGGGCTCATCGCGGTCGAGGGCGAGTACGGGACGCTGGTGCTCACCGAGGAGAGCGGCACCGTGCTTGGGCGGCAGCGGGAGGTGCGGCTGCGCAAGGAGCCGAAGCCGGCGCCTCGTGCGGCGGCGGCCCGTGAGCGCAAGGCCAAGTCGCCCGCGGTCGAGCTGCCGGCGGAGGTGGCGCCGGTCTTCGAGGCGCTGCGGGCCTGGCGGGGGGCGCAGGCGAAGGAGCACGGGGTGCCGGCGTACGTCATCTTCCAGAACGCGACGCTCAGCGAGATCGCGTTGCAGCAGCCCACGTCGCTTGCCCAGTTGGGGACGATCGGCGGGGTCGGGGAGAAGAAGTTGGCGACGTGGGGCGAGGGGGTGCTTGGTGTTCTGGCGGGCTTGAGAGGTGACGTGGCGCCCTCCGGGGCGGCGGCGCGGGACGACGGGCCGTGGCCCGATGAGCCGCCGCATGACGACGAGTACGAGCCCGTCCCGGAGGATGTCGGCTGGTGATGCGGCGCCGTCCCCACGCCACGGGGCTCCGCCCCGGACCCCGCGGGCTCTCGTCGGAAGAGCGGGCTTTAAAGGCCTGCTCAATCGCCGCAGGGGCTTGATGTGCGCGGCTCCGTCTGCCACGGTGCCTTGGTGCCGCGCGCCCATGACCACAGGCGTCGACCCCGGCGCCCGCCGCCGGGTGACAGGCGTCAGGCCCCCGCCACGATCCGGCCCGTGACCTCGCCCAGTTGGACTTTCGCTCCGTCCGGGCCGGGGGCCCAGGCGGAGAGGGTGACCACGTCGTCGTTCTCCAGGAAGCCGCGTTTGCCGGTGGGGAGGTCCAGGGGCTGTTGGCCGTTCCAGGTGATCTCGATGAGGGAGCCGCGCTCGTTGTCCTCCGTGCCGCTGATCGTGCCCGAGCCGTAGAGATCGCCGGTGCGCAGAGAGGCTCCGTTGACCGTCATATGGGCGAGCATCTGGGCGCCCGTCCAGTACATACCCGAGAAGGGGGGTTCGGAGATGACCTGGCCGTTGAGGGTGACCGTGATGCGCAGGTCGTAGCCGGCCGGGTCGGCGGCCGCCCCGGGGCCGCTGTCGTCCAGGTACGGCAGCAGCGGCACCGTCCGCTCCGGCGGGGGCACCCGGGCCGCGTCCAGGGCTTCGAGCGGCGTGATCCACGCGGAGATCGACGTCGCGAACGACTTGCCGAGGTGCGGGCCGAGCGGCACCGTCTCCCAGTTCTGGATGTCGCGCGCCGACCAATCGTTGAGGAGGCAGAGGCCGAAGACGTGGTCCCGGAAATCCGTCAGCGGTACCGAGGTGCCCTGCCGCGACGGGACGCCGACCACGTAGCCGACCTCCGTCTCGATGTCGAGGCGGACGGACGGGCCGAAGACCGGAGCCGGGTCGGCCGGGGCCTTGCGCTGGCCCGAGGGGCGCACCACGTCCGTGCCGGAGACGACGACCGTGCCGGAGCGGCCGTGGTAACCCACCGGCAGGTGCTTCCAGTTGGGCTTCAGGGGCTCCTCGTCGGGACGGAAGAGGCGGCCGAGGTTCGAGGCGTGGTTCTCGGACGCGTAGAAGTCGACGTAGTCCGCGACCTCGAAGGGGAGGTGCAGGGTGACCGAGGACAGGGGGTGCAGGAAGGGGCGGACGGTCTCGCGGTGGGCCGGGGCCGTGACCCAGGCCGTCAGGGCGCGGCGCACGTCCGACCAGGTCGTACGACCGGCGGCCAGCAGGGAGTTGAGGCTCGGGCGGGCCAGGACCGTGACGTACGGGGAGCCGAGGGCAGCGGCGGCGGCGCCCGCGTCCAGGACGTGATCCCCGATCCGGACGCCCACAGAGCGCTCGCCGTCGCCTGAAGCGTCACCCGAGGCGTCCCCCGAGGTGTCACCCGAGAGATCGCCCGAGGTGTCGTCGACCAGGGAGAAGACGCCGTACGGAAGGTTGTGCGGGCCGAAGGGGTGGCCTTCGGGGAGGTCGAGTGGGTCGAGTCCGTCGAGCGGGGTGTGCTCGGACGCGGACTCGGAGGTGGCTGCGGGTGCCATGCCTGCGGGCCTCACTTTCCATTCGGGTGCGCCACATTGGGCGCGCCGCATCGGGTGCGCCACATGGGGTGCGCCACACGTTACGTGGGAGGTACCGGTTTGCGGCAGTGCCTAAAGAGTTCGCAATGTCCGAATGACCCGTTGATGGAGTGGTGGGTTCCGGCTTAGCGTGATTGTCCGGTGGGCACGGACGGGGCTGGGGCCCCGTATTCAAGGTCCGGGTCCAAGGGGGGACACGTGGGGGGACCCGTGGCCAGGAGCGCCGGGAGTGTCAGTGGTGCCGCAAGCATGCCGTTCGCCGTGGACCGTGATGTCCCGGGCCTGATCGTGAAGTTCGGCGACTACCCGCTGCACCACGGAGGGGTGGGCGCGATCCGCAGCCTGGGGCGGCTCGGCGTTCCGATGTACGCGATCACCGAGGACCGCTACACGCCCGCGGCGGCCTCGCGCTATCTGTGCCGGGCCTTTCCCTGGCGTACGACGGGGACGGAGGAACCGGAGCGGCTCGTCGACGGACTGCTGCGCGCCGCCCGCCGGATCGGCCGGCCGGCGGTGCTGATCCCGACGGACGAGGAGGCCGCGGTCCTCATCGCCGAGCATCAGGACCCGCTCGCCGCCGCGGGCCTGCTCTTCCCGCGGGTGGAGCGGGAGTTGCCGCGCCGCCTCGCGAGCAAGCAGGGCCTGCACGAACTCTGCGTGGAGCACGGCATCCCGTCGCCGACGGCCGCGTTCCCGGCGTCGTACGCGGACATCGAGGAGTTCGCGGTGAAGGCCCGGTTTCCGGTCGTGGCGAAGAACCGGGAGGCGTTCACGCGCCGCTCGCGGCCCGCCGTCAACGGGACCACGAAGATCGAGACTCCGGACGGGCTGCGCCAACTCGCCCTGGAATGGGGCGAGAAGCCCGGTGTGATCCTCCAGGAGTATCTGCCGCGCGAGGACGCCGAGGACTGGATCGTGCACGCGTACTTCGACCAGGACTCCACGCCGCTCGCGATGTTCACCGGGGTCAAGGTCCGCTCCTGGCCGCCGCACGCGGGCATGACGGCGAGCGCGTACGTCGTCGACAATCCGGAACTCGCGGACGTCGCCGCACGTTTCATCAAACAGATCGGCTTCACCGGAATCATCGACCTCGACCTGCGCTTCGACCGGCGCGACGGACAGTACAAGCTGCTCGACTTCAATCCGCGGATGGGCGCCCAGTTCCGCCTCTTCGAGAACGAGGCGGGCGTCGACGTCGTCCGTGCCATGCACCTCGCACTCACCGGCCGCACCGTTCCGGAGGGGGAACAGCGGGCGGGACACCGCTACGTCGTCGAGAACATCGACCTGCCGGCCCTGCTGGCATACCGGCGCAGCGGCTATACGACCCCGCACGCCCCGTCCCGCGCGAGCGGGACGGAGCTGGCGTGGTGGGCGGCCGACGATCCGCGGCCGTTCTTCACGATGCTCGCCCGGTTCGTACGGCCGGGGGCGAGGCATCTGTACCAGCTGTGGCGGACCAACCGCCGCGGTAGCAGTACCGGTTCGGGCGGCGGACGCGGCGGACGCGGCAGCCCGGCCTGACCGGGGCAGCGAAGTAGGTGACGCGGCGTCGTCCTGGGGAGGGGCTTCGTGAATCATCCGGTAGCAGTCATAGGGGCGGGCCCCTACGGCCTGTCCACCGCGGCGCACTTGAGGGCGCGCGGCATACCCGTCAGGGTCTTCGGGGAACCCATGGTGAGCTGGCGCTCGCACATGCCCGAAGGCATGATCCTCAAGTCCGTGCCGTCCGCGTCGAACATCGACGCGCCGCAGCGTGGGCACAAGCTGGTCGACTACTGCGATGCGGCCGGGATCAAGCGGCTCGTCACGGACGAGGACCTGATATCCGCCGACACGTTCGTGGCGTACGGGGACTGGTTCCAGAAGAAGCTGGTGCCCGACCTGGAGCGGGTACGGGTGGTCTCCGTGGACCGGCGCGGGCGCGAGGGCTTCGAGCTGAAGCTGGACTCGGGCGAGCAGTTCACGGCGCGGGCGGTGGTCGTCGCCACCGGCCTGTCCGGCCTGGAGCACCTGCCGGGGGAGTTCACCGCGGCCGTGCCTGACGGACCCGCCCCCACGGGCCCGGTCTCGCACAGCGCGCAGCACCACGACCTGTCCCGGTTCGCGGGCAAGGAGCTGATCGTCGTCGGGGCGGGCCAGTCCGCCCTGGAGACGGCGGCGCTCGCGGCGGAGGCGGGCGCGAGCGTGACGGTGGTCGCGCGCGGCAAGGGCCGGGTGCGTTTCGGGGCGCCGCCGTGGCATCAGCCGAAGTTCCGCCCGGAAACGCCGTTCGGCAACGCGTGGTCGCTGTACGCGCTCACGTACTACCCGCACCCGTACCGTCATCTCCCGCCGCAGGCACGGCACTTCCTGGTCAGGAGGGTGCTCGGGCCACTGGGCGCGTGGTGGCTGAAGGAGCGGTTCGAGGGCAAGGTCGCGGTGCGCGACGTCGCGGGGGTCGAGCGGGTGACGGTGTCCCACGGCGCGCCGGTCGTGAGCGTGCGGACGCTCGGCGGCCGCGCCGACGACCTGTCCGCCGACCATGTCATCGGGGCGACGGGGTACCGGGTGGACCTGGCGGCGATGCCGTTCCTGGGGGAGGGGCTGCGCACGCGGCTCGCCTCCAGTCGGGGCACTCCGCGGCTCGGCGCCGGCTATGTGTCGTCCGTCACCGGCCTGTACTTCACGGGCATGCTGGGCGGGTCCTCGTACGGCCCGGTCATGCGCTTCGTCTGCGGCACGGAGTTCGCCTCGCCTCGGCTCGCGGGGCATCTGGCGCGGGCGCACGGTTGACCGGTGTCACCGGCAACTACCAGCGTGCTCACCTCGGTTGACCCTGTCGGGCAGTAACCCGAACAGATGACATCACCGCGTCGTGACCGGCCGTTCCTCGCCAGGGCGGCCGGAACTCGACGGGTCGGGGGCCCGGCCGGTCCGTATTCTTCGGATCATGCCCGCACCCGCATATGCACTCATCGCCACTGACCTGGACGGCACGCTGCTGCGCGGCGACGACACGGTCTCCGACCGGACCCGCGACGCCCTGGCGGCGGCCGTCGCCGCGGGCGCCCGGCACATCGTGGTGACGGGGCGGCCCGCGCCCCGCGTGAAGCCGATCCTCGACGACCTCGGCGGGAGTGGGCTCGCCGTGTGCGCGCAGGGGGCGCAGCTGTACGACGGCGTGGCGGACCGGCTGCTGTGGTCGCTGACGATCGACCGGGACCTCGCCGAGCAGGCCCTCGGGAAGATCGAGGCCGAGGTCGGTCAGGTGTACGCGGCCGTCGACCAGGACGGGGTGGAGGGCCTCACGCTCATCGAGCCCGGCTACCTCATGCCGCATCCGACGCTGCCCGCCGTACGGGTCCGGGGGCGCGCCGCGCTCTGGGAGCGGCCGATCAGCAAGGTGCTGCTGCGCCATCCGTCCCTGTCCGACGACGAGTTGGCGGCGGTGGCGAGGGCCGCGGTGGGGCCGCTCGCGACCGTCACCATGTCCGGGCCCGGGACGGTCGAGCTGCAGCCGCGCGGCGTGACCAAGGCGACGGGGCTCAGCCTTGCGGCGGAGCGGGTCGGGGTGGGGGCCGCCGACACGATTGCCTTCGGCGATATGCCGAATGATGTGCCGATGTTTGTGTGGGCGGGGTGGGGGGTGGCGGTGGCCAATGCGCATCCTGAACTCAGGGCGGTCGCTGACGAGGTGACTTCGTCGAATGAGGAGGACGGGGTGGCGGTGGTCCTGGACCGCCTCTACCGGTAGCCCGTCCCCCGGCCACGGGGCTCCGCCCCGGACCCCGCGCCTCAAACGCCGGCGGGGCTATTTATAGCCCGGCGGAGCTATTTATAGCCCCTGCAGGGGGCACCTCCCAGCGTTAGCTGGGGGAGATTGAGCAGGCCCGTCCGGCAGGACATTCGGGAGTGCCCCGCTCCCGGTTCAGCCCGACGTCCGCGGAATCCGGCGCTCCCACGTCCGGTGGAACACCACCTCCTCGCCGTCGCGGCACACCACCTCGCTCGACGTGATGAACTCCCGGTCCGTGCAGGTGATTTCGGACCGGGTGGAGACCCTCGCGTCCCAGCCCGCGTCCGGGCGGTGCAGGCGGATCGTCCAGTCCGAGCGGGTGCGGGCGGACAGCGGGTCGGACTCGTTGATGACGTAGGTCTCCAGCGCGTCCTCGGTGAACTCCAGGCCGTCCGGGTACAGGCGCGTGCCGCCGTAGCGCGGGTCGACCTCCAGCTTCCACTCGCCCTTGGCCACATCCCGGACGACGAGGCGCTCGGGGCGCGGCCCCTCCAGAGTCTCGGGGTAGACGACGCCGAGGGGCTCCGACTGCTCCGGTTCGGCGAAGGAGATCTCCGCGCCGGGCCCACCGCCCCGTACGGGAAGTTCGAGGGCGCTGCCCACCGGGTCGAGCGTGAAGCCGGCCTCCGAACCCGGCTGCGGCCAGATCCACGGCCAGTACGCGGACGAGACCGCGAGCCGGATGCGGTGGCCTGCCGGGAAGGCGTGGCCGATGCCGTTCAGCTCGAAGGTGACGTCCTCCGTGGTGTCCGGGTCCCACGGCACGTTCTCGGACCGGCCGTGCCGGGAGGACAGGTTGAGGACGCCCCGCGTCACCAGCGTCGAGGAGCCGTCCGGCGCCACGTCGCACACCCGCGCCACGACCTGCCCGCGCTCCACCGGGCACGTCAGCCGCAGCGTCACGCGCGGCCTGCCGAGGACCCGTACCTCCTGCGGCACCTCGAACTCGAAGCACGCCGACTTGGCGTCCTCCTCCCGCTGGTCGGGCGGCAGGTCCGCGTCGTTCCCGAACGGGAAGAAGCGGCCCGCGTCCAGGCCGGTGTGCTGCGGCGAACGCACGATCTGGGGCGGGCCCTGAAGTGCGTACGAGACGGGGGCGACGTTCGGCGACGGCCACGACGTGTCGCCGACCCAGCGGCCCGGCAGCTCGTCGTAGACGGTGGCCGGCGGGTGCGAGTCGCTGATCCAGGAGCGGAGCTTGGGCTCGGCCATCACGCCCGTGTCCTCGCCCTTGAGCCAGTGGTCCCACCAGCGCAGCGTCTCCTGGAGGAAGCCGATGGCCGGGCCCGGCGGCAGGCCGCGGTCCGGGTACTGGTGCGACCAGGGGCCGATGATGCCGCGCATCTGCTCGGCCGGGAGGTGCTCGGCGAGCCGCAGCACCGTGTCCCGGTACGGGTCGTGCCAGCCGCCGACCGCGAGCACGCCCGCCTTGATCGCGGAGTAGTCCTCGCAGACGCTGCCGTGCCGCCAGTAGTCGTCGCGGGTCTGGTGGTCCAGCCATGTGTGGATGAAGGGGTCGACCGACTCCAGGCGCTTCGTCCACATGTCCTTCCAGCCGTCGCCCACGTACTTCGGGTCCGGCGGGCGCGACACGAACGCCAGCATCGTCGCCGCCCACGCGTGCATGTCCACGGCGAGCACGGAGCCGCCCATGTAGTGCACGTCGTTGTCGTAGCGGTCGTCCGCCGAGCAGACGGTCACGATCGCCTTCAGCGGCTCGGGGGCGAGGGCCGCGATCTGGAGGGAGTTGAAGCCGCCCCAGGAGATGCCGAACATGCCGACCTTGCCGGAGGACCACGGCTGCGCGGCCAGCCAGTCGACCACTTCCACGCCGTCGGCGAGCTCCGTCTCGGAGTACTCGTCGGTCGGCATGCCCTCGCTGTTGCCGTGCCCGCGCACGTCCACGCGTACGGAGGCGTAGCCATGACCCGCGTACCAGGGGTGCCGCTGCCAGTCGCGCGGCGCCGTCCAGTCGGAGAGCCGGTAGGGGAGGTACTCCAGGAGCACCGGCACGGGATCGTCCGTCGCCGGGCGCCATACGCGGGCGAAGAGAGTCGTCCCGTCGGACAGGGGTACGCGGATGTCCTCGCGGACCGTGCCGAACGGGAACTCGGTCTGGATGCGGGGGGAAGCAGGGCTCATGGGAGTACCTCAGTGAACGGGGTGCATGGTGCGGCGCAGCCACGGCGCCAGGGCGATGACGGCGATACCGACCGCGACCGCGATCGCGCCGTTGACGCCGAAGTAGGCGGGGTTCGAGACCTCGCCGTAGAGCTTGACGACCTGGGCCTGGATTCCGTTCGCAAGCGCGAGCGAGAGGAACCACAGGGCCATGGTCTGGCTGGCGAAGGCCTGCGGGGCGAGCTTGGTCGTCGCGGACATGCCGGACGTCTCCAGGAGGATGTCGCCGAGCCCGAGCAGCAGATACGAGCCGACGATCCACCAGGCGGCCATCTTGTACGTGCTGTCGCTGTGCCCCGACGTCGGAATGACCATCAGCAGGAACGACAGGCCGCCCAGGATCACGCCGATCGCGATCTTGTTGGAGGCGTGCGGCTGGCGGGGGCCCATCCGCGCCCACACGGCGGCCACGACGGGCGCGAGCGCCACCTCGAAGGCGCCGAGCGCGGAGGCGTACCAGCTGGCGGGGAACTCAAAGCCCAGGATGCTCGTCTCGGCGTTCGACGCGGCCAGCAGCATCATCGTCGAGTACGCCTGGAACAGGATGAAGTTGAAGGCGACCGAGGCGATGAAGAGGACCAGGTAGGGCCGCAGGCGGCCGCGCTCCTCCGCCGTGACCCGGGGGCTCCTGAACATCACCACGAAGTACACGACCGGCGCGATCACCGAGATGTACGTGAGGACGTCGACGAAGCGGCCCATCGTCAGCCACCCGGCAAGCGCCAGGGCCACCGCGACCGCGGCCACCACGACCGCGCCCACGATCATCAGCCGCACCGCCCGGCGCATCCCCTCGGGCGGCAGCGCGTACTCGGCGGCGTCGGTGCGCCCGGCCAGGTGACGGCGGCCCGCGACGTACTGGATGAGGCCGAACGTCATGCCGATGGCGGCGGCCGAGAAGCCCCAGTGCCAGCCCTTGTGGTCGCCGAGCCAGCCGGTGATCAGCGGTCCGGCGAACGCGCCGATGTTGATGCCCATGTAGTAGAGCGCGAAGCCGGCGTCGCGGCGCTCGTCGGCGGTCCGGTACAGCTTGCCGACCATCGAGGCGACATTCGGCTTGAGCAGGCCGGTACCGGCACTGATCAGGCCGAGCCCGACCCACGTCATCGTGGGCGTGGGCACCGCCATCGAGTAATGTCCGCAGGCGATGAGGATGCCGCCCCACAGGACGGCGCGGTACGAGCCGAGGATCCGGTCGGCGAGCCAGCCGCCCGCGACCGAGACGAGGTAGACGAGCGTGCCGTACGCCGCCGAGACCGAGGCCGCGTTGCCGGGGTCCATGCCCATGCCGCCGTGCGCGACGGTGTCGGCGAAGTACAGGACGAGGATGGCCTGCATGCCGAGGAACGAGAACCGTTCCCAGACCTCCAGGCCGGAGAGGGTGAGCAGACCCCTCGGCTGGCCGAAGAAGGCCGCGTCGTCACCAGGGGGCGGTGCGCTGCCCGTGTCGTTCTCGGTGCGGGACAAAGTACGTACTCCAGGTCGTCTGTGCTGATCAAGAACATACCGGTGGTGTCGCGAAGCCGCCTGGTCCGGGGTGTTCGGGCGGGCGCCACCTGTGATCGAAACGCGACCGGATACGCTGACTTGAGTGATGGCAGCGACACATCGACAAACCGTGTCATCGACCGAATGATCGACCGAGTTCGCCATGTGAGCGTCGTGATCGTCAGCAGACAGGAGAACCTCTCGTGACCGTCGTCGGGACTTTCGGTCTGAGCGTGCGGGACCAGGCCCTCGAGGCTGATGTTCAGGCTGGTTTGGCGGCTGTCGAGGAGGGACTGCTCGAAGCCACCAAGAGCGAGGTTCCCTTCATCACGGAGGCCGCCCAGCACCTGGTACGCGCAGGTGGCAAGCGGTTCAGGCCGCTGCTCGTGACCCTCGCGGCCCAGTTCGGCGACCCGTACGCGCCCGGGATCGTGCCCTCCGCCGTCGTCGTCGAGCTCACCCACCTCGCGACGCTGTACCACGACGACGTGATGGACGAGGCGGACGTACGGCGCGGGGTGCCGAGCGCCAACCAGCGCTGGGGCAACTCGGTGGCCGTGCTCACCGGCGACTTTCTCTTCGCGCGCGCGTCGCACACCCTCGCGGACCTCGGTCCCGACGCGGTCCGGATCCAGGCGGAGGCGTTCGAGCGGCTCGTCACCGGCCAGATCCTGGAGACGGCCGGGCCGGCCGACGGGCGGGACCCGGTCGACCACTATCTGGACGTGCTCAGCGGGAAGACCGGTTCGCTCATCGCCGTGGCGTGCCGCTTCGGCGCGATGATGTCCGGGGCGGACGAGACCGTGGTGGATGTGCTCACCCAGTACGGGGAGCGGCTCGGCGTCGCCTTCCAGCTCGCCGACGACGTGCTCGACATCGCGTCCGACTCGCACGAGTCCGGGAAAACGCCCGGGACGGATCTGCGGGAGGGGATCGCTACGTTGCCGGTCCTGCGGTTGCGGGAGCGGGCCGAGCGGCTCGGGCTCGCCGAGGACAAGGAGCTGGTCGAGCTTCTGGACTCGGATCTCGGGGACGACGAGCGGCTTGCCGAGGCGGTTGCGCGGTTGCGGGTGCATCCTGCGTTGGAGCAGGCGCGGCGGGACACGGTTCGCTTCGCGGAGGAAGCGCGGGCGGCGTTGGCGCCGTTGCGGGAGTGTGAGGCGAAGGTGGCGTTGGTGGAGTTGTGCGATGCGGTGGTGCATCGGGCGGGTTGACCGTCCGCCGGTCGCGGGGCTCTGCCCCGGACCCCGCTGCTCAATCGCCGCAGGGGCTTGAATTGGTTGAGGTTGAGCCCGGATGCGGCCGTACTCATCCCTGAAGGCCGACGCAGCAGGTGTCGGCTCGGTAGGGGGAGAGTTGAATATGGGCACGTTGGGTACACGTGTGATCGCGGTTGCCGTGGCTGTCGGGGGTGCGGCTGTCACCGGGGTCGTCGCGCCGCAGGCGTTCGCGGGTGGTGCGCTGGAGACCGTCCTCGCCACGAGTCTGGGCGGTGCCAACGAAGTGAGCGGTGGTGACCGGGACGGCTCCGCTCTGGAGTTCGTGCGGGTCAAGGGGGATCAGGTGTCCGTCGCCGTGAAGTGGCGGGGCATCGGGAAGCCCACCGCGCTGCACCTCCACGAGGGCGCCAAGGGTGCGAACGGCGACGTACGGGTCGACTTCACCAAGGTGCTCGGCGGCGCCAAGGACCACCGCGCCACCGGCACCGTCACCGTCAAGGACGCCGCGCTCCTCGGCCGGCTCAGCGGCGACCCCGGTGCCTTCTACGCCAATCTGCACACGGCCGCCTTCCCCGACGGCGCGGTCCGCGGTCAGCTCCACCGGGTCACCGAACCGACCGACTTCGGCCACGCCCTCGACAACTTCCAGGCGTCCGTCGTGCGCGGCCGGCAGATCTACGAGTGCAAGACGGACACCGCCACCGGAAAGGCGGCCTTCGCACAGCGCGATGTGAGCGCCGTGCTCGCGGGGCACATCCGACACTCCTTCACCGCGCCCAACTCCGGTGTGCCGCAGTGGCGGGCGCCCGACGGCAGCGCCGTGACCGGGGCGGTCGTCTCCCGGACGCCGAACGGCGCGGGCAACATCCCCGAACTGGACCTCAAGGCCACCCAGTCGGGGAAACCGCGGGGCCTGCTCGCGGACACCGCCGAGATCCTGCGCCTCAACACCGTGGGTGGAGTGGCCCCTTCGGGCAGCTGTGACCTCGGGGCGATCGTGGGCGTGCCCTACAGGGCGGACTACGTGTTCTTGAACGGCTGAGCACGGCCGGTCCACGTCACGCGGTCGGCGGCGTCGCCCCCTACGGGTCGGGGGTGGCGTCGCCGCTGTGTGTCATCCCGTAGGCGTACGCGGAGTTGATCCCGGGGTCTGACGCTTCCTTGTGGCCGGTTTGGTCAGATTGGGTACACCACTCCAGACCAATCCGGGTGAGAATGGCGGCTCGGGGTGGACACAGAGGGACGAGTGCACAGGACGGTAAGCCGCCGCCGATCACGGAGGTAGGGCAAGAAGATGGCACCGTACGCATCCGAAGACAACGGAGACAACGGAGACACCGAGAGCGGCCCGCGCCGGAAGGCTCTCCGCTACGCGGTCCCCGTGGCCGTGGTGGGGGTGGCCGCGGCGACGATCGGGCTCGTTCCGGCGCTCGCCAGCTCGGGCGACCCGGACCTTCCGAAGGTCACAGCGCGGCAGCTCATCGAGAAGATCGCGAAGTCGGACACCCAGCAGCTCTCGGGCACCGTGAAGATCAACACGGACCTGGGCCTGCCCTCGGTCGGCGGCGCCGCCGGCGGCGGCCTGATGGGCGGCGGCAGTGAGGGTGGCGGTGCGGGCGGCTCCTCGGCCGACCCGCAGTCGAAGCTGACCGAACTGGCCACCGGCTCGCACACGCTGCGCGTCGCGGCGGACGGCGCGGACCGGCAGAAGCTGTCGGTGCTCGACGACACATCCGAGTACAGCGTGATCCACAACGGCGACGACGTGTGGGCCTACGACAGCAAGTCGGACGAGGCGTACCACGCGAAGCAGAAGCAGGGCGCGCACGCGGACGGCTCGGGCGACCACGCGAAGAAGGCCCCGAAGGGCGTCTCGGCCACGCCGAAGGAGCTCACGGACGAGATCCTCAAGGCCGGCGGCGACACGACGTCGTTCTCGGTCGACGGCACCTCGCAGGTCGCGGGCCGGGACGCGTACCGGCTGCAGATCAAGCCGAAGCAGTCCGGTTCGACGGTCGGCGCGGTCACCGTGTCCGTGGACGCGAAGACCGGTACGCCGCTCAAGTTCAGCCTGACCCCGGCGGGCGGCGGCGCGGCCGTGGTCGACGCGGGCTTCACCACGGTCGACTTCGCGAAGCCGGCCGCCTCCACCTTCGACTTCAAGCCGTCGAAGGGCACGAAGGTCACCGAGGCCGACGAGATGAAGAAGGCGCCGCACCGCGAGGGCGCCGTCAAGCCCGACGACCTCAAGGCCGGCGGTCTCGACGACCTGAACGTCATCGGCAAGGGCTGGACCTCGATCGCCGAGCTGAAGCTGCCGAAGGAGGCCAGTGGCCTGGCCGCGGGCAAGGGCTCGGCGGAGATGCCGCCGGACGCGCAGAAGTTCCTGAGCTCCCTGGGTGACCAGGTGAAGGGCGAGTTCGGCTCCGGCACCGTCTACTCGACCCGCCTCGTGAACGTACTGATCACCGAGGACGGGAAGGCGTACGCCGGTGCGGTCACCAAGGGCGCACTGGTGAAGGCGGCCAACGCGGGCTGAGCCGGCGGTGGTTCACGGTGAGGGGGTGGTGCGCACCACCCCCTCACCCGTATGCGGAGGAGGGGCATGGAGGAGCAACCGGTCACGGATCCGGCCATCGAGACGCGGGAGCTCAGCAAGCGGTACCGGGGCGGGCAGCTCGCCGTCGACGGGCTCAGTCTGAGGGTCCCGCAGGGCGCCGTCTTCGGCTTCCTCGGGCCGAACGGCTCCGGGAAGACCACCACCATCCGGATGCTGATGGGCCTGATCGAGCCGAGCTCGGGGGCCGCCCGGGTCCTCGGCCACCCCATGCCGCGCGCGGTGCGGACGGTGCTGCCGCAGGTGGGCGCGCTGATCGAGGGACCCGCCCTGTACGGCTTCCTCACCGGCCGGGACAACCTGCTGCGCTACGACTCCGCCGATCCGACCGCCGACCCCCGCACCCGCAGGGCGCGGGTCGAGCAGGCCCTCGACCGGGTGGGCCTGGAGGCGGCGGCGGGCAAGAAGGCCAAGGCGTACTCGCTCGGCATGAAGCAGCGGCTCGGTCTCGCCGCGGCCCTGCTCACACCGCGGCGGCTGCTCGTCCTCGACGAGCCGACGAACGGACTCGACCCGCAGGGCATGCGGGAAATCCGAAGCTTGGTACGGGAGTTGGCGTCCGACGGCACCACCGTCTTCCTCTCCTCGCACCTTCTCGACGAGATCGAGCAGGTCTGCACGCACGCGGCAGTCATGGCCAAGGGGCGCCTCCTGACTCAGGGGCCCGTCGCCGAACTGGCCGCGGGCGTACGGGGAAAGCTCGCCGTCACGACCCCGGACCCGGCCGACGCGGCCCGCGTACTCAAGGAACACGGGCTGACCGTCCTCGACATGGAGGACGAGCGGGTCACGGCCGAACCGCCGCCTCCCGAAACGGATCTGGCGGAACTGAACACGGCACTGGTCACCGCGGGCGTGCGCGTGCGCGGCTTCGGCGTCGAGCGGGCCTCGCTGGAGGACGCGTTCGTCGCGCTGACGGGGGAGGGCTTCGATGTCGCGGGTTGAGACGCTTCAGGCGCCCCGGCCGAAGGCCTTGTGGACCCTCGGCCTGCTGCGCAGCGAGCTGACCGTGACCCTGCGCCGCTGGCGCACCCTCGCGCTGCTCGCGGTCCTCGCCGGTGTGCCGATCCTGATCGGTGTCGCCGTGAAGATCGAGACGGGCGGGGACGGGGCGGCCGGCGGGGGCGGTGGTCCCGCCTTCATCGCGCAGATCACCAACAACGGCCTGTTCCTGGTGTTCACCGCGCTCGCCGCGACGCTCCCGTTCTTCCTGCCCATGTCGGTCGGCGTCGTCGCGGGCGACGCCGTGGCGGGCGAGGCGAACTCCGGGACGCTGCGCTATCTGCTGGTCGCCCCCGCGGGCCGGACCCGTCTGCTGCTCACCAAATACGCGACCGTGCTCGCCTTCTGCCTGCTCGCGACGCTGGTGGTGGCGGTCTCCGCGCTCCTCACCGGGGCGCTGCTGTTCCCGCTCGGCGAGGTGGTCACCATCTCCGGCACCCGGATCGGCTTCGGCGAAGGGCTGTGGCGGGCGTTCCTGATCGCGCTCGTGGTCGCGGCGTCCCTGGTCGGCATCGCGGCCGTCGGTCTTTTCGTCTCGACGCTCACCGGCAGTGGCATCGCGGCGATGGCGACGACGGTGGGCCTGCTGATCACCGTCCAGATCCTCGACCAGATCCCGCAGCTGCACGCGATCCAGCCCTACCTGTTCTCGCACCAGTGGCTGTCCTTCGCCGACCTGATGCGCGCACCGGTGTACTGGGACGACGTGGTCGAGAACCTTGAACTGCAGGCCCTGTACGCGGCGGTGTTCGGCTCCGCGGCGTGGGCGCGGTTCACGGCGAAGGACATCACGTCGTGAACCGCGCCGGCGGCACCGCTCAGCCGGCCCTGGTGGGGTACGGGGCCTCGGCCGGGGCGGCGCTCCGCGGCGGCTGGTCGCCGCGCCGGGGCCGGGCGAGCAGGAAGCCGACGGGGGCGCTCACCAGGACCGAGGAGTAGAACGGCCAGAAGCTCCAGTCCATGCCGGGGAAGACCGCGTACGGGTTTCCCGAGACCGAGGGGGAGAAGAAGGTGGCGACCAGGATCGCCACTGTGCTCCCGTAGACGCAGCGCTTCATGGCCGCCGCGGACATGGGGCGGTCGCTGCGCAGCGAGTGGATCACGATCGGGAGGACCGACGAGGTCGTCACCGTGTAGGACAGGACCAGCCAGAACATCGGGCTGACGTCGGGAGTGAGGGCGGCGAGCAGAATGCTCACCCCGCCGACGATGCTCATGGTGAGGCGGGCGCGGCCCGCGCTGATGCTCGTCGTGCCGTCGGCCTTGAGTCCTTCCGGCTTGGCCACCGGGCCGCCGGCGCCGAGGTCGCGGACGACGGAGGCGGCCGTGGACAGCAGGAGGACGGAGGCGGCCGCGAGGACCGTCAGGAAGGTGGTGCAGAGCCCGAACAGCAGCCACTTGCCGAGCCCGTCCTCCGAGCCGTCCAGGGCGATGGCGAGGCGGGTGATGATGTTTCCGCCGAACTGCCCCTGGGACACGAGGTCCTTCTGGGGCACGAGGGCCGCCGCGCCGAAGCCGATGAGGGCCGCCAGGGCGCACAGCGGGGCGATGACGGCGAAGCCCACGCCTGCGACGCGGCGGGCGGCGCGCGGATGCGGAGCGTCGGTGAAGCGCGCGATGAGGTACGGCATGAAGGCCGCGCCCGTCAGTACGCAGGAGCAGAACGCGGCGAGGTCGATGAATCCGATGGGGCCGTTGCCGAAGAGCTGGCCCATCTCCAGGAAGCCGGCCGATCCGGTCCGGTGCTGGTCGGCGGCGTCGAAGATCGCGCCGAAGCTCCCGTCGAACCTGATCAGGACCAGCAGGCCGAGGAGCGGCGCGATGAGCATCAGCCCGCCGATCTTGACGAGCTGCAGCACGGTCGCGCCCCGAGTGGCGCCGATCGCCGCGCAGGCGACGATCAGGGCGCCCATCAGCACGATGAGGATCTGCCGGGTCGCGAGGTCGTCGATGCCGACCATCCGGGCCGTGTCGCCGATGGGTTGCAACTGGGCGGTGATCAGCGGCACCGTCGCGGTGAGCAGGGCGACGCCGGCGGCACGGCGGCCGGGCCCCGGGGGCAGATGACGGGTGACGGTCTCGCCGAACGACCGTCCGCCGATGCCCGCGAGGCGCTTCGCCAGCCACTGCCGCATCAGGAGCGGTGAGAGTGCGGCGCACGTGGCGACGGCGACACCGTCGCCGCCGGCCACGGCCACGACCCCGACGAGGAACATGACCGCGGCGGCGTTCGCGATGTCACCGGCGTAGGCGAGCCCGGTCAGGCGGGCCCCGAGTCGGTTGCCTTCGCCGACGCGGAAGAACTCGTCGCCGACGCGGAGGTCGGGGCTGGCCCACATCGACAGGAACAGGCAGGCGCCGATGAAGAGAAGGAACAGGAGCAGGGCGACGGTGAGGCTGCCGTTGAAATCCCCCATCAGGCACCGCCCCCGTGGTCCGGGCGCGGGCCGGTGGCGCCCAGGAGGCGTCCGTAGGTCAAGGCTCCTCCAGGAGCAGAACAAGTGGCTTCAGGCGCGGGCGGGACGCGACTGAGGCATCGACCGCCCGTAGGGTCGAACACAGGTTACTGGCGGTTAGGAGGAGTGTTGAGAGTCGAACGGAGGGGATTCGGCGAAGAGTTGGTGACCGGCGGATCTGCCGCCGGTCGAGCGGCTGCCCGTCGGGTTACTGGAGCGGCTGCCCGCCGGGTTACTGGACGCAGAACTCGTTCCCCTCGGGGTCGGCCATCACCAGCCACTCCCCGCCCTGCGCCTTCACCTCGTTCAGGAGGCGCGCGCCGAGGCCGGTGAGCCGCTCGGCCTCGGCTGCCCGCTGTCCGGCCTGTGCGTGTACGTCGATGTGCAGCCGGTTCTTGCCGTTCTTGGCCTCGGGCACCCGCTGGAACAGGATCCGGCGGCCGAGCCCGGTGCCGGTGTCCGCGTCCACCGGGTCGTCGGGGTGGCGGACGGCGACCAGGTCACGGAAGGACCGGCGTCCCCACCGGGTCACGGTGTCCGCCTCGGCCACCGCGCCGAACCCGAGGAGGCGTTCGATCAGTGCGGCGTTGTCCTCGATCTCGTAGCCGAGGGTGGCCGCCCAGAACTCGGCCTGTGCGTGCGGGTCGGCGGCGTCGACGACGAGCTTCCAGTGCAGGGTCATGCCCCAGTTATAGGCCGAACTTCCTCCGCGCGGGCGGAAGTTGGCGTCTGGCGCGCCGCTTCCGCCGCCGCCTCGGCCAGCCGGGCCCGGTTGATCCGCGCCGTGCGCAGCGCGTCCCAGGTCAGCACGGCGAGCGCCAGCCACACCAGGGAGAACCCGGCCAGCCGCTCGGCGGGCATCGCCTCGTGGAAGTACCAGACCCCCAGCACGAACTGGAAGACGGGCGTCAGGTACTGCAGGAGTCCCAGCGTCGACAGCGGCACCCGGATCGCCGCCGCGCCGAAGCACACCAGCGGAAGGGCCGTGACGAGCCCGGACGACGCGAGCAGCGCGGCGTGCCCCACGCCCTCCGTCCCGAAGGTCGACCGCCCCTGCGCCGCCAGCCACAGCAGATAGGCGAGTGCGGGCAGGAACTGCACGGTGGTCTCGGCGGCGAGCGACTCAAGGCCGCTCATGTTCACCTTCTTCTTCACGAGCCCGTACGCGCCGAACGAGAACGCGAGGACCAGCGAGATCCACGGCGGCTGCCCGTACCCGACGGCGAGCACCAGGACGGCGACGACGCCCGTCCCGACGGCCGCCCACTGCGCGGGCCGCAGCCGCTCCTTCAGGAGCAGCACGCCGAGCGCGATCGAGACGAGCGGGTTGATGAAGTACCCGAGCGAGGCCTCGACGACGTGGCCGGAGTTCACGGACCAGATGTAGACGCCCCAGTTGACCGTGATGACGGTCGCGGCGATCGTGACGAGCCCCAGCCGCTTCGGCTGTCGGATCAGCTGGCGCGCCCAGTCCCACTTCCGTACGAAGAGCAGCGCGAGGCCCACGACGACCAGCGCCCACACCATCCGGTGGGCCAGCACCTCGACGGCGCCCGCGGGCTTGAGCAGGGGCCAGAACAGCGGGACGAGGCCCCACATCCCGTACGCCGCGAACCCGTTGAGGAGCCCGGTGCGCGCCTCTTTCCGGCCCTCGTCCCGCCCGTCCGGTGCCGCGCCCGCTCCGTCCTGCATGAACCCTCCCTCGTGACACACGGCAGCCCCGCGGCGGCCTCAACGAAGGTAGCGCCGCGGGGCACCTGACGTCATGCCCGTATCGCCATACGGTCCTGACGCCTGTGCCGGGGCGGGGCGGGGTGGTGCCTGCTAACGCAGCGCGGCGGCGATGGCGTCGGCGATCGGGGTGGTGGGCCGGCCGATGAGCCGCGCCAGGTCGCCGTTCTGCCGCGAGAGCAGCCCCTGCCCGATCGCGGTGTCCACGCCCACGAGGATGTCGGCGAAGGGGGCGGGCAGGCCCGCGCCGAGCAGGATCTCCCGGTTCTGCTCGGGCGTGACGTTCCGGTAGGCGATCTCCTTGCCGGACTGCCGCGCGACCTCGGCGGCGTACTCGGCGAGCGACCACGCGACGTCGCCGCTCAGCTCGTACGCCTTGTTCTCGTGGCCCTCGCCGGTCAGTACGGCGACGGCCGCCGCGGCGAAGTCGGCGCGCGAGGCGGAGGCGATCCGGCCCTCGCCCGCGTTGGCCACGACGGCGCCGTGCTCCAGGACCGGGGCCAGGTTCCCGGTGTAGTTCTCGTGGTACCAGCCGTTGCGCAGGAACGTGTACGGCAGGCCGGAGTCGAGGATCGCCTGCTCGGTGACCTTGTGCTCGGCGGCGAGCCCGAAGTCGGCGTCCGGGCCGCCGAGCACTCCGGTGTACGCGAGCAGGGCGACGCCCGCCGTCTTCGCCGCGTCGATCACTGCCTGGTGCTGGGCGACGCGCTGCCCGACCTCGCTGCCGGAGATCAGCAGCACGCGGTCGCCCGCGCGGAAGACCCCGTCGAGCGTCTCGGGCGCGCTGTAGTCGGCGACGCGCAGCTCGACCCCGCGGCCGGCGAGGTCGGCGGCCTTGTCCTTGTCCCGCACGACGGCGGCGATCTCGGCGGCGGGGACACCCGCGTCGAGCAGTTGCGCGACGACAAGGCGGCCGAGGTGGCCGGTGGCACCGGTGATGACGAGGCTCATGTCTGAAATCTCCTTGATGAGGCGGTTCTCCTCCACCGTAGATCCGGTACTAAGAATTCGTAAGTACCCACTTTGGAGTAAGGTACTGGTGTGACGGTAAGCAGGGTGCGGGAGTGGACGACGACCGACGCGGGCATGTGTCCGCAGCGACTGGTCCTGGAGCACGTGACGAGTCGGTGGGGCGTCCTCGCGCTGATGGCGCTGGAGGAGCGCTCGTACCGGTTCAGTGAGCTGCGCCGGGAGATCGGCGGGGTCAGCGAGAAGATGCTCGCGCAGACGCTGCAGACCCTGGAGCGCGACGGTGTCGTCCATCGCGACGCCAAGCCGGTGATCCCGCCCCGCGTCGACTACTCGCTCACCGATCTCGGCCGCGAGGCCGCCGCGCAGGTCCGCGCGCTCGCGGACTGGACGGACCGGCGGCTGCCCGAGGTGCAGGCGGCGCGCCAGGCGTACGACGAGGTCAGGGCCCCGTAGACGTAGACGTGGACATGGACACGCGAGGTCAAGGCCCGTGAAGCGCGCGAGGCCCGGACGCGGAATTCCGCGTCCGGGCCTCGTCGGCTACCTGCGGGGTACTCAGCCCACGACGGTCCAGGTGTCGCCGCCGGCGAGCAGCGCGCCCAGTTCGCCCTTGCCTTCCCGCTCGATGGCGGCGTCGAGCTGGTCGCTCATCTGCACGTCGTAGACGGGCCGTTCGACATCGCGCAGGACGCCGATCGGGGTGTGGTGCAGGGTGTCGGGGTCGGCGAGCCGGGAGAGCGCGAAGGCCGTGGTCGGGGACGCCGCGTGGGCGTCGTGGACCAGGATGTCCGCCTTGTTGTCCTCCGTGACCGGCACGACCGTGAGGTCGCCGGTGGCCGTGTCCCGCACGACGCCCTTCGAGGCCTCGGCCCCGAAGGTGATCGGCTGCCCGTGTTCGAGCCGGATGACCGCCTCCTCGGCCTGCTGCTTGTCCTTGAGGACCTCGAAGGCGCCGTCGTTGAAGATGTTGCAGTTCTGGTAGATCTCGACGAGCGCCGTGCCCTGGTGGTCGGCGGCCGCCCGGAGCACCGACGTGAGGTGCTTGCGGTCGGAGTCGACGGTGCGGGCGACGAAGGATGCCTCGGCGCCGATGGCCAGCGAGACCGGGTTGAAGGGCGCGTCGAGCGAGCCCATGGGCGTCGACTTGGTGATCTTGCCGACCTCGGAGGTCGGGCTGTACTGGCCCTTGGTGAGCCCGTAGATCCGGTTGTTGAACAGCAGGATCTTCAGGTTCACATTGCGGCGCAGGGCGTGGATGAGGTGGTTGCCGCCGATGGACAGCGCGTCGCCGTCACCGGTCACAACCCACACGCTCAAGTCCCGCCTGGAGGAGGCGAGTCCGGTCGCGATGGCCGGGGCGCGGCCGTGGATGGAGTGCATCCCGTACGTGTTCATGTAGTACGGGAAGCGGGACGAGCAGCCGATCCCGGAGACGAAGACGATGTTCTCCTTCGCCAGACCGAGCTCGGGCATGAAGCCCTGCACGGCGGCGAGGACCGCGTAGTCGCCGCAGCCGGGGCACCAGCGCACTTCCTGGTCGGACTTGAAGTCCTTCATGGACTGCTTGGCCTCGGCCTTGGGGACCAGCGACAGAAGCGTGTCCGCGCCGTCCCCGGCCTCTCCCGGAGCCTCTTCCGCGGCCTGGCCGCCGGCCTCCCGGGACTCCCTGGTCTGCGTATCAGCCATCGATGGCCTCCTTGAGAGCGGTGGCGAGCTGCTCAGCCTTGAACGGCATTCCGTTGACCTGGTTGTAGCTCTGCGCGTCCACCAGATACTTCGCCCGTACGAGCGTGGCGAGCTGACCGAGGTTCATCTCGGGGATCACCACCTGGTCGTAACGCTTCAGGACCTCGCCCAGATTCCGCGGGAACGGGTTGAGGTGGCGCAGATGGGCCTGCGCGATGTGCTCACCGGCCGTGCGCAGGCGGCGCACGGCGGCCGTGATCGGGCCGTAGGTCGAGCCCCAGCCGAGGACGAGCGTGCGGGCGCTCTTTTCGTCCGGGCCGGTGGGGTCGTCGACCTCGATGTCGGGCACGTCGATGCCGTCGATCTTCGCCTGCCGGGTGCGGACCATGAAGTCGTGGTTGGCCGGGTCGTAGGAGATGTTGCCCGTGCCGTCCTGCTTCTCGATGCCGCCGATCCGGTGCTCAAGGCCCGGCGTGCCGGGGATCGCCCAGGGGCGCGCGAGGGTCTGCGGGTCGCGCTTGTACGGCCAGTAGACCTCGGCGCCGTCCTCGGTGGTGTGGTTCGGTCCGGAGGCGAACTGGACGCGCAGGTCCGGGAGTTCGTCGACCTCGGGGATGCGCCACGGCTCCGAGCCGTTGGCCAGGTAGCCGTCCGAGAGCAGCATGACCGGGGTGCGGTAGGTGACCGCGATCCGGGCCGCCTCCAGTGCCGCTTCGAAGCAGTCGGCGGGTGTGCGGGGGGCGACGACCGGGACCGGGGCCTCGCCGTTGCGCCCGAACATGGCCTGAAGCAGGTCGGCCTGTTCGGTCTTGGTCGGCAGCCCGGTGGAGGGGCCGCCGCGCTGGATGTCGATGACCAGGAGCGGCAGTTCGAGACTGACGGCGAGGCCGATGGTCTCGGACTTGAGCGCGACGCCGGGGCCACTCGTCGTCGTGACGGCGAGGCTGCCGCCGAAGGCAGCGCCGAGCGCGGCGCCGATCCCGGCGATCTCGTCCTCGGCCTGGAAGGTGCGCACACCGAAGTTCTTGTGCTTGGACAGCTCGTGCAGGATGTCGCTCGCCGGCGTGATCGGGTACGAGCCCAGGTACAGCGGCAGGTCCGCCTGCTTCGAAGCGGCGATCAGCCCGTAGGACAGGGCCAGGTTCCCGGAGATGTTGCGGTACGTGCCGGTCGGGAAGGCGGTGGAGGCGGGCGCGACCTCGTAGGAGACCGCGAAGTCCTCGGTCGTCTCGCCGAAGTTCCAGCCCGCGTGGAACGCCGCCAGGTTGGCCTTCATGATCTCGGGCTTCTTGGCGAACTTGGCCTTGAGGAACTTCTCCGTGCCCTCGGTCGGCCGGTGGTACATCCACGACAGCAGCCCCAGCGCGAACATGTTCTTGGAGCGCCCCGCGTCCTTGCGCGAAAGCTCGAACTCCTTCAGCGCCTCGACCGTCAGCGTCGTCAGCGGCACCGGGTGCACGTGATACCCGTCGAGCGAACCGTCCTCCAGGGGGCTCTCCGCGTAGCCGACCTTCTGCATCGCCCGCTTGGTGAACTCATCGGTGTTCACGATGACTTCGGCGCCGCGCGGCACATCGGCGATGTTCGCCTTCAGGGCGGCCGGGTTCATCGCCACCAGCACGTTCGGCGCGTCGCCCGGCGTGAGGATGTCGTGGTCGGCGAAGTGCAGCTGGAAGGAGGACACGCCCGGCAGCGTCCCTGCGGGGGCGCGGATCTCGGCCGGGAAGTTCGGCAGCGTGGACAGGTCGTTGCCGAACGACGCGGTCTCGGAAGTGAAGCGGTCCCCCGTGAGTTGCATGCCGTCACCGGAGTCACCCGCGAACCGGATGATCACCCGGTCCACGCGCCGTACGTCCTTGCTCGATTGTCCCGCCGACGTGCGCTGCCCGCCGAGAACAGCGCTGTCGGTCCCGTCGGCCTGCTCGGTGGTGCTACTGACCTGGCTGGTCACTGAACTGGACCTCCCTCGAGGCGGCTGTGCGGGCACGGCCGGCCCACCGGCCCTACCACGGCCCCACCCTACGTCTGTAAGGGTCGCCTTCCTGAGGTGATTCGCATGGTGGACCGCCAAATGAGACGGCTGGTCGCCCCGATTTGTGTGGTGATTCCCCTGTGAAGACGCGCTCGGCCGGTCGGTGGTTCTTCGGTGCCCCTACGGTGCTCCCTGCGTTGCTCGCGATATCTGACAGGGTGTCAGGTATTCAGGAGTTCAGGTAGGTGAGCACCGCCAGTACGCGGCGGTGATCCCCGTCACTCTGGGAAAGTCCCAGCTTCAGGAAGATGTTGCTGACGTGCTTCTCGACCGCGCCGTCGCTCACCACGAGCTGCCGGGCGATCGCCGAGTTCGTACGCCCCTCCGCCATCAGCCCGAGCACCTCGCGCTCGCGGGGCGTGAGGTTCGCCAGCACGTCCTGCTTGCGGCTGCGCCCGAGCAGCTGCGCGACGACCTCGGGGTCGAGCGCGGTGCCACCCTCGGCGACCCGCACCACCGCGTCCACGAACTCCCGCACCTCGGCGACCCGGTCCTTGAGCAGGTACCCGACGCCACGGCTCGATCCGGCGAGCAGTTCCGTGGCGTACTGCTCCTCCACGTACTGCGACAGGACCAGCACCCCGAGGTCCGGGAACCGGGCCCGCAGGCGCACCGCCGCGCGCACGCCCTCGTCCGTGTGCGTCGGCGGCATCCGTACGTCCGCGACGACCACGTCCGGCAGCTGTGCCTGGTCCCCCAGCTCGATGATGGTCTTGACCAGCGCTTCCCCGTCGCCGACGCCCGCGACGACCTCGTGCCCGCGGTCCGTGAGCAACCGGGTCAGGCCCTCCCTGAGCAGCACTGAATCCTCGGCGATGACGACCCGCACCTTGTCCTCCACGTTCTTAGGCCCCCCAGCGCACGAGCGTCCCGACACGGTGTGTGCCGGGATCGATCGATCCTGATGCCCCAGCATCCCAGGATCGGGGGGTGTGCGCGGGGGAGCGGACGCCTCCGGTTGAGGGGGCGGCCCCCTTCGGTGATGGAGGCCGGGCCAATCAAGCCCCTGCGGCGCTTGAGCAGCGGGGTCCGGGGCGGAGCCCAGGTCTTTCCAGCCTGCCGGCGATGGAGGCCAGGTCTTTCCAGCCTGCCGGCGATGGAGGACAGGTCTTTCCAGCCCCGCCGGCGTTTGAGGCGCGGGGTCCGGGGCGGAGCCCCGTGGCGTGGGGGCGGCGCCGCGCAACGGGGACAGGGGCCCGGCCCCGGTGCGGCGAAGGCCCCGGGGCCGGGCGAGGGTGACCGGGGGCTCAACCCCGGGTCAGGCCCGGCGCCATGGCAGCTCCGCCGTCACCCGGGTGGGCCCACCCGTCGGCGACTCGACCACCAAGATCCCGTCGACCGCATCGAGCCGCCCGGCCAACGCCGCCAACCCCGAACTGCCGGAGGCCACCGCTCCGCCGCCCCCGTTGTCGTACACCTGCACCATCAACCGGTCCTGCGACCGCCACACGTCGACCATCGCCCGCGTGGCCCGGCTGTGCTCGCTCACGTTCTGGAGCAGTTCGGAGACCGTGAAGTACGCGATGCCCTCGATGGCCGGCGCCGGCCGCTCCGCCAGGTCGACCTCCACCTGTACCGGCACCGCACACCGCGACGCCACCGCCGACAACGCCGCGTCGAGCCCCCGGTCCGTGAGCACCGCCGGATGGATCCCGCGCGCCAGGTCCCGCAGCTCCTGCAACGCCGTCTTCACCTCGCCGTGCGCCTCGTCCACCATGCGCGCCGCCGTCGCCGGGTCCTCGCCGAGCTTCTCCTTGGCCACCCCGAGATCCATGGCCAGGCTGACAAGCCGGGCCTGCGCCCCGTCGTGCAGATCCCGTTCTATGCGGCGCAGGTCGGCCGCCGCCGTGTCGGCCACCACGCCCCGGTCCGACTCCAGCTCCACCACGCGCGACGCGAGCCGCGAGGGGCCGAGCAGCCCCACCACCATCACCCGGTCCACCGTCGTCAGCGCCCGGATCACCCACGGCGTGGCCAGCGTGACGAGCAGCCCGAGCCCCGCCGTCACCGCGATCTCGAAGGGGTTGTCCAGATACACGGCGTGGCCGGCGTCCCCGTACAACTGAATCCCGTCCTGCCCCACGTACGTGGGGAACACCCAGCGCCACACCGGATACGTGAGCATCGTCCAGCCGGTCGCCCAGAAGCTCAGCCCCACGGCGAACCCGAACACCGCCCACGGCAAGTGCAGCACCCCGTACAGCAGATGCCGCCACGAGACACCGCTCTTGAGCGTCGCCCCGATCCACGCCATCGGCCCGCCCGTGCGCGGCCGCAGCGGCTCCGGCGTACCGACCTCGACGCCGAGCAGCCCGCGCGCCCGCACCCGCTCCAGCGCCCCGAGCCCGCGCGACCCGGCGAGCGCCGCCGCGAGCACCGGAACCCCGATGAACGTGATCAGCAGGCCCATACCCAGCGACGTCATCGTCACGGCCCACACGAACCCGATGATGCCGAGCGGCAGGCTGAGCATCAGATACCCGAATTCCCGCCACGTCCGCCCCTCGATCGGCGCCCGCAGCCCGGCCGGCAGCCGCCGCAGACCCCGGCGGGGGCCGGAGCCGGCGCCACGACCACCGTCGTAGCTGCCGTCGGAGCCGTAGCCGTGGTCCTCGTAGGAGGACGAGTACGCGGATGCGTCGCTCTGCTCGCGATATCCGTACTGGTGCGTGGCCATCGGTGTCCGTCCGTTCTGCTCAGGTCTGCCGGGGTAGCCGTTGTTCTGCTTCCAGCCTCCTCGCGGGCGCGTCCCGCGACCATGCGGCGGGTCGGCGTCTTCGACCGGGGGTTTTCCCTACCCCTGCCGTATCGGCTCGGTCCGGTCGCGCCACGGCAGCTCCGCCGTGACCGTGGTCGGGCCGCCGTCCGGCGAGTCCACGACGAACAGACCGTCGACCGCGTCGAGCCGCTCCGCGAGGCCCGACATGCCGGTCCCCTTGTCCAGGCTCGCGCCGCCCCGCCCGTCGTCCCACACCTGTATGAGCAGCCGGTCCTGCGAGCGCCACACATCCACCGAGGCGGACCGCGCGCCGCTGTGCTTGCTCACGTTCTGGAGCAGCTCGGAGACGGTGAAGTACGCGATGCCCTCGATCGCCTCCGCCGGCCGGCCCGACAGCTCGGCCGTCACCTTCACCGGCACCGTGCAGCGCGAGGCCACGGCGGACAGGGCCGCGTCGAGCCCGCGGTCGGTGAGCACCGCGGGATGGATGCCGCGCGCCAGGTCCCGCAGCTCCTGCAGCGCGAGCTTCACCTCGCCGTGCGCCTCGTCGACCATCGCCGCCACCACCTCGTCGGCCTGGCCCTCCAGGAGCTTCTCCTTCGCGAGACCGAGGCCCATGGCCAGATTGACCAGCCGGGCCTGCGCCCCGTCGTGCAGATCGCGCTCGATGCGCCGCAGGTCGGCGGCGGCCGTGTCGACGACGACGCCACGGTCCGACTCGAGTTGGGCGATCCGTCGCTCCAACTCGTCGGAGGGGGAGAGCAGTGCCCGCACCATCGCCCGGTCCGCGTTTCCCAGACCGCGCACGATGAACGGCAGCACCGGCCACAGCACGAAAAGGCCGACCAGCGTGATCGTGAACGTCAGCACGGCCCACGGCAACCGGATCACTTCGTACAGCACCGTGCGCCAACCCACCGGGTCCTTGAGCCCGGTCCACAGCCAGCCGAAGAAGCCGCCCGTGCGCCGCATCGGAAGCGGGCTCGGCTCCTCGATGCGCACGCCGAGCAGCGCCCGCGCCCGCCCCCGCTCCGCCTTGCCGAGCAGCCGCGCGCCCCTGAGCCCGGCGGCGATCAGCGGAAGCCCGATCACCGTGACCGTGAGCCCCGCGCCGAGGGCCACCATCGTGACGGCGTACACGAACCCGAAGACGGACAGCGGGAAGCTGCTCAGGAGATAGGCGATCTCCTTCCACGTGGCGCTGTCGTACCCAAGTCGTGGCGGAGGCAGCACCGGATGGTCTTCGGGAGTGTCGAGTGGCTCGGTCATAGCGGCAAGAGTGCCCTGGCCCGGGGCGGGGCGCCATGAGGGCGACCTCCAAGTTGAGCGGGGGTTAACCCCACCACGAACGCGACCTCGGATCCCGTCCCGGATCCCGTCCCGGATCTCGTCCCGGATCCCGTCCCGGACTCCACCTCGCCCAAGCCGCTCGGCCCCGGGCTGCTTACCGTCCCTTTAACAGGGCCTAGACTCCCGTGCGTACAGATCGTCGAACACAACGAACTCGCGAGGGGCGCAGGTACGTGACGGGATCGGACGTGACCGTCATCGCGGCGGACTACTTCCAGTCGTACTCGGTGGTCGGGCTGCTCGCCGTCGTCGGCGTGCTCTTCGTCGCCGTCGCCTTCGGCTCGGGGAAGCTGCTGCGCCCGGTGGTTCCCACCAGGGAAAAGTTCCTCACGTACGAATGCGGCGTCGACCCCGTCGGGGACGGCTGGGCCCACACCCAGGTCCGCTACTACGTGTACGCGTTCCTCTACGTGATCTTCGCGGTCGACTCGATCTTCCTCTTCCCTTGGGCCACGGTCTTCGCCGCGCCGGGATACGGCGCGACGACCCTCGTCGAGATGTTCATCTTCCTCGGCTTCCTCACCGTGGGCCTGCTGTACGCATACAAGAAGGGCGTCCTTACGTGGACGTGAGCGCCGTGACTCCTGCTCCCGAGACCCCTGCTCCCGTGACTCCTGCTGCCGAGGCCCCAGCGCCCGTGGATCTGCCGGATCCCCTCGGGCCGAAGAAGCTGGGCGTGCTCTCGCGGCTCGCCCCCGAGCCGATGAAGGTGGTCCTCAACTGGGGCCGCCGCTACAGCTTGTGGGTCTTCAACTTCGGCCTCGCCTGCTGTGCCATCGAGTTCATCGCCGCGTCCATGGCGCGCCACGACTTCATCCGGCTCGGCGTGATCCCGTTCGCACCGGGCCCGCGCCAGGCCGACCTGATGGTCGTGTCCGGCACGGTGACCGACAAGATGGCGCCCGCCGTGAAGCGGCTCTACGAGCAGATGCCCGAGCCGAAGTACGTCATCTCGTTCGGCGCCTGCTCCAACTGCGGCGGCCCGTACTGGGATTCGTACTCGGTGACCAAGGGCGTCGACCAGATCATCCCCGTCGACGTGTACGTGCCCGGCTGCCCGCCCCGGCCCGAGGCGCTCCTCCAGGGCATCCTCAAGCTCCAGGAGAAGATCGCCCGCGAGTCGCTCGGCGAGCGGTACGTGTCCGCCGACGCGGCGGCCGGGCGGCCCTCCGCGGCGGCGCTGAGCAGCGGTCTCGTACAGCCGCCCGCGCCTTCCGGGGGTGAGCGATGAGCTGGCTGCCGAGCCCCGTCGAGGAGCTGTTCGGCGCCGAGGCCACGGTCGAGGAGGCGTACGACCTACTGACCGTCGATGTGCCGGCGGCCGAGTGGATCGCGGCTCTGACGACGGCCCGTACGACGCTGGAGTGCACGTATTTCGACTGGTTGAGCGCCGTCGACGAGCCGGAGGCCGGGTTCCGCGTGTGCGCGCACGTCGCCGCCGTGGCACCCGGGTCCGTACGTCGCCTGCTGTTGCGTACGACCGTTCCGCACGCGGCACCCGTGCTCGCGTCGGCGGTCGACGTGTACGCGGGCGCGGCCTGGCACGAGCGCGAGACGCACGAGATGTTCGGCGTCGACTTCACCGACCACCCGGGCCTCGACCCGCTCCTCCTGCCCGACGGCTTCGAAGGCCACCCGCTGCGCAAGGACTTCGTGCTCGCGGCCCGCGTCGCGAAGGCGTGGCCCGGCGCGAAGGAGCCCGGCGAGTCCGAGCACGGCGGCCCCAAGCGGCGCCAGATGCTGCCACCCGGCGTCCCCGACCCGAACGAATGGGGCCCGATGAAGGGGCAGTTGCCGCCCGCACCGGCCCGACCCGCGCGGGGCGCGCGCGCCGCGGGCGCCGGTGCGGCCGGGCGTGCGGCGGGCGCGGCGGGGGCCGCGGGACGTGCGGCGGGGGAGCGTCCTCCGCGGCGTACCCGGTCCGCGAGCCAGGGCTCGGCTAGTCAGGGCTCGGCGAGCCAGGGCTCGGCGAGCCAGGCGGCCGCACCTGCGGAGGCCCCGGAGCCCGCGTCCGCGCCCGCGCCCGCGCCGAAACCCGCCACGAGCGACGCCCCTTGGCACCACGCCAAGCCGGCCTTCGACGAGGAGTCGCCGAAGCGGGAAGCCACTCCGGAAGCCGCTCCCGAAACCACCCCGGAAGCCGCTCCCGAAGCCGCCCCGGAAACCACCCCGGAAGCCGTTCCCGAAGCCACCCCGGATGCCGCTCCGGACGAGAACCCGACAGACAACAACGGAGGCAACGAGTGAACGACGCCCTCGACGTCGCTCTGCGCCTCGTCGTCGTCTTCGTCGCCTTCCTGGTGCTGCCCCTGGTCGTCGGTCAGACCGAACACAAAGTCATGGCGCACATGCAGGGCCGCCTCGGCCCCATGTACGCGGGCGGCTTCCACGGCTGGGCCCAACTGGTCGCCGACGGTGTCAAGTTCGCGCAGAAGGAGGACGTGGTCCCGGCCGATGCCGACCGCCGCGTCTTCCAGCTCGCCCCTGCCGTGGCCCTCCTCCCGTACCTCCTCGTGCTGCTCGCCATCCCGGTCGGCCCCGGCGACGGCGCGGTCGGCGCGGTCATCGACGCGGGCATCTTCTTCGTCCTCGCGGTGATGGGCGTCGGCGTCCTCGGCTCGCTGATGGCGGGCTGGGCGAGCGCCAACAAGTTCTCCCTCCTGGGCGGCCTGCGCACCGCCGCCCAACTCCTGGCGTACGAACTCCCGATGCTGCTCGCGGCGGCCTCCGTGGCCATGGCCGCGGGAACGGTCTCCCTCCCCGGCATCCTCGACGCCTTCGAGTGGTGGTGGCTGCCCTGGCAGATCGTCGGGGCCCTGGTCTTCTTCGTGGCGGGTCTTGCGGAGCTGCAGCGCCCGCCGTTCGACATGCCGGTCGCCGACTCCGAGATCATCTTCGGCGCGTACACCGAGTACACGGGCCTGCGCTTCGCCCTGTTCCTCCTCGCCGAGTACGCGGGCATCGTGGTGCTCTGCGGACTGACCACGGTGCTGTTCCTGGGCGGCTGGCACGGGCCGTGGGGCGCCGAAGGACTGGGCTGGGTGTGGACCCTGCTCAAGACCGCCGTCCTGGCCTTCGTCGTCATCTGGCTCCGCGTCACGTACCCGCGACTGCGCGAGGACCAGCTGCAGAAGCTCGCCTGGACCACCCTCGTCCCCCTCGCCCTCGCGCAGATCGCGCTCACCGGAATCGTGAAGGTGGCGATCAACTAATGCCCGCGAACTTCCCGGGGTCCGGCCTGGCCAAGGGCCTCGCCGTCACCCTCCGCACGATGACGCGCAAGACCGTCACCGAGCAGTACCCCGAAGCCCAGCCCGAACTCCCGCCCCGTACCCGCGGCGTGATCGGTCTGTTCGAGGAGAACTGCACGGTCTGCATGCTGTGCGCCCGCGAGTGCCCCGACTGGTGCATCTACATCGACTCCCACAAGGAGACGGTGCCGCCCGCCGTCGAGGGCGGCCGCGAGCGCAGCCGCAACGTCCTCGACCGTTTCGCCATCGACTTCTCCCTCTGCATGTACTGCGGTATCTGCATCGAGGTGTGCCCCTTCGACGCGCTGTTCTGGTCCCCGGAGTTCGAGTACGCCGAGACCGACATCCGCGAACTCACCCACGAACGCGACAAGCTCCGCGAGTGGATGTGGACGGTCCCGTCCCCACCCGCCCTCGACCCCGCGGCCGAGGACCCCAAGGAACTGACGGCGGCCCGCAAATCCGCGGACAAACTGGCGGCAGCCCAGGAGGCGGCTGCCGAGGAGGTGGCTGCCCAGGAGCCGTCCGCGCCGGGAGCCGACCCGAAGGCCACCCCCAACGACCCCGGAGAGGAGCCCACCGCATGATCCTCGCCGCAGCGGCGGCCGTCGCCACGGCAGCCGACAGTCCTGGCTTCCTCTCCCCGTCGGGCGTCGAGATCGCCTTCGTGCTCGTGGGCCTCGTGACCTTCGCCGCGGCGATCGTCACCGTCACCACGAAGCAACTGGTGCACGCCGCCCTGTGGCTGGTCGTCGCCCTCGGCGGGCTCGCCGTCGAGTACCTCCTGCTCACAGCCGAGTTCATCGCCTGGGTGCAGGTCCTCATCTACGTCGGTTCCGTCGTGGTCCTCCTCCTGTTCGGCCTGATGCTGACCCGCGCGCCCATCGGCCGCTCCCCGGACGCGGACAGCCCCAACCGCTGGGCCGCCCTGACCGTGGCCATCGCCTCCGCCGCCGCCCTGATCTGGGTCGTCGTCGACGCGTTCCGTACGACCTGGATCGACCTCGACGGTCCTGTGCAGGGCAGCACGGACGTGACCGGCTCGATCCTCTTCAAGCACTGGGTCCTGCCGTTCGAGGCGCTCTCGGTCCTGCTCCTCGCCGCCCTGGTCGGCGCGATCGTCCTGTCCCGCAGGCAGAACACCACCGCGGCCCCCGCGACGTCCGAAGGTGAGGGAACCCGCTGATGCACCTCGCCTACCCCGCCGTTCTCTCCTCCCTCCTCTTCTGCACGGGCCTGTACGGCGTACTGGCCCGCCGCAACGCGATCCTGGTCCTGATGTCGGTCGAGCTGATGCTCAACGCCGTCAACCTGAACCTCGTCGCCTTCGACGTCTGGCTGCGCGACACCCTCCACGCGGGCCAGGCCCTGACCCTCTTCACCATCGCCATCGCCGCCGCCGAGATCGGCATCGGCCTGGCGATCGTCCTGGCCGTCCACCGGAACCGCGGCACGTCGGACATCGACAAGCTCCGCGACTCCGCCGAGCCCCAGGACCCGGCCGACGATCCGGACGACGACCCGCACCACCCGTCCGAGACCCCGGCGGCCGCCACCGCCGGCACCACGGACGAGAAGGCCGAGGCCACCGCGTGACCACGACGAACCTCGCCGTCCTCGTCCCCCTCCTGCCGTTCCTCGGCGCCGTCGCCGGCCTGCTCCTCGGCCGCACGGCCCCCGCCTTCGCCCGCCCGCTGGCCGTCCTGCCGACGCTGGCGGCGCTGGCCCTCGCCGTCGTGGTCGCCCTCGACCAGGGCGGCGGCACGGGCAACGGCACTGCCGCCCTCGACGCGCACACCCAGCTCGCCCCGACCGGCTCCGTACCGATCGAACTCGCCCTGCACATCGACGGATTCGCCGCCCTCGTCGCCGTCCTCGTCGGCCTGGTGTCGACCTGCGTGCAGATCTACTCCACGGGCTATCTGCGCGACGACCCGCGCTACCCCTCGTACGCCGCTCTCGTTTCCCTCTTCACCTCCGCGATGCTCCTGGTCGTCTACTCGGGCGACCTGATGGTGCTGCTGGTCGGCTGGGAAGTCATGGGCATCTGCTCGTACTTCCTCGTCGGCCACTACTGGGAGACCCCCGAAGCGCGCGCCGCCTCCCTCAAGGCGTTCCTGGTCACGAAGCTCGGCGACGTCCCTTTCCTCATCGGCCTGTTCGCGCTCGCCGTGGACACGGGCTCGTTCCGCATCACGACGATCCTGGGCAAGGTCACGAGCGAGGCGGGCCTCGACCACCCGACCCTGATCGCCCTTCTGCTCCTCGCCGGTGTGGCGGGCAAGTCCGCGCAGTTCCCGCTGCACACCTGGCTGCCCGACGCGATGGCGGGCCCCACGCCCGTCTCCGCCCTGATCCACGCCGCGACGATGGTCGCCGCCGGCGTCTACTTCGTCGCTCGTCTCCTCCCGGTCTTCGCCGCCTCCCAGGCAGCGCTGATCGTCCTCGCCGTCATGGCCGCCGTGACCATGCTCGGCTCGGCTCTCGCCGCGCTCGCGCAGGACGACATCAAGCGCGTCCTCGCGTACTCGACCGTCGGTCAACTCGGCTACATGACCGGCGCCCTGGCCGTCGGCAGCCGCGACGCCGCCGTCTTCCACCTCCTCTCGCACGGCGCCTTCAAGGCGCTGCTGTTCCTCGGGGCGGGCGTGATCATCCACGCCGCCGGCACCAACTCGCTGGCCGCGATGTCCCGGATGAAGGGCCTGCGCGACCGCGTGCCCGACGCCTTCTGGACCATGACCGTCGCGCTGCTCGCGCTCGCCGCGATCCCGCCGTTCAGCGGCTTCTTCTCCAAGGAGGCCGTCCTTGGCGCCGCCGAGTACACCGCCATCGGCCATGAGCACGGCGCCCTGACCGCGCCGACCGCCTCCGGCTGGATCGTCCTCGTGGCAGGCCTGATCACGGCCCTGCTCACCGCCGCCTACGCGACCCGGCTCTGGCTCCTCGCGTTCAAGGGCAGCGGTGCCGAGGCCCCCGACCACGGCAAGCAGCCGGTCACGATGAACGTCGTCCTGTGGGTCCTGGCGATCCCCTCCCTCGGCTTCGGACTGCTCGCGGGCGTGCTCCCCGACTGGTTCGACGGCGTGTCCCTCACCCCGACGCTGACCACCTCCGTCCTCGGCACCGGCTTCGCACTCGTCGGCGGCCTGGTCACCTACGCGGCCTGGCGCCACACCACGTCGATGGCGGCCCGCCGCACCCCGATCGGCGCCGTCGCCGTCGATACCGAGTCCGGCGACGCGGGTCTGGTCGAGGCCGAGGCCATCGCGACCCACACCCCCGCGTACGGCGACATCGCGGCGGCCCCCGACCCGGCCGACCCCGGTCGTCTCCTGCTCGGCCCGCTGCACCGACACGCGGCCGTCGGCTTCCACCTCGACGCCGTCTACGCGGCGCTCTTCGTCCGCCCGGTGCAGGCCGGCGCCGCACTGGTCGGCTTCCTCGACCGCGCCGTCGTCGACACCTACGTACGCGGAGCGGCTGAAGCGCCGAAGGCGCTGGGCTGGGCCGTGCGCAGGGCCCAGACCGGAAACGTGCAGACCTACCTCAGCGCACTGCTCGCAGGCACCGTCGTCCTGGTGGTCGCCGTCGTCCTCGTCGCCACCGCCGGAGCGTGAGCAGCCGTGATCGATATCAGCGAATCCGTGATGCAGTTCTTTCTCGCATTGATCGTCGTCGGCCCGCTCATCGGTGCCGTGCTCGCCCTTCTCCCGGCCCCTCCCGGGCTGAAGGGGAAGTCACCCGACCAGGCCGTGCTCCGCCACGGCGTGACCGTGACCGGCGTGATCCTCATCGCCGCGATCGTCCTCGCGCTCGGCTTCGACCACGACCAGCCGTCGAAGATGCAGGCCACGACCGACATCAGCTGGATCCCCGCGCTCGACGTGCGTATCCACCTCGGCATCGACGGCATCTCCCTCCCCCTCCTCGTGCTCACGGCGCTGCTGACGTTCCTGTGCGCGCTGTACTCCTACTTCCACATGCCGGCCGGGCCGTCCCCCAAGGCGTTCGTCGCGCTGATCCTCGTCCTGGAATCGGGAACGCTCGCGACCTTCGCCGTCCTGGACCTCCTGCTCTTCTTCCTCGCGTTCGAGATGGTCCTCATCCCGATGTACTTCCTCATCGCCCGCTGGGGCGGTGCGCAACGGACGCAAGCCGCCTGGAAGTTCATCCTCTTCACGCTGCTCGGCTCGGTCGTGATGCTGCTCGGCCTTCTCCTTATCGGCGTTAAGTCGGGCACGTTCGACATGATGGCACTCGCCACTGACAACGGCCGGGGTCTGACCGCGTCCGTGCAGGTCATCGCCGTTCTGGCGATCGGGATCGGGCTCGCGGTGAAGACCCCGATGTGGCCGCTGCACAGCTGGCTGCCCGACGCCCACACCGCTGCCCCGACCGTCGGGTCGGTCCTCCTCGCCGGTGTCCTGTTGAAGATGGGTACGTACGGGTTCGTCCGGATCCTGCTCCCCATCGCGCCCGACGGGATGCGGACCTTCGATCCGTACCTCGCCGCGCTCGCCGTCGTCGGGATCATCTACGGGTCCCTGGCCTGCCTGAACCTGTCCAAGCAGGGCGCGAAGGGTGACCTCAAGCGCCTCATCGCGTACTCCTCCGTCGGTCACATGGGCTTCGTGCTGCTCGGCATCGCGACGATGACCCCGACCGGCGTGAACGGCGCGCTGTTCGCCAACATCGCCCACGGCCTCATCACCGGCCTGCTCTTCTTCCTCGTCGGCGCGCTCAAGGACCGGACGGGCACCAGTGACCTCGACGCCCTCGCCGAGCAGGGCGGCATGGCCCTGTACGGCAAGGCGCCGCGGCTCGGCGGCCTGCTCGCGTTCGCCGCCGTCGCCTCGCTCGGACTGCCGGGGCTCGCCGGTTTCTGGGGCGAAATGCTGGCGCTGTTCGGCGCGTTCAAGCCCGCCGACGGCCTCAGCCGCCCTGCGTTCCTGGTCTTCATGGCGATCGCGGCCCTCGGCACGCTGCTCACCGCCGCGTACATGCTGATCGTGGTCCGCCGCATCTGCATGGGCCCCCGCCCGAAGGAAGCCCCGGCGGCTCCGGAGGCGCCCGTGTTCGCCGATGTGCGCGGCTACGAGTTCGCCGCCTGGACCCCGCTCGTCGTCCTCACCGTCCTCGCGGGCCTGTGGCCCGCAGCCCTGCTCGGCCTCACGAACCCCGCCGTGCAGAAGCTCCTCGCAGGAGGCCTCCAGTGATCGCCGTCGCCGCGCCCTCCGTGGCGTCCCTCGTCCAGTCCGTCGACTGGGTCGCCATCGCGCCGCCCACGATCGCGGCGGTCGTGGCCCTCGTCGTGCTGGTCGCCGACCTGTTCGTGGCGGAGCGCCGCAAGCCGCTCCTGGGCTGGATCTCCATCGCGGGCCTTGCCGCCGCGGCGCTCGCACTGCTGCCGCTGATCGGGGACGAGCGCTCCACGTTCTGCCTCAAGGGCGCGCCGTACGATGCCTGCAGCTACACGGCGGACCGTTTTACGCTCGTCATCCAGTTCCTGGTTCTGGCCGGCGCCCTGCTCACCGCGCTGCTCTCGGTCAGCTCCCTGAAGGACGCCAAGAACGCGAACAGGCCTCTCCCCGAAGGGGAGTTCTGGTTCCTCCTCCTGTCCTCGGCCGCGGGGGCGGCCCTGCTGCCCGCCTCCCGTGACCTGGCCACGCTCGTCGTCGCCCTGGAAGTCGCCTCGCTCCCCGCCTTCGCCCTCGTGGGCCTCAAACAGGGCGACAGGCGCTCCTCCGACGCGGCCCTGAAATTCTTTCTCTCCTCGGTCACCGCGACCGCCGTCACCCTGCTCGGCGTGAGCTTCGTGTACGCGTCCACGGGCAGCCTGCACCTGACGCGGGTCGCCACCGAACTCACCCACGTGGACGGGCAGTTCCACACCCTGGCCCAGACCGGTGTCGCGCTCACCCTCGTGGGCTTCGCCTTCAAGACGGCCGCCGTACCGTTCCACTTCTGGGTACCCGACACCTACGTAGGCGCGCCGTTGCCGATCGCCGCCTACTTGTCGGTCATCGGCAAGGCCGTCGGCTTCTCCGGCCTCATCCTCGTCACGGTCGTCGCGTTCCCCTCGTACGCCGACGTATGGGGTCCGGCCCTGGCCGCGCTCGCCGCGCTGACCATGACCGTCGGAAACGTGGCCGCCATCCGCCAGCAGGCCACGCGCGCGTACAGCGCCGTCCGCCTGCTCGCCTGGTCCTCCGTCGGCCAGGCCGGCTACCTCCTGGTACCGATCGCCGCGGCCGCCTACTCGGACGACCCCCAGAAGTCGATCGGCTCCACCCTCGCGTACGCCCTCATGTACGCCGCGGTGAACCTCGGCGCGTTCGCGGTGGCCGCCCTGGTCGCCCGTACGAAGCCGCTGAACCGCATCAGCGACTACCGGGGCCTGTACGCCTCGAACCCGCTCGCCGCGCTCGTCCTGGGCTTCTTCCTGCTGTGTCTCGCGGGCCTGCCGCCGGGCATCATCGGCCTGTTCGCGAAGGTCACGGTCTTCTCGGCGGCCGTCGACGCGGGGCTCGGCTGGCTCGCCGTCGTCATGGCCGTGAACGTCGTGATCGCGCTCTTCTACTACCTCCAGTGGACCGCGACCCTGTTCCGCGCCCCTGAAGGCGCACCCGCCGTCCACCGCGCGACCAGGCCGCTCACAGCGGCGATCGCCGTCACAGCCGTCATCGGAGTGGCCCTCTCCGGCGCACCCCAAATGGTCCTGCGTTTTGCCTCGACGGGCCTCTTCTAGGCACCCTCGTACGGCACCACATGTACGGGCCGGTCACCGGCCCCCCACCAATGACCACAGCCCCACATCAAGGAGACAGGCGTCGTGCTGAGCGGGTTCAAGGACTTCATCCTTCGCGGAAACATCATCACGATGGCCATCGGCCTCGCGGTCGGAACCGCGTTCACGGCTGTGGTCACCGCACTCAGTACGGCGTTCATCGCGCCACTCATCGGCGTCGCCACGAAGTCCACCGGCGACTTCGGTGAGGCGCACTTCACGGTCGAGGGCACCGACTTCCCGTACGGCAAGTTCGTCAGCGCGATCATCGCCTTCCTGATCACCGCCGCGGTGCTCTACTTCTGCATCGTCGTCCCGATGATGAAGCTCCAGGCGCGCCTGGACCGCGGCAAGCCCGTCGACATCAAGGCGGCCCTGCGCGACTGCCCGCGCTGCTACACCCAGATCCCCGGCGTCGCCACCCGCTGCGCGCACTGCACGAGCGAGATCGAGGCGGACCCGGAGGCCCTGGAGCTGGCGGGTCTGCCGCAGCAGCGCTGACCCGGTCGGCCTACACGACCGCACGGGCCCGTCCCGAGCGGACAAGGGAACTCGTCCTCCTCGTCTGGCGTTGACCAGTCAGGGAGGGTCCACTGGACGTGGAAACACACACGACTCCAGACCCAGTGGAAGCAGCAGACAAGCAAGCAGTGGGTTCCCCTGCCGCACCATCAGGAGGACGTACCGTGCACCGCCGGCACAACGGGTTGAAGACCGCCGTACTCCTCGGAGGCCTGTCCGCCCTCATCCTCGTCATCGGCAGCTTCTTCGGCCGTACGGGGCTCATCGTCGGGCTCGTCATCGCCCTGGGGACGAACGCGTACGCGTACTGGAACAGCGACAAGCTGGCCCTGCGCGCGATGCGCGCCCGCCCGGTGAGCGAATTCGAGGCGCCCGCGCTGTACCGGATGGTGCGCGAGCTCTCCACGCAGGCGCGTCAGCCCATGCCGCGCCTGTACATCTCTCCTACGGAGGCGCCGAACGCGTTCGCGACGGGCCGCAACCCGCGCAACGCCGCGGTGTGCTGCACCGAGGGAATCCTGCGCATCCTGGACGAGCGCGAGCTGCGCGGTGTCATCGGGCACGAGCTGAGCCACGTCTACAACCGCGACATCCTGATCTCCTCGGTCGCCGGAGCCCTCGCCTCCGTGATCATGTTCCTCGTCAACTTCGCTTGGCTGATCCCGGTCGGCCGCTCGAACGACGACGACGGACCCGGCATCTTCGGAATGCTCCTGATCATGATCCTGGGGCCGCTCGCGGCATCCCTGATCCAGCTCGCCATCAGCCGCTCCCGCGAGTACGAGGCCGATGCCTCGGGTGCCCAGCTGACCGGGGACCCGCTGGCCCTGGCGAGCGCCCTGCGCAAGCTCGAGGCGGGCACGAAGCAGCTGCCCCTGCCGCCGGAGCCGCGCATCGAGACGGCGAGCCACATGATGATCGCCAACCCCTTCCGCCCCGGCCAGGGAATGTCGAAGATGTTCTCCACGCACCCGCCGATGGCGGAGCGCGTTTCCCGGCTGGAGCAGATGGCAGGTCGCCAACAGTGAAGACAATCCTCAACGTCATCTGGCTGATCCTGAGCGGCTTCTGGCTGTTCCTCGGCTACCTGCTGGCCGGCGTGCTGCTCTGCATCACGATCATCGGGATCCCCTTCGGTATCGCTTCCTTCAGGATCGGCGTCTACGCACTGTGGCCCTTCGGGAAGACGACCGTCGAGCGCAGGGACGCGGGCGCGCCCTCCTGCGTCGGCAACGTCCTGTGGCTGATCCTCGCGGGCTGGTGGCTGGCCCTGGCGCACATCTTCACGGGCCTCGCCCTGTGCGTGACGATCATCGGGATCCCGTTCGGCATCGCCAACTTCAAGATGATCCCGCTCTCGCTGCTGCCCCTCGGCCGCGAAATCGTGCCCACGAACCAGCCGTTCGCGGCGCGCTAGGCCGCGCCGCCTCCGGTGCCGTGCGCACTACGCGCGCGTAGCCGGACCGCGTAGGCGAGCGCCCCCAGGGCGATGACACCCGCACCCGCCGCAACGGACGAAGCGGGCAGCGAGCACGCCAGCGCCAGGCATCCCGCGGCCCCGAGCGCCGGCAGCGCCCGCGCGCGTACCGCGGAACTCAGCGTCCACGCCGAGGCGTTGGCGATCGCGTAGTACACCAGCACGCCGAACGACGAGAACCCGATCGCCCCGCGTACGTCGCCGAAGGCCGCTACGACGGCCACCACGGCCCCGACCGTGAGCTCGGCCCGCCGCGGCACCCGGAAGCGCGGGTGCACGGCCGCCAGGGCGCCCGGCAGATGCCGGTCCCGCGCCATCGCGAGCGTCGTCCGGGACACACCCAGGATCAGCGCCAGCAGCGACCCGAGCGCCGCTACCGCCGCCCCCGCCCGCACCACCGGTACGAGGCCGTCGCCGCCCGCCTCCCGTACGGCGTCGGCCAGCGGGGCCGAGGCCCGCGCGAGCCCGTCCACGCCGAGCACGGCGACGGCGGCGGCGCCCACGGCGGCGTACACGACCAAGGTGATCCCGAGCGCCGTGGGGATCGCCCGCGGAATGGTCCGCGCCGGATCCCGCACCTCCTCGCCGAGCGTCGCCACGCGCGCGTACCCGGCGAACGCGAAGAACAGCAGCCCGGCGCCGCTCAGCACGCCGCTCAGGCCCTCGGAGAGCCCGGGAGCGAGCCGCCCGCCCTCGGCGCTCCCCGAGCCCGCGCACACCACCGCGACGGCCGCCAGCACGGCGAGCACGACCGCGACGACGATCCGTGTCAGCCAGGCCGACTTCTCCACCCCGAAGCAGTTCACGGCAGTCAGCGCCACGACCGCGGCGACCCCCACCGCATGAGCCTGCCCCGGCCACACGTACGTCCCCACGGTCAGCGCCATCGCCGCGCACGAGGCCGACTTGCCGACGACGAACGCCCAGCCCGCCAGATACCCCCAGAAGGGCCCGAGCCGCTCCCGCCCGTACACGTACGTGCCTCCGGACACGGGATACACGGCCGCGAGCCGCGCCGACGACATCGCGTTGCAGTAGGCCACCACAGCCGCCACCGCGAGTGCGTACAGCACCCCGGTGCCGGCTGCCCGCGCCGCGGGCCCGAGCGCGGCGAAGACGCCCGCCCCGATCATCGATCCGAGACCGACGACCACGGCGTCCCGCACACCAAGCGCCCTGCGAAGCGGGGTTCCCGACTGTGTCATGTGACGCACATTAAAGGGCTCGTGCAACCACACCATGTCTACCCGTCGTCCTTCTGGGCAGCAGGGAGCCGGGGCGGCGACGCACTCGGCGACCCGGCGAGAAGGACGCAACAAGGCGCTACAGCAAGGCAGTAGGCGCCACAGCACTACAGAGGGGCAGAACGCGGCATGGGCATCATCGGCTGGATCATCCTTGGACTACTGGCCGGTGCCATCGCCAAGTTCCTGTTGCCCGGCCGGGATCCGGGCGGCTTGATCGGCACGACCCTCATCGGCGTCGCGGGCTCCTTCATCGGCGGCTGGATATCGTCCCGTTGGCTGGACCGCCCCATATCCACGGACTTCTACGACGGCGCGACCTGGGTCGCCGCGATCGGTGGCGCCCTCGTCCTCCTGGTCGCCTACCGCATCTTCTTCGGCAACTCACGCAGTCGCCGCTGAGCTGCAGCCGGCAGCAAGGAGGGGCGGCACCCGTCGGGTGCCGCCCCTTCGCTTACGTAGACCGCTGTAAAGCTGCCCTGCAGGCGGTCCAGTCCTACCGGTAGTTCACAAACTGCAGCGCGAAGTCGAAGTCCTTGCCCTTGAGCAACTGCTGGACGGACTGCAGATCGTCACGGCTCTTGGAGCTGACGCGCAGCTCGTCGCCCTGAACCTGTGCCTTGACGCCCTTCGGCCCCTCGTCGCGGATGGTCTTCGCGACCTTCTTGGCGTTCTCCTGGGAGATGCCCTCCTCGATCGAGGCGAAGATCTTGTACTCCTTGCCGGACAGCTGCGGCTCACCGGCGTCCAGCGACTTCAGCGAGATCCCACGCTTGACCAGCTTGGTCTGGAAGATGTCGAGGATGGCCTTGACCCGCTCCTCGCCGTTGGCCTCCATCAGGATCTTCTCGCCGGACCAGGAGATCGAGGCGCCCACGTTCTTGAAGTCGTAGCGCTGCGAGATCTCCTTGGCAGCCTGGTTGAGGGCGTTGTCGACCTCCTGCTGCTCGACCTTCGAGACGATGTCGAAACTGGAGTCGGCCATGTCCTGTGGCTCCTTGTATCGGGGGTGGATCGGGTGCTGGTCGGGTTCCGACCGGGTTCTGCTCGGGCTGCGCGCCGGGGAAGTCGCGCCAGGAGCAGCCTAGCCACCGTGCCGTGCCCGGCCGCCGTTCAATCGGGTGGCGAAGCACCCCTGTGCATCAGGTATTGTTTACGTCGTTGCCAGCGAGCACCGCCGCAAAGCGGGGCCCGGGGCAGCGAACCCAAGGCGGTGTGCCCGAGCGGCCAAAGGGAGCAGACTGTAAATCTGCCGGCTCAGCCTTCCCAGGTTCGAATCCTGGCGCCGCCACACTTGGGATAGACCCCTCCGAACTGCGGAAACGCAGCGCGGAGGGGTCTTCTTTTTGTTCGAACGCCGATTGTTCGAACGCCGATCGTCGACGAGTGCCGGGTGATGCACCTCACAGGCCCCAATCGTCACGCGCGTACAACCCTCTCGCTTCATCGCCGATCAAGACTGTGCGGCCGCTGTGGCCGTGCGTGATGTGAGTCCGCCCGAGCCCGTCCGTGACCTGCATCCGCCCGTCGTGAGTCGATAACGGAGCCTCCTCATGCCCCAGCACTCCCGCAGTAAGTTGACGTCCGGCAAGAAGGTGATCCTGGGTGTCAGCGCACTGGCCGCCTCCGGGGTCGCCGTCGGCCTGCTCGTCACACCGTCCGCGACGGCGGGTGGGACCGGCGCGGCCGAGGCGCTGGAGCAGAGCAAGGCCGCGGTCGCCGACGCGTCGGATGCGAAGGACGCCGCGCCGAAGCCCAGAGCCCTGGCCGCCGACGGCACTGCCGACGCCACCGTCGTCTCCGGCATCACCGTCAACGGCGGCAACAGCGCCCAGGTCGGGACGACGAACACGCAGACGATCACCGTGAAGTGGACGGTCGGCGGCGGGTCGAAGCTCTACGGCAGCCACGCGTCGATCTGGCGCGGCACCGACCAGGACAGCGGACTGAAGCAGTACATGAACTCCGAGCAGTTCGATGCGGACACGGACCCCTGCGTCCAGTCCGGGGAGGCCACGTTCAGCTGCAAGGCCACCTTCAAGATCGACCCCGAGTACGACCTGAAGAACGAGGACGCCGGAGCCTGGAAGATCGACCTCTACGCGATCACCGAAGCGACCACCGACGTGCGCACGGAGAACGCCAAGACCTGGTACCTCAAGCGCTGGTCCCGGCTGAGCAACAACGCGGCCCCCGAGCCCGTCGCCAAGGGCAAGAAGATCACGATCACCGGCAAGCTGGAGCGCGCCAACTGGGACACCCACAAGTACGCGGGCTACACCCAGCAGACCGTCCGCCTCCAGGAGCGTTCGCTGACCGGCTCGTACGCCACCACCAGCAGCCACAGCACCGGCACCGGAAGCCTGGCGGGCGTCGAGAAGCAGACTCGCACCGCCACCACCGACCGCTGCTACCGCTACAAGTTCGAGGGCACCTCCACCACGCCGCCGGTCACCGCCACCGGTGACTGTGTGGACGTGCGCTGAGCCCACTGGCCTGGCTGACCACACCGGGTCAGCCAGGCCACGGACCCTTGGGCGCCGTACCGCTCGGTGTGGGCTGCGCCGAAGCCGTACAGGTGGGTGCGGCGTCTATGTGGGGTCTATGTGGGGCCTCTGAGGCCCTCCCGTACGCCCTTGTGCGACGGGTGGGACGCCCATAGGGTGAGTCGGCTTGTGGTGGCAAGAAGAGGCGGGACGTCATGCGCGTTGGGCTGGTGACCATGCCCTGGCATGCGATCGACCTGCCCTCCCTCCAAGTAGGTCTGCTGCACCAGCTGCTGCGGGAGGTCCGCCCGGACGACGAGGTGCGCGAGTTCCACGGCTCGCTGCGCTGGGCGGAGCTGCTTCTCGAGCGCACGGGCGGTCGACTGAACCCCAGCGACTACGAAGCGATCGGCAGCGACTCGATCTTCCACGGGATCGGCGACTGGGTGTTCTCCGGAGTCCTCTACGACGACGAGGACTGGGGCGCCGCACAGCTGCGGTCGTACGCGCGCGAGCGCGGTGTGCCCGCAGACACCCTGGACACGGCCTTCGAGATGCGTCGCCATGCCGCCGAGTACATCGAGCGCTGCGCGACCGAGGTGCTGGCGCACGAGCCCGACGTCGTCGGGTTCACGAGCACGTTCATGCAGAACGTGGCGTCCCTCGCCCTCGCCAGGGAACTCAAACGCCGTCACCCGAAGTTGACCGTTGTCTTCGGCGGCAGCAACTGCGAGGGCCCCATGGGGCACGCCCTGCACCGCAACCACCCCTACGTGGACCACGTCGTGCGCGGCGAAGGTGAGTACGCCTTCCCGGCCCTCCTCGCCCACCTGGACGCGGGCACGCCCCCCGACGACGTTCCGGGCCTCTGCTGGTGGGACGGCGGCGTCTCCCGGGTCAACACCGAACCCCACCGCACTGTGGCTCCGGCCCACATACCGTCGCCCGATTACGACCAGTGGCAGGCGGACATCGAGGCGTCGACGGTCCTCGAATACCTGTATCCCAAGCTGGTCGTCGAGGGAGCCCGCGGCTGCTGGTGGGGCGAGAAGCACCACTGCACCTTCTGCGGCCTCAACGGCAGCACCATGGCGTTTCGCGCCAAGCCCGGCGAGCGGCTGTGGAGCGAGATCGAACGCCTCGTGCGCCGCCACCGCATCCTCGACATCGTCACCGTCGACAACATCATCGACATGGCGTACTTCAAGGACTTCCTGCCGCTCGCCGCCAACAGTGGCTGGGACCTGCGGATCCACTACGAAGTGAAGTCCAACCTCAGCCGGGAACAGATCGGCCAACTCGGCGCCGCGGGCGTCGTGCTGATCCAGCCCGGCATCGAAAGCCTCAGCAACCGCGTCCTCGACCTGATGGACAAGGGCGTCACCGGCGCCCGCAACATCCGCACGCTGCGCGAGTTCGACAACCATGAGGTCACCTGTACCTGGAACTACCTCTACGGGTTCCCCGGCGAGACAGTGCGGGACTACGCGCGCGTGCTCGACCAGCTGCCCGCCCTCGTACACCTCCAGCCGCCGAGTGGCGCCTTCCGCATCCAACTGGAGCGCTTCAGCCCGCACTTCACCGATCCCGCCCTGGGTTTCGGCAAGCGGCGTCCCGCCGACATGTACCAGCACGTGTACGAGCTGCCTGAGTCCGAACTCGCCGAGCTGGTCTACCTGTTCGACACCGAGGACGCCGGCATCGGCGGGGATACGGAGGACCGGCTACTGCGGGCCGTGGCGCAATGGCGTGCGCAGCACGCCACGTCGACCCTCGTCATGGAGCAGGCGGGAGAGGACGAGAACACCCTCCTCGTACGGGACCGCCGCGAGGGCTGGCCGCGCCGCACCTACTGGTTCAACGGCTGGGAGGCGGCCGCTCTGCGCATCCTGGAGGAGGGCGCGGGCGAGCCCGCCCTGCAGCGCAAACTCGCCGACGCGGGCCACGACGTACCGGTCGAAGAGCTGGGGGAGTGGGTCGCGCAGGCCGTCACGTTCGGTCTCCTCTTCCGCGACACCGGCACCTACGTGTCCCTGCCCACCCGCACCGCGCCGATCCGCGTCGATAGCGCAGCCTCCACCGCCTCCACCGCCTCCACCGCCTCCACCGCCTCTGCCCCGGCGGCCTCCGGATGACCGCGCTCCCTGCCCTCGTCCCGCACCGCGTCATCGGCACCCGCGTCCGCGTGAGCGAGCCGCTGCCCTTGCGTGGTGACGGCCGCGCCATCACTCGGGCGGTCCAGTTCCTGCGTGAGTGCCAGGCTGCGGGGCTGAGCACGCACTGGGAGGCGGCCACCGACCCGCGTCATACGTATGACGGACCCGGGGCCTCTGAGGGCGCGGCAGGTGTTACGTATGACGGCTCCGCCCTCACGGACCGTGTCACGTATAACCTCCGCACCCTGCATCACCTTCCACCCCCAGCCCAACAGGCCGACGAGCCAGGCGAGTTGGCGACATGGCGGGCCGAGCACACCTACGGGATGCTCTACCACCGCCGCGGCCCGGGATTCGTCACCGTCATGGACCGTCGAGAGCGCCCCGCCTCGGCGCGATTCACGCTCGACCACCCCGACCTGCTCACCGCGTTCGACACGCTGAGCGACGCCACACCGCTCGACACGCTCGCTCCCGCCCACCAAGAAGCGGCCCGCCACCTGGCCGAGGAAGGGCTCGCACTGATCGTGGACGGGTGGGCAGTGGCGCTGCCGCCACGCATGCGCCGCTGGCCCGTGCCGTGCATGGGGATCTGACGCCGCGTCGCACGACAAGAAACCCCCTCAGGGCCCGTCCTGAGGGGGTTTCACCGTGTGTCCGCGGCGATCACCACGCAGACTGAACCCATGCCGACCACATCCCGCCGCCGACACTGCCCCGAATGCCGCCGTGAGATCGCGGTCGTGGCGGGCCGTTTCGCCCGCCACGATCCGCCCGGCACCCGCGCCGCGGGAGAGCTGGTCTCCTGCCCCGGCTCACGGCGCCCCGCCCAACTGGGCGCCGTCCAGGACGCGCTCGACGGCTACGTGGTCCCGCACGTGCCGGGCCAGATGCCGCTGTTCTGAAGCCCGCGTGCCGCTGTTCCGAGGCACGCGCGCGGACCGGCCGCCCGCCCGTCCGCGCCCCCGCCCGCGACTCAGTTGCCCGCGACCGACTTCACCGCCACCGTGACCGGCGTGGAGCCGGAGATCAGCTCCAGCGTCAGCCCCGCCGTGGCGGCCGTGTCCACCAGCTCCGCGAGGACGGCCGCCACGTCGTCGCGCGGCACCGGCCCGCGCCCGGTCGAGGCCTCCAGGCGGACGAGCCCGGTCCCCGCGTCGTTCGTCAGCTGACCGGGCCGCAGGATCGTCCAGTCGAGCCCGGTACGGCGCCGTACGTTGTCGTCGGCCGCACCCTTGGCCCGCAGGTAGACGTCGAAGACGTCGTCGCCCTGGTGCGCGGCGTCCGCCGCCATGGCCGACACCACGATGTAGCGGCGGACCTTGGCCCGCTCCGCGGCATCCGCGAACAGCACGGCGGCGTCCCGGTCCACGGTGTCCTTTCGGCCGACGCCGCTGCCCGGACCCGCGCCCGCCGCGAAAACGGCCGCGTCCGCACCCTGCAGATGCGCCGCGACCTCCTCCACGGACGCCGACTCCAGGTCGCACAGGACGGGTTCCGCGCCGGCCGACCGCAGGGCGTCACCCTGCTCCGGCTTGCGGATGATCCCCGCTACTTCGTCCCCGCGCGCGGAGAGCAGCCGCTCGAGCCGCAGCGCGATCTGACCATGACCCCCAGCGATGACAATGCGCATGTCTTCGACGGTACGCCCGGGACGGGCGGTTCACCGTGCAACCATGCGCGACCGGGCCCCGTACGAGTGTTCAAGCGGGGCTCCCGCCGCCGTACTTGGCCGCCCGCCCCTGCCGCGGCAGATCGAGGGCGACCGCGGCGGCCGAGTCGCAGTACTCCCGCACCGCGCTGGTCCTCGCCACGACGCGCCCCCGGTGCACGACGATCCGGCTGTACGCGAGGGAGAGCGCCCCCGCGAGCCGTTCGCCCCGCACCGCGAGCAGCTCCGCGGGGAACCCCGCCTCCACGCGCACCTCCGGCAGGCCGAGCGCCGCCCTGGCCGTCGAACTCACCGCTTCGTAGGCGTCCTGCGGTCGCATCCCGTAGCGCGATGCCAGCAAGTAGGCGGCCTCCAGCGGGTCGCCGCGGCCCACGGGGTTCGACACGTCGCGCAGCGCCCCGCTGCCCGCCGCGATCGGCACCCCGGCCGCCCGCAGCAGCCGCACCGGCGCGACGGTCCGCTCGTCCACCCCCGCACACCCTCCCTGCGGCAGGCACGTCACCGTCACCCCGGCGGCCGCGAGCCGGTCCACGGCGGGCCGTGCCGCCTCCTCCGGAAGCCTGGAGAGTCCGCCCAGTGGTCCGACGGTGACGCCCGTGCGCAGACCGCCGACCGCCGCCGCGAGCCGACCGAGCCGCACCGGATCGGCCCCGTCCGTGTGCAGGTCGACCGGGCACCCGTGTTCGGCGGCGACTTCAAGCACCGCCTCTACGTAGCCCGTTGGGTCGGGGTCCAGATCGGGGCAACCGCCTACTACGGAGGCGCCCATTTTGACGGCGTCCCGCAACATGGCGAGCCCGTCGACCCCGGCGAGCCCAGTCAGCAGCCGGGGCATCGCCACCGTCCGCAGATCCGCGAGCCCCACCAGCGACCGCCGGGCCTGGAGCACCGCCTCCATGGAACCGAGCCCCTCCATGTCGCCGATCCGCACATGGGAACGCAGGGCGGTCGCCCCGTGGCCGAGTTGCAGCAGGGTGCTCTCGGTGGCCCGGCGCTGGATGTCCTCGGGGGCGTACGAGACGGGGCCCTCGCAGTCGGCCGAAAGGGCCGTGTCCGCGTGCGCGTGGGGTTCGACGGGGGCAGGAAGCAGCAGGCAGCCGGTGAGGTCCAGGCGTGAGCCGCGCGCGGTGAGGCTGCCGGCCGTGCCGACCGCCTCGATGTGCCCGCCGTCGAGCCGCACGTCCACGGTCCTGCCGTCGGTGAGCCGGGCGCCGCTCAGCAACAGTCCGGAGCCCTCGGGCACGTCGGGTGACGGTGGCTGCTGTGAGGGGCTGTCGGACATCGCGCTCCTGAGGGCTCGGCTGAGGGCTCGGCGAGGACGCGTATCGCGTCCAAGATCACGCAGGGTGGGTCGAGCCTAGAACCGGGACAGGGGCGCTTCGAGGACCGCCGAAATAGTCGTACCGGTGGGGCCCGAGGGGCTCATGTGCCTGGCACGGAAACGCGGCATCGTTCCCGGCGGGTGGGGGCGTGAAACGGATTTGGGCGATCGGCGCGCGACCGTGTAATGTCTTCATCGCTCGCCCCAATAGCTCAGTCGGTAGAGCGTCTCCATGGTAAGGAGAAGGTCTGCGGTTCGATTCCGCATTGGGGCTCTGGTGCACGCGTCCAACGCAGCGCATGCATCGCAGCGGTGTAGCTCAGTCGGTAGAGCAAGCGGCTCATAATCGCTGTGTCACCGGTTCAAGTCCGGTCACCGCTACTAACAGTAGCCGATTGCGGGGTCGGTCCTTCAGTCGGCTACTCTTTTATGCGTTAATCCATCCGTCCCGTCCGTCAAGGAGCACTCACGTGGCTGCCACCGACGTCCGCCCGAAGATCACGCTGGCCTGCGTGGAGTGCAAGGAGCGGAACTACATCACCAAGAAGAACCGGCGTAACAACCCGGACCGTCTTGAGATGAACAAGCACTGCCCGCGTTGCAACGCGCACACCGCGCACCGCGAAACGCGATAAATCAGGCTCGTACACGAGGCCGTCCCCACTTCGGGGGCGGCCTCGTGTCGTTTCGTTGATCAGGCAGATCGAGAACACATCCAGGAGGTGCCGAGCCCATGGCGCTCGACCAGTCCTTCGTGGGGCGGACCTATCCGCCCACCGACCCGTACGAGGTCGGCCGGGAGAAGATCCGTGAGTTCGCGGAGGCGGTGGGGGACACGAATCCCGCGTACGTCGACCGTGCCGCCGCCGAGGAGCTCGGTCACCCCGATGTGATCGCCCCGCCGACCTTTGTGTTCGCGATCACCTTCAAGGCCGCGGGTGAGGTCATCCACGACCCGGAGCTGGGGCTCGACTACAGCCGCGTCGTGCACGGCGACCAGAAGTTCGCCTACACGCGCCCGGTGCGGGCCGGCGACCGGCTGACCGTCACCTCGACCATTGAGGGCATCAAGTCGCTCGCGGGCAACGACATCATCGACGTACGGGGTGAGGTGCACGACGAGGCCGGTGAGCACGTCGTGACCGCCTGGACCAAGCTCGTCTCGCGCGCCGCAGAGGAGGCCTGATCGCCATGGCGACGAACATCAAGTACGCCGATGTCGAGGTCGGCACCGAACTGCCCGCACAGTCCTTCCCTGTGACACGTGCCACGCTCGTGCAGTACGCGGGCGCCTCCGGTGACTTCAACCCGATCCACTGGAACGAGAAGTTCGCGGTCGAGGTCGGCCTGCCGGACGTGATCGCGCACGGCATGTTCACGATGGCCGAGGCGATCCGTGTCGTCACCGACTGGGCCGGCGACCCGGCCGCCGTCGTCGAGTACGGTGTCCGCTTCACCAAGCCGGTCGTCGTGCCGAACGACGACAAGGGCGCCGAGATCGAGGTCAGCGCCAAGGTCGCGGCCAAGCTCGACGACAACCGCGTACGGGTCGACCTGGTCGCCATGAGCGCGGGGCAGAAGGTGCTCGGGATGTCGCGGGCGGTCGTTCAGCTGGTCTGATCGCTGCCTACGTAGCTGTGAGTAAGGGGCGTCTCCCTGGGGAGGCGCCCCTTACGCGTGCCGTGCCCCTGCGTGTGCCGAAATGAGGCCCCTGCGCGTGCCGGATACGCGTGCCGGTTCGGAGGGATTGACGTAGATAGTGATTGGCCACTAACTTGGCCACATGGTCAGGATGAGTGCGGAGGAGCGGCGCGAGAGTGTCATCCGCGCGGCGATCACCGAGTTCTCGCGGGGTGGCTACAACGGCACCTCGACCGAGACGATCGCCAAGCGGGTCGGTGTCTCCCAGCCGTATCTCTTCCGCCTCTTCGCAGGGAAGCAGGCCATCTTTCTCGAAGCTGCCCGGCGCTGCTGCCGGGACGTCACCGACGTATTCCAGAAGGCGTACGACGGGGCGGCGGCCGAGGGGGAGGAGTCGATGCAGTGCATGGGTGCGGCGTACCAGTCGCTCATCTCGGACGACCCCGAGAAGCTGCACATGCAGATGCAGATGTACGTGGCCGTCTCCGCCGCAGAGGCGGCTGGTGACCACGAGTTCGGCGAGGCACTGCGCGCCGAGTGGATGAAGATGTGGGATGTGGTCAACGAGGCCATGGGTGCGGACGTGGGGGAGACGACCCAGTTCCTCGCCTACGGAATGCTGATCAACGTCCTTGTCTCGATGGGCTTCCAGCCCGATCACCGGGTCTGGGCGGGATTCGACACCTCGGCTCAGCCGGGGCGGTAAGCAGCCACCTGTGTCACGGGGGTGCGCACTTTTGTGCCCATCAAAGTTAGTCATCAATAACTAACCTAGGGATCTCAAGGGGAAGCAATGTCACAGCAGCCAACCGCACAGAACCGCGGAGGAGCCCTCTGGGCCCTCCTCATCACCAGCGTCGCCGGATTCATGGCGGCCCTCGACAACCTCGTCGTCACCACGGCCCTGCCGTCCATCCGTCAAGATCTCGGCGGCGCGCTCGACGACCTGGAGTGGACGGTCAGCGCCTACACGCTGACCTTCGCCGTGCTGCTGATGTTCGGCGCGGCACTGGGGGACCGCTTCGGGCGCAGGCGGCTCTTCCTGGCCGGTCTCACGGTCTTCACCGTGGCCTCCGCCGCCGCGGCCATGGCGCCCGGCATCGACTCCCTGATCGCGGCCCGTGCCGTGCAGGGCGTCGGTGCCGCGATCATGATGCCGCTCACCCTGACCCTGCTCACCGCGGCCGTCCCGGTGGCCAAGCGCGGCTTGGCGTACGGGATATGGGGCGCGGTCAACGGGCTCGCCGTCGCCTCCGGCCCGCTCATCGGCGGCAGCCTCACCGAGCACATCTCCTGGCACTGGATCTTCTGGCTGAACGTTCCGCTGGGCCTCGCCCTGCTGCCGCTCGCCCGGCTGCGCCTGAAGGAGTCGTACGGCTCCGGTGCCCGGCTCGACGTCGTGGGCACCCTGCTCGCCAGCGGCGGTCTGTTCGGCATCGTGTACGGCCTGGTGCGCGCGCCCGTCGTCGGGTGGACCGACCCCCTCGTGCTGACCGGCCTGTTCGCGGGGACGGCGCTGCTCGCCGGGTTCGTGCGCCACGGGATCCGCAATGAGAACTCCATGTTGCCCATGCGGCTCTTCCGCTCCCGGGCGTTCGCCGGGATCAACGCGGCGAGCCTGCTGATGTTCCTCGGGATGTTCGGCTCGATCTTCCTGCTCAGCCAGTTCTTGCAGGGCGTGCTCGGCTACTCGCCGACCGAGGCGGGCCTCAGGATGCTGCCCTGGACCGGAATGCCGATGCTCGTCGCACCGATCGCCGGGATCCTCTCGGACCGCATCGGCGGCCGGCCCGTCGTCGCGGCGGGGCTGTTTCTGCAGGCCGTCGGACTCGGCTGGTTCGCCGCCGTGGTCTCCGCCGACGTCTCGTACGCCGCCCAGCTGCCGGCCCTGATCGTCAGTGGCGTCGGCATGGCCCTCTACTTCGCCCCGGCCGCCAACCTGGTCATGTCCAGCGTCCTGCCGCAGGAGCAGGGCATCGCCTCCGGCGCCAACAACGCGCTGCGCGAGGTCGGCGGTGCGCTCGGCATCGCGGTCATGTCGTCGGTCTTCTCAGCTCAGGGCGGCTACGACTCCGCACAGCACTTCGTGGACGGGATCGAACCCGCGCTGTGGGTGGGCGCGGGGATCGTGGCCGTGGCCGGTGCCGCCGCCCTGTTCATTCCGCGGAAGGGGCGCGCTACGCCCGTCCCGCGGGACCCTGAGCCTGCGCCGGTCCTGGAAAACGCCTGATCACTGGAGATCCACCCGGGAGGAACGCCATGCCGACCCTGCCCTGGACCACCCCGAACACCCCACCCGCGCGCGTGGAGGCCCACCTCACCTGGAAGGCGTCGACCGGCGAGCTGCCGCTCCGTTGGAAGGACGTCCTGCCGCGCTTTCAGTGAGCCCGGCCCCGGCAATGGCGTCCCCGTCCGAGCGGCGGGGCCGTTCTCGTACCCTTGAGCGCGTGCAGGAACTCCACGACGCCCCTCTCGCCCCCCTGACCACCTTCCGGCTCGGCGGGCCCGCCACCCGGCTGCTCACCGCGACCACCGACGCCGAGGTGATCGACGCGGTGCGCGAGGCCGACGCCACCGGCACGCCGCTGCTGATCATCGGCGGCGGCAGCAACCTCGTCATCGGCGACAAGGGCTTCGCGGGCACCGCCCTGCGCATCGCCACCAAGGGCTTCGAACTCGACGGTACGCAGCTGGAACTGGCGGCCGGTGAGGTCTGGACCGACGCCGTCGAGCGCACCGTCGAAGCCGGACTCGCGGGCGTCGAGTGCCTCGCCGGGATCCCGGGCTCCGCCGGCGCGACGCCGATCCAGAATGTGGGGGCGTACGGCCAGGAGGTCTCCGCCACGATCACCGAGGTGATCGCCTACGACCGCACGGCCGGCGAGACCGTCACGATCCCCAACGCCGAGTGCGCCTTCTCCTACCGGCACAGCCGCTTCAAGGCCGAACCCGACCGCTACGTAGTGCTGCGTGTGCGGTTCGAGCTGGAGGACGCGGGCGGCCTCAGCGCGCCCCTGAAGTACCCGGAGACCGCGCGCGCCCTCGGCGTCGAAGCGGGCGAGCGCGTGTCGGCCGTCCTCGCGCGCGAGACCGTCCTGAAGCTGCGCGGCGGCAAGGGCATGGTGCTCGACCCGGAGGACCACGACACCTGGTCGGCGGGCTCGTTCTTCACCAACCCGATCCTTACGGATGCGGAGTTCGCGGCCTTCCACGCGCGCGTGGTCGAGCGCCTGGGGCCGGACGCCAAGGCCCCCGCGTTCCCCGCGGGGGAGGGCCTCACCAAGACCTCGGCGGCCTGGCTCATCGACAAGGCGGGCTTCACCAAGGGCTACGGAACCGGCCCCGCCCGCATCTCCACCAAGCACACGCTCGCCCTGACCAACCGCGGCGAGGCCACCACGGAGGACCTGCTCGCGCTCGCCCGCGAGGTCGTCGCCGGGGTCAGGGACGTCTTCGGTGTGACGCTGGTCAACGAGCCGGTGGCGGTCGGCGTCAGCCTCTGAGCCGCCCCCACCGGGGAGCCTTCAGTAGGCGACCCCGACCCCCTGCTTCACCGTCGCCGGGTCGTCCACCATCGCCAGCATCGCGTGCGCCACGTCCGCGCGGCCGGCGAAGCGCCCCGCGCGCGGGAAGCCACCGACGACCGTGCGGTACGAACCGGTGACCGGCTTGTCCTGGAGGCGGGGCGGCCGCACCGAGGTCCAGTCCGTGGCGCTGCGCGCCAACTCCGCCTCCATGTCGGCCAGGTCCACGTAGACGGGCTTCAGGATCCGGCCGATCATGCCGATCATCATGCGGTCGACGAGCGGCGAGTCGGCGGGCTGCGGCCCCACAGGGCCCGCGCTGACCACCACCAACCTGCGCGCTCCCTCCGCCTCCATCGCCTTCAGGACCGACCGCGTGAGCTCGGCGGCGATGCCCGCGTCCGCGCGCCTGCGGGCGCCCAGGCCGGACAGCACGGCGTCCCGGCCCGCGACCGCCGGGCGCAGCGACTCGGGGTCCTTCAGGTCGGCCCTGAACACATCCAGGCGCTCGCCGGTCACGGTGAAGCGCGCCGGATCGCGGACCACCGCCGTGACCTCGTGCCCTGCCTCCAGGGCCTGCCTGACGATCTCCTGTCCGATCCCGCCCGTCGCGCCGAAAACCGTGAGCTTCATGGCGTACCTCCAGGTGCGCTCGCGTAGTGGGTGAGTGTTCACTCACCACGGTTCACCTTTAGAGTGAGTGAGTACTCACCCCGCGTCAAGGTTGGTTGGAGCCCACATGGACCAGAAGCCGGCCCGTGTCCGCATCGTCGACGCGGCCCACGAACTCATGCTGAGTATCGGTCTCGCCCGGACGACCACCAAGGAGATCGCCAAAGCGGCGGGCTGCTCCGAAGCGGCGCTCTATAAGTACTTCGCCAACAAGGAAGAGCTCTTCGTGACGGTGCTGGGAGAGCGCCTTCCGAAGCTCGGTTCCCTGCTCGGCAGGCTCCTCAAGGAGGGGGCCGGGGACCCCGACCGTACGGTCGAGCAGAACCTCACCGACATCGCCTACGAAGCGGCGCTCTTCTACGAGCAGACGTTCCCGATGGCGGCGTCCCTGTACGCGGAGCCCAAGCTCAAGCGCCGCCACGAAGAGGTGATGCGGGAACTGGGCACAGGGCCGCACAAGCCGATCCAGGGACTGGACGCCTACTTGAGGGCGGAACAGAGGTCCGGGCGCATCAGCGCCGAAGCCGACACGCACGCCGCCGCCTCGCTCCTCCTGGGGGCCTGCTCCCAGCGCGCCTTCGCCTACGAGATGTCCCCGGACGGCAAGCCGCCCCAGCCGGTGGACGAGTTCGCGGCCCACATCGCGCGCACGCTCCTCAACGGGATCGCCTGAGCCCCCGCCCGGTCAGGCGGCCAGCCACTCCTCGATGCCGCCCAGAAGCTTCTCCTTGACGTCGTACGGCGCCGCGGAGCCGCGCACCGACTGCCGGGCCAGCTCGGCCAGTTCGGCGTCGGAGAAGCCGTGGTGGCGGCGTGCGATGTCGTACTGGGCGGCGAGCCGCGAGCCGAACAGGAGCGGGTCGTCCGCGCCCAGCGCCATCGGCACCCCGGCCTCGTACAGCGTGCGCAGCGGCACGTCCTCGGGCTTCTCGTAGACGCCGAGGGCGACGTTCGAGGCCGGGCACACCTCGCAGGTCACGCCCCCGTCCGCGAGGCGCTTCAGCAGCCGCGGATCCTCGGCGGCCCGCACGCCGTGGCCGACCCGCGTCGCGTCCAGGTCGTCGAGGCAGTCGCGCACGGACGAGGGCCCGGTCAGCTCGCCCCCGTGCGGCGCGCTCAGCAGCCCGCCCTCCCTCGCGATGTGGAAGGCCCGGTCGAAGTCCCGCGCCATGCCCCGCCGTTCGTCGTTGGAGAGCCCGAAACCGACGATGCCCCGGTCCGCGTACCGCACCGCGAGGCGCGCCAGCGTACGGGCGTCCAGCGGATGCTTCATACGGTTCGCGGCGACCAGGACGCGCATCCCGAGGCCGGTCTCCCGCGCGGCGCTGTCCACGGCGTCGAGGATGATCTCCAGAGCCGGGATCAGGCCGCCGAGACGCGGCGCGTACGACGTCGGGTCGACCTGGATCTCCAGCCACCCGGACCCGTCCGCGATGTCCTCCTCCGCGGCCTCCCGCACCAGACGCTGAATGTCCTCGGGCTCCCGCAGACAGGACCGCGCCGCATCGTAGAGCCGCTGGAAGCGGAACCAGCCGCGCTCGTCCGTCGCGCGCAGCTTCGGCGGCTCGGCCCCGGTCAGCGCCTCGGGCAGCCGCACCCCGTACTTGTCGGCGAGTTCCAGCAGGGTCGTGGGCCGCATCGACCCGGTGAAGTGCAGATGCAGGTGGGCCTTGGGCAACTGACGTACATCACGTCCTACACGCTCCATCCCAAGATCCTGCCGTACACACCTGTCGTACCGGTAGCGCCTTTCCACCTTCGGGGCCCTGCCCGAACGAACAAGCGGGCCGCCTCCGTAGGGAGACGGCCCGCTTGCACACGCTTACGTAGAAGCTCAGTCGCGCGCCTCGGCGAGCAGCTTCTGGATGCGCGATACGCCCTCGACGAGGTCCTCGTCACCGAGCGCGTACGAGAGCCGCAGGTAACCCGGCGTACCGAAGGCCTCGCCCGGCACTACCGCGACCTCGGCCTCCTCCAGGATGAGCGCGGCCAGCTCGACGGAGCTCTGCGGGCGCTTGCCGCGGATCTCCTTGCCGAGCAGCCCCTTCACCGTCGGGTACGCGTAGAAGGCGCCCTCGGGCTCCGGGCAGACGATGCCGTCGATCTCATTGAGCATCCGCACGATCGTCTTGCGACGCCGGTCGAAGGCCTCACGCATCTTCTCCACGGCCGTCAGGTCGCCGGACACGGCGGCGAGCGCGGCCGCCTGCGCCACGTTGGAGACGTTCGACGTGGCGTGCGACTGCAGGTTCGTCGCGGCCTTCACCACGTCCTTCGGGCCGACGATCCACCCGACGCGCCAGCCGGTCATCGCGTACGTCTTCGCCACGCCGTTGACCACGATGCACTTGTCGCGCAGCTCCGGGACGATCGCCGGCAGCGACGTGAACTTCGCGTCTCCGTAGACGAGGTGCTCGTAGATCTCGTCCGTCATCACCCACAGGCCGTGCTCCACGGCCCAGCGGCCGATGGCCTCGGCGTCGGCCTCGCTGTAGACGGCGCCCGTCGGGTTCGAGGGCGACACGAACAGGACGACCTTGGTGCGCTCGGTACGCGCGGCCTCCAGCTGCTCCACGGAGACGCGGTAGCCGGTCGTCTCGTCGGCGACGACCTCCACCGGCACACCGCCCGCGAGGCGGATCGACTCCGGGTACGTGGTCCAGTACGGGGCCGGGACGATGACCTCGTCGCCCGGGTCGAGGATCGCGGCGAACGCCTCGTAGATGGCCTGCTTGCCGCCGTTCGTCACCAGGATCTGCGAGGCGTCGACCTCGTAGCCGGAGTCGCGCAGCGTCTTCGCGGCGATCGCGGACTTCAGCTCGGGCAGCCCGCCGGCCGGGGTGTAGCGGTGGAACTTCGGGTTCTTGCAGGCCTCGATGGCCGCCTCGACCACGTAGTCCGGCGTCGGGAAGTCGGGTTCACCGGCGCCGAAGCCGATCACCGGGCGACCGGCGGCCTTGAGGGCCTTGGCCTTGGCGTCGACGGCGAGGGTCGCGGACTCGGAGATCGAGCCGACCCGGGCCGACACCCGACGCTCGGTGGGAGAGGAACCTGCGGACGGAGAAGGAGTTGCAGCGCTCATGGCCCCATCGTTCCAGACCGGAAACCCGCGGGGCACACGGGTTTCGAAGACCGGGACACCGCTCTTGATCCACTTGCGGATGTCGCTCGTTCGACGGGGGGCTCCGGAACACGTACACTCACTGCTCGTTGGCCTTCAACGGCCGCGCCTTCCGAACCGCACTCCGTGCGTCCGGGCGGATGCGGTACGTTGGGGGAGACAAAGGGTCGTAGCTCAATTGGTAGAGCACTGGTCTCCAAAACCAGCGGTTGGGGGTTCAAGTCCCTCCGGCCCTGCTACACACTCCTTCGCCAGGATGTGTGCGCATGTACGTACTGCATTGCACCGCCGTGCGGCTCCACCGGGCGCGGCACGGCCACGACCCGGAATCAGGTGAGGACGAGTGACGGACGCCGTGGGCTCCATCGACAAGCCTGATGCCCAGGATGAAGCGCTGGAGTCCAAGAAGGCCCGCAAGGGCGGCAAGCGCGGCAAGAAGGGCCCCTTCGGCCGTCTCGCGCTCTTCTACCGCCAGATCGTCGCGGAACTCCGCAAGGTCGTCTGGCCGACTCGCAATCAGCTCTCGACGTACACCACAGTGGTGATTGTGTTCGTCGTCATCATGATCGGTCTTGTCACCGTGATTGACTATGGCTTCAACCACCTTGTCAAGTACGTATTCGGCTGAGCCGAAAAGCGGAGGGCGCCGAAGTCCGGCGCCCCTTTCGCGCGTTCCACCCCTATGTATCCAGGAAGAAGCAGCCACAGTGTCTGACCCGAACCTGAACGAGGCGATCGAGCCGGTCGAGTCCGCTGAGGACGAGCTCGACATCGTCGAGGCGGCGGACGCCGAGGACCCGGACCAGGCAGAGGCTGCCGACACCGCAGCCGGCGAGCCCGCCGAGGAAGCCGCGGTCGAGACCGTGGTGGACGCCGAGGCCGAGGCCGCCGAGGAAGCCCAGGCGGAGGAAGCCCCGGCCGATGCCGAGGACGCCGCCGAGGCCGAGGCCGTAGCGGAAGAGCCGGTCGACCCGATCACCGCGCTCCGTGACGAGCTGCGCGGCCTGCCCGGCGAGTGGTACGTGATCCACACCTACGCGGGCTACGAGAAGCGCGTGAAGGCCAACCTGGAGCAGCGCGCCGTCTCGCTCAACGTCGAGGAATTCATCTACCAGGCTGAAGTCCCCGAGGAAGAGATCGTCCAGATCAAGAACGGCGAGCGCAAGAACGTCCGGCAGAACAAGCTGCCCGGTTACGTGCTCGTCCGCATGGACCTGACGAACGAGTCCTGGGGCGTCGTCCGCAACACGCCCGGCGTCACCGGCTTCGTGGGCAACGCCTACGACCCGTACCCGCTGACCCTGGACGAGATCGTCAAGATGCTCGCCCCGGAGGCCGAGGAGAAGGCCGCCAAGGAGGCCGCCGAGGCCGAGGGCAAGCCGGCTCCGGCCCGCAAGGTCACCGTCGAGGTCCTGGACTTCGAGGTCGGCGACTCGGTCACCGTCACCGACGGCCCGTTCGCGACGCTGCAGGCGACGATCAACGAGATCAACGCCGACTCGAAGAAGGTCAAGGGCCTCGTCGAGATCTTCGGTCGCGAGACCCCGGTCGAGCTGAGCTTCGACCAGATCCAGAAGAACTAGCCCTTCCGGCGCCTTCTGGGCACACGCTTCCGAACAGGTCAGATGGGCTGCAAAGCCCGTCTGACCTGCTCGGTTTTTAGCCGCGCATGGATACCCGTTATCGTTGTGCGGTATGCCTCCATCCGGATGATCTGGACGATCATCGATCAGCCTTGATCAGGATGGCGGCTGAACACTCTCACTAAGACCCGGAGAGAGAGCACATGCCTCCCAAGAAGAAGAAGGTCACGGGGCTCATCAAGCTCCAGATCCAGGCCGGCGCCGCCAACCCGGCCCCGCCTGTCGGCCCCGCGCTGGGCCAGCACGGCGTGAACATCATGGAGTTCTGCAAGGCCTACAACGCCGCGACCGAGTCGCAGCGCGGTTGGGTCATCCCTGTGGAGATCACGGTCTACGAAGACCGTTCGTTCACCTTCATCACCAAGACCCCGCCGGCCGCGAAGATGATCCTCAAGGCCGCTGGTGTCGAGAAGGGCTCCGGCGAGCCGCACAAGACCAAGGTCGCCAAGATCACCGAGGCGCAGGTCCGCGAGATCGCCACCACCAAGATGCCCGACCTCAACGCCAATGACCTGGACGCCGCGTCCAAGATCATCGCCGGCACCGCCCGCTCCATGGGCGTCACGGTCGAGGGCTGACCTCCACCTCGCAGATCCATCCGTGGCAGGGCCTGCTCGGCCCGCACCACGACTCCTCTAGAACTCAGGAGAAGCAAGTGAGCAAGCGCAGCAAGTCTCTCCGCGCTGCGGACGCCAAGATCGACGGGGCCAAGTCCTACGCCCCGCTCGAGGCCGTCCGTCTCGCCAAGGAGACCTCCACGTCGAAGTTCGACGGCACCGTCGAGGTCGCCTTCCGCCTGGGCGTTGACCCGCGCAAGGCCGACCAGATGGTCCGTGGCACCGTGAACCTCCCGCACGGCACCGGTAAGACCGCCCGGGTCCTGGTCTTCGCGACCGGTGACCGTGCTGCGGCCGCGGAAGCCGCCGGCGCCGACATCGTCGGCTCCGACGAACTGATCGCCGAGATCGCCAAGGGCAACCGCCTGAACGAGTTCGACGCCGTCGTCGCCACCCCGGACCTCATGGGCAAGGTCGGCCGCCTCGGCCGCGTGCTCGGCCCGCGTGGCCTCATGCCGAACCCGAAGACCGGCACGGTGACCCCGGACGTGGTCAAGGCCGTGAACGAGATCAAGGGCGGCAAGATCGAGTTCCGCGTCGACAAGCACGCGAACCTGCACTTCATCATCGGCAAGGTGTCCTTCGACGACACCAAGCTGGTGGAGAACTACGGCGCGGCCCTGGACGAGATCCTTCGTCTGAAGCCGTCCGCCGCCAAGGGTCGCTACATCAAGCGGGCCGCCATCAGCACCACGATGGGCCCCGGCATTCAACTCGACTCCAACCGCACCCGGAACCTCCTCGTCGAGGAGGACCCGGCCGCGGTCTGAGCCCTACAAGGCTCGCTGTAGTCGCTACGGGCCCCGCACCTTTCGAGGTGCGGGGCCCGTTCCGCTTTTCCGGTCCGCGGGGTGCCGTGGCTGCGCTAGCTTCGCGGTGACCGACCGGGGGAGTGAGTGGATGCTGCGGTACGCGCGCGTGGGGACTCTGGCCGCTGTGGGCATCCTGCTGACCGCTTGCGGCGGGACACCGGAGCACCGGGCCGGCGAGACGCGCGAAGCGCGCGAGGCGCTGCGCGCGGCCCGGCAACAGGTCGCCGCTGCGGGCTCGGCTGGCGTCGACGCGACGATGGCCACCGGCGAGCGGCTGACCTCGCGCAGCACGGGCGTGCTCGGCTGGGCGGACGGCGTCGAGGGCACCCTGACCGTGCGGGTCACGGGCGGCGAACTGGCCTCCTCCACGCGCGCGTTGGGCGGCGACCCGTCCCAGACCCGCTTCCTTCCGGACGCCCAGTACACGCGCATGAGCGACCGGTTCGCCGATCTCAAGGGCGGCCGGCACTGGATCCGCCGCCCGTACGACACCCGCAGCGACCTCACCCCGGCCGACACGCTCAAGGCCCTCATCGGCGCCGCGGACGTCCACAGGGTCGGGCCGGAGGCCGTGCGCGGCACCCGGACCACCCACTACCGGGGGACCGCGGGCCGTCGGCACATCGACGTATGGCTCGATGCCCGGCATCGCCTGGTGCGGCGTACTCAGCACGTGGGTGATGTCACGGTGACCGTTCACTACCGCGACTACGGCGCCCCGGCCGCGGCCGAACGCCCGGCCGCACGCGACACCGTGGACTTCGCGGACGTGACAGGCGCCGGATGAAGCTGTGGCCGGGCTGTCCGAGGCGTCCGCTATCGTGCGGGCAGATCAAGACGCGCCAAGGGGTGGGATTCAAGATGACTGTTTCCGTACGACGTGTGGTCGGCGCCGCTGCCGCCACCGCCCTGCTCTGTTCGGCCGTCGCCGCCTGTGGTGGCGGGGACGACAAGGGCAGCGAGAAGAAGGCCTCCGGGACCGGGTCCCAGTCGGTCGCGCAGGCCGTCACGGCCGCGTACAAGAAGACCTCCGCGGCCAAGTCCGCCAAGGTCGACATGACCATGAAGATGCCGACGGCGGCCCAGGGCGGCGGCGACATGAAGATGTCCGGCACCATGGGCTGGGACCCGACCGTCATGGATATGACGATGTCGGGCTCCGCGTTCTCGGCCGGCGGTCCTGACGCGCCCAAGAACATCCGCATGCTCATGAAGGACAACGTGATGTACATGGACATGGGCGCGTCCGCGGCCAAGTCCATGGACGGCAAGCGCTGGATGAAGATGGACCTCGCCGCCATGGCGAAGAAGTCCGGCGACGAGAAGCTGGCGAGCCAGATGACCGGCAGCCTGGACAACATGAACCAGGACCCGGCCAAGCAGATCGCGGTCCTGCTCGACTCGCCGAACCTGAAGCACCTCGGCTCGGCCACGGTGGACGGCGCCGAGACGGAGCACTACAAGGGCAAACTGACGGTCGACGAGATGCTGGCGAAGAACGACTCGCTGAAGGTCCTCGGCAAGTCCGAGCGCGACCAGCTGCTCAAGAACGTCAAGAAGGCCGGTATCAAGACCTACGACACCGAGCTCTGGATCAACAAGGACGACCTGCCGGTCCGGCTCGACGTCACGATGGACAGCTCGCAGGGCGCCATCCAGATGTCGGAGAAGTTCTCCGACTACGGCGCCGCGGTGAAGGCCGCCACGCCGCCCGCGAGCCAGACCTTCGACATGATGCAGATGCTCAAGGAGCTCGGCGGGGCATCCGGCGCCGGCGGCGCCACCGGTTCCGGTTCCTCGGGTGTTGACAGCGGCGTCTGAGCGGATTTGCTCGACACGCCCCGCTTCACGTAACCTTCTACAGAAGCCAAAGACCGCTGGTCGTTGCCGTCCGCTCGCAAGAGGGGCCGGTGGCCGAAGGATCCGCTGAAACTGCGGACGACCCGCGCAGGTGTTCGTGGAAGTGCTCCCTCATGGATTCGTCCGTGACGGTCGAGCTCACGCCCCGTGCGCCTGCGCCGGGGCGTTTCGTTTTCCCAGCCTCCTTGCGAGCGGTCCTCATCACCCGGAAGGAGGCCGACGCTCTATGCCGACGCCCGACAAGGCTGCCGCGGTAGCCGAGCTCACGGACAAGTTCCGCAGCTCGAACGCCGCTGTGCTGACCGAGTACCGGGGTCTCACCGTGGCCCAGCTCAAGCAGCTGCGCCGTTCGCTCGGTGAGAACTCCGAGTACGCCGTGGTGAAGAACACGCTGACCAAGATCGCGGCCAACGAGGCCGGGATCAACGCGCTGGACGACCTCTTCGCGGGTCCGACGGCGGTTGCCTTCGTCACCGGTGACCCGGTGGAGTCGGCGAAGGGTCTTCGTGACTTCGCCAAGGACAACCCGAACCTCGTCATCAAGGGCGGTGTCCTTGACGGCAAGGTGCTGTCCGCCGACGAGATCAAGAAGCTTGCGGACCTCGAGTCCCGCGAGGTTCTGCTCTCCAAGCTGGCCGGTGCCTTCAAGGCGAAGCAGTCGCAGGCTGCCTCCGTCTTCAACGCGCTGCCGACGAAGCTCGTCCGCACCGTGGACGCGCTCCGTGCCAAGCAGGACGAGCAGGGCGGTGCCGAGTAATTCGGCTCGCTTTCTGATCCTCGCCGCCTGAGACGGCGGCAGGGATCGCAGCGGGCCGAACTTCTACGAAGTAATGCCGACAGGCATACGCCCGCCTCACCCAGTACATCCGGCACCTGCCGATTTAGTGGAAGGACCGCCATCATGGCGAAGCTCACCCAGGACGAGCTGCTTGCGCAGTTCGAGGAGATGACCCTCATCGAGCTCTCCGAGTTCGTGAAGGCCTTCGAGGACAAGTTCGACGTCGAGGCTGCCGCTGCCGCCCCGGTCGTCGTCGCCGGTGCCGCTGGTGGCGCCGCCGCCGAGGCCGCCGAGGAGCAGGACGAGTTCGACGTCGTCCTCACCGGCGCCGGTGACAAGAAGATCCAGGTCATCAAGGTCGTGCGCGAGCTGACCTCCCTGGGCCTCAAGGAGGCCAAGGACCTCGTCGACGGCACCCCGAAGCCGGTCCTCGAGAAGGTCGCCAAGGACGCTGCCGAGAAGGCCAAGGAGCAGCTCGAGGCTGCCGGCGCGGCTGTCGAGGTCAAGTAAGACCTCTTCGAGTCTGTCGACTCCTCTCCGGTGAAACTGCTCCCCCGGGAGCTGTAACGCCGAGGTACCGAAGGGCGATCACCCAGTTGGGTGGTCGCCCTTCGGCGTTGTCCGGATCGCAGGCCGAGGGTGCCTTGCGCTGTCGGACGCGCAGAGTATGGTGATCTTCGTTGTGCCTGGCGCCACCCTTGTTCGGCCAAGAGGGGGCCTTGACGAACAGCACGCAGCGCGCAATTCTCAGGACGCGTCGTCACAACGATCCGGATCCGAGGCATGGATCGACGGCGAAGAGGGCAGTAAGGATGTGCGCTCAGCGCACAGGGAACGCCGCAGACGGTGAACGGTTGAGAACAACGAGGGTCTCAAAAAACCCGCACTGGACATCAGTGGGCCTTCTGGCTACACTGTCCCTTTGCGCTGCCTGTTAGCTGCTCCCTGCCCGTCACCAGGGGCATGCCCTCGCCTCAGCACCGTGGATTGAACCGGCTCTGATCTGGCCATACGCCAGATCAGGGGCTCTGTCCCGTGTATGGCTTGGGACCGGTACGCGCGTAGTGAGTCCGAGCCCTCGGAAGGACCCCCTCTTGGCCGCCTCGCGCAACGCCTCGATCGCGAATACGAACAACGGCGCCAGCACCGCCCCGCTGCGCATCTCCTTTGCAAAGATCAAGGAGCCCCTCGAGGTTCCCAACCTGCTCGCGCTGCAGACCGAGAGCTTTGACTGGCTGCTCGGTAACACCGCTTGGCAGAGTCGGGTCGAGGAGGCTCTGGAGTCGGGTCACGACGTCCCCACGAAGTCCGGTCTGGAGGAGATCTTCGAGGAGATCTCCCCGATCGAGGACTTCTCCGGGTCGATGTCCCTGACTTTCCGCGACCACCGCTTCGAACCGCCGAAGAACTCGATCGACGAGTGCAAGGACCGCGACTTCACGTACGCCGCCCCGCTCTTCGTCACCGCCGAGTTCACCAACAACGAGACCGGCGAGATCAAGTCCCAGACGGTCTTCATGGGCGACTTCCCGCTCATGACCAACAAGGGCACCTTCGTCATCAACGGCACCGAGCGTGTCGTTGTCTCCCAGCTGGTCCGCTCGCCGGGTGTCTACTTCGACTCCTCCATCGACAAGACGTCCGACAAGGACATCTTCTCCGCCAAGATCATCCCGTCCCGGGGTGCCTGGCTGGAGATGGAGATCGACAAGCGCGACATGGTCGGTGTGCGCATCGACCGCAAGCGCAAGCAGTCCGTCACCGTTCTCCTGAAGGCTCTCGGTTGGACGACCGAGCAGATCCTCGAGGAGTTCGGCCAGTACGAGTCCATGCGCGCCACCCTGGAGAAGGACCACACTCAGGGCCAGGACGACGCGCTGCTCGACATCTACCGCAAGCTGCGTCCGGGCGAGCCGCCCACGCGTGAAGCCGCGCAGACGCTGCTCGAGAACCTCTACTTCAACCCGAAGCGCTACGACCTCGCGAAGGTCGGCCGCTACAAGGTGAACAAGAAGCTCGGTGCCGAGGAGCCGCTGAACGCGGGCGTGCTCACGACCGACGACATCATCGCCTCCATCCGGTACCTCGTGAAGCTCCACGCGGGCGAGACCGAGACGGTGGGCGAGTCGGGCCGGGAGATCGTCGTCGAGACCGACGACATCGACCACTTCGGCAACCGCCGTATCCGTAACGTCGGCGAGCTGATCCAGAACCAGGTCCGTACGGGTCTCGCCCGTATGGAGCGCGTCGTGCGCGAGCGCATGACGACCCAGGACGTCGAGGCGATCACGCCGCAGACCCTGATCAACATTCGCCCGGTCGTGGCGTCGATCAAGGAGTTCTTCGGTACCTCGCAGCTGTCCCAGTTCATGGACCAGAACAACCCGCTGTCGGGGCTGACGCACAAGCGTCGTCTGAACGCCCTCGGCCCGGGTGGTCTGTCCCGTGAGCGGGCCGGCTTCGAGGTCCGTGACGTTCACCCGTCGCACTACGGCCGCATGTGTCCGATTGAGACCCCTGAAGGTCCCAACATCGGTCTCATCGGTTCGCTCGCCTCGTACGGCCGGATCAACCCGTTCGGCTTCATCGAGACGCCGTACCGCAAGGTCACCGAGGGTGTCGTCGGCGACGAGGTCGACTACCTGACGGCCGACGAGGAGGACCGCTTCGTCATCGCGCAGGCCAACGCGCCGCTGACGGAGGAGCTCACCTTCGCCGAGGCCCGCGTCCTGGTCCGCCGCCGTGGCGGAGAGGTCGACTACGTCCCCGGTGACGAGGTCGACTACATGGACGTCTCGCCGCGCCAGATGGTGTCGGTCGCGACCGCGATGATCCCGTTCCTCGAGCACGACGACGCCAACCGTGCCCTCATGGGCGCGAACATGATGCGTCAGGCCGTGCCGCTGATTAAGTCCGAGGCGCCGCTCGTCGGCACCGGCATGGAGTACCGCTGCGCCACCGACGCCGGCGACGTGCTCAAGGCCGACAAGGACGGTGTGGTCCAGGAGGTCTCCGCGGACTACATCACCACCGCCAACGACGACGGCACGTACAGCACGTACCGCCTGCACAAGTTCTCCCGCTCGAACCAGGGCACTTCTGTCAACCAGAAGGTCGTCGTGGACGAGGGCGCGCGGATCATCACCGGCCAGGTCCTGGCCGACGGTCCCGCGACCGAAGAGGGCGAGATGGCCCTCGGTAAGAACCTGCTCGTGGCGTTCATGCCGTGGGAGGGTCACAACTACGAGGACGCGATCATCCTGTCGCAGCGCCTCGTGCAGGACGACGTCCTCTCCTCGATCCACATCGAGGAGCACGAGGTCGACGCCCGTGACACCAAGCTCGGCCCGGAGGAGATCACCCGGGACATCCCGAACGTCTCCGAGGAGGTCCTCGCCGACCTCGACGAGCGCGGCATCATCCGTATCGGTGCCGAGGTCGTCGCCGGCGACATCCTCGTCGGCAAGGTCACGCCCAAGGGTGAGACCGAGCTGACGCCGGAGGAGCGCCTGCTCCGCGCGATCTTCGGTGAGAAGGCGCGCGAGGTGCGCGACACCTCGCTGAAGGTGCCGCACGGTGAGATCGGCAAGGTCATCGGCGTCCGCGTCTTCGACCGCGAAGAGGGCGACGAGCTGCCGCCGGGCGTGAACCAGCTGGTTCGTGTCTACGTGGCGCAGAAGCGCAAGATCACCGATGGTGACAAGCTCGCCGGCCGTCACGGCAACAAGGGCGTCATCTCGAAGATCAACCCGATCGAGGACATGCCGTTCCTGGAGGACGGCACCCCGGTCGACATCATCCTCAACCCGCTGGGTGTGCCGTCCCGAATGAACCCGGGACAGGTTCTGGAGATCCACCTCGGCTGGCTCGCCAGCCAGGGCTGGGACGTCTCCGGTCTGAGCGACCAGTGGGCCCAGAGCCTGCAGTCGATCGGCGCCGACCAGGTCGAGCCGCGTACGAACGTCGCGACCCCGGTCTTCGACGGCGCGCGTGAGGACGAGCTCGCGGGTCTGCTCGAGAACGCCCGGCCGAACCGCGACGGCGACCGCATGGTCCTCCCGTCCGGTAAGGCGAGGCTGTTCGACGGCCGCTCCGGCGAGCCGTTCCCGGACCCGATCTCGGTCGGGTACATGTACATCCTCAAGCTGCACCACCTGGTCGACGACAAGCTGCACGCCCGGTCGACCGGTCCGTACTCGATGATCACCCAGCAGCCGCTGGGTGGTAAGGCCCAGTTCGGTGGCCAGCGCTTCGGTGAGATGGAGGTGTGGGCGCTGGAGGCGTACGGCGCCGCTTACGCCCTCCAGGAGCTGCTGACCATCAAGTCCGATGACGTCACCGGCCGCGTGAAGGTCTACGAGGCCATCGTCAAGGGCGAGAACATTCCCGAGCCGGGCATCCCTGAGTCCTTCAAGGTGCTCATCAAGGAAATGCAGTCCCTGTGCCTCAACGTGGAGGTGCTGTCCTCGGACGGCATGTCCATCGAGATGCGCGACACCGACGAGGACGTCTTCCGCGCTGCGGAAGAGCTCGGCATCGACCTGTCCCGGCGCGAGCCGAGCAGCGTCGAAGAGGTCTGACGGGAGTCCGGCCGGGGGCTCGTCACGAGCCCCCGGCCGACCCCGCGACCCCCGTTTCAGACCACAGACTTACAACCCTGAGAGGGATTGACGCATAGTGCTCGACGTCAACTTCTTCGATGAGCTCCGGATCGGTCTGGCCACCGCTGACGACATCCGTCAGTGGAGCCACGGCGAGGTCAAGAAGCCCGAGACCATCAACTACCGCACGCTCAAGCCGGAAAAGGACGGGCTCTTCTGCGAGAAGATCTTCGGTCCGACCCGGGACTGGGAGTGCTACTGCGGTAAGTACAAGCGCGTCCGCTTCAAGGGCATCATCTGCGAGCGCTGCGGCGTGGAGGTCACGCGCGCCAAGGTGCGTCGTGAGCGGATGGGCCACATCGAGCTGGCCGCTCCTGTCACCCACATCTGGTACTTCAAGGGCGTCCCGTCGCGCCTTGGCTACCTGCTCGACCTCGCCCCGAAGGACCTCGAGAAGGTCATCTACTTCGCGGCGTACATGATCACGTTCGTCGACGAAGAGCGCCGTACCCGCGACCTGCCCTCCCTCGAGGCGCACGTCCAGGTCGAGCGTCAGCAGATCGAGAACCGTCGCGACTCCGACCTGGAGGCCCGCGCCAAGAAGCTCGAGACCGACCTGGCCGAGCTCGAGGCCGAGGGTGCCAAGGCCGATGTGCGCCGCAAGGTGCGCGAGGGTGCCGAGCGCGAGATGAAGCAGCTGCGCGACCGTGCGCAGCGCGAGATCGACCGTCTGGACGAGGTCTGGTCGCGCTTCAAGAACCTCAAGGTCCAGGACCTCGAGGGCGACGAGCTGCTCTACCGCGAGCTGCGTGACCGTTTCGGCACGTACTTCGACGGCTCGATGGGTGCCGCGGCGCTGCAGAAGCGCCTGGAGACCTTCGACCTCGAGGAGGAGGCCGAGCGCCTCCGCGAGATCATCCGTACCGGCAAGGGCCAGAAGAAGACCCGTGCGCTCAAGCGCCTCAAGGTCGTCTCCGCGTTCCTGCAGACCAGCAACAGCCCCAAGGGCATGGTGCTCGACTGCGTGCCGGTCATCCCGCCGGACCTGCGTCCGATGGTGCAGCTGGACGGTGGCCGCTTCGCGACCTCCGACCTGAACGACCTGTACCGCCGCGTCATCAACCGCAACAACCGCCTGAAGCGGCTTCTCGACCTCGGTGCTCCCGAGATCATCGTGAACAACGAGAAGCGCATGCTCCAGGAGGCCGTGGACGCCCTCTTCGACAACGGTCGTCGTGGTCGCCCGGTGACCGGTCCCGGTAACCGCCCGCTGAAGTCCCTGAGCGACATGCTCAAGGGCAAGCAGGGTCGTTTCCGTCAGAACCTTCTCGGTAAGCGTGTGGACTACTCCGCGCGTTCCGTGATCGTCGTCGGTCCGCAGCTGAAGCTGCACCAGTGTGGTCTCCCGAAGGCCATGGCGCTGGAGCTCTTCAAGCCGTTCGTGATGAAGCGCCTGGTCGACCTGAACCACGCGCAGAACATCAAGAGCGCCAAGCGCATGGTGGAGCGCGGCCGCACGGTCGTGTACGACGTCCTCGAAGAGGTCATCGCCGAGCACCCGGTTCTGCTGAACCGTGCTCCCACCCTGCACCGCCTCGGCATCCAGGCCTTCGAGCCGCAGCTGGTCGAGGGCAAGGCCATTCAGATCCACCCGCTCGTCTGCACCGCGTTCAACGCGGACTTCGACGGTGACCAGATGGCCGTGCACCTGCCGCTCTCCGCGGAGGCGCAGGCCGAGGCCCGCATCCTGATGCTGTCCTCGAACAACATCCTGAAGCCCGCCGACGGCCGTCCGGTGACGATGCCGACCCAGGACATGGTCCTCGGTCTGTTCTTCCTCACCACCGACGGTGAGCTCCGTGACGTCAAGGGCGAGGGCCGCGCGTTCGGCTCCACGGCCGAGGCGACCATGGCGTTCGACGCCGGCGAGCTGGCGCTCCAGTCGGCCGTGGACATCCGCTTCCCGGTCGGCACCATGCCGCCGCGCGGCTGGACCCCGCCGCCCGTCGAGGAGGGCGAGCCCGAGTACCAGCCGGGTGACAGCTTCCGGCTGCGGACGACCCTGGGCCGCGCGCTCTTCAACGAGCTGCTGCCCGAGGACTACCCGTTCGTCGACTACTCGGTGGGCAAGAAGCAGCTCGGCGAGATCGTCAACGACCTCGCGGAGCGCTACCCCAAGGTCATCGTGGCGGCGACGCTCGACAACCTGAAGGCGGCCGGCTTCTACTGGGGCACCCGCTCCGGCGTCACCGTGGCCATCTCCGACGTCGTCGTTCCCGAGGCGAAGAAGGAAATCGTCGCGGGCTACGAGGCGCAGGACGAGAAGGTCCAGAAGCAGTACGAGCGCGGTCTCATCACGAAGGAAGAGCGCACTCAGGAGCTCATCGCGATCTGGACCAAGGCGACCAATGAGGTCTCCGAGGCGATGAACGCGAACTTCCCGAAGACCAACCCCATCTTCATGATGGTTGACTCGGGTGCCCGAGGAAACATGATGCAGATGCGTCAGATCGCGGGTATGCGTGGTCTGGTGTCGAACGCCAAGAACGAGACGATCCCGCGTCCGATCAAGGCCTCCTTCCGTGAGGGCCTGTCGGTGCTGGAGTACTTCATCTCGACTCACGGTGCTCGTAAGGGTCTGGCGGACACCGCCCTGCGTACCGCCGACTCGGGTTACCTGACCCGTCGTCTGGTGGACGTCTCGCAGGACGTCATCATTCGCGAGGAGGACTGCGGCACCGACCGTGGCCTCAAGCTCCAGATCGCGGAGCGTGGCGCCGATGGCGTGCTGCGCAAGACCGAGGACGTCGAGACCAGCGTCTATGCCCGCATGCTCGCCGAGGACATCGTCGTCGACGGCAAGGTCATCGCGCCGGCCAACGTCGACCTGGGTGACGTGCTCATCGACGCCCTCGTCGCCCACGGCGTCGAGATCGTCAAGACCCGCTCGGTGCTCACCTGTGAGTCCGCGGTCGGCACCTGTGCCTTCTGCTACGGCCGCTCGCTGGCCACCGGCAAGCTGGTCGACATCGGTGAGGCGGTCGGCATCATCGCCGCCCAGTCCATCGGTGAGCCCGGTACCCAGCTGACGATGCGTACCTTCCACACCGGTGGTGTGGCAGGTGACGACATCACCCAGGGTCTGCCCCGTGTCGTCGAGCTCTTCGAGGCTCGTACGCCGAAGGGTGTCGCCCCGATCTCCGAGTCCGCGGGCCGTGTCCGCATCGAGGAGACCGAGAAGACCAAGAAGCTCGTCGTCACCCCCGACGACGGCAGCGACGAGATCCCGTTCCCGATCTCGAAGCGTGCCCGTCTGCTGGTGGGCGAGGGCGACCACGTCGAGGTCGGCCAGAAGCTGACCGTGGGTGCCACCAACCCGCACGACGTGCTGCGCATTCTGGGTCAGCGTGCGGTCCAGGTGCACCTGGTCGGCGAGGTCCAGAAGGTCTACAACTCGCAGGGTGTGTCGATCCACGACAAGCACATCGAGATCATCATCCGGCAGATGCTGCGCCGCGTGACGATCATCGAGTCCGGCGACGCCGAGCTGCTGCCCGGCGAGCTGGTCGAGCGCTCGAAGTTCGAGGGCGAGAACCGTCGTGTGGTCACCGAGGGCGGTCACCCCGCCTCCGGCCGTCCGCAGCTGATGGGTATCACCAAGGCCTCGCTGGCGACGGAATCCTGGCTGTCGGCCGCCTCCTTCCAGGAGACGACCCGAGTCCTGACGGATGCGGCGATCAACGCCAAGTCCGACAGCCTCATCGGCCTCAAGGAGAACGTCATCATCGGTAAGCTCATCCCGGCCGGTACGGGTCTGTCCCGCTACCGCAACATCCGGGTGGAGCCCACCGAGGAGGCCAAGGCCGCGATGTACTCGGCCGTCGGCTACGACGACATCGACTACTCGCCGTTCGGCACCGGCTCCGGCCAGGCCGTTCCGCTGGAGGACTACGACTACGGTCCGTACAACCAGTAGGCGAATAGCTGCTTGAAACCGCAGGGCGGTCACTCCGGGGAGAACCGGGGTGGCCGCCCTGCGGCGTATTGACGCATGATGGACACCACAACATGTCCGGGTCCCGGGGGAGTGGTCTCGTGTCGAATCCGTCGTGGCAGCCGGTCCCGTGGCCGGGCCAGCAGGGTCATCAGCCGTCGATGCTGGCCGCGCACGCGGACCGGGAGCGCGCCGTCGATGTGCTGCGCGCGGGGTTCGCGGAGGGACGCCTGCAGCAGAGCGAGTACGAGCGGCGGATCGAGCGGGCCTATCAGGCGCGCACGGTCGGGGAACTGACCACGCTCGTCGCCGATCTGCCGCAGGGGCCGGCGCCGCAGCAGCAGTTCCAGCAGCAGATGATGGGCGTGCCCCAGACGTTCCTGCCGCCGCCCCCGCCGGCTACCAACGGCAAGGCGATCGGGGCCCTGGTGTGCGGTGTGGGCACGATTTTCAGCGGTGGGGTGTCCAGCATCCCCGCGGTGATTCTGGGCCACATGGCGCGCAAGGAGATCCGCGAGCGGGGCGAGACCGGTGACGGCATGGCGGTGGCCGGGCTGGTGCTCGGGTGGCTGTTCGTGGCCTTCTGGAGCCTGATCATCGTCGTGGCAGTGGTGTCGGCGGGCAGTCAGTAGGAGCGGTCGCGCCCGGCGTGTCCTGGCTCCGGGGTATTTGTTTTGACCACAGCGTATGAGATAGGTACGCTCAGACCTTGTGCCTGGGGTGTGCCTGGGCTCGTGTGCGTGTCATCAGCCGCACGGCGAGTCCGATCAGGGCCACCGCAATCTGCCGTTTTCCCACCTTCGGTGGGGGTCTGCAGTATTCGACACACCCGACCGCGTGGGTCGGGAAAGTTCCAGGTTAGCTTTACTACTCGGCACACAGAAACCGGAGAAGTAGTGCCTACGATCCAGCAGCTGGTCCGGAAGGGCCGGCAGGACAAGGTCGAGAAGAACAAGACGCCCGCACTCGAGGGTTCGCCCCAGCGCCGTGGCGTCTGCACGCGTGTGTTCACGACCACCCCGAAGAAGCCGAACTCGGCCCTCCGTAAGGTCGCGCGTGTGCGTCTGACCAGCGGCATCGAGGTCACGGCCTACATTCCGGGTGAGGGACACAACTTGCAGGAGCACTCCATCGTGCTCGTGCGCGGCGGCCGTGTGAAGGACCTGCCCGGTGTTCGTTACAAGATCATCCGCGGTTCGCTTGACACCCAGGGTGTCAAGAACCGCAAGCAGGCCCGCAGCCGCTACGGCGCCAAGAAGGAGAAGTAGAAATGCCTCGTAAGGGCCCCGCCCCGAAGCGCCCGGTCATCATCGACCCGGTCTACGGTTCTCCTCTGGTGACCTCCCTCATCAACAAGGTGCTGCTGAACGGCAAGCGCTCCACCGCCGAGCGCATCGTGTACGGCGCCATGGAGGGCCTGCGCGAGAAGACCAGCAACGACCCGGTCATCACCCTGAAGCGCGCGCTTGAGAACATCAAGCCGACCCTCGAGGTCAAGTCCCGCCGTGTCGGTGGCGCGACCTACCAGGTTCCGATCGAGGTCAAGCCCGGCCGCGCCAACACCCTCGCGCTCCGCTGGCTCGTCGGCTACTCCCGCGCCCGTCGCGAGAAGACGATGACCGAGCGTCTGACGAACGAGCTGCTCGACGCCTCGAACGGCCTCGGCGCTGCCGTCAAGAAGCGCGAGGACACGCACAAGATGGCCGAGTCCAACAAGGCCTTCGCGCACTACCGCTGGTAGTCGCAACCCACATCGAGACCGAGAGAAGACTGAAGCCTTATGGCTACCACTTCACTTGACCTGGCCAAGGTCCGAAACATCGGCATCATGGCCCACATCGACGCGGGCAAGACGACCACCACCGAGCGGATCCTCTTCTACACCGGCGTCTCGTACAAGATCGGTGAGGTCCACGACGGCGCTGCCACGATGGACTGGATGGAGCAGGAGCAGGAGCGTGGCATCACGATCACGTCTGCTGCGACGACCTGCCACTGGCCGCTCGAGGACAACGACTACACGATCAACATCATCGACACCCCGGGGCACGTCGACTTCACCGTTGAGGTGGAGCGCTCCCTGCGTGTGCTCGATGGTGCCGTGACGGTGTTCGACGGTGTCGCCGGTGTCGAGCCGCAGTCCGAGACGGTGTGGCGTCAGGCCGACCGTTACGGCGTGCCGCGCATCTGCTTCGTCAACAAGCTGGACCGTACCGGCGCCGAGTTCCACCGCTGCGTGGACATGATCTCGGACCGCCTGGGCGCCCAGCCGCTCGTCATGCAGCTCCCCATCGGGGCCGAGGCCGACTTCCAGGGTGTCGTCGACCTCGTCACGATGAAGGCGTACGTCTGGTCGGCCGAGGCCGCCAAGGGCGAGGCCTACGACACCGTCGAGATCCCCGACACGCACAAGGAGGCTGCGGACGAGTACCGCGGCAAGCTCCTTGAGGCCGTCGCGGAGAACGACGAAGAGATCATGGAGCTGTACCTGGAGGGCCAGGAGCCCTCTGTGGAGCAGATGTACGCCGCGATCCGTCGTATCACCATCGCGTCCGGCAAGTCCGACGGCACCACGGTCACCCCGGTGTTCTGCGGTACCGCGTTCAAGAACAAGGGCGTTCAGCCCCTGCTCGACGCGGTCGTGCGCTACCTGCCGACCCCCCTTGACGTCGACTCCATCGAGGGTCACGACGTGAAGGACCCGGAGAAGGTCATCGCGCGCAAGCCGTCCGAGGACGAGCCGCTGTCGGCCCTCGCCTTCAAGATCGCGAGCGACCCGCACCTGGGCAAGCTCACCTTCATCCGGGTTTACTCGGGTCGCCTGGAGGCCGGCACCGCGGTGCTGAACTCCGTCAAGGGCAAGAAGGAGCGCATCGGCAAGATCTACCGCATGCACGCGAACAAGCGTGAGGAGATCGCGTCGGTGGGCGCCGGTGACATCGTCGCCGTCATGGGCCTGAAGCAGACCACCACCGGTGAGACGCTGTCCGACGACAAGAACCCGGTCATCCTGGAGTCCATGGACTTCCCGGCGCCGGTCATTCAGGTCGCCATCGAGCCCAAGTCCAAGGGTGACCAGGAGAAGCTGGGTGTCGCCATCCAGCGTCTCGCGGAGGAGGACCCCTCCTTCCAGGTGCACTCGGACGAGGAGACCGGCCAGACCATCATCGGTGGTATGGGCGAGCTCCACCTCGACGTCCTTGTCGACCGCATGAAGCGGGAGTTCAAGGTCGAGGCCAACGTCGGCAAGCCGCAGGTCGCGTACCGCGAGACCATCCGCAAGACGGTCGACAAGGTCGACTTCACGCACAAGAAGCAGACTGGTGGTACCGGCCAGTTCGCGAAGGTGCAGATCTCGATCGAGCCGATCGAGGGTGGCGACGCGAGCTACGAGTTCGTGAACAAGGTCACCGGTGGTCGTATCCCGAAGGAGTACATCCCTTCGGTCGACGCCGGCTGCCAGGAGGCCATGCAGTTCGGCATCCTCGCCGGTTACGAGATGACCGGTGTTCGCATCACGCTGCTCGACGGTGCCTTCCACGAGGTCGACTCCTCCGAGCTCGCCTTCAAGATCGCCGGTTCGCAGGCGTTCAAGGAGGCCGCGCGCAAGGCCGGTCCCGTGCTTCTCGAGCCGATGATGGCCGTTGAGGTCATCACGCCCGAGGACTACATGGGCGATGTCATCGGTGACGTCAACTCCCGCCGTGGCCAGATCCAGGCCATGGAGGAGCGGATGGGCGCCCGCGTCGTCAAGGGCCTGGTACCGCTGTCGGAGATGTTCGGCTACGTCGGCGACCTCCGCAGCAAGACGTCGGGTCGCGCGAGCTACTCGATGCAGTTCGACTCCTACGCCGAGGTTCCGCGGAACGTCGCCGAGGAGATCATCGCGAAGGCCAAGGGCGAGTAACTCACTCGAGTTCACGCTTTAGGCTTGACTCCGGAGCTCTTGGGGCATTTCCCGGCAACAGCCACGAAATGCCCCGGGGCCCTGGCTTTCCAGCAAAGATCACCTGGCGCCGATGAAGCAAGGCGTACAGAACCACTCCGCAGGAGGATTCAGTGGCGAAGGCAAAGTTCGAGCGGACTAAGCCGCACGTCAACATCGGCACCATCGGTCACATTGACCACGGTAAGACGACCCTCACGGCCGCCATTACCAAGGTGCTGCACGACGCGTACCCGGACCTGAACGAGGCCTCGGCCTTCGACCAGATCGACAAGGCTCCCGAGGAGCGCCAGCGCGGTATCACGATCTCGATCGCGCACGTCGAGTACCAGACCGAGGCGCGTCACTACGCCCACGTCGACTGCCCGGGTCACGCGGACTACATCAAGAACATGATCACGGGTGCCGCGCAGATGGACGGCGCCATCCTCGTGGTCGCCGCCACCGACGGCCCGATGCCGCAGACCAAGGAGCACGTGCTCCTGGCCCGCCAGGTCGGCGTTCCGTACATCGTCGTCGCGCTGAACAAGGCCGACATGGTGGACGACGAGGAGATCCTGGAGCTCGTCGAGCTCGAGGTCCGTGAGCTCCTCTCCGAGTACGAGTTCCCGGGCGACGACGTTCCGGTCATCAAGGTCTCGGCGCTCAAGGCGCTCGAGGGCGACAAGGAGTGGGGCGAGTCCGTCCTCAACCTGATGAAGGCCGTCGACGAGGCCATCCCGGCCCCCGAGCGTGACGTCGACAAGCCGTTCCTGATGCCGATCGAGGACGTCTTCACGATCACCGGTCGTGGCACCGTCGTCACCGGTCGTATCGAGCGTGGCATCCTCAAGGTCAACGAGACCGTCGACATCATCGGCATCAAGACCGAGAAGACCACCACCACGGTCACCGGCATCGAGATGTTCCGCAAGCTGCTCGACGAGGGCCAGGCCGGTGAGAACGTCGGTCTGCTCCTCCGTGGCATCAAGCGCGAGGACGTCGAGCGCGGCCAGGTCATCATCAAGCCCGGTTCGGTCACGCCGCACACCGAGTTCGAGGCCCAGGCCTACATCCTGTCCAAGGACGAGGGTGGCCGCCACACGCCGTTCTTCAACAACTACCGTCCGCAGTTCTACTTCCGTACGACGGACGTGACGGGCGTTGTGACCCTCCCCGAGGGCACCGAGATGGTCATGCCGGGCGACAACACCGAGATGTCCGTCTCGCTGATCCAGCCCGTGGCCATGGAAGAGGGCCTGAAGTTCGCCATCCGTGAGGGTGGCCGGACCGTGGGCGCCGGCCAGGTCACCAAGATCAACAAGTAAGTCTCACTTACCTGTTGGGCTTGATGCCTGGTAGCTCATAGAGCACCTGCTCCAAGAGCACCTGAGAGGGCCCGTACGACTTCGGTCGTACGGGCCCTTTCTGCTGTCCTTTTTACGTTGGTCAGGCGCGCGCCTGCGTCGGCCGCCACAGCCACGGCCGGGCATCGGGGGAGAGGCCCGCGGCAGCCGGCCCGCGGGCGGTCAGGACCAGGGCAGGGCCGTCCAGGGCGACCGGCGCCGTGTTCGGGCGGATGGTGCGGCCCGCGTGGTGCAGCCGGACGTTGCCGTCGGTGTCACGGCCGAGGAGGTACGCGCCCGCCGCCGCCACCGGCCCGTAGCCGGGGAAGTCGACGCGTGGGCCGCCGGGGGACAGTAGCTCGGCGGATGCGGGCGGACGGTAGTAGAGCCGGTCTCCGGACGCGGCGACGGCGTCCGCGGGGGCGGGCAGGCCGGACAGCGGCGCGGGGCCCCGAGGCGTCCAGTGGTGGACGGTGTCACGGCCCGCGGCGTACACGTGCACGTCTCCGTCCTCGCCGACGACCGCCGTGAGCCCGTCCTGGACCGGGCCGCCGCCGAGCTCGCGCCACGGGGACCAGGACCCGGACCCGTCGCGCACCCGCGTGCTGACGCCCTGCCCCGCATCGCGTACGAAGAGGTGGACGCGGCCGTCCGGAGCGGCGGCCGCCACCGGGACACCGATGCGGCGGCCGCGGTCGGGATCGCTCTCCGGGTTGCCGAGGCCCTTCCACGCCTGCCGTTCCAGGGCCACGATCTCGCGCACGTCGGCGCCGTCCTGGACGGACGCGAGGCGCAGGCCGAGGACGAGGTGGCCGCCGTCGGGGAGCGCGACCGCCGTGAGGGCCGGAGCGAGCGGGCCGCCGCCGAGGTCCGCCGGATTCCCGAATTCGCCGTCCTTCTCGGTGTACCGGACGGCGCGCAGCCCCAGCACCCCGTACGCGGTGAGCCGCCCGTCGGCGTCCGGGGCGAGGGCGAGCCGGGGCCCCGGATAGCGGTAGTGGGTGGCGCGGACCCAGCCCTTGCGGTTGGTGAGGGGGCGGTCGCCGCCGACGTTGTAGTCGCCGCAGCCGGAGGGGTTGCCGCAGCTCCAGTCGGGGGCGGCGCCGTACGGGACGAGCTGGGCGGCCTTCGCCCGGAGGACCTGTGGTGGCAGGTTCTTCGGCCAGTGGTTGTTGTAGTAGCCGCGGAAGGCGGTCGTGGCGAACGCGGGCGGCCCGCCCTTGGCGCGCTGCGTCCAGCGGATCAGCGCGGCCCAGCTGAAGCAGGCGACGGCGGTGTGGTCGGCGTGGTCGGAGTAGCCGGGCTGCTCGCTGTCGCGGATCCGCGTGAGCCGGTCGCTGTGCTGGATGTCGGGGTCCGGGTCCAGGGTGTGCACGAGGGTGGGGCGATAGCGCTCGAAGAGCGCGACGAGCACATCGGTCAGGGACTCGCGGTCGTACGTCTGGACGGCGTGCAGCGGGGAGCCGACGGGGACGAGGGTGCGCAGGATCAGGCCCGGTTCGCGCCAGAGCGCGGGGACGCCCATATGGCCCTCCGGGGTGTGCATCGCGAGGTTGAGGTGCACCAACTCGACGCTGTGGCCCCGGTGTTGGAGCGAGTCGACCTCGACCTGGAAGCCGCCGGGCAACCGGACGGCGGCCGTGGTCCAGCGGGTGAAGACGGGCAGGCCGAGCTGGGTCGCGTACGCCTGGCGCAGGCCCTGGTGGCGGGCGGCGGAGTAGGCCGCCTTGTCGGGGGCCGGGTCGCGGTCGGCCGGCGTCTTGTTCCGGCCGTCGGCCTCGCCCGCGGTGACGTACACGCAGACGACCGGGGCGCCCGCGTCGAGGGCGTGCCGGGTGTCCGGGTTCATGAAGTACAGGTCGTCGTCGGGGTGGGCGAGGATCTGGAGCAGCAGGGCGCGCTCGGCCTGTGCGGCGGTGCGGCCGGTGGCGGGGGAGGGGACGGTGCTGCGGGGCGGCGGTGCGGGGGTGGCGCGGGAGCAGGCGGAGAGGGTGCCCGCGGCGGCGAGCGCGGCGGCGCCGATGAGGGTGCTCCGGCGGCCGGGGCCGCGCCCAACGAGTATGTGGGGAGGGGGAGTTGCAGGTCTTTCCCGCACGGTGGCGCACACTCCGTTCGCTGCCGAGGCAGCGTTCGGGGGGTGGTGCGCTCGCCTCTGTTCAGGTGGTTCACCTCAACAGAGGGGCAATGTGACGCCAGGGTTCCGGTGATCTCGGTCTCGGGGCGAGGGGGCCTTGTGCGCGGGACACGGACACCCCTGGTTTGACCTTCGTCACTGAGGGGGTACTCTCTACGGCTCGATTGGCCCCGGACGTGCCCTGTGTGGCAGACTGTCGGGGTTGCTCGGTTGAGTGCCGATGCTGCGCGCCTCCCGCCGGGAGGACCGAAAGCGAGTCCCACAGTACTCGTCGGCTGTATCTACCTCTCGGGGTAGCAATCGGCCGGACGTACGGGAATCTTTCGGGAAGCGTCAGCGAGGTTCCTCTGCCAGGCGCTCGGTGGGTTTCTTCCCCCGTGTACATGCGGTCTTGGCCGCAGACCCCTTAGCAGGGACATCCATGCGGATATTTCTGTGAGCGGGACTGCGACACGCCCGACCGCGTGGGGCGGAGGAAGTGTGAAACAGGGCCCCCGGGTTCCAGAGCGTTACGAGAGACAGGACTACTAAGTAGCCATGGCGGGACAGAAGATCCGCATCCGGCTCAAGGCCTACGACCACGAGGTCATCGACTCCTCGGCGAAGAAGATCGTCGAGACGGTGACCCGCACTGGTGCGTCGGTCGCGGGCCCGGTGCCGCTGCCTACCGAGAAGAACGTGTACTGCGTCATCAAGTCGCCGCACAAGTACAAGGACTCTCGCGAGCACTTCGAGATGCGCACGCACAAGCGCCTCATCGACATCCTCGACCCGACTCCGAAGACCGTTGACTCCCTGATGCGACTCGACCTTCCGGCCGGCGTCGACATCGAGATCAAGCTCTGAGGGCCGGTGATCTGAAGATGACTAAGCAGATCAAGGGCATCCTGGGCGAGAAGCTCGGCATGACGCAGGTGTGGGACGAGAACAACCGTGTTGTTCCGGTCACCGTCGTCAAGGCCGGTCCGAACGTGATCACCCAGGTTCGCACCAACGACGTCGACGGTTACGACTCCGTCCAGCTCGCCTTCGGCGAGATTGACCCGCGCAAGGTGAACAAGCCCCTCAAGGGCCACTTCGCCAAGGCCGATGTCACCCCCCGTCGCCACCTCGTCGAGATTCGTACCTCGGACTCCTCCGAGTACACCCTCGGCCAGGAGATCACCGCTGAGGTGTTCGATGGTGGCGTCAAGGTCGACGTGACCGGCCAGAGCAAGGGCAAGGGCTTCGCCGGCGGCATGAAGCGCCACAACTTCCGTGGTGGCAAGGCATCGCACGGTGCCCACCGCGTGCACCGCAAGCCGGGTTCCATCGGCGGTTGCGCCACCCCCGGCCGTGTGTTCAAGGGCACCCGCATGGCGGGCCGCATGGGCAACGAGCGGGTCACCACCCAGAACCTGACCGTCCACGCCGTTGACGCGGAGAAGGGTCTGCTGCTCATCAAGGGCGCGGTTCCTGGTCCGAACGGCGGCCTCGTCCTGGTCCGTACCGCGACCAAGGGGGCCTGAGGTAACGATGAGCACTGTTGACATCCTTTCGCCGGCGGGCGACAAGGCCGGGACCGTCGAGCTCCCCTCGGAGATCTTCGACGTTGAGAAGATCAGCATTCCGCTGATCCACCAGGTCGTCGTCGCACAGCTGGCCGCTGCCCGTCAGGGCACGCACAAGACCAAGCGCCGCGGTGAAGTCCGCGGTGGTGGCAAGAAGCCGTACCGCCAGAAGGGCACCGGCCGCGCCCGCCAGGGCTCGACGCGTGCGCCGCAGTTCGCCGGCGGTGGCATCGTCCACGGCCCGCAGCCGCGTGACTACTCGCAGCGGACCCCGAAAAAGATGAAGGCCGCGGCCCTGCGCCACGCCCTCACCGACCGGGCCCGCAACGCTCGCATCCACGTCGTCTCCGGCGTGGTCGAGGGCGAGGCCTCCACGAAGGCCGCCAAGACGCTGTTCGGCAAGATCTCGGAGCGCAAGCACGTGCTCCTGGTCGTCGACCGCGCCGACGAGGCCGCGTGGCTGTCCGCCCGCAACCTGCCCCAGGTCCACATCCTGGAGCCGGGCCAGCTGAACACGTACGACGTTCTCGTCTCGGACGACGTGGTCTTCACCAAGGCCGCTTTCGAGTCCTTCGTGTCTGGCCCCAAGGCCGCTGACACCGAAGGGAGCGAAGCCTGATGGCTATTCGTCACCAGAGCATCGCGTCCAAGGCTGCGAAGGCCGCGAAGGCCGCGCGCGTCGCCAAGGCGAAGCGCATCGCGACCGAGGGCAAGATCGCCGTTGAGCCCACCCCGCTGAGCAAGTCCTTCTCGGACCCGCGCGACGTCCTCGTCAAGCCGGTCGTCTCCGAGAAGTCGTACGCGCTTCTCGACGAGGGCAAGTACACGTTCGTCGTGGCCCCCGGCGCCAACAAGACCCAGATCAAGCAGGCCGTCGAGGCGGTCTTCTCGGTCAAGGTCACCGGCGTCAACACGATCAACCGTCAGGGCAAGCGGAAGCGTACGCGCAGCGGGTTCGGCAAGCGTGCCGACACCAAGCGCGCCATCGTGACCCTCGCTGAGGGCGACCGTATCGACATCTTCGGCCAGGCCTCCTAACGGAGCGCCCGGTCCGAATATCGGACGAGGACTGAGAAATGGGAATCCGCAAGTACAAGCCGACTACGCCGGGCCGTCGTGGCTCCAGCGTCGCCGACTTCGTCGAGGTAACGCGGTCCACGCCGGAGAAGTCGCTGGTCCGCCCGCTGCACAGCAAGGGCGGCCGTAACAACGCCGGTCGGATCACCGTTCGCCACCAGGGTGGCGGACACAAGCGCGCCTTCCGAGTGATCGACTTCCGTCGTCACGACAAGGACGGCGTGCCGGCGAAGGTCGCTCACATCGAGTACGACCCGAACCGCACTGCGCGCATCGCGCTCCTGCACTACGCGGACGGCGAGAAGCGCTACATCCTGGCTCCGCGCGGTCTCGCGCAGGGCGCCAAGGTGGAGAACGGCCCCGCTGCCGACATCAAGCCCGGTAACAACCTGGCGCTCCGCAACATCCCGGTCGGTACCACGATCCACGCGATCGAGCTCCGTCCCGGTGGTGGCGCCAAGTTCGCCCGCTCCGCGGGTGCCTCCGTGCAGCTGCTCGCGAAGGAGGGCTCGATGGCCCACCTTCGTATGCCCTCCGGCGAGATCCGCCTGGTCGACGTGCGCTGCCGCGCCACCGTCGGCGAGGTCGGCAACGCCGAGCAGAGCAACATCAACTGGGGCAAGGCCGGCCGCATGCGCTGGAAGGGCGTCCGCCCGACCGTGCGTGGTGTCGTGATGAACCCGGTCGACCACCCGCACGGTGGTGGTGAAGGCAAGACCTCCGGTGGTCGTCACCCGGTCTCGCCGTGGGGTCAGAAGGAGGGTCGTACTCGTGATCGCAACAAGGCGAGCAACAAGTACATCGTCCGCCGCCGCAAGTCGAACAAGAAGCGCTAGGAGCGGGTTTAGATGCCGCGCAGTCTCAAGAAGGGACCCTTCGTCGACGGCCACCTCGTAAAGAAGGTGGACGTACAGAACGAAGCCGGTTCCAAGAACGTCATCAAGACCTGGTCCCGCCGCTCGATGATCATCCCCAGCATGCTGGGTCACACGATCGCGGTGCACAACGGCAAGACCCACATCCCGGTGTTCGTCACCGAGTCGATGGTCGGCCACAAGCTCGGCGAGTTCTCGCCGACGCGCACCTTCCGGGGTCACGTCAAGGACGACCGGAAGTCGAAGCGCCGCTAAGGCGGGGTGGAATCGACTATGACTAACACCGAAGGGACAACCATGGAAGCCAGGGCCCAGGCGCGGTACATCCGCGTCACGCCCATGAAGGCCCGCCGCGTGGTGGACCTCATCCGTGGCATGGACGCCACGGAGGCTCAGGCGGTCCTGCGATTCGCCCCGCAGGCCGCGAGCCAGCCGGTGGGCAAGGTGCTCGACAGCGCCATCGCCAACGCCGCGCACAACTACGACCACCCCGACGCGTCTTCGCTGGTCATCAGCGAGGCGTACGTGGACGAGGGTCCGACCCTGAAGCGGTTCCGTCCGCGTGCTCAGGGCCGTGCCTACCGGATCCGTAAGCGGACCAGCCACATCACCGTGGTCGTCAGCAGCAAGGAAGGAACCCGGTAATGGGCCAGAAGGTAAACCCGCACGGGTTCCGGCTCGGTGTCACGACCGACTTCAAGTCGCGTTGGTACGCCGACAAGCTGTACAAGGACTACGTCAAGGAAGACGTCGCCATCCGTCGGATGATGACGTCCGGCATGGAGCGCGCCGGCATCTCGAAGGTTGAGATCGAGCGCACCCGTGACCGCGTGCGGGTGGACATCCACACCGCTCGTCCCGGCATCGTCATCGGCCGCCGTGGCGCCGAGGCCGACCGCATCCGCGGTGACCTCGAGAAGCTCACGGGCAAGCAGGTCCAGCTCAACATCCTCGAGGTGAAGAGCCCGGAGACCGACGCTCAGCTGGTGGCCCAGGCCGTCGCCGAGCAGCTGTCCTCCCGCGTCTCCTTCCGCCGCGCCATGCGTAAGAGCATGCAGGGCACGATGAAGGCCGGCGCCAAGGGCATCAAGATCCAGTGTGGCGGTCGTCTCGGCGGTGCCGAGATGTCCCGTTCGGAGTTCTACCGCGAGGGCCGCGTGCCCCTGCACACGCTCCGCGCCAACGTGGACTACGGCTTCTTCGAGGCCAAGACGACCTTCGGCCGCATCGGCGTGAAGGTCTGGATCTACAAGGGCGACGTCAAGAACATCGCCGAGGTTCGCGCCGAGAACGCCGCGGCCCGCGCCGGTAACCGTCCGGCCCGTGGCGGTAACGACCGCCCGGCCCGTGGTGGTGGCCGTGGTGGCGAGCGTGGCGGTCGCGGTCGTAAGCCGCAGCAGCAGTCCGCGCCGGCTGCCGAGGCCCCCAAGGCCGACGCTCCCGCCGCTGCCGCTCCGGCTGCTGAGAGCACCGGAACGGAGGCCTGACCGAAATGCTGATCCCCCGTAGGGTCAAGCACCGCAAGCAGCACCACCCGAAGCGCAGCGGTATGTCCAAGGGTGGCACGCAGGTTGCGTTCGGCGAGTACGGCATCCAGGCGCTCACGCCGGCGTACGTGACGAACCGTCAGATCGAGGCCGCTCGTATCGCCATGACGCGTCACATCAAGCGTGGCGGCAAGGTCTGGATCAACATTTACCCGGACCGCCCCCTCACCAAGAAGCCTGCCGAGACCCGCATGGGTTCCGGTAAGGGTTCGCCGGAGTGGTGGGTCGCCAACGTCAAGCCCGGACGCGTGATGTTCGAGCTGTCGTACCCCAACGAGAAGACCGCGCGTGAGGCCCTGACTCGCGCAGCTCACAAGCTGCCGATGAAGTGCAAGATCGTTAAGCGCGAGGCAGGTGAAGCGTGATGTCGGCCGGAACCAAGGCGTCTGAGCTGCGCGAGCTGGGCAACGAGGAGCTCCTCAACAAGCTCCGCGAGGCCAAGGAAGAGCTGTTCAACCTCCGCTTCCAGGCGGCGACGGGTCAGCTCGAGAACCACGGCCGGCTCAAGGCCGTCCGCAAGGACATCGCGCGGATCTACACCCTCATGCGCGAGCGCGAGCTGGGCATCGAGACGGTGGAGAGCGCCTGATGAGCGAGAAGACTGTGACTGAAGAGACTGCCGCCCGCGGCTTCCGCAAGACCCGTGAGGGTCTTGTCGTCAGCGACAAGATGGACAAGACCGTCGTCGTCGCTGTCGAGGACCGCGTCAAGCACGCCCTGTACGGCAAGGTCATCCGCCGTACGAACAAGCTCAAGGCGCACGACGAGCAGAACGCTGCCGGCGTCGGCGACCGCGTCCTCCTGATGGAGACGCGTCCGCTGTCGGCGAGCAAGCGCTGGCGCATCGTCGAGATCCTCGAGAAGGCCAAGTAATTCTCTGAGGCATCCCTCAGAGTTCGTTCCGCCAGGCTCGGCAGGGGCCCATCTCGTAAGAGAGAAGCCCCTGCCGGGAACCGGCAGACAAACAGGAGATAGACGTGATCCAGCAGGAGTCGCGACTGCGCGTCGCCGACAACACGGGTGCGAAGGAAATTCTCACCATCCGTGTTCTCGGTGGCTCGGGTCGCCGCTACGCGGGCATCGGTGACGTCATCGTCGCCACCGTGAAGGACGCGATCCCCGGTGGCAACGTGAAGAAGGGTGACGTCGTCAAGGCGGTCATCGTTCGCACCGTCAAGGAGCGTCGCCGTCCGGATGGCTCGTACATCCGCTTCGACGAGAACGCCGCCGTCATTCTGAAGAACGACGGCGACCCCCGCGGCACCCGTATCTTCGGCCCGGTCGGCCGTGAGCTGCGCGAGAAGAAGTTCATGAAGATCATCTCGCTCGCGCCGGAGGTGCTGTAAGCATGAAGATCAAGAAGGGCGACCTGGTACAGGTCATCACCGGTAAGGACAAGGGCAAGCAGGGCAAGGTCATTGCCGCTTACCCGCGCGACGAGCGCGTCCTGGTCGAGGGTGTCAACCGGGTCAAGAAGCACACGAAGGCCGGCCCGACCGCCAGCGGTTCGCAGGCCGGCGGCATCGTGACCACCGAGGCCCCCGTCCACGTCTCCAACGTCCAGCTGGTCGTGGAGAAGGACGGCAACAAGGTTGTCACGCGTGTCGGTTTCCGCTTCGACGATGACGGCAACAAGATCCGCGTTGCCAAGCGGACGGGTGAGGACATCTGATGACGACCACCACCACTCCGCGTCTGAAGACGAAGTACCGCGAGGAGATCACGGGCAAGCTGCAGGAGGAGTTCTCGTACGAGAACGTCATGCAGATCCCCGGTCTCGTGAAGGTCGTCGTGAACATGGGTGTCGGCGACGCCGCCCGTGACTCGAAGCTCATGGACGGTGCCGTCCGTGACCTGACGACGATCACCGGCCAGAAGCCGGCCATCACCAAGGCTCGCAAGTCCATCGCGCAGTTCAAGCTGCGTGAGGGTCAGCCGATCGGTGCCCACGTCACGCTCCGTGGCGACCGCATGTGGGAGTTCCTGGACCGCACCCTGTCGCTCGCGCTGCCGCGCATCCGCGACTTCCGTGGTCTGTCCCCCAAGCAGTTCGACGGCCGTGGCAACTACACCTTCGGTCTCACGGAGCAGGTCATGTTCCACGAGATCGACCAGGACAAGATCGACCGCGTCCGGGGTATGGACATCACCGTGGTCACCACGGCGACCAACGACGACGAGGGCCGTGCCCTTCTGCGTCACCTCGGCTTCCCGTTCAAGGAGGCGTAAGCGAGATGGCGAAGAAGGCACTTATTGCCAAGGCTGCTCGTAAGCCGAAGTTCGGTGTTCGTGGCTACACGCGCTGCCAGCGCTGCGGCCGCCCGCACTCCGTGTACCGCAAGTTCGGCCTGTGCCGCGTCTGCCTTCGTGAGATGGCTCACCGTGGCGAGCTGCCGGGCGTGACCAAGAGCTCCTGGTAGTCCCTTAATTGGGACTGCCCGGATCTCTCGGTAAGTAAAGGGTCGGCAGAGCCCGTCCCCCGCATGGCTTAGGCTTGTGGGGTTGGGCTCTGCTGCCCTACCGACTTACTACGCCGTAGGTCCCCGCGCCGCACCCGTCCCGCCCCTGTGTGGGGAGAGGGATGGCGCATACAGGAAACCCCGGCGAGAGAGGCCGAAGGCCAATTCATGACCATGACTGATCCGATCGCAGACATGCTTACGCGTCTGCGGAACGCGAACTCGGCGTACCACGACTCCGTGGCTATGCCGCACAGCAAGATCAAGTCGCACATCGCCGAGATCCTCCAGCAGGAGGGTTTCATCACCGGCTGGAAGGTCGAGGACGCCGAGGTCGGCAAGTCCCTCGTCCTGGAGCTGAAGTTCGGCCCGAACCGTGAGCGTTCGATCGCCGGCATCAAGCGCATCTCCAAGCCGGGTCTGCGTGTGTACGCGAAGTCCACCAACCTGCCGAAGGTTCTCGGCGGCCTGGGCGTGGCGATCATCTCCACGTCCCACGGTCTCCTGACCGGCCAGCAGGCAGGCAAGAAGGGCGTGGGTGGGGAAGTCCTCGCCTACGTCTGGTAGCGGAAGGAATCGGAGGAAACAGCTATGTCGCGTATTGGCAAGCTCCCCATCACGGTTCCCGCCGGCGTGGACGTCACCATCGACGGCCAGACGGTCGCGGTGAAGGGCCCCAAGGGTTCCCTGAGCCACACCGTTGCGGCGCCGATCGAGATCGCCAAGGGTGAGGACGGCGTTCTGGCCGTCACCCGCCCGAACGACGAGCGTCAGAACAAGGCCCTCCACGGCCTGTCCCGCACGCTGGTGGCGAACATGATCACCGGCGTGACCACGGGTTACGTGAAGAAGCTCGAAATCAGCGGTGTCGGTTACCGCGTCCTGGCGAAGGGCTCCAACCTGGAGTTCTCGCTCGGCTACAGCCACCCGATCCTGATCGAGGCGCCCGAGGGCATCTCCTTCAAGGTCGAATCGGCGACCAAGTTCTCGGTCGAGGGCATCGACAAGCAGAAGGTCGGCGAGGTTGCGGCCAACATCCGCAAGCTGCGCAAGCCCGACCCGTACAAGGCCAAGGGCGTCAAGTACGAAGGCGAAGTCATCCGCCGCAAGGTCGGAAAGGCGGGTAAGTAAGCCATGGCATACGGTCAGAAGATCGCTAAGGGCGACGCTTACAAGCGTGCGGCCATCAAGCGCCGCCACATCCGTATCCGTAAGAACATGTCGGGTACGGCGGAGCGTCCGCGCCTGGTCGTGACGCGCTCGAACCGGAACATCGTGGCGCAGGTCATCGACGACGTTAAGGGTCACACCCTCGCGTCGGCGTCGACCCTGGACACGTCGATCCGCGGCGGCGAGGGCGACAAGTCCTCGCAGGCCAAGTCGGTCGGCGCCCTGGTCGCCGAGCGCGCCAAGGCCGCCGGTGTCGAGGCTGTCGTGTTCGACCGTGGTGGTAACCAGTACGCCGGGCGCATTGCCGCCCTGGCGGACGCCGCCCGCGAAGCCGGACTCAAGTTCTGAGTCTTGCCCGTTCGCGCAGCGCCTTTTGATGCTGCGTAGCTAGCGGAAACAGAGAGAGGTAATTCCAATGGCTGGACCCCAGCGCCGCGGTGGCGGTGCCGGTGGCGGCGAGCGGCGGGACCGGAAGGGTCGCGACGGTGGCAACGCCGCCGAGAAGACCGCGTACGTTGAGCGCGTTGTCGCGATCAACCGCGTCGCCAAGGTTGTGAAGGGTGGTCGTCGCTTCAGCTTCACTGCGCTCGTCGTAGTGGGCGACGGTGACGGCACCGTGGGTGTCGGTTACGGCAAGGCCAAGGAGGTGCCGGCCGCCATCGCCAAGGGTGTTGAGGAGGCCAAGAAGCACTTCTTCAAGGTCCCCCGTATCCAGGGCACCATCCCGCACCCGATCACGGGCGAGAAGGCTGCGGGCGTCGTCCTGCTCAAGCCGGCTTCCCCCGGTACCGGTGTTATCGCCGGTGGCCCGGTGCGTGCCGTGCTCGAGTGCGCGGGCGTGCACGACATCCTGTCGAAGTCGCTCGGTTCGTCGAACGCGATCAACATCGTGCACGCGACCGTGGAGGCCCTCCGGGGTCTGCAGCGTCCCGAGGAGATCGCGGCTCGCCGTGGTCTGCCCCTCGAGGACGTCGCTCCCGCGGCCCTGCTGCGTGCGCGTGCCGGGGCTGGTGCAGCGTAATGGCACAGCTCAAGATCACGCAGACGAAGTCGTACATCGGCAGCAAGCAGAACCACCGTGACACCCTGCGTTCCCTTGGTCTCAAGGGGATCAACACGCAGGTCGTCAAGGAGGACCGCCCCGAGTTCCGCGGCATGGTTCAGACCGTGCGCCACCTCGTGACGGTTGAGGAGGTCTGATCATGGGTGAGCAGAACCCGCTCAAGATCCACAACCTCCGTCCGGCCCCGGGCGCCAAGACCGCCAAGACCCGTGTCGGTCGTGGTGAGGCGTCGAAGGGTAAGACGGCCGGTCGTGGTACCAAGGGCACCAAGGCCCGTTACCAGGTTCCGGAGCGCTTCGAGGGTGGCCAGATGCCCCTCCACATGCGTCTCCCGAAGCTCAAGGGCTTCAAGAACCCCTTCAAGGTCGAGTTCCAGGTCGTGAACCTGGACAAGCTCGCCTCGCTGTACCCCGAGGGTGGCGAAGTCACCGTCGAGGGTCTGGTGGAAAAGGGTGCTGTCCGTAAGAACAGCCTCGTCAAGGTCCTGGGCCAGGGCGAGATCACCGTGGCGCTGCAGGTGACGGTCGACTCCGTCTCCGGCTCCGCCAAGGAGAAGATCACCGCCGCAGGCGGTACGGTCACCGAGCTCGTCTGAGGCAATCGGGCGTCTTGATGACGTGAACGTCCCTACCGGGGATGCCCCATCTTTGGGGCATCCCCGGTTGGTCGTTCCTAGGGGAGCAGTTACGCCGGTAAGGTGGCGTCCGTTGTTGCTGTATCCCATTAGTGGGCTCTGCCCTCGGGCCGGGCTCAGTGTGCCCCCGGCACCAAACCCGGTCCTTGGCCGTTAGACCGTTTACGTATTTGTCGAATCCTCAAGACCGTCACCTCTGGCGCACGCGCGCGGGGGTCGCAGGAGGCACCGTGCTCACCGCGTTCGCCCGGGCGTTCAAGACGCCCGACCTGCGCAAGAAGCTGCTCTTCACGCTGGGCATCGTCGTGATCTACCGGCTCGGCGCTCATGTGCCGATCCCAGGGGTGGATTACCAGAACGTCCAGACGTGTATGAACCAGGCCAATTCCAGCTCGGGCCTCTTCGGCCTGGTCAACATGTTCAGCGGTGGCGCGCTGTTGCAGATCACGGTCTTCGCGCTCGGCATCATGCCGTACATCACCGCGAGCATCATTCTGCAGCTGCTCACCGTGGTGATCCCGCGTCTGGAAGCCCTCAAGAAGGAGGGCCAGGCCGGCACGGCGAAGATCACGCAGTACACGCGCTACCTGACCGTGGCGCTCGCCATCCTTCAGGGCACCGGCCTCGTCGCCACCGCCCGCACCGGCGCGCTCTTCCAGGGCTGCCCCGTCGCCAGCGAGATCGTGCCGGACCAGTCGATCTTCATCACGATCACGATGGTCATCACGATGACCGCCGGCACCTGCGTGATGATGTGGCTCGGCGAAATGATCACCGACAAGGGCATCGGCAACGGTATGTCGATCCTGATGTTCATCTCGATCGCCGCGACGTTCCCGTCCGCGCTGTGGGCCATCAAGAAGCAGGGCTCCCTGGCCGACGGCTGGATCGAGTTCGGCACCGTCATCCTGGTCGGCCTCGTCATGGTCGCCCTGGTGGTCTTCGTCGAGCAGGCCCAGCGCCGTATCCCGGTGCAGTACGCGAAGCGCATGATCGGCCGCCGTTCCTACGGCGGTACGTCCACGTACATCCCGCTCAAGGTGAACCAGGCCGGTGTGATCCCGGTCATCTTCGCGTCGTCGCTGCTCTACATTCCGGCACTGGTCGCCCAGTTCGCCGGGGGTGATTCGCAATGGAAGGTCTGGATCGACGACCACCTGACCAAGGGAAATCACCCGATTTACATCGTCACGTACTTCCTCCTGATCGTTTTCTTCGCGTTCTTCTACGTGGCGATCTCGTTCAACCCCGAGGAAGTCGCCGACAACATGAAGAAGTATGGTGGCTTCATCCCGGGCATCCGGGCTGGCCGACCGACCGCTGAGTACCTTTCGTACGTGCTCAACCGGATCACCTGGCCGGGTTCGCTGTATTTGGGCCTGATCGCTCTCGTGCCGACGATGGCGTTGGTTGGTTTCGGGGCAAACCAGAACTTCCCGTTCGGTGGCACGAGCATCCTGATCATCGTGGGTGTCGGCCTGGAGACGGTGAAGCAGATCGAGAGCCAGCTCCAGCAGCGCAATTACGAAGGGTTCCTCCGCTGATGCGTATCGTCCTCGTCGGGCCGCCCGGTGCTGGCAAGGGAACGCAGGCCGCGTTCCTGGCCAAGAACCTGTCGATTCCGCACATCTCCACGGGCGACCTCTTCCGTGCCAACATCAGCCAGGGCACGGAGCTGGGCAAGAAGGCCAAGTCCTACATGGACGCCGGCCAGCTGGTTCCGGACGAGGTCACCATCGGGATGGCGAAGGACCGCATGGAGCAGCCGGACGCCGTGAACGGCTTCCTGCTCGATGGTTTCCCGCGCAACGTCTCGCAGGCCGAGGCGCTCGACGTCGCCCTCAAGGCCGACGACGTCACGCTGGACGCGGTCCTGGACCTGGAGGTCCCCGAGGACGAGGTGGTCAAGCGCATCGCCGGCCGCCGCATCTGCCGTAACGACTCCGCACATGTCTTCCATGTCGAGTACAAGCAGCCGAAGGCCGAGGGTGTCTGTGACACCTGCGGCGGCGAGCTGTACCAGCGCGACGACGACAAGGAAGAGACCGTGCGCAAGCGGCTCGAGGTCTACCACACGCAGACCGAGCCGATCATCGACTACTACCGGGAGCAGGGGCTCGTCGTGACGATCTCCGCCCTGGGCAAGGTCGAGGACGTCACGACGCGGGCCATGGAGGCCCTGAAGCGCTGAGCGCTTTCCGTACGTACCACGTGCCTGAGGCCGCGGTTCCCCGTCGGGGGGGATCGCGGCCTTAGTGTTGGGGTGGACTGGACGTACGTAACCCTCGTACCGGATGACGGAGAGCGCAGGCCCCCATGGTGCAGATCAAGACCCCCGACCAGATTCGCAAGATGCGGGAGGCGGGGCTTGTCGTCGCGGCGATCCACGCGGCGACCCGTGAGGCGGCCGTGCCGGGCGCGACCACCAGGGATCTGGACGAGGTCGCCCGCAAGGTGCTCGCCGAGCACGGGGCGAAGTCGAACTTCCTCGGGTACGGGGGGTTCCCCGCGACCATCTGCACCTCGAAGAACGAGGTCGTGGTGCACGGCATCCCGAGCGAAGAGGTCGTCCTTGAGGACGGCGACATCATCTCGATCGACTGCGGGGCGATCGTCGACGGGTGGCACGGTGACGCCGCGTACACCGCTTTCGTCGGGTCCGGGCACTCCGCGGAGCTGATCGAGCTGTCGCGGGTCACCGAGGAGTCGATGTGGGCCGGGCTCGCCGCGATGAAGTCGGGTAACCGGCTGGTCGACATCTCCCGTGCCATCGAGTCGTACATCCGCCGACAGCCGAAGCCGGGCGGCGGGAAGTACGGGATCGTCGAGGACTACGGCGGCCACGGCATCGGGACCGAGATGCACATGGACCCGCACCTGCTGAACTACGTCGAGCGGCGGCGGGGGAAGGGTCCGAAGCTGGTGCCCGGCTTCTGCCTCGCCATCGAGCCGATGGTCTCCCTCGGTACGCCGAGGACGGAGACGCTGTCCGACGACTGGACCGTCATCACGACGGACGGCACCTGGTCCTCCCACTGGGAGCACTCCGTCGCCCTCACCGAGGACGGCCCCCTGGTCCTCACCGCCCCCGACGGCGGCAAGGCGAAGCTGGCGGAGCTTGGTGTGACGGCGGCGCCGGACCCGCTGGGCTGATCGCGGGGCGCGGCATCGGGGTGGGGCTGGACGTTGCGCTTGCCCCGCGACGGGGTGCCGCCTTGCCCACCCTGCCGCCCCTGGCGGCAGATTGCCCAAGGCGGCCGGGGCGGCGGCGATTGCCCAAGGCGGCCGGGGCGGCGGCAGATTGCCCAAGGCGGGCGGGGCGGCGGCGATTGCCCAAGGCGGCCGGGGCGGCGGCAGATTGCCCAAGGCGGGCGGGGCGGCGGCGATTGCTCAAGGCGGCCGGGGGTGGCGGCAGATTGCCCGGGGCGGCGCGGCGGGGCTTAATGATCTTCCTCGTGGGGCAGAATCACGAGATTCGTCTTTCCGGGGGTACTGACGTAGACTGACTCGTCGGCTCTCGTGTATGCGCATGTCTCCATGCGGACACGGAAGTCGATCAAGGTAGTCGATTCGAAGGGCGAAGCGTGGCCAAGAAGCAAGGTGCCATCGAGATCGAGGGCACTGTCGTCGAGTCTCTGCCGAACGCCATGTTCAAGGTCGAGCTCCAGAACGGCCACCAGGTCCTGGCACACATCAGCGGCAAGATGCGCATGCACTACATCCGTATCCTCCCTGACGACCGGGTCGTGGTGGAGCTGTCTCCGTACGACCTCACGCGTGGCCGGATCGTCTACCGGTACAAGTAGATCTTGCCCTAGTCCCGCTTCGGCGGGCCGCCGGCAACTGACCCGGAGAACCTCACCCATGAAGGTCAAGCCGAGCGTCAAGAAGATCTGCGACAAGTGCAGGGTGATCCGCCGTCACGGTCGGGTCATGGTGATCTGCGACAACCCGCGCCACAAGCAGCGCCAGGGCTGACGTAGACCCGTTCACTGCAGTTCGTTCGTAGATCTCGCGCGACGCAGCACATCAAGTACATACGCAGAGCCCGCCGGCGACGGTTCGTCGTGGCGACACCTTCGGTCGGAGGCCGAGGACTCAGTTCGTACCAACCCTTTGGAACAAAGGGGACGGCGGCTGGGAGTGGTTCTGCTACAGACCTCCGAAGAATCAACAGGAGCCATGAATGGCACGCGTTGAAGGTGTTGACCTCCCGCGCGAGAAGCGCATTGAGGTCGCCCTCACCTACGTGTTCGGCATCGGCCGCACGCGCGCCCAGGAGACCCTGGACGCGATCGGTGTCGACCGCAACATCCGCGTTCGCGACATCAGCGAGGAAGACCTCGTAAAGATCCGCGAGTACGTGGACCAGAACTTCCAGACCGAGGGTGACCTCCGTCGCGAGATTCAGGCCGACATCCGCCGCAAGGTCGAGATCGGCTGCTACCAGGGTCTGCGCCACCGTCGCGGCCTGCCGGTGCACGGCCAGCGCACCAGCACGAACGCTCGTACCCGCAAGGGCCCGCGTCGCGCCATCGCCGGTAAGAAGAAGCCGGGCAAGAAGTAGTCCTCAGCGGACGCTCATCAGCGGTCTTCGCTGTAGGACCGACCACCTCCCTGTAGGAGAACGACATGCCCCCCAAGGGTCGTCAGGGCGCTGCCAAGAAGGTGCGCCGCAAGGAAAAGAAGAACGTCGCTCACGGCCACGCGCACATCAAGAGCACGTTCAACAACACGATCGTGTCCATCACGGACCCGACCGGCAACGTGATCTCGTGGGCCTCCGCCGGCCACGTCGGCTTCAAGGGCTCGCGTAAGTCCACGCCGTTCGCCGCGCAGATGGCCGCCGAGTCGGCTGCCCGTCGCGCGCAGGAGCACGGCATGCGCAAGGTCGACGTCTTCGTCAAGGGCCCGGGTTCCGGTCGTGAGACCGCCATCCGCTCCCTGCAGGCGACCGGCCTCGAGGTCGGCTCGATCCAGGACGTCACGCCGACGCCGCACAACGGCTGCCGTCCCCCCAAGCGCCGTCGCGTCTGACGCACGTCGCTTGACTTGAGGTTTACGGGCGGTACGGCTCTTCGGGGCGGTATCGCCCGTACCCTTGGCAGTACTCAAGGGCATCAAATAGTGGGTGCCCATGACTGAAGGATTCATTTCATGCTGATTGCTCAGCGTCCCTCGTTGACCGAAGAGGTCGTCGACGAATTCCGCTCCCGGTTCGTGATCGAGCCGCTGGAGCCGGGCTTCGGCTACACCCTCGGCAACTCCCTCCGCCGCACCCTCCTCTCGTCGATCCCCGGCGCTGCTGTCACCAGCATCCGTATCGACGGTGTCCTGCACGAGTTCACCACCGTGCCGGGCGTCAAGGAGGACGTCACCGACCTCATCCTGAACATCAAGCAGCTGGTCGTCTCCTCGGAGCACGACGAGCCGGTCGTGATGTACCTGCGCAAGCAGGGTCCGGGTCTGGTCACCGCCGCCGACATCGCGCCCCCGGCCGGTGTCGAGGTGCACAATCCCGACCTGGTCCTCGCCACGCTGAACGGCAAGGGCAAGCTGGAGATGGAGCTGACCGTCGAGCGCGGTCGCGGTTACGTCTCCGCGGTGCAGAACAAGCAGGTCGGTCAGGAGATCGGGCGCATCCCGGTCGACTCGATCTACTCGCCGGTTCTCAAGGTCACGTACAAGGTCGAGGCCACGCGTGTCGAGCAGCGGACCGACTTCGACAAGCTGATCGTCGACGTCGAGACCAAGCAGGCGATGCGTCCCCGCGACGCCATGGCCTCCGCCGGTAAGACGCTGGTCGAGCTGTTCGGTCTCGCCCGCGAGCTGAACATCGACGCCGAGGGCATCGACATGGGTCCGTCCCCGACGGACGCCGCTCTTGCCGCCGATCTGGCGCTGCCGATCGAGGAGCTCGAGCTCACCGTTCGGTCGTACAACTGCCTCAAGCGCGAGGGCATCCACTCCGTGGGTGAGCTCGTCGCCCGCTCCGAGGCGGACCTGCTCGACATCCGCAACTTCGGTGCGAAGTCGATCGACGAGGTCAAGGCGAAGCTGGCCGGCATGGGCCTGGCCCTCAAGGACAGCCCGCCCGGATTCGACCCGACCGCCGCCGCCGACGCCTTCGGCGCCGACGACGACGCGGACGCCGGGTTCGTGGAGACCGAACAGTACTGAGTCGCTCCGCTTCGGCGGACGGTTTGCTGCTGCGGGACCGTGGTTGCGGTTGCGCAGTTCCCCGCGCCCCTTTCAGGGGCCCGGGGTCTTCGACGGGCAACCCTGCCCGCTCGAACACTGACCCTGGTACCTCGTACGGCCAGGGCAGACACCTAGGAGAAACATCATGCCGAAGCCCACCAAGGGTGCCCGTCTGGGCGGCAGCGCCGCGCACGAGAAGCTGCTTCTCGCGAACCTCGCGAAGTCGCTCTTCGAGCACGGCAAGATCACGACGACCGAGGCCAAGGCCCGTCGTGTGCGTCCGTACGCGGAGCGTCTGGTCACCAAGGCGAAGAAGGGCGACCTTCACAACCGCCGTCAGGTGCTCCAGGTCATCACGGACAAGAGCGTCGTCCACACGCTCTTCACCGAGATCGCCCCGCGCTACGAGAACCGTCCGGGTGGTTACACCCGTATCACCAAGATCGGTAACCGTCGTGGCGACAACGCGCCCATGGCTGTCATCGAGCTGGTCGAGGCCCTGACGGTCCAGCAGCAGGCCACCGGTGAGGCCGAGGCCGCCACCAAGCGTGCCGCCAAGGACGCCGAGGCCAAGACCGAGGTTCCCGCCGAGACCACCGAGGCGCCGGCCGAGGCCGCCGCCGAGGAGTCCAAGGACGCCTGAGGCTGACGCCTTGTGTGTGAGCGGGTCCGCCCTTCCGGGGCGGGCCCGCTTTCCGTTTCTCCTAGCTAGGGACTGTGGGTTGTGAGTGATGAGGTGGCGGACGGGTTCGTCCGGCTGCGGCTCGATGTGAGCTACGACGGCAGGGACTTCTCCGGCTGGGCCAAGCAGGCCTCCGGGCGGCGGACCGTGCAGGGGGAGATCGAGGACGCGCTCCGTACGGTGACCCGGGCCGAGCGGACGTACGACCTGACGGTCGCCGGGCGGACCGACGCCGGGGTGCACGCGCGGGGCCAGGTCGCGCACGTGGACCTGCCGGCCGAGGTCTGGGGCGAGCACCGGGAGAAGCTGCTGAAGCGGCTCGCGGGGCGGCTGCCGAAGGATGTGCGGGTGTGGTCGGTGGCCGAGGCGCCGAGCGGCTTCAACGCGCGTTTCTCGGCGATCTGGCGGCGGTACGCGTACCGGGTGACGGATCATCCGGGCGGCGTCGATCCGCTGCTGCGGGGCCATGTGCTGTGGCACGACTGGCCGTTGGACGTCGACGCCATGAACGAGGCCGCCGAGCGGCTGCTCGGCGAGCACGACTTCGCCGCCTACTGCAAGCGGCGGGAGGGCGCGACCACCATTCGTACGCTGCAGGAGCTCAGCCTCGTGCGCGACGAGGAAGGGATCGTCACGGCGACCGTGCGCGCCGACGCCTTCTGCTACAACATGGTGCGATCCCTGATGGGGGCGCTGCTGTTCGTGGGGGACGGGCACCGGGGGCCCGAGTGGCCCGGGAAGGTGCTCGCCGCCGGGGTGCGGGACTCCGCCGTGCACGTGGTGCGGCCGCACGGGCTGACGCTGGAGGAAGTCGGCTATCCCGCCGACGAGTTGCTCGCCGCGCGCAACAAGGAGGCGCGCAACAAGCGGACGCTCCCGGGCGCCGGATGTTGCTGAGGGCGGCGCCCGGGGTGGCGGTCAGCCCGACGTCGCGGCCGCGGAGGCCTGGATCTCGCCGCGCCGCTTGATCTGCTGGAAGGTGAATTCCTGGAGGTCGTCGCCGAGGGAGAACACCGTGGTGTCCTTCTTCGTGGCGTCCTGGCCGTCGGTGCGGCCGCCGTTGGTGAAGTACGTATAGCGGCCCACGGAGTTCGCGGTGAAGCGGCACGTCGTGGTGCGGCAGAACGTGGGCACCCCGGAGCCGGGCAGCGAGACGACCGAGCCGTCGAAGTCGTACTGCTCCTTGGCCTTCGTCGCCTGCGCCTTCGTCTTGAAGACGGCGACACCGATGGTGACCGCGGAGTTGCCCTTGTAGTACGTGGCGCGGATCAGCTGGTTGCAGTCGTTGCTCTTCAGCACCCCGGAAAGACCCTTCTGTGCGGCCGACGCGCAGTCGGTCGCGCGGGCCGTGGCGCCCTTCGTGTAGACGCGGTCACCGAAGGTGAGCTTCTTGCCGGGGAAGAGCGTGTCCGCGCTGAGCGGGGCGCTGTCCTTCGCGGCGTTGTTGATGAAGTCGTTCGGATCGAGCGGGGGCGGCGGGGTCGTCGCGTCGAAGGACGGCCCTCCCGACTTGCCCTCGCTGGGAATGTCCGCCGTGCTCGGCAGCTGGTCGGCCGGTTTGTTGGCGGCGTCGTTCCTGCTGTTCGTCGAGACGATGCCCCACGCGACCGCCGAGCCGACGGCGAGCGTGGCGACGATCGCGCCGCCGATCACCATCCAGCGCTTCTTGCGCGCGCGTGCCTCTGATGCCTCCGCGAGCGACGCCCAGTCCGGGGTCGACCCGTTGTCATTGGGCCCCCACGGGGATCCCCCTTGCCCGAAACTCATGGGGCGCATCTTAGAGGTACGGCCTGGTGTGGCATCGCCCTCGTCCCGTGGTGGAGGTGTGAGGGGTTCTCGCGCGTTACCGTGAAGGGACACGGCACAGTGGAGTACAGGGCCTCCGGATTCACCGGGGCCCACGCGTTTTGACCCGTACGGGGCAGCGCGGGTACTCTCGACAGTTGTTATACGTATTGGCTTGGTCGTTCTCACGCGAAGGGCCCTTACGTAGGTTCCCTGGAGCAGTTACCAGTGGCTCGCATACGGGCAGCGTCCCCGGCACTGTGAGCCCCAGCTGCATGATCGCTTCAGTGGTGCCGTGTGTCAGGACCCCATTCACTGAAGAAGCGAAGGCATACGACCGTGCGTACGTACAGCCCCAAGCCCGGCGACATCTCTCGCCAGTGGCACGTCATTGACGCCCAGGACATCGTCCTGGGTCGTCTGGCGACCACCGCTGCCACCCTTCTGCGTGGCAAGCACAAGCCGACCTATGCGCCGCACATGGACATGGGCGACTTCGTCGTCATCGTCAACGCCGACAAGGTGCACCTGTCCGGCAACAAGAAGACCCAGAAGATGGCGTACCGCCACTCCGGCTACCCGGGTGGTCTGCGCTCCGTCCGTTACGACGAGCTCCTGGAGAAGAACCCGGAGAAGGCCGTCGAGAAGGCCATCAAGGGCATGCTCCCCAAGAACACGCTCGGCCGTCAGATGCTCTCGAAGCTGAAGGTCTACTCGGGCGACACGCACCCGCACGCTGCCCAGCAGCCGGTGCCGTTCGAGATCACCCAGGTCGCGCAGTAGTTCCGGCCACACCCCCTAAGACAGAAAAGAATCTGAGGAGAATCGTGGCCGAGACCACTGCCGAGACGCCGGTCGAAGAGATCGCCGACGTCGAGAGCTACACCACCGAGTCCGACGCCCCCGTCGAGGGCGAGTACACCTCGGAGTCCAACCCGGCCCGCTTCGGTGACCCGCAGCCGGCCGCCGGCCTGGGCCGTCGCAAGAACGCCATCGCGCGCGTTCGCATCGTGCCCGGCACCGGCAAGTGGAAGGTCAACGGGCGCACGCTCGAGGACTACTTCCCGAACAAGGTCCACCAGCAGGAAGTCAACGAGCCCTTCAAGGTGCTCGAGCTCGACGGCCGCTACGACGTCATCGCCCGCATCTCGGGCGGCGGCGTCTCCGGTCAGGCCGGCGCCCTGCGCCTCGGCGTGGCCCGCGCGCTGAACGAGGCCGACGTGGACAACAACCGCGGCGCCCTCAAGAAGGCCGGCTACCTCCGCCGCGACGACCGTGCGGTCGAGCGCAAGAAGGCCGGTCTCAAGAAGGCCCGCAAGGCCCCGCAGTACAGCAAGCGCTAAATTCCGCTGCCTGCTTGTTCTTCCGTTCGCCCCGGCGGCACGTATCGTGCCGCCGGGGCGTTCGGCTTATGACGATGTGAAGGTTCGGAGGACATCAAGGTGGGACGACTCTTCGGCACGGACGGCGTGCGCGGCGTCGCCAACGCGGATCTGACGGCGGAGCTCGCGCTCGGTCTGTCGGTGGCGGCGGCACATGTTCTGGGCGAGGCAGGCAGTTTTGAGGGCCATCGCCCGGTGGCCGTGGTCGGCCGAGATCCGCGCGCCTCGGGCGAGTTCCTGGAGGCCGCGGTCGTCGCGGGCCTGGCCAGCGCCGGAGTCGACGTGCTGCGCGTGGGCGTGCTGCCCACGCCCGCGGTGGCGTACCTGACGGGCGCGCTCGGCGCGGACCTCGGCGTGATGCTCTCCGCGAGCCACAACGCCATGCCGGACAACGGCATCAAGTTCCTCGCCCGCGGCGGCCACAAGCTGGACGACGCCCTGGAGGACCGGATCGAGGCGATCTACGAGGAGCACAGCACCGGTGCCCCGTGGGCCCGCCCGACGGGTGCGGGCGTGGGCCGCGTGAAGTCGTACGGCGAGGGCCTCGACCAGTACATCGCGCACCTCGCGGGCGTGCTGCCGAACCGGATCGAGGGCCTGAAGATCGTCCTCGACGAGGCGCACGGCGCGGCCTCCCGGGTCTCTCCGGAGGCCTTCACCCGCGTCGGTGCCGAGATCATCACGATCGGCGCGGACCCCGACGGGCTGAACATCAACGACGGGTGCGGTTCGACGCACCTGGACCTGCTGAAGGCCGCCGTCGTCGAGCACGGCGCCGACTTCGGCATCGCGCACGACGGGGACGCCGACCGCTGCCTGGCCGTGGACCACACCGGCTCCGAGGTCGACGGCGACCAGATCATGGCGGTGCTCGCGCTCGACATGAAGGCGCGCGGCGTGCTGCGCGACGACACGCTGGTCGCGACCGTCATGTCGAACCTGGGCCTGAAGCTGGCGATGGAGCGCGAGGGCATCAACCTCGTGCAGACCGCCGTCGGCGACCGGTACGTCCTGGAGAACATGAAGGAGAACGGGTTCGCGCTCGGCGGCGAGCAGTCCGGGCACGTCATCGTCCTCGACCACGCGACGACCGGCGACGGCACGCTGACGGGCCTGCTGCTCGCGGCGCGCGTCGCGCAGACCGGGCGGACGCTGAAGGACCTCGCGAGCGTCATGGAGCGGCTGCCGCAGGTGCTCATCAACGTGCCGGACGTGGACAAGTCCCGCGTCACCACGTCCAAGGACGTCGCGACGGCCGTGGCGGACGCGGAGCGTGAACTCGGCGCGACCGGGCGGGTGTTGCTCCGCTCGTCCGGTACGGAGCCGCTGGTGCGGGTGATGGTCGAGGCCGCGGACATCGCGCAGGCCCGGTCCGTCGCGGAGCGCCTGGCCGACGTCGTGAAGTCGGCGCTCGGCTAGTCGACCGCCGGTTTCCTGGCGGTACGTTCGCGCTGCTTGGCCCAGAAGAACTTCTGGGCGAGGAGCGTGACCGTACCGGCCAGGACGATGCCCAGCAGGTTCAGCAGGAGCTGCTCGGTGGAGCCCCACGTCTGCTTCATGTCGCCGTAGCTCAGCGCCACCGCGGCGTTCGCCGCCGCCGGGACCGTGGTCACCGAGATGGCGACGCCCACCAGGGCGCCGGACTTCGCCGAGGTGAGCGAGAGGGTGCCGGCCGCGCCCGCGAGCACGGCGACCACGAACGAGAACCAGTCGGGCGCGTAGACGAACCCGGTGTTCGGCCGGTCCGCCTCCAACTGGCCCTCGCTGAACAGGTTCACGGCGTCCATGAAGTAGCTGAAGCCCACCGTCACCGCCATCGCCACGGCGAAGCCGACGAGCAGGGCGACCAGGGAACGCCACGCCAGGCGCGGCGCCTTGCGCACCAGGGCCGTGCAGAACCCGGCGAGCGGGCCGAACTCCGGGCCGACCGCCATGGCGCCCACGATCAGGATCGCGTTGTCGAGCACGACACCGCACGCCGCGATCATCGTCGCGATGACCAGGAACGCCACGTACGTGATCGTGAGCGTGGACTCCTCGTGCGTGGCGTCCGAGAGCTGCTCCCACAGGACCGCGTCCGCGCCCTCGCCCGGCGCGTCCTCCTCGGCCTTGTCGGCGCGCAGGGACAGCGACAGGTCGATGTTCTCGACGGAGATCGAGCCCGACCGGTCGATTCCCAACTTCCGCAGACCGCCGATGAGTTCGTCGCCGGCCTCGCGGGCGACGTCGCACATGACGACATCGCCCGAGGGGTCGCGGGCGGCGTCCGGGAGCACCACCAGGTGCGTGGTGCCGGTCGTCTTCCCGATCAGACGCACCACGTCGTCCGTGGTGTCGGACGGCGTGATGAGGCGCAGATGCAGCATGGAGGTCTTTCTAGCAGCTACAGCTTGCGCAGGCGCAGGCGCTGCACCTTGTGGTCGGGGCCCTTGCGGATCACGAGTCCCGCGCGGCCGCGGGTGGGGGCCACGTTCTCCAGGAGGTTGACCTTGTTGACGGTGCGCCAGGTGGTGCGCGCGTAGTCCAGGGCCTCCTCCTCGGAGACCTGCGTGTACTTCCTGAAGTACGAGGACGGGTCCTGGAAGGCCGTCGCGCGCAGCTTGCGGAAGCGGTTGAGGTACCAGGCCTCGATGTCCTCGGCGCGCGCGTCGACGTACACGCTGAAGTCGAAGAAGTCGGCGAGGCCGACGCGGGTGCGGCCGTCCTTGCCGGGCAGGGCAGGCTGCAGCACGTTGATGCCCTCGACGATGAGGATGTCGGGGCGGCGCACCACGAGCTTCTCGTCGGGCACGATGTCGTAGATCAGGTGCGAGTAGACCGGGGCGGTCACCTCGTCCTTGCCCGCCTTGATGTCGGCGACGAAGCGGGTCAGGGCGCGCCGGTCGTACGACTCGGGGAAGCCCTTGCGCGACATCAGGCCGCGGGCCTCGAGCTCCTTGGTGGGAAGCAGGAACCCGTCGGTGGTGACCCGCTCGACGCGCGGGTGCTCGGGCCAGCGGGAGAGCAGGGCCTGGAGGAGGCGGGCGACGGTCGACTTGCCGACCGCCACGGAGCCGGCGACCCCTATGACGAAGGGTGTGCCGGACTGGGCCGCCTTCTTGTTCGTCTCGCCGAGGAACGTGTTGAGCGCCCCGCGCAGGCCGTCGGTCGCGCCCACGTACAGATTCAGCAGGCGGGAGAGCGGCAGGTAGATGTCGCGGACCTCGTCCAGGTCGATCACGTCACCGAGGCCGCGCAGTCGCTCCAGCTCTTCCGCTGTCAGCGGCAGTGGCGTCTTGTCGCGCAGTGCGCTCCATTCGGTGCGGGTGAGGTCGACGTAGGGAGTCACCTCCGGCTTCTGCCGGTGGGTGCTCCGGGAGGTCGCTTGTGGCTTGGACTCGGAGACCGGAGAGATCACAGTCCATTGTTACGGCAGTGTGGCCCGCGGCGGCAGGTGGGGTGTGTCACGCCGGGGGATGCGGGAACCCCGTTCGTCACAGGTTCGCCACAGGTATGGACCGTACGTGGGGGTGGCGATACATTCCGTGCACCCGTGGGACGCAAGGCTGCTCGCGGGGTGGGAGGGGAACCGTGATGGCAGCGCTTCGTGTGCCGAATTTCGTCCGCCGCAAGGCGGTGGATGCCTCCGCGATGGACGACTGGGCGAGTCACGTCTGCAGCGAACTCGCGCTCGAACTGCCCGACGAGGACATCGCCGAGGATCTGGACGACTGCCTCGACCTCTACCGCTACGGCAGCAAGCCGCGCTGCGAGGAGATCGAGTACCTGGAACTCGTGCGGGACGCGCAGGACCGGATCGACAGGGGACGGACGGCCTGAGGCCGCCCTGGCGGGGGAGCGCGGCCCGGCGACCGTAAGGTCTGCTGCATGAGCATCATCGGGGTCGGTATCGACGTGGCCGAGATCGAGCGGTTCGCGGCGTCGCTGGAGCGCACGCCGAACCTGGCCGGACGCCTTTTCCTGGACGGCGAGCTGCTGCTGCCCAGCGGGGAGCGGCGCGGGATCGCCTCGCTCGCGGCCCGGTTCGCGGCGAAGGAGGCCGTCGCCAAGGCGCTCGGCGCGCCGGCCGGGCTGCGCTGGACCGACGCGGAGGTGTGGGTCGAGGAGAGCGGGCAGCCCCGGCTCCGGGTGACAGGGACGGTGGCCGCGCGGGCGGCGGAGCTGGGTGTGCGGGGGTTCCATGTGTCGCTGAGCCATGACGCGGGGGTCGCGTCCGCGGTGGTGGTGGCCGAGGGGTAGACCGCCCCTTCGGCCACCACCGGCAGGCCCTACGACCGGTAGCGGAACACGATGCGGCCCCTGGTCAGGTCGTACGGAGTGATCTCCACCTGGACCCGGTCCGCCAGCAGGATCTTGATGTAGTTCTTGCGGATCTTGCCGCTGACGTGCGCGAGCACCCGGTGCCCGTTGTCGAGCTCCACCGTGAACATCGCGCTGCGCAGGCACTCGACGACGGTGCCCTCGGCGTGGACGCCGCTGCCTCCGGTGTTCTTCGCGGTTCTCCTCGTCTCGCTCATCGGGCCAGCTCCAGTGCGCGGTTCACGCGCCGCGCGCCGATGCCGTCGAACAGCGCCTTCGCCGCTTCGTTCGCCTCGTCCACCTCGGCCGACGCGGCCTGTGCGCCGCAGCGGTGCAGGGTGTTCAGTACGTCGGCCAGGAGGGCCCGCGCGATGCCGCGGCGCCGCGCGTCGGTGCGGACCGCGAGCAGGCCGATGCGGGGGCGCCGGGTGGCCGTCGCCAGGCGCAGCAGGCCCAGGTAGGCGCCGTCCGGGGCCTCGGCCACGGTGTACTTCGTGGGATCGACGACGGTGACCCCCGGTGGCAGCGGCCGCACCTCCGCGGGCATGGTGCGCCAGCCGGCCGCGGCCTCGACCTCGTCCCGGATCGTCCGGTCGAGGGCGCGCAGCCGCGCCTCGTCGGCCGCGCCGTACGGGACGACGGCGACGTCCGCGGGCGGGAGCGCCGCCCCGAGCCCGGTGACGGCGGGGTCGGTGGGTACTTCGTACTCCCACTCGGCGCGGCCGACCGTGAAGCCGAACTCCCGCCATTTCGACGTCAGTTCGGTGTCGTTCTCGTCGACGACGGTGTGCAGCGGGCCCGGCAGGTCCGCGAGCAGGGTCTCGGCCAGCGCCGCGAACGCGGTGTCGTGCCAGGCGTCGACGCTGATGAAGACGCGGCCGTCGGGCCGGTGCGCGGCGTGGCCGCGGCCGATCACCTCGTCGTTCTCCAGCGCGTGCCATTGGTGGTCGGCCACGCGGGTGACGACGAGTGGGGGTGGGGCTGTGCGGCGAGTGCGGTGTGTGGTCATCGGTGTCCCCTTTCGGAGGCCCTCGATCGTGAGATCTTCGGGGTGCTCCCGGCGACACCTGCTGTCAGCCGCCGGACCGTGACGAGCTGAGGGAGCACCCATGGGTGACTGCGTTCACGGGTCTCACCTCCAAGCTCTGACTGCACGGTCGTCGACGACGGTAGCAAGGGGCGGGCGTCAGCCGAAGTGGTTTTCCGTGACGTCCTGCCAGGCGCTCCGCAGCGCCCCCGCCACGTCCTGTGCGGACACCGGTGCGCCCTGCGCCGCGTGCCGGGCCGCCAGGCCGTGCAGGTACGCGCCCGTCGAGGCCGCGTCGAGGGGGTGCAGGCCCGCCGCGAGCAGCGAGCCCGTCAGGCCGGAGAGGACGTCGCCGCTGCCGGCCGTGGCGAGCCACGGGGTGCCGGTGGGGTTCACGCGGGCCGGGCGGCTGTCGTCCGGCGGCGAGACCAGGGTCGTCGAGCCCTTCAGGAGGACCGTGGCGGCATAGCGGGCCGCCAACTCCCGTACGGATGCCAGGCGTTCGGTCTCCACCTGGTCGCGGGTCACGCCGAGGAGCGCGGCCGCCTCTCCGGCGTGCGGGGTCAGCACGGTGGGCGCCGTGCGGGCGCGGACCGTCGCCGGATCCGCGAGGCGCAGCCCGTCCGCGTCGATCAGGACCGGGACGTCCGAGGCCAGGACGTCGTGCAGGCCCGACGTGTCGTCGCCGAGGCCGGGGCCGATCACCCACGCCTGGACCCGGCCCGCCTTCGCCGGCGGCCCGGCCGAGACGAGCGTCTCCGGGAAACGGGCGAGCACCGCGTCCGCGGCCGGGCCCACGTACCGGACGGCACCCGCGCCGCCGTGCAGCGCGCCCGCCACCGCCAGGACCGCCGCGCCGGGATAGCGGGCCGAGCCGGCGACGATGCCGACGACGCCGCGCCGGTATTTGTCGCTCTCGCCGGTGGGTTCCGGGAGCAGGGCCGCGACGTCCGCGTACTGGAGTGCCTCAAGACACGTTTCGTCGGGGGTGAGTTCGAGGCCGATGTCGACGAGGCGGAGCGCGCCGGCGTACTCCCGCGCCGGGTCGACGAGGAGGCCCGGCTTGTACGTTCCGAAGGTGACGGTCGCGTCCGCCCGTACCGCGTCGCCGCGCACTTCGCCGGTGTCGGCGTCCACGCCGCTCGGCAGGTCGACGGCCACGACGGTGCCCCGTGCCGCGTCGGCCAGTTCGGCCGCGCGGGGGCGCAGACCGCCCTTGCCGCCGATGCCCACGATGCCGTCGACGACGAGGTCGGCGCGGCCCACGCGTTCCGTGGCGTGCTCGTCCTGCGCGTCGAGGGCCGTGCCACCGGCCGCGCGGAGCGCCGCGAGGCCCGAGGCGTGCGCGCGCTCCGGGGAGAGCAGCAGCGCCGTGACGCCCGCGCCGCGCCGGGCCAAGCGGGCGCCCGCGTACAGGGCGTCGCCCCCGTTGTCCCCGCTGCCGACCAGGAGGACGACGCGGGAGCCGTACACCTTGCCGAGCAGGTCGGCGCAGGCGGTGGCGAGGCCCGCCGCCGCGCGTTGCATCAGCGCACCCTCGGGCAGCCGCGCCATGAGGGCGCGCTCGGCGGATCGGACCGTCTCTACGTCGTGAGCGAGTCGCATGCCATCGAGTGTCCCGCAGGGCCGCCGCCCCGGCCGAAGCGATTCGCCGCCCCGGCCGAAGTGATTCGCCGTCCCGGCCGAAGCGATGTGTGCCGGATCGGCCAACGGATTTCGTGTCACACCCCTCTGAGACACTGACCTCACCATGAACGAGAACGTGACTGCCCCGCTCCGCGCCCGCGCCGAGATCGATCTGGCCGCGCTCAGGGCCAATGTGAGGACCCTGCGCGCGCACGCGCCCGGAGCCGCGTTCATGGCGGTCGTGAAGGCGGACGCGTACGGGCACGGCATGCTTCCGGTCGCGCGCGCCGCCAAGGACGCGGGGGCCGAGTGGCTGGGGGCCGCCACCGCCGAGGAGGCCCTCGAACTGCGCGCGGCGGGTCTCACCGGGCGCATCATGTGCTGGCTGTGGGTGCCGGGCGGGCCCTGGCGGGCGGGCATCGAGGCCGATCTCGACATGTCGGTGAGCGGCATGTGGGCGCTGCGGGAGGTCACCGACGCCGCGCGCGCGGCGGGCCGGGTCGCCCGTATCCAGCTCAAGGCCGACACAGGGCTCGGGCGGAACGGATGCCTGCCCGGCGACTGGCCCGAGCTCGTACAGGAGGCGCTGAAGGCGCAGCGGGACGGGTTCGTGAACGTCACCGGGCTCTGGTCGCACTTCGCGTGCGCCGACGAGCCGGGGCACCCGTCCATCGCCGCCCAGCTGACCGCCTTCCGGGAGATGGTCGCGTACGCGGAGGCCGAGGGCGTCACCCCGGAGGTCCGGCACATCGCCAACTCGCCGGGGACGCTGACCCTCCCGGAGACGCACTTCGACCTCGTGCGCCCCGGCATCGCGATGTACGGGATCTCGCCGAGCCCCGAGGTCGGCACGCCCGGCGACTTCGGGCTTCGCCCCGTGATGACGCTGAAGGCGAATCTCGCGCTCGTGAAGCACGCTCCGGGTGGACTCGGGGTCAGTTACGGGCATCACTACGTCACACCGGGCGAGACGACGCTCGGCCTCGTCCCCCTGGGCTACGCGGACGGCATCCCGCGGCACGCGTCCGGCACGGCCCCGGTCCTGATCGGCGGCAAACGGCGCACGATCGCGGGCCGGGTGGCCATGGACCAGTTCGTCGTCGACCTCGGCGGCGACGAGCCGGCCGCCGGGGACGAGGCGGTGCTCTTCGGACCCGGTGACGGCGGCGAGCCGACCGCCGAGGACTGGGCGGTCGCGTCGGGCACCATCGCGTACGAGATCGTCACGCGCATCGGATCCCGCGTACCGCGCGTCTACGTAGACGAAGAGGGCGGCGGCGAAGAAGGCGGCACCACGCGCGCGTGACCGGCGTCACGGCTTGAAGGTCCACCGACACGGCGGTCCGAGCCGCCACCATGTGAAGCAACAACGGAACGGGTAACCCGACACCGGGCGACAGGCAGGACGCGGAGCAGGGAGCGGCACGTGAGCGAGAGCAGCGCACCGGCCACGGCGGCCGTCGTCGAAGCGGCGGAACAGGCCGCGTCGGGGAACTGGCGGCGGGCCGGCCTCGCGGGCACCGCCATAGGCGTGGTCGCGGCCGGGGCCGCCGCGGGCGTCGCCATCGAGCGGCTGACCGTGGGCCGCGGGATGCGCAGGAAGGCGCGGCTCGCCCTCGACGCGTCGGGGCCCTACGGATCGCTGCGCGGCGTGCCGGGAAAGGCGTACGCGGAGGACGGCACGGAGCTGTACTACGAGGTCGACGAGGCCGAGCCGGAGCCCTCCGGCTCCCGTCGGCGCCGCCTGTTCGGCCGCAAGAACCCGGCGCCCGTCACCGTCGTCTTCAGCCACGGCTACTGCCTGGGCCAGGACTCCTGGCACTTCCAGCGCGCGGCCCTGCGCGGCGTCGTCCGCTGCGTGTACTGGGACCAGCGCAGCCACGGGCGTTCGGGGCGCGGCGCCGAGCAGGTCGAGGACGGGGTGCCCGTCTCCATCGACCGGCTCGGCGGCGACCTGCTGGCCGTCATCGACGCGGCCGCGCCCGAGGGGCCGCTCGTCCTCGTCGGCCACTCCATGGGCGGCATGACCGTCATGGCGCTCGCCGACCGGTGTCCGGAGCTGGTCCGCGACCGGGTCGTGGGCGTCGCCCTCGTCGGTACGTCGTCGGGGAAGCTCGGCGAGGTCAACTACGGGCTTCCGGTGGCCGGGGTGAACGCGGTGCGGCGGGTGCTGCCCGGCGTGCTGAAGGCGCTCGGGCAGCGGGCGGACCTGGTGGAGAAGGGGCGCCGCGCGACGGCCGACCTGTTCGCCGGGATCATCAAGCGGTACTCGTTCGCCTCGCGGGACGTCGACCCGGCCGTCGCCCGGTTCGCCGAGCGGATGATCGAGGGGACGCCGATCGACGTGGTCGCCGAGTTCTACCCGGCGTTCGAGGAGCACGACAAGGCGGACGCCCTGGAGCACTTCGCGGACCTGCCCGTGCTCGTCCTCGCGGGGGAGCACGACCTGGTCACGCCGAGCGACCACAGCGAGGCGATCGCGGCGCTGCTGCCGGACGCCGAGTACGTGCTTGTGCCGGATGCCGGGCACCTCGTGATGCTGGAGCACCCGGAGGTCGTGACGGACCGTCTCGCGGACCTGCTGGTGCGCGCGGGAGCCGTGCCGACAGCCGCTACCGTGGGGATTTATGGAGACACCGGCAACACCGCACAGCCCGGCGGCTGAGCCCGCCACCGCGCCCGTCAATACGGTCACCGTCACCGTCAACTCCCCGGACGAGATGCGGGAGTTGGGGCTCGCCCTGGCCAAACAGCTGCGCCCCGGCGACCTCGTGATGCTCACCGGCGAGCTGGGCGCGGGCAAGACGACGCTGACCCGCGGGCTCGGCGCGGGCATGGGCGTACGCGGCGCGGTGACCTCGCCGACCTTCGTGATCGCCCGCGTGCATCCGCCGCTCGGTGAGGGTCCGGCCCTGGTGCACGTCGACGCGTACCGGCTCGGGGGCGGGCTCGACGAGATGGAGGACCTCGACCTCGACGTGTCCCTGCCGGATTCCGTGGTCGTCGTGGAGTGGGGCGACGGCAAGGTGGAGGAGCTGTCCGACGACCGGCTGCACGTGATCATCGACCGGGCCACGGGTGACACGACCGACGAGGTCCGGGTCGTGACGTTCCACGGGATCGGGGAGCGGTGGGCCGGGGCGGGCCTGGGGTCGCTGGCGGGCTGATCGGCCGCGGGGGCGGGAGCGTATCCCGACAGGGCGTCGGCAAATTCTTGCGCGGTGTGGCTTCGGCGTGTTCACATGGGGGCCGGTACTGGTTAGGTCTACCTAACTACGACTGCTCCGGCCCTCGGGAGGCGTCCATGTCGGCTTCAGAACACAACGTGTCGATGGAGGAGCTGCTCGCGTCCTGTGCGGCGGCGCGGGTTGTGTCTACGCCGCCTGCTCCGCCGGTTCGCCGGGATGCGTTGCGCCGGGACGGGGTCGCGGACGCGGGGCGCTGCCCCGGACCCCGCGCCTCAAACTCCGGCGGGGCTTGATCACCGGTTACTTGACGACGACGACCTTCGCGCCGATCGTCGCGAACTGCCACATCGCGTCGGCATCCTTGCGGGACTCGCGGATGCCGCCGGTCTGCTTGCCGGGGTCGGGGGCGGCCGTCGAGCCGTTGACCGCCGCGCTGAAGCCGATCGCCACGCCGTTCGTATTGGCGAAGCGGACCACGTGCTCGATCGGGACGCCGTCGGTGCCGGTGATGGAGCCGGAGCGGGAGGTCACCGCGTACGAGCCGGGCGCCGGGTCCACCGTGCCGGGCGTCACCCGGAACGTCGACTCCGTCTTGTTGCCCGCGCCGACCAGCCACACCCGGTCGCCGTCCAGCGCGTACACGACACGCTCGCCCTTGCCGGAGCCCGCGGGCAGCGCCTTCGGGTCCGTCTTCTTCTTGGGCGTCTTCGACGCCGAGGCGGAGGGCAAGGAGCCCTTCTTCTTCTCGGCGAGGTCGGAGGGCGCGCTCGCCGACGCCTGGTAGGCGAGGAAGCCGACCACGACGAGTGATCCCGCCGTGAGCGCGGTCACGAATCCGGTGCTGCTCCGTGCCACCAGGTGCCTGCCTCTCAAGTACGAACCTCAGGGTGACGGTAGCAGTCGAGGCCCGGCGGCCCGGCCTTGCACGACGTACGGACGTGTCCGCCTTCAGGTGGTCGTAGGCTGTTCGCGTGCTGTTGCTCGCGCTGGATACCGCCACCCCCGCCGTCACCGTCGCCCTGCACGACGGGACCTCCGTCGTGGCCGAGTCGAATCAGGTGGACGCCCGCAGACACGGGGAACTGCTGTTGCCCGCCGTCGACCGGGTGCTCACCGAGGCCGGCCTGCGGCTCGACGCCGTCACCGGGATCGTCGTGGGCGTGGGCCCAGGACCGTACACAGGGCTGCGTGTCGGGCTGATGACCGCCGACACGTTCGGGCTCGCGCTCGGTGTGCCCGTGTACGGCGTGTGCACGCTCGACGGGCTCGCTTACGAGGCGGGAGACGCCCTGGACGGGGCGGGGCCCTTCGTCGTCGCCACCGACGCGCGGCGCAAGGAGGTGTACTGGGCGCGCTATGCCGACGCGCGGACCCGGGTCACCGAAGCGGCCGTCGACCGGCCCGCCGACCTCGCCTCCGACGTGGCGGGGCTGCCCGCCGTCGGCGCCGGCGCGCTGCTCTACCCGGACACCTTCCCGGACGCGCGCGGGCCCCAGAACGTGTCGGCCGCGGCGCTCGCCGCCCTCGCCGCGGAGAAGCTGGCCGCGGGCGAGGAGCTCCTCGAACCGCGCCCCCTCTACCTGCGCCGCCCCGACGCGCAGGTTCCCAAGAACTACAAGGTGGTCACCCCCAAGTGACAGCCGTGGACGTATCGCTGCGCGAGATGCGCTGGTGGGACATCGACCCCGTGCTCGCCCTGGAGAAGGAACTCTTCCCGGACGACGCCTGGTCGCGCGGCATGTTCTGGTCCGAGCTCGCGCACGCCCGCGGCCTCGGTTCCACGCGGCGCTACGTGGTCGCGTACGAGGGCGAGAGGCTGGTCGGGTACGGGGGCGTGGCCGCGTCCGGCACCGCGTCCGACGGCGGCTCCGCCGCGGGGGCCGACATCCAGACCATCGCCGCCGCCCGCGACCACTGGGGCACCGGGCTCGGCGCCCGGCTGCTCACCGAACTGCTGCGGCACGCCACCGCCTTCGAGGTCGACCAGGTGATGCTCGAAGTACGCGTCGACAACACGCGGGCGCAGAAGCTGTACGAGCGCTTCGGCTTCGAACCGATCGGCTTCCGGCGCGGCTACTACCAGCCCGGCAACGTAGACGCGCTCGTGATGCGCCTGAACACCCATACCGTGAGTGAAGAGAAGAACCATGGCTGACGAACCGCTCGTCCTCGGTATCGAGACCTCCTGCGACGAGACCGGCGTCGGCATCGTCCGCGGCACCACCCTGCTCGCCGACGCCGTCGCGTCCAGCGTCGACGAACACGCCCGCTTCGGCGGCGTCGTCCCCGAGGTCGCCTCCCGCGCGCACCTGGAGGCGATGGTCCCCACGATCCAGCGCGCCCTGAAGGACGCGGGCGTCACGGCGAAGGACCTCGACGGCATCTCCGTCACGGCGGGGCCCGGCCTCGCGGGCGCGCTGCTCGTCGGTGTCTCGGCCGCCAAGGCGTACGCGTACGCGCTCGACAAGCCGCTCTACGGCGTCAACCACCTGGCCTCGCACATCTGCGTCGACCAGCTGGAGCACGGCACGCTGCCCGAGCCGACGATGGCGCTGCTGGTGTCGGGCGGCCACTCCTCGCTGCTCCTCTCCACCGACATCACCTCGGACGTACGTCCCCTGGGCGCGACCATCGACGACGCCGCCGGCGAGGCCTTCGACAAGATCGCGCGCGTGCTGAACCTCGGCTTCCCGGGCGGGCCCGTCATCGACCGGTACGCGAAGGAGGGCGACCCGAACGCGATCGCCTTCCCGCGCGGGCTCACGGGTCCCCGCGACCCTGCCTACGACTTCTCCTTCTCCGGCCTCAAGACCGCGGTGGCCCGCTGGATCGAGGCCAAGCGGGCGGCGGGGGAGGACGTGCCGGTGCGCGATGTGTCCGCGTCCTTCCAGGAAGCGGTCGTCGACGTCCTGACCCGCAAGGCGGTCAAGGCCTGCAAGGACCAGGGAGTCGACCACCTCATGATCGGCGGTGGCGTCGCCGCGAACTCGCGGCTGCGGGCGCTGGCCGAGGAGCGCTGCGAGCGGGCCGGGATCCGGCTGCGCGTGCCGCGCCCCAAGCTGTGCACGGACAACGGCGCGATGGTCGCCGCGCTCGGCGCGGAAATGGTGGCCCGCAACCGGCCGTCCTCCTCCTGGGACCTGTCCGCGGACTCCTCGCTCCCGGTGACGGAGCCGCATGTCCCCGGCCACCACCATCACGACCACGTGCACGAGGTCAGCAAGGAGAACCTGTACTCATGACGGTCGCGCTGATGTGGGAGGCCCGTGCCGTCGACGGCCGTGGCGAGGAGCTGCTCGCCTGGGCCAAGTCCCAGGTCCTCGACGGCGAACCCGAGCGCCGCGAGACGTTCCGCGCCCCACAGGACCGGGTCCTCGTCATCACGTGGTGGGACGCGGAGTACGACGCGAAGCTGCCCGAACTCCCGGAACCGGGCGACGATTTGGTGACCCGGACGGTCCACCGCTGGCGGTTCGAGACGGCCTAGCGGCTTTCCGCCGTGTCCGCCGTGTACGACAACAGGTAGCGCCAGAAAAGCAGTTGGCGCACCTCACTGCCGGGCAGGAGTCGCGCGTAGTGGCCGGGCGGGAGTTCGGCCCGCGCGGCGTCGGCGACGCGGTAGCGCGGCCCGCCACCGGCCGCCTCCGCGAGGGCCGGCGTCGCCGGATCCGGGTCGACCGCGTCGACCCGGTACCCGTGCGCCACGAGCCGCCGCGCGAACCGTCCCGTGCCGCATCCGACATCGAGCGTGACGCGGCCTCCGGCGGTCGGGAGCAGCGGCCGGCCGGGCGGGCAGATTAAGCCCCTGCGGCGATTGAGCAGCGGGGTCCGGGGCGGAGCCCCGTGGCGTCAACGCACCGGCGCGCCGATGAGCATCGTGGGCGCCCCCGCAACCCGCGTGAGAAACACCGTAACCGCCCGCTTCCCGAAGGGCTTCGGCATCGCCTTCCGCCGCAACTCCTCCGGCTCCACCGCCGACCCCCGCTTCTTCACGGTCAGCACCCCGACCTCCCGCTCCCGCAGCAACGCCTTCAACTTCTTCACGTTGAACGGAAGTTGGTCCGTGATCTCGTACGCGGCCGCGTAGGACGTGGGCCGCAACTCGTCCCCCGTCACGTACGCGATCGTCTCGTCGACGAGCCCGCCACCGACCTCCTCGGCCACCTCGGCGACCAGATGCGCCCGGATCACGGCCCCATCGGGCTCGTACAAGTACCGCCCCACAGACCGCACTTCGGGATCCGGCAGCCCGCGCCCGACGAGCGCCCGCGGCCCCGGCAGCAACGTCGCCCGCATCCGGCCGGGAGACGTACCGAACCACAGCACGGCCTCCTTCACGTCACCGCCGTCCGAGATCCACTCGGCATCCGCCTCCGCGGGGATCGCCTCGTGCGGAATGCCGGGAGCGATCTTCAGCGCGGCGCGCGGCGCCTTGAGCGCGGCGGACACGGCCCAGGACAGCGGAGGCGAGTACGCCTCGGGGTCGAAGATCCGCCCACGGCCGCCACGCCGCGCAGGATCCACGAACACCGCGTCGTACGCGGAGGTGTCCACCTCGGTGACGTCCGCCTCGCGCACCTCGATGAGCCCGGCGAGACCGAGCGCCTCCGCGTTCGCCCGCGCCACCGCGCACGTCAGCGGATCCCGGTCGACGGCAAGCACCCGGATCCCCGCGCGGGCGAGCGCGATCGCGTCGCCGCCGATGCCGCAGCACAGGTCGGCGACGGAGCGCACGCCCAGCCGCTCGAAGGCGCCGGCCCGGTACGCCGCCACGCTCGTCCGCGTCGCCTGCTCGACCCCGTTCGGCGTGAAGTACATCCGGCCCGCGTCCTCGGCCCCGAACTTCGCGACCGCCCGCTGCCGCAGCCGCGCCTGGGCGAGCGCGGCCGAGACGAGCTCGGCGGGGTGCTCGCGGCGCAGCCTCGTGGCGAGGGCGAGCTCCTGGGCCGGATCGTGATCCCGGAGTTCGTCGAGCAGGGCCAGGCCCTCGGGGGTCAGGAGGTCGGAGAAGGCGTCGGGCGAAGGGGAGGAGCTCACCCGGTCCATTGTGGGCCAGGCGGGCGACGGTGCACGCCAGGCGGCGGTGTCGGCCCGGGAACGGGCCCGCGAGCTGCCAGGATCCGGCGCCATGCAACTAGTACGACAAAACGGAGAAAGCGTCCGAAAGTTGGTCAGGAAGAGACGCTGTGTCCGTCTCCTGGGCGCGCTGCTCGCCACCTCCGCCCTCGCCACAGGATGCGCGACCGGCGGCGGCCCCGATCCGGTGCAACCGGCCCCCGGTCAGCAGGCGCACAAGGGCCTCCAGGCGCCTCCCGCCCGGGCCCTCGACTCGTACGCGGCGAAACTGCGCGCCCAGCGGGCCGCGCTCGTCGCGGCGAGCAAGCGCTGGGGCCTCGCGGACGTGCCGCTGACCGCGCCGCCCGCGCCCGCGCCCGCGAAGAGGCCGGCCATCGAGGCGCGCAAGGGCTTCGAGGTCGACGGCCAGAAGGAACTCGGCCTGCCGCCCGTGTTCACGTCGATCCCGACCAAGGACAAGGTCGTCTTCCTCACCATCGACGACGGGGCCGAGAAGGACCCGCGGTTCCTGAAGATGATGAGCGAGCTGCGGATCCCGTACACGGCGTTCCTGACCGACTCCGAAGTCAGGCCCGGATACGGCTACTTCAAGAAGATGCAGGCCCGCGGCGTCACCCTCAACAACCACACCCTGACCCACCCGTTCCTGCCCGCCCTCTCGTACGCCCGCCAGAAGCGCGAGATCTGCGGCATGCAGAACGTCATCGAGAAGAAGTACGGCGAACGGCCCACGCTCTTCCGCCCGCCCTTCGGCGACTACAACCGGGACACCCTGCGCGCCGCCAAGGCCTGCGGCATCGAGTACGCCCCGATCTGGAACGCCGAGGCGTTCGTGGACCGCATGGACTACCGCGAGTGGGACCGCAGCATCCATCCGGGCGACATCCTGCTCACGCACTTCAGGGGCCGGAAGGACTGGAAGGGCACGATGCCCGACATGATCCGGAACCTCATGAAGTACCTCACCGACAGGGGCTACGCGGTGGCGCGCCTGGAGGACTACCTGTGACACGGCGCGGGCCGTGGGCGCGGCTGCTCGGCTGCGCCCTGGCCGCAGCAGTGCTGGCCGGATGCGCGGGGGAGGCCGCCCCGGGCGAGCGGGCGGCGGCCGGGGCGCGGAACGGCCCGCAGCGGACGGTCCCGCCGGTCGTCTCCCGCGTCCCCACCCACGACAAGGTGGTCTTCCTGGCGTACGAGGGCGGGGCCGGGGGTGAGGACGGGGACGGAGCCGGGACCGGAGCCGGGACTGGGGCCGGGGTCGGGCGGGACCCGGGGGCCGTCGGCCTGTTCCGTGAGCGGCGCGTCCCGGTCTCGCTCTTCCTCGCGGGTGCCGCGGGTGCCGCGGGTGCCGCAGGTGCCGCGGGCGCCGGAGGCGCGTCCCTGGGCGCCCAGGTGCAGAACCGCACCCTCACCCACGCCCTCCTGCCCGGCCTCGGATACGTGGAGCAGCACGCCGAGATCTGCGGTCAGCGCGACCGCATCGAGGCCCGCTTCGGCACGGCGCCCCGCCTCTTCCACCCGCCTTCGGGCGCGTACGACGGGAACACCCTGCGGGCGGCGGGCGCGTGCGCGGTCGACGCGATCGTCGTGTGGCGCGAGCCGCGGGGCGACCCGCGGCCCGGCGACATCCTTCCGGTCCACGGGATGCGGCACGAGGCGGCCGGCCGGCTGCTGGACCGCGTACGGCAGGCGGGGCTCACGGTCGGGAGGCTGGAGGACTACCTGTGACCTGGTGAGCCCGGTGATCCGGGTGACCCGCGACGGAGTCGATTAGCAGTCCGCTTGACCGAGTGCTAATCGCGGTCATAGTCTCGCTTCTGGCACTCACCAGTGGAGAGTGCCAACAGCGACGGGCAGGTCCGGCACCCGCGACGACGGATCCACCTGGTCGCCACCCCAGACTGTTAACCCCGTGAGATCTCCGAAGGGGGAGACCGGATCGTGACGACCACCAGCTCCAAGGTTGCCATCAAGCCGCTTGAGGACCGCATTGTGGTCCAGCCGCTCGACGCCGAGCAGACCACGGCCTCTGGCCTGGTCATTCCGGACACCGCGAAGGAGAAGCCCCAGGAGGGCGCCGTCCTCGCCGTGGGCCCGGGCCGCTTCGAGAACGGCGAGCGCCTTCCGCTCGACGTCAAGGTCGGCGATGTCGTGCTCTACAGCAAGTACGGCGGCACCGAGGTGAAGTACAACGGCGACGAGTACCTCGTCCTCTCGGCTCGCGACGTGCTCGCGATCGTCGAGAAGTAATTCACCCAAGCCTTCCCGGCTTCACCGAAGCAGAATGCTTTGAACCGCGCCCCTGGCCCCCGCTGAGAATGCCGGGTGCGAGGGGCGCGGTTCGTTTCGAGAGGACTGATTCAGCTCCATGGCGAAGATCCTGAAGTTCGACGAGGACGCCCGTCGCGCCCTCGAGCGCGGCGTCAACAAGCTTGCCGACACGGTCAAGGTGACGATCGGCCCCAAGGGTCGCAACGTCGTCATCGACAAGAAGTTCGGCGCCCCGACCATCACCAACGACGGCGTCACGATCGCCCGTGAGGTAGAGGTCGAGGACCCGTACGAGAACCTCGGCGCGCAGCTGGTGAAGGAGGTGGCGACCAAGACCAACGACATCGCGGGTGACGGTACGACCACCGCCACCGTGCTGGCCCAGGCCCTGGTCAAGGAAGGCCTGCGCAACGTCGCCGCCGGCGCCTCCCCGGCCGCCCTGAAGAAGGGCATCGACGCCGCGGTCAAGGCCGTGTCCGAGGACCTCCTCGCGACCGCCCGCCCGATCGACGAGAAGTCCGACATCGCCGCCGTCGCCGGTCTGTCCGCCCAGGACAACCAGGTCGGCGAGCTCATCGCCGAGGCGATGGACAAGGTCGGCAAGGACGGTGTCATCACCGTCGAGGAGTCCAACACCTTCGGCCTGGAGCTCGACTTCACCGAGGGCATGGCCTTCGACAAGGGCTACCTGTCCCCGTACTTCGTCACCGACCAGGAGCGTATGGAGGCCGTCCTCGACGACCCGTACATCCTGATCCACCAGGGCAAGATCGGCTCGATCCAGGACATGCTCCCGCTCCTGGAGAAGGTCATCCAGAACGGTGGCTCCAAGCCGCTCCTGATCATCGCCGAGGACGTCGAGGGCGAGGCCCTGTCGACCCTGGTCGTGAACAAGATCCGCGGCACGTTCAACGCCGTGGCCGTGAAGGCCCCCGGCTTCGGTGACCGCCGCAAGGCGATGCTGCAGGACATGGCCACCCTCACCGGTGCCACCGTCATCGCCGAGGAGGTCGGCCTCAAGCTCGACCAGGCCGGTCTCGAGGTGCTCGGCTCCGCGCGCCGCGTGACCATCACCAAGGACGACACCACCATCGTCGACGGTGGCGGCAAGTCCGAGGACGTGCAGGGCCGCGTCGCGCAGATCAAGGCCGAGATCGAGAACACGGACTCGGACTGGGACCGCGAGAAGCTGCAGGAGCGCCTGGCCAAGCTGGCCGGCGGCGTCTGCGTCATCCGCGTCGGTGCGGCCACCGAGGTCGAGCTCAAGGAGAAGAAGCACCGTCTGGAGGACGCCATCTCCGCGACCCGCGCCGCGGTCGAGGAGGGCATCGTCTCCGGTGGTGGCTCCGCTCTGGTGCACGCCTCCAAGGTCCTCGACGACTCCCTCGGCAAGGAGGGCGACGAGGCCACCGGCGTCGCCGTCGTCCGCCGCGCCGTCGTCGAGCCGCTCCGCTGGATCGGCGAGAACGCCGGCCAGGAGGGCTACGTGATCGTCTCCAAGGTCAAGGAGCTCGACAAGGGCCACGGCTACAACGCCGCGACCGGCGAGTACGTCGACCTGGTCAAGGCCGGCGTCATCGACCCGGTCAAGGTCACGCGCTCCGCCCTGGAGAACGCCGCCTCCATCGCCGCCCTGCTGCTCACGACCGAGACCCTGGTCGTCGAGAAGCCGGCCGAGGAGGAGCCCGAGGCCGCCGGCCACGGGCACGGTCACTCGCACTGATTCGCTGCCGCTCCGGCGGCCGCCGACCGAGGCCCGGCTCCCCGTCGCGGGGAGCCGGGCCTCGGCCTTTGCCCATCAAGCCCCGCCGGCGTTTGAGGCGCGGGGTCCGGGGCGGAGCCCCGTGACGTGGGGACGGACGACCGTTACTGGGGGCCGTACTTGCGCCCCGTGCGCGACGTGACTCCGCCCAGGATGGCTCGCGGCGTCACCTTCACCACACCCATGAGCGCCTTGTACCGCGGGTCCGGGATCGACAACGACTTGCCGCGAGCCAGATCGCCCAGCGCCGCCGCCACCAACTTGTCCGCGTCGAGCCACATCCACCTCGGAATGTTGCCCGTGCCCATCCCGGCCCGCTCATGGAACTCCGTACGGACGAAGCCGGGGCACAGCGCCATCAACCGCACCCCGCTGCCCGCGAGATCCTTCGCCGCGCCCTGCGTGAACTGCACGACCCACGCCTTCGAGGCCCCGTACGTGCCGCGGGGCACGAAGGCCGCCACCGACGCCACGTTCACCACGCCGCCGCGCCCGCGCTCCCGCATCGCCCCCGCGGCCGCCGACGTCAGCCGCAGCACCGCCTCGCAGTGCACCTTCAGCATCGTCAGCTCATCGGCCATCGGGACTTCCAGGTACTGCCCCTTGTTGCCGAACCCGGCGTTGTTGACGAGCAGGTCGACCGCCGCCCTACGGTCCGTAAGGCGCGCCTCGACCGCCGCGATCCCGTCGTCCGTGGCCAGGTCGGCGGTGAGTACCTCGGCCTCGATGCCGTGCCGGTCGTGCAGCTCTGTCGCCTGCTCGTGCAGCCGCTTGGTGTCGCGCGCGACGAGCACCAGGTTGTGTCCGTCGGCGGCGAGCCGCCGTGCGAACGCGGCGCCGATGCCCGCAGTGGATCCCGTGATCAGTGCCGTAGTCATGGATCAAGGGTAGTGACGCGTCAGTGGTGCCCGTGGGCACCCGGGCCCGCCCCCACCTGCGGACGTGCCGCCTGTCCCTTGTCGACGACCACGAACTGGCCCATCATCCCGCGGTCCTCATGGGCAAGGAGATGGCAGTGGTACATGAACGGGACCTCGGGGTCGGCGAACTCGGGCCCGCCGTCGAACCGCAGCGCCAGCTTCATCGTCGTCCCGCTCGGCAGGAGCACGGTGTCCTTGCGTCCGCGCAACGCGGCGGGCGGCTTCTTCCCGTTGACCTCCACCACCCGGAACTGCACGTCGTGGACATGGAAGTTGTGCGGCATGCCGTTGTTGTTGCGCACCGTCCACACCTCGGTGGTGCCGCGGGTGACGGTGTCGTCGATGCGGCCCATCTCCATCGCGCGCCCGTTGATCCCGCTCGTCTTGAGGTCGAAGTGGCGCGAACGCACCGCGTCACCCGCCTCCGGAAGCTCCAACTCGCCCAGAGCGGAAGGAAGTTCGGGGGAGGGGCGCAAGTGCTCGGCGGCCCGCAACTGGAGTACGTCGAACGCGTCGTCCCCGCCGCTGAACCGGGTCTGCCACGCGCCCCCGTAGCCGTCCTGCGGGAAGCTGCGCAGCACGGCACGCTCCCCGGGCTCCATCCGCACCACGACCTCGGCCCGCTCACCCGGCGACAACCGCACCCGGTCCGTCCTGGCGGGCCGCTCGAGGAGCCCGCCGTCCGTCCCGACGAGCGCGATGTCCCGCCCGTCCGAGAACCCGAAGTCGTACGTCCGCGCGGTCGAGGCGTTCAGCAGCCGCAGCCGGACCCGCTCGTCCCGTACGACCTTGTAGGGGGCGAGGGTGCCGTTCACCATGGTCCGGTCCCCGAGGAAGCCGACGGACCGCATCATCTCGTGCCCGTGGTCGAACTTCGCCCCGTCGAAGGTCACGTCTTGCACGATCACCGGCAGATCGTCGACCCCATACGTCTTCGGCAGCGCGAGCCGCGCGCTCTTCTCGTCGTCCACGAGGAACATCCCGGCGAGCCCCCGCTGCACGTGCCGCTCCGTCCTCCCGTGCGGATGCGGGTGGTACCAGAGCGTGGCCGCGGGCTGGCCGACGGTCCACCGGGGCGTCCAGGTACCGCCCGGCTCGACCATCTGGTGCGGCCCGCCGTCCATCCGGGCGGGCAGATGCATGCCGTGCCAGTGCACGGTGGAGGCCTCGCCCAGCCCGTTGTGGACACGGACCCTGACCTTCTCGCCGCGCTGCGCGCGCAGCGTCGGCCCGAGGTAGTCCCCGTTGAAGCCCCACGTGTCCGTCGTCCGCCCCGGCTGGAAGGACTTCTTCCCTTCCCGCATCCGCAGGTCGAAGACGCGGGCGCCGTCTTTCTTGTCGATGCGCGACGGTGCGAGCGGTGGCACCGCGAGCTCGTTGCGGAACTCCGCCTTGCCGACGGTGCTCACCTTTGCGTCGCTCCACAGCCACAGCACGCCACCGCCGATCGCGAGGGCGAGGACGGCGACGAGCGAGCCGAGCACGACGAGTACGCGCTGCATACGCGGTTTCCGGGTCATGCCCCGAGCGTTCCGCCGACCGGTGGCGGCCCGCATCGGGGACGCTCCCGGACCCGTCCCCGACCTCAACCCCCGTACCCCGCCAGGGTTTTCCCCGAGACGGCAAAACGGCGATGCGCCGAGATGCCGGTGCGGCAGACGGCCAGCCTGCCGGGCGGCGGCCTTAAGCCCCCTGCTTCTCCTTCTCCACGTACTCCCGCGCCTGCCGCACGGCCTCCGGGTGCAGCGTGTCCGCCGCCGCGAGCAACCGCGGCAGCAACCCCCGCTCAGTCGTCACCGCCCGGAACTGAAGCGCCACTGTCACCTCGTGCTCCGGCCGGTGCACGACCTCGATGGGATCACCCACCCGGATCTCGCCCGGTTCGATCACCCGGAAGTACGCCCCCGGCGCCCCCTCCCGCGTGAACCGCTTGACCCAGCCCCGCTCGCCCAGATGCCCCTGGAAGGTCCGGCACGGAATGCGGCCGGACGTCACCTCCAGGATCAGGTCGGGCCCGACCCGCCAGCGCTCGCCGATCCTCGCGCCCGATACGTCGATCCCCTCCGTCGTGAGGTTCTCGCCGAACGTGCCGCTGGGCAGCGGCCGGTCGAGCTCCTTGCTCCACGCGTCCAGGTCCTCACGCGCGTACGCGTACACCGCCTGGTGGTCCCCGCCGTGGTGCCGCAGGTCGCACACCGCGTCCCCGGCGAGGCCGCTCGCGCCGGTCCCCTTGGTCCCCGGCGCGGACACCCGCACGGGACCGGTGACGGGCCGCTTGTCGATGCCCGTGACCCCCTCGGGCTGGTCCGTGTACTCGGCGGGCTCGGGCCGCCCCAGATTCAGCGACAGAAGCTTCATGCGCGGAACGCTACGGGACCGGACCCCAAAGTCGCCACGCATTATTCGGCGCGATATCCAAGCGTCCCTTATACTTGAAGAGTGATCGAGGCCCGTCATCTCCGTGTCCTGCGCGCCGTCGCCGCCACCGGCTCCTTCTCCGCGGCGGCCCGCGAGCTGGGTTGCACCCAGCCTGCCGTGAGCCAGCAGATGAAGGCCCTGGAGTCCTCGGCCGGCACCCCGCTGCTGATCCGCACCGGCCGCGAGATGCGCCTGACGCAGGCGGGCGAGGCCCTCGTGCGGCACGCGTCGGGCATCCTCGCCGGGCTCACGGCCGCCGAGGAGGAGATCGCCGCGATCGCCGGGCTGCGGGCGGGCCGGGTCCGGCTCGTCTCGTTCCCCAGCGGCAGCTCGACGCTCGTCCCCACCGCCCTCGCCGCCCTGCGCGCCGAGCACCCCGGCACGCGCGTGTCCCTGGTCGAGGCGGAGCCGCCGCGCTCCGTGGAGATGCTGCGCGAGGGGGACTGCGATGTGGCCCTCGCCTTCCGGTACGAGGGCGCGCACGCCGCCGAGGACTGGGACGACCTCGTCGTACGGACGCTGTTCGCGGACCGGCTCGTGGGCCTCGTCCCCGAGGGGCACGCGCTGGCCGGGGCGGGCTCGGTCACCATCGACGCGTTCGCGGACGAGCCGTGGATCGCGGGCTGCCCGCGCTGCCGCCGCCAACTGGTCGAGGTATGCAGGGGCGCCGGGTTCGCCCCGCGCATCGACTTCGCGACGGACGACTATCCGGCGGTGGTCGGCCTCGTCAGCGCCGGGCTCGGCGTGGCGGTCCTTCCCGAACTGGCCATCGAGTCCGTTCGCCCCAAGGGTGCACGCACAGTGACCGTCGAGCCCGCGGTGCGCCGCGAGATCGTCGCGCTCACCCTGCCCGATCTGGCCCAGGTGCCCGCGGTCCGCGCGACCCTCGACCACCTCGCCAGGGCCGCGACGCGCTGAACGAGGCCGCGAGGTACTGAACGCGGAGGCGGGCGCCGCTCGGGGCGCCGGCCTCCGCAGGTCGTTCAGATGGTTGCAGAAACGTTCCTTCAGTTGTGTGCGCCGCTTGTGGCGGCCTGTCCTCCACTCGGGGCCGACGCCGTGACGAGCCGGTTTCGGGCTCGCCCCATGAGCTCTTCGCGCTCGTCCTCCGTGAGGCCGCCCCACACGCCGTACGGCTCACGCACCTGTAGGGCGTGAGCAGCGCACTCCGCGCGTACCGGGCACCTCATGCAGACCTCCTTGGCCGAGTTCTCACGGGCGCTGCGTGCCGCCCCACGTTCGCCCTCCGGGTGGAAGAAGAGCGAGCTGTCCACCCCGCGGCAGGCCGCGAGGAGCTGCCAGTCCCACAGATCGGCGTTCGGTCCGGGAAGGCGGGAGAAATCTGCCATTGCTGTGTCCCCTTGTAGCCGTTCAGACGCGGATACGGTGCACATGACCGTACATCTACTGTCTAAGGAGATGAAAATATGACTCATTGCGAATCTAGCTACAGACACCAGCAAAAGGAAGGAAAACCTTCCAAATGGGGCATAGCTTGTGATGAAACCTTGTGGGTCCGTCGCGCTGTCCGCACCGTGTTCGCGCCCTCACGTAGAGTGCCGAAGGAGGCCGTCCGACCCGTAACTCTTTCGAGTGACCGTCGTTGAGAGTGCGGAGGCGGTTGAAGGAACAAGCGCTCGGGCAGGTGTCCGATTGCCTTGTTGAGTGTCGACCGCACAGGTGACGATTCGTACACAGCCTGGAGGCTCAAGGTGACGCGCATCAGCTGCGGAGGACGGTCATGACATCCGTCCTCGTCTGCGACGACTCCCCGCTTGCCCGAGAGGCGCTGCGCCGCGCGGTCGCGACCGTGCCCGGCGTCGAGCGCGTGACGACCGCGGCCAACGGCGAGGAAGTCCTCCGCCGCTGGGGCGCCGATCGCTCGGACCTGATTCTGATGGACGTACGCATGCCCGGTCTGGGCGGCGTCGAGACAGTGCGGCGGCTGCTCTCCGCCGACCCCGGTGCGCGCATCATCATGCTCACCGTGGCCGAGGATCTGGACGGTGTGGCCCTCGCGGTCGCCGCCGGCGCCCGCGGTTATCTGCACAAGGACGCCTCGCGCGCCGAGCTGCGGGCCACGGTGACGCAGGCGCTCGCCGACCCGACCTGGCGGCTCGCGCCGCGCAGGCTGCGCTCGGCCGAGATGGGAGCCGCCCCCACGCTCACCGCGCGGGAGATCCAGGTGCTCGAGGGCATGAGCCACGGGCGGTCCAACGCCGAGATCGGGCGCGAGCTGTTCCTCTCCGAGGACACGGTCAAGACGCACGCGCGTCGCCTGTTCAAGAAGCTCGGCGCCTCGGACCGTGCGCACGCGGTGGCGCTCGGGTTCCGCTGGGGCCTGGTTCGCTGACGACGAGCCGCTGATCGGCACGCCCCCGCGCCCTTCGGGGCGCGGTGGACCCGTCGTGAGGGACGCCGCTCCGGCCTGTCGCGCAGCGACTTTTCGACGCTTCGCGCGCGATGCCGCATCCTTGGGGGTGTGGAGTTCCTCGGGGACGAGTCGGGCGAGCAGGGTCAGCGAGAGGGGAGGGCGCAGGAAATGAGTTCCGGCGCACCTGCTCATAACGCTTCGGTGCACAACTACGGGCACGGTGTCACGGGCCGAAAGGCGTCGGGGCACCATGGACCGATGCGTGACGACGAGGCAGCGACTCCCCAGGGGGTCATCGGTACGCTCGTCGGCCGCGCCGTGGACGGTGACGAGCAGGCCACGCACGATCTGCTCGCGCATGTCCACCCCCTCGCGATCCGCTACTGCCGCACGCGTCTTTCCCGACTCCCGGGTGACGCGCGGCACTTCGTGGAGGACCTCGCCCAGGAGGTCTGCGTCGCGGTACTGCTCGCGCTGCCGCGCTACAAGGACACCGGGCGGCCCTTCGAGGCCTTCGTCTTCGCCATCGCCGCGCACAAGGTCGCCGATCTGCAGCGGGCGGCCATGCGCGGGCCCGGGTCCACGGCCGTGCCCTCCGACGAGATGCCCGAGCGGCCCGACGACTCCCTCGGTCCGGAGGAGCGTGCGCTGTTGAACAGCGACGCCGCGTGGGCCAAGCAGCTGCTCGCCAACCTTCCGCAGAACCAGCGGGAGCTGCTCCTGCTGCGTATCGCCGTCGGGCTCACCGCGGAGGAGACCGGGCAGATGTTGGGCATGTCACCCGGAGCCGTACGCGTGGCGCAGCACCGGGCGCTGAGCAGGCTCCGGGCGCTCGCCGAGCAGTAGTGGGGCGCTCTCGGAGCGGTAGTACATTTCCCTGACGTGTACGTGTAAACGTACAAAGAACGCCGATGATCTTGATCGTGGAATGAGACACCCCCGCGGGCCGTTAGCATGGACATCCGCACCGATCAAGGCCATTTGGGGAAGGTGTCATGACTGCAAACGTCGACGGAGTGCCCGAGAAATTCGCGACACTCGGGCTGACCTACGACGACGTGCTGCTGCTGCCGGGCGCGTCGGACATGGCGCCCGACCAGATCGACACCGCCTCGTACGTCTCGAAGAACGTGCGGGTGAACATCCCGCTGCTGTCCGCCGCGATGGACAAGGTCACCGAGTCCCGCATGGCGATCGCCATGGCGCGGCAGGGTGGTGTGGGTGTCCTGCACCGCAACCTGTCGATCGCCGACCAGGCGAACCAGGTGGATCTCGTGAAGCGCTCCGAGTCCGGCATGGTCACCGACCCGATCACGGTGAACCCGGACGCGACGCTCGCCGAGGCCGACGCGATCTGCGCCAAGTTCCGCATCTCCGGTGTGCCGGTGACCGACGGCGGCGGCAAGCTGCTCGGCATCGTCACCAACCGCGACATCGCCTTCGAGAACGACCGCAGCCGTCAGGTCCGCGAGGTCATGACGCCGATGCCGCTCGTCACGGGCAAGGTCGGCATCTCCGGCGTCGACGCCATGGAGCTGCTGCGCCGCCACAAGATCGAGAAGCTTCCGCTGGTCGACGACGCGGGCATCCTCAAGGGTCTCATCACGGTCAAGGACTTCAAGAAGGCCGAGCAGTACCCGAACGCCGCGAAGGACTCCGAGGGCCGGCTGCTCGTCGGTGCCGCGGTGGGTGTGGCCGGTGACGCCTTCGAGCGCGCCCAGGCCCTCATCGAGGCGGGCGTCGACTTCATCGTCGTCGACACCGCGCACGGGCACTCGCGGCTCGTCGGCGACATGGTCGCCAAGATCAAGTCCAACGCGGGCGGCATCGACGTCATCGGGGGCAACATCGCCACCCGTGACGGCGCCAAGATGCTCGTCGACTCCGGTGCCGACGGCATCAAGGTCGGTGTCGGACCGGGCTCGATCTGCACCACGCGCGTCGTCGCCGGTATCGGCGTCCCGCAGGTCACGGCCATCTACGAAGCCTCCCTCGCTGCCAAGGAGGCCGGGGTCCCGGTCATCGGCGACGGTGGCCTGCAGTACTCCGGTGACATCGCCAAGGCGCTCGTCGCCGGCGCCGACACCGTGATGCTCGGCTCGCTGCTCGCGGGCTGCGAGGAGTCGCCGGGCGAGCTGCTCTTCATCAACGGCAAGCAGTTCAAGTCGTACCGCGGCATGGGTTCGCTGGGCGCCATGCAGACGCGCGGCGAGCAGCGGTCCTTCTCCAAGGACCGGTACTTCCAGGAGGGTGTGGCCTCCGACGACAAGCTGGTCCCCGAGGGCATCGAGGGCCAGGTGCCCTACCGGGGCCCGCTGTCCGCGGTCGTGCACCAGCTCACCGGTGGCCTGCGCCAGTCGATGTTCTACGTCGGCGGGCGCTCGGTTCCTGAGCTGCAGACCAACGGCCGGTTCGTCCGGATCACGTCGGCGGGCCTCAAGGAGAGCCACCCGCACGACATCCAGATGACGGTCGAGGCGCCGAACTACAGCCGAAGCAAGTAACAGCAGGTCAGACGTGATGGGGCGGCCCCGGGAGCACCGGGACCGCCCCACACGCGTGTGTCAGGGATACTGGACAGGCAAGGCCCAAGTGGGACCCAGATGTGAAAGGCGCCCCCCAACGTGACTGAGATCGAGATCGGGCGCGGCAAGCGCGGCCGCCGCGCGTACGCCTTCGACGACATCGCCGTCGTACCGAGTCGGCGCACCCGCGACCCGAAGGAGGTCTCGATCGCTTGGCAGATCGATGCCTACCGCTTCGAGCTGCCGTTCCTGGCGGCCCCCATGGACTCCGTCGTCTCGCCGGCGACCGCGATCCGCATCGGTGAGCTGGGTGGACTCGGTGTCCTCAACCTCGAGGGCCTGTGGACCCGCTACGAGGACCCGCAGCCGCTGCTCGACGAGATCGCCGAGCTGACGCCCGAGGCCGCGACCCGTCGCCTCCAGGAGATCTACTCCGCGCCCATCCAGGCGGACCTGATCGGGCAGCGCATCAAGGAGGTGCGCGACTCCGGTGTCGTCACCGCCGCCGCGCTCTCCCCGCAGCGCACCGCCGAGTTCTCCAAGGCGGTCGTGGACGCGGGCGTCGACATCTTCGTGATCCGCGGGACCACGGTCTCCGCCGAGCACGTCTCCGGCGCCGCCGAGCCGCTGAACCTGAAGCAGTTCATCTACGAGCTGGATGTCCCGGTCATCGTGGGCGGCTGCGCCACGTACACCGCCGCGCTGCACCTCATGCGGACCGGTGCGGCGGGTGTGCTCGTCGGCTTCGGTGGCGGCGCCGCGCACACCACGCGGAACGTGCTGGGCATTCAGGTGCCGATGGCCACCGCCGTGGCTGATGTGGCTGCTGCCCGCCGTGACTACATGGACGAGTCCGGTGGCCGCTACGTGCACGTCATCGCCGACGGTGGCGTGGGCTGGTCCGGCGACCTGCCCAAGGCGATCGCCTGCGGCGCCGACTCCGTGATGATGGGCTCCCCGCTGGCCCGTGCCACGGACGCGCCCGGCCGCGGTCACCACTGGGGCATGGAGGCCGTCCACGAGGACGTGCCGCGCGGCAAGAAGGTCGACCTCGGCACGGTCGGCACGACCCAGGAGGTCCTGACCGGGCCCTCGCACACGCCCGACGGGTCGATGAACTTCTTCGGCGCGCTGAAGCGGGCCATGGCGACGACCGGCTACAGCGAGCTCAAGGAGTTCCAGCGGGTCGAGGTCACGGTGGCGGATGCGACGCATAAGCGGTAGCGCGTAGCGCTGGCGCTGTGCCGTAGCGCGAAGCGGGTGGGCCTCACTGGAAAGGTGGGGCCCACCCGCTTTTTTGCGCAGTTCCCCGCGCCCCCAAACAGAGGAGTTGCCCCGCGGTCCCGAACCGTGCGGTTGCCCCGCGGTCCCGGACAGTGGGGTTGACCGCGGTTCCAGGAGGATCAGAGGCGGTGGGCCGCGCCTGCCGGGGTGGCTCCCCTTGTGTCCAGGAGGAGTTGGGCCTTTACGGAGAGGCCCTGGAGGTCGTACGTGCGGTGCTGTTGCAGCAGGATCGTCAGGTCGGCGTCGGCAGCGGCCTCGTAGAGGGAGTCGGCGCGCGGGACCGGGCGGTCCAGGACGTTCCAGGACGGCACGTACGGGTCGTGGTAGCTGACGGCGGCGCCGAGTTGCATGAGGCGGGTGGCGATCTCCTCGGCGGGGGCGGCCTGCTGGTCGGCGAGGTCGGGCTTGTAGGTGATGCCGAGGAGCAGGATCCGGGCGCCGCGGGCCGACTTGCCGTGCTCGTTGAGGAGCGTGGCCGCGCGCTGGACGACGTACGACGGCATGTGGTGGTTGACCTGGCGGGCCAGTTCGACCATGCGCAGGGGGCGGGTGGGCAGGTGTGGGCCCGTGAGGTCCTGGGCGAGGGCGTGGCCGCCGACGCCGGGGCCGGGGCGGAAGGCCTGGAAGCCGAAGGGCTTCGTCTCCGCGCAGCGGATGACGTCCCACAGGTCCACGCCCAACTCGTGGCAGAGCACCGCCATTTCGTTGACCAGGGCGATGTTGACGTGCCGGTAATTGGTCTCCAGGAGGTGCACGGTTTCCGCTTCCCGCGGACCACGCGCGCGTACCACCTTGTCGGTCAGGCGGCTGTAGAAGGTGGCCGCCGACTCGGTGCAGGCCGGGGTGTGGCCGCCGATCACCTTGGGGGTCGACGTGTAGGGGTGCAGGCGGTTGCCGGGGTCGACGCGGCCGGGGGCGTGGGCGAGGTGGAAGTCGCGGCCCGCGCGCAGGCCCGAGCCCTCTTCCAGGACGGGGAGGAGCAGCGTCTGCGTGGTGCCCGGCGGCACGGGCGACTCGATGATCACCGTGGTGTGCGGGCGGAGCCGGGCGGCGAGCGCGCGGGTCGCCTCGACGACCGGGGTGAGCATCGGCGCCCCGTCGGGTCCCTGCGGGGTCGGGGCGCAGATCACGGCGGTGCGGACGCGGGCGAGCTCGGCGGGGTTGGCCGTGGGGCGGAAGCCCGCGGAGAGCATGCGGCGGAGGTCGGCGGCGGTGAGGGCCGCCGCGTCGCCGCCGCCGGGGAGCCGGCCCGCCGCGAGATCCCGGGCACGGGCCGGATCGTGGCCGATGGTCGCGATACCGGCCGCCACGGCGGCCTGCGCGAGGGGCAGGCCGAGGTGGCCGAGGCCGATGACGGCGAGGTCTGCGGGCATGGCGGTTGCCGTCCTTTCCCGAGGAGCGGACCCGGTCACTAGCCGGAGCGGGACCAGGGCGCAAGCCCTGTGGACAGGATGAGCGAGCGCACTGTCAGACTAGGAGTAAATATGACCGATATGTCGCATTGCACAGCAATGCGTTTGCGAGTGTTGCGCCGCGAGTCTCCGCAGGTTGTCCACAGGTGCGGGCCCGCTGGTGGCCCGAACCGGTCAGCGGGTGAAGAATCGGGACATGACGCGTGCGCTTCGAGGTACATGAGGCCGGGCACACCACACGCGTGAGCCACGCCGACGACAGCGGGAGGCAGCAGTGAAGGCAGCGACACTGGGACCCGAGCAGCGCGCGGAGGCCCTCGCGGCCATGGCCGAGCGCGAGCTGGACATTCTCGTGGTGGGCGCCGGAGTGGTCGGCGCGGGCACGGCGCTCGACGCGGTGACCCGCGGCCTGTCCACCGGGATCGTCGAGGCGCGGGACTGGGCCTCCGGCACGTCGAGCCGTTCCAGCAAGCTGATCCACGGCGGGCTCAGGTATCTGGAGATGCTGGACTTCGCCCTCGTCCGCGAGGCGCTGAAGGAGCGCGGACTGTTGCTGGAGCGGCTCGCCCCGCATCTCGTGAAGCCCGTCGCCTTCCTGTATCCGTTGCAGCACAAGGCATGGGAGCGGGTGTACGCCGGGTCGGGTGTCGCGCTGTACGACGCGATGTCGATGGCGCGCGGGCACGGGCGCGGCCTGCCGATGCACCGGCATCTGAGCCGGAAGCACGCGCTGCGGGTCGCTCCCTGTCTGAAGAAGGACGCGTTGGTCGGAGCGCTTCAGTACTACGACGCGCAGATGGACGACGCCCGGTACGTGGCGACCCTGGTGCGGACCGCCGCCATGTACGGCGCCAAGGCCGCCAACCGTGCGCGGGTCACCGGGTTCCTGCGGGAGGGCGAGCGGGTCGTCGGGGCGCGGGTGGAGGACGTGGAGGGGGGTGGCGAGTACGAGATCCGGGCCAAGCAGGTCGTGAACGCGACGGGCGTGTGGACGGACGACACGCAGGCGATGGTCGGGGAGCGCGGGCAGTTCCATGTGCGGGCTTCCAAGGGGATCCATCTGGTGGTCCCGAAGGATCGGATCAACTCGACGACCGGGCTGATTCTGCGGACCGAGAAGAGCGTGCTGTTCGTCATTCCGTGGGGGCGGCACTGGATCGTCGGGACGACGGACACCGGCTGGGATCTCGACAAGGCGCATCCGGCCGCGTCGAGTGCGGACATCGACTATCTGCTTGAGCACGTCAACTCCGTGCTCGGTGTCCCGCTTTCGCGTGATGACGTGCAGGGCGTCTACGCGGGGCTGCGGCCGCTGCTCGCAGGGGAGAGCGATGCGACGAGCAAGTTGTCGCGGGAGCACACCGTCGCGCATCCCGCGCCGGGGCTCGTCGTGGTGGCGGGCGGCAAGTACACGACGTACCGGGTCATGGCCAAGGACGCGGTCGACGAGGCCGTGCACGGGCTCGACCAGCGGGTCGCCGAGTGCGTGACCGAGGAGGTGCCGCTGGTGGGCGCCGAGGGGTACCGGGCGCTGTGGAACGCGCGGGCGCGGATCGCGGCGCGTACGGGGTTGCACGTGGTGCGGGTCGAGCATTTGCTGAACCGGTACGGGGCGTTGGCCGAGGAGGTCCTCGAACTCGTTTCCGCCGACCCGGGGTTGGGGGCGCCGCTCACCGGTGCCGACGACTATCTGCGGGCCGAGGTCGTCTACGCGGCCTCGCACGAAGGGGCGCGGCACCTCGACGATGTGCTGACGCGGCGGACCCGGATCTCCATCGAGACCTTCGACCGGGGGGTGCGGTGTGCGCGGGAGGCGGCGGAGTTGATGGCGCCTGTTCTTGGGTGGGACAAGGATCAGGTGGAGCGGGAGGTCGAGCATTACGAGAAGCGGGTGGAGGCGGAGCGGGAGTCGCAGCGGCAGCCGGATGACCTCACGGCGGATGCGGCGCGGCTTGGGGCGCCGGACATCGTGCCGCTTTGACCTTCGGTGGGGCGGGTTTTGTTGTTGCGGGTGCCGGGGTTGCGGTCGCGGGGCGCTGCCCCGGACCCCGCTGCTCAATCGCCGCAGGGGCTTAAGGGGTTGGGGCGCTGCCTCGGGACCCGCGGGCTCTCGTCGGGAGAGCGGGGCTTGATGGTGGTGTCGCAGGGGAGTTTTTCCGGGGAGAGGACCATGCCGTAATGGCCGTTCGTGGTGCGGGTGTTGAGCATCGTGCGGAGGGACGCGGGTGGGAGGAGGTGCCCCTCGAGGGGGCTGCGTAGAAGTGGCTTCTTGGTGATGCTGCCCGCGCGCACATGATCGGAGCGGGTGAGGCCGGGACTGGTGGTGGTGAAGTGGCTGGTGGAGCCGTCGGTTGCCAGGAGCGCGGCCGACGGGGCCTTGCCTCGCGTCACGAGCAGCGGAAGAGTGTCGTCCGCAGGTGCCGTCGGGCCCGGCGCGCTGCTCGGGGCCAGGCACACGATGGCCGCGGCCGGCGGTATGGCCAGGAGTGTCCGGAGTACGGGCAACGACGGTTCCTTCGGGGGTGAGGGCGCACCATTGTGGGACGTTCCTGTGCGTGTCGGGTGGGGGTGACCCGGCGCGCGGAGTGGTGGTCCGGTGATGGGACAATGAAGGCCCTGTCAGGGCCGGTTGCTAGAGGGGACGCATGTCGGAGGCGGAGCGGGCGGACGAGGCCCGTGAGGACAAGGGTGCTCGTCGGGATTCTTCCGCTCGGGATGCTCAGGAGGCTTCCGTGAAGGCTCCGGAGGGCCGGCTGCTCGCCGGCCGGTACCGGCTCGGCGATGTGCTCGGCCGGGGCGGCATGGGCACCGTGTGGCGGGCCAAGGACGAGACGCTCGGGCGCACGGTGGCGGTGAAGGAGCTGCGCTTCCCCGGCGCCATCGACGACGAGGAGAAGCGCCGCCTGATCACGCGTACGTTGCGTGAGGCGAAGGCGATCGCGCGGATCCGCAACAACGGCGCGGTGACGGTCTACGACGTGGTCGACGAGGACGACCGGCCGTGGATCGTCATGGAGTTGGTCGAGGGCATGTCCCTCGCCGAGGCCATCCGCGAGGACGGGCTGCTCGAACCCCGGCGGGCCGCCGAGGTCGGGCTCGCCGTGCTCGACGTGCTGCGCTCCGCGCACCGCGAGGGCATCCTGCACCGCGACGTGAAGCCGTCCAACGTGCTGATCTCGGAGGACGGGCGCGTCGTTCTGACGGACTTCGGGATCGCGCAGGTCGAGGGCGATCCGTCGATTACCTCGACCGGGATGCTGGTTGGTGCCCCTTCGTACATCTCGCCCGAGCGTGCCCGCGGGCACAAGCCGGGCCCCGCCGCCGACATGTGGTCGCTCGGCGGGCTGCTGTACGCGGCCGTGGAGGGCGTCCCGCCGTACGACAAGGGGTCGGCGATCGCCACGCTGACCGCCGTGATGACCGAGCCGGTGGACCCGCCGAAGAACGCGGGTCCGCTGGAGCCGGTGATCTACGGGCTGCTCGACAAGGACCCCGACCAGCGGCTCGACGACGCGACCACGCGGTTGATGCTGAACGACATCATCCACGCCCCGGAGCCGAAGCCGGCCCCCGAGCCGGAGCCGGTCGAGGCCACGAAGGTGGTGCCGCTGCCGCCCGCTCCCGCGCCGAAGAAGCGCAAGGAGCCCAGGAAGCCCAGGGAGAAGGGCGCCGCGGCGGCCAGGGCCGCTGCCGCCAGGGCTGCTGCCGCCTCGGCCGCGGCCGGTGTCGCCGCCAGGAGCGAAGAGACCGCGGAGAAGATGCGCGGCGCCCTGAAGAACGTACGCAAGGCGGCCGCCGCCGCGACGGCCCCGAAGGAGAAGTCGGAGGAGCCCGGGGCGACCGCGCCCGCCGGCCCGGCCGCGGGCGGTGCGCGCCCCGGTGGCGCGGCCGTCCTCGCGGACGCGCTGCGCGGCCGCTCCCTCGTCATCGGCTCCCTCGTCGTCGCGCTCGTCGTGCTCGCAGGCGTCCTGGCCCTCGTCCTGAACAACGGCGACGGCGCGGACGCGAAGGGCGGAGACAAGGGCGCGTCGTCCGGGGCCACGGCCGGCGCGGACGACAAGAACGCCGGCAGTGGCGACAAGAACGCCGGCAGCGGTGGCCAGGACAAGGGCTCCGGCGACGACAAGAAGCCCTCTGAAAGCGCGTCAGCGAGCGACTCCGCGTCTCCCAGTACGAGCGCGAGTTCCTCGCCGGGCGGTGCCGCCGAAGGCAAGTCCGGCGCGGCCGTCAAGGAGACGTACAAGCACTCCCAGGGCTTCTCGATCGGCCTGCCCAAGGGGTGGAAGTACGTCAGGACGGAGTCGGCGGGGGCCCGTTTCACCGGGCCCAACGGGCAGCGCTTGCTGGTCGGTTGGACCAGCAGCCCCAAGTCCGACCCGGTCGCGGACTGGCGCAACCAGGAGAAGTACATGGTCCGCTCCCAGTACCACCGGGTGCGCATAGCTTCGGTGGAGTACCGCGACTGGAAGACGGCCGACTGGGAGTTCACGTACGCCGACGGCGGCACGAAGTGGCACTCGATAGACCGGGGGACCGTGGTGAACGGCTCGCTGGGATACGGGCTGATGTACACCGCCAAGGACTCCGCATGGGGCGGCGAGCAGCGCAAGTCGGCCTGGAAGGCATTCACACAGACGTTCAAGCCCAAGTCCTGAACCGGTGGGCCGTGTGGCACGTATCGTGAATGTTTGCGGACCGTGCGCAGTCGCTCGGCAGAGCCGGTGGATCAGGGGGAGGCGTCGTGGACGAGTACGCGGGGCGGGTGCTCGCCGGCCGGTACCGGCTGCCGGTTCTCTCCTCGGACGCGTACGAGTCCCCGGCGGCCGAGACGCGGGCCTTCGACACGTACAGCGGGCAGGAAGTCCTCGTGCGGCAGGTGCCGTTGCCCGAGGTCGTCGAGGCGGAGGTCCTTGACGCGGACGGGCTGCCGGAGGGGTTCCGGCCCGACGGCGATACGGGGCGGGAGGCCGCCGAGCCTTCCGTGGCGCGCGCGGTTGAAGCGGTGCAGGCCGCCGCGCGGATCCCCGACCACCCCCGGCTCGACCAGGTCTTCGACGTGTTCGCCGAGGGCGGCTCGCTGTGGATCGTGAGCGAACTGGTGGCGGCGCGACCGCTGTCCGCGCTGCTCGCGCGTGGGCCGCTCAGTCCCTACCGGGCCGCCGAGGTCGCCGCCGACGTGCTCACCGCGCTGCGGGTGCTGCATGCGCACGGGTGGGTGCACAGGAACGTCACGGCGCGGACGGTGCTTGTCTGCGACGACGGGCGGGTGATGCTCACGGGGCTTGCCGTGGGGGCGGCGGAGGAGGCGTTGTGCGGGTATGACGTGGTGCCGCCGGTCGAGCGGGATGCGGACGAGGTGGAGTCCGTGGCCGTGGGGGCCGGTGGTGGGGCGGGGGCGGCTGTTGTGCCGGCTGCCCGGTGGAGTGAGCTGATATCCGGGGGTGACGACTCGGGGCTCCGCCCCGGGCCCCGCGCCTCAAACGCCGGCGGGGCTGGAATTGTTGACGACTCGGGGCTCCGCCCCGGACCTCGCGCCGCAAGCGCCGGCGGGGTTGGGTTTGGCGGCGGGGCTGTGATGGCCGAGCGAGCCCGTCAAGTACGCATGAACGTCGTCGGGCCCGTCACTGAGCGGTGGGCGCCCGAGCAGGCGTATCCGGTGCAGGAGAATTGGCAGTTGGCGGCGCCTGTTGGGCCGGCCACTGATTTGTGGGCGCTTGGGGCGTTGTTGTTCCGGGCCGTGCAGGGGCATGCGCCGTATCCGGAGGAGTCCACGCCCGAGCTGGTGCAGATGGTGTGCGCCGAGCCGCCCGCGTTCGCCGAGGAGTGCGGGCCCGTGCGCCCGGTCGTCGAGTCGCTGCTGCGCCAGGACCCCACCGAGCGGCTCGACATCGAGGAACTGCGCGGATGGCTGCGGTCGTTGGTGCGCTCCGCGCCGGAGCCGGAGGCCGGGGCGAACGTCATCCCCGCGCCCGCCTTCGACGCGGCCCGGCTGCCCGTCGTACGCCGCAGGGGAGAGCTCGTCCGCAAGCGCCGGGCGCGGGTTCCGGCCACCGGAGGGCAGCACGGCCGGCACAAGCGGGGCCGGGCCGTCGAGCGCGCGCCGCGGCCCGCGCGTGCGCCCCGTGCGCGGCGGCCGAGATCGCTCGGGCGCTGGCTGCTGGTGCTGATCCTGCTCGGGCTCGTGGGCGCCGTGGTGTACGCGATGGTGTTCATGCCGAAGGCGGGTCAGGGCACCGGTGCCGGGGCGGCGGGTACCCGGCAGGAGAATGCGGCCGGCGCGGCGCCCTCCGCCTCCTCGGACGACCGGGGCAAGCCGTCGTCGAAGCCGTCTCCGGAGCCGTCGAAGTCGGCCACATCGCCGGCGGGCAAGCGCAGTTCGACGCCTTCCTCCACCAAGCCGCAGTCCGATGTGGCCCCCGGTTTCGTGCTCCGTGAGGACGCCGCGGGATTCGAGGTGGCCGTCGCCAAGGGGTGGCAGCGGACGGGCAAGAACGGGCGGGGGCAGGTCGTGTACGCGCACGGCGCCTTCGAGCTGATCGTCGTCCCTGGGCGCGACTCCACGGCGACGTTCGGCAAAGACCCGATGAGGTACCAGCGTGAGGACGAGCGGGAGTTGCAGCCGTTCAGGGACTCCACCTGGGCCACGTCGAGCGGCATGAAGAGCATCGACGTCGGCGGACGGACCATGGCCGAGGGGCAGTTCACCTGGCAGGGCTCCGACGGGCGTGAGATGTACGTCCGCAATCTCGCGATGGTGATCGGCGGCAAGTACCACGTGGTGCAGGTGCGCGGCCCGGAGGCGGAGCGGGACGAGGTCACGCGGCTGTACCAGCAGGCGTACTCGACGTACCGCTACGGTGGTTGAGCCCGCTCGCCCCAGCGGTTGAGCGCGCGACAAAGCGTCACAGTGCGGTCTCTGTGGGACCCCGGCTGTTCCTTGTGTGCCGCCTGATCCCTAGTGTGAACCGGGTCGACACAGTAGCGGGGAAACGTGAATCAGATGCAGGGCGAGGTCCTCGCCGGGCGGTATCGGCTCGGTGAATCCATAGGACGCGGCGGCATGGGCCGGGTGTGGCGCGCGCACGACGAGGTGCTGCACAGGACTGTCGCCGTGAAGGAGCTGACGGCTGCCCAGTGGGTGGCCGAGGCGGACCGGGCCGTCCTGCTCGAGCGTACGCGGACGGAGGCGCGCGCCGCCGCCCGGATCAACCACCCCGCCGTCGTCACCGTGCACGACGTCCTTGAGCACGACGACCGGCCGTGGATCGTCATGGAGTTGGTGGAGGGGCGGTCCCTCGCCGATGCCGTCAAGGAGGACGGGCGGGTCGCGCCCGCCGAGGCCGCCCGGATAGGTCTGTGGACGCTGCGGGCGCTGCGCGCCGCGCACACCGCCGGTGTGATGCACCGGGACGTGAAGCCCGGCAATGTGCTGCTCGCCGGCAACGGGCAGGTCAAACTGACGGACTTCGGCATCGCCCAGGTCGAGGGCGACTCCACCATCACGCGGACCGGCGAGATAGTCGGCTCCGTCGACTACCTCGCGCCCGAGCGGGTACGCGGCTCCGATTTCGGCCCCGCCGCCGACCTGTGGGCGCTCGGCGCGACGCTCTACACCGCCGTGGAGGGGCTCTCCCCGTTCCGGCGTACGTCGCCGATCGCCACGATGCAGGCCGTCGTCGAGGACGAGCCGGAGGCACTGGAGAACGCCGGGGCGATCGGGCCCGTCATAGGCGCGCTGCTCAGCAAGGACCCGGCTGCCCGGCCCACCGCCGACGAGGCGGAGGTGATGCTCGCGGAGGCGGCGGAGGGGCGTCGGGCGAACGCGGCGCAGGCGTATGTGCCGACGCAGGTGCATGTGCCGGCGGCGCGTGGTTCGGCGGGGTACGGGGCGGCGGCGTACGGGGCGGCGGGGGATGTGGCCGGGCAGCCGACCGTGACGATTCGGGACACCGGTCCTGCGTCGCGGGGCTCTGCCCCGGGCCCCGCGCCTCAATCGCCGGCGGGGCTGGCATCGGCTGGGCTTGATGTGCCCCCGGCCCCCGTCGCGAAGACGCGGCGGTGGCCGAAGGTGCTTGCTGCGGTTCTGGCTGCCGCGCTCATCGGCGGTGGAGGGGCGCTGGGTGCCATGTACTACATCGATCAGCGTGCCGCCGACAGCAGCAGTAGCAGTGCGGGGGCGGATCAGGGGTCCGGGAGCAAGGAAGAGACGGTCCCCAAGGACGGGGCGATTCCCGACAGTTGGGTGCGGCGGGACGACGTCGAGGGGTTCAGCCTGATGCTGCCGCCCAGCTGGAAGCGGCAGCAGGAGGGCTCGCAGATCGACTACACGCCCGACGGCGGGCAGCGGTTCCTCCGGATCGCCATCGACAAGGCCTCCGACTGGAAGGACTCGTACCAGCACCAGTTGGACCTGGAGAAGGGGCTGCGGCCCAAGCTGCCGGACTACCAGCGGGTGCTGTTGCAGTCGAACATGTTCCGGGACCAGACCGGTTCGCTGTGGGAGTTCACCTGGACCGCCGGGACGCAGGACACGACGTCCGGGCCGCGGCACGCCATCGAGCAGACCTACCGGGCGCACGACGGCACGGAGTACGCCATCTATCTGTCCGTCCCCGAGTCGGACTGGCCCGACGCGCGACAGCAGTTCGACGCGATGCTGCGCGGGTGGGAGCCTCCACAGGATTGACCAGGTGAGGGCCCCTGGCCGGAACCGTGCAGTCCCGGTGAACAAGCGTGCGGCATGATGGGGCGCATGGGGACCGAGGGGGACAACGCCCGTGTGATCGCCGGGCGTTACCGGCTGGAGGCCAGAATCGGCCGTGGCGGCATGGGTGTCGTCTGGCGGGCCTCCGACACCTTGCTGGGCCGCCAGGTCGCCGTCAAGGAACTCGCCGTCGACGAGACGCTCTCGGAGGACGAGGCCGACCAGCAGCGGGAGCGGATGCTGCGCGAGGCGCAGGCCGTGGCCCAGCTCCGGCACCCGAACGTGATCGTCGTGCACGACGTGGTGCTGTACGAGGAACACCCGTACATCGTCATGGACCTGGTGGGCGGCGACTCGCTCGCCGAGCGCATCGCCAGGGAAGGCTCCGTCGAACCCCTGGAGGCCGCCCGGATCGGGCTCGCGCTGCTCGCCGCGCTGCGCGTCGCCCACGCCGCGGGCGTGCTGCACCGGGACCTGAAGCCCGCGAACGTACTCCTGGAGAGCTCGACGGGCCGGGTCGTCCTCACCGACTTCGGGATCGCCCAGGTCGAGGGCGCCACCACGCTCACCGAGAACGGCGGGTTCGTCGGCTCGCCCGAGTACACGGCGCCGGAGCGGATGCAGGGGGACCGGGCCGGGGCAGGGGCCGACCTGTGGTCGCTCGGGGCGCTGCTCTGCGCGGCCATGAGCGGCGAATCCCCGTTCCGCCGGGACTCGTTGGGCGGCATCCTGCACGCCGTCGTCTACGAGGAGATCAGACCGCCCGAGGAGGCCGAGCCGCTGCTCCCGGTGATCTGCGGACTGCTGGAGCGGGACCCCGCGCGCCGGATGAACCTGGACGAGGCCGAGCGGCTGCTGCGCGCGTACGTCGCCACCGGGGCGACGCCGCAGCCCGCGATCCCCATCCCGCTCGTGCCGCGGGTGCTCTACACCCCGACGCAGGCCAACGTGCCGACGGCGCGGCGCAGACGTGTCGTGTCGACCCGGGCGCTGCTCGTCGCGGCCGCGCTCGTGGCCGCGCTCGCGGGGGCCGGGGTCGCCACCGCGGTGCTGCTGGCCGGGGACAACGGCAAGACGCCCGCGCCACCGCCGACGACCACCGTCTCCGCGTCGACCGGTACGCCATCGGCCTCCGGCTCGCCGACTCCCACGGTCACCGTGACCCGGCCGGGGACCCGTACGCCGGACGCAGGGCCCCCGCAGGGCTATCGCACGGTCGCGGACCCCGAGGGCTTCCGGATCGCGGTGCCCGAGGGGTTCACGCGCTCCGTGGACGGGCCGCGGATCTTCTACATGTCGCCCGGGGGGACCTACCGCATCGGCATCAAGGTGGGGCGCGCGCAGAGCGGCGGCCCCGGCGCCGTGCAGCGGCGTTCCGACGCCGAGGGGCCGAAGAACAATCCGGGTTACCGCGCCGCCAAGGTCACCGACACCTCGCACAACGGGCACGACGCCGCGCTGTGGGAGTTCACCTGGGACGGGTTCAGCGCCTCCGAGGGCGCTCGGCGCACCGTCGACCTGTGCTGGGAGGAGGGCGGCCGGTTGTACGACGTGTGGGTGTCGGCCCCCGTCGGCGACACCGCCCGAGCACGCGCCCACTTCGACGCGGCGGTCGACACCTTCGCGGTGCGGGGACGGTAGCTCGCATCAGCGTGGTCACAACTCCGTGCTCCCAGTGGTCCCGGGCGTGTCCCGCACGGTACTGATGGACCCATGAGTGACAACGGGGGACCCGCACACGGCCCGAACGATCCCACCAGCTTCGCCCTGCGACCGCCGCAGCAGCCGTACGCGCCGCACCCCGGCAACCCGTACGCCCAGCCCCCGCAGGTCCCGCTCCCGCCGCAGTCCCAACCGCCGCAGCCGCAGCCCACGCAGGTCGTGGCCGAGCAGCAGGACCCGGGCGCGGGCCGCCTCGTGGCCGGGCGCTACCGGCTGCTGAGCAAGCTGGGCCACGGCGGCATGGGCACGGTGTGGCGGGCGAAGGACGAGACGGTGGACCGCGAGGTGGCGGTCAAGGAGCCGCGGCTGCCGGACCACCTGCCGGAACGGGAGCGGGCCAACGCCTTCGAGCGGATGCGCCGCGAGGCCCGCGCCGCGGCCCGGCTCGACCACCCCTCCGTCGTGAACGTGCACGACGTCGCGGTCGAGGACGGCCGGCCGTGGATCGTCATGGAGTTCGTGCAGGGACGCTCGCTCGGCGCCGCCCTCCAGGAGGGCACGCTCGGCGTCCGGGAGGCCTCCCGTATCGGCCTCGAAGTGCTCGGCGCCCTGGAGGCCGCGCACGCCGCGGGGATCCTGCACCGCGACGTGAAGCCGGACAACGTGATGCTCGGCCGCCACGACCGCGTGATCCTCACCGACTTCGGCATCGCCCAGATCGAGGGCGAGACGAATCTGACCGACACCGGCGGCTTCGTCGGCTCGCCCGAGTTCATCGCCCCGGAGCGGGTCCTTGGGCAGCGCCCGGGTCCCGCCTCCGATCTGTGGTCGCTCGGCGTCGTGCTGTACGCGGCGACCGAGGGTGTGTCCCCGTTCCGCCGCAACAACACGCCCGCCACGCTCCAGTCCGTGCTCAACGCGACACCGGCCGCGCCCGCCGCCGCGCAGGGCCCGCTGGCCGACGCCATCAACGGGCTGCTGCAGAAGGACCCGGCCCGCCGGCCCAACGCGGCGCAGGTGCGCGTCCTCCTGGAGAAGGCCGCCGAGCCCCCGTCCCAGGCGCCCACCCAGGTCGTCCGGATCGGCTCGGCACAGGGCGGCCTGCGCCTGGGCCGCAAGACCCTCCTGGGCATCGGCGCGGGCGTCGTGGTGGCGGCCGTCGCCGCGTACCTGGTCGTCGCGAACCCGTTCGCGGGGCCGCTGCCTGACGGGTGGAAGGAGTTCGAGGCGGGGGCGCCGCTGGACGCGACCCTCGGGCTGCCGGACTCGTACATCCCGATCCCGGACGAGGACGACAAGTCGGTGATGACGTACGCGGATCCGAGCGGCGCGATCACCGTGAACCTGTCGCGCGCGGACCACAAGGACAAGGTGGCCGACATCGCGAGCACGGCCGACGCCGAGGCCTCCAAGGACTCCGAGGACATCAAGGGCGGCACGTTCAGCGGCGCCGGGGCGTCGATGTCGAGCGACACCAAGAGCACCAGCGAGACCGACTCCAACGTCACGTACCAGGACCGCGACGCCGCGCTCAACACGATCACGTACGGCGTGCGAAGCATCGGCACGGACTTCGACAAGGACGTGCCGCGCGAGGCGAAGGCCTTCTACTACAAGACCAAGGCAGGCGACATGTACCGGCTGTGGGTCGACTATCCGGGCAAGGGAGACTTCACCGAGCGCGGTCGCGAGGTCGCCAAGGGTGCCATCGACAACCTGAGTGTCAAGAAGCTCTGAACTTGCGTTCGTTGGCGGCAAAGCCCTGATCAGCGGCTTTGCTGCCAGCGATCACTGGCGCGGTGTGTGCAGTCGGTGAAACCTGTTACCGACGGGTACCGAAAGCGGGCGCCCGGACCTACGCTCGCCCGTATGACCCAGTCGCAGGCCACCCCCGAGCACGTGGCAGAGAAGACCCGCACGAACCCGGTCGCGGCCGCCCCCGAGGGCGCCCGCACGGCCGTCGACGTGGTCACGCCCGACCTGATCGCCCGCCTCACGCGGGACGTGGTCGGCTCGGGGCGGACGGCGAACCACACGCCGTTCACCGGCGAGAAGCTGGCCGACCTGCCGGAGTCCACGCCCGAGGACGTCGCCACCGCCTTCGAGCGGGCCCGCGCCGCCCAGGAGGTCTGGGCGAAGACGCCGGTCCGCAAGCGTGCCGCCGTCCTGCTGCGCTTCCACGACCTGGTGCTCGCCCGCCAGGCCGAGGTGCTCGACCTGATCCAGCTGGAGACCGGCAAGGCCCGCCTGCACGCGCACGAAGAGGTGCAGGCCGTCACGGTCGCCGCCCGGCACTACGGCCGCAAGGCGCCGTCGTACCTGAAGCCCAAGGGGCACACGGGCGCGGTCCCGACGCTGACCAAGGTCACCGAGCTGCGCCAGCCGCGCGGTGTCGTCGGCCAGATCGCGCCGTGGAACTACCCCCTTGAGCTGTCGGTGGGCGACGCGCTCCCCGCCTTCGTCGCGGGCAACGCCGTCGTCATGAAGCCCGACACGGAGACCTGCCTGACCGCCCTGTGGGCGCGCGACCTGCTGATCGAGGCGGGCCTGCCGTCCGAGGTCTTCCAGGTCGTACTCGGCGAGGGGCCGGTCGTCGGCCCCGAGCTGGTCAAGCACGCCGACTACGTCTCGTTCACCGGCTCGACCCGCACGGGTCGCGAGGTCGCGCAGGGCGCCGCCGCCCGTCTCGTCGGCGTCTCCCTCGAACTGGGCGGCAAGAACGCCATGCTCGTCCTTGAGGACGCCGACGTGGAGAAGGCCGCGGCCGGCGCGGTCCGCGCCTGCTTCTCCTCGGCCGGTCAACTGTGCATCTCCATCGAGCGGTTGTACGTCCACGAGTCCATCGCCGACGCGTTCGTGGCCCGGTTCGCCGCCCGCACCAAGGGGATGCGACTCGGCCGCTCCCTCGCGTACGGAGCGGAGATGGGCTCGCTCGTCGGGGAGCGGCAGCTGGAGACGGTGACGCGGCACGTCGACGAGGCCGTCGCGAAGGGCGCCACGCTCGTCGCGGGCGGCGCCGCGCGCCCCGACATCGGCCCGTACTTCTTCGAGCCGACGATCCTCGACGGCGTCGAGGCCCCGATGGCGGTCTGCAACGAGGAGACCTTCGGCCCGGTCGTCTCGATCTACCGCTTCAGCGACGAGGACGAGGCGATCTCGCTCGCCAACTCGACGGCGTACGGCCTGAATTCCTCGGTCTGGACGAAGAGCGCCAAGCGCGGCCACGAGGTCGCGGCCCGCCTCCGTACCGGCACCGTGAACATCAATGAGGGGTACGCCCCCGCGTACGGCAGCGTGCAGTCGCCCATGGGCGGCATGAAGGAGTCCGGCCTCGGCCGCCGGCACGGCTCCGAGGGAATCCTCAAGTACACCGAGGCCCAGACCGTCGCCCACCAGCGCGTCATGCCGATGGCCCCGTCGTTCGGCATGGACGACGAGGCGTACGCGAAGTTCATGAGCGTGAGCCTGTCGGTGATGAAGAAGTTCCGCCTGAAGTAGCCATCGGCCGCCCCACCGTTCAAAGTTCAAAGGAGAACGCATACGTGACGCAGGACGGCTACGACTACGACGTGGTGGTCATCGGCTCCGGCTTCGGCGGATCCGTGTCCGCCCTCCGGCTCGCCGAAAAGGGTTACAAGGTAGGGGTCCTGGAAGCGGGCCGCCGCTTCACCCCGGACACCCTCCCCAAGAACTCCTGGGACCTGAAGAACTACCTCTGGGCGCCCAAACTCGGCATGTACGGCATCCAGCGCATCCATCTGCTCGGGAATGTCATGGTCCTGGCAGGCGCGGGGGTCGGCGGCGGTTCGCTGAACTACGCCAACACCCTCTACGTGCCGCCGAAGCCGTTCTTCGAGGACCCGCAGTGGGCGCACATCACGGACTGGCAGGAGGAGTTGAAGCCGTATTACGACCAGGCGCAGCGCATGCTCGGCGTACGGCTCAACCCGACGATGAGCCCCGCCGACGTGCACCTGAAGGCGGCGGCCGAGTCGATGGGTATCGGCGACACCTTCCACCTGGCGCCGGTCGGTGTCTTCTTCGGCGACGGCAAGGACGCCGAGGGCGAGTCGAGGGCGGCCCCCGGCACGCGGGTCGAGGACCCGTACTTCGGCGGCGCGGGCCCCGCCCGCAAGGCGTGCACCGAGTGCGGCGAGTGCATGACGGGCTGCCGGCACGGCGCGAAGAACACCCTCAACGAGAACTACCTGTACCTCGCCGAGAAGGCGGGCGCCGTCGTCCACCCGATGACGTCGGTGGTCTCGGTGACGGACGACTCGCAGGGCGGATACGCGATCGCGACACTGCCCACGGACGACAAGAAGGCGGCCGGCCGGACCTTCACCGCGCCCAAGGTGATCGTCGCGGCGGGCACCTACGGCACGCAGACCCTCCTGCACCGCATGAAGGCGAGCGGCCAACTGCCGTACCTGTCCGAGAAGCTGGGCGAGCTGACCCGCACCAACTCCGAGGCCCTCGTCGGCTCGCAGACCACGAACCGCCGCTACAAGAAGAAGCACGGCGTCGCGAAGGTCGACTTCACCAAGGGCGTCGCCATCACGTCCTCGATCCACCCGGACGCGAACACGCACATCGAGCCGGTCCGCTACGGCAAGGGCTCGAACTCGATGGGCGGCCTGTCGGTCCTCCAGGTCCCGTACGCGGAGGGCTCGTCGCGGGTCGCCGGCTGGCTGGCGAACGTGGTCAAGCACCCGACCCTGATGGTCCGTTCGCTCTCCAACCGCCGCTGGTCGGAGAAGACCATCATCGGTCTCGTCATGCAGTCCCTCGACAACTCGCTGACCACGCATCTGAAGGCGGACGGCGTCGGCAAGGGGCTGCTCACCGCGCGGCAGGGGCACGGCGCCCCCAACCCCAAGCAGATCAAGGCGGCGACCGAGGGCGCCACGGCGATCGCGGCGGAGATCAACGGTTTCGCGGGCTCCAACGTCGGCGAGCTGATCGGCACCCCGCTGACCGCCCACTTCCTGGGCGGCTGCCCGATCGGCGACTCGGCCGAGACCGGCGTGATCGACGCGTACCACCGGGTCTACGGCCACCCCGGCATCTCCGTCGTCGACGGCGCCGCCGTCACCGCCAACCTCGGCGTGAACCCGTCCCTGACGATCACGGCGCAGGCCGAGCGGGCCCTGTCGTACTGGCCGAACAAGGGCGAGGAGGACACCCGCCCGGAGGTCGGCTCGGCGTACCGGCGGCTCGCGCCCGTCGAGCCGAGGAACCCGGCGGTCCCGGCGGAGGCCTTCGGCGCGCTGAAGCTCCCGCTCCTCGCGGTGCCGGAGGTGCCGCCGAAGCAGGGCATGAGCAAGCGGGGCGACAAGGAGCCGTCGCAGTCCAGTTGACCCTTGTGGCGATACGAGAAGGACCCGCACCCCCCTCCGAGTGCGGGTCCTTCCCGTACGTACGGATGGCTACGCCTCGTTGCTCACCGTGCGGCGACGTACGGCGTACATGACCGCACCGCCCGCCACGACGCGGAGGCCGACGCGGTGGCTGTGGCTGTGGCCGTGGCTGTGGGCTTCGGCGAACCCGTGTGGCCGCCGACCGGCGGCACATGGCCGGGGGCCGACTCGTCCTCGTACGCGAACGAGAACGCGTACACCTGCGCCCGCGCCGACGCGAAGTCCTGGTCGGTCATGTTCGTGACGCGGAACGTGAAGCCGTGCCACCCGGAACCGGCGACGATCTTCGACGGGAGCCCTCGCAGCTCGGCGAGGGGGCCGGGGCTGTCCTCGCCCGCGGTGCACTCCTCGGAAGGCTCGGCCTTGAGCGCGCGACGAAGTTTCATCGGGTCCTCAGAGGCTGGGATGTTCCGCTGAAGTGACCCGCGATGGCCGGAAAGGGTTGTACGGGAGGCCGGTCGGCCCCGGGCGTCCCCGAGGCCGACCGTTCTCTGGTGTGACCGGGCTGCTGTCCCCTGCCGTCCGGTCACTTGTCTGGAGCGAGGTCCCACGACGTACGGCATGACCGATACGTCTCAACGCTCCAGCGGAGCCACGCGTGGTTCGATCGGCCCGCCCCTGGCTGGCACGGACACCGGGACCAACGAAGCCTGTGCCAACGGGTCACGCGCCGTATGGGTGAGGACGCAACCGAACTGAGGTGCCCCGCCGGCCGGAGCCGGTCAGACCCGGCCCCGGCACAGTTCGAGCAGCGTCATGGCAAGCGAGGTGCCGGGCCTGCCGAGCGCGTCCCTGTAGCGCCCGAGCACCTCGTTCTCGCGCGACAGGTTCACCCGCCGCCCGCCCGAGGCGATCCGCGCCTCCTGGACGACGGCGGAGACGGCCATGCGTTCCTGGACGAGGCCGATGATCCGGTCGTCGAGCGCGTCGATGCGCTCGCGGGCGCCGGAGATGACCTCGGTGGTGGTGTCGGTGGTGGTCATGAAGGGCTCCTCGGGTGTGGTGGGGGAGCCCCGAATCGACGAGTCCCGGAAACGCCAGACGCCCCGGGCCTTGTCGGCCCGGGGCGTCTGGTGAATTCGCTTGTCAGTAACTCAAGCAGCACGACCATGACACCCGGCGAGCCGGCTGCCATAGCTAAAGACGAAGGTCGTGAGCGAGAACATGCGGACATCATAGCCCCCGCCGCTCACATCAAGCCCGCACTTTGGACGAGAGCCCGCGGGGTCCGGGGGCAGAGCCCCGTGGCCGCAACCACGGCTGCCGCACCCGGTAGAATCGGCCCCACGACCCCCCGCTAAGCCGCCGGAAGGCAACCCGTGTCATCAGCGACCTCCGCTGCCGCCGCCCCCGACACCGTCCTGGTCGTCGACTTCGGTGCGCAGTACGCCCAGCTCATCGCCCGCCGCGTCCGTGAGGCCCGGGTCTACAGCGAGATCGTCCCGAGCACCATGCCGGTCGACGAGATGCTCGCCAAGAACCCGGCGGCGATCATCCTCTCCGGCGGCCCCTCGTCGGTCTACGCGGAGGGCGCCCCGAGCCTGGACCGCGCGATCTTCGAGGCCGGCGTCCCCGTCTTCGGTATGTGCTACGGCTTCCAGCTGATGGCCACGACCCTCGGCGGCACCGTCGACGACAACGGCGCCCGCGAGTACGGCCGCACCCCGCTCTCCGTGTCGAAGGGCGACTCGACGCTCTTCGAGGGCACCCCCACCGAGCAGCCCGTGTGGATGTCGCACGGCGACGCCTGCTCCGCGGCGCCCGAGGGCTTCACCGTCACCGCGTCCACGGACGTCGTACCGGTCGCGGCCTTCGAGAACGACGAGAAGAAGCTGTACGGGGTCCAGTACCACCCCGAGGTCATGCACTCGACGCACGGCCAGCAGGTCCTGGAGCACTTCCTGTACCGCGGCGCCGGCATCGAGCCGAGCTGGACGACCGGCAGCATCGTCGAGGAGCAGGTCGCCGCGATCCGCGCCCAGGTCGGCGACAAGCGCGCGATCTGCGGCCTGTCCGGCGGCGTGGACTCCGCGGTCGCCGCGGCTCTCGTCCAGAAGGCCATCGGCTCGCAGCTGACCTGCGTGTACGTCGACCACGGCCTGATGCGCAAGGGCGAGACCGAGCAGGTCGAGAAGGACTTCGTGGCCGCGACCGGCGCGAACCTCAAGGTCGTCGACGCGTCCGAGCGGTTCCTGAACGCGCTCGCCGGGGTCTCCGACCCCGAGGAGAAGCGCAAGATCATCGGCCGCGAGTTCATCCGCGTCTTCGAGCAGGCCCAGCTGGAGATCCTCCAGGAGGACGGCCCCGAGGTCGCGTTCCTCGTGCAGGGCACGCTCTACCCGGACGTCGTCGAGTCCGGTGGCGGCACCGGCACCGCGAACATCAAGTCGCACCACAATGTCGGCGGGCTGCCCGACGACATCGAGTTCGAGCTCGTCGAGCCGCTGCGCCAGCTCTTCAAGGACGAGGTCCGCGCGGTCGGCGCCGAGCTGGGCCTGCCGGACGAGATCGTCCAGCGCCAGCCGTTCCCCGGCCCCGGCCTCGGCATCCGCATCGTCGGAGAGGTCACCAAGGACCGCCTCGACCTGCTCCGCGAGGCCGACGCCATCGCCCGCGAGGAGCTGACCACGGCCGGCCTCGACCGCGAGATCTGGCAGTGCCCGGTCGTCCTGCTCGCGGACGTCCGCAGCGTCGGCGTTCAGGGCGATGGCCGCACGTACGGCCACCCGATCGTCCTGCGCCCCGTCTCGTCCGAGGACGCCATGACGGCGGACTGGACGCGGATGCCGTACGACGTGCTCTCGAAGATCTCGACGCGGATCACGAACGAGGTCAAGGACGTCAACCGGGTCGTGCTCGACGTGACGTCGAAGCCCCCGGGCACCATCGAGTGGGAGTAGTCCTGTGAAAGTGCCGTCCACCTTCGGGTGGGCGGCACTTTCGCTTGCGTCGCCTACGACCGCTTCATCACCCGGACCCCCTCTCCCGACGCCCCCCGGCCGGTGTCCCCGCGCGTTTCGCCGCATTCTTTTCACACATCGGCCCTGTCACCCTGCGGTTCGCGGAGGTACCTTCCGCACCATGTCGACGCAGAACCCCGCCCCGATACCCCACGACCAGCTCCAGTTCGCGATGCCGCCGCAGCACGAGACGTACGCCGACGAGCGCAGGTACCGCAAGGAGCGGCTGGCGGGCGCCCTGCGCGTCTTCGGCCGGTTCGGATACGAGGAAGGGGTCTCCGGGCACATCACCGCCCGCGACCCGGAGTACGACGACTGCTACTGGGTCAACCCGTTCGGCGTGCCCTTCAAGCACGTCACGGTGAGCGACCTCGTGCTCGCCAACGGGGACGGGCAGGTCGTGGACGGCCGCTTCCACGTCAACCAGGCCGCCTTCACCACGCACGTCGCGGTGCACCGGGCCCGCCCCGAGGTGGTCGCGGTCGCGCACTGCCACTCCACGTACGGCCGCGCCGTGGCCGCGCTCGGCGAACTGGTCGAGCCGATCACGCAGGAGGCCTGCGCGTTCTACGAGGACCACGCGCTGCTCGACGAGTACACGGGCGTCGGCGTGGACCCGGAGGAGGGCAAGCGGATCGCCGTCGCCCTCGCCTCGCACAAGGCGCTCGTGCTGCGCAACCACGGGCTGCTCACGGTGGGCGACTCGGTGGACGCGGCGGCCTGGTGGTTCATCGCCCTGGAGCGGGCCTGCGAGGTGCAGCTGGCGGCACGCTCGGCAGGGCGTCCGGTGCTGATCGACCGGCGGCAGGCGATGGCGACCCGCGAGCAGACGGGCAGCGACCTCGTGGGCTGGATCAATTATCAGAGCCTGTGGCAGGACATCACGCGCAGCGAGCCGGACCTGCTGTCGTAACTGTCGGCACTGTCGTCACTCCCGTGGGCAGCCGGTGATCACCGGAAGTCGCGCAGCACCGCCCGTTTCGTCCTCGCGAATTCCTCGTCCGTGAGTACGTGCCCGCGGTGCAGCTCGCCCAGCTCCCGCAGGCGCCGCAGCAGCACGTCGTGGTCGGCCTGCCGGGGCAGCAGCGGGGGTGTGCCGCGGGGCGCCGAGGGGTGCGGGAGGCGGGCCGTGACCGCTGCGGCGACGAGGGCGGTCAGCAGGTCCTTGCGGGCGTTGCCCCAGAGGTCGAGGGCGTACGGGTCCTTCTCCGCCGGCAGCTTGGAGTGCGAGGAGCCCTTGGAGTACGGGGAGCCCTTGGGGACGAAGCGCAGCACCCCGTCCTCGTAACCGGAGTTGGGTACCCACTCGACCTCGTCGAGGTCGTCGAGCGCGATGACGCGGGGGCCCGTGGAGCGCTTCACCCGGTCCGAGGTCTCGCTCCAGTCGATGCGGACCCGGCTGCCGTCGAAGGAGACGAGGCCGTCGCTGGAGCGCACCGAGACCGGCACGGCGGGCCCCGGTACGAGGTACGAATCGGCGGGGCCCGGCGGGAGTTGTTCGAGCAGCAGGGCCTGCCGGATCTCCTCGGCGACGTATTCGGCGACCCCTGAGCGGTCCGCGTCGACCGTGAGCCGGTACGGGTCGGCGGTGTCCGGGAGGCGGCCGCCGGTCGCCTGGAGCAGCGGGTCCGCGGCCTCGCGCAGGGTGAGGCGGAGGCGGCCGCGTCTGCGCTCGGGTTCGTAGGCGACGCCGGCGACGGCGGTGAGCGGCACGTCGATCTCGCCGTAGGTCTGCCGCAGCAGGGCGACCGACCGGTGCAGACCTGGGGTGATGCGGACCATGGTCCCGTCGAAGGCCCAGGTTCCGTCACGCTGGATGATCTCGGCCATACGGAAATTCTCGCAGCGACGTCAATACTCCGGTCAATGCAGGTCAAAGCCGTTCACCCGTGCGGGGTGGGCCCGTGCGAGGTTCACGCCCCCGGCGTGCGGCACAATTCCCCTTCAAGGTGCGGAAGTTGACGAGGGTGGGGCGGCGGCAGTGGCGGTGCAGGAAGCGCGGAACGACCGGACGGCGCACGAGGGCGGGTGCACCTGCGGCGACTGTCCGCGGGGGGCGCGCGAGGGGCATCGCAGGGCCGTCGCCCGATTCGCGGCGAAGCGGGACGAGTTGGCGGCGGGGCAGGGGCTGCCCGCGGCCGTCGCGCACTCGGCCGGGGCGTCGCGGCAGTGGATCTCCGACGAACTCACGCAGTCCGCGCGGGCGATGGCCGACCGCGGCCGCGAAGAAGGCGTCGCCTGGTTCACCCGGCTGTGGCCGCGCACGCTGTACGTGGTGTGGGGCGGCGGGTGCGCGCTGCTGATCGGCCAGTCGCTCACCGCGATCGGCGCCGGCTGGACCGCCGCCCGCACGGCGGGGCTCGTGGCCGCGCTTGTGGTGGCCGGGCTGCTCACCGCGGCCGGGTATCTGCACCGGGCGCGCGGCGGTCTGCTCGCGCCGCTGATCGGCGAGGACAACCGCCTGTCGACCTCGCGCGCGGTGGCGTGCGGCGTCCTCCTGCTGGTGGTGTACGCCGTCCTGGTACTCGCGGGTGAACTGGCGCTCGCGGCCGGCCCCGCGCACCGTGACGCCCTCATCGACGGGCTCGAACTCGGCCGTGGCGCCGGCCTGTTGACCGTACTGGCCGTGGTCTGCGCGGTCGCCGTGCTCGTCCGGCGGGTGGTCGGGGTCCGTGTCGGCGGGCAGCGGCTTCAGAAGCTGCGGGCGCCCCGACCGCGCGCCGCCGACCTGCTCACCGACGACTCCGGGCGCGGCAGCTTCACCGACGTCCAGTACGTCGCCGTGGGTGCGGCAGCCGTCGTCTGGGCGGCCGTCCGCCTCGCCCGCCGCCCCGACCAGCTGCCGGACCTGCCGTGGTCCCTCGCGGTCCTGGTGGGCGTGTCCGCGGCGACGTATCTCGCCGGCAAGTACGCGGAGGGCGGCCGGCCGGCGATCCTGTCCGTGGTGCGGGCGCGGGAGGCCGGCGACCTGGACGCGCCGATCCGTACCGGCGACGACATCGAGATCCGTGGCTCCGGATTCGTGCCGCCCGGCGCGGGCGCCGTGGACCAGCTCGCGCGGGTCGCCGTGCGGATCGGCCCGGTCCACGTCCATGTGCCGCTCGTCCCGGTCCCCGGCGGCTTCACCAACCCGACCGACGCCCTGCTCACCGTGCCGGTCCCGGTGGACGTCGAGCCGGGGCGGGTCGAGGTGCAGGTGATCACCGCGGCGGGCGTCGAGACGAACCGGTGCGGGATCGACGTGGTCGATTGAGGCGGCCGAACGGCTTCAGCGCTGAGCCGGGGCGTGCTCTCGTACGTATGGTCAGGTAAAGACACCAGGCGCGAGAGGCGCGCGAGAGGCGGCGGAGCGGCTATGGCGCACAGCATGCGATCCGACCTGACCACGAACTACGGCCCGCCACGGGGCGACTGGCGCGAGACGGCGCAGCGGTACGCCCTCGTGCCGCTGCGCGTCTTCCTCGGCGTCACGTTCATCTACGCCGCCCTCGACAAGCTCACCGACAGCGCGTTCTTCAAGGCCAGTGGGGGCGGCTCGATCGGTGACCAGATGCGGGGTGTGCGGGACACGTCCGCGATCCCGGAGCTCGTCGACCTCGCGCTGAGGTCACCGGCCGGGTTCGGCTACGCGATTGCCTTCGGCGAGCTGGTGGTCGGGATCGGCACGCTGCTCGGGGTTCTCGCGCGGCTCGCGGCGGTCGGCGGGGCGCTGATCTCGTTGAGCCTGTGGCTGACGGTGAGCTGGGCGACGGAGCCGTACTACCTCGGGAACGACTTGGCGTACCTGATGGCGTGGCTCCCCCTGGTCCTGGCGGGGGCGGCGGTGTGGTCGATCGATTCGTGGTGGCGCGGCCGGAGGCTGAGGTCGCCCGAGTACTGACCCGAACGCCACCTACGCCTCGGGGCTCTGCCCCGGGCCCCGCGCCTCAATCGCCGCAGGGGCTTGATGTGTGCCGACGGTTGGATCATCCGAGTCCGGCGGGGTCGGATTATTTGAGCCCCTGCGGCGATTGAGCAGCGGGGTCCGGGGCGGAGCCCCGGGGGCGGGAGGTCATCCGCCGGACCGTGCCCACGACCGCCGCCAGGCACAGCCCTCCGCACACCAGCGGAATCCCCACGAACCACGGCGCGTCCCACGCGCCCCCCGCATCGCCGACGTACACGACCGCCGTCGCCAACAACACCAGCCCGGCCACCAGCCGCCCCGGATGAAATTCACGCCGCACGATCCACCTCCACCTGTCCGAGCCCGACCTCGACATGCAACTCGATCGTGCCGGAGGCCTCCGCGCCGTCCTTCGAGCCCGGCGGCGTGAGCGTCACGGTCTGTTGCTGGTCCGGGCGGATGTCGATGTCGCGCGACGGGTCGTCGGGCAGCCGGATGTCCCCTACGCCGACCTCCGCCCGCAATCGCGCCGTCTCGTCCGCGGGCAGCACGATCCGGAGCTTGCCCGCGCCCACCTCCACATGCGTCGCGAGGGTCTTTCCCTCGGCCACCGACACCTTGGAGAGGTCGAGCGTGCCGACGCCCGAGCCCAGTTCGTAGTGCGGCCGAACAGCCGCCGCGCGCGCGGGCGTCCAGTCGGCACGGGCCCACTGCGTGCTGATGTTCCCGGGCAGCGCGGCGGACGCCGTGAGCAGGCCCGCCGTGATCAGCGCGAGCAGGATCGAGCCGACCCCGGTGCGGCCGCGGAACGCGCTCACCGCGATGCCGAGGCCGAACACGGCGAGCGCACAGGCGAGTCCGGTCTGGAGGCTGACGTCGAGGGTGCGCTCGTCCCACGTCACTCCCGTGCCGATGCCGCCCGCGATCAGCGCGCCGAGGAACGTGAGCGCGCCGATGCCGCGCGGCCCGGCCGGCCGCGGTGGCGCGGCGGGCCCGGCGGCGACGGGCCCGCGCCAGGAGCCGAACCGCGCCGCCGCCGGGCGCTCCTCGGTGCCCGCGGGACCCCAGAGGTAGCCGGTGCCGCCCTCGTGCGTGCCGTCCTTCACGATCGGGTCGCGCCACCACGAGGGCCCACGCGCGACCGGCGGCGCCTGCGCCTCCGGCGGCGCGTCCGCGACGGCCTGGGCGGCCACCGGGTCCGGATCGGCGGTGCGCCGCGCCTGCGACCAGTAGCCGGCGCCTGCGAGCAGCAGCGCGAGCACGACGGCGAAGGTCAGCGCGCCCCCGTTGTTCAGCATGGAGAGGAACACCCCGCAGCCGACGAGCGCGGTGACGATCGCGGCGAGGCCAGGACCGTCCACCCGCCCCGTGAGGAGCTTGCGGAACTCGTTCTCGTCCTCGTACGGGACGAACAGCCACGCGAAGCCGTAGAAGATCAGCCCGACGCCGCCGGTCACCGAGAGCACCGAGAGGCCGATGCGGAAGATCACCGGGTCCATGTCGCAGTGCCGGCCGAGCCCCGCGCACACCCCGCCCAGCGTCTTGTACCGCCGGTCCCTGCGGAAGCCGCGCAGCGGCCGTGGTGACCTCGCGTCTTCAGGGGGTGCGTCGTGCGGGGACGCGTCGTGAAGGGGCTGCTCCGTCATACGTACATCGTGACGGCCGGGGCCCGCTCGCGGCAGCCGGGACAACCCTGGACGAACCCTGAGATCGCCCCTGAGGCACCCGTGTCACCCGCGGCCACGGCCCCCGGCCCGACGAGTCACCGACCCCGGCCCGAAGAGTCACTGCCCCGGCCCGAAGATCAGGGAAGTATCCGGGCCGAACCCTGATGCCCGGCCCCGTGCGGCGTGTGACGATCGGTGGCATGCCGGAAGCAGCGCCCGCCCCTCTCGCAGGGAACCGAGACGACCCGCGGCCGCCGCGCAAGCTCTACCGCAGCAGCGACGGACGCTGGCTGGGCGGAGTGGCGCGGGGCCTCGCGGGGCATCTCGGGCTGCCGGTGATCTGGGTGCGCCTGGTCTTCGTGGGCCTGTTCATGGCGGACGGGCTCGGGGCGCTGCTGTACGCGGCGTTCTGGTTCTTCGTGCCGCTGGGCGTGGGCGGCGTCGGCGCGGACCGGCCGCCCGTCCTCAGCACGGAGACGTCCACCGACGGCCGCCGCAGGCTGGTGACGCGCAAGCCGGACAAGGGCCAGATCCTCGCCCTGCTCCTGATGGTCGTCGTAGCGATGATCTTCGTGGAGAACGTGAACCTGACCGGCAACACCAAGGCGTATCTGATCCCCACCGTGCTCGTCGCGGCGGGCGTCGCGCTCGTCTGGCGGCAGGCCGACAACGCGCGCAGGGCCCGCTGGATGGAGGTCGGCCGCCGCCGGCGCACGCTGAGCCTGGCGCGCGCGGGCTCCGGGGTGCTGCTCGTCGGCGCGGGCGTCACCGGCATCTTCGTCACGCAGGGCGCCACCGAGCACATCGGCCCGATTCTCCAGGCGGCGCTCGCCGTCCTCGTGGGCATCGCACTCCTCGCGGGCCCCTACCTGATCCGGATGACGCAGGACCTTTCCGAGGAACGCCTGATGCGCATCCGTGCACAGGAGCGGGCGGAGGTCGCGGCCCATGTGCACGACTCGGTCCTGCACACCCTCACCCTGATCCAGCGGGGCGCGGACAACCCGGCCGAGGTGCGCCGCCTCGCCCGCGCCCAGGAACGCGACCTGCGCGCGTGGCTCTACAAGCCGGCGGCCGCGGAGAACCCGCAGGAGCCGGAGACGGTGGCGGAGGCGGTGAAGCGCAACGCGGCCGAGGTCGAGGACAAGCACGGGGTCCCGCTGGAGGTCGTGGTGGTGGGCGACACCCCGCTCGACGAGCAGTTGTCGGCACAGATGCAGGCCGCGAGGGAAGCGATGGTGAACGCCGCCAAGTACGGTGGCACGGGCGGCGCCGTCCAGGTGTACGCGGAGGTCGAGGGGGACGTCGACGGGGACATGGTCTTCGTCTCCGTACGCGACCGGGGCCCCGGCTTCGACCTCGATTCCATCCCGCCCGACCGCATGGGCGTAAGAGAATCGATCATCGGCCGAATGGAACGCAACGGCGGGACGGCCCGGCTGCGGGCGGTGCCGGACGGCGGCACGGAGGTCGAACTGACCATGAAGAGGGCGGAAGGGACGTCATGACCGACGAGGCAGCTCAGACACGACGGGTACGAGTGGTCCTGGTCGACGACCACCGGATGTTCCGCACCGGCGTCCAGGCGGAGATCGGCCGCACCGAGGAGACGGGCGTCGAGGTGGTCGGCGAGGCCGCCGACGTCGACCAGGCGGTCACGGTGATCACGGCGACGCGGCCCGAGGTGGTCCTCCTCGACGTGCACCTCCCCGGCGGCGGCGGCGTCGAAGTGCTGCGCCGCAGCGCCCAGATGATGGCGGACGCGGAGAACCCGGTGCGCTTCCTGGCCCTGTCGGTGTCGGACGCGGCGGAGGACGTGATCGGCGTGATCCGTGGCGGCGCCCGCGGCTACGTCACGAAGACGATCACCGGCACGGACCTCGTCAACTCCATCTTCCGTGTCCAGGAGGGCGACGCGGTGTTCTCGCCGAGGCTCGCGGGTTTCGTCCTGGACGCCTTCGCCTCCACCGACGCGCCGCCGGTGGACGAGGACCTGGACCGCCTCACACAGCGCGAGCGCGAGGTCCTGCGCCTCATCGCGCGCGGTTACGCGTACAAGGAGATCGCCAAGCAGCTCTTCATCTCCGTCAAGACGGTGGAGTCGCACGTCTCGGCGGTGCTCCGCAAGCTCCAGCTCTCGAACCGGCACGAGCTGACGCGGTGGGCGACGGCGCGACGACTGGTGTGAGCGCCGGCCGGCCGGGGCGAAATCCGTTTGGGCGGGAGGCATCCGCTGTGCCTCAATGGACCCCATGATGTCCGCCGACCGCCTTCTCGCCTTCGCGGCGATGTCCTTGCTGCTGATCGTCATCCCAGGGCCGAGCGTGATCTTCGTCGTCGGCCGGGCCCTCGCCCAGGGCCGCCGCGCGGCGCTGACGACGGTCGTGGGGAACGCGCTCGGGGCGTACGTCCTCGTGATCGCCGTGGCCCTCGGTATCGGCTCGCTCGTCGAGCGTTCGGTGGCCATCTTCATGACGCTGAAGCTGGTGGGCGCGGCGTACCTGATCTATCTGGGCATCAAGGCGATACGGGGGCGGCGTTCGCTGCGCGCGGTGTTCGAGGAGGAACGGGGCGCGGCGGGCACCACCACCCTGCGCACCCTCAGGGAGGGCTTCGTGGTGGGCGTGGCGAACCCCAAGACGATCGTCTTCTTCGCGGCGGTGCTGCCCCAGTTCGTCGACCGGGAGGCGGGGCACACGGTGCTCCAAATGCTGCTCCTGGGCCTGGTGTTCAGCGTCATCGCGATCGCCTCCGACAGCCTCTGGGGCCTCGTCGCGTCCACGGCCCGCACCTGGTTCGCCCGCTCTCCGCGCCGCCTCGCTGCGGTCGGCGGCGCCGGCGGCCTCGCGATGGTGGGCCTCGGCGTGACGGTGGCGGCCACGGGGCGGGCGGACTGAGAAGCGTCGGGCGTCCGGCAGGATCACGCCACCCGTGTCGCCCCCGCGAAGGGCATCTCGTCGATCGGGGCCACCCGGACCGGTGCGCTCGGGTTCGGGGCGTGGATCATCTTGCCGTCGCCGATGTAGAGGCCCACGTGGCTGATCGAGGAGTAGAAGAAGACCAGATCGCCGGGTTGGAGCCGGGACTTCGGGATGCGCGGGCCCGCGTCGATCTGGGCGTACGTCGTGCGGGGGATTGAGACCCCGGCCGCCTTGTACGCGGCCTGCGTCAGGCCCGAGCAGTCGAAGGCGGAGGGGCCGGTGGCGCCCCATACGTAGGGGCTGCCCAGGGCGCCGTACGCGAAGGAGACCGCGGCCTTGGCACGGGAGTTGGTGGCCTGGGAGAGGTCGGCGCGTTCCGCCGAGCGCGAGGCGTGTCCGCTCTGCGTGGCGGTGGGCGTGCGCTTCTCAGGGGTGAGGCGGTCGAGGAGGCGGCGTGCCTCCGCGAGTTTTCGCTTCACCTTCTTCTTGTTGTCCTCCAACTCGGCCTTCTTGGCGCGGAGTTCGGAGAGTGTGCCGTCGGCGTCGCCGCGCAGCTGGTCGATCTCGCGGAGTTCGCCCTGTACGCGGGTGACCGAGGCGGCCTGCCGGGCGCCGATGCGCTCCGTGAGGGACGCCTTGTCGAGGTAGGCGTCGGGGGAGGAGGAGAGGAGCAGCTGGACCGACGGGTCCACGCCTCCGGTGCGGTACTCGGAGGCCGCCACCGAACCCAGCTTCTCGCGCTCGGAGTTGAGGGATTCGGTGCGCCGGGACGCCTCGTCCTGGAGCGCGTCCACCTTCTTCCGCGCCCCGTCCGCCTTCTCCTTCGCCCCGTTGTACTTCTGGGTGGCGACCTCCGCCTCCTGGTACAGCTTGTCGACCTTGGCCCGCACCTGGGTGGGGCTGAGCTCGGGCTCCGCGTGCGCCGCCCCGCCGTCGAGGGCGGTGACGGTGGCCGCGGAGGCGAGGGCGAGGGTGGCCGCGGTGCGGCCCGTGCCACCGCTGAGCGAACGCGGTCGGGGCTTGCGGTGCGCTGCCGGCACAAGGTCCTCCTCTGGGCGGCCGTCCGAAACGCACGGCCCCCGGTCGCGCGTCCGGCGGCGGCCCGCACAGGGGGAGCGGGTCGCCGCCGGACCTTTCTCGGCGGGGGTGTCCGACTGCCGCCCCTGGTTCGGGCGGCGGTGGGGAGCCGGTCACCTGAGCAAGGACGCTAAACCTCGGCGTAACGGGTTGGTGGCCGATTGTTCGCAACTGGCCCATTTGTTACGGGCGGTGGCAGAGAGTGACAGCCGGGCCTCCGAAGTGGCCCGAAACGGGCCCAAGTAGGCTCCGGCCCCATGGACGTACTCATCAACCTCTTCGTCGGTCTGCACATCATCGGCATCGCCTCGCTGCTCGGCGGCTTCCTCACGCAGATGTCGGCGATGAAGGAGGGCGCGGCCCGCTTCAACAAGGCGATGCTGCACGGCGCGCTGACGATGCTGGTGACCGGCGTCGCCCTGGTCGGCCTCAACCAGGCCGACGGCTCCACCGTGAACAACATCAAGATCGGCGTGAAGCTCGCGGTCCTGATCGTGATCCTCGGCATCGTCTATGTGAAGCGGGACGAGGAGAAGGCGGAGAAGGGCCTGTTCGCGACGGTCGGCGCGCTCACCGTCGCGAACATCTTCATCGCGGTGCTCTGGACCTGATCACAGGCGTCACAGGCGTCACAGGCGTCACCGACGGGGCTCAGGCAGGCCGCACCACGCTGTGGATCGACGACGTGCCGTCGTAGTAGATCGACTCCTCGCGCACCACCGCGCCCGGCTTCGGCGCGTGCACCATCATGCCGTCGCCCATGTAGAGGCCCACGTGGCTGATGTCGTCGTAGAAGAACACCAGGTCACCGGGTTGGATATCGGAGAGCGGCACCGTCTTGCCGATCTCGACCTGGTCCCAGGTCGTCCGCGGCAGCGAGATCCCCGCGGACTTCCACGCCGCCTGCGTCAGACCCGAGCAGTCGTACGAGTCCGGTCCCGTGGCACCCCACACGTACGGCTTGCCCTCCTGCGCCTTGGCGAACGCGAGCGCCTGCGCGGCCTTGGTGGCGTACGAGGCGTCCGATGAGCCCGCCGAGCCGGTGGAGGAGCCCGAGGAACCGGAGGACTGCCCCTGCTCCTTCGCCTCCTCGGCCGCCTTCCGCTTCGCCGCCTCCGCGGCCTTCTGCTCGGCGGCCAGCTCGGCGGCCTTCTTGCGGGCCGCCTCCTCCTTGGCCTTCTCGATCGCGGCGAGCCGCGCCTTCTCCTCGGCGGTCAGCTTGGACAGCAGCTGACGCGCGTCGGAGAGCTTCGTCTGGACGGTCTCCTTCGAGGACCTCAGCTCGGCCTGCGAGTCGGTGAGGTCCTCGAGGCTCGACTGGGCCTCGGTGCGCTTCTTCGCGGTCTCGCGTGTCTGCTTCTGATAGTCGTCGATCGACTTCTTCTGCTCGTCGGTCAGCCGGCTCATCAGCTGGCGCTGCGAGAAGTAGTCCTCCGGGTCGTCCGCGAGGAACATGGTCGCGGTGTCGCTCACACTGCCCGAGCGGTACTGCTCGGCGGCGTACCTGCCGAGCTTCTGGCGGGCCGTGTTCATGTCCTCGGTGCGCTGCGCGACATCGTCGAGGAGCTTGTCGACCTGGTGCTTCTTGGAGTCGGTCCGTTCCTTGGCGCCGTTGTACTTCTGGGTGGCGACCTCGGCCTGCCGGTACAGGGTGTCGACCTTCTGCTGGACCTCTTCGAGACGCGGCTTCGACGACGGCTGCGCGGGCGCGGCCTGCGCCGTCTGCGAGAGCAGGGCCACGGACGTGAGGGCGGCGGTCGTGATGCCGACCGCCGGGGTCGTGCGAAGGCCGCCGGTCATCCGGGAACGGCTGCGGGGCTTGCGGTGCGACGCCAAGGCAGGCGACTCCTTCCGTCGTCCGCCTACCGGGTTAGCTGTCGGGTTCGGGCGTGGTACGTGGAAGGCTGCCCTACGGTCGGCTGACCGATTCACCCCAAGGTCGGTTGGGTCCCCGGTTCCCTGCCTCGCGGCGTACGGAACTCAGCGGGGGCTGCCCGTTCGCCGCGACTTCCGCGGGCGGGGGGACGGGCTGCCCGGCTGCACCGTAGCCAACTCGTGTGGCTGCTGTGAAGGTTGATGTTCGATATGCCCGATACATTTTCGTGATCTCTTCCTCTGGGCCCCCTTGGATTTCCAAGGGGGCCGCGGGTTGTCAGTGGGGCGGCCTAGACTCGTAGAGCGATGAGCAGCCTCTTTGACGACAGCTTCCTGACCGGCCTCCAGAACAGTGCGGAGGAGCCCCCGCCGCCGCCCCCGGACCCCGAGTACGACGACGGGGCCCCGGAGCCGATGCCGGACGGGCTGTTCGGTGTGCCCCCGGAGCGGGACGCGCACTATCGGGACGGCGCCCCGCGCCCGGTCCTCGACTCGGCCACCCTCCTCGAGGGGCTGAACGAGAACCAGCAGGCGGCCGTCGTGCACGGCGGCGCCCCGCTGCTCATCGTCGCGGGCGCCGGATCCGGCAAGACCCGCGTCCTCACGCACCGCATCGCGTACCTGCTCGCCGAGCGCGGAGTGCACCCCGGCCAGATCCTCGCGATCACGTTCACGAACAAGGCCGCGGGCGAGATGAAGGAGCGCGTCGAGGACTTGGTGGGCCCGCGCGCGAACGCCATGTGGGTCTCCACCTTCCACAGCGCCTGCGTCCGCATCCTGCGCCGGGAGAGCAAGAAGCTGGGCTTCACGTCCTCCTTCTCGATCTACGACGCCGCCGACAGCAAGCGGCTCATGGCGCTCGTCTGCCGCGACCTGGACCTTGACCCGAAGAAGTTCCCGCCGAAGTCCTTCAGCGCGAAGATCAGCAATCTCAAGAACGAGCTGATCGACGAGGAGGACTTCGCGGGCACGGCTGCCGACGGCTTCGAGAAGACCCTCGCCCAGGCCTACGCGATGTACCAGGCACGCCTGCGTGAGGCGAACGCGCTGGACTTCGACGACCTGATCATGACGACGGTGAACCTGCTGCGCGCGTTCCCGGACGTCGCCGAGCACTACCGCCGCCGCTTCCGCCACGTCCTCGTCGACGAGTACCAGGACACGAACCACGCGCAGTACGCGCTGGTCAGGGAACTGGTCGGCCCCACCGAGGGCGAGGACGCGGACCCGGCCGAGCTGTGCGTCGTGGGTGACGCGGACCAGTCGATCTACGCGTTCCGTGGCGCCACGATCCGTAACATCCTGCAGTTCGAAGAGGACTACACGAACGCGAAGACGATCATGCTGGAGCAGAACTACCGCTCCACGCAGACGATCCTCAGCGCGGCGAACGCGGTGATCGAGCGCAACGAGTCGCGCCGCCCCAAGAACCTCTGGACCAACGAGGGACCCGGCGCCCAGATCACCGGCTACGTCGCGGACACCGAGCACGACGAGGCGCAGTTCATCGCCGACGAGATCGACCGGCTCACGGACGCGGGCGACGCGCTGGCGGGCGACGTCGCGGTCTTCTACCGGACGAACGCGCAGTCCCGTGTCTTCGAAGAGATCTTCATCAGGACCGGCCTGCCGTACAAGGTCGTCGGCGGCGTCCGCTTCTACGAGCGCAAGGAGGTCAGGGACGTCCTGGCCTACCTGCGCGTGCTCTCCAACCCCGAGGACTCGGTGCCGCTGCGCCGCATCCTCAACGTGCCGAAGCGCGGTATCGGCGACCGCGCCGAAGCGATGATCGACGCGCTCTCCCAGCGCGAGAAGATCTCCTTCCCGCAGGCGCTGCGCCGCGTCGACGAGGCGTACGGGATGGCGGCCCGCTCGGCGAACGCCGTGAAGCGGTTCAACACGCTGATGGAGGACCTCCGCACGATCGTGGAGTCGGGCGCGGGTCCTGCCACGGTCCTCGAGGCCATCCTGGAGCGCACCGGCTACCTCGCCGAACTGCAGGCCTCCACCGACCCGCAGGACGAGACCCGGATCGAGAACCTCCAGGAACTCGCCGCCGTGGCCCTGGAGTTCGAGCAGGAGTCCGCCGCGGGCGAGGACACGGCGGAGGGCGGGACCGAGGCGGGCGGCGGCACGGCCGAGGGTGAGGCCGGGACGAGCGGCGGGGGACTCTCCGCCTTCCTGGAGCGCGTCGCCCTCGTCGCCGACTCCGACCAGATCCCCGACGAGGAGGACGACGGGAGCGGCGTCATCACGCTGATGACGCTGCACACGGCCAAGGGCCTGGAGTTCCCGGTCGTCTTCCTGACCGGCCTGGAGGACGGCGTCTTCCCGCACATGCGCTCCCTCGGCCAGGCCAAGGAGCTGGAGGAGGAGCGCCGCCTCGCGTACGTGGGCATCACGCGCGCGCGACAGCGCCTCTATCTGACGCGTGCCTCCATGCGCAGCGCCTGGGGCCAGCCTTCGTACAACCCGCCCTCCCGGTTCCTGGAGGAGATCCCGGTCGGCCACCTGGACTGGAAGCGCACCGGCCCGTCCACGCCCGCGGCCTCGACCAAGAGCATCGGTGGCGGCATCGCGGCCACGCTGTCGTCCTCGCGCTCCCGCACGGGTACGACGCCGGCCTTCGCCACGAGCCGGGCGAACTCCAAGCCGGTGGTGGCCCTCAGCGTCGGCGACCGCGTCACGCACGACCAGTTCGGTCTCGGCACGGTGGTGGGCGTGTCGGGCACGGGTGACAAGTCGGAGGCGTCGATCGACTTCGGCGACCCGAAGCCGAAGCGGCTGCTGCTGCGGTACGCGCCGGTCGAGAAGCTGTAGCGGCCTGCCGCCTCGCTGAGCCGCTTGCTCGAAGGGGGAGCGGCTCAGCGAGGGCTGTGGAGGGAGCGGCTCAGTTCGGGTTGAGGCCGTGGCTGCGCAGCCACGGCAGCGGGTCGATCGCCGCGCTGCCGCCGGGCCGCACCTCGAAGTGCAGGTGCGGGCCGGTCGAGTTGCCGGAGTTCCCGGACCGCGCGATCACGTCACCGGCCTTCACCGGACCGCTCGTCACGGTGTGCGTGGACAGGTGGCAGTACCAGGTCTCCGTGCCGTCCTTGGCGACCACTTTGGCCATGTTCCCGTACGCGCTGTTCCACTCCGTCTTCACGGTGCCGTCCGTCGCGGCCATCACCGGAGTCCCGTACGAGACGGGGAAGTCGATGCCGGAGTGCTGGGACATCCAGTTGACGCCGGCCTGCCCGAAGAAGGCGCTCAGCCCGTGCTGCTTCACCGGCAGCACGAACTTGGGCCGCGCCGCTTCCTTGCGCGCGGCCTCCTCGGCGGCCTGCTTGCGCGCCGCCTCCTGCTTCGCCTTGAGGTCGATCCGCTCCTGCGTGCGGCTCGCCCGGTCGGCGAAGTCGCCCGCGTCGGCGGACAGGTCCTTCAACTGCGAGTCCAGCTTGTTGTTGGCGACGGCCGGCTTCACGGCCTGCGCGTCCGAAGCGGCCGCGGCCTGCGTCTCCTTGCCGCCGTCCCCGCTGCCCCCGCCGACGCTCGCCGCGGCGATTCCGGCGACGCCGACCACACAGACCGAGGGCACGACGACGGTGACGAGCGCGGACCGCTTGGCCGGCGGACGACGACGGCCTGCGCGCCCACGCGAGACGTTCTTCCCGGCCCGGCGTGACGTGGGCTGCGGGGGCGCGGGGGAGGGCTCGGGGGTGGGGTCGAGGCCGGGAGTGGGGCCGAGATCGGAGTCGAGGTCGGGGCCGTGCGCATGCGCATGGTCCGCTTCGGGGGCCGGGTCCACGATCGGCTCGTGCTCGTGCTCGTGCCCGTGCTCGGCAGCGTTCCACTGTGTGGCGTCGTACGCGCCCGTGTCGTAGGCGGTCGTACCGAAGACCGGGGACTGGAAGGTGTGGGTGAAACCCTGGGTGTCGTGCGGGTCGGGCGTGCCGAGCATGTCGTGCGTGCTGAAGCTCTGCGTCTCGAAGGACGGCGCCTCGAAGCTCTGGGTCTCGAAGCCCTGCGCTTCGAAGTGCTGCGCCTCGAACCCCTGGAACTCAAAACTCTGCGTCTCGAAGCTCTGCGTCTCGAAACTTTGGGGTTCAAAGGTCTGCGTGTCGAAGCTCTGCGTCCCGAGGGACGGGGCCTCGAAGCTCTGCGTGTCGGGGTGCTGAGCCGCGTACATCTGCGTCTCGTACGCCGAGGTGTCCCATTGACCCGTGGCGTGCTGCTCGGCCATCGTCCGGGGCTGCTGCGCCGGGATGTCCGCGACCTGCTCGTACCCGGCGGTCGGCCAGGCGCCGGTCGTGTCATAGGCGCCGGTGTCGTAGATACCGGTGTCGTAAGTACCGGTGTCGTACGTGCCGGTGCCGTAATACGCGGAGGCGTAGGGGTCGGCGTACTGCTGCTGGGGGTCCGTGTGCCACTGGCCGGTCGCGTGGGAGCCGGGTTCGTAGGGGTCCTCTGCCATGTCGCCGAAGAGCGGATCGCTTGCGAAGCTGGTCGCGGAGTGACCGTCGTACGCCGCGTAAGGCGCGGTCCCCGACGGATTGCGGTCGTTCACCAACTTCTCTTTCGCCTCGACAACAGGGCTGCCAGAGCAGTGCGGTGACTGTACCCGTCGGTATGAGGGCGCGACAATCTTCGTCGGGTTTCCGGGCCCGGGGAAACGGGCAATCAGCCGCCTTTGGGTGGACTGTGGACAGTTCCTTGGCCCTGAGTTCGAGACTCGTTCGACGAAATGGCTGCGCAGCGGCGTGGAACGGGTGCCGATCAGCGCCGCTGAGCTCGGATCGGGCGGTCAGGTCAGGCCACTGTCAGGCCACCGCCGGGATTGGCAGCGGCGAGCGCTCCTTCCGCGTGCCCCGTGTGCTCCGTGTGCTCCGCGTCGAGTGCCTGCCGGATACCGATCGCGACGGCCGGGTGCACCGGCAGTGCGAGATGGCCGATGCCCGTGACCCGCACGTTCTGCGCGAGCAGGTCCGCGTGGTCCACGCACGCCGTCTCGAGGGGCAGCATCAACTGGTCGAGATCGCTCCAGAAGCTCACGAAGCGCGTACGACAGCCGGGCGCCGGCCGCTTCAACTCCTCGACGACGGACGAACCGGGCCGCATCTGCCGGACGATCGGGTGCGCGTCCGCGAGTGGCGCCACCCGCGTGCCGCTGTGCGGGGTGCCGAGCGTGACGAGCGTGCGCACCCGCGTGTCACCGCCGAGGCACTGCACGTAGTAACGGGCTATCAGGCCGCCCAGGCTGTGCCCCACGATGTCGACCTTGTCCCGGCCCGACCTCTCGCAGACCTCCTCCACGTGCCGGGCGAGCAGCTTGGCCGCGGCCCTGATGTCGCAGGTGAGAGGGGAGTAGTTGAGCGATTCGACGTGCTGCCTGCCGTGCTGCGCGAGGGAGCGGCGCAACAGGACGAAGACGGAGCGGTTGTCGATGAAGCCGTGCAGGAGGAGGACCGGGGGCTTGGCCGGTGCGGGCAGGCGCGGCGCGTCCGCTGCTGTCGGGGCGCTCGGTTCTGCCGGTTCCGCCGGTTCTGCTGGTTCTGCTGGTTCTCCTTGGAGGTTCGCCTCCGCCGTGACCGTTTCTACGTCCACCGGGACGTACGCCGAGGGGTGGCGGGGCAGCGCCAGGGGCTGCCTCCGCTCGGGGAGGATGCCGGAGGGGTAGAGGAGTAGATGGCCCGCGAGGATCGCCAGTTCCAGGGCGGTCGCCTTCAGGAGCGCGATCGAGAGGCCGGCCAGTCTGGTGGGCAGAAAGTGGCAGAGGGGGCGAAAGGGCAGGGTCCTCGTGACCTTCATCGGTCAACCTCCCGTCGGCACACGGGAAGACGCCTCTGGCCCCCGTGTGCGCTCATGAGAGCCGACCGAAGCGGTCCCGCGGCGCCGGCCGTGCCCGATGCGCCGACTCATCGGTCCGAACGGCAGCGGGAAGCACCGTGCCACCGTGCCGTGCGGCTGTCGGCGCGGTGGCGCGGCGACCTCGAAGCGGCTCCCTCGCGCCTGTCCTGGATCCGGCGGTGTGTCCCGCCTGTGGCAGACGCGGCGCGCAGCGAATGTGTCCCACCGTGTGATTTCCCCCTCGGTCCGCACCGCGAAACGGCGGCTTGCGGGATGCTGTCGATAACGTTCGTTCACTTCGGGCATCAGTCTTTTGAACAATCGCTTCAACTTTTGCTTGAGCAGTCGTTTCAGGGAGGCAGTGATGGGTGTGGCAGCCGGGCCGATCCGCGTGGTCGTCGCGAAGCCGGGACTCGACGGCCACGATCGAGGGGCCAAGGTGATCGCGCGGGCGCTGCGCGACGCGGGGATGGAGGTCATTTACACGGGCCTGCACCAGACGCCCGAGCAGGTCGTGGACACCGCCATCCAGGAGGATGCCGACGCGATCGGTCTTTCCATCCTGTCCGGCGCGCACAACACGCTCTTCGCCCGTGTCATCGAGCTTCTCGCCGAGCGTGACGCCGCGGACATCAAGGTCTTCGGTGGCGGGATCATCCCCGAGGGGGACATCGCGCCGCTGAAGGAGAAGGGCGTCGCGGAGATCTTCACGCCGGGGGCAACGACGGCGTCCATCGTCGAGTGGGTGCGGGCCAATGTGCGGCAGCCGGCGGCGTCCGGGGGTTGACGCCACGGGGCTCCGCCCCGGACCCCGCGCCTCAATCGCCGGCGGGGCTTGAAATGCGTGGCTCCGTCTGCCCCGTCGCCTTGGGCAATCTGCCGCCTTGGGCGGCAGGGTGGGCAAGGCGGCACCCCGGTGCCGCGCAACGACGGGGCGGGCCCGGTCACGGCGGGGCCAGCTCGTCCCGCATGGACCGGCGGAGCCGGAGTGTGGAGGCGAGGCGTTGGAACGCCTCCGTCCAGTACCCCCCGGCCCCGGGCGCCGAGCCCTCCGGTTCCTCCACCGCCGCCGTGAGCCCGTCGAGCCGCACCACCTCCTCGGGGTCCAGGCACCGCTCCGCGAGCCCCATCACCCCGCTGAAGCTCCACGGATAACTCCCCGCGTCCCGCGCGATGTTCAGCGCGTCGACCACGGACCGCCCGAGCGGCCGCGCCCACGGCGTGCCGCACACCCCCAGCAGCTGGAACGCCTCGGACAGTCCGTGCGCCGCGATGAACTCCGCCACCCAGTCCGCCCGTTCCGCCCCCGGCAGCGCCGCGAGCAACTTCGCCCGCTCGGCGAGCGACACCGCCCCGGGCCCCGCCGCGTCCGACGCCGTCGGCGCCCCGAGCAGCGCCCGCGACCAGGCGATGTCCCGCTGCCGGACCGCCGCCCGGCACCACGCGGCGTGCAGTTCCCCGCGCCAGTCGTCGGCGACCGGCAGCGCCACTATCTCCTTGGGCCCCCGGCCGCCGAACCTGTCCGGCCACCGGCCGAGCGGCGCCGCCTCGACCAACTGCCCGAGCCACCACGCCCGTTCCCCGCGTCCCGCGGGCGGCTTCGCCACGATGCCGTCCCGCTCCATCCCCGCGTCGCACTCGTGCGGCGCCTCCACGACGATCGCCCCTTCCGCACGGTCGAGCGCCACACACGTCAGCGCCCGGTCCGCCATCCGCGCGGCGAGCGCAGAGCGGGGGAGTGCGGAGAGCAGCTCGGCCGCCGTCGCCCGCACGTTCTTGCTGCGGTCGGTCAGCGCCTGCTCCAGGAACGGCTCGTCCGCGTCGCCGAGCCCCGTGCGCAGCGAGTCGAGGAACATCAGGCGGTCCTCGGCGCGCTCCGTGCCCCAGGTCCCGGCCAGGAGCGTCCGGGCCGCGGCCGGGTCGTGCGCCCGAATCGAGGCGAGCAGTGCCACCCGCTCCGCGAACAGGCCCTCTTCCCAACGCAGTTGAACCTGCTCACTCTCCTCCGGCGCCGGCAGCGCGGCGCCGGCGCCCGGCGTCGCGCGCAGCGCGAACTTCCAGTCCGGGTTGAGCCGGGCCAGCCATCGGGCACGCGGCCCCGCGAACGTGAGGGCCGGTGGGCGCAGGTCGGTGCGGCCACGCGCCGCGTCGAGCAGCGCGGGCAGCAGCTCGGGCGGCGGCGCGTACCCGTACGCGTTGGCCGTGGCCAGCCACTGCGGGAGCAGTTCGAGGAGGTCGGGGGCGGTGCCGCGGCGCGCACCGGTGCCGCTGGAGCGGTCGGTGAGCAGGAGCGCGAGGCGCTGGCGCGCGGCGGGCGGCAGGGGGTGGCGTGGGTCGTCCTCGGCGCGCTCCGGTGGGGCGGCGGCCGTGGCCGGTCGCAGGCCGGCCCTTTGCCGGACGGTCTGTACGGCGGCCTCGTCGAGGAGGGTGAGGGGGGTGTGGTCGGGGCGGCGGTCGGTGCCGAGCAGCGCGGTGCTGACCAGGTCGTCCCAGGTGGCGGTGGTCGTCATCGGGCCTCTCCGTGAGTCTCGGTGGGTGGGTGGGTTGTTGGGTCGGGGTGAATGGGACACCGGCACCGGCGTTGCGGCCTCGGGGCTCCGCCCCGGCCCCCGCGCCTCAATCGCCGGCGGGGCTGGAAAGATCGGGGCTCTGCCTCGGGCCTCGCGCCTCAAGCGTTGGCGGGGCTGGAAAGATCGGAGATCCGCCCTGGGCCCCGCGCCTCAATCGCCGGCGGGGCTGGAAGGATCGGGGTTCTGCCTCGGGCCTCGCGCCTCAAGTGTCGGCGGGGCTGGAAGGATCGGGGCTCTGCCTCGGACCCCGCTGCTCAAGCGCCGCAGGGGCTTGAGCAGCGGCACCGGGGCTGTCAGTTCAGCGGTATGAGCTCGCCCGGCTGGGTCGGCCACATCGCCAGCGGGCGGAAGCCCGTCGGGCCGCATTCGCCGAAGACTGTCACTGGCGTGCCTCCCGAGACGGCGATCAGGCGCCACAGGCCGGGGGATGCCGCCGCGTGTGCGGTGAGGGGGAGGGCCGACTTGCCTTCGCCGTCCGCCAGTTGCCAGTGGCCGTCCGCGTCCCGCGTCGGTATCACCCCCGCCAGCGTCACCGGCCAGGACTCCAGCCAGGGGTCGGCCGCGAGCGCCGCTCCGTAGGCGGCGAGACCTGCGGTGACGTCAACTCCCTTGGGACGTATGCCGTCCGACTCCGCCGAGGCGAACTGCTCGCCCAGCTCCGCCCGCAGGGCACCCGCTCCCGGGTACGCCGACACCGCGGCGTCGAGCGTGCGCCCGGTCGGCAGCGCGAGCCCAGGGGCGCGGCCGGCCGCCCCGTAGGAGAGGAGCAGCACGGTGCGCGCGCTCTGTGCGCCGTGCAGCCATATCCGGCGTGTGGTGAGGTGGCCGTCCGCCGTGTCGTACTGGGAGAGGACCAGCCAGCGGTCGCGCAACGGTGGCTCTCGGTCCGCAGCCGGCAGGCCCACACGCGAGCGGACCGTCGCCGCCAGGTCGTCGGGCAGCGCATCGCGGCGCAACCAGCCCTGGTCGAGAAGGTGGAGCAGCGCGCACGCCTCGAGCAGCCGCACCGGCCACCCGGAGCCGGACGCCGGGATCGCCCCCAACTCCCGGGCGCGCGCGGCAAGTCCGGGCGCCTGCGCGTCGACCATGCGCGCGGCCGTCTCCTCCCACAGTCCGTAACCCGACTGCTCCGCCTGCGCGAGGCCGCCGCGCAGCAGGTCGGCGAGGCGCTGCTCCAGCTCTGTCGCGCCCGCCGTGATCCGCTGGGCGCGGCGCTCGGCTCTGCGCCGGGCCGCCTCCGGATCCGCCGGGACGCTGCCCGGGACGGCCGTCGGCGCCGCGGCCTGCCGGGACCCGGCCCGCTTCCGCCGCCCCGCCAGCCATGGCTCGGCCCACTCCGGCGGCGACTGGCCCGCCGGCACCTGTGCGTCGCCGCCGGCCCAGAGCAGCAAGAGCCCGAGCGCGTGCTTGCACGGGAACTTGCGGCTCGGGCAACTGCATGTGTACCCCGGCCCGTCCGCCCCCGAGGCACCCCCGCCGATGTCCACGATCGTCTGGTACGGCTTGCTGCCGCTCCCCTTGCACAGTCCCCATACCGCCCCCTCGTCCGAATCCTCCGCACCCGCGGAACTCCCGGTCCCCGACCACGGACCCGGGCCCCCGAGCTTGCTTCCCGCCTTGCGTGACGCGTCGTCAGGCGCCAGTGCGAGCACCTGATCCGTCGTCCAGCGCACCCCCAGCTGATTCATGTCCTCGACGGTAGATCCCGCCACTGACAATCCGTCCGGTGGCGGCTCTGACCTGCGGTGATGCTGCGGTCGATGTCGATTGTCAGTGGCGTGGTGCACCGTGGAATCCAGCACGCGACGAGAGCGGTCGATGGCTCGTCGTGCGGGTTCGAGCGGGTTCGAGCGGGGCGAGTTGGAGGGGGACAGCCATGACCATTTCCGTCGAGGGCCAGACCGAGGATCGGGACGGGAGCGGGGCCGGGAGGCAGGCAGGGAATCCGGCCGCGGACGGGGTGCTGCGGCCGCATGCCGAGGACGCGTTCGCCGAGGAACTCGCGGCGCTGGCCGCGCAGGACGACCGGCTGCGGCCCGCCCGCTGGCGCCTGTCGCCGTGGGCCGTCGCGACATATCTCCTCGGTGGCACGCTGCCCGACGGCACGGTGATCTCGCCGAAGTACGTGGGCCCGCGACGCCTCGTCGAGGTCGCCGTGACGACGCTGGCGACCGACCGGGCACTGCTCCTGCTCGGTGTGCCCGGCACCGCCAAGACCTGGGTGTCCGAGCATCTCGCGGCCGCCGTGAGCGGGGATTCGACGCTGCTGGTGCAGGGCACGGCCGGGACGCCGGAGGAGGCCATCCGATACGGCTGGAACTACGCGCAGTTGCTGGCCAACGGGCCGAGCAGGGACGCCCTCGTGCCGAGCCCGGTCATGCGGGCGATGGCGGAGGGAATGACGGCGCGCGTCGAGGAGCTGACGCGCATCCCGGCCGATGTGCAGGACTCGCTGATCACGATCCTGTCCGAGAAGACCCTGCCGATACCGGAGTTGGGGCAGGAGGTGCAGGCCGTACGCGGGTTCAACCTCATCGCCACGGCCAATGACAGGGACCGCGGGGTCAACGATCTGTCGAGCGCGCTGCGGCGCCGGTTCAACACGGTCGTGCTGCCGCTGCCCGCGAGCGTGGAGGACGAGGTCGACATCGTCTCGCGCCGGGTCGACCAGGTCGGCCGCGCACTGGAGTTGCCCAGCGCTCCCGACGGGATGGACGAGATCCGCCGCGTCGTCACCGTCTTCCGCGAGCTGCGCGACGGTGTGACCGCCGACGGGCGGACGAAGGTGAAGTCGCCGAGCGGCACGCTGTCGACCGCCGAGGCGATCTCCGTCGTCACCAACGGCCTCGCGTTGTCCGCCCACTTCGGGGACGGCGTGCTGCGCCCGTCCGACGTGGCCGCCGGCATCCTCGGGGCCGTGGTGCGTGATCCGGCGGCGGACCGCGTCGTCTGGCAGGAGTACCTGGAGGCCGTGGTGCGCGAGCGCGACGGCTGGAAGGACTTCTACCGGGCCTGCCGAGAGGTGAGCGCATGACGACACCGGCCACGGGGCCCGCGCTGCTCGGCGTGCGACACCATGGGCCCGGCTCCGCGCGCGCCGTGCGCTCCGCGCTCGACACCGTGGAGCCCCGGATCGTACTGATCGAAGGGCCGCCGGAAGCCGACGGTCTCGTGCCGCTCGCCGCCGAGGCCGGCATGCGGCCACCGGTCGCGCTGCTCGCGCACGTCGTGGACGAGCCGGGGAGGTCGGCGTTCTGGCCGTTCGCCGAGTTCTCGCCCGAATGGGTCGCGATCCGCTGGGCGTTGGGGCGCGACGTGCCGGTGCGCTTCATCGACCTGCCGGCCGCGCACAGCCTGGCGATGCGGGTGGAGGACGCCGACGGCGGCGACCGGGAAGAGGGGACGGGGGAGGAGGAAGGGGGCGACTCCGTACGCGTGGACCCCCTGCGGGTCCTCGCCGAGACCGCCGGATACGACGACGCGGAGCGCTGGTGGGAGGACGTCGTCGAGCACCGGGACGGCGACGCCTTCGCCGCGCTCGGCGAGGCGATGGGCGCGCTGCGGGAGACGTGCGGGGACGGGGGACACGAGCGCGATCCGCTGCGCGAGGCGTATATGCGGCTCCAAGTGCGGGCGGCGCAGCGTGAGTTCGCGGACGACGTGGCCGTCGTGTGCGGGGCGTGGCACGTGCCCGCGCTGCGGCAGAAGACAACCGTCGCGGCCGACCGCGCCCTGCTCAAGGGGCTGCCGAAGGCGAAGGTCGACATGACGTGGGTGCCGTGGACGCACCGGCGCCTGGCCCGCGTCAGCGGATACGGGGCGGGGATCGACTCGCCCGGCTGGTACGGGCATCTGTTCAGCGCGCCCGACCGGCCGGTGGAGCGCTGGCTGACCAAGGTCGCCGGGCTGCTGCGCGCGGAGGACCGCATCGTGTCATCCGCCCATGTCATCGAGGCCGTACGGCTCGCGGAGACCCTCGCCGTGATGCGCGGGCGGCCGCTCGCGGGACTCACCGAGACCACCGACGCGGTGCGGGCCGTGCTGTGCGAGGGCTCGGACGTACCGCTGGCGCTCATCCACGACAAGCTGGTCGTCGGCGATGTGCTGGGGGAGGTGCCCGAGGCGGCGCCCGCGGTGCCGCTGCAGCGCGACCTCACGCGACAGCAGCGCTCCCTGCGGCTCAAACCGGCCGCCTCGGAGAAGGAGTTGGACCTCGACCTGCGGGGCGACACCGACGCCGCGCGCAGCCGTCTGCTGCACCGGCTGCGGCTCCTGGGCGTGGCCTGGGGCGATCCGGCGAGATCGGCGCGCGGCTCCACGGGGACGTTCCGCGAGTCGTGGCGGCTGCGCTGGGAGCCGGAGCTGTCCGTGCGGGTCGCGGAGGCGGGGGTGTGGGGGACGACCGTGCTCTCCGCCGCGACCGTCAAGGCGGAGACCGACGCGGTCGCGGCCAGGGCGCTCGCCGACGTCACGGCGCTCGCCGAGGTCTGCCTGCTCGCGGGGCTCGCGGAGGCGCTGCCGACGGTGATGCGGATCCTCGCCGACCGCGCCGCCCTCGACGCGGACGTCGGCCACCTCGCCGGCGCCCTGCCCGCCCTGGTCCGCGCCCTGCGCTACGGCGACGTGCGCGGCACCGACACCGGGGCCCTCGCCGACGTGGCGGCGGGCCTCGCCGAGCGGGTCTTCGTCGGTCTGCCCCCGGCCTGCGCGGGGCTCGACGCGGAGGCGGCCGAAGAGATGCGCGGCCACGTCGACGCGGTGCACTCGGCCGTCGCGCTCCTGGAGGACGCCGGGGTGCGCGGGCGCTGGCGGGCCGTGCTGCGCGTGCTCGCGGAGCGGGACGGCGTGGCCGGGGTGATCCGGGGGCGGTGCGCGCGGGTCCTGCTGGACGAGGGCGTGCTCGACGAGGACGACGCGGCCCGGCTGATGAGCCTCGCCCTGTCGCCCGGCACCGCGCCGGCCGAAGCGGCGGCGTGGATCGAGGGCTTCGTCGGCGGCGGTTCGGGCGGTGGGCTGCTCCTGGTGCACGACGAGCGGCTCCTGGGCCTGGTCGACGCGTGGCTGACGCGGGTGTCGGGCGACGCGTTCACGGACGTACTGCCGCTGCTGCGGCGCACGTTCTCGGCGTACGAGCCCGGCGTGCGGCGGACCTTGGGCGAACTGCTCCGGCGCGGGCCCTCCGGGAGCGGGCGGGCCCCGGTCGCCGGCGGGCCGCGCGGCTTCGCGGAGGAACTCGACGCGGAACGGGCGGACGCGGTGCTGCCGGTGCTGCGCCTGCTGCTCGGCGACGCGGTGGGAGTGGGCGGATGAGCGGCAGGGCGACCGGAGCGGACGGCGGGGCGTGGGGCGTGGACCACGTGGCAACCAACGGAGGCGACCAGATGACGCACACCGCGACAGCCGAGGACGAGCGTATGCGTCGTTGGCGGCTGGTTCTCGGTGGTGAGGCCGCCGACGGGACGGGCTGCCAACTCGCCGGGCAGGACGCCGCGATGGACGGTGCCCTCGATGCCCTCTACGGCTCGGGCCAAGGAAAGCAGCAGGCGCCCGGCGGCAGCCGGAGCGCGGGGCTCGGGGCGTCCGCTCCGGCCGTGGCCCGCTGGCTCGGCGACATCCGGAGCTACTTCCCGTCCTCCGTCGTCCAGGTCATGCAGCGGGACGCCATCGACCGGCTCGGGCTGTCCGCGATGCTGCTGGAGCCGGAGATGCTGGAGGCCGTCGACGCGGACGTGCACCTCGTTGGCACCCTGCTCTCGCTCAACAAGGCGATGCCCGAGACGACGAAGGAGACGGCCCGAGCCGTCGTGCGCAAGGTCGTCGAGGACCTCGAGAAGAAGCTCGCCACGCGCACCCGCGCCACGCTCACCGGAGCACTCGACCGCAGCGCCCGCATCCAGCGGCCGCGCCACCGCGACATCGACTGGCACCGCACGATCGCGGCCAACCTCAAGCACTATCTGCCCGAGTACCGGACGATCGTGCCCGAGCGGCTGATCGGTTACGGGCGTGCGGCGCAGTCCGTGAAGAAGGAAGTCGTCCTCTGCATCGACCAGTCGGGTTCGATGGCGGCATCCGTCGTCTACGCCTCCGTCTTCGGAGCGGTGCTCGCCTCCATGCGCTCGATAGCGACCCGGCTCGTCGTCTTCGACACGGCCGTCGTGGACCTGACGGACCAGCTCGACGACCCGGTCGACGTCCTGTTCGGCACCCAGCTCGGCGGCGGCACGGACATCAACCGGGCACTCGCGTACTGCCAGTCGCAGATCACCCGGCCCGCCGAGACCGTCGTCGTGCTGATCTCCGACCTGTACGAAGGAGGCATTCGCAACGAGATGTTGAAGCGGGTCGCCGCGATGAAGGCGTCCGGCGTGCAGTTCGTGACGCTGCTCGCACTCTCCGACGAGGGCGCGCCGTCCTACGACCGGGAGCACGCCGCGGCGCTCGCGGGTCTCGGTGCGCCGGCCTTCGCCTGCACCCCGGATCTGTTCCCCGACGTCATGGCCGCGGCCATCGAGAAGCACCCCTTGCCGATACCGGACGCGGCATCGGAAAAGGGTGCACGCGCGGCGAACCGGATATGAGTACCCATCGGTAACACGGGGGTACACGGGGCTTGCGCCGCCTCCCTCGCCCCATGCGAGGATTCGGCCACCGTGACTTCCCCGATGGCACTTCCCGCCCCCGTCGCGCGCCCTGTGCGCGCGACGGCAGGACGGCGTGCGCTGCAACTGGCGCTGCTGTTCGGCGCGTTGTTCGTCCTCGGGATGGTGTGCGGCGGCCGGGCGCAGGCGGACGGGTTGTCCGACGCCGGTTCGCTCGGGGCGGGGCACGTGGCGGTGCGGGAGCATGTCGCCGATTCCGTGCGGAAGTTGCACGAGGCGGGCCCCGACGTGGCCCCGGCTCCCTCCGAGGCCACCGGGGCGTCCGACGCATCCGGGGACGCATCCGGGCCCGCGCACGCGAAGCCGACCACGCCCCCGCAGGATCGGAAGGCGGCACCCGTCGCCGACCCCGCACCTGCACAGGCACCCGCACAGGCACCCGCACAGGCACCCGCCCCGGTCCGGCCCGCCACGCCGGCACCGAACCCGGTCGCCCCGGAGCACGCCCCCGGCGTGCAGCCCTCGCCCGACGCGAAGCCCGTCTCCGGCATGAAGCGCCTGGCGCGACACCTGCACGACAAGCCCGCCACTCCCGGTGCCCCCACCGCTCCCAGCAACCCGGGCACCACCAAAGCCGGCGCCGGCGCCACCGCATCCGTGCGGACCTACCTCACCGACCCCCTGCGTCAGCGGATGGAGGCGCTGGGGGGTGACCAGACGCGGTTGCGTTCCGTCGCCGACGCGTTGCGGTATCTGACGGCGCCGGTCGGTGCCACCGTGCGCCAGGTGGCGGGTCCCGTCGAGGAGTTGGCGACGCGTGCCGTCGCGGAGCTCGTCGGAGCGGTGCCGGAGCAGCTGACGCACGGCCGCCTCGCCGGGATCATCGGCATCGTGGACCCCGCCGACGCCCGCCCCGGGCCGCCCGCCGCGACCACGCCGCAGCAGTCGGACACCCCGGCGGCGGACGGCGACCGGCCGACCAAGGCCACGGCCGATGACCGTTCCCACGCCGCAGTGAGCGCCCCGCAGCCGTACGACGTCGCGCGGTTCGGCGACGTACAGAAGACGGAAGCGGGCGCGCGGGCCGAGGCGCGTCCCGCGTCGCCCGTCGTGCCGCAGCGTCCCGACGGTGCGCCGTCGGCCGGTGCGAGCGCGGGCGACGGCGGTTCGTCGCGCCACGGTGATCTGCACGCGGCCGCGTTCGGCGACCGCGCCCCCGTTCTGCTCGCGTCCGGCGCCACGGCGTCCGCGGGCACCGCGCCGGTGGTCGACCGGCTTCGTGACATTCCCGAATTCCCCGGCTAGGGCAGCCAGTTCCCCGCTCGTGACCTGCCACGCGGGGGTGGAACAGGTCTGCCCAGTCGTGAAGTGAATTCGAAGGAACTGACGTACCCATGAACAAGAACATTCGCCGCTCCATCGTCATAGCCGCCGGCGTCTCCGGCGCCTGGGCGCTCGGCTCCGCCGTCGCGAGCGCCGACGAGCTGCCCGCCCACTCGCTGTCCGTCCCGGACGTCGCCGGTGACACGGTCTCCGACCTGCAGAACACGACGTCGGACGTGCAGGACACCACCGCGAAGGTGACCGACAAGGCCAAGGCCGCCACCCGGGTGACCGACAAGGTCGAGCACACCCAGGTCGCCAACAAGGCCAAGGCCACCGCCCAGCACGCCAAGGCCCAGGTCCAGTCGCACGCCCACCAGGTCCAGGCCCCGGACGTGCAGGCCCCGAACGCCGCCGACCTCACGAACACCGCCGACGTCGCGGGCGTCAAGGACAAGGCCGCCGGTCACGTCGCCGACGCCCAGGGCCGCGCCCAGGAGGGCGTTGACTACCTGTTCGGCCCGCTCGACGCCTTCGCCCCGCAGCTCCAGCAGGAGCTGACGCAGGCGGCGGCCCAGGCCCCCGCCTACGTACAGAGCAACGCCCAGAGCACCGTCGACGGAACCGTGCAGAACGTCCGCACGAACACCGCCCCGGCCGTCGGCGAGACCGCCGACGCCGTGCTCCCGCCCCTCGCGAACACCGCCGTGCAGGGCGTGCTGCCGGTCGCCGGCCAGGCCGTCGGCGACGTGACCACCCTGGCGGGCGGCGCGGTCGGCGACGTGACGCCGTTCGCGCAGACCGTCGTCGGCGACAACGTCGCGCCCTTCGCGCAGGGCGTCACCGGCCAGGTCCAGCCGCTGGCCCAGGGCGTGGCCGGCGACAACGTGGCCCCGTTCGCGCAGAGCGTGGTCGGCAACGACGTCACCCCGTTCGCGGGCGGCGTCGTGGACGCGGTCCAGCCGCTCGTGCAGACGGTCGTCGACCACGTGCAGCCGGTCGTCGGCGGCGTCGGCACCAGCGCGCAGGGCCTGGCGCAGGGCGTCACCGGTGACGCCCAGCCGCTCGCGCAGGGCCTGGTCGGCGACAACGTCGCCCCGTTCGTCCAGACCGTGGTCGGCGACAACGTCGCCCCGCTGGCCGGCGGCGTGACCCACGAGGTCGCCCCGTTCGCGCAGGGCCTGACCGGCACCGTGACCGCCGACGCCCAGCCGCTCGCGGGCAACGCCGTCACCGGCGTGCAGGGTGTCGCCGGTTCCGTCGCGCCCAGCTACCTGCCCGGCGTCTGACCGACGCGACGGTGCCCGGACGGCCGAAAGCCATCGGTCGGATCGGGTCGCTTTACGTGCATGACGGCGGGTGGTCCGCTTGGGGACGTGACCACCCGCTGACCTGCGGCCTCACCGAGCGCACCCCCGCTGGGTGAGGCCGCTTTCATTCCCGGGGACCCTCGGCGGCACCGGCAGATAGCACCACAAACAGGACGCTCTGTGATGGGTATCACCGCTCAGGTGTGATCTGCGATTTAGAAGCCGTCCCTGAGCGGCGATAACCTGCGAGACGGACATGCCGCGTACCCGGCCACTGTGTACGCCTCGTACGCCTCCCTTGTGACAGCGGAGTCACGTTGCCCTTCGCGGCACGCCCACGCAGACAGACAGACCGCAGAGCGGCGAGATCACTGATAGGGACGGACGCGCGTGGACCTGTTCGAGTACCAGGCGAGGGACCTCTTCGCCAAGCACGGTGTACCGGTGCTGGCCGGTGAAGTCATCGACACGCCTGAGGCGGCCCGCGAGGCGACCGAGCGTCTGGGCGGCAAGTCCGTCGTCAAGGCGCAGGTGAAGGTCGGCGGCCGCGGCAAGGCCGGCGGCGTGAAGCTGGCCGGCACCCCCGACGAGGCCGTGCAGCACGCGACCAACATCCTCGGCATGGACATCAAGGGCCACACGGTCCACAAGGTGATGATGGCCGAGACGGCTCCGGAGATCGTGGAGGAGTACTACGTCTCCTTCCTCCTGGACCGCACCAACCGCACCTTCCTCTCCATCGCCTCCGTCGAGGGCGGCATGGAGATCGAGGAGGTGGCGGTCGAGCGCCCCGAGGCCGTCGCCAAGACGCCGATCGACGCCAATGAGGGCGTGACCCCCGAGGTCGCCCGCAAGATCGTCACGGACGCGAAGTTCCCGGCCGAGGTCGCCGACCAGATCGCCGAGATCCTCCAGACCCTGTGGAAGACCTTCGTCGAGGAGGACGCCCTCCTCGTCGAGGTCAACCCGCTCGCGAAGGTCGCCTCCGGCAAGGTCATCGCCCTCGACGGCAAGGTGTCGCTGGACGAGAACGCCGAGTTCCGGCACGCCGACCACGAAGCCCTCCAGGACAAGGAGGCGGCCGACCCGCTCGAGGCCGCCGCCAAGGAGAAGGGCCTCAACTACGTCAAGCTCGACGGCGAGGTCGGCATCATCGGTAACGGTGCCGGTCTGGTCATGTCGACGCTGGACGTCGTCGCGTACGCCGGTGAGAACCACGGCAACGTGAAGCCGGCCAACTTCCTCGACATCGGTGGCGGCGCGTCCGCCCAGGTGATGGCGAACGGCCTGGAGATCATCCTCGGCGACTCCGACGTCAAGTCGGTCTTCGTCAACGTCTTCGGCGGCATCACCGCCTGCGACGAGGTCGCCAACGGCATCGTCCAGGCGCTGGCGCTCCTCGAGGAGAAGGGCGAGAAGGTCGAGAAGCCCCTCGTCGTCCGCCTCGACGGCAACAACGCCGAGCTGGGTCGCAAGATCCTCTCCGACGCCAACCACCCGCTGGTGCAGCGCGTGGACACCATGGACGGCGCGGCCGACAAGGCCGCCGAGCTCGCGGCCGCGAAGTAAGGACGAGGGACTAAACAGCCATGGCTATCTTCCTCAACAAGGACAGCAAGGTCATCGTCCAGGGCATGACCGGTGCCACGGGCATGAAGCACACCAAGCTCATGCTGGCCGACGGCACGAACATCGTCGGCGGTGTGAACCCGCGCAAGGCCGGCACGTCCGTCGACATCGACGGCAACGACATCCCGGTCTTCGGCACGGTCGCCGAGGCGATGGAGAAGACGGGCGCCAACGTGTCCGTGCTCTTCGTCCCGCCGGCCTTCTCCAAGGCCGCCGTGGTCGAGGCCATCGACGCCGAGATCCCCCTCGCCGTCGTCATCACCGAGGGCATCGCCGTCCACGACTCGGCCGCGTTCTACGCGTACGCCAAGTCCAAGGGCGACAAGACCCGCATCATCGGCCCGAACTGCCCCGGCCTCATCACGCCGGGCCAGTCGAACGCCGGCATCATCCCGGGCGACATCACGAAGCCGGGCCGCATCGGCCTGGTCTCGAAGTCCGGCACGCTGACGTACCAGATGATGTACGAGCTCCGTGACATCGGCTTCTCGTCCGCCGTCGGCATCGGTGGCGACCCGGTCATCGGCACGACGCACATCGACGCGCTCGCCGCGTTCGAGGCCGACCCCGAGACCGACCTGATCGTCATGATCGGTGAGATCGGCGGCGACGCCGAGGAGCGTGCGGCCGACTACATCAAGGCCAACGTGACGAAGCCGGTCGTCGGCTACGTCGCGGGCTTCACGGCGCCCGAGGGCAAGACCATGGGCCACGCCGGCGCCATCGTCTCCGGCTCCTCCGGCACCGCGCAGGCGAAGAAGGAGGCCCTTGAGGCCGCCGGCGTCAAGGTCGGCAAGACGCCGACCGAGACGGCGAAGCTCGCGCGCGAGATCCTCAGCTAAGAGGTTCTCCTACGCAGCTCAGTGGGCCCGCACCGGTGACGGTGCGGGCCCACTGGCGTTGCGCCACGCGCGCTATTCGGTGCTCGGCGTGAGCCGCTCGGGCCCTCCGCTGAGCTTCTCCCGCAGCTCCTTGCGCAGCTCCAGGTCCGCCGGTGTCAGCGGTTCGGGACCGGTCAGCGGCGGCACCCCGGCGATCGGCGAACCCGGTGCAGGGACCGGCTCGTAGTGCGTGGGCGCCACCCGCACGGTCAGCGCCGTCGCACCGATGATGAAGACCGTGAACGCGACAGCGGCCCGCGTCCAGAACCGGGTCCGCCGCTCGCCACCGCTGCGCACCACCGTGGACACGGGCGCGTCCAGCTTCTCCGAACCCGCCAGCTCGGTGAGCCGCCGGTGCAGCTGCTCGGGGACCGCGAGGTCGGGCAGCCGCCCGGCGACCGCCTCACGGGCGTGCAGGATGCGGTTGGCGGCGGCCGGGGTGCTGGCCTCCGTCTCCGCCGCGGTCTCCGGCAGGTCCAGGCCCACCCCGTCGTACAGCAGCAGCGTGCGCCGGTAGACGGGCGGCAGGTCCAGGAGCGCGCCGAGCAGCTCGCGGTCCTCCGGGGTGGCCGGCGGGGCCTCCGGCTCACGGCGGCCGGGGCGCAGACCGTGCCAGGGCGACATCGCGTACTCGTACGCCGCCGCGCGCACCCAGCCCGCGGGGTCCGGGTCGACCGCCACCTCGGGCCAGTTCTGCCACGCCTGCTGGAAGGCGCGCTCGACGGCCTCGCGGGCGAGGATCCTGCGGCCGGTGAGCAGATACGTCTGCCGGACGAGGAACGGCGCGGCGTGCGTGTAGAGCGCGTCGAAGGCCTCGGCGGCGGTACGGGCACGGGCTGCCGCCGCGACGGGTTCCGGCGCGGGGACGGGCTCCCGCTCCACCACGGCCGTGGCGGTGGTGGTCGCCGGGGCCGTCGGTGGCTCGGGTTCTTGTATCGCGGCGGCCTTCGGGCTCGGCGTCGCCGTCGTCGCAGCCGCCGTCACCCCGGTCGGCTCCTCCGTCTCCGGGGTCGGCTCCTCCGCGGCGGTCAGCTCCGCCAGGAGGCGCGCGTACGTCTCCCGTTTCTGACCCTTTGGAGTGGTACGGCCGGCTTCCCAGCGGCGGACGGTCTCGCTTGTCACGCCGACCCGCTCGGCGACCTGGTCCCGGGACAGCGAGCCGGCCTCGCGGAGCCTGCGGCGCTCCTTGGGCGGCGGCAGTGGGGTAGCAGCGCCCTGCGTCATCGTGAACTCCACACACCCTTTCGTGCGAAAAAGAACATAAACGTATCTTGTGCGACACATCCGGGCTTCGCCTGTTGCGCGAGGTATGGGTGTGTCGTTGGGAGCATGGTCCGGTGACCCAAATGACCGGCCTTGGACTCTCGTTGCCCCTGCTCCTGACCCGGCTGCGGGAAAGGGCCCCGGGCCCCGTCCGGGGTGCGCTGCGCGGGGCCCTCGCGGCGGGGCTCGGGCTCGGGGCGTGCGCCGTGCTCGTGATGGTGCTGTGGATCAGCTCGCCGTTCCCCGACAGCGGGTCCGGCGGCGCGCTGCACACCGCCGCCGCGCTGTGGATCCTGGCGCACGGCGCCGAGGTGATCAGAACGGACACCCTGTCAGGGGTCCCCGTACCGCTGGGAGTCAGTCCTCTGCTGCTGCTCGCGCTGCCGGTGTGGCTGGTGCACCGGGCGGCGCGGGACGCGGCGGAGGAGTCCGAGACCGTGGCGGGCGTCTGGGCCGGTGTGGCGGTCGGCTATCTGTCGGTGGCGGCCGCGGCGACGTACTACTGCGCGGACGGCGAACTGCGCCCCTCGTGGGTGAGCTGTGTGGCGCACCTGGTCGTGGTCCCGGTGGCCGCGGCGGGTTTCGGGGTGTGGACGGCGTACGGGCGTCCGTACGGTCCGCTGCCAGGGCCGCTGGCGCGGGTGATTCCGGAGGGGTTCGTACGGGAGGTGGCGCCGGTCGCCGTGCGGGCGGCGGCGGCCGGGGTGCTCGCGCTGGTCGCGGGCGGGGCGCTGCTGGTGGCCGGGATGCTCGTGTGGCACGGGGAAGCGGTGCGGGAGTCGTTCCTGCACCTCACGGGGGCCTGGTCGGGGCGGCTCGCGGTGCTGCTGCTGTGCGCGGGGCTCGTGCCGAACGCCGCGATCTGGGGTGCCGCGTACGCGCTCGGTCCCGGGGTCGTGCTCGGCGTCGGGCACACCGTGGGGCCGCTGGGCAGCTCAGGGGCGGCGATGCTGCCCGCGTTCCCGCTGCTCGTGGCGGTGCCGAAGGCCGGGGACGGGTCGCCGCTCACGTGGGCCGTGGGGGCGGTTCCCGTGGTGGCGGGGGTCGTCGTCGCGGGGTTCGTCGTGGCGGCGGGAGCGGGGTGGTCGTGGCGGCGGACCGCGGGTGCGGTTGCCGGGGCCGGGGTGCTGTGCGGGGCGGCGATGGGGTGCCTGGCGGGGGCCGCCGGTGGGGCCCTTGGCCGGACGGCGCTCGCGGAGTTCGGGCCGGTGGGATGGGTGACCGGGGCGGTGGCCGTGGGGTGGATCTGTGTGGTGGGGGTGCCGGTGGGGTCGGCGGTGTGGTGGTGGCGTGAGCGCCGCAACCGGCCCACCGAGGCCGAGCCGCAGCCGCAGCCGGAGGCCGGTCTGGAACCGGTCACCTCGCCGGAGTTGCCGCCGGAGCCCTACGACTTCTTCGACGAGGCCTTCCGCCCGGAGCCGTAACCATCCCCCACCCCACCCCTTCCCGAAAGTCCTGCCGGACGGGCCTGCTCAATCGCCGCAGGGGCTCCAAAAGATCGCCTCAATCGCCGGCGGGGCTTGAAATATCAAGCCCCGCTCTTGTGACGAGAGCCCGCGGGGTCCGGGGCGGAGCCCCGTGGCCGTAACCGCGGCTCAGCGTTCGCCGAGCAACGGCCGGAGTTCCTTCGGCAGAAGGTCTTCGCAGGACTTCTTCGCCGCATTGGTCAACGCGTCCGTACGGCACTCGTAATAGTCGCTGTAGACCATCTTCGCCGTGAACAACGACGCCACCATCGCCAGCGCGAGCGCCCCCGTGACCAGGCCACTGATCGCCGCCGTCGTCTGCGGGCGCGCCGACTCGGAACCCGCGGGGCGGGACGTCGCGGGCGCCGGGGCGTCGGGGTCCGCCGGACGGGGCTTCATGCGCAGCGTGCTGATGCCCCAGTACAGAGCGAGCACGCCGAGCAGCAGCGCCACGTACGGCCAGCTGAACAGGGCGAAGAAGAAGCCCCACATGCCGGAGAGCAGCGCGTAGCGCGCACGGCGCTGGACCGGGTCCGTCGGATCCCAGCGCATCCCGCCGGGTCCCGGGCCCTGCCCGCCGTTCTGCCCCTCGGGGCCGCCCCCGCCGTTGCCCGGCCGGTCGCCGAAGCGGCCGCCCTGGGCGCGGCCCGGCTGGCGGTCGCTCCACTGGCCGCCCCAGGGTGCGCCGCCCCCGCCCTGTCCGGAACCGGATCCGGATCCCGAGTCGGAGTCCGAGCCCTCCGGGCGGCGCGGCTGCCACGGCCGGTCGGGCGCGTCATCGGCCGGCGGCGCGAACGGATTGCTGTCCCTGGAGTCGTCCGATTCCTTGGACGGCGGCGACGGCGGCGACGGCGGTGTGGGGCGGCCTTCGCGCGGCAGGACGGCGCCGGTGGGCAGCGTGAGGCGAAGGCTTCGGTCCGGCATCAGATGTGCGTCTTCCCCTAGGTCGTCGGTCACGGAGCCGCCTGCGGCGGCCCGGCGTGGCGTTCTTCACGTCAACGTCCGATGGCCGCTCAGCGTTCCGTCCCGGCCGACGCTACCTGTCGGCCCGGCCCCCGTCCCATGGGGCCCGTCGGCAGTGCCGGTATCGTTGCTGCCGGTCGGCCGCTTCGTAGGGTTCCCCGTATCGGGGAAGGCGAAGCGTTCGTGCGAACGCACAAGGATGCGGCCGCACGCGCCGACCGCGCACCGTAGCTCCCCTAGAAAGGGCCCCGTCGTGGCCAAGGCCAAGCGCCTCGTCGTGCTGGTCTCCGGATCAGGAACGAATCTGCAGGCACTCCTCGACGCGATCGCGGCGCAGGGGGCCGACGCGTACGGCGCCGAGATCGTGGCCGTCGGCGCCGACCGGACGGGCATCGTCGGTCTGGAGCGCGCCGAGCGCGCGGGCCTGCCCACGTTCGTGTGCCGCGTCAAGGACCACGCCACCCGCGAGGAGTGGGATCGCGCGCTCGCCGAGGCCACGGCCGCGTACGAGCCGGACCTGGTGGTGTCGGCGGGGTTCATGAAGATCGTGGGCAAGGAGTTCCTGGCCCGCTTCGGCGGGCGGTTCGTGAACACGCACCCGGCCCTGCTGCCCAGTTTTCCCGGTGCGCACGGCGTGCGGGACGCGCTCGCGTACGGCGCCAAGGTCACCGGCTGCACCGTCCACTTCGTCGACGACGGCGTCGACACAGGACCGATCATCGCCCAGGGCGTGGTCGAGATCGTGGAAGAGGACACCGCCGACGGTGAAAGCGCTCTGCACGAGCGCATCAAGGAAGTCGAGCGCACGCTGCTCGTCGATGTCGTGGGGCGGCTCGCCCGTAACGGCTTCAGCATTGAGGGACGAAAGGTAGTCACCCCGTGACCGCGGAAAACAGCGCCGGAACCGCCGGAAGCAACAAGCGACCCATCCGCCGGGCGCTCGTCAGCGTCTATGACAAGACCGGTCTGGAAGAGCTCGCGCGCGGGCTGCACGAGGCGGGCGTCGAGCTGGTCTCCACCGGCTCCACCGCCGGGAGGATCGCAGGCGCCGGAGTGCCGGTCACCAAGGTCGAGGAGCTCACCGGGTTCCCCGAGTGCCTCGACGGCCGCGTGAAGACGCTGCACCCGAAGGTGCACGCCGGCATCCTGGCCGACCTGCGCCTGGAGGACCACCAGAAGCAGCTCGCCGACCTCGGTGTGAAGCCCTTCGACCTGGTGATCGTGAACCTGTACCCGTTCCGGGAGACCGTCGCCTCCGGCGCGACGCCCGACGAGTGCGTCGAGCAGATCGACATCGGTGGCCCTTCGATGGTCCGCGCCGCCGCCAAGAACCACCCGTCGGTCGCGATCGTCACGAGCCCCGAGCGGTACGCGGACGTCCTCGCGGCCGTCAAGGACGGCGGCTTCGACCTGACCACCCGTAAGCGCCTCGCCGCCGAAGCGTTCCAGCACACCGCCTCGTACGACGTGGCCGTCGCCTCCTGGTTCGCCGATGACTACGCGGCCGCCGACGACAGCGGTCACCCCGACTTCATCGGCGCCACGTACGAGCGCAAGAACGTGCTCCGCTACGGCGAGAACCCGCACCAGGGTGCCGCCCTCTACGTCGACGGCACGGGCGGCCTCGCCGAGGCCGAGCAGCTGCACGGCAAGGAGATGTCGTACAACAACTTCACGGACACGGACGCCGCGCGCCGTGCCGCGTACGACCACGAGGACCCCTGCGTCGCGATCATCAAGCACGCCAACCCCTGTGGCATCGCCGTGGCTTCGAACGTCGCGGAGGCGCACCGCAAGGCCCACGCCTGTGACCCGCTGTCGGCGTTCGGCGGCGTCATCGCCGTGAACCGGCCGGTCACCAAGGAGATGGCCGAGCAGGTCGCCGAGATCTTCACCGAGGTCATCGTCGCGCCCGACTACGAGGACGGCGCCCTCGAAGCCCTCACCAAGAAGAAGAACATCCGCGTGCTGCGCGCCCCGAACGGGCCGTCCGCGAAGGTCGAGACGAAGCAGATCGACGGCGGCGCGCTGCTCCAGGTCACCGACCGCCTCCAGGCCGACGGCGACAACCCGGCCTCCTGGACCCTCGCGACCGGAGACGCGCTCTCCCAGGGCGAGTTGGACGAGCTGGCGTTCGCCTGGAAGGCGAGCCGCGCGGTGAAGTCCAACGCCATCCTGCTCGCCAAGGACGGCGCCTCCGTCGGCGTCGGCATGGGTCAGGTCAACCGCGTGGACTCCGCGAAGCTCGCCGTCGAGCGGGCAGGCGAGGAGCGGGCGCGCGGCTCGTACGCCGCCTCCGACGCGTTCTTCCCGTTCCCGGACGGCCTGGAGATCCTGACGGCCGCGGGCGTCAAGGCCGTGGTCCAGCCCGGCGGTTCGGTCCGCGACGAGCTGGTCGTCGAGGCCGCGAAGAAGGCGGGCGTGACGATGTACTTCACGGGCACGCGCCACTTCTTCCACTGAGCACCGGCCGAGCGCCGCAGCACCGGCCGAGCGTCGAAGCACCGGCCGAGCGTCGAAGAGGCGGGGCCCGTACGACATGTCGTACGGGCCCCGCCTCTTCGTGTCGCGGCGAGGGGTCAGCCCTTCACGTTCACGACGACCGTGCCCGCGACCTTGTCGTGCCAGCCCTGGTTGCGCTTGTTGCCGTCCCAGAACGGGGACAGGTAGACGAGCAGCGCGCCGATGCCGCAGAAGAGCCCGCCGACCATCGGGATCACCCAGCGCAGGAAGCCCGCGCCGACGCCCGGCTTCGCACCGGTCTCCAGCTTGAGGACGCGGATGCCGACCGCCAGCTTGCCGAGCGTGCCGCCGACGAGGCCGATCATCAGGGCCTCGTAGAGCATGACGAGCACCATGAACACGGCCGCGATCGGCAGGATCTCGGAGTACCAGTCCATCACCGCGTCGTTCACGCAGGTGCTGTCCGTCGAGGAGCAGGCCTTGACGGCGTCCATCAGGTCGCCGATCTTCGCCCCGAGGACGATCGAGTAGACCACCGAGAAGATGAGACCGTCGATCAGGCGTGCGCCGAAGCGGCGGCCCATCGACGCGAGCGGCGGCACGCCGGCCGGGCCCCCGGGCTGCTGCGGGTAACCGCCGTACTGCTGTGCCGGCGGCTGCTGCGGGTACGCGCCGTAGGGCTGGCCGGGCTGTCCCGGCGGCTGCTGCGGATAGCCGTAGCTCTGCGGCGGGACGCCCTGGGGAGCGCCCTGCGGGGGCTGCTGGCCGTACGGGTTGTTCTGCGGCGGCTGCTGCCCGTAGGGGTTGTTCTGGTCGCCGAAACTCATGGCGGGATTCCTCCGGTCCTGGCAAACGGGGACGACGCGGACTTTTGGAGGAGTGGAACAGCCATACGTGGTGATGCGGCCGCCTGAGCGGATCTTCCCCCCTGCCGCTGCCCGCGGCACTATGCGCGGATCATGCTCGTAAACCGGACACCCTCCTGTCCAGTGGGCCTCGCAGGCTGTTGTGCAAGTGCAACTTGGGTGAACCCCCGCCGCCCTGAAACAATGGCGGCATGACCGCCCAGATTCTCGATGGCAAGGCCACCGCAGCCGCGATCAAGTCCGATCTGACCGCCCGCGTGGCGGCGCTGAAGGAGAAGGGGGTCATGCCGGGGCTCGGCACGATCCTCGTAGGGGAGGACCCCGGAAGCCAGAAGTACGTCGCAGGAAAGCACCGGGACTGTGCGCAGGTCGGCATCGCGTCGATCCAGCGCGAGCTGCCCGCGACGGCCACGCAGGAGGAAATCGAGGCCGTCGTCCGCGAGCTCAACGAGGACCCGGCCTGCACCGGCTACATCGTCCAGCTCCCGCTGCCCAAGGGCATCGACGAGAACCGCGTCCTCGAACTGATGGACCCGGACAAGGACGCCGACGGCCTGCACCCCATGAACCTCGGCCGCCTCGTCCTGAACGAGCCGGCGCCGCTGCCCTGCACCCCGTACGGCATCATCACGCTGCTCCGGAAGCACGGCGTGGAGATCAAGGGCGCGGAGGTCGTCGTCGTCGGCCGTGGCGTCACCATCGGCCGGCCGATGCCCCTGCTGCTCACCCGCAAGTCCGAGAACGCCACGGTGACGCAGTGCCACACCGGTACCCGTGACCTGTCCGCGCACCTGAAGCGGGCCGACATCGTCGTGGCCGCCGCGGGCGTGCCGCACCTGATCAAGCCCGAGGACATCAAGCCGGGCGCCGCCGTGCTGGACGTCGGCGTCTCGCGCGACGAGAACGGCAAGATCGTCGGCGATGTGCACCCCGGAGTCACCGAGGTCGCGGGCTGGATCTCGCCGAACCCGGGCGGTGTCGGCCCGATGACCCGCGCCCAGCTCCTCGTGAACGTGGTCGAGGCCGCCGAACGGGACGCGAACGGTGTCGGCTGAGGCGGCGGGAGACGCCGCCATGGGCGGGTCGAAGGGCGCCACTGGGAGCGCGGCCGGGGCCGCTTCCGTGAGCGCGTCCGGGAGTGCCGCCATGGGTGCCGCCGAGGGCGCCGCGCCCGAAGGTGCCTCCCAGGACCCGAAGAAGTCCGGCAGCCGGCGCTTCCCGCTCTTCACGCGCGACACCGCGCGCCCGGAGGGCGGCGGCCGGGCCGCCGGCGGGGACGCGCCCGCGCCCGCCCGCCAGTGGCCGATCATCGCCGTTCTCTCGGCGACCGCGCTCGGGCTGCTGCTGACCGCCTTCGGCCTCTTCCGTGTCGGCACGATCCTGGTGGGTGTCGCGCTGCTCGGCGGGGCCGTGCTGCGCTGGCTGCTGCCGGACGTCGGGATGCTGGCCGTGCGCTCGCGCTTCACCGACATGGTCACGTGTGCGGGCCTCGGCCTCGTCATCGTGCTGCTGGCGATGATGGCGCAGCCGGACCCGTGGCTGAAGCTTCCGTTTCTTCAGGACACGCTGCACTTCACGGTGCGCTGAACCGTCGAACGGGCCGCCGATGAGCCGTCCGTGAGCCGCTGACGACCCCAAGTGACAGGCGGGGCCTCCTCCTTGGAGGCCCCGCCTCCTTTTGTGGTGATCTCCGGCACGTTCTCGGGGTTTTCCGCACGCAGGGCCCGGTGCACGCTGTCGAATGACCCCATACGCCCCCGGACCGGGAACTGACATCCTGGTTTCCCGCATCCCAATGGGTAGCCAGTGGGGGCCGAAGCGCGACGCGCGGCGCGGGGGAACAGGGCTCGCGGGGGGAATAGGGGGAAGGGCGATATGCCTCGTTGGAAGGCGCTTCCGGATGAACTCGACCCACAGGTCAGGGAGTTCGCCGGACAGCTGCGCCGGCTTGTGGACCGAAGCGGCCTGGGGATCGCCGCGCTCGCGGACCGTACCGGGTACAGCAAGACGTCGTGGGAGCGGTACCTGAACGGGCGGTTGCTCGCGCCCAAGGGCGCCATCGTCGCGCTCGCCGAGGTGACCGGCACCAATCCCGTTCATCTGACGACGATGTGGGAGCTCGCGGAGCGTGCGTGGAGCCGTTCCGAGATGCGCCACGACATGACCATGGAGGCCATCCGGATCTCCCAGGCGCGGGCCGCGCTGGGCGAGTTCGGGGGACCGGCGCAGGCCACGCAGACCAAACCGGCCAAGCAGACCAAGCAGGCCAAACCCGCCAAGCAGGCCAAGCCGGCGGAGCAGGCCGGGGCGCAGCGCCCGACCGTGCCGCCGCAGGCGACGGCGCCGAGCGTGGACCAGTTCGGCCCCGCTCCCGTGCTGTCGCCGCAGGAGCCGCCCCAGGGGCCGCCGCGGGGCGCGGTGCCGGGCGGCGGGGGCGGCAGGCGCCGGCTGCTGATGCTCGGGGCGGGGGCCCTGGGCGCGGCCCTGATCATCGCCATCGGCTTCTTCGTGCTCAGGGGGAACGGGAGCGACGGAGCCGAGGCCGGGAAGTCGCCCTCGCCGAGCGCGAGCGCGACCCAGCTGCCCGAGGGCGTCAAGTGCGTGGGCGCGGGCTGCGCCGGCAAGGACCCGGAGGCCATGAACTGCGGCGGCGATCTCGCGCTGAACTCCAGCGACGCGGTGGTCGGCACCGTCACCGTCCAGGTCCGCTACAGCAAGACGTGCAAGGCGGCCTGGGCCCGGATCCAGGGCGCGGCCCCGGGCGACGCCGTGCGGTTGCAGAAGGGCGCCACGTCCTCGAAGAAGGGCACGGTCAGCGCCGCGGACACGGACGCGTACACGCCGATGATGGCCGTGGACGCGGCCACCGACGTCAAGGCGTGCGCGACGCTCGCGAACGGGCAGAAGGGCTGCACCAAGTAGTCGCGCATGGGTGCGCCGCTTCGGGGAAGGCGGACCACTACCCCCACGGGACGGCGCAGTAGCACCCCCACGGCGGCCGCCTGAGCCTTTCTCTCCCGGGCTCGGCGGCCGTTCGCGTGTTCGGACCGGGGCACGGGAGGGCCGCTGTGGGGCGATCCACAGGTACCTGTGGTTCCCGTGCGGGCGGGGCGCGATAGCCTGACGAACGGATCTCTTGATACCAAGAGATCGATCAAATGACCTGCTGTCCTACGGAGAACGCCATGACCCGCACTCCCGTGAACGTCACCGTCACCGGCGCCGCCGGCCAGATCGGCTACGCACTGCTCTTCCGCATCGCCTCCGGCCAGCTGCTCGGCGCGGACGTGCCGGTCAAGCTGCGTCTCCTGGAGATCACCCCGGCGCTCAAGGCCGCCGAGGGCACCGCCATGGAGCTCGACGACTGCGCCTTCCCGCTGCTTCAGGGCATCGAGATCACCGACGACCCGAACGTCGCCTTCGACGGCACCAACGTCGGCCTCCTCGTCGGCGCCCGCCCGCGTACGAAGGGCATGGAGCGCGGTGACCTCCTCGAGGCCAACGGCGGCATCTTCAAGCCGCAGGGCAAGGCCATCAACGACAACGCCGCGGACGACGTCAAGATCCTCGTCGTCGGCAACCCGGCGAACACCAATGCGCTGATCGCCCAGGCCGCCGCTCCGGACGTACCGGCCGAGCGCTTCACCGCGATGACCCGCCTCGACCACAACCGCGCGCTGACCCAGCTCGCGAAGAAGTCGGGCGCCACGGTCGCCGACATCCAGCGCCTGACGATCTGGGGCAACCACTCGGCGACCCAGTACCCGGACATCTTCCAGGCCACGGTCGCCGGCAAGCCCGCCATCGACGCCATCGGCAACGACGAGAAGTGGCTGGCCGAGGACTTCATCCCGACCGTCGCCAAGCGCGGTGCCGCGATCATCGAGGCCCGTGGCGCGTCCTCGGCCGCCTCCGCCGCCAACGCCGCGATCGACCACGTCCACACGTGGGTCAACGGCACGGCCGAGGGCAACTGGACCTCCATGGGCATCCCGTCGGACGGCTCGTACGGCGTGCCGGAGGGCATCATCTCGTCCTTCCCCGTCACCACGAAGGACGGCAAGTACGAGATCGTCCAGGGCCTGGAGATCAACGAGTTCTCGCGCACGCGCATCGACGCGTCCGTGCAGGAGCTGGTGGACGAGCGCGAGGCCGTGCGCGGCCTGGGCCTCATCTGATCCGCATCTGATCGGCGCGCTCAAGGCGGCTGCCCCTCGGACATCTTGATGTCCGAGGGGCAGCCGCCTTTCTGCGGTCCCATGCGGAGTATCCAGTTCTGGATGTCACCGCGACGTCCTATGCTTCTCCTTCATCAACTGCCGCACGAGAACGGGCAGTTCGAACAGTCATCATCGATGGCATCGGGGGAGTGGTGTGAGCACCGCCTATGTACCGCAGCAGTCGCCGTCCGAGGGCGACGTCGGGGTGGCGGGGCCACCCCCGTCGGCGAAACCGCCGCACGCCAGCGAGGCCACCCGGCTGCTCTGCGCCGGCGCCTATCTCGACCAGGGCTACCGGGACCGGGTCATCGAACAGCTGCACCTGTACGAGCAGCGCATCGCGGCCCCCTCGCTCGGCTTCGACGCGGCCCGCGTCCTCGCGCACGCGTTACGCGCCCGGCGCATCGAAGTGGCCTGGTCCTGGGCCGTGCTCGGCCTGTGGGTGGTGGGGCTGCCGCTGACCGGCTACTGGATCCTCGCGTTCCTGCTGCCGTCCGCGCTGCTCGCGCTCGGCGTGTGGATCCGCGGGCCCGGCGAGCGGCCGCCGATCTACCGCCGGGTGGTCGCCTGGTACGTGCGCTGGTGGGGGCGGATCCTGCTGGCGATGCTGCTGCTCTCCACCGTGGGCATGGTCCTGGGCGGGGGCGAGGAGGACTACGACAGCGCCTCCTACGAGATCCGCTCGTTCCTGTACGACGTCCTGCCCGACTCCCTGAGCTGGATGATCCCCCAGGGCGCCGGTTCCGGTGACGCCCTGCACGGCTGGCTCACGTTGCTGCTGCTCGCCCTGATCGCCGCGTGCGTGGGCGCCCAGCGCAGCCAGTTCGCACGAGCCCTCGGCGCCGAGCTGTCCGAGGCGCGGTTCGGGGACGCGACCGCCGACCCCGCGGAGAGCGCCGAAGGGGCCCGCTTCCAGCGTGTGAAGCGGCGGATCAGGATCGAGCAGCACGCACCGCTGATCATGTACCACGCGGTCCGCCCGTTCTGCGGGGCGGGCGAACCGGTCGACACCTGGACCCTCGCCGTCGAGCTGCGGCCCGACCGGATGAAGAAGCAGCAGCCGCTCAACAACCGGAAGATCCTGGAGCAGGTCCGCCCGCTGCTCGAACAGCTGCGACTGCCCGCCGAGTTCGCGGGCACCACCGTGCGCGACCGGCTGCGCTGGCTGGAGATCGACGAGTGCGTCTTCCTGCCCGCCGAGGGACTCACGCACCGGGAGGACGCCCCCTACCGGCCGGAGTCCTTCGAGGAGCACCGGGCGCGCTCCGTCGAGGAGGGCGCGGAGAAGCGCCGGCACTTCCTGCGGATCCGGGTCGGCGGCTGGGAGGAGGAGCTGGTCGTCACCGTCTTCGTCCGCGTCCACACGCAGGGCCGGATGCTGATGCTGGAGATCGCGCCGCACGTCCTCGCCCCGGTGCGGGAGCCGTTCCAGAACGCGGACCGCACCGCCCACCAGTTCCGCCACAACAACCCGCTCGGCAAGGCCGCTTGGGCCTTCGCGCGGGTGGCGGGCTCTCCCGTGCGCTCCCTCGTCACCATCGGCCGCTGGGCCGGGTACGGCTGGCAGGTGCTCACCGGTGGGCACGGCAGCGCGCTGCCGGACGGCCCCGCCGTGTCGGTGCGCGAGCTCGGCTCGGAGGGCCCCGGCTCGCTGTTCCAGCAGATGGACGTCGAGCGCTACCTCAAGTCGATCCAGGACCGCATCGCCAACGGAGTGCTGCACGCGCTCGCCGAATCCGGCTACCAGACCGGCGAGTTCGTCCAGAAGATCGTGAACATCAGCAGTGGCGGCGTGAACATCGACCGGGTCGAGGACTCCACCTTCGCCGTCGGTACGCACGCCCGCGCGACGTCGGGAGCGGCCGACGGCGCCACCCCGAAAGAGAAGGGAACCGACGACCATGGCGGCGAATGACGAGCCCTCGGTCTCCATCGGTGACGTCCACGGCAGCACCTTCGCCATCGGCAGCCACGCCCACGCGGAGAGCCACACGAACAGCGGTCCGCAGCAGGACGAGGCGATGCGGGAGCTGCTCGAGGCGGTGCGTGCGCTGCGCGCGGACCTGCCCCGGCTCCGGGACGAGGACGGCCGGCTGCGCACCCTCGACACCGAGCTCGCCGAGACGGAGGGCGAGATCACCCGTACCGGCAGCGCCCCGGCGAGCCGGATCGAGCGGCTGCGCGCGCTGCTCGGCGACTCGCAGGCGCTCGTCTCGCTGCTCTCGTCGGCCGGCACGGTGGCCGCGATGCTGGGGAATCTGAGATGAGCGGACGCCACTGGAACGAGGAGACCCAGCGCTGGGAGGAGGCGGGCTCGGGCCCCGGAGCGGTGTCCTCGCCGCCCCCGCCGCGGCCGGAGTTCGCCCCGCCGGCGCCCTGGCCGGGACCAGAGGACCCGGGGCCGCCCCCGTCGCCGTCCGGCCGGAACCGGCGCTTCGCCCTCGTGCTGGTGGGCGCGGCCGTGCTCGGCGCCGCCGTCGCGACGACGGTGGTGCTGCTGGGCCGCAGTGACGATCCGGGTCCTGACCCGAAGCCGACCAGGACGTCCGCGGCGCCCACCAGCTCCGGCCCGGAGCCCACTCCCACCCCGACTCCCACGCCGACCGGCGAGCTCCCCGCCGGCTATCGGCAGGTGGCGGACGAGGCGGGCTTCGCGCTCGCCGTGCCCGAGGGCTGGGACCGCAGCGAGAGCAAGCAGGGGGTGTTCTACACGTCCCCCGACGAGTCCTCGCTCATCCAGGTCTTCACCATCACGGAGCCGGACACCACACCGCTCGAATCGCTCCGGGTCGCGGCCGACAGCCTCTCGAAGAGTCTTTCGGAGGACGGGTACGAGGAGAGCTCACTGGAGGAGACGCCGGCCCCCGAGGGGGCCTCGGAAGAGGTCACCGACGACGCGGCCGAGCTCGTGTACGCGTACGACAGCGAGAAGCTGGGCGCGCGCAGAAAGGTGGTCGACTTCTCGTTCACCGCGCAGGACGGCACGCAGTACGCGGTGCTCGTCGCGGGCCCGGAGTCCGAGTGGCCGGGGCAGCGGGACCGGCTGGCCACCGTGCTGTCGCGGTTCGCGCAGGAGTGAGCGGGCGCGGGCGGCCCGCACCGTTCTCACGCAGCGTCGCCGCCCGCACCCGCGCGGTGTCGTGACACAGCGCACTTTCGTCGATGTGGGGGCATGCTTGCCATACGCCGGGGCAGGGGAATCCGACGTCACCGGAGAGAGCGCCGAAAGGGCGTTTGCGGTGCTCGGGGGACATTCCCGGAACGGAAGGCGAAGCAGGTCGTGTCAGTACAGAACACCATCCATGTCGACGGAGAGTGGCGCGGGGCCGCAGCAGGGGCCACGCGCGAGATCCTCGACCCTGCGGATGCCAAACCGTTCGCCGTGATCGCCGAGGGCGGCGCCGAGGACGCGGACGCCGCGATCGCCGCCGCCCGCAAGGCCTTCGACGAGGGCCCCTGGCCGACGACGCCCGTCGCCGAGCGCGCGGCCCTGCTGCGTCGCGTCGCCGACCTCCTCGTCAGGGACCGCGAGAAGATCGGCCTCCTGGAGAGCCGGGACGCGGGCAAGACCGTCGAGGAGGGCCGCGTCGACGTCGACTGCGTCGCCGACGCCTTCCGCTACTTCGCCGATCTCGTCATCGGTGAGGGCGCGGGCCGCGTCGTCGACGCCGGATCCGACGACATCCACAGCGTCGTCGTGCACGAGCCCGTCGGTGTCTGCTCCATGATCACGCCGTGGAACTACCCGCTCCTGCAGGCGAGTTGGAAGATCGCCCCGGCGCTCGCCGCGGGCAACACCTTCGTCATCAAGCCGAGCGAGATCACGCCGCTGACGACGGTCGTGCTTGTCGAGCTGCTGGTCGAGGCCGGTCTTCCGCAGGGCGTCGCCAACATCGTGACGGGGCCCGGCGCCACCGTCGGCGCCCGCTTCGCCGACCACCCCGACGTCGACCTCGTCTCCTTCACCGGCGGCCTGATCAGCGGCACCAAGGTCGCGCAGGCCGCGGCCGTCTCCGTCAAGAAGGTCGCCCTCGAACTCGGCGGCAAGAACCCGAACGTCGTCTTCGCCGACGCGTGCGAGACGGACGAGGACTTCGACACCGCCGTCGACCAGGCGCTCAACGCCGCGTTCATCCACAGCGGCCAGGTCTGCTCCGCGGGCTCCCGGCTCATCATCGAGGAGTCCGTGCGCGAGCGCTTCGTCGCCGAACTCACCCGCCGCGCCGAGAAGATCCGCCTCGGCCGCGGCACCGAGGACGGCGTCGAGTGCGGCCCGCTCGTCAGCGAGCCCCAGCGCGACAAGACCGAGGACTACGTCGCCTCCGCGCTCGCCGAGGGCGCCGTGCTGCGCTGCGGCGGCAAGCGCCCCGAGGCGTCCGAGGTGCGGCCCGCCACCGGCTACTTCTACGAGCCGACCGTCCTCGACCAGTGCCACCGCGGGATGCGCGTCATCCGTGAGGAGACCTTCGGTCCGATCCTCACCGTCGAGACGTTCCGCACCGAGGACGAGGCCGTCGAGCTCGCCAACGACACCGAGTACGGTCTCGCGGGCGGCGTGTGGACCACGGACGCGGGCCGGGCCCGCCGCATGGCGCGCCGTCTCCGGCACGGCACCGTGTGGATCAACGACTTCCACCCGTACCTGCCGCAGGCGGAGTGGGGCGGGTTCGGAAAGAGCGGTGTGGGTCGTGAGCTGGGTCCTGCGGGGCTCGCCGAGTACCGGGAGAGCAAGCACGTGTACCAGAACCTGGCGCCTAAGCCCGTCCGGTGGTTCGCGGGCTGACGTCCACTTCCTCTTGGGCCTCGCGCCCGTGCACGTACGCCGCCTGAACGACTCGGGGCTCTGCCCCGGACCCCGCGCCTCAATCGCCGGCGGGGCTGATTTTGTCCGGCCGGGCTCTCCCTTCCGGCCGGCCGGATTACTTGGAGTTGAGTCATGTCCGAAAACACCTACGACTACGTCATTGTCGGTGGCGGAACGGCAGGGTCGGTGATCGCGTCACGCCTCACCGAGAACCCGGACGTCACCGTCGCCGTCATCGAAGGCGGACCCAGCGACATCGACCGCGACGACGTGCTGACGCTGCGCCGCTGGCTCGGCCTGCTCGGCGGCGACCTGGACTACGGCTACACCACCACCGAGCAGCCGCGCGGCAACTCGCACATCCTGCACAGCCGCGCCAAGGTGCTCGGCGGCTGCTCGTCGCACAACACGCTCATCTCGTTCAAGCCGCTGCCCGGCGACTGGGACGAGTGGGCGGCGGCGGGCGCCGAGGGCTGGGACCACAAGGCGATGGACCCGTACTTCGCCAAGCTGCGCAACAACATCGTGCCGGTCGACGCGAAGGACCGGAACGCGATCGCGAGCGACTTCGTCGAGGCCGCGCAGGCCGCGACCGGCGTGCCGCGCGTCGAGGGCTTCAACAAGGGCCCGTTCAAGGACGGCGTCGGCTTCTTCGACCTCGCGTACCACCCCGAGAACAACAAGCGTTCCAGTGCGTCGGTGGCGTACCTGCACCCGCACATGGAGGCGGGCGACCGCCCCAACCTGACGCTGCTGCTTGAGACTTGGGCGTACAAGCTGGAGTTCGACGCCTCGGACGAGGGGCTGCGGGCGCGCGGCGTGCGCGTGCGCGGCAAGGACGGCGTGGAGAAGCTCATCTCCGCGCGCACCGAGGTCCTCGTGTGCGCCGGCGCCGTCGACACCCCGCGCCTCCTGATGCACTCCGGCATCGGCCCGAAGGCAGACCTGGAGGCTCTCGGCATCCCGGTCCTGCACGACCTGCCGGGCGTGGGCGAGAATCTGCTCGACCACCCGGAGTCGGTCATCGTCTGGGAGACGAACGGCCCGATCCCCGAGAACAGTGCCATGGACAGCGACGCGGGCCTGTTCATCCAGCGGGACCCGGAAGCGGCCGGGCCCGACCTGATGTTCCACTTCTACCAAATCCCGTTCACGGACAACCCGGAGCGCCTCGGCTACGAGCAGCCGGAGCACGGCGTGTCCATGACGCCGAACATCCCCAAGCCGAAGAGCCGCGGCCGCGTCTACCTGACCAGCGCGGACCCCGAGGTCAAGCCCGCCCTCGACTTCCGTTACTTCACGGACGAGGACGACTACGACGGCCGGACCCTCGTCGACGGCATCAAGATCGCCCGCGAGGTCGCCAAGACCGAGCCGCTGGCCGGCTGGCTCAAGCGCGAGGTCTGCCCCGGCCCCGACGTCACGGACGACGAGGCGCTCAGCGAGTACGCGCGCAAGGTCGCGCACACCGTCTACCACCCCGCGGGAACTTGCCGCATCGGTACTGCGGACGACGAACTCGCCGTGGTAGACCCCCAGTTGAAGGTCCGCGGGCTGCAGTCCATCCGTATCGCCGACGCGTCCGTCTTCCCGACGATGCCCGCGGTGAACCCGATGATCGGGGTGCTCATGGTCGGGGAGAAGTGCGCCGAACTGCTGGGTGGTGATGCGTGATGAGCGCGACGATGTCTTCCGCGAATGTTGAGAAGCGGACCGATTCCGGGTCCGAGACCGTGTTCGCCGTACGCAATCTGTGGAAGGTCTTCGGGCCGAAGGCGGACCGCGTGCCGGAGCAGACCGAGCTGGCGGACCTGAGCGCCGCCGAACTGCGGGCGAAGACCGGCTGCACGGCCGCCGTGCGCGATGTGTCGTTCGACGTGAAGCGGGGCGAGGTCTTCGTTGTCATGGGCCTGTCGGGCTCCGGCAAGTCGACCCTCGTACGCTGCCTGACCCGGCTCATCGAGCCGACGTCGGGCAAGCTGGAGATCGACGGCGAGGACGTCCTGGGCATGGACAAGTCCCGCCTGCGCGAATTGCGCCGCCACCGCGCGGCCATGGTCTTCCAGCACTTCGGCCTCCTCCCGCACCGCACGGTCCTCGACAACGTCGCGTACGGCCTGGAGATCCAGGGCATGGGCCGCGCCGAGCGCCGGGCGAAGGCCATGGAGGTCGTCGCGAAGGTCGGCCTCGACGGGCTTGAGCAGCGCCGCCCCGGGCAGCTGTCCGGCGGCCAGCAGCAGCGCGTCGGGCTGGCGAGGGCGTTGGCCGTCGACCCCGAAGTCCTCCTGTTCGACGAGCCGTTCAGCGCGCTCGACCCGCTGATCCGGCGCGACATGCAGGAGGAGGTCGTGCGCCTGCACCGTGAGGAGGGCCGCACGATGGTCTTCATCACCCACGACCTCCAGGAGGCGCTGCGGCTCGGCGACCGGATCGCGCTGATGCGCGACGGTCGCGTGGTCCAGCTCGGTACGCCCGAGGAGATCGTGGGCGCGCCCGCCGACGACTACGTCCGTGAGTTCGTGCGTGACGTGCCGCGCGAGCAGGTCATGACCGTACGCAGGGCCATGCGGCCCGCCGATGCGGATGAGGCGGAGCGGGGGCCGTCGATCGAGGCGGATGCGACGGTTTCGGAGGCGATCGAGGCGGTGGCTTCCAGCGGGTTCGCCGTGCGGGTGGTGGATGCCGGCGGCGTGTGTGTCGGCGTCGTCGACCATGAGCGGCTGCTGGGGGTTGTGGCGGGCGTCTCTCCCGACACCGGCACCGGTCCTACGCCTCGGGGCTCTGCCCCGGACCCCGCGCCTCAATCGCCGGCGGGGCTTGATAAGGCTCAATCGCCGGCAGGGCTTGATAAGGCTCAATCGCCGGCGGGGCTTGATGTGCCCAGTGCCGCCGATGAGGAGGCCCCAACCCCGGGTGACCCCGACGAGGGGACCGTGTGATGGCTACCGCCGTAACGGCCGTCTCGGCCAAGAATGCGGGGGAGCGGCCACGGGCCCTCTGGCGTAACCGCTCCCTGGGCAAAATCGTTCTGCTCGCCGTCGCCGCGGCGATCCTCGTCCCCCTGGCCATCGCCAAGTGGCACAACGGCACCTGGCCGGGCGCCCTCACCGTCAACCTCACCGAACCCCTCGGCAAGGCCACGGACTGGATCATCGACAACCGGGACAGCCACCCGCTGTTCCTGTACTTCTTCGGCTACGTCAGCAACGCGGTCGTCGTCTCCGTACGCGCCGTCTACCTGGTGCTGCTGGCCGCCGGCTGGGCCGGAGTGACGGCGGGCGCCGGGCTCATCGCCTGGCGCGTCGCCGGCTGGCGCCTCGCCGCGTCCACCGTGATCGCGTTCCTGGCATGCGGCGCCCTCGGCATGTGGGTGCCCACCATGCAGACGCTCGCGCTCATGGTGATCGCCGTGCTCGCCTCGGTGATCGTCGGCGCCCTGCTCGGCCTCGCCGCGGGCCTGAGCGACACCATGTACCGGGGACTGCGCCCGGTCCTCGACACCATGCAGGCGCTCCCGGCGTACGCGTACCTGCTCCCGGTCGTCCTCGTCTTCGGCATGGGCGTCCCGGCCGCCGTGCTCGCCACGGTCGTCTACGCCGCCCCGCCGATGGCCCGCCTCACCGCGCTCGGCCTGCGTTCCGTGGACGGCGGCGTGATGGAGGCCGTCACCTCGCTCGGCGCCACGGCCCGGCAGCGGTTGCTGAGCGCGCGCCTGCCGCTGGCCCGCAAGGAGCTCCTCCTCGGCCTCAACCAGACGATCATGATGGCGCTCTCCATGGCCGTCATCGCCTCCGTGATCGGCGCGGGCGGCCTCGGTGACCGCGTCTACCAGGCGCTCGCCTCGGTCGACGTCGGCGCCGCGCTCGCGGCCGGCATCCCGATCGTGCTGCTCGCCGTCGTCCTCGACCGGGTCACGGCCGCGGCGGGGGAGCGGATGGGCTCGCACGACAGGGCCCCGGCCCCGTGGAAGTGGGGTGTGGTCGCGCTCGGCACCGTGGTGGTCGCGCTGGCGGCCCGCTTCATGGACCGCCTCGACTGGCCCGACTCCTGGGTCGCGAACATCTCCACGCCGGTCAACGACGCGGTCGACTGGATGACCGACCACCTCTACACCGGCGTCCCGTACATCGGCGGCACCGCCGACTGGGCCGCGCACTTCACCACGGGGGTCCTCAACCCGGTGCGCGACGGCCTCACCTGGCTGCCCTGGTGGTCGGTGCTGCTGATCGTCGCCGCGCTCGCCTGGCTGATCGGCACCTGGCGCACCGCGCTCACCGCGGTCCTCGCGATGGCCGCGATCGGCGTACTGGGCGTGTGGAAACCGTCCCTCGACACGCTGTCGCAGGTCATCGCCGCGGTCCTGGTCACCCTGGTCCTCGGCGTCGCGATCGGCATCGGCGCGGCCCGCAGCGAACGCATCGAGCGGCTGCTCCGCCCCGTCCTGGACGTGTTCCAGACGATGCCGCAGTTCGTGTACCTGATCCCGGTCGTCGCCCTCTTCGGCGTCGGCCGCGCCCCGGCCGTCGCGGCGGCCGTGGTCTACGCGCTCCCCGCCGTCGTACGCATCACGACACAGGGCCTGCGACAGGTGGACCCGGCCGCGATGGAGGCGTCCCGTTCGATGGGCGCGACGACGTGGCAGCAGTTGCGCCAGGTCCAACTCCCGCTCGCCCGCCCGGCGTTGCTGCTCGCCGTCAACCAGGGCGTCGTCCTGGTCCTCGCCGTCGTCATCATCGGCGGCCTGGTCGGCGGCGGCGCGCTCGGCTACGACGTCGTCTTCGGCCTCGCCCAGGGCGACCTCGCCACGGGTCTGGTGGCCGGCGCCGCGATCGTCTGCCTCGGCCTGATGCTGGACCGGGTGACGCAGCCGACGCAACGCCGGATCACCACCGGAAAGGAGGCCTGACACCATGCGAACGCGCAGAATCATCACGGCAGTTGCCTCGGTCGGAATCCTCACGGCCGCGACGGGCTGCGGCGCGGCCGACATGACCAAGCAGGCCTCCCCGTACGCCAACGCGCAGGGCGCCAAGACGGTGACCCTCTCGGTCCAGTCCTGGGTCGGCGCACAGGCGAACGTGGCGGTCGCCCAGTACCTCCTGGAACACGAACTCGGCTACCGGGTCGACACGGTCCAGGTCGACGAGGTGCCCGCCTGGGACGCCCTCAGCCAGGGCCGCGTCGACGCGATCCTGGAGGACTGGGGCCACCCCGACCAGGTGCAGCGCTACGTCGAGGACAAGAAGACGATCAAGCCGGGCGGCGACCTCGGCGTCACCGGCCACATCGGCTGGTTCGTCCCGACGTACTTCGCGAAGAAGCACCCGGACGTCACCAACTGGAAGAACCTCAACAAGTACGCGAACCAGTTCAAGACAGCCGAGTCCGGCGGCAAGGGCCAACTCCTCGACGGCTCCCCTTCGTACGTCACGAACGACAAGGCGCTGGTCAAGAACCTCGATCTGGACTACCAGGTGGTCTTCTCCGGTTCGGAAGCCGCCCAGATCACGCAGATGAAGCAGTTCGCCAAGCAGAAGAAACCCTTCCTGTCGTACTGGTACACCCCGCAGTGGCTCACGGAGCAGGTGCCGATGACGGAGGTGAAGCTGCCCAAGTACAAGGAGGGCTGCGACGCCGACCCGCAGAAGATCACCTGCGCGTACCCGACGACGCCGCTCCAGAAGTACCTCAACACGGGCTTCGCCAAGAACGGCGGCGAGGCGGCGCAGCTCCTGAAGAACTTCAAGTGGACGACGGAGGACCAGAACCAGGTCTCCCTCCTCATCGCCGACAAGAAGCTCACACCGGAGGCGGCCGCCAAAAAGTGGGTCGACACCCACCGCTCGACGTGGAAGCAGTGGCTCCCGAAGAAGTAGCCACCCCTGTCGGTTCGAGTGCGCCCCCGGCTGCCCGCATGGGCGTCCGGGGGCGCACTCGTTGGGCCGCGCTCGTTGTGTACTTCTCGGTCACAGCCCCAGGTAACGGCTGACCGCGTGCTCGACTTCGGCCATCTCGTCACGGTCCAGGTAGTGCACGGGGTCCCCGTGCAGGAACTGGGTGTCGACCGTGCGCATCTGGTCCACCAGGAGTCGCGTCAGGGTGCCGCCGATCTCCAGTTCCGGACGGAAGATCGAAGGCTGCGCGCTGGTGGACGTGGGGATGACCGTGGCGACGCTCCACGGCAGGGACGACGGGCTCATGACGAGCCCGAACCTGCGCCCCCGCTGCTCGTGCCCTCGCTTGGCGTCGCCCAGATCCACGCGATAGACGGCGCCCCGGATCACCAGGCGTCCGGTTCCGCCGAGAGATCCTCGTCCGCCAGCCGCTCCGCTGCTGTGCGCGCCTCGGCCAGCCACACCTCCCGCTCAAGCAGACGCAGGCCGCGCCGGATCACGTCGCTGGTGCTGTCGCCCTCGTGCATGGCGGCCTTGATGATGCGCTCGTCTTCTGCGGTGGGCCTGAACCCTATGGTGCTCGCCATACTCCGAGAGTACCGATCCGTTCTACACCTGTGCAACAGGTGTAGAACGTCACCGGTCACAGTCGGCACCCCCGGCACAGCCCGCCCGGCAAGGCCTCAGGCCGGCCAGGCCGCCCGCACTCCGTGCACTCCATGAGTGCGCGGGGCGCGGGCGGGGGAGCGGTGGGGGTGATCCGGATGCGGTGCGGGGGCAGCTTGTCGCGGAGGCGGGTGGCGACGAAGGCGCGGGGTGAGTGGACGGTGCTGGGCAGCCCGCCGGTCATGGCCTGCGCGAAGACCTGCGGGTCGGGTTCGCGGGCCAGCCATTCGGTGGCGGCCGCTTCCAGGGCGGTGCAGTCCGCTGCGGAGAGGGTCAACCGGGGGTCACGTAGGCCCAGTTGGGCGAGTCGGCGGTAGGCGTCGGTCCGAGCGGGCCGCCGCTCCTGCTTGCGTTCCGGCTCCGGTACGTCACCGTCGAGAAACCGGGCCCACCATTCGTCGCTGCGTGCGATGCGCGACCAGTACGTGTGGATCACCCAGCGGGTGGTGCCGCTCGCGGTGCCGGGGTCGGAGAGCCGCCGTACGCGACGCAGATGCCCGGCGACGGACAACTCGTTGAGCGCGGACCGTACGGCTGCCTGCCCGTACAGCGGCTGCTCCTTCGCGAGCGTCTTCGCGTCTATGGCCGAGTGCTCGGGGAGCGCGTCGATGAACCCGGCGATGTAGCGGGCGCGGAGGGGGAGATGGGCGAAACTGTCGCGCCGGAGGGGGTCCTGGTCGGGGGTTCCGCGTTTGCCGTAGCCGGGGTTGGCCATGGGGTGCGCGGCGGAAGGCAGGGCGGAGATAGAGTTTTCGCTAGCCACGAGATCGCGTCCTTCGATCTGGTCGGTCAGACCTCGGTTCGGGTGTTGGTAGCACCCGGCCGGGGTCGTTTGTTGCGGCGAACGCTATGGGGTGGACACGGTGCGTGGCAACCCGATCGCGGAAAGTCATGTGCGCTGGCCGCGGCGGGGAGGGTGGGGGGTGGGTTGAGACCCAGCCACCCATTCCTCATAAGCGCGGCTCGGGTTTCGCGGCTCGAAGCTCAGGCGGTACGAGCGTGCGCCAGGAAGGCGTTCCAGGCGGTCGCGGCGGCGGTGAAGGTCGGCCCTTGCGGCCCGAGCTTCGAGTCACGGACGTGGATGCGGGTGGGCCGCGTGGCGACTTCGAGGCATTCGCCGCCCTGGCTGTCGCTGTAGCTGGACTTGAACCACGTCAGGCGGGCGTTCACTGTTCCTCCGCCACCTTTCTGATGAACTCGGCCGAATCCTCGGGGCTCAGAGCGTGCATGCGGATCATGCCATGGGAACGCGTGAGCGCACTGACCTTGTTCGGGTCGGCGTACAGGGTGCTGGTCTCCGGGCCTTCCACATACGCGTAGTGCTCGTGGTCGGCCGTCTCCAGCAGTGCGATGGCCCCGTTGAGTGCGACGCCGTAGGCCCTCCCGAACGGCAGCGCCTGAATCGATACGTTGCGCAACTCGCCTACGTTGAGCAGGTGTTGCAGCTGTCGCTGCATGACGCCGCGACCGCCCACCTCCGTACGCAGTGCCGCCTCGAACACCACGAAGCTGAACATGACGCCCGGCCGTGCGGTCAGTGCCTCCTGCCGCTTGAGGCGCCCGGCGACGCGCTCCTCGACCGTCTCGTCGTCGAGCGGTGGGGAGCTGGCGCCGATGAGCGCCTTCGCGTACTCCGGAGCCTGCAACAGCCCGGGAATCAGCAGGGGTTGGTACACGCCCACGGCGATGGCGTCCTTCTCCAGGGCCATGTACTCCTGTGACCGCTGAGGGTGCGGCTCCGGCTTCAAGTACTCCTGCGCCGCCAGGATCTTCCCACCCGCACCGCACAGTTGGTCGGCGACCTGGAGGAGCCGGAGCGTCGGCTTGCGGCGCCCGTTCTCCATCGATTTGACGTACTCGCAGGCGTAACCGGCCTCCTTGGCGAGCGCCTCGCGGTCGATGCCCGCCTCGGTGCGCCACATCTTGATCTGACTGCCGCAGTACCGCCACGCGTTCGACTCGCTCGACATCTGCACGCACACCTCCACCGGGGGCCCCGGTGCTGACGACGTATCGATGCTTGGCGTTGCCGCGCCGAGCCGGAGAGGACGCGTGTGTCACTCACTCTTGAAGATCGCTTGGCCATCACCGAACTGGTCTCGCTGCACGGACACCTTGTTGACGAAGGAAGCCTTGACCGGTTGGAGGAGTTGTTCACCCTCGATGTTGTCTACGACCTCACTGACTTTGGCCAAGAGCCGCTGTTCGGGGTGGAAGCAATCCAAGAAGCGGCATGGGCACTTGGTGCTGCCAACCCCGTCGCGCATCACGTCACCAACATCGTCGTGACGGTGCAGGCAGACGGTCGGGTGCAGGTCCGATCCAAGGGCCTGGGCGTCAAGACGGACGGCTCGTGCGGCTCCGTCTCCTACGATGACACCGTCGTGCGCACCGCTCACGGCTGGCGGGTCAGTCATCGCAGGCTATCGCCACGCCGTACTCCCTTGGGTGGGATGGCAAAGCCCGGCTGATCAGGCATGTCTGCCTGCTTCTAGCCGGTGCGGGCAAGGTTGTGCAGGCGGGCGATGCCGAGCATGGCGTGGTGGACGCTGTCGCCCTTGAGTCGGCAGTCGCGCAGGATCTTCCAGCTCTTCATGCGTGCGAAGGTGTGCTCGACGCGGGCACGGACTCGCTTGTGGGAACGGTTGTGTCCCTCCTTTCACGCCGGGAGATCTTTGTCCATTGTCCTGCGGTGCGGGATGACCAGGCCGGTGCCCTGGTAGCCGCCGTCAGCGATGGTCATGGTCTTGCAGACGGCGTCCTTGGCTCCGGATTCGTCCCAGCCGCGAGAGCCATGCCGGTTGCCCGGCAGCGGCCGGCCGACCACGACGACCAGGCGAGTGTCGGCGTGTTGATGATCCGGTCGGCAGCCGACTTCGAAGTACCGAACAGCGTGGCCAGCTGGCGCATCGTCAAGTTCGTACGCCAGTAAGCGGTGACCAGCAGGATGCGGTCCTCCAACGAGAGGCCCCAGGGTCGTCCACGCCCCCTGCTGGCATTGGCCTCCCGTCGTACCGCGGTCACCAACTTGCCGAAGCAGCACGGACTCAGCCCAGTGAACGGGGCTATCCAGGACGGCTCCGACGCCGTGATTACACCAGTCACACCAAGATCATCCCAGTCGCCCTATCATCCGGTCCATAGAGATGAGCACCGTTGAGGGGTCGATGGAGATGGCCGCAGCACGCATGGCAGCCGCCATACTGGCCACATGGGCCACGCTGATCTTGCTCCTACTCGCGCCGTCGCCCCTGCCAGAGCATTGGCGCTACTACATCTACTCTCCAGCGAGCGTGGGCCTGTGGCTGCTGGCTATGCTCGTCGCTCTGTCGTGGTCTGCATCGTGAAATGGCCATGGATCAAGTCGATCGGCAGGTGAATCTCGACTTGCATACGGACCCGCGGACTACCCCTTAACTCCTCGTCATCAATTACGGGACGACCCTTAGGTGAAGAGTTGCTGGTCGGAGATCTCGATGTGGGGGAATACCTGTAGCTTCAGTTCTCCCTGCGTTCCCCCCAAGGAGAATCCGATGACGATGACTGTCCGGCTGTCGCGAGAGGAGAGGCGCATGTAGGTGGCGCCCTCCCTGTAGATGTCGATCGTGCGGCTTCTCCCTGTATCCCAGATGATCCGGACAGACCTTGCCGCCTCGCTGGCGGTAAGCGAAAGAGGTTCTCCGGTCGTTTCGCTCAGGTTTAGTGTGAATGTGTCGCCGTCGTCGCTCCGGGTTGGTTCCACGCCGAGCTCTTCAAGAAACTCTGTCTCAAGTGGAACCTGAAAGATTTGATGCATTTCCCCTCCATGTCTTGTGCCCTCATGAGCCACCTCGGAAGATTGCAGTGGTGAAACGGTAGCTGCCGTCTGGCATGGCCTGCCAGGTGCTCTCGACGCCTCGGATCCCGTGCGGTCCATAGATTACAGAGTTCGTGACTCCGTACTCCCCGTACTCGGTGGTGAAGGTTCTATCGAAACCGTTGCTGACTGATTCCTTGAGGTGATCCATGACGTAGGAGCGGGAGGCTGGAGTGTCATGGAATCCCATGCTGGCCAGTTGTCGTGCATTCTGAACGGCTCTGGGGGAGTTGTGGTCGTTTGGCGTGATGTCCCGATTGAATAGGTAGTCCATTTTCCGGTGGTCCACCTGAGGACAAGGACTGAGCCCGAGCGGGTCGGCCCACGCATGCGGGTTGTGGACGTAGGTGGCGGGATTGTCAGCAGGTTCCAGACCGAGGGGGTCAGACGTGCAATAGCGGGCCGTTTCAGGGTCGTAATGGCGGAAGTAGTTGTAGTGGAGGCCCGTTTCCGGGTCGAAGTATTGGCCCGGGAAGCGGAGTGGGGTGTAGGCCGTGGAGGTGCGGGGCCAGGTTGTCGTGCCCCAGAGGGTGGTGCGGGTGCGCCAGGCGATGTCGCCCTGTTCGTCGACGAGTTCGGTGGGGGTGCCGACGAGGTCGGTGACGATGGCGAAGAAGCGTTCGTCGATGTCCCGCTGCGGGGCGGTTGTCAGTGACTTGTTTTCCCGCTGGGCCAGCGGGCGCTGGCCGTCGTGGTCCCAAGTGAGCGTTATCGCAGGGGTGGTGGAGTCCGGAGCATGTGTCGTCTGCTCGCAGAGGGTTGTGGCGTCCCATGTGAAGTCGGTCTGGTCCAGGACCGATTCACCGTCCGACGCCAGGAGCTGCTTCCTGGTGCGGCGGCCCAAGGGGTCGTAGCGGTAGCGCCACCGCGTGCCGTCAGGGGTGGTGCAGGTCGTGAGGCGGTCCTCCGCGTCCCAGGTGTAGTGCCAGGTGTCCGGCTTCCGGGAGAGGCGGGTTTTCTGGCGGAGGGTGGTGCGGCCTGCCGCGTCGTGTTCGTAGCGGATGTTGCCCGCGCGGGTGATGCGGGTGCCGGTGTACGTGCGTTCGCCGGTGGCGGTCTGGCCGCCCGGCATGGTGTCCGGCCAGACCGCCCGGGTCTGGTTACCGGCGGAGTCGTAGGCGTAGGTCTCCGACCAGTCGCGGGCGTTGACCGCCGTGACGCGGCCCGCCGTGTCCAGGGTGAAGCGGCGCGGACCGTTGAGGGCGTCGTCGACGGCGGTGAGGTTGCCGTCGGCGCGGTAGGTGTAGGCGCGGTGCTGGAGACGCTCTGCGCGCGGGCCTGTCACGTCGTGAGTCGTGAGGCGGCCCAGTGTGTCCCAGGTGCTCGACAGAGTGAGAGTGTCGCCGAGTGCACGGGCGAGTTCCTGGCCCAGGGCGTCGTGCGTGAACTCGATGGTGCGGCCGGAGGCCGTCAGCGTCGACCGGTTGCTCGCGGCGTCGTACGACCACTCGCTGACCGCGCCGGTCGGCGTCGTGCGGGAGGTGCGCCTGCCGAGGGCGTCGTACGTGTAGGTGACCGTTCGGCCGTCCGTCGACTCGGACAGGGTGCGGCCCGCCGTGTCGTACGCGTACGCCAGCGTGGCGTCCGGGCCGCTGATGCGGGTGGGGCGGCCGGCCAGGTCGTACGTGTAGTGGGTGAGGGCTCCCGCCGCGTCCTTGGTCGTGAGGTTGCCGAGTGGGTCGTAGGCGAGACCGATCGTGTCGCCGAGTGGTGTGGTGCGGGTCGTGAGGCGGCCCGCCGGGTCGTGCTCGTACGTGACCCGACGGTCGTCGAAGTCCGTCTCCGTGAGCAGGCGGCCCGCCTGGTCGTACGAGTAACTCCACACCAGCCCCTGCGGGTTGGTGACCTGCGTCAGGCGGAGTTCCGTGTCGTGGGTGAACGTGTGGCGCGTGCCGTCGGGGTCCGTGCGGGACGTCAGCAGGTCGAAGTGGGTGTACTCGAACGTGGTGACCTGGCCGAGGGCGTCCATGTGATGGGTGCAGTTGCCCTCGCCGTCGTATGTCCACGACTCGACAGCGCCGTCCGGTGAACGGCGTTGGGCGAGTTTCCCCTCCACCGTCCAGAGCATCGACGTGCGGTGGCCGAGCGCGTTCGTGACGGAGATCGTGCGGCCGAAGGCGTCGTGTTCGTACGTCGTGGTCGCGCCCAGCGGGTCCGTCACCGACAGGGGGAGGCCCGCCCGGTTCGTCGTGACCGTCGTCGTCGCCCCCAGCGCGTCCGTGATCGAGGTCAGGTGGCCCGAGGCGGCGTACGTGTAGCGGGTCGTGGCTCCGGTCGGGTCCGTGACCGTCGTCGGGTTGCCGCGCTCGTCGTACGTGCGGTGCCACACCGCGCCGTCGGGGGCGGCGACGGTCGTGGGCAGGCCCAGGCGGCCCACGGCGGCGCTGGTGTAGTGGCCGTCCGGGCGGATCACCAGACTCAGGTGACCCGCCTCGTCGTACGCGAACTGCGTGGTCCCACCGAGGGGGTCGGTGATCGACCGGACCTTGTTGAAACGGTCGTAAGCGGTGCGCGTCGTCGCGCCCGTCGGATCGGTCTCCGCCACCACCTGGCAGCGGTCGTTGACGAGGTAACGGCTGGTCTGGCCAAGGGAGTTGGTGAGAGACGTCGTGCTGAGACCGGTGTCCGGATCGCGGTCCCCGTACACGAACGTGTTGGCCATGTGGCCTTCGACGCCGCCCTGTCCGACGCAGCGGTCCCGGTCGTCGTAGACGTAGTGGAAGGACGAGTCGTTCGTGTCGGTCCAGGACGTGATGCGACCGAGTGCGTCATTGCCGAAACGGGTGGGAATTCCGGAGGAGTTGGTGACTTCGGCGAGGTGGCCGGCCCCGTCGTACCCGAAGCGCACGAGCTCGGTGTCGCCGCCGTCCTCGGCCGCGCCCGCCAGGTGCAGAGCCGTGATCCGGCCGCCGAGGGTCGTGACCTTGAGGTGGTAGCCCGCGCTGTGTGCGATGGAGGTGGGCGCGCCCTCTTCGTCGTAGGCGAAGGTGATCCACTGGCCGGTGCGGTCCGATATCTGCGCGAGCGGCGCGATGCCGTCCGGCCCGTCCGTCGGGGCGTCGAAGTGCAGGACGCGGCCCGACCCGGGGTCGGTGAGGGTGTATTCGCCGTGGAGGTCGATCTCCAACGGATGGCGCGGGCCCTCGGCGGGCAGCACGGGCAGGCCCGGGACCGGGTGCGGGTAGGCCAGCATCGTGCCGTCGGCGCTGATGAAGATGACGCCCTCCGCGTCGACCTCCAGGCGTTGGTCGGCAGTTGAGGTCCAGGTGGGGCCGAACCAGCGGCCCGCCCGCCAGGACGACTCGAAGAACCGCTCGAAGGTCAGCGGCAGCAGTGCGGGCAGGGTGATGTCCGTCTGCGGCAGCAGCATCCGGCCCGTCGCCACGTCGACCGGGTCCGACGCGCACTTGCGGTCGAGGAATCTGCGCGCGGACTCTATGAGGCGACCGCCCAACCCCCTGCGCGCCGCGCCCTCCGCGCCCGCCTTCAACCCGCCCCGCAGCCCGGCCTTCGCGGCCCCGCCCGCGCCCTTGCCGCCGATCAGGTTTCCCAGCAGGACTCCGGTGGCCTCGCTGGGGTCGCTCTTCCATCCGGAGCCGATGATCGCCTTGGGGAGTTGCTCGGGGTGCGTGGCGAGGTTGGTCAGTCCGGCGAGCACCATCTGCTGCTGGGCGAACGCCTGGGCGGGGTGGGTGAGGTTGTACGGGTCCAGCGGGTTCATCGTGCGGGCCAGTTTCGCCACGTCGGTGAGGCTCTTGACGACGCCTCCGGCCGCATGGGTCGCGCTGAGCGTGCCGGTCGCGATCCAGTCCTCGCCGTTGGCCTTCAACCGGTCGGTGAAGGCCGGCTTCCGCGGCGCCGTCTCCAGTGCCGCGGCCATCCGCCGCTGGGCGTCCTGACCCGCGTCGCTGCGCTGCCGCCGAGCCTCGGTGAGCAGGTGCTCCGCCGCTTCCCTTCCCTCCTTGCCCGGGTCGGTGAACGGTCCGGGCTTGTCCGGGACAGCACCCGGCGTCCCGCCCTGCTCAAGGGCGCTGTTGTACGTGTCGACGTCGCTGTTGTACGCGTCGATACGGGTGTTGTAGCTGTCGACCGCCCGCTTCGAGGCCTGCTCGGCGGCCCGCCACTTGGCGATGGCCTCGCGGGCCTGGTTCTGCGCCCAGCGGACCGTGTCCGCGTACGTTTCCAGAGCTTTGGCCGCCGACTCGCAGGCGTCCGCCGCGGTGAGCCACGCCTTGGGCTGGACGTCGAACTTCTCCCGGAAGGCGTCCCCGGCCTTGCCCTGCCAGTCGCCGGAGTCCAGGCCGCGCAGTCCCTGACCGACGTTCTCGAACGCGGAGAAGAAGTCCCGCAGATGGCGCGCGGTCGACTCGATCTTGTCGGGGCTGCCGTGGAGCAGTTCCTTGGGATCGTCGCTCTCGCCGAGGTCGCGCTCGTCGACCTCGGCGCCCAGCCGGTTGGCGAGTGACTCGCCGCCGTCCCGCAGGTTCTCGGCCGTACCGTCCAGGCCGACCTGGTCGAGGCCGTCGGCGGCCTTGTCCGTACCCCATTCGACCGCGCCGCCGACCGCTTTCTTCGCCGAGCCGACAGCGCCCTCGAGACCGTCGCCGGCCTTGTCTATGTACTCCCCGATGCCCACCGGTCAGCTCCGCCCCTCGGTGTTCGCGGAACCGTCCCCTGGAGCGCCGTCCCACTGCCAGTCGACGTCCGTGCCTCCGCCGGACAGGGCCCCCGACGCGCCCAGCACAGGCGAGGACTTCGCGTTCTCCGCCGCCTGGTCCCAGGCCGCGTCCGCCTGCTGCAGCGCATCCGGGGCGGAACCTGCCGCGTATTCCGGGTTCAGCGATTGGGTCACCGGGCTCGTCAGCGTGTCGCTCCAGCTCTGGCGCGCCACCTCTTCCTCCGACAGGTATGGATTGCCGCCCGCTGCTGTGTAGGCGGACTTCAAGGTGGTCGAGACGTACTGCTCCTGCTCGTGGTAGAGCCCGGCCGACAGTCCGAGGCCGTGCGCCAGTTCGTTCGCGTCCCGCATCAGCGAATGCACGCCCCAGCCCCACCGGTCGCAGAACTCGGCGAACGTCTCCGTCAGACCGGCGTGCCCCGACTCCAGTCCGGTCAGCTCCAGCTCGTCGAAGCCGCGTCCGAGGTTCGCCTCGATGTCGAAACCGAGCTCCTTCAGCTCCGACATCGAGGCGTTGATGCCCTTGGTGATCCGCCGCAGAGTCTCGGGATCAACGGAGTAGCCGGTCATGTGGTCGCCTCCGCCGCGTCGACCGCGACGGCGTCAGGGACGATGCCCGCCACCGGCGGGAACAGGACGCCGTCCGGCGATCCCGGGTCCAGGGCGACGCCGCACGGCACACCCGCCGCGCCGACCGCCTCGTCGAGCAGCCGCGCGCCCAGCACCTTGAGATAAGGCCAGTCGCGAGTGGCCTCCGCCGTGCCGCGCGCCTCGACGAAGCGGGCCAGCGCCTCCTCGTGGGAGAACGCGCAGATCCAGCGCAGCCCGCCGGACTCCGCCGACCACAAGCCGTCCTGCTCGTCCTCGCCTGCCAGCGGCACCAGCACCGCCGCCCGCCGGAACTCCCCCAGCAGCGCCGCGAACTCCCGTTGCGCCGAATCGGCCTGCTCTTCACGCCCCCGTATGGCATCCATGGCCAAAGATCCTGGCATGCGTGATTTCTCGTGAGCAACGAGTGACAGGATCTGTCGGAGAGGTCACAGAAAGAGGCGGGAAACAGCTGGGTCCCGGCCTTCGCTCAAGGCCGGGACCCGGTACGTCACGCCACGTGATGGGTGGTGGTGCTCAGCGCAAGCCCTCCGCGATCTCCCGCACCGCCGCGGCAGCGCGTCGCTGCAACCCCGGGCCGAAGGTGATGCGGGTCGCGCCCAACTCGCCCCACTCGCGGAGCGAGGGGCCCTCCGGCGGGGCGCCCACGTTGATCGGGCCCTCGATGCCCGCGCGCAGGGCCGGGACGGCTTCCGGTGGGGCGCCGATCGGGTAGACGCAGTCGGCGCCCGCGGCGACGTACAGGCGGGCGCGGTCGATCGCCTCGGCGATCGGGTCCGCCGCGCCGCGGATGAACGTGTCGATACGGGCGTTGAGGACGATGCGGTCGCCCGCCACCGAGCGGACCTCCGCCAGCCAATCCGCTTGCTGCTGCGGGTCCTTGAGGGATCCGTTCGCGTGGTCGGAGTCCTCCAGGTTGCAGCCGACCGCGCCTGTTTCCAGGAGCCGGGCGACCAGTTCCTTCGGGGCGAGGCCGTAGCCGCCCTCGATGTCCGCCGACACCGGGACCGACACCGCGCGCACGATCCGGTGGACCGCCGCGAACATCTCGTCCGCCGGGGTCTGCCCGTCCTCGTAGCCGAGGGACGCCGCCACCCCCGCGGACGGTGTCGCCAGCGCCGGGAAACCCGTCTCCTCGAAGACGCGGGCGCTCGCCGCGTCCCACGGGCCGGGGAGGACGAGCGCGTCGCCGGGGGAGCGGTCGTGGTGCAGGGCGCGGAGGGTGTCGGCGGGACTCGGACTCACCATGCGGGGCCTCCAGGCTCGATGCGCCGGCTCACCATCAGCCGGTTCCAGTTGTTGATGACCACGATCGAGGCGATGAGGTGCGCGAGTTCCTGTTCCGTGAAGTGCTTTGCTGCCCTCTCGTACGCCTCGTCCGGGACGTAGCCGTCCGTCAGGAGCGTAATAGCGTCGGTGAGCGCGAGCGCAGCCTTTTCTCGGTCGTTGAAGGCCTTGCCCGCCTCGCGCCAGGCGTTGAGCAGTGCGATGCGCTTCGGGCTCTCGCCGTTCTTGTCGAGCGCGATGTCCACGTGCATGTCCAGGCAGAACGCGCACTGGTTGAGCTGCGACGCCCGGATCGACACCAGTTCGGTGAGGGTCGGGTCGCCGAGGCCCTTCTTGGCTGCCGCGCTCAGCGTCTGCATCGCCGATCGGACCCCGGCGTCCAACTGGCGCGTACGAAGCGTCACTTGTAGTCGCCCGGCGTGTAGTGGCCCGGCGACTGGCGCGTCGAGACGCCGAAGCGGTTCCAGGCGTTGATGACCGTGATCGCCGCGATCAGCTGGGTCAGCTCCTGCTCGTCGTAGACCTTCGCCGCCTTCTCGTACACCTCGTCCGGCACGAAACCGTCCGTCAGGACCGTGATCGCTTCCGTGAGCTCCAGCGCCGCGATCTCCTTCTCCGTGTAGAAGTGCTGCGACTCCTCCCACGCGCTGAGCTGGATGATCCGCTCGACGCTCTCGCCGGCCGCCAGGGCGTCCTTCGTGTGCATGTCGAGGCAGAGGGCGCAGCGGTTGATCTGCGAGGCGCGGACCTTGACCAGCTCGGCGACCTTGGGGTCGAGGCCCGCGCGGGCCGCCGCGTCCAGCTTGATCATCGCCTTGAAGACCTCGGGGGCCTGCCGGGACCAGTCGAGGCGGGGGGTGTGCTCGTGGACGTACGGGGCGTTCTCGTTGTTCGTCATGCTTCGAGCCTACGAAGGAAGTAGCCCAGGGGTATGGTCCATTTACGTGGAAGAATCTTGGGCCAATTCGGCGTCCGGACGGGCGCTCGGCATCGATCTGCACATCGACCCCCATCCCTCCGGGGGCGTACGTCGCGGGCTGACCGACGCGCTGCGTGAGGCCGTACGCGGCGGGCGGCTCGCCCCCGGCGTCCGGCTGCCCGCCTCCCGCACCCTCGCCGCCGACCTCGGCCTCGCCCGCAACACCGTCGCCGACGCCTACGCCGACCTCGTTGCCGAGGGCTGGCTCACCGCCCGGCAGGGCTCCGGCACCCGGGTGGCCGAGCGGCCGGGGCGGGCGGCGAGCCCGGCCCCCGCCACCAACCGTGTCCCCTTCGGCGGGCACCGCTACGACCTCATGCCCGGCCGCCCCGACCTCTCCTCCTTCCCCCGCGCCGAGTGGCTGAAGGCCGCCCGCCGCGCCCTGACCGCCGCCCCGAACGAGGCCCTCGGCTACGGCGACCCGCGCGGCCGCCCCGAACTGCGCGGCGCTCTCGCCGGCTATCTGGCCCGCGCCCGCGGCGTGCAGGCATCGCCGGAGCGGATCGTCGTCTGCGCCGGGTTCGTGCAGGGCATGATCCTGCTCGGCGAGGTGCTGCACCGGCGCGGCGTGCGCGACGTCGCCGTCGAGTCGTACGGGCTCGATCTTCACTGGGACTATCTGACCCGTCCCGGACTGCGGACCCGCCCTCTGTCTTTCGATGAACTGGGCGCGGATGTGCGGGAGTTGGGCTCCAGTGATGAAAGGGTCGCCCTGCTCACCCCCGCCCACCAGTTCCCCCTCGGCGTCGCCCTGCACGCCCGCCGCCGCGCCGCCGCCGTCGACTGGGCGCGCCGCACCGGCGGGCTGATCCTGGAGGACGACTACGACGGCGAGTTCCGCTACGACCGCCAGCCCGTCGGCGCCCTCCAGGGCCTCGACCCGGACCGCGTCGTCTACCTCGGCACCGCCAGCAAGTCCCTCGCCCCCGGACTGCGCCTCGGCTGGATGGTGCTGCCCGCGCCGCTCGTCGACGAGGTCGTCGCGGCCAAGGGGCACACCGACTGGTCCTGCGGCGTCCTCGACCAGCTCACCCTCGCCGAGTTCATCGAGTCGGGGGCGTACGACCGTCATGTGCGCGCCGGGCGCCTCCGCTACCGGCGCCGCCGCGACCAGCTCGTCGCCGCCCTCGCCGAACGTGCCCCCGCCGTGCGCGCCACCGGCATCGCGGCCGGACTGCATGCCGTGCTCCAACTCCCGCCCGGCACCGAGCGGTCCGTCGTGCAGGCCGCCGCCTGGCAGCGCCTCGGCATCTCGGGCCTGGCCGAATTCCGCCACAAGGACGCACCGGAACCGGAAGTTCCCATGGACGCCCTGGTCGTCGGCTACGGCACCCCGCCCGATCACGCGTGGCCGGGCGCGTTGGATACGCTGTGCCGCGTCCTGCCCTAGGGCGGGGCACGGGTACACGTACGTATACGCATCGCAACGGGGGAGAACTTCATGACGGACAACACCACCCAACGACGGCTGCGCTCCGGCACCGTCGCGCTCGGCGGCGTGGGCCTGCTGGCCGCCGCGCTCACCGCCTGCTCGTCCGACGTCGACAAGCGCTGCATCGACCGCGGCAGCTACAACGCCGGCAAGGGCTACAAGGTCGTCTCCGACAAGTACTGCAAGTCCTCGTCGACCAAGTCCTCGGTCAACGGCGGTTGGTACTACGGCGGTTCGAAGAAGGGCGCGCGCGTCGGCGGCGGCTCCTTCACCAAGTCCTCCGGCGGTGGTGTCACGCGCGGCGGCTTCGGCAGCGGCGGCAAGGGCGGAAGCTCCGGCGGCTGATCCCCGGAAAGCGTTACACATTCCGATGAAGCGTCACACCATCACGCCACGCCCCCGCTGGCAGCAGACCGTCGAAGAGCAGGGGCTCATCTATCCGCTCACCCGCTACCCCGACGACTCGCTGCGCCCGTACTGGGACGAGAGCGCCTACTACGAGTTCTCGCTCCCGGAGGTCGAGGCGCTCGAAGAGGTCGTCGAGGAGCTGCACCGGATGTGCCTCGCCGCGGCCGAGCACATCGTCCGCAACGACCGCTTCGCCGACCTCGGCATCACCGACCCGCGCGTCGCGGCCGCGGTCGCCGAGGCCTGGGAGCGGCGCGCCGAACTCCCGTCCGTGTACGGCCGGTTCGACCTGCGCTACGACGGCACAGGCCCCGCGAAGCTCCTCGAGTACAACGCCGACACCCCCACCTCACTGGTGGAGGCCGCGAGCCCCCAGTGGTTCTGGATGGAGGAGCGGTTCCCCGGCGCCGACCAGTGGAACTCGCTCCACGAGCGGCTCGTCGACGCCTGGAAGAAGCAGGCCGCCCTGCTTCCGCCCGGCAGCCCGCTCTACTTCGCGCACTCCTCGGCCGACGAACTCGGCGAGGACCTGATGACCGTCGGCTATCTGAAGGAGACCGCCGAACAGGCGGGCCTGGACACCGACTGGATCTCCATGGAAGAGATCGGGTGGGACAGCTTCTCCGAGCGGTTCGTCGACAACCAACTCCGGTACATCCGCAGCATCTTCAAGCTGTATCCGTGGGAGTGGCTGACCTCCGACGCGTTCGCCCCGCACGTCCTGGGCGGCCTCGACAACGGCGGCGGCACGGGTACGACGATGTGGATCGAGCCCGCCTGGAAGATGCTGCTCAGCAACAAGGCGCTGCTCGCGGTGCTGTGGGAGCTGTACCCCGGCCACCCGAACCTGCTCCCCGCCTACCTCGACGGACCGCGCGAACTCGCCACCGATATGAGCGGCCCCGGCTACGTGTCGAAGCCGCTGCTCGGCCGCGAGGGCGCGGGCGTCACGATCCACGAGCCGGGGTCCGAACCTCCCGCGAACCCCGAAGAGCCCTGCTGCTACCAGCAGTTGAGCGAACTGCCCGACTTCGACGGCAACCGCGTCGTCCTCGGCGCGTGGGTCGTCGAGGACGAGGCGGCGGGCCTGGGCATCCGGGAGTCGGCGGGTCTCGTCACGGACGAGTACGCCCGCTTCCTGCCCCACGTCATCCTGTGAGCCTGGGCAAAGGGGCCTACGCGCCCAGGACCGCCCGGAGCTGATCGAGGCCCCAGTCCAGGTCGTCCTTGCCGATCACCAGCGGCGGGGCGATCCGGATGGTGGACCCGTGGGTGTCCTTCACCAGGACCCCGCGGTCCATCAGCTTCTCCGAGATCTCCCGGCCCGTCCCGTACGACGGGTCGATGTCGACGCCCGCCCACAGGCCGCGCCCGCGCACTCCGGTCACCTTCCCCGTCCCCGTCAACAGGCCCAGTTCGGCGTGCAGATGCTCGCCCAGCTCCGCCGCCCGCTCCTGGAACTCCCCGGTACGCAGCATCGCGATCACCTCAAGGGCGACGGCGCAGGCGAGCGGGTTCCCGCCGAACGTCGACCCGTGCTCGCCCGGCCGGAACACCCCGAGCACGTCCCTGCTCGACACCACCGCCGACACCGGCACGACGCCGCCGCCGAGCGCCTTGCCCAGCACGTACATGTCCGGCACCACGCCCTCGTGCTCGCACGCGAAGGTGCGGCCCGTGCGGCCGAGGCCCGACTGGATCTCGTCGGCGATGAACAGGACGTTCCGGTCACGGGTCAACTCCCGTACGCCTGCCAGGTATCCGGGCGGCGGGACGAGCACGCCCGCCTCGCCCTGGATCGGTTCGAGCAGCACCGCCACCGTGTCGTCCGTGACCGCGGCGCGCAGCGCGTCCAGATCCCCGTACGGGACGATGTCGAAGCCCGGCGTGTACGGACCGAAGTCGGCGCGGGCCTCCTCGTCGGTGGAGAAGCTGACGATCGTCGTCGTCCGGCCGTGGAAGTTGTCGCTCGCGACCACGATCCTGGCCTGCCCGTCCGGCACGCCCTTGACCCGGTAGCCCCACTTCCGGGCGGTCTTCACGGCGGTCTCGACGGCCTCCGCGCCCGTGTTCATCGGCAGCACCATCTCCATGCCGCACAGCTCGGCGAGGCGCGTACAGAACTCGGCGTACCGGTCGTGGTGGAACGCGCGGGACGTCAGCGTCACCCGCTCCAGCTGGGCCTTCGCCGCCTCGATGAGCCGGCGGTTGCCGTGCCCGAAGTTGAGCGCCGAGTAGCCGGCGAGCATGTCGAGGTAGCGCCGCCCCTCGACGTCCGTCATCCACGCGCCCTCGGCGCTGGCGACGACCACGGGGAGGGGGTGGTAGTTGTGCGCGCCGTGCTCCTCGGAGGCGGTGATGAAGTCCTGCGTGGTGTGTCCTGCGGGGGTGGTGGATGGAGTCACAGAAGTCACGGGATCTCCGTTCGTCGCGGCTCATGGCACGAGGTGTGGGACGGGCTTGTGGCCCCTTCCTATCGTCGCTCGCGATGTGGACGTGGAAACCTCGCCGTGCGATGCGCCCGCAGTGCTGTCCCGGGGGCAACCCCCGGACCCCCGGCCGGACGAGCAGGCCCGTCGGCGTGACCCGAGCGGACCGGACACGGCGAATCTGAGTAGGGTGACGGCAGGGCCGTGACTGGCGCGCTGGGATGGGATCGACCATCGGGGAGCGGTCCGAGCAGTGAGTGCCGTGCGCCTGGGCCGAACCGTGAACCGACCGTGTCCGGAGGCTGCCCCATGACCGAATCCCCGCTGTCCCCCGAATCCACCGCTTACCGCGCCGCGCTCGACGTCGTGCGCGCCGTGGAGCCGCGCGTCGCCGACGCCATCGGCCAGGAGCTCACCGACCAGCGCGAGATGCTCAAGCTGATCGCCTCGGAGAACTACGCGTCCCCGGCGACCCTGCTGACCATGGGCAACTGGTTCAGCGACAAGTACGCCGAGGGCACCGTCGGCCGCCGCTTCTACGCCGGCTGCCGCAATGTCGACACCGTCGAGTCGCTCGCCGCCGAGCACGCCCGCGAGCTGTTCGGCGCGCGGCACGCGTACGTCCAGCCGCACTCCGGCATCGATGCGAACCTCGTCGCGTTCTGGGCCGTGCTCGCCGACCGCGTCGAGGCGCCGTTCCTCGCGAAGACCGGGGTCCGGCAGATCAACGACCTCAGCGAGGCGGACTGGGCCGAGCTGCGGCAGGCCTTCGGCAACCAGCGGATGCTGGGGATGTCGCTGGACGCGGGTGGTCACCTCACGCACGGGTTCCGGCCGAACATCAGCGGCAAGATGTTCGACCAGCGGTCGTACGGGACGGATCCCGTGACCGGGCTCGTCGACTACGAGGCGCTGCGCGCGCAGGCCCGTGAGTTCAAGCCGATGATCATCGTCGCCGGGTACTCCGCGTACCCGCGCCTCGTGAACTTCCGGATCATGCGGGAGATCGCCGACGAGGTCGGGGCGACGCTCATGGTCGACATGGCGCACTTCGCCGGTCTGGTCGCGGGCAAGGTGCTGACCGGTGACTTCGACCCGGTGCCGCACGCGCAGATCGTCACGACGACCACGCACAAGTCGCTGCGGGGGCCGCGCGGCGGCATGGTGCTGTGCGACGACTCGCTCAAGGACCAGGTCGACCGGGGCTGCCCGATGGTGCTCGGCGGGCCGCTGCCGCACGTCATGGCCGCGAAGGCGGTCGCCCTCGCGGAGGCGCGGCAGCCGGCGTTCCAGGACTACGCGCAGCGCATCGTGGACAACGCGCGGGCGCTGGCCGAGGGGCTCATGCGGCGGGGCGCGACGCTGGTCACGGGTGGCACCGACAACCACCTCAACCTCATCGATGTGGGCGCCTCCTACGGGCTCACCGGGCGGCAGGCCGAGGCCGCGCTGCTCGATTCCGGCATCGTCACGAACCGCAACGCGATTCCGGCGGACCCGAACGGGGCCTGGTACACGTCCGGCATCCGGATCGGTACGCCGGCGCTGACCACGCGGGGGCTCGGCACCGGTGAGATGGACGAGATCGCGGGGCTCATGGACCGTGTGCTGACGGCCTCCGAGCCGGGGACCACGAAGTCCGGGGCGGTGTCGAAGGCGAGTCACGTGCTGGAGCCGAAGGTCGCGGACGAGGTGTCCCACCGGGCGACGGACCTGCTGGCCGGGTTCCCGCTGTACGGGCAGATCGACCTGGGCTGATCCCCTCCGTGGCGTGAGCCGGTCACCCGCCCTCACGCCACGGGGCCCCGCCCCGGGCCCCGCGCCTCAATCGCCGGCGGGGCTGGAGGGCGGGGCTCCGGCCTGGGCCCCGCGCCCCAAACGGCGGCGGGCCGAAAAGACCGGGGCTCCGCCCCGTACCCCGCTGCTCAATCGCCGCAGGGGCTTGATGTGCTCACCCGCCGCCGGGGCTTGATTTGCCTACCGGCAGGGGATCGCCCGGGTGCCTCGCCCATCTCCCACCACCCGCCCCCTCCGGGGGCGTCGGCCGCGCGGGGTGCCGCACCGCCTTGGGCAATCTGCCGCCTTGGGCGGCAGGGTGGGCAAGGCGGCCCCCGGCGCCGCGCGCCCAGGACGATGGGCGTCGACCACGTCGTAGCCGCCGGCCCCCGTCTCCGCGTGACGGACGGGGCCCCGGACGAGCGGGAGCCCCCGGAGGGGGCGGGTGGTGGGAGGTGAGCGGGGCCCGGTGCAGTCGGTGAGACGCCTCGCGACGTACCGATCGCGTGACGCCGCTCCCAGGCCCCCCCGGGCCTCGCGCCCCCGGCACGCCCCCGTAAACAAAACCGCGCCCTAAAGGTCGACCAGTTCCTGGCGGGGCTCGTGGGGGTGACGGGGGCGTGCGCGGAGGCGCCATGCCGTGGCGGACGTCGTGAGGCCCACGGCGAGGCCGGCCGCGCCCCACCACCACGGGGACCGATCGGTCGGCTCGCTGGGGGCCGTCGGGAACACGCCGGACCGTGTCAGATGGTCGACCAGCGCGCGGGGCGCCCGGTGCCAGCGGAGGTCGTCGTCGTTCACGTCGACCGCCGGGTCCGTGCGGATCCACGGCGTGCCGTCCTCCGCGTAGAACAGCTGGTCCTGACGCTCGACGACCGTGTCGCCGCCGGGCGCCCGGTGCGTCTGCGGCCAGCCGCCGACACCGGTCAGGCCCCACACGACCGTGGCCACGACCCGCGGGAAGCGCCCCTCCTGCCAGGACTCGGGCACCCGCTCGGTCACCGTGTCGAAGTCCGTCGTCAGCCGCTCGAGGCCGGCGAAGTCACGGTCCTCGGCCCGCACCGTCACGGTGTGCCCCGTGCCGCCCGCGATCACCAGCGCGAGATCCGGCACATCCATCCCGCCCGGATTCGTCGGCCGCGCGTGCGCCACCCCGGCCCCCGCCCACAGCAGCAGCACCGCCACCAGCAACCCTCGTACGTACTGCATCGCCACCCCCGCCGACGCGCCCCCACGTGACTCCCGCCACATCGACAAGCTACCGGCGCCCACTGACAACGACCAGGTCGCGCCCCGCAACGTAAAGGACCTTCGGCCGCTGCGGAGCTGTACGTGGCACCTGAGACAATGAGGCACATGGCCTCTGATGTTCGCCCTCGTGTGCTCTCCGGTATCCAGCCCACCGCCGGCTCGTTCCACCTCGGCAACTACCTCGGCGCGGTCCGCCAGTGGGTGGCGCTGCAGGAGTCCCACGACGCCTTCTACATGGTCGTGGACCTGCATGCGATCACCGTTCCGCAGGACCCGAAGGAGCTGCGGGCGAACACCCGGCTCGCCGCCGCGCAGCTGCTCGCCGCGGGGCTCGACCCGGAGCGCTGCACGCTGTTCGTGCAGAGCCACGTGCCGGAGCACGCCCAGCTGGCCTGGGTCATGAACTGCATCACCGGCTTCGGCGAGGCGAGCCGCATGACGCAGTTCAAGGACAAGTCGGCGAAGCAGGGTGCCGACAGGGCGAGTGTGGGGCTGTTCACTTACCCGGTGCTTCAGGTCGCCGACATTCTGCTGTACCAGGCCAACCAGGTTCCCGTCGGTGAGGACCAGCGCCAGCACATCGAGCTGACCCGCGACCTCGCGACGCGCTTCAACGGCCGCTTCGGCGACACGTTCACGCTCCCGGCGCCGTACATCCTCAAGGAGACGGCGAAGATCTACGACCTTCAGGACCCGTCGATCAAGATGAGCAAGTCGGCGTCTACGCCGAAGGGCCTCATCAACCTGCTCGACGAGCCGAAGGCGACCGCCAAGAAGGTCAAGAGCGCCGTCACCGACACCGACACCGTGATCCGCTACGACGCGGAGAACAAGCCGGGCGTCAGCAACCTGCTCACCATCTACTCCACCCTCACCGGGGCCGGTATCCCGGAACTGGAGGAGAAGTACGAGGGCAAGATGTACGGTGCGCTGAAGACGGACCTGGCCGAGGTCATGGTGGACTTCGTGACACCGTTCCGGACCCGCACCCAGGAATATCTGGACGACCCGGAGACGCTTGACTCGATCCTGGCCAAGGGCGCGGAGAAGGCGCGGACCGTCGCCGCGGAGACCCTTTCCCAGGCCTACGACAAGGTCGGCTTCCTGCCCGCCAAGCACTGAGCCGAGCACGGAGAGCACGGAAGCGTTCCGTACGTACGCGACGCCACCCGCCCGCCACACGACGACAGGAGTATGACGTGGGGACCGTAACGATCGGTGTTTCGATCGCGGTCCCGGAGCCTCACGGCAGCCTGCTCCAGGAGCGGCGCGCGGGCTTCGGCGACGCCGCGGCGCACGGCATTCCCACGCACATCACCCTGCTCCCGCCGACCGAGGTGGAGGCCTCCGACCTCACGGCGATCGAGGCGCACCTGGAGGAAGTGGCCTCCGGTGGCCGCCCGTTCGCGATGCGGCTGTCCGGCACGGGCACGTTCCGGCCGCTGTCACCCGTCGTGTTCGTGCAGGTCGTCGAGGGCGCCGAGGCCTGTACCTGGCTGCAGAAGCAGGTGCGGGACGCGTCGGGCCCGGTCTCCCGCGAGCTGCAGTTCCCGTACCACCCGCACGTGACCGTGGCGCACGGCATCGACGAGGAGCTGATGGACCGCGCGTTCGCGGAGCTCGCCGCGTACGAGGCGGCCTGGGCGTGCACCGGGTTCGCGCTCTACGAGCAGGGCGCCGACGGGGTGTGGCGCAGGCTGCGGGACTTCACCTTCGGCACGTCGTCGCTGCCCGCGCAGACCTCGGGCCGCACGACACGCGGGCCCCGGCTGCCCGCCCGGTAGGACCCGCCAGGCAGGACCCGTCAGACCGGCAGCCGCCGGAACACCGGCCGCGGCACATGCCGCAGCGCCGACATCACCACGCGCAGCGTCCCCGGCACCCACACCGTCTCCGACCTGCGCCGCAGCCCGACCTCGATGGCCTGCGCCACCGCCTCCGGAGTCGTCGCCATGGGCGCCTCGACGAGCCCGGCCGTCATCTTCGACCGTACGAAGCCGGGGCGGACGACCATGACGTGGACGCCCGTCCCGTGCAGCGCGTCCCCGAGCCCCTGCGTGAACGCGTCGAGGCCCGCCTTGCTGGAGCCGTAGATGAAGTTGGCCCGGCGGGCCCGCTCACCCGCCACCGACGACAGGACGACGAACGAGCCGTGGCCCTGGGACTGCAGCGCCCGCGCGCAGACGAGGCTCGCGGAGACGGCGCCCGTGTAGTTGGTCTGGGCGACACGGACCGCCGACATCGGGTCGTCCTCGTCGTGGGCCTGGTCGCCGAGGATGCCGAACGCGAGCAGCACCATGTCGATGTCGCCCTCGGCGAAGAGCTTGCGGAGCGTCTCCTCGTGCGCGGTGGGGTCCAGCGCGTCGAAGGGCACCGTACGGGTGTCGGCGCCCAGGGCGCGCAGCCCGGCGGCGGCCTCGTCGAGCGCGGGCGACGGGCGGCCCGCCAGCCACACGGTGCGGGTGCGCCGGGCGACGAGGCGGCGGGCGGTCGCCAGCGCGATCTCGGAGGTGCCGCCGAGGACGAGCAGGGACTGGGGGGTACCGAAGGCGTCTTTCAACGGGGGCTCCAGGGAGGCGGTTCGAGCGGGCAGCGGGTCACAGGCGGAGGCGCCGTGACAGGTCCGAGCGGAACACCCCCCGCGGGTCCCAGTGCGCCCGCAGCGAGCGGAAGTCGTCGAGGCGCGGGTACATGGCGGCGAGCAGCTCGGGCCGCAGCCGGGAGTCCTTCGCGAGGTGGACGCGCCCGCCGGCGGCGGCCACCTCCTCGTCCAACTCGTCGAGGAAAACGCCCAGTTCGGGCAGGCTCGCCGGAATGTCGAGTGCGAGGGTCCAGCCCGGCACCGGGAACGACAGCCAGCCCGGGTCGCCTTCGCCGAAGCGCTTGAGGGTGGCGAGCAGCGACGGGCAGCGGCGTTCGCAGGCGCGGTGCACGATGCGGCGCAGCGCCTCCTCCTCGCCGCGCCCGACGGCGAACTGGTACTGCACGAAGCCGCCGCGCCCGTAGACGCGGTTCCAGTGCGGTACGCCGTCGAGCGGGTGGAAGAACGCGGAGAGCTTGCGCAGTTCACCGGTGCGGGCCCGGGGCGCCTTGCGGTACCGGAGTTCGTTGAACAGGCCGACGCTCGTGGGGCCGAGCAGCCCCTCGGGGAGGAGGTCCGGGGCTCCGGGCAGGCGGGTGGGGCGGAACTCCAGCGGGTGCCTGCGGGCGCGGGCGGGCAGCGCTTCGAGCGGTGCGTGCTCGCCGTGCGTGAGCACTCCGCGGCCCGTCGCGGCGCCGCGCGCGAGGAGGTCGACCCAGGCGGCGGAGTAGCGGTGACGGTTCTCCGTGGCGGCGAGCCGGACCATCAAGTCGTCGAAGTCGGCGGCCCGTTCGGTGTCGACCGACATCAGCGACGTCTGCACGCGCCGCAGTTGGATGGTCGCCGTGAGGATGATCCCGGTCAGGCCCATGCCGCCGGCCGTCGCGTCGAACAGCTCGGTGCCGCGCTCCACGACGCGTACCCCGCCGTCGGCGGTGAGGAGTTCGAGCATCGGGACGTGCCGGGCGAAGGAGCCGGAGACCTGGTGGTCGCTGCCGTGGATGTCGGCACCGATCGCCCCGCCGACCGTGACGTAGCGGGTGCCGGGCGTGACCGGCACGAACCAGCCGAGGGGGAGCAGCACCTCCATCAGGCGGTGCAGCGAGACGCCCGCGTCGCACAGCACGGTGCCGCCGGCGGCGTCGATGGCGTGGATCTGGTCGAGCCCCGTCATGTCGAGGACGGCCCCGCCCGCGTTCTGCGCCGCGTCCCCGTACGCCCGGCCGAGGCCTCGCGCGATGCCCCCGCGGCGTCCCGTGGCGGCGCAGTCCCGGACCGCGAGGACCGCGTCCTCGTAGGAGCGGGGGCGGATCACGCGGGCCGAGGTGGGGGCGGTGCGGCCCCAGCCGCTGACCGGTACGGAGTGCGGGACGGAGGGGAGAGTGGATACAGGGTCGGTAGCGGGGTCGGCAACCATGACGGTGACCGTATCGCCCGAAGGTGCGAAGTTTGTCGTAAACCTTGCGTCTGCTCACCGGAACGGGTGATCGAAGTGGGGATGGGGGGCAGGCTGAGATCATGGATTGGCTGAAGAAACTCCCTGTCGTCGGGCCGCTGTTCACCCGGCTGATGCGGACGCATGCCTGGCACGCCTACGAGCGGCTCGACGAGGTCCGCTGGTCCCAGCTCGCCGCGGCGATGACGTTCATCAGCTTCCTCGCGCTGTTTCCGCTGCTCACCGTGGCCGCCGCGGTGGCCGCCGGCACCATGGGCCCCGAGCAGCAGAAGAAGCTGGAGCAGACGCTCAGCGACCAGGTTCCGGGTATCTCCAACCAGTTGGACATCGGGGCGCTGGTCGACAACGCGGGCACGATCGGGATCATCGCGGGAGCGCTGCTGCTGTTCACGGGCGTCGGCTGGGTCGGCTCGATGCGGCAGTGCCTGCGGGACGTGTGGGAGCTGCCCGACTCCGACGAGAACCCGGTCATGCGCAAGCTCAAGGACGCCGGGATCCTCGTCGGGCTCGGCCTCGCGGGCATCGTGTCGCTCGCGGCGTCCACCCTCGCGGCCACGGCCGTCGACTGGACGGCCGACCAGATCGGCATCGACAAGGCGGGCTGGGGCGGAATACTGCTCCAGGCCGCCGCCTTCGCGATCGCGGTCCTCGCGGACTTCCTGATCCTGCTCTACGTCCTGGCCCTGCTGCCCGGAGTGCAGCCGGGGCGCCGCGATCTGATCACCGCGGCGCTGATCGGGGCAGCGGGCTTCGAGCTGCTGAAGCTGGTGCTCAGCGGCTATATGAAGGACGTGGCGGCGAAGAGCATGTACGGCGCGTTCGGTACGCCCGTGGCCCTGCTCCTGTGGATCAACTTCACCGCGAAACTGCTGCTGTTCTGCGCCGCGTGGACGGCGACGGGCCGGGTGGGCCTGCGCAAGACCGAAGAGGCGGAGGCGGAGGCAGCCGCGGAGGAGATCAGCCCTTCGTGATCTTCAGCGGCCACTTCTTGCGGACGACGAAGACCGCGCCCGCGAGGACGACCAGGACCCCGCCCACGATCGCGAGCGCGATCCCGACGCCGCTGGACCCGCCGCCGGTGACCGCGGCGTGCGCGGCCGACTTGTGGGGCCCCGCGTCACCGGAGCCGGAGGACGCGGCGCCCGCGGGCGTCTTGCTCCTCGGCCCGACGAGATGGCCGACGGGGGAGACCTTGCCGTCCGCCTGGAACCCCCAGTCGAAGAGCCGCGTGGTCTCCTTGTAGACGGCCTGGCTCTCCTTCGCCTTGGGGTTCATCACGGTCACGAGCAGCACCCGGTTCCCGCGCTCGGCGACCCCCGTGAACGTGGCCCCCGCGTTCGTCGTGTTGCCGTTCTTCACACCCGCGATGCCCTTGTACGCGGGCAGCCCCAGGGAACCGGTGAGCAGCCGGTTGGTGTTCTGGATCCCGAACTGCTTGGTGGTCTTCCCCTTCTTCTGCTTCATGGGGAACTCGGCGGTGGCCGTGGCGGCGTACTCCCGGAAGTCCTTCTTGTGCAGCCCGGACCGGGCGAAGAGCGTCAGGTCGTACGCGGAGGAGTGCTGCCCCGGCATGTCGTAGCCGTCGGGGCTGACGACGTGGGTGTCGCCCGCCTGCAGCTCGTCGGCGTGCGCCTGCATGTCCTTGACGGTCCGCGCGACGCCCTGGTTCATGGCGGACAGGACATGCACCGCGTCGTTGCCCGACCGCAGGAAGACGCCAAGCCACAGATCGTGCACCGAGTACGTGAAGCCCTCCTTGACGCCCACGAGACTCGAACCGGCGCCCATCCCCGCCAGGTCGGAGGGCACCACCTTGTGCGTCGTCGTCTTCGGGAACTTCGGCAGCACGGTGTCCGCGAACAGCATCTTCAGCGTGGAGGCCGGCGGCAGCTCCCAGTGCGCGTTGTGCGAGGCGAGCACCTCGCCCGACTCGGCGTCCGCGACGAGCCAGGACTTCGCCGTCACATCCTTCGGCAGGACGGGCGCGCCCCCCTGGAGGTTCACCTGCGTCCCCGGCTTCCCCAACTGGGCGCCGCCCACCCGGGACATCGACGCGGGCGGCTTGGCGTCGTCCTTGTTCTTGTCCTTGTCCGCGGCGGCGGCGGGCAGCGCGCCGGCGAACGTCAGGGCGGATGCGGCGAACAGCACCGCGGCCTTCTTCAAGTGCGACGTCGGTCGCGCGGCGTGGGAGTCGGACACGCTGGTGAAGGTACCTGTACCTGCCCCGTAAGTCTCCACCGCTGCGGCCTGTGTTCGCCCTGGCCCACCCCGGCGGCGGTGCGCGCGGCCGCGCGGCGATACTGAGGGTATGAAGCTCAGCCGCCCCGTGTCCTGGTTCCTGCTCGCCTTCGGGGTGTGGAGCTGGATCATCTGGATCACTTTCGTCAAAAACCTCGTCAAGGACGGCAGCGGCCTCGCCTTCGACGACGCCGGGGATCCGACCGCGTACTTCTGGGTGCATCTGACGCTCGCCGTCGTCTCCTTCGTATTGGGGACGGTTGTCGGGGGCATCGGGTTGCGTTCGGTACGCACACTGCGTCGGACCTCATAGGCGCCCGGGCAGATGATCGTCGTCTTCGTACTCGTCGCCGCCGCCGTTCTCGCGGCCTTCGCGGCGCTGCACTACTACGCGTGGCGCCGTCTCGTACGGGAGACGACCGCCAAGGGCGGATGGCCCAGACGGACCGGCACCGTGGTGTTCGTGGCCGGTCCCGTCCTGGTGTTCGCGGCGCTGGGGGCGGAGCGTGGCGGGGCGCCGTTCCTGCTGCAACAGGTGCTGGCGTGGCCGGGGTTCCTGTGGCTGGCGTTCGCGCTGTATCTGCTGCTCGCGCTCCTCGTGGGGGAGGTCGTGCGGCCCCTGCTGCGGCGCGTCCTCGAACGGAAGGCGCCGACCGCCGCCAAGGGCGCGGTCTCGGTCCGGGTGCCGGTGCCGGAGCTGCGGGACCTCGACCCGGTTCCGGGGGTGGGGCCCGCCCCCGCGCCCACCCGGCGTCTCGTCCTCGCCCGGACCGTCGGCGCCGCCGCGACGGTGGCCGCCGCGGGGGTCGTGGGGGCCGGCGCGTACGGCGTGCTGAACGGGCCGACGGTCAAGCGGGTCACCGTGCCACTGGCCAAACTGCCGCGCGCGGCCCACGGGTTCAGGATCGCCGTGGTCAGCGACGTGCACCTCGGGCCCGTGCTCGGGCGTGGCTTCGCCGAGCGGGTCGTCGACACCATCAACGCGACGCAGCCGGATCTGATCGCCGTCGTCGGTGACCTGGTCGACGGCAGTGTGGAGGATCTCGCGCCCGCCGTCGCCCCGCTCGCGCGGCTGAGCGCGCGGCACGGGACGTACTTCGTCACCGGCAACCACGAGTACTTCTCCGGCGCGGACCCGTGGGTGGAGCACGTGCGCGAGCTCGGCCTGCGGCCGCTGGAGAACGCGCGCGTCGGCATCGGGGCCTTCGACCTCGCGGGGGTCAACGACCTCGCGGGCGAGAACTACGGCGAGGGCCCCGACTACGCGAAGGCGCTCGGCGACCGCGACACCTCCCGCGCCTCCGTCCTCCTCGCCCACCAGCCCGTGATGATCCACGAGGCGGTGAAGCACAGCGTCGACCTGCAGCTCTCCGGGCACACCCACGGAGGACAGCTGTGGCCGGGCAACCTCGTCGCGGCCGCGTCCAATCCGACCCTCGCGGGCCTCGACCGGTACGGCGACACCCAGCTGTACGTCAGCCGGGGTGCGGGCGCGTGGGGGCCGCCGGTGCGGGTGGGCGCGCAGTCCGACATCACCGTGGTGCAGCTGGCTTCCAAGCAGGCCTGAGGACGGCGCAGGACTCAGGCCTTCCTGCGCCGTCCCGTCGGCTTCGCGCGGCGGCGCAGGGCCAGCAGGCCGCCGCCCGCGAGGGCCGCCAGGGCCATGGATCCGCCGAGCGCCCAGTCGTCTCCGTGCGAGCCGGTGGCCGTGCTCGCGGCGGGACCCGCGCCCGCCACGTGCGGCGCGCGGGTCGATGCCTTCGGGCGCTCGCTCAGCGGCGTCGCCAACGCACCGACGGGGCGCACCTTGTTCGCGGCCGCGAAGCCCCAGTCGAGCAGCGCGGCCGTCTCCTCGTACACCGCCTCGTAGCCGGACTTCGGGTGCATGACGGTGACCAGGAGGGTGCGGCCGCCGTGGGTGGCGGCGCCGGTGAAGGTGTTGCCCGCGTGCGAGGTGTAGCCGTTCTTGACGCCGATGAGGCCCTCGTACGGGGTGACGCCCTGCCCGGTGAGGAGGCGGTCGGTGTTCTGGATCTGGAAGGTCTTGGAGCCGCCCGCAGGGAAGTCGGCGACCTTGGTGGCGCAGTAGCCGCGGAAGTCGTCGTTCTTCAGCCCGGCGCGGGCGAAGAGCGTCAGGTCGTACGCGGACGAGACCTGCCCCTTGTGGTCGAAGCCGTCGGGGCTCACGACGTGCGTGTCGTTCGCCTGGAGGTCCTTCGCGCGGGCCTGCATCTGCGCGACCGTCCTGTCGACGCCGCCGTTCATGTTCGCGAGCACATGCACCGCGTCGTTGCCGGAGCGAAGGAACACGCCCTGCCACAACTGGTGCACGCTGTACGTCGTCCCGGCCTGGACGCCGACGAGGCTGGAGCCGAACGGTATGTCCGCGAGATCCTCGGCCGTCACCTTGTGCTTCAGCGTGTGGTCGAACTTCGGCAGCACGGTGTCGGCGAACAGCATCTTCAGCGTGGAGGCCGGGGGCAGCCGGCGGTGCCCGTTGTACGAGGCGAGCACCTCGCCGCTGTCGTTGTCGGCGATCAGCCACGCCTTCGCGGCGAGCTTCGGCAGCTTCGGCGCGCCCGCCCGGTACCGCACCTGGAGCCCCGAGGCCGCCGAGGCGGACTGCGCGGGCAGCGCGAGGGCGGCGGCCGCACCCGCCCCGAGGCCGAGGGCGGCGCGGCGGGTGACGGGCGTGGAGGAAGCGGAAGCGGTGGTGCCGGACATCCCGTGAAGGTACAGGCCAAAGGGCGGGTAAAGACCGGCGGGTCCCCGGCGGCCGGTTCAGCTCCGGGCCAGCTCCGGCCTCTTGAGGTAGTCCGTGAAGCCGAGGACGTTGCCCCACGGGTCGGCGAACTCCACCACGTATCCGGTGGAGGTGGAGAAGGGCGCGTCGAGCAGCTCGACGTCGGCGGCGCGCAGCGCGTCGGCCGTCGCGCGGGCGTCCGGCACCTCCAGCCACAGGCGGCCCGCGGGCCAGGCGGGCGGTCTGCGGTCGAAGCCGTCCTCGACCCGCAGCAGCAGCCCCGGCGTCTCCTTGCCGACCGCCAGCAGCGCGATGCCGGCCTCGTCGATCCGCGCCTTCACAGGGAAGCCGACGCGTTCGTAGAAGGCCACGGCCTCGCCCAGATCGCCGACGGGGAACAGGACGTTGTCGAACCCGAGAATCTCCAGCTCTTGTGGCATAGCGGAAGATTAGCGAGCAAGCGGGCAAAAACGGCGAAGGCCCCGCTCCCGAAAGGGAACGGGGCCTTCAGAGCCCTGCGGCGAAAAGCCGGGAAGGTCAGAAGCGGCGCGTGATCAGCGCGCGCTTCACTTCCTGGATCGCCTTGGTGACCTCGATGCCACGCGGGCAGGCGTCCGTGCAGTTGAAGGTCGTGCGGCAACGCCACACACCGTCACGGTCGTTGAGGATCTCCAGGCGCTGCTCCCCGGCCTCGTCACGCGAGTCGAAGATGAAGCGGTGGGCGTTCACGATCGCGGCAGGACCGAAGTACTGGCCGTCGTTCCAGAACACCGGGCAGGACGACGTGCACGCGGCGCACAGGATGCACTTGGTGGTGTCGTCGAAGCGGGCCCGGTCCTCGTCGGACTGGTGGCGCTCACGCGTCGGCTCGTTGCCCGTCGTGACGAGGAACGGCATGACGTCGCGGTACGCCTGGAAGAACGGGTCCATGTCGACCACGAGGTCCTTGAGGACCGTGAGGCCCTTGATGGCCTCGACCGTGATCGGCTTCTCCGGGTTGATGTCCTTGAGAAGCGTCTTGCAGGCCAGACGGTTCTTGCCGTTGATCCGCATCGCGTCGGACCCGCAGATGCCGTGCGCGCAGGAGCGACGGAACGTCAGGGTGCCGTCCTGCTCCCACTTGATCTTGTGCAGCGCGTCGAGAACCCGCTCCTTGGGGTCCATCTCCAGCTGGAAGTCCTGCCAGTTCGACTCGTCGGAGACCTCCGAGTTGAACCGGCGCACGCGCAGCGTGATCGTGATGTTCGGGGTGTCGGCGAAGCCGGCCTCGGGCGCACCCGCGGCTTCCGCCTTGTCCATGGTCGGGGTAGCCATCAGTACTTACGCTCCATCGGCTGGTAGCGGGTCTGGACGACCGGCTTGTAGTCGAGACGGATGGACTCGGAGCCGTCGTCGCCGACCTCGCGGTACGCCATGGTGTGGCGCATGAAGTTGACGTCGTCGCGCGTGGGGAAGTCCTCGCGGTAGTGACCGCCGCGGGACTCCTTGCGCGCCAGGGCGGAGGTCGCCATGACCTCGGCCAGGTCGAGCAGGTTGCCCAGCTCGATGGCTTCCAGGAGGTCCGTGTTGAACCGCTTGCCCTTGTCCTGGACGGACACGTTCTTGTAGCGGGCACGCAGCTCGGCGATCTTCTCGACGGCCGTCTTGATCGTCTGCTCGGTGCGGAACACCATCACGTTGGCGTCCATGCACTCCTGCAGTTCGTTGCGGATCACCGCGACGCTCTCGGTGCCCTGCGCGTCACGCAGCCGCTCGACGAGCTCCTCGACCATCGTCGCCGGGTTCTCCGGCAGCTCGACGAACTCGGTCTTGTGCGCGTGCTCGGCCGCCGCGATGCCCGCACGACGCCCGAAGACGTTGATGTCGAGCAGCGAGTTGGTGCCGAGGCGGTTGGCGCCGTGCACGGAGACACAGGCGACCTCACCGGCGGCGTACAGGCCGGGGACGACGGTGGTGTTGTCCGCGAGGACCTCACCCTCGACGTTCGTCGGGATGCCGCCCATGGCGTAGTGCGCGGTCGGCTGGATCGGGATCGGGTCCGTGTAGGGCTCGATGCCGAGGTACGTGCGCGCGAACTCGGTGATGTCCGGGAGCTTGGCGTCGAGCTGCTCCGGCGGGAGGTGCGTGAGGTCGAGGTAGACGTGGTCGCCCTCGGGACCGCAGCCGCGGCCCTCACGGATCTCCGTGTAGATGGAGCGGGACACGACGTCACGGGACGCGAGGTCCTTCATGACCGGCGCGTACTTCTCCATGAAGCGCTCGCCGTCCTTGTTACGGAGGATGCCGCCCTCACCACGGGCGCCTTCCGTAAGGAGGATGCCCATGCGCCAGATGCCGGTCGGGTGGAACTGGAAGAACTCCATGTCCTCCAGCGGGATCCCGCGCCGGTAGCAGGCGGCCTGGCCGTCGCCGGTCAGGGTGTGCGCGTTCGACGTCACCTTGAAGAACTTGCCGGTGCCGCCGGAGGCGTAGATGACCGACTTGGCCTGGAAGACGTGGATCTCGCCGGTGGCCAGCTCGTAGGCGACCACACCGGCGGACTTCTTGACGCCGTCTTCCTCGACGAGCAGCTGGTCCAGGACGTAGAACTCGTTGAAGAACTCCACGCCCTCCTTCACGCAGTTCTGGTACAGCGTCTGAAGGATCATGTGGCCCGTGCGGTCCGCGGCGTAGCAGGACCGGCGGACCGGCGCCTCGCCGTGGTTACGGGAGTGACCGCCGAAGCGGCGCTGGTCGATGGTGCCGTTCGGGGTGCGGTTGAACGGCAGGCCCATCTTCTCCAGGTCGAGGACCGAGTCGATGGCCTCCTTCGCCAGGATCTCGGCGGCGTCCTGGTCGACCAGGTAGTCGCCGCCCTTGATCGTGTCGAAGGTGTGCCACTCCCAGTTGTCCTCCTCCACGTTGGCGAGCGCGGCGGCCATGCCGCCCTGCGCCGCGCCCGTGTGGGAGCGGGTGGGGTAGAGCTTGGTCAGCACGGCGGTGCGGCTGCGCTTCGTCGACTCGATGGCCGCGCGCATGCCGGCGCCGCCGGCGCCGACGATGACGGTGTCGTACTTGTGAATCTTCACGGTTTCGCTCGCCTCGGCTTTAACGGATGTTGGGGTCGAAGGTGAAGATCACCAGCGTGCCCAGCAGGACGGTGAAGACCGTCGCGGCGTACAGCAGGCCCTTCAACCACATACGGGTGTTGGGGCGCTCGGCGTAGTCGTTGATGACGGTACGCAGGCCGTTGGCGCCGTGCAGCATCGCGAGCCACAGCATCAGCAGGTCCCAGCCCTGCCAGAACGGGGACGCCCAGCGGCCCGCCACGAAGGCGAAGCCGATCTTGGAGACGCCGCCGTCGAGGACGAGCTGGATCAGCAGGTGGCCGAGGACCAGGACGACGAGGACCACGCCGGACAGGCGCATGAAGAGCCAGGCGATCATCTCGAAGTTGCCGCGCGTCGAACGCGGGGTCTTCGAGGTGCGCTTGCGGGGCGCCTCGATGTACGGGGCCGGGTTGTCGACGTCGTAGAGGGAAACGCCCTCCACGGGGCCGACGCCGGGCGTCGCGGGGGTGGTGTCAGCAGACATGTCTGGCCTCAGCTCCCGAAGAGTGCGCGGACGGCGTGGCCGAGTACGGGGTACAGGGCCCCGACCATCAGGACGATCCAGATGCCCATGACGGTCCAGAGCATCTGCTTCTGGTAGCGCGGCCCCTTCGACCAGAAGTCGACGGCGATGACACGCAGTCCGTTGAGCGCGTGGAAGAGAATCGCGGCCACGAGGCCGTATTCCAGAAGCGCGACGATCGGCGTCTTATAGGTACCAACGACATCGTCGTACGCCTCGGGGGAGACGCGGACGAGAGCGGTGTCGAGGACGTGCACGAACAGGAAGAAGAAAATGAGGACACCGGTGACTCGATGAGCCACCCACGACCACATGCCTTCCCGGCCGCGGTACAGCGTTCCAGCCGGCACGGAAGAACCCTCCGGGAGCGGGGACTAGAGCCGCGCCGGCTTCAGTGTCGGGCGGGCCCGGCCGGGTACGGTCCACCGGCCGCTCGTCATCGTATCGACGAGTTGTCGGCACATCCGCACGGGGGGCTTATGTGTGATCAAACAGGCAATCAAACAGGCACGTACGGGCTATTGATGCCGGTTTCCCGGCCGGTTTCCGTGCGGGTCAGCCGGGCGAGCCGGCCCCGGGCGAGTCGCCGCAGCTCCTCGGCGGCCAGTTCGCGCTCGTGCACCGGGTCGTGGCCGAGCCGGGTGCGCAGGCCCGCGAGCAGGTGATCGAGGGCCTCACCGGGCGCGATGTCGTCCAGGCAGATCACGAACGGGTGGCCGAAGCGGGTCTGGTACGCGCTGTGGGCCGCGACCAGCGCGGTGTTGGCGACCGAGTACGCCGAGTAGCCCGAGTGCCCCGAGTACACGGCGGGGTCGGGCGGCAGCACCAGGTCCTCGCCGGTCAGGGCCTCGGTGATGTCGTCCGGGGCGAGGTCGTACGCCGCCTCGTCCGCCGCGGCGAGCAGCGCGTCCACGTCCGGGTACGGGCGGTGTGCCGCGACCCGGCGCGCCCAGGCCCGGCTGCGGCAGCACGTGTGCAGTGTCTGCTCGGCGGCCTCCCGCGGCAGCGCGTTGAAGCGCGCGAGGCCTCCGGCGGGTGCGGGTGCGGGTGCGGGTGCGGGTGCCGTGGCCTGGGCCGGTATGGGCAGGCGGCCGGGGGACTGGAGGGGGCTCAGAGCGGTCTCCGGCGGGGCGGGGTGGGGTGGTTGTGGCGTAACGCTAGCTATGGGGAGGGGTGGGTGTCCTAAGGAAGCGTGAATTTCACTCGGACGGGAGGGTTTGAGATGGGTGGGTGACGGTGCGCACGAGTGCCGGGGTTTGGTCTGTTTGCTTGGTGGGTGTCCGACGCGTCGTGGTTGCGTTTGCGCCACGCGGCGGAGCCGCAAATTGACACGTCCCCGCGCCCCTGGGGAGCCGCCGTTAACGTCGGCGGCGTACGTGTCGGTCTCTCGGGGTTCAGCGAGGTGTTCGTGAAGAAGGAGCGGCAGGCTCTGGTGGCCGTTGGTGTCGGGGTCGTCCTGGTCGCGGGCGTGGGGTGCTCGGGTGGGGGCGGGTCGCCGTCCGACGGGAAGTCGGCGTCGTCCGCGGCGCCCTCGCCCACCCGTTCGTACCCGCTGTCGAAGCCCGCGCACACGATCCCCGAGGTGCGGGACTTCACGCCCGCGCACGGGCCGGGCTGGAAGCCGGACGGCGGCAAGGTCGTCGTGAAGGACGGCGAACTGGCGGAGGAGGGGCGGCTCCTCGCCCGCGAGCTGGGCCTGAAGTACGCGGGCGAGGGCGAGGACGCGGGGTCCGGCGACGTCGAGCTGGCGCTCGGCGGGAAGAGCGGCGCGAACCCGGAGTCGTACCGGATGTCCGTGAAGGCGGGCACCGTGCGGATCGCCGGGCCGAGCGACACCGGCGTGTACTACGGGACGCGCACCCTCAAGCAGGAGGTGCACGACGGGGCCACCGCGCCCGAGGGCGTCACCGCGGACGAGCCGGCCAAGGCGCAGCGCGGGTTCAGCCTCGACATCGCGCGCAAGCACTTCACGGCCGACTGGATCAAGGACCGGATCCGGGACATCGGGGACCTCAAGTACAACCAGCTGGGGCTGCACTTCTCCGACGACCAGTCCTTCCGGATCGCGTCCGACTCGCACCCGGAGGTCGTCTCCAAGGAGCACCTCAGCAAGGCGGAGGTGCGGGACATCCTGAAGCTCGCCGCCGAGCGGCACATCACGGTCGTGCCGGAGATCGACTCGCCGGGGCACCTGGGCGCCGTGATCGCCGCGCACCCGGATCTGCAGTTGCGCGACGCGAGCGGGGTGGCGGCGCGCGGCGCCGTAGACATCTCGAAGCCGGGCGCCGCGAAGATCGTCGACGATCTGCTGAAGGAGTACGCGAAGCTGTTCAAGGGTGCGTACTGGCATCTGGGCGCCGACGAGTACCGGGCGCTGATGAGCGAGAACCCCGAGGCCTCCTACCCGCAGCTCGCCGCCGCGGCGCGGAAGAAGTACGGGGCGAACGCGAAGGTCCAGGACCTCGCCCAGGGCTGGCTCAACGACCGGGCGAAGACCATGGCCCCCTACGACCGCAACCTGAAGGCCTGGAACGACGGGTTCTACAAGGGCGGGGTCGTCGACGCGGACAAGGGCATCGAGGTCGCGTACTGGACAGGCAAGGAGATCGGGGCGCGCGAGCCGCTGGAGTACTTGGACGAGGGCCGCAAGCTGACCAACTACAACGACGAGTACCTGTACTACGTCCTCGGCCAGCCCAACACCTTCGTCTATCCGACCGGTGAGCGGATCTACAAGAGCTGGACGCCGCGCGTCGTGCGCGGGAAGAGCCCGGTGCCCGCGAAGTACGACGACCAGATCCTGGGCGGCTCCTTCGCCGTGTGGTGCGACATCTCGGGGGCGCAGACCCCGGCGCAGGTCGCCAAGGGCATCCGGATGCCGCTGCGGGCGACCGTGCAGAAGCTGTGGGACCCGAAGACGCCGGAGCTGAGCTGGCCGAAGTTCGTTGCCCTGGCCGACAAGCTGGACGGCTGACCGTCGCGATCCGCTGTTCTGGTGGCGAAGTCCCGTACGACTGTGGTCTATTCGGCCGCAGGTAGGACGTATGTGGCGTACACCGGGACGGGGGAACGGCCATGGGCTACTGGGGCTACTACGTGGTCGCGAGAAGCGCTCAGCCGCTGGACAAGTGCGAGGCCCTGGGCGGGGTGCGCGAGGAGCTGATGCTCCTGGAGGAGCGGGCCGCCGGCTGGCAGGTGTGGGAGTGCCCCGGCGGCGGCGAGCAGGCGCGGGACGTGGGCAGCATGAACGCGCTGGCGGCGGAGACCGGGGCGCCCGCCCTGTTCGCGTACGTCATGGACTCCGCCTGCGCGGTCGTCGAGGCGGCCGGGCCCGAGAGCGGCTCGTGGACGGCGTGCCTGGGGCGCGCCGCGATGACCGGGTACATCGGTGGGGACGAACGCGCCCTGGAGGACTACTTCCTGCCGCCCGGCGACGCCGCGGAGCGGGCCGTCGCCTGGGCCGGCGAGTGCGGTCGCGAGGTGCCGCTGGAGCCGCTCGACGAGGTGCTGCGCTCGGCCGCCGAGCCCTCGGCCGAGGAGCTGTTCTTCCGCTTCCTCGACCGGCTCGGCGTGCGGTGATGTGACGTTCACTGTGACGTTCCCCGCTGTGCGGACGCAGTGGGATACGTAGGTGGCAAGGGGAATTGCTGGATCCGTGTCCGGAGGAGCGTTACGTCCATGAGCCTGGTGGAACTGATCGCGGAGGCCGACGAACGCGGCCTCGCCACGAGCGGGCTCGGCTGCCTCGACCGGTGCGTGCCGCTGCTGGGCGTCGGCGGGCCCGGCGACCCGGAGGAGGACGTGCTGCGCCCGCTGTGGGCGAGCCTCGCGGAGGACGGCGCGGACTGGGGCGCGCGGCTCGTGGCGGCGCGCGACGCGCTGGACGGCGCCGAGGGCGAGGGCGAGGCCGCGGAGCTGGTGCGGCGGATGCTCGGGGCCGCGCCGGAGCGGGCGGTGGCCGAGGCGTGGCGGGAGTGGGCGGACGCCTGCTCGGTGGCCGCGCTCCAGGTGCACCGGATGCTCGATGTGACACAGGACCGGGCGGTCGGCGTGAGCGCGCGCCGCGAGGGCAGCACCGAAGGGATGTCGCCGCTCGTCGCGGCCGAACTGCGCCGCCAGACCCAGATCCTGGAGCTGCTCGCGGGTGGTGGCGCGGGTGGGCTTCGGCAGGCCCTGGTGGTCTCGACGGAGGGGCGCAGGGTGCTGCGGGCGGCCGTCTCGCGGCGCGCGCGGGGGCGCGGCTGACGCCTTCGGCGCGGCTCTCGGAGTCGTGACGCACGCGTCGGCGCAAGAAGGGCACACACGGCGGGCGTACACGGAGGGCGCAAATCGGGCACAAACCGGGCGCACGAGGCGGTGCGAAACGGGCGTACGGGCGGAGGATGAGAGGCGATGCGCGCCATCAGGTCCGCGCAGCCGTCGATGCAGGAGGCCGAGTCCCGTGGCCGATACCCGCCCCGCCGCACAGAGCCAGGACCAGCCTCCGCCCGACCCCCGCCGCTGGTGGGCCCTCACCGTCATCGCGGTCGCCCAGCTGATGGTCGTCCTCGACATGACCATCGTGAACATCGCGCTGCCATCGGCCCAGACCGACCTGGGCATGACCGACGGCAACCGGCAGTGGGTCATCACCGCGTACACGCTCGCCTTCGGCGGACTGCTGCTGCTCGGCGGGCGGATCACGGACCTGATCGGGCGCAAACTCGCCTTCTGTATCGGCCTGTTGGGGTTCGCCGCCGCGTCCGCGCTGGGCGGCGCCGCGGCGGGACCCGGGATGCTCTTCGGGGCGCGGGCGCTGCAAGGCGTGTTCGCGGCGCTGCTCGCGCCCGCCGCGCTGTCGCTGCTCGCCACGACGTTCACCGAACCCCGGGAGCGCAGCCGGGCGTTCGGCGTGTTCGGGGCGATCGTCGGGGCAGGCGCCGCCATCGGGCTCCTCGCGGGCGGCTTCCTCACCGAGTATCTCGACTGGCGCTGGTGCCTGTACGTGAACGTGCCCATCGCGCTCGCGGCGTTCGCCGGGGCCCTGGTGCTGCTGCACGGCGGCCGGGTGATGACCGATCCGCACCTCGATGTGCCGGGCGCGGTGCTCGGCTGCGCGGGGATGCTGGCCATCGTCTACGGGTTCTCGGAGGCCGAATCCCGTTCCTGGGGCGACGCGTTGGTGCTCACGCTGCTCTTCGGCGGCGTCGCGCTGCTCGTGCTCTTCGGGTGGTGGCAGCGCCGGGCGCGGGTGCCGCTGCTGCCGATCTCCGTGGTCAGGGACCGGCAGCGCGTCGGGGCGTTCCTGACGATCCTGTTCGTGACCGTCGGGATGTTCGGCGTCTTCCTCTTCCTGACGTACTACATGCAGCGCGTGCTCGGATACTCGCCGGTGAAGACGGGGGTCGCCTATCTGCCCATCACGGCGGGCATGATCGTCGGTTCGACGCAGGTCGCCGCGCGGCTGCTGCACCGGGTGCCGCCGCGCACCCTGATGGTCCCGGGGCTCGTCGTCGCGGCGGGCGGACTCGCGATCATCGCGCAGGTGGGGACCGAGCCCGCGTACGCCTCGCACCTGCTGCCGGGCATGCTGATGCTCGGCCTCGGCATGGGTACGGCCATGATGACGTCGGTGTCGCTCGCGACCGGCAGCGTCGCCCCGCAGGACGCGGGCGCGGCCTCCGCGACCTTCAACACCGCGCAGCAGGTGGGCGGTTCGATCGGTACGGCGCTGCTCAATACGATCGCGGCGAGCGTCACCGCGCGGTACCTCACCGAGCACGCGACGCCCGGCGCCGACCGCCGCGAGCTCGCCTCGCGCGCCGCCGTGCACGGGTTCAACGTCGCGACCTGGTGGGCGGTGGCCTCGGTGCTGCTCGCGGCGGTGGTCGCGGCGGTCGTGGTGAACGCGCCGCGACCGCCGGCGGCGGGGAGCGCGGCGCCGGTCACCGATGACGTAAAGGAGAGGGCCGTGGGGGACTGAGCGGCCCCCACGGCCCTCACTGGTGCGATTCGCTTACTACGGAGCCAGGTTGGTTCCGATGCGCGCGGTCGCCGAGGTGCCGAGCGTCGTCTTCGTGAAGGTCTTGGTCGAGGACAGACCCAGACCGCTGGAGTTGCTCGGTACGTACGTCAGGTTGCCCTCGCCCGTGTTCTCGCCCGCCGTGCCGAGCACCAGGTCGGCGCGGCCGTAGCCGGAGAGGTCGGTCAGGGCGACCGCCGAGCCGAGGTTGTCGTCGGTCTCAGTGGAGCCGGGGACGCCGGTGGTGTCCTGCGTGACGGTGAGCGCGCCGGTGCCGGTGATCCCGGTCGAAGTCCCCTTCAGGAGGATCGAGTTGCCGGCGTTGGAGCGGTTCTTGCCGTCGCGGGTGATGTCCTCGTTCGGGGCGCCCGCGAGAACGTCCGCGTAGCCGTCGAGGTTGTAGTCGCCCACCGCGATCGAGGCGCCCATCGCGTCGCCCGACTCGGCGGCGCCGGGAACGCCCGACGTGTCCTGGTTGACGCTCTTGGCGCCCGTGGCGGTCAGCCCGCCCGCGGCCGTGGATGTGGCCGGCGAGCCCTTGACGAAGGTGACCTGGCCGCCGGCCGCGGCGCCGGACTCGGCGGTGTACGGCTGGCCGATGGCGATGTCGTCGACGCCGTCGCCGTTGATGTCGCCCGCGCCGATGGAGCGGCCGCCCTTGACGGTCAGCGTCGCGGCCTTGCGCAGGCCGCCCGCACCGCCCTTGTACCAGACGACCTTGCCGAGGCCGGCGCCGTCGCGGTAGTTCAGTGCGACGTCCGCGTAGCCGTCCCGGTTGAAGTCGCCGGACGCGGCGTCCGCGTAGGACAGGTTGTCCTCGGTGGTGGTGATCGTGGAGTCGGTGTCCCAGTCGTCGCCGTAGCGGGCGCTCCAGGTGCCGCCGGTACCGGTGGAGGCGGCGAACACGTCGGCCTTGCCGTCCGCGTCGAAGTCGCCGACGGCCACGGCGGATCCGAAGCGCGCGTTGGTCAGCTCGTAGCTGCCGTCGATGTTCACACCGGTGCCGGAGGTGAAGGCCGGGCCGTACAGGATGGTGTACGCGCCGCGGTTGGAGTGGCCGGCCGTGTCGTCCTCGCCGGGCTGGCCGACGACGATGTCGGTGGCGCCGTCGCCGTTGATGTCGCCGGTGGCGGTGGAGGCGCCGAACTCGTCACCGCTCTCGCCCGCGCCGGGCACGCCCGAACTCGACTGCGAGATCAGCTTCTTGCCGGTGGTCGTGGGCCCTGCGGCGCTGCCGGGTACGAGGGCGATCTGACCGCCGCTGGAGCCCTTCGGGAGGCCGGCGACGATGTCCGAGGTGGCGTCACCGACGACGTTCTGGCTGGGCAGCGCGTGGGAGATGCCGGGGGCGGCGGCCTGCGTCGCGATGCGGCTCAGCTTGGGGTACAGGTTCGTGCCGGGGCACAGGGTGGAGTTGGTGTCCTTGTGGCCGAAGACGCGGGGGAGGGTGATGGAGCTGCCGTTGGCGACCTTGTTGCCGTCGACGCCGAGGTCGCCGTTGGACGTCAGCGTCACCTTCCCGGCCGGGTCGAGGCCGTACTGGCCGAACTTCCAGGCGACGACGCGGGCGATGGCGTCGAGACCGGCCTTCGTGGGCTTCGCCGACTGGAAGTTGCCGAGGTAGGAGATGCCGACGGTGTCCGTGTTGAACCCGTAGTCGTGTGCGCCGTGCACCGGCAGGTCCATGCCGCCGCTGCGGCCCTCGAATATCTGGCCACAGCGGTCGACCACGAAGTTGTAGCCGATGTCGTACCAGCCCTTGGCGATGTGCTCCTGCTGGACCGTGCGGACACGGGCGGCGGAGTTGGCGCACGGCGAGCTGTTGTCGACGTCGACGCCGGTGTGGTGCACGACGGCGGCCTTGATCGAGTCGTCGTACACCGGCGTGCCGTTGTACTCCGTGCTCGCGCCCCACTGGGCCTGCGTGATGATGTGCGGCTTGACGACGGTGGAGGGGCGGGCCTCGGGGACGGTCTCGGTGGGCTCGGGCGCGACGGAGGCGCTCGTGCTCGTGCTCGCCGCGGGGCTCGTGGAGGTGTCGGCCTTCGGAGTCGCGGAGGCGGAGTCGGAGGGCGAGGCGCTGGGGCTCGCGGACGCGGAGGCCGACTCGTCGGAGGCGACGCTGTACGCGGCGTTCTGCGGGTCTGTGCCGGTGGCGGTCTTGCCGGGCCCGGTGCCGGGGTCGAGCAGCTTGACGTTCATCCCGGAGGGCAGCTCGGACGCGGAGCCGTCCTCGGCGACGACCCGCACCTCGACGCCGTCCGCGTCGTCCTCGGTGGGCACGGATACGGTGCCGCCGCGCATCCCGGCGCGGGTGCGCTCGACGCCGTCGGTGTCGTTCTGGTCGCTCAGCGGGATGCTCGTCCAGCCGCTCCACGCCCCGGACCCGGCCTCCCGGGACCGGAACTGGGCGGTGCCGTCCAGCTCGGCCTTCGGGTTCTTCCACGTGAGCATCACGGCGCCGAACGTGTCCGTCGACTTCCGCGGCACGACCTTGCGGTCGGCCTTCGTCTCCAGGCCCAGCGTGTGGATCGCGGCGGGCCGCTTCTTGGCGACCGCCGCCGTACCGGCGTCCGTCGGCCCTGCCATCGCGTACGACACGACTCCGGCGCCGCCGACCACGACCGCCCCCATCGTGATCCACGCTCTCCGCTTGAGACTCAGCGGCTTGTACGCGTGCGATCTGCGCGCGCCGGCCGCGTCTTCTCGCGAATGTCGCGGGCTCAATTGCCCCACCCCTTGATGAAGTTCACATGGACCCCGCGTGCACACGCGGGTAGATGCTCTATCCAGCGAACGACTGTTGAAGAACGTCACTGGTTGTGCGGATGTGGCGCGCGTCACTCCGTGCGGATGCCGGGGTGTTCTCGCGTCAGACGGCGAACATCGACCCGCCGTCCTCGAAGCGGACGATCTCGGAGGCCGCCGGGCGGCGTACGGTCAGCGGCCTGTCGTACTCGGAGAACTTCACATCGGCCGTCATGTCCTTGTCCGTTGCCCTCAGGGACCGCAGATACGGCTTCGCGCCGGCATCCACGTAGGCCATGCCCTCTTCCCCGGATTCCGGGGCCGGTACCAGCGGGACCATACGTCGCCCGCCGTGCTGTACGGGCTTCAGCGCCTTCGTCCCTTCCACGTCCTCGTTCTCGCCCATCTTGTGGGCGAGAGTGCACAGTTCGGCGAGGGACTTCGCCCCCTTCGGGCCGGAGGGCGCCTTCAGGTACTTGCCGCGCATCAGGGCGATCCGCTGCCGCATCCGGTCGGCGACCTGCGTGCCCCGGGTGTTCGCCATGCCCTGCAGTTCGTTCAGCGCCGTGGCGCTGAACTTCATGTACGCCTCCGGTTCCTTGCCCGCGAGGGCGACGAGGTGCCCGCGCTGGCCAGGGCCCGCGTCGAAGTCGCCCGCGCAGTTCTCCTCGCGGTCCATCCGTACGTCGAGCCGTATGTGCTGCGTGCCCTTGCGGATGTCCGCGGCCACCCGCACCGAGCGGGCCTCGCGCAGCAGGCCGCTCGCCTGTGCCAACAGGAGTTCGCCAGGCGGGAGTTGAGTGATGCTCGGCGCTTCGACCGGGTCGATGACGCTAGCGGCCCAGTCCGCCTCCGCCCCCGACGTGACCATCGGCTCGTCGCGGGGCGCGGCCCACCACACGGCTCCCGCCGCCAGTACCCCGACGCCCACCACACCGGCCACCGCACCCCGTACGGTCACGGCGCGACGCGCGCCGTCCCCCTCGCTGCTCATCGAGCGCACCCCTCGGCTGATCGGAAGGGAGGCGCCGTGATCCCGGCGGCTCCCGCACTCTTTCCTCAGCGGAGTCGGCCGCGCGGACGTCACAGGAAACGCACATGTTGCTTGTCACAGGGGCAACCGGGACGTCGCGTACAACCAGCGGGGCTGTTCGTTCGTCGTGCTGGAATTCCCCCTACGTCGTGGCGCCCTTGAGCGACGTCACGAACGCCGTCCAGGCGCCACCACTGAACACGACCGCCGGACCGGTCGGGTTCTTGCTGTCGCGGACGGGGAGGTGGGCGGTGCAGGCCGCGTCGTTGACCTCCAGGCAGTCGCCGCTGTCGCCGCCGCTGTACGTGGATTTCCGCCAGGCGTCGCTCACTTCGAGGCAGGCGCCGCTCTCGCCTCCGCTGTAGCTGGACTTGCGCCACATCGTCAGGGCCGAGGCGTTCGGGATGGTCGCGTGCTTCTCATTCCAATTGCGCATGCTCGTAATCCTCCGCGACGGAGCGGATCAGCGCCAGGGAATCCCGGTGGGACAAGGCGTCGCCCATGGCTTGGTCGTAGGCCCACTGGCACTGCCGTACTACGGAGGGGACTTCAAGTACCCGGCCCGTGTTCAGGCCCTCCACATATGCGACCGGCGGTAGGTCCTCGAACCACATCAGCGAGACCACACCCTCCATCAGCGCGTGCAGGCCCACCGAGAAGGGGAGCACATGCACTCGGATCCGGTAGGTCTCGCCCAACTCCGCGATGTGACGAAGCTGTTCGCACATCACGGAGGGCCCGCCAGCCGGGCGTCGCAGCACCGCCTCGTCCAAGAGCGTCCACACCACCGGGCTCCCGAAATCGGCGAGGATCCGGGCCCGGTTGAGGCGTGTGACAAGGAGCTTGTCACGTTCCTCGGGGGTCTTCGGCGGGAAGCCGGACGCCAGGACCTCGCTCGCGTATGCCCTGGTCTGGAGGATGCCGGGGACCAGTTTCGGTCCGTACACCTTGATCGTCGTCGCCTGCTCCTCCAGCCGCAGCGCCTCCGCGAAGTGTTCCGCCACCGCGCCCTCGCCCTGCGTCGGTAGAAAGCGCTCGAAGACGCCTCCCGCGTTCAGGACCGCGTCCAGGCGCCGCGCGTCCTCCAGGGACGGTCTGCGTCGGCCGCCCTCGATGTGCGCGATGTGCGTGCGCGACATCACCGCACGCACGCTCAACTCCTCCTGCGTCAGGCCGGCCGCTTCGCGGCGGCGGCGCAGTTCGTCGCCGTAGCTGGTGCGGGATCCGGGGTTGTCCTCGATGGCCATACGCGACTCCCGTATGTGACAAAGCGTTTGTCACGCTCCGACCTCTGGCGAGCCTAGCTGCGATGACTCCACAGTGTGACCGTTCTCAGGCGGAAAGTAGCGAGGAGTGGTGCTGTGGAAGGCGTTCCGTACGGCGAAGGGGTGTACGTCGCCCATGCCGAGACCGACGTGTACGGGCCCGGCAAAGTGCTGGCCGTCGACGGGGAGTTGAGGCGGGTGCGGTTCGTGTACTTCGTCGCCACCGTGGGGGTGGGTGTGCTGCGGGCGGCCGACGCGAGCGAGGAGGCGTGGGTGCGGGCCTGGATCGCCGAGCGGCGGCAGCGGTACGGCGGGCAGTGGTGATTACCGTAAGTGGTCGTGCGGTTACGGGAGTTGCGCTACGGTTACCGAAAGTTAAGCGGCCCCCGCGCTGGTAGCAGCCAGCGGCGAGGGCCTACATCCCCAGTGGCTGCTATCCCGAAAGGCCCACCGGCAATGTTGCGTCATGTTATCCCTCCCACCGGTTCCTTCAGTCAGGTTCCGAACTCCCTCATCCGACATCCCCGGCTCGGATCCGATGCCGTGCGACTGCTCACCTGGCAGCTTTCGCTCCCCGCCGAGGCGAGTGACTCCCTCTCCAAGACCGCTGAGAAGGCCGGGCTCGGCAAGTGCGCCTTTCTGCGTGCCAAGCGGCAGTTGAAGGCCGAGGGCTTTCTGCACGAGTGGCGGGTGCAGGGGCAGCGGGGGCGCTGGGAGACCGTGCAGTTGGTGTCGAGCGTGCCCCTTACGGAGGACGAGGCCGTCGCCGTACGCGATGACGGCGCCGCTCCGGCGGGCGACCGTCCGGCCGTCGGTGGGCCGAACCGTCCGGCCGTCGGTCGTCATCCAAAGGCAGAAGATCTTGGGGTGAACACCTCCACCCCTCCGGCGGCGGCAGCCGAATCCGCGCCGGAGACCGACGCCGCCGCCCAATTCGTCGCCGGGCTGACGGAGTTGGACGCACGGCTGCGCGTTCCGCGCGCCATGGTCGCCGAACTCGCCGCCCGCGTACGGGACTGGTTCGCGCGCGGGCACACCGCCGCCAGCCTGTGGCAGCACATCCGGTTGAACCTGCCGGGGCGGCTCGGGTGGATCGAGCGGCCCGGTGGGCTGCTGCGGTACGTGCTCGCCGAGATCGCGCCCGCGCCCGCCGTCGCGGCGGTCCACATTCCCGTACAGCGGAGCGAGCCGGTCGTGCCTCGGGTCGCGCGGATGCGGGAGTGCGAGGGGCAGCATGTGCAGGCGCGGCTCTTTGTGCCGTTCGGGGACGAGCGGTTGTGCGGCGTCTGCCGGGCGTGATCTCGCGAGGTGGCATGACTGTGACGTTTCTGTGCAGGACGGCGCTGATCTCCAGGGGAGTTGGTGGACGCAGACGCGTTCGCCTCATGAGGAGACGCGCGAAGAGGGAAGCGGTTGGGCCAGGGAGGGGGACCACGTCGTGCGCAGGCGCACGACGTGGAGCTGGGCGCAGCCGTCGCGCGGGCACAGGAGGGCGACGAGGCCGCCTTCGCCGTTGCCTACCGGATCGTGCAGCCGGGGTTGCTCGGGTACGTGCGCGGGCTTGTCGGCGACGAGGCGGAGGACGTGGCCGCCGACGCGTGGCTGGAGATCGCCCGGGACCTGGGGCGGTTTCGCGGGGACGGGGCGGGGTTCCGTGGGTGGACCGCGACCATCGCCCGGCACCGTGCGCTCGACCTGATCCGGCGGCAGAAGGTGCGGCCGAAGCAGTCCGTGCTCGAACAGGACGTGCTGGAGCTGCCGGGTCGGCAGAACACGGCCGAGCAAGCGCTGGAGGCGCTCTCCACCGAGCGGGCGCTCGCGCTGCTCGAACAGCTGCCCCGTGACCAGCGGGAAGCGGTGCTGTTGCGGGTCGTCGTCGGGCTCGACGGGCCCGCCGCCGCACGGGTGCTCGGGAAGCGGCCCGGCGCCGTGCGCACGGCGGCGTACCGGGGACTCAAGCGGCTCGCCCGGGAGCTGAGTGGGGCGGGATGACCGACACGCCGCCCCTCGCCCCCGCAGCCGTCGGCGCGCTCCTCGCCGCCGCCCTGACCGGTACCCCGGACGCGAACGCCGAGCGGCAGGCGCTCGCCGCGTACCGCGCGGCCCGCGCACATCAAGCCCCGCCGGCGGGGCTGGTAAGCGGGACGGCCGAGGTCGCCACCCCCCACAGGAGAGACCCCGGCCGCCGCGCGTCACGGGTCGCGAGCGGCCCGTACTTGTGTCAGCGCCGCCGGTGCGTTTTCTGTCACACCACTCCGGGACACCATTGGTTGTCTGTTGTACGAACATGGACGCGAGGACGTTTCAGGCCGTAGCGTTCTGGTTCGCGCCGGGCGCGCGCACCCGTATCTACGGCGCACACGGCTTCACGGCCAGAGCAGGGCAGGGGCAGGGGAGTGCTGGGGGACGACGCGGAGCTGACCGCCGCGGTGCTTGCGGCGCGGGACGGGAGCGAGGCCGCCTTCCGGACCGTGTACCGCGCCGTGCACCCACGCCTGCTCGGATACGTACGCACGCTCGTCGGCGACCCGGACGCGGAGGACGTCGCGTCGGAGGCCTGGCTGCAGATAGCCCGCGACCTCGACCGGTTCGAGGGCGATGCCGACCGGTTCCGCGGCTGGGCCGCCCGGATCGCCCGCAACCGCGCGCTCGATCACATACGCATGCGGGGACGCCGGCCCGCCATCGGCGGCGACGAGACCGAGCTCACCGGCCGACCCGCACTCTCCGACACCGCCGCCGAGGCCATGGAGTCCCTGGCCACCGGCAGCACGATGGCCCTCATCTCCGAACTTCCGCAGGACCAGGCAGAGGCCGTCGTACTGCGCGTCGTCGTCGGGCTCGACGCGAAGAGCGCCGCACAGACCCTCGGCAAACGGCCCGGCGCGGTCCGCACCGCCGCGCACCGCGGCCTGAAGCGGCTCGCCGAACTGCTCGGCGCCGCCGAGCCCACGGCGGACGGGGGCGCCGCCGACTCCCTCGAAGCGGTACCGACTCCACGGCGCGACCGCACCCGTACGTCGACGTCCGCAGGTGTGACGCATTCGCGTTCGCGGACGCAGAAGGACATGTGATGGCCGACGAGCACGACAAGTGGCTTAACCGCGACGCGGCGGACCGCCTGCTGCGCGGAGAGGCCCCGGCCGTATCCGGAGACGACGCCCGGCGGGCCGAAAGGCTGACCGCCGCGCTGCACGCGCTGGCCGAGGTACCGGCAGGACCCGAGGGTGAACTCCCGGGTGAGGACGCCGCGTTGAAGGCGTTCCGTGAGACACGCGCCGTCACGGCCGTGGACGGTGCCGTGAACGGCGCCGTGAAGGGATCCGCGCGCGCGGGTCGCGCCCGGCGGTCCGCCCGGCCGGCCCCGAAGGCGTCCGTGCGGCGTTCGCGCTGGGGCCGCCCCGCGCGGCTCGGAGCCGTCGCCGCGTTCGCCGCGTGCATGGTCGGCGGGGTCGCGGTCGCCGCGGGGACGGGGGTGCTGCCCTCTCCGTTCCGCGAATCGGGCGATCCGGCGCCGGCCGCGTCCGTGTCCGCCGCCGCGAGCCCCGACCGGCCGCTCGCCTCGTCCTCCGCGGGGGTCACGGAGGACGGCCACGCGGTGCCGGGCCCGACGGAACCGTCCGGCGCCTCCGGCAGCGGGTCCGCCTCCGGCTCCCCGTCCGGTGGCAAGGACAAGGGCAAGGGCGCTCCCGGCGCCGGCCGTACGTCCAAGGGGCACGGTCCCGGATCGGACGTGACCGGCGCCGACGGGGCGAGGGCCCAGGCGCGCAAGCTCGTCGACACCTGCCGCAAGTACCGGGGCGGGCAGTCCGGCGCCGCGGACGTGCAGCGCCTGGAGGCGTCCGCGAAGGCCCTCGGACAGGACACGCGGAGCCTCGACCGCTTCTGCGACCGCGTCCTGGCCCGCGACAGGACCCCCACGGCGCCGGCCGACAGGACCGTCGCGCAGCACACGGACGGCAAGAGCGACTCGGGCAGCCAGAGCGGCTCGGACGACGGCAAGGGGTCGGACGGCAAGGGCGGCGGCGACCGCGGAAACGGCAACGAGGACGAGGACGGCGACGCGGGCGGCACCGCGAGCCCGAGCCCCAGCACGACCTCCGGTTCCAGCGCGACCTCCGGTTCCAGCGCGACCACCAGCCCGGCCGCCGGCCCGAGCCCCAGCGCGGATCCGACTCCGTGACCTGCGGAAACGTAACGGCCAAAGAGCTCGCGCTCCGGGTGTGACGTTTCTGGACGACGCGGCGCAGTAATGAGTGAGCCGACTGGTCATCGGCAGCGCACGAGCCCGGGTTCCCCCCGTACCTGGAGCTCCGTGCCACTGGCGCGGGGGGGGGGCGGGGCCCCCCCCCCCCCCCCCCCCCCCCACACAAAAAACCCCCCCCCCCCCCCCCCCCAACCCCCCCCCCGCCCCCCCGGCGCCCACCCCCC
>NZ_JBIWLG010000009.1:0-14538 GCF_044766085.1 Streptomyces sp. NPDC102360 | reverse complement strand
GTCGGTTTCGGGACGCGGGGGCGCATTATGGAGTGCGCGGTGGGTCCATCGGCCGCGCCCGCGCCCGGGTTCCCCCGGGCCGGGGGGCGCGGGGCCCCGGGGGGGGGGGGCACCCGGCCCCCCGGCCCCCCCCGCGCCACTCAACACTTCAACCCGCAGGCCCCTCACCAGTACACGACGACCTTGTCGCCGGTCCTCACCTGCGCGAACAGCCGCGCGACCGTCCGCTCGTCCTTGACGTTCACACAGCCGTGCGAGGCCCCCGCGTACCCCCGCGCCGCGAAGTCCGACGAGTAGTGCACAGCCTGGCCACCGCTGAAGAACATCGCGTACGGCATGGGGGAGTCGTAGAGCGTCGAGACGTGGTGCCGGGACTTGAAGTCGACGTGGAAGACACCCTCACGGGTCGGCGTGTACTGGGACCCGAACCGCACGTCCGTCGTCAGGACGCGCCTGCCGTCCACCATCCACGCCAGCGTGCGACTGGTCTTGCTGATGCAGATCACCCTTCCCGTCATACAGCGCGGGTCCGGCTTCGCCGGAGGCTGCCCGCCGAACTGGTACAGCTCCCACTTGCCCGGCTCGTGCGTCATGTTCAGCAGGCGCTGCCAGGTCACGGCGTCCGTCTCACCGGTGCGCGGCAGGCCGCGCTTGCCCTGGAACCCCTTGACCGCGTCGGCGGTCACGTCGTCGTACGTGCCCGTGGGCCCGTTGTAGAGCCAGGCCACCTGGCGCAGCCGCGCCTGCAGCTCCCGTACGTCCTTGGTCCTGTCGCCGGGGGCGAGGAGAACCTTGGGGGCGGGTGTCGCTGTCGCGGAAGGTGTCGCGGAGGGCTTGGCGTCGTCGTCGCCGGAGGGGGTGTGCGTCGCGGTGGGCGAGTCGGGTGTCCGCCCGCCCTCCACGGCCTGGGCCGTGCAGCCGCCCACCAGGACGACCGTCCCGATGACGCCGATCATCGAACGTAGGACAGCTGTCCGCATGACATCCCCCGTCTGCCGGGCCGTGCTCTCTCGTCACGCCGGATACTGCCCACGCCGAAACGTGGGAAAGCCTGTGAGCAAGGTCCCAGCGCGGGACTCTCCACTGGCCGCACGCCCGCCGCTACAGTCCGTCGCGAGGGTCGTTCACTACTGGCAAGTAAGCATCGGCAAGTCATCGCTGGAGGCACAACCATGGCGCGCGAATCCGAGTCCGGACTGCCCATCGAGCCGGTCTACGGCCCGTCGGCCCTGGAGGGCTGGGACCCGGACCGGAAGCTGGGTGAACCGGGCGCGTACCCCTACACGCGCGGCGTGTACCCGACGATGTACACGGGCCGCCCGTGGACGATGCGGCAGTACGCCGGGTTCGGTACGGCCACCGAGTCCAACGCCCGCTACAAGCAGCTCATCGAGAACGGCACGATGGGCCTGTCCGTCGCCTTCGACCTGCCGACCCAGATGGGCCACGACTCCGACGCCCCGATCGCCTCCGGCGAGGTCGGCAAGGTGGGCGTCGCGATCGACTCCGTCGAGGACATGCGCGTCCTGCTCGGCGGCATCCCGCTGGAGAAGGTCTCCACGTCGATGACGATCAACGCCCCGGCCGCGCTGCTGCTGCTGATGTACCAACTCGTGGGCGAGGAGCAGGGGGTGGCGGCCGACAAGCTCACCGGCACCATCCAGAACGACGTGCTCAAGGAGTACATCGCCCGCGGCACCTACATCTTCCCGCCCAAGCCCTCGCTGCGGCTGATCGCGGACATCTTCAAGTACTGCAAGGCCGAGATCCCGAAGTGGAACACCATCTCGATCTCCGGCTACCACATGGCCGAGGCGGGTGCCTCTCCCGCGCAGGAGATCGCCTTCACGCTCGCCGACGGCATCGAGTACGTCCGTACGGCCGTCGCAGCCGGCATGGACGTCGACGACTTCGCCCCGCGTCTGTCGTTCTTCTTCGTCGCCCGTACGACGATCCTGGAGGAGGTCGCCAAGTTCCGTGCCGCGCGCAGGATCTGGGCGAAGGTGATGAAGGAGGAGTTCGGCGCCAAGAACCCCAAGTCGCTGATGCTCCGCTTCCACACGCAGACGGCGGGCGTGCAGCTCACCGCCCAGCAGCCCGAGGTGAACCTGGTCCGTGTCGCGGTCCAGGGCCTCGGCGCGGTCCTCGGTGGCACGCAGTCCCTCCACACCAACTCCTTCGACGAGGCGATCGCGCTCCCCACCGACAAGTCCGCGCGCCTGGCCCTGCGTACGCAGCAGGTCCTCGCGTACGAGACGGACGTGACGGCGACGGTGGACCCGTTCGCCGGCTCGTACGTCGTCGAGAGCATGACGGACGACGTGGAGGCCGCCGCCCTCGAACTCATGGAGAAAGTCGAGGAGTTGGGCGGCGCGGTCAACGCGATCGAGCGCGGCTTCCAGAAGTCCGAGATCGAGCGCAGCGCGTACCAGATCGCGCAGGAGACCGACTCCGGTGAGCGCGTCGTGGTCGGCGTCAACCGCTACCAGCTCGACGGGGAGGAGCCCTACGAGCCGCACCGCGTCGACCCGGCCATCGAGGCGCAGCAGGCGGAGCGGCTCGCGAAGCTGCGGGCCGAGCGGGATCAGGGGGCGGTCGACGCGGCGCTCTCCGCGCTGAAGAAGGCGGCCGAGGGCGAGGACAACGTCCTCTATCCGATGAAGGACGCGTTGCGCGCCCGCGCGACGGTGGGCGAGATCTGTGACGCGCTCCGCGGGATCTGGGGCGCGTACGTCCCGTCGGACGTGTTCTGACCGGTCACCCGGCTGACTGCTCCCCGCCCCGCCCCTTCCCGAAAGTCCTGCCGGACGGGCCTGCTCAATCGCCGCAGGGGCTCCATTGGAGCCCCGCCGGCGATTGAGGCGCGGGGTCCGGGGCGGAGCCCCGTGGCCGGGGGAGCGGGCGGGCGTGCGAGACTCCCGGCATGCTGGGTGTCATCGATCTTCCGACCTATCTCGCGGGCCTCGCCCTGATCATTCTTCTGCCGGGGCCGAACTCGCTGTACGTGCTCTCCGTGGGCGCCCGCCGCGGCATCCGCACCGGCTACAAGGCAGCCGCGGGCGTGTGGTGCGGCGACACCGTCCTGATGACCCTCTCCGCCGCGGGTGTCGCCTCCCTGCTCCAGGCCAATTCCGTGATCTTCGGGATCGTGAAGTACGCCGGCGCCGGCTACCTGACCTGGCTCGCCATCGGCATGATGCGCGCCGCGTGGAGCATGTGGCGCACCCGCAAGGAACGGCTCGCGGCCGAGAGCGGTGCCGCGGAGGAGGAGCCCGCGCAGGAGCGGCCCTTCCGTCGTGCCTTCGTGATCAGCCTGCTCAACCCCAAGGCGATTCTGTTTTTCATCGCTTTCTTTGTTCAGTTCGTCGACCCGTCCTACGCGTACCCCGCCCTCTCCTTCGTGGTGCTCGGCGCCTTCGCGCAGGCGGCCAGCGTGCTCTACCTGTCGGCGCTGATCTTCAGCGGCATGAAGCTGTCCGCCGCCTTCCGCCGCCGCAGGCGCCTCTCGGCGGGCGCAACCTCGGCGGCCGGTGTGCTCTTCCTCGGCTTCGCGGTGAAGCTGTCGCTGGCCAGCGTGTAGGACTCCCGGCACCGCCCGTCACGCCACCCCCGTCTCCGCCAGATACGTCTCCACCCCCTCCGCCGTCTCCCCGGCCCACGCCACATAGCCGTCCGGGCGGATCAGGAACACACCCGGGCCGTAGGCCTCGTAGGCCGGGATGCGGGCCGTGCGTATGGACGCCTCGTGCACGCGCGGGAGTTCGCAGTCCACGCCCACCGCGAGCAGCGTCCAGTGCGGCCCCCGGAACGCGTCGAACAGCCGCACCCCGCCCCGCCGGCCGTCCGGCGCCCGGTCGCCCGCCCGCAGCGCATCGTCCGGGAGGCCCGGCCGGGTCTCCCGGGTCAGCGCCGACTCCCGGTACCCGATGCCCAGTTGCTGCACCTCACTGCCCCGCCGCGTGGGCGTGCCCCCGGCGCTCGCGTGGTGGATGCGGGTACTGATGCCGAGGATGCCCTCCGCCACCGGCATCCGCTCCTCCTCGTACGTGTCCAGGAGCCGCGCGGGTGCGCCGGACAGCACCGCCGCCAGCTTCCAGCCCAGGTTGTACGCGTCCTGCACGCTTGTGTTCAGGCCCTGACCGCCGGCCGGGGAGTGGATGTGCGCCGCGTCGCCCGCGAGGAAGACCCGGCCCACCCGGAAACGGTCCGCCATCGCCGCACGCGCCTTGAAGTCCGAGGCCCACAGCACCTCGGCGATGTGCTCTTCGAAGAGCGCGGTGCGGGTGGCCAGCAGCTTGGTCACCGCCTCCGGTGACGTGTCCACCACCGCCGACTCGTCCGCGAACTGCGCCGCCAACTGGAACACGCGGCCCTGCCGCGACGGGTCGGGCGGCAGCGGGCAGAAGGCCACGCCGCCCTCCGCCGCCTTCGGCCACACATGCCAGTGCGTGTCAGGCAGCGGGGCGTCGTCCGTGATCCGCACGTCCGCCACCAGCATCGGCTTCGGGTCCACGGTCTCCCCGGTCATGCCGATCCCGAGCGCCCGCCGGACCGTGGAGCGGCCGCCGTCCGCAGCCACCGCGTACCGCGCCCGCACCGCCGAGCCGTCCTCGAACGACGCCGTCACACCCTCCGCGTCCTGCGCGAGACCGCTCAGTCCCGCGCCGAAGCGGACCTCGCCGCCCAGCTCCCGCAGCCGCGCGTACAGCACTTCCTGCGTACGGGACTGCGGTATCAACCAGCCCTCCGCGTAAGGGACCTGCTCGCTCGGCTCGGAGCGCTCCATCATGTCCCACTCCTGGCCGGGCTCCGCGCCCTCCCAGACCCGCATGCTCGGGTACCGCGTGCCCGCCGCGTGGATCGCGGCCAGGACCCCGAGGTCGTACAGCACCTCCTGGGTGCGCGGCTGCAGGCCCTTGCCGCGCGAGCCGGGGAACAGGCCGTCCGCCCGCTCGACCAGCATCGCCCGCGTCCCGCGCCGCGCCAGGTCGACCGCGAGCGCCAGGCCCGTCGGGCCCGCGCCCACGATCAGTACATCCGTCGGCACACCATCCATCGCCGCATCCATCACCGTCTCCTTAACGCCGTTAAGCTCGATGTCTCCGAGCATGGACTTAACGGCGTTAAACTGTCAAGCGTGTCCGAGAAGAAGAAGCAGAATGAGAAGCCCAGGCTCGACCGCAGTCACGTCGCCGACACCGCCCTCGACCTGCTGAACGACGTGGGTCTCGAAGGGCTGACGCTGCGCGCCATCGCCAAGCAGCTGAACGTGCAGGCGCCCGCCCTGTACTGGCACTTCAAGAACAAGCAGGCGCTGCTCGACGAGATGGCGACCGTGATGTTCCGGCGCATGACCCGGGCGGGAGAAGCGGGCGGGGAGGCCTCGTACGAGCCCGCGGGCTCCTGGCAGGAGTGGCTGATCCAGGGCAACCGGCAGCTGCGCGCCACGCTCCTGGACTACCGCGACGGCGCGAAGGTCTTCAGCGGCTCACGGTTCACGGGCACCGACCACGGCCCGGAGCTGGAGGCGAACCTGCGCCTGCTCATCGACGCCGGTTTCACCGCCGACCAGGCCGCCTGGGCGAGCACCACCGCGTACATGTACACGCTCGGCTTCGTCACGGAGGAGCAGGGCATGCGCCCGGCGTCCGCCGAGGAGTCGGCACCCGTCGACGTCGCCGAGCGCGCGGAGAAGCTCGCCGACTACCCGCTCGCCGCCGCCGCGGGCGGTCAGCTCTTCGCGGCGTACGACGAGCGGTTCGAGGAGGGGCTGCGGCTGATCGTCGCGGGGATCGAGGCGCGCTACGCGGTGGGCTGAGCGGCCGTCGGCCGGCGGTTGAGCGACCTGCGCAGCAGCGGCGTCGCCCATTTCTCGACGTAACGGTTCAGCAGCCAGGCGAGGGTCAGCATGACGGCGACCGTCGCCCCGAACGTGGCCCACGACGGCAGTCCGACGCGCCGGTGCAGCGCCGCGATGGCCACCCAGCCCAGGTGCTCGTGGACCAGGTAGAAGGGGTAGGTGAGGGCGCCGGCGACCGTCAGCCAGCGCCAGTTCGCCCAGCTCGTCCAGCCGAGCGCGATCGCCGCCACCGCCGCGAAGCCGAGCGTGACCACGACGGTGATCCCGAACGAGGAGCGGTAGGAGAAGAAGTCCGGGTTCGGCGCGTGCCACGTCCGGTCGACCGCGAAGTGCTGGCCGATCAGCCAGCTCACCGCGACGATGCCCCACGCCGTGACGTCGTGCCGGTTGCGGTGGACCAGGTACAGGCCGATGCCGCCGATGAAGAACGGCGCGTACTCCGGCATCAGGACGAGCGTCGCGAGCGGCTCGCCCGAGCCCTCCGCGAGTACCGCCGCCAGCGTCCACACCGCGCAGAACAGCACCACGCGGTGCCGGGTCGCGCCCGGAAGCACGACGCAGAGCGCGAACAGGGCGTAGAAGCGCAGCTCCGCCCAGAGGGTCCAGCACACGCCCAACACCCGGTCGACACCCAGGGGTTGCTGGAGCATGGTCAGGTTCACGAGCGCGTCGCTGGGCGACACCGCCTTGTAGACGACGACCGGCAGCGCGAAGACGGCCGTCACCAGGACGATCGCCACCCAGTAGGAAGGCAGCAGGCGGGACGCGCGCGAGGCGAAGAAGGAGCGCAGGGGTCTGCCCCAGCCGCTCATGCAGATCACGAAGCCGCTGATCACGAAGAAGATCTGCACGCCCAGACAGCCGTACGCGAACCAGCCGTGCAGGGTGGGGAACTGGTCCTGCGGCGACGACCCCCAGGCCTGGGAGATCTCGCCGTCCCTGCCTCCGTAGTGGTACGCCGCCACCATCAGCGCCGCGAGCAGCCGCAGCCCGTCCAGGGCGTACAGGCGGGACGAGGGGCGCGTGGGCACGGCCTTCGCCTGCGGCTCCGTCTGGGGTGCGGGGAGTGAGGGCAGCGTCGTGCCGGGAGCCGTCATCCGAGGGCCGCCCGCTTGAGGGCCGACCGCTTGAGGGAGCGGGCCCGCTTCGCGACCCTGCGCACCGTCGCGTTGCGCGGGATGAAGGCGAACTGGGACGGGATCGCGCCGGGCAGGGCGAGCGAGGTGAGGCGGCGCCGCTTGAAGTAGCGCCAGGTGCGGGCATCGAGGCGGGCCGCGAGATAGCGCTCCGCGGGGCGGCGCAGCTCCGGGTAGATCTTGGCCTGCATGGCGTAGCCGACCGCGCGCAGCAGCTCGTCCAACTCGCCTACCGGCAACGGCTGTTCCTGCGCCTCCACCGCCGTGCGGTCGGCCAGGTCGGGCAGCAGCGCGTCGACGATGGTGACCGGCACCCGGTTGCTGTTCTGGTACGGCGTGAGCCGGTCCAGGAGCGTCGACGTGCCGATGCGCGCCACCGGGATGCCGTACAGGGCGCTTGCCGTGAGCAGCGCCGTGGAGAAGCAGCCGACGACGAGGACCGGGCGCATCCGCTGGTACAGGACCTCGGCGAGGACGGGCGTCTCCAGGACGGTCAGCTCGACGCCGAGGCGCTGCGCCTCCTTCTCCAGGACGCGCGACCAGCGGGCCGGGGCGGTGGGGTGCGGCTTGAACACCACGTGCTTGTGGCCCAGTTGGGCCGCGCCGCGCATCATCCTTACGTGCAGGTCCTCCTCCTCGTCGGCCGTGAGGATGCCGAGGGCGGAGAGGTACTGGCCGAGGAGGAGCGCGGGCCCGTACGGATTTCCCGCACCATGTTCTCCCCCCGTCCCTGGTCGGCCTGCTTGTCCGGCTGGGGGTCCGGGGGTCATCCCCCGGGAGAATGCAGTGCCGGGCAGGCGCGGCAGGTCGCCCGCCGCGTCGCACAGGTCGGCGAGCACCTTGAGGAAGACCTCGGTGGGGACGACCTCGGGCCCGACGCCGAACTCCGTGAGCAGCAGCGGCTTCAGGCCCGGCACCAGGTCCAGGTGGAGCAGGCGGCGCACCCGCGTGCCGATCAGCGGGTCGATCTTGTTGCGGGTCGGCCCGTAGCTCATCAGGCCGTCCGCGTACACGTCGACCGGGGCGCCCGCGAAGATCTGCGCGACGGCCATCGCCGGGTTGACCTGGATGGACTCCACGGCCAGCTCGATGCTGTCGTCGCCGAGGTCCCACGTGAGCCGCAAGTAGCGTTCCCACAGCGGGATGTCGTCGGTACGCGGCGACCAACTGCCGGGGTGGAAGGGGGAGATGGCCTCGTTCCACGACAGGATGCCGTCGAAGCGGTCCCGCAGCTGCTCGAAGCCGGGCATCTCGTCGACTGCGGGGGTGGTCTCGGGCGTCGCCGCGTTGTTGGCGATCAGCAGCAGCGTGCGGTCCGCCGGGGTGAACCTGCCCGCGTCCATGGCGGCCGCGAGCGTCGCGGCGCCGTACAGGGTCGAGGCCAGCAGAATCCGGGTCGTGCCACGCTTCGTCGTGTGCGTCGTCATGCCGTGACCTCCGCGCTGACCGGGCGGCGGCGCAGCCGGCGCAGGCGCGTGGCCCGCTGGGTGTCCATCGAGTCGAGCGCGTCGTCGAGCACCCCCTGCGGCATGCGCTTGAGCGCGGCCGCGCTGAGCGACTTCAATGTGCGGGCCACGGGTGGTTCGAACCTTTCGATGGATCCCAAGTGGTGGGAAATGATGGCGCAGTACGTACGCACGGCCTTCGGGAGAAGCAGCTCCGCGTCCCGGTCCTGGGCTGTTTCCCGGACGACCTGATCGAATGCCCGGATGAAATCGAGCTGACGTACGTCACCGATCTGAGTGAGCGAGGACGAGACGCCGCGGCGATAGAAAACGCCCAAAGCGCTCACCGCGGCAAAGGATTTCGCCTCGCGGTGCAGCCGCCAGATCCACGGCCTGTCCTCCGCCGTGCGAAGCCCGTCGGTGAAGTGCAGCAGACCCTCGTCGGCGAGCCGCCGGTGGTACATGCCGGCCCACGCGTACGCGTAGTCGACGGCGGTCGAGCGGTCGGCGGGCAGGATCGCCGCGCGCGGGTCCATGACGACATCGCGCAGACCGTGCGGAAAGCGGTGCACCGAGCGGGCCCGCGCCGTGCACTGCACGTGATCCGTGCGCACGAAGTCGCAGCCCAGGCCCTCTATGGCGGCAAGCAGCCGCGCGTAGTACCCGGGCGCGAGCCAGTCGTCGCCGTCCAGGAAGGCGAGGTATTCGCCGCGGGCTCTGTCGAGTCCGGTGTTGCGGGCGGTCGCGAGTCCTCCGTTCTTTTCGTGTCGCACGACGACCGCGCCGGGCAGCTCGCGCTCGGCGCGCGCGAGAATGTCCGGTGTCTCGTCCTTCGAGCAGTCGTCGACGAGAATGAATTCGAAGTCGTCGCGTGCGTTCGCTCGCAGACTTCTGAGGGTGTCGGGCGCGTATTGCTGCACGTTGTAGAACGGCACGATGACGGAGAGCTTGACCACGACGGTGACGTTAGGGCGCGGCCCGGCATTCGTCTTGACCGGTGGCTGGATGTCAGGTGAACGAAGCGTGGCGGTACCGTTAACCGGCCCTGGCGCGAGCCGTTTCCGGGGCCGATTCGCCATTCGTCGGTGTGCTGTTAACCCTTTGTTGCATTCTGGTTGGGCCGCGGCTCGGAATTGCTTCCTAACTTCTTCGGTGTGCCAGTAAGGAACGGAAAGCAGCTCAGGGTCGCCGTGCTCGCGGACTCCGACACCCGGTGGAAATGGGGGTCGCTCACCGCCTCCCGCATCGCCCCCGACGGCGTCGCACTCGACGGTTACCTGCTGCGCGGCCGGGCCACCCCGACCCCGCGCCAGCTCCGCGAGATCGGCGTCCGCGCCGACAGCCTGCGCGAGGTCACGGCCGTCGAATTCCTCCGCGAGGTGAAGCCCGAAGCGTACGACGTGGTGGTGCTCGCCGTCGTCGGCGGGGGAGTCCAGGCCGTCCTGCACGGCCTCGCCCACGCCTGGCGTGGAGCCGTGCGACGCCCCGTCGTCGTCACCGGCTACGTCGGCGTCGTCTACGAGAAGCTCGCCGACGGACTCCTCCTGCGGCACGGCGCCGACGTGGTGCTCGCCAACTCCGCCTACGACGCGGACCGGTTCCGCGCCGTGTACGAGGGGGTGGGCGCGGACGCCTCGGCGGTGACCGAGTGCGCGCTGCCGTTCCTCGGCGGCGAGCCGTACACCGGTGAACGCGAGCCGTACACGGTGACCTTCGCCGCCCAGCCGTCCGTACCGGACACCGCGGCCGACCGGGACTACCTCCTGGGCCGCCTCGTCCGGCACGCCGAGTCGCACCCCGACCGCGAGGTGCTGCTCAAGCTGCGCAGCAAGCCCGGCGAGCACACCACGCACATCGAGGAGATCCCCTACCAGAAGCTCGCGCAGCGCCGCGACATGCCGGCCAACCTCCGGCTCGTGTACGGGAACATGGGCGAGATCCTCGACCGTACGGACCTGCTCGTCACGGTCAGCTCCACCGCCGCGCTCGAATCCCTCCACCGGCGCATCCCGACCGCGCTGCTCACCGATCTGGGTGTACGGGAAGCGCTCGGCAACCACCACTTCACCGGTTCCAACTGCCTCGCTTCCTGGGACCAGTTGGACGCGGGCCTGCGGCCCGAACCGGACCCCGGCTGGCTCGCCCGGCAGGGCGTCGCCGCCGACGGCACGTACGAGCGCGCCTTCGACGGAGCGCGGGCCACGGTCGCCGACCTGCTCGCCAAGGACCGGTCCCCGCTGTCGCCGTACTACAGCCGCACCACCGCGCCCGGCTACCTGCCGCGCATCCTCGCCCGCCACCACCTCGCACCCGACGGCAGCCCGCTGCCCGGCGCGCCCGCGGCCGACCGGTCGCCGGGCCCCGTGCGGCAGGTCGTGCGCCGGGCCGCCCGCGGCGCCTACCGGCACGGAGTGCAGCGCGTCGCCCCCGTGATCCGGCGGATGGGGGAGCTGTGAGCCCGCACCTGAGGCCTCTGAGGAACGACCAACTCCCTGAAGGAGAAGCGCACATGACCGACCTCGAGACGGTGCAGGGCGTCCCGGAGGCGGACCTCGCCGCCCCCGTCCGCCGCGTCCTCGCCGTGATCCCCGCCCGTGGCGGCTCCAAGGGCGTACCGGCGAAGAACCTGGCCCCGGTCGGCGGCGTGCCCCTGGTGGCCCGCGCCGTGCGCGAGTGCCTCGCCACCCGGCAGGTCACCGACGTCGTGGTCTCCACCGACGACGCCGCCATCGCCGCCGCCGCGCGGGACGCGGGCGCCGAGGTCGTCACCCGGCCCGTCGCCATCGCCGGCGACAAGTCCAGCTCCGAGGCCGCCGTGCTGCACGCCATGGACGCACACGAGGCGCTGCACGGCGCGGCCGTCGACGTGGTGCTGCTCGTCCAGTGCACCAGCCCCTTCCTCGTACGGGAGGACATCGACGCGGTGGTCGGCGCGATCCTCGGCAAGGGGGCCGACAGCGCGCTCACGGTCGCCCCCTTCCACGGGTTCGTATGGCGCCACGAAGATGACGAGCCGCGGCCCGCGACCGTGCACGGCGCGGCCGCCGAGGCGGGCGGCGTCGCCGTCCTCGCCGACCGGAAGACCGGGACCGCGACCGGCGGCGGCTACGGCGTCAACCACGACAAGTCCCAACGCCAGATGCGCCAGGACCGGCCCCAGGACCTCCTGGAGACCGGCGCCGTCTACGGCATGGAGACCAGCGGATTCCGCCGCCACGAGCACCGCTTCTTCGGCCGCACGGAACTCGTCCGTACCGACCCCGCGCGGGTCCTGGAGATCGACGACCCGCACGACCTGGCCCGCGCCCGCGCGCTGGCCCCCCTCTTCGACCAGCAGTCGACGCTTCCCGCCAAGGAAGACATCGACGCGGTCGTCCTCGACTTCGACGGCACCCAGACCGACGACAAGGTGCTGATCGACTCCGACGGACGGGAGTTCGTCACCGTGCACCGCGGTGACGGCCTCGGCATCGCGGCCCTCCGCAAGAGCGGCCTCGAACTGCTGATCCTGTCCACGGAGGTGAACCCGGTCGTCGCCGCACGGGCCCGGAAGCTCAAGATCCCGGTCCTGCACGGCATCGACCGCAAGGACCTCGCACTCAAGCAGTGGTGCGAGGAGCAGGGCATCGCGCCCGAGCGCGTGCTCTACGTCGGCAACGACGTCAACGACCTCCCGTGCTTCGCCCTCGCGGGCTGGCCCGTGGCGGTCGCGAGCGCCCATGACGTCGTGCGCGGCGCCGCACGCGCCGTCACCACCGTCCCCGGAGGCGAAGGCGCGATCCGAGAGATCGCCAGCTGGATCCTCGGCCCTTCTCTCGACTCCCTCGAAAAGTAAGGAACGCAATCATCATGTCCAACGCGCCTGTTTCCCACGCCGCTGACTCCCGTGTCCGCAAGTTCGGTTCGCGCGAGGCCGGCCCGGGCCGCCCCGTCTACATCACCGGCGAGATCGGCATCAACCACAACGGTGACCTGGAGAACGCGTTCCGGCTGATCGACGCCGCCGCCGAGGCCGGCTGCGACGCCGTCAAGTTCCAGAAGCGCACCCCGGAGATCTGCACGCCGCGCGACCAGTGGGACATCGAGCGGGACACCCCCTGGGGCCGCATGACGTACATCGACTACCGGCACCGCGTCGAGTTCGGCGAGGACGAGTACCGGGCCATCGACGAGTACTGCAAGAAGCGCGGCATCGACTGGTTCGCCTCCCCGTGGGACACCGAGGCCGTCGCCTTCCTGGAGAAGTTCGACGTCCCCGCCCACAAGGTGGCCTCCGCGTCCCTCACGGACGACGAGCTGCTCCGCGCGCTGCGCGCCACCGGCCGCACCGTCATCCTCTCCACCGGCATGTCGACGCCGAAGCAGATCCGCCACGCGGTGGAGGTCCTCGGCAGCGACAACATCCTGATGTGCCACGCCACGTCGACGTACCCGGCCAAGGCCGAGGAGCTCAACCTGCGCGTCATCAACAGCCTCCAGGCCGAGTTCCCGAACGTCCCGATCGGCTACTCCGGCCACGAGCCCGGCCTGCAGACCACGCTCGCGGCCGTCGCCCTCGGCGCCACCTTCGTCGAGCGCCACATCACCCTCGACCGCACGATGTGGGGCTCCGACCAGGCCGCCTCCGTCGAGCCGCAGGGCCTGGAGCGCCTGGTGCGCGACATCCGCGTCATCGAGACCGCGCTCGGCGACGGCGTCAAGAAGGTCTACGAGTCCGAGCTCGGCCCGATGAAGAAGCTGCGCCGCGTCCCGGGCGTCGTCGCCGACGCGGAGATCGCCGTCGCCGCCGGTGAGCCGGTGGGCGTCTGACGAACTTCGGAACGAATCGTGGGCGGCCGGGCGCGGTACAGACCGCGCCCGGCCGCCCCGGCGCCCTCGGGAGGGCCCGCATGTCCGGCAGTACGTTGTGCTTCGTCGAGAGCCCGGTACAGCTCCTCAACGTCCTGGAGTGGGCACACCACCAGGAGGTCACCGCGACCGTCGTGGTGCTCTCGCCCACCGACCCGATGACCCGCGGCCAGCTGCGCCGCATGGCCCAGCTCGCCCGCACCGAAGGACACACGGTGCGCTGGGAGGAGGCCCGCGGCGGCGCCGCCGCGCCCTTCCAGACGATCGGCGGGCTCGCCCCCTCGCTGCGCCGGGCCGACCGGATCGTCCTCGGCGACCCGTTCTCCCGCTACGTACAGCTGCTGCTCACGATCACCCGCGCCCGCGAACTCGTCGTCGTCGACGACGGCACCGCCACCATGGAGTTCGTCGCCCAACTGGTGCGCGGCGAACGGCTCGTGCGCTGGCACCGGCGCGGCGGCAGGACGGGCCCGCGCGACCTCGTCTTCGGCCCCGTCGCGGCCGCCGCACGCCGCAGACTCACCGCGCACGCGCGGCGCGACTCCGTGTCCGTGTTCACGTCGATGCCGGTGGCCGAGGCCCCCGAGGGCGTCACCGTGTCCTCCAACGACTACGCCTGGACCCGCGCCCGCTTCGGCCCGCCGCGCATCACGCGCGGCGCCGACATGGTCGGAACCTCCCTGGTGGAGACGGGAGTCGTCGACCTGGAGCGGTACCTCGGCGCGGTTCGCGAACTGGCCCGTGCGCACGGTGCCACCCGCTACTTCGCGCATCGCCGCGAGAGCGCCGACAAGCTCCACCGGCTTGCCGTCGAGACCGGCCTGGAGATCGTCCGCCCCGATCTCCCCCTGGAACTGATCGCCAGGCGCGGCCCCATAGGCCGGACGATCCTCAGCTTTCCGTCGACCGTGGTGCACACGCTGCCGATCGCTCTCGCGGGGACGGGTGTGAAGGTCGCGGTCTGTGAGATCGATCCGGCGTGGCTTCGCCAGGGTGTCTCCGACCATGCGCAGGGGTTCTTGGCGGGGATCTCGGGGTCGGCGCGGGGCGCGGTGCGGGCGCTTTAGTCCGCGCCCCTGCGGCGGGTGAGCCTTTCAAGCCCCTGCGGCGATTGAGCAGCGGGGTCCGGGGCGGAGCCCCGGGGTTCGGCCCGGGAGCCGCGGGGGGGCGCGCCCCCCGGGGGGGGGGGGGGGGGGCGCCCCCCCCCCCCGCCGGCGGGCCCCCCCCCCCCCCCCCGGCGCGCGCGGGG
>NZ_JBIWLG010000008.1:0-422202 GCF_044766085.1 Streptomyces sp. NPDC102360 | reverse complement strand
GTTGATTTTTGGCACGCTGTTGAGTTCTCAAGGAACGGACGCTTCCTTTGTACTCACCCTCTCGGGCTTTCCTCCGGGCGCTTCCCTTCGGTCTTACTGTTCTTGCGTTTCCAACTCTACCAGATCCGTTTTCCGTTCCGTTCCCGGTTCGGATTTCAATTCCGGTGGCCGTTGGTGGGCCTTTGCCTTTCGGCGGTGCCGACTTTATCAGAGATTCTGAGTCGGAATTTCCCGCCCTTGTCAGGGAGTTGATCCGAGCACCTGAGTGCGCCGGGTTCCCCTTGAGCGGAGCCGTAAACGTACTGGAGCGGGGCGCCCCGATGCAAATCGAGGCGCCCCGCTCCTTACGTGCCTCAGACCTCGACGACGACCGGAAGGATCATCGGGCGTCGGCGGTATGTGTCCGAGACCCACTTGCCCAGCGTGCGGCGGATGAGCTGCTGCAGCTGGTGGGGCTCGACGACGCCGTCCTGGGCCGACTTCTCCAGGACGTCCTGGATCCTCGGGAGGACGGCATGGAACGCCGAGTCCTCGATGCCGGAACCACGGGCCTGGATGTTCGGACCGCTGGTGATCTTGCCGGTGCTGGAGTCCACCACCACGAAGACCGAGATGATGCCCTCGTCCCCGAGGATCTTGCGGTCCTTGAGCGCGGGCTCGCCGACGTCGCCGACCGAGAGGCCGTCCACGTAGACGTAACCGGCCTGGACCTTGCCCGAGATCCTCGCCTTGCCGTCGATGAGGTCGACGACGACGCCGTCCTCCGCGATGACGATGCGGTCGTGCGGGACGCCGGTGAGGGCGCCGAGCTCGGCGTTGGCGCGCAGGTGGCGCCATTCGCCGTGGACCGGCATCAGGTTCTTGGGCTTGCAGATGTTGTAGAAGTACAGGAGCTCGCCCGCGGACGCGTGGCCCGAGACGTGCACCTTGGCGTTGCCCTTGTGGACCACGTTCGCGCCCCAGCGGGTCAGGCCGTTGATCACGCGGTAGACCGCGTTCTCGTTGCCGGGGATCAGCGAGGACGCCAGGATCACCGTGTCACCGGAGACGATCCGGATCTGGTGGTCGCGGTTGGCCATACGGGACAGGGCCGCCATCGGCTCGCCCTGGGAACCCGTGCAGACCAGGACGACCTGGCTGTCGGGCAGGTCGTCGAGCGTCTTGACGTCCACCACCAGGCCGGCGGGGACCTTCAGGTAGCCGAGGTCCCGGGCGATGCCCATGTTGCGGACCATCGAGCGACCGACGAAGGCGACCCGGCGGCCGTACTCGTGCGCGGCGTCCAGGATCTGCTGGATGCGGTGCACGTGGCTGGCGAAGGACGCGACGATGATCCGCTTCTGCGCGCTGCCGAAGACTCCGCGGATCACGTTCGAGATGTCGCGCTCGGGCGGGACGAAGCCCGGGACCTCGGCGTTCGTCGAGTCGGTGAGGAGGAGGTCGATGCCCTCCTCGCCGAGCCTGGCGAAGGTCGGGAGGTCGGTCAGGCGACGGTCCAGCGGGAGCTGGTCCATCTTGAAGTCGCCGGTGTGGACCGCCATGCCCGCCGGGGTGCGGATGGCGACGGCCAGCGCGTCCGGGATGGAGTGGTTGACCGCGATGAACTCGCAGTCGAACGGGCCGAGCCGCTCGCGTTCGCCCTCGGTGACCTCGAGCGTGTACGGGCGGATGCGGTGCTCCTGGAGCTTCGCCTCGATGAGGGCGAGGGTCAGCTTGGAGCCGATCAGCGGGATGTCCGGCTTCTCGCGCAGGAGATACGGGACGGCGCCGATGTGGTCCTCGTGGCCGTGCGTCAGGACGATGCCCTCGACGTCGTCCAGACGGTCCCTGATGGACGTGAAGTCCGGCAGGATCAAGTCGATTCCGGGCTGCTCCTCCTCGGGGAAGAGCACTCCGCAGTCGACGATCAGCAGACGGCCTTCGTACTCGAAGACGGTCATGTTGCGCCCGATCTCACCGAGGCCGCCGAGCGGGGTGACGCGCAGGCCGCCCTTCGGAAGCTTCGGCGGGGCGCCGAGTTCAGGATGCGGATGACTCAAAAGACTCTCCTCAACCACGCGCGCCACGTACCTATGGGCACGTGGCGCGCATGACGTTCGTGCGATAGCAGTTGTGGTGGTTCTGGGGTCTTGCTGTTCTGTTGGTGATTCTGTTCATTCAGTTGTGAAGCTTTGCCAAGTCTGTGATCAGAGTTGTACCCCGCCGGCAGCAAGATCGATCTTGAGCTGGGCCGTTTCTTCCGGGGTGAGTTCCACGAGCGGCAGCCGGAGCGGTCCTGCGGGCACGCCCTGGAGGCCGAGGGCGGCCTTCGTCGTGATGACACCCTGCGTGCGGAACATGCCGGTGAAGACCGGGAGCAGCTTCTGGTGGATCTCCGTCGCCTTGTGCACGTCGCCCGCCGAGAAGGCGTCGAGCATGGCGCGCAGCTCGGGCGCGACGACGTGGCCGACGACCGAGACGAAGCCGCACGCGCCGACCGAGAGCAGCGGCAGGTTGAGCATGTCGTCGCCGGAGTACCAGGCGAGGCCCGAGCGGGCGATGGCCCAGGAGGCGCGGCCGAGGTCGCCCTTGGCGTCCTTGTTGGCCACGATGCGCGGGTGCTCGGCGAGCCGGACGAGCGTGTCCGTGTTGATCGGGACGCCGCTGCGGCCCGGGATGTCGTAGAGCATCACGGGGAGTTCGGTCGCGTCGGCGATCGCAGTGAAGTGGCGGAGCAGGCCCTCTTGCGGGGGCTTGTTGTAGTACGGCGTCACCGTGAGCAGGCCGTGCGCGCCGGCCTGCTGGGCCTGGCGGGCGAGCTCGATGCTGTGGCGGGTGTCGTTGGTGCCGACGCCCGCGACGACGTGGGCGCGGTCTCCGACCGCCTCGACGACGGCTCGTACGAGATCCGATTTCTCCGCGTTGCTGGTGGTCGGGGACTCGCCGGTGGTGCCGTTGACGACCAGGCCGTCATTGCCTGCGTCCACCAGGTGGGCGGCGAGCCGCTGCGCGCCGTCGAGGTCGAGTGCGCCGTCCGCCGCGAAGGGCGTGACCATGGCGGTGAGGACCCTCCCGAAGGGGGTCTGCGGAGTCGAGGTCGGAGCCATGGGTAACACGCTACTCGCTGCTCACTACCGGGTCCCCCCTCGGGGGATGCGACAAGTCGGAACAAAGGTGGAACCCGGCACTGCCTGCTCGGGGGTTCAAGCAGTGCCGGGTCCGTTTGATCAGGCTAGATGAACTTTCCGAAAAGCCGCAATACGGACACATCGGTCGGGTGCCCGTACATCTGTGCCGATGCCCGAACTACGGCGCCACGCGGCCGTTGCCGTTGAACGCCGCGTATGTGAGCGGCATGAGCGCGGCCCACTCCGCTTCCATCTTCTCGCCGACCATCTCGATCTCCCGCTGCGGGAAGGACGGCACCTTGGCGAGCTCGTGCTGCGTGCGCAGGCCGAGGAAGTGCATCAACGAGCGCGCGTTGCACGTCGCGTACATCGACGAGAACAGGCCGACGGGCAGCACCGCGCGGGCCACCTCGCGGGCGACGCCCGCGGCCAGCATCTCCTGGTACGCCTCGTACGCCTGGCGGTACGAGTCCTCCATCACGCGGCCGGTCAGCTCCTGCTGCGCCTGCGTGCCCTCGACGAACCGGTACTTGCCCGGGCGGCCCTCCTGGACCAGCTTGCGGTCCTCGTCCGGGACGTAGAACGTCGGCTGGAGCTCCCTGTACCTGCCCGATTCCTCGTTGTACGACCAGCCCACGCGGTGCCGCATGAACTCCCGGAAGACGAAGATCGGGGCGCTGATCAGGAACGTCATCGAGTTGTGCTCGAAGGGGCTGCCGTGCCGGTCCCGCATCAGATAGTTGATCAGGCCCTTGGAGCGCTCCGGGTCCTTCGACAGCTCGTCGATCGACTGCTCGCCGAGCGTGGAGACGCGGGCCGCGAACAGCACGTCCGTGTCGCTCGCGGTGTGCTTCACCAGCTCGACGGTGACATCGCCGCGGAACGTCGGCTTGAGGTCTTCAGCTGGGGTTTCGGTCATGCTGCCGGGGTCCTTCCCATCACTTCGCAAGGGCGGCGCCCACTCTACGGGCCACCAGTGACAACGGGCCTCATGCGTCGATCTCCGGCGAAGCGGAGCGAACTTTGGTGAATTTGGTGAAACAGGGCACCCTTTGAAGCAATCGCTCGTCTGTGTAGATGAACACATTTTTGATCGAGCATCACGAGTCTCTTGAGGAGAAGCAGTCCCATGTTCCGTCGGCGCGAGCCCGTACCGTTCGCCTTCATAGCCGAAGCCGACCACTTCCGTAGCAACGTCACACCGCCCGAGCGCGAGCGTCCCTCCGCCGGGCAGCGCGCCGGACGCGCGCTCGTCGGCCTCACCGTCGTGGCCGGCCTCGTGGGCGCCCTGTTGATCGGGATGCCGGCCCTGTCGATCGATCAGACCACGCAGCACGTACAGCAGTCGGAGGCGTCCGACAGCCGCTGACGGTCGCCGCCGAGCCCTGCCCCCTCCGGCCCCCTGGAGTGGAAGGCCGGTGCGACCCCGGATAGCCTCACCGGGCACAGCCCCCATACCGTGTGGACCGAGTGAGGACCCGTCGTGCCCCTGCCCTTCCTGACGGCCGACCGTGCTTTGGACGAGGCCGCGGACATCCCGCTGCCCTTCGACGACCGCGACCAGTGGCGCCGCCCCTACCGCCCTGGTCCGTACCGGGTGGGCGCGGCCGCGCTGCTGCTGCTTCTGGCGTCGTACGTGCTGTTCGCCTCGGTGATCATCGCCGTCGCGGGTGACACATCCGCCGCCACGGTCTGCGGCGTCCTCGCGGTGCTGATCATCGCGTCGGCGCTGCGGCTGCTCCGTATGGGCACCTGGGTGAGCGCGCGCGGGCTGCGGCACGTCTCCTTCTTCGTGACCCGCACGGCGCCGTGGGACCGGGTCGCCACCGCTCGCACGGTGCAGCAGCCCGTGCGCTGGCTCGGGCTGCCGCGCACCGTGCAGGGGCAGGCGCTGATCCTCGTACAGCGGGATCAGCAGGGGGATCAGACGACGCTGCTCACCAGTCACAGCGCGGACTTCCTGGGGCGGGGCACGGCGTTCGACCGGGCCGCCGACACCGTCGAGGTCTGGGCCGAGGAGTACCGCGCCCGACGCTGATCCACGCGCGCGTGGACGCGTGGATCAGACGCCCACGGAGCGGCCTTCGTGGAGGGCGATCGCGCGCTGCATCGCCTTCCGCGCGCGCGGGGTGTCCCGAGCGTCCCGGTAGGCGACGGCGAGACGGAACCAGCAGCGCCAGTCCCCCGGCGCGTCCTCCGTCTCGGCCCTGCGCCTGGCGAAGACCTCGTCGGCGGAGTCGCGGTCGATGCGGCCGTACTGGTCGCGGCGGAGCTCGTCGACGGGCAGCCCGCCCTCCGCGTCCAGGAGTTCGCCGAGCCGGTTGGCCTTGGTGACGAACCTGGTGTTCGCCCACAGGAACCACACGCCGATCACCGGCAGGATCAGCACCGCGACACCGAAGGTGATCGTGAGCAAGGTGCCCTGCTGCAGGAGCATCACGCCGCGGTCGCCGGCCAGCACGAAGTAGAAGACCAGGACCAGGGCCGTGACGGCGTAGGTGATTTTCGCGCGCATCGCAGCAGGTCAGCCGTTCAGATCGAGGAAGTGTTCCAGACCGAAGGTGAGGCCGGGGGCGGCGCCGACCTTGCGGGCGCCGAGCAGGATGCCCGGCATGAAGCTGCTGTGGTGCAGCGAGTCGTGCCGGATCGTCAGCGTCTCGCCCTCGGCGCCCAGGAGGACCTCCTGGTGCGCCAGGAGGCCGCGCAGCCGGACCGAGTGGACCGGGACGCCGTCGACGTCCGCGCCGCGTGCTCCGTCGAGCGCTGTGGCCGTGGCATCGGGCGCCGGGGCGCTGCCCGCCTTCTCCCGTGCCGCCGCGATGAGCTGGGCGGTACGGGCGGCCGTGCCGGACGGGGCGTCGACCTTCTTCGGGTGGTGCAGCTCGATGACCTCGACGGACTCGAAGTACGGCGCCGCCGCCTCCGCGAACTTCATGGTCAGGACCGCGCCGATGGAGAAGTTCGGGGCGATGAGCACGCCCGTCGCCGGGGAGTCCGCCAGCCACTGGTTCAGCTGCGCGAGGCGTTCGTCGGTCCAGCCCGTGGTGCCGACGACGGCGTGGATTCCGTGGCGTGCACAGAACTCCAGGTTGTCCATCACCGAGTCGGGGGTGGTCAGTTCGACCGCGACCTGGGCGCCGGACTCGACGAGGACGTCCAGCTTGTCGCCACGGCCGAGGGCCGCGACAAGCTCCATGTCCTCGGCCGCCTCGACGGCCCGTACGGCCTCGGAGCCGATACGGCCCTTGGCCCCGATGACCGCCACGCGCAGCTTGCTCATGATCTCCCAGTTCCTTCAGTGCGTACTGAAATGCGTACTGCCATGCGTCCTAGTACCGCCATGCGTCCTGGCATGCGTACGGAAAACGGTGTTACGCGACCACTTCGTGCAGGCGCGATGCCTGCTTGTCCTTGAGCGGGCCGATGACCGACAGGGACGGGCGCTGTCCCAGGATGTCGCGTGCCACCGCGCGCACCTCGTCCGGGGTCACCGCCGAGATGCGCTCCAGCATCGCGTCGACCGACATCTGCTCGCCCCAGCACAGCTCGCTCTTGCCGATGCGGTGCATGAGCGCCCCGGTGTCCTCCAGGCCGAGGACGGTGGAACCGCGGAGCTGGCCGATGGCACGGCCGATCTCGTCGTCGCTGATGCCGTGCTGCGCGACCTGGTCCAGCTCCTCGCGGCAGATCTTCAGCACGTCGTGCACCTGGCTGGGCCGGCAGCCCGCGTAGACGCCGAAGAGGCCGCAGTCGGCGAAGCCCGAGGTGTACGAGTACACGCTGTACGCCAGCCCGCGCTTCTCCCGGACCTCCTGGAACAGGCGGGACGACATGCCGCCGCCGAGCGCCGTGTTGAGCACGCCCATGGCCCAGCGCCGGTCGTCCGTACGGGAGAGGCCAGGCATGCCGAGGATGACGTGGGCCTGCTCGGTCTTGCGGTCGATGACCTCCATGCGTCCGGCGGCGCGCAGGGTCTTGCGACCGGAGCGCGGGGCGACCGGCGCCGCGGGGGCCTGCGGGGCGCCCGCCTTGTCGAAGGCGGCGCGGACCTGGCGTACGACCTTGTCGTGGTCGACGTTGCCGGCCGCGGCCACGACCAGGTGCGTCGGGTCGTAGTGCTTCTTGTAGAAGCGCGTGATCTGGCCCCGGCCGAGCGCGTTGATCGTGTCGACCGAGCCGAGGACCGGGCGGCCGAGCGGGGTGTCGCCGAGCATCGTGTGCGAGAACAGGTCGTGCACGACGTCGCCCGCGTCGTCCTCGGTCATCGCGATCTCTTCGAGGATCACGCCGCGCTCCGCGTCGACGTCCGCCTCCTCGATGAGCGAGCCGGTCAGCATGTCGCAGACGACGTCGATGGCGAGCGGCAGGTCGGTGTCGAGCACGCGCGCGTAGTAGCACGTGAACTCCTTCGCCGTGAAGGCGTTCATCTCGCCGCCGACCGCGTCTATGGCGGCCGAGATGTCCAGCGCGCTGCGCTTCTTGGTGCCCTTGAAGAGCAGGTGCTCCAGGTAGTGCGTCGCTCCGTTCAGCGTCGGTGTCTCGTCGCGCGAGCCCACGTGCGCCCAGATGCCGAAAGTGGCCGAGCGGACCGAGGGGAGGGTCTCGGTGACGATGCGCAGGCCATTCGGCAGCGTGGTCTTGCGGACCGTGCCGATGCCGCCTGCGCCCTTGATCAGGGTTTGGGTACGGGCGACGGCCCGCCCCTCCGAAGAGGTGCGGGCCGTCGCCTGGGTGCTACGGGACGTCACTTGTCGGTGTCGTCCTTCGCCTCGTCGCCCTCTTCGCCCTCGACCACGGGGATCAGGGAGAGCTTGCCGCGGGAGTCGATCTCGGCGATCTCGACCTGGACCTTCTGGCCCACGCCGACGACGTCCTCGACGTTCTCCACGCGCTTGCCACCGGCGAGCTTGCGGATCTGCGAGATGTGCAGCAGACCGTCCTTGCCCGGCATGAGCGACACGAACGCACCGAAGGTCGTCGTCTTCACGACGGTGCCCAGGTAGCGCTCGCCGACCTCCGGCATGGTCGGGTTGGCGATGCCGTTGATCGTGGCGCGGGCGGCCTCGGCCTGCGAGCCCTGCTGGGCACCGATGTAGATGGTGCCGTCGTCCTCGATCGTGATGTCGGCGCCGGTGTCCTCCTGGATCTGGTTGATCATCTTGCCCTTCGGGCCGATGACCTCACCGATCTTGTCCACGGGGATCTTGACGGTGATGATCCGCGGGGCGTTCGGGGACATCTCGTCCGGGACGTCGATCGCTTCCATCATCACGTCGAGGATGTGGAGGCGGGCGTCACGGGCCTGCTTCAGCGCAGCAGCGAGCACCGAGGCCGGGATGCCGTCGAGCTTCGTGTCCAGCTGGAGCGCGGTCACGAACTCCTTGGTGCCGGCGACCTTGAAGTCCATGTCACCGAAGGCGTCCTCGGCACCGAGGATGTCGGTCAGGGCGACGTAGTGCGTCTCGCCCTTGATCTCCTGGGAGATCAGACCCATCGCGATACCGGCGACGGGGGCCTTCAGCGGCACACCGGCGTTAAGCAGCGACATGGTGGAGGCGCAGACCGAACCCATCGACGTCGAGCCGTTGGAGCCCAGCGCCTCGGAGACCTGGCGGATCGCGTAGGGGAACTCCTCGCGCGTCGGCAGGACCGGCACGATCGCGCGCTCGGCGAGCGCGCCGTGGCCGATCTCGCGGCGCTTCGGGGAGCCCACGCGGCCCGTCTCACCGACGGAGTACGGCGGGAAGTTGTAGTTGTGCATGTAGCGCTTGCGGGTCACCGGCGAAAGGGTGTCCAGCTGCTGCTCCATGCGCAGCATGTTCAGCGTGGTGACGCCCAGGATCTGGGTCTCGCCACGCTCGAACAGGGCCGAGCCGTGCACGCGCGGGATGGCCTCGACCTCGGCGGCCAGGGTGCGGATGTCGGTGACACCGCGGCCGTCGATGCGCTTCTTCTCCTTGATGACGCGCTCACGGACCAGGTTCTTGGTCAGCGAGCGGTACGCGGCGGAGATCTCCTTCTCGCGGCCCTCGAACTCCGGGAGGAGCTTCTCGGCGGCCAGACCCTTGACGCGGTCCAGCTCGGCCTCGCGCTCCTGCTTGCCCGCGATGGTGAGGGCGGCGGAGAGCTCGGTCTTGACCGCGGCGGTCAGGGCCTCGAGCACGTCGTCCTGGTAGTCCAGGAAGATCGGGAACTCGGCGGTCGGCTTGGCGGCCTTCGCGGCGAGGTCCGACTGGGCCTTGCAGAGGACCTTGATGAAGGGCTTCGCGGCGTCGAGACCGGCGGCGACGACCTCCTCGGTCGGCGCCTCGACGCCGTCCTTGACCAGCTGGATGGTCTTCTCGGTTGCCTCGGCCTCGACCATCATGATCGCGACGTCGCCGTCCTCCAGGACGCGACCGGCGACGACCATGTCGAAGACGGCGTCCTCGAGCTCGGTGTGCGTCGGGAACGCGACCCACTGGCCGTTGATCAGCGCGACGCGGACGCCGCCGACCGGGCCGGAGAAGGGCAGACCGGCCAGCTGCGTCGACGCGGACGCGGCGTTGATCGCCACGACGTCGTACAGGTGGTCGGGGTTGAGCGCCATGATCGTGGCGACGACCTGGATCTCGTTGCGCAGGCCCTTCTTGAAGGACGGGCGCAGCGGGCGGTCGATCAGGCGGCACGTGAGGATGGCGTCCTCGGAGGGGCGGCCCTCGCGGCGGAAGAAGCTGCCGGGGATCTTGCCCGCGGCGTACTGCCGCTCCTCGACGTCCACCGTGAGGGGGAAGAAGTCGAGGTTGTCCTTGGGGTTCTTCGAGGCCGAGGTGGCCGAGAGCACCATGGTGTCGTCGTCGAGGTAGGCGACGGCGGAGCCGGCGGCCTGGCGGGCCAGACGGCCCGTCTCGAAGCGGATCGTGCGGGTGCCGAAGGAGCCGTTGTCAATGACGGCCTCGGCGTAGTGGGTCTCGTTCTCCACTAGCGTTTTCTCCGTTTACTTTCGTCTGAATGCGTCTTTTGTCCTGCACGGCCCGTGTGGCCGAGGGACGGAACGGAGAAGCGCGCCTTGGGTGCGGGCCGGTCTTCGATCGAAGCTCCCGGGGATCCTCTTGCGTCTCCGGGGGCCACTACCGAGGACCGGCGGCGGCGAGGTGGCGCTTCTCCTCATATGCGTAGTCGTACGTCACCAGACTACAAAGCCTCGGTGACAGTGCGCACGTACGGCAAAGGGAGCGGCCCCCTCAATCGGGAACCGCCCCCTCTCACAGCGTCTTATCGGGCGCCGGCCGCACCGCGGCGGATGCCGAGGCGCTCGACCAGCACACGGAAGCGCTGGATGTCCTTCTTGGCCAGGTACTGCAGCAGGCGGCGACGCTGACCGACCAGGATGAGCAGGCCACGACGCGAGTGGTGGTCGTGCTTGTGCGTCTTGAGGTGCTCGGTCAGGTCCGAGATGCGGCGGGAGAGCATGGCGACCTGGACCTCGGGAGAGCCGGTGTCGCCCTCCTTGGTGCCGAACTCGGTCATGATCTGCTTCTTCGTAGCGGTGTCGAGAGCCACGCTTACTCCTCGTAGAGTCTGATTGCCGCCGAGTGCCCCTGGTCTAAATCTCAGGAGAGCTTCCACAACTCGGGAGGCGGGGATCCGCTGGGCGCTGTCCCCAGGAATGTCCTGCATTGCCGGGGGCGCGTACACAAACGGCCGTCCCACAGCCTACCAGCCGCCCGGCGGCCGCCCTGACGGCGGCCGACCGGGCCGCGGATCAGCTGACCATGCTGCGCACCTGCGTGTAGAGGCCGAGCACCGCGAGGCACAGCGGTACGAGGGTCAGCAGCACGAAGCCGTCGAACAGGTCGAGCATGCGACCCCAGAAGGGGGAGACGCCCTTGCGCGGCACGGACAGGCCGACGATCACGAGCAGCGCCGCTCCCCCGCCGATCGCGGCGGCGAACCAGAGGATGTGGATGTTGAGCGGGGCGCTGTCACCCAGCATGAAGCTCTGCAGGAGGTCGGCCGGGGTGTTCAGGGTCACGCCGAGGATCAGCAGACCGAGAATGAGCAGGCCGCCCACGACCAGGGACGCGACCTGCGCGGTGTAGTCGAACAGCCGGGCGCGCAGCATGACGGCGATGCCGGCGGCCAGGGCGAGCAGCTGCGCCCAGACGTCGTCGGAGAAGCCGAGGACCACACCGGCCGAGGCGACTGCGAGGGCCGCGCAGCCGATGACGAGGCCGAGGAGCAGCTCGTGTGCGCGGCGGACCTGGGCGCCGATGCGGTCGAAGTCGATGTGCTCTTCCTCGTCGCGCGCGATGTCACGGCCCTGGGAGATCTGGTCCGGTGAGCGGTAGCCGATGGGCAGCCGGGCGGAGCGGGCGGACATGCCGGGCAGCCAGGCCATCGCGATGATCGCGACGACCCCGGTGACGGCGGCGACCTCGCTCGGCGAGGCCTCGGTGACCAGGGCGCCGAACGTGGCCAGGGCGCCGACGGCGGAGCCGAGAGCCGCGGCGACGAACACGGCGTCGCCGTGCGGCAGCAGCACCACGAGCAGCGCGGAGGCGATCAGCACCACGACACAGCCGGACAGCAGCTGCAGTCGGCCCGGGCCCGAACCCTCGTCGATCGGGAAGATCCCCGAACCCGCGATCAGCAGGTGCGGCAGGGAGGCGAGGCCCAGCGAGGTGGACGCGGCACGGTCGTCGTACACCCGCGCGCGGACGACGGAGAAGGTCACGAGCAGGATGCCGACGACACCGGCGATGATGCCGGGCAGGCTGTGCATGTCGCGCTTGATCGGGTTCGAGAACCAGAGCGCGAACGCCATCAGCGTCAGGAGCAGGACGCCCGCGCCGAGGCCGACGACGCTCATCAGACCGTCGCTCCAGCGGCGCCGGTCGCGGCGGACCGCGGAGGCGACCGCATCGGACACGTCGTCGAAGACGGCCGCGGGCAGCGACTCGGCGAACGGGCGCAGCAGCAGCACGTCGCCGTCGAGGACCCGCTGGTCGGCGAGCGAGCGGCCGGCGTCGAGGACGGTGCCGTCCCGGCGGACCAGGTGGTAACCCGTGGGGTCGCCCTCGGCCTGGCTCTGCCCGGAGAGCTGGAGGATCTCCGGGTAGATGTCGGCCAGCGCGGCGTCCTCGGGCAGGGCCACATCGATACGTGCGTCCGGTGCGGCGACGGTGACCCGGCAGAAGCCGGTTCCGCCACCGGCAAGAGCTGTGGTGCTCACCTCGCGGTTCCCCCTAATGTCATGACTTTGTGTGGTATCGGTGCGGCGGCGCGGCGTCCGGGCGGCGTCACGCGCGGTGCGACAGCGTAGCGTCCTGAGCCCATCTCACCCCACAGGCCCCGGCACTTGACGAGAGTCAGTAGGATCACCGGGCACGCCGGAGCTCTTTGCCTTCGGCCTGGGGGAACCGCCAGTAACGGGGGCGGTCCGACATGTCCCGACGTGCACGACATCCGTGCGCGCTGAACTGATCGACGACTGAAGATTTAAGGACTGGTGCTTCGGTGAGCGTGGTCATCGTCAAGCGACCGCCTCGGGTGCTACCACCCGACGTACCCACGGACGAGGTGCGTCTCGAGCCGCCGCCCGAGCTGGCCCGGCCCGAGGACCAGAACCTGATGATGAGCCTGCTGCCCATGCTGGGCATGGGCACGTCCTCGGCGTTCTTCTTCACCTCGGGCCAGTCGATCATGAAGATCATGGGTGGCGTCATGATCGTCTCCACCCTCGCCATGGCGCTTGCGCAGTTGGTCAAGGCCCGACAGGGCGGCGGGGCCGAGATGGCCCAGGAACGCCAGGACTACCTCAAGTACTTGACCCAGATCCGGCGTGACGTGCGGACCACCGCACGCATGCAGCGCGACGGGCAGTACTTCCTGCACCCCAACCCCGAGCAGCTGTGGGCGCTGGTCGCCGAGGGCCGCCGGGTGTGGGAACGGCGTTCGAGCGACTCGGACTTCACCCAGGTGCGGCTCGGGCTGGGCCCGCAGCAGCTGGCAACTCCCTTGATGGCGCCGGAGACCGCGCCGCTCGACGAGCTGGAACCGCTCACCGCGCACGCGATGAAGTCGTTCCTGGAGACCCACGGCACGCTGGACGCACTGCCGTTGGCCGTGTCGTTGCGCTCCTTCTACCACGTGAGCGTCTCCGGTGATCCGGACACCACGTACGGGGCCGCCCGGGCGCTGATCGCCCAGTTGTGCACCCTGCACTCGCCCGAGGACCTGCGGGTCGTCGTCGTCGCGTCGCCCGGCGCGATGGCCGAGTGGGAGTGGACGAAGTGGCTGCCGCACGTGCAGCACAGCAGCACGGACGGCGCCGGCTCCCAGCGGGTGATCGTGGACGACCTCGGCCAGGTCGAGGAGCTGCTCGCCGACGAGCTGGAGGGCCGCGGCCGGTTCAACCCGCAGGGCACGCCGGTCGTCGACCAGCCGCACCTCGTCGTCGTCATGGACGGCGGCGGCATCCCCGACGACTCGCTCATCGCGGGCGCCGAGGGTCTGCAGGGCGTGACCATCGTCGAGGTGGTCCCCGGCATCGTGGAGGAGCTGCGCGGCTCGCTGTCCGTGCAGGTGCAGCCGGGTGAGCTGCTGCTCGAATCGCAGGGCGGCACCCAGTACACCGGCGTCTGCGACACCCTCTCGCTCACCGAGGCCGAGGCGCTCGCGCGCCAGCTCGCGCCGCTGCGCGCCGGCTCCGCGGACGGTGACGAACCGCTCCTCGCCAACCTGGACTTCACCGAGCTGATGGGCATCGGCGACGCCGGTTCAGTGGACGTCGGGCGCACCTGGCGGCCGCGCACCCTGCACGAGCGGCTCCGGGTACCGCTCGGCATCGACCGCGACGGGCAGCCGGTCATGCTCGACCTCAAGGAGGCCTCGCAGGAGGGCATGGGCCCGCACGGCCTGTGCGTCGGCGCCACCGGTTCCGGTAAGTCCGAGGTGCTCCGCACGCTCGTGCTCGCCCTCACGGTGACGCACTCCTCGGAGACGCTGAACTTCATCCTCGCTGACTTCAAGGGCGGCGCGACCTTCGCGGGCATGTCCGAACTCCCGCACGTCGCCGCCGTGATCACCAACCTGGCCGACGACCTCACGCTGATCGACCGCATGCGCGACTCGATCACCGGTGAGCTCCAGCGCCGCCAGGAGCTGCTCCGCTCGGCGGGCAACTACGCGAACATCACGGACTACGAGAAGGCCCGCGCGGCCGGCGCCCCGCTGGACCCGCTGCCCTCCCTCGTCATGGTGCTCGACGAGTTCTCCGAACTCCTCACCGCGCGCCCGGACTTCATCGAGATGTTCATCCAGATCGGCCGCATCGGCCGTTCCATGGGTGTGCACATGCTGCTCGCCTCGCAGCGCCTGGAGGAGGGCAAGCTCCGCGGCCTGGACACGTTCCTCTCGTACCGGATCGGTCTGCGTACGTTCTCGGCCGCCGAGTCCCGTACGGCGATCGGTGTCCCGGACGCGTACCACCTGCCGAACGTTCCCGGCTCGGGCATCCTCAAGTACGACACCGAGACGATGATCCAGTTCAAGGCGGCGTACGTCGGTGGCGTCTACCGCGCCGGTGGCGGCGGTGGCGGCGGCTCGCGCACCCACCGGCAGCCGGTGCTGTTCACGGCCGCGCCCGTCGCCGAGCAGATCATCCACGAGCCGGAGCCCGAGGTCGTTCCCGACCAGGTCGACGACGCGCTCGCGGACACCGTCCTCGACGTGATCGTGGCGCGGATCGTCGGCCAGGGCCCGCCCGCCCACCAGGTGTGGCTGCCGCCGCTGGAGGAGTCGCCTTCGGTGGACTCGCTGCTCCCGCCACTGTCGACGACTCCGGAGCGCGGTCTGCACGCCGCCGACTACCCGGCCACCGGCAAGCTCGTCGTGCCGATGGCGCTGGTGGACAAGCCGTTCGAGCAGCGCCGCGACATCCAGTACCTGGACTTCTCCGGCTCGGCAGGTCACGGTCTCGTCGTCGGTGGTCCGCAGTCCGGCAAGTCGACCCTGATCCGCGCGATCATGACCTCGTTCGCGCTCACCCACACCCCGTCCGAAGTGCAGTTCTACTGCCTGGACTTCGGTGGCGGCGGCATGCTCGCGATGGAGGGGCTGCCGCACGTCGGCGGCGCCGCATCCCGCCTCGACTCCGAGAAGGTGCGCCGTACGGTCGCCGAGGTCCGCGGCATCCTCAACGAGCGCGAGGAGTTCTTCCGCGCCAACAACATCGACTCGATCGGTACGTACCGGACGCGCCGCGCGGCCGGACAGCACCCGGACCAGCGGTGGGGCGACGTCTTCCTCGTCATCGACGGCTGGGCCGCCTTCAAGACCGACTACGAGCAGCTCGACCCGGTCATCCTCGACCTGGCCTCGCGCGGCCTCGGCTTCGGCGTCCACCTGATCATCGGCTCCGGCCGCTACACCGAGGTCCGGCCCGCCCTGCGCGACCAGCTCCTCAACCGTGTGGAGCTCAAGCTCGGTGACCCGATGGAGTCGGAGTTCGACCGCAAGAAGATGGAAGCCGTGCCGCTCGGCATGCCCGGCCGCGGTCTGACCCCGGACAAGCTCAGCTCGCTCGGCGGACTGCCCCGGATCGACGCCTCCTCCGACGTGGAGACCCTCGGCCAGGCCATCGAGCACATGGTGACGACGATCTCCGAGCACTGGCAGGGCCCGCCCGCCCCGCCGGTGCGGATGCTGCCGACCAAGCTGCACATCAGCGAGGTCCCCAAGGGCAGCGACTTCCCCGAGCGCGGCGTCGCGATCGGTGTCGACGAGACGACACTGTCGCCGTCGTTCATCGACTTCGAGACCGACCCGCTGATGGTGGTCTACGGAGAGTCCGAGTCCGGCAAGTCGGCGGTGCTGCGGATGATCGCCAAGCAGATCTCCGAGCGGTACGCGACCGACAAGGCGCTCATCGTCGTCGGCGACTACCGGCGCGCGCACCTGAGCGAGATGCCCGAGTCGCACCTCTACAAGTACTGCGCTTCGGGGCCGCAGCTCCAGGAGGTCGTCACCAGCCTCGCGGGTTCCATGGGCCGCCGTATGCCGGGTCCGGACGTCACGCCGGAGCAGCTGCGCAACCGCTCCTGGTACGACCTGCCGGACGCGTTCATCATCGTCGACGACTACGACCTGGTGGCCACCAGCTCCGGCAACCCGCTCCAGTCGCTGCTCGAGTACCTGCCGTTCGCCCGCGACCTGGGCCTGCGCATCATCATCGCGCGCAGCTCCTCCGGTGCGGCACGTTCGTCCTTCGAGCCGGTCATGCAGCGCATGAAGGAGCTCGGTGCGACGGGCCTGGTGCTGTCCGGCGACCCGGCCGAGGGCCAGATCTTCGGTCCGCTCAAGCCGCAGCGACTGCCGGCGGGCCGAGGCATGCTCGTCACCCGCAAGGGCGGGGCGCAGCTGGTGCAGACGGCGTGGCTGCCGATGCGCAGCAGCTGACGGCCGCGTAGCGCGTGCGTTCCGTACGGCGCCGGGGATCGGGTCGACCGATCCCCGGCGCCGTACTCTTTTGCCTGGGCTCTTTTGCCTGAACCGACTTGAGGGAGACGAGAGTTGAGCACCCCGCCCCAGCCGCCGCCCCGCACCACCGACGAGGCGCTCGCGCTCGCCCGGACGACGTTCCAGCCGCTGTGCGCGGACGGAACCCCGGCGACGCTCAACGTCCAGGAGTTCGACCTGGGCTTCCTGGTCTACGCGACCTTCCCGCCGACCGAGCCGCCTTCGTACGGAGGCAGTCACCTGGTCATCTCGAAGACGGACGGCTCGACGATGTACGTCCCGAACTTCCCGCCGGACTCGGCGATCAGCCTGTACCGGCGGGAGGTTGGGCGGGGCTGACGGCTGCTGGCTGCTGGCTGCTGGCTGCTGGCTGACGCGGGATGCCGCCAGGTCTCGCTCTGCCCACTGTCACCGGGCGGCACTAGACTTTGCGTGCGGCGCCTTCCCTGACCGTTCACCGCCCCGTCCGATGGAGACCCAGCCGTGACCACGCACGACCAGGAAGAACGGCAGGCCGGACAACAGGCCAGTGCCGGCTCCCCCGCCGTCACCGGCCCCGGCAACACCGCCGTGTTCACGTACGTCGACCCGCGCACGGGCGAGGAGACGTACCTGACCCGCGTCTCGGGCCCCGGCCTGCCGCACGTCGAGTACCAGGCGTGGTCGGACCTGCGCCGCGCCGACATCCCGGCGGACAATGTGGTGGCGATCCACACCGACCTCAGCCCCAGCTCCCTGCCGGGCGGCTACACGCTGGACGCGCTGTTCGCCGGCTTCCCGAACGCCGCGCTCTCGTCCAGCCATGCGTACGGCACGGACCCGGCCGAGCGCGCCGAGGGGGTCGCCGCGCTCACCGCGCAGGTGGAGTCGATGGCGCAGCTCACGGGCCAGGCGCCGCCGCCGCGCCCGCATCGCGTGGCGCTGCCTGCGCCGACGGCCTCGGCGCCGGCCCTGCCGCCCGAGCTCCCCGGGAAGCTTCCTGTGCAGCGCTACGGGACGGAACTACTCGCTTCGGCCGCGCTCCCCGACGCCGCGCGCGCCTCCCTCGCGAGCCCCGGGCTCCCCGCCGACGTCCGCTTCTTCTTCACCGCGGACCGGCCCGAGAACCCGCCGCGCGGCGGCCTGTTCGTGGACGCGGCGACCCACCTGCGAGAACTCGGGACCGAGCTGTCCCCCGCGGCCGTCGAGATCCTCACCGCGCACACCCGGATCGGCACGGACGGCCAGTACGTGATCACGGTGCAGCAGGAGACCGGCAGCGTATGGGCGGCCAACCCGGCCACGGGCAGCGGCCGTTACGTCAACGCGTCGGTCGGCGCGTTCACGCACTGTCTCGCCACGCTCGCCGCCGCGCGGGACCTCATGCCGGGTATGAACCCGTACGAGGCGGGTGCGGCGGTCGCCGATCTCCAGGCCCGCCTGATCGAGCTCGACCCCTCGTGCTTCGACGACGCCGGCAACTGGTGGTCGGTGATCGTCGAGCAGATGTGGCACGGCCTGTTCTGACCTGTTGACCTGTTGACTTGCCGACCGCAGCCGAGAGGACTCCCATGCCCCGCGAAGGATTCCGTACCGATACGACGTCCCTTGCCAAGGAAGGCACGAACTTCCATGACTTGGGCACCCAGTTCGCCAAGGCCGCGGCCGCCCTCCAGAACGGTCTGGCCTCCGTGAACGCCTGCGCCCCCACCAGCGGCGAGGCCCCCGCGCCCGAGAAGGGCCAGGTGGAGGGCTTCGTCCAGGGACTGACCAGCTTCGCCGACAAGGCGGACATGCCGCCGTGGGGCGACGACGAGATCGGCGAGAAGTTCGGCATCGCCTACGAGGGCCTGCAGACCGGCATGTTCGAGTCGATGCAGCACCTCGCGCAGGAGCTGACGAACATCGGCGGGGCGCTCGGCGCGATGGCCAAGAACCACGACCAGAACGAGTCCTTCAACGAGCAGCTGATCCGCCAGGAGCAGAACGACGTCGACTTCGCGGCGGGCGCCGGAGGCACCGTGTCCCACATCAGCAAGATGACCTGAGGGTGGTCGGGCCTGCCTGGCGGGTCAAGGCGCGGGTCAGATCGCCTGACCCACTCCGATGACCAGCAACGCGCCGACCATCAGCCACAGTCCCGTACGTCCCATGCCACCCGCGCTCCGCAACGCGAGCCACAGTGCGCCGCAGGCACCGGCCACGCCAAGGGCGTTGGCGCCGATCGCGACCGCGCCGGCGCTCCCCACCGCCTGACCGACGAGGGCCGCGACCGCCGCCGCGAGGAAGACGGCCGCGCACACGATCCCCCGCAGCCGCTCGCGCCGCACCGCCTCGGCGGCCCGCTCGCGCTCCTCGGCGAGCGCGCGCTCCTCCGGAGGCAGCTCGGTCTCCCACTTCCGCGAGAAGTCCGCCTCCCACTGGAGGCCGGTGCCGTCTCCACCCGTACGTGTCATGCCCGCGACCCTAACCGACCGGCGGTACGCGGCTCATCCCGCGCCCCGCCTCCAGCGCCTGCGCACGGGGAACACCAAGTGGCACCTCGTATTGCCGAGCTGTGGCCGGCCGTACCTAGTGATCCATCAACGCCACTCCCCAGATCCCTGCCTCCGCACCGATCGGGTCGATCGCGGTCTGCAGGCCCTTCATCCGGGGCGCGACGTCGCGCGTCTCGATCTCGTCTCCTGAGGTCGTGAACACCTGGACGCCGAGGAGCCAGACGGAGACCATCGCGAGGAAGTCGTGCAGGTTCCGGCCCACGATCTCCGCCCTGTTGGAGTCCTCGCGGTCCTCGCCGGGCAGGTGGAGGATCCGCCCGGTCGGACCGTCGATCACCACGTCGTCGCCCATCCAGAGGCCGATGGCGTAGTACGGGCCGGTAAGGGTGATCTGCTCGCCCTGGTAGTCGGCGCGCGGGACATCGGGGGGCCAGGGCACCTCGCGCAGGAGGTGTTCCGGGTGTGGCGGCAGCGGGCCCTTGTGCGTACCCCGCGCGACGTCGGTCCAGCGGTGGTCCGGTTCCAGGCCGTAGAAGCCGAGACCGTGTACGTCACGGAAGGACGGCATTCCCCGCGTGGCGAGGAACTCACGGGTGGCCGGATCCGTGAGGCCCTCGGGCAGCAGGGGCTCCTGCACCCGGTACAGGGTCCCGGATTCGGCCTCGAAGATCGTGTCGAGGTCCTCCGGGCAAGGCGTGGGGCCGTGGGCCGGGACGGTCGCCGGGGCGGTGAGCACGGACGGGCACAGCGCATCGGAGCGGTGGCGCAGGCTGAGACCGGCGAAGGGCGCCGCGTGCGACGCGGGCTCGATGCCGAACAGACCGCCCCAGCCGCCGAGTACGACGGTGCCGTCGACTGCCACTGGGCCCGCTTCCAGGAGATAGCGGTTGGCGGGGTCCACTTCTGGGCGGTCGTCCTCACCTCCTGGGGAAGGCCGGCGCAGGCCCGGCACCGCCTCCTCGGGCGGCTGGTCGCGCGGCCAGGCACCGGTGGCCAGCACGTCGCCGCTGCGCGGGTCGTGCACGGTCACATGGCGCTCCCGGCCCTGACGGGCGAGCGCAGCCACCACCGGACGATCGTGCAGGCACATTTCCATCAGGTCGTAGACATCGGAGAAGTCGAGGTACGCCACGTGCAGGCCCGCCGGCGGCCGCCACCGCGACCACCGCACCCGCCACGGCAACCGGACGCCGCTGCGCTCCAGGCCCTCCGCCAGCTCCGTATCGCCCCGAGCCGTCGCCTGCAGGTGCAACCAGGCCACCCAGGTCGGCTGGGTGCACGGCAGGATGGCGTAGTTCCGGGCCTGGACCGCGTCGGCGAGGACAGGATCGCCGAGCGCTTCCTTCATGCCTACGCCTTCGGCCGCCTCCAGCAAAGCTGTTGGCGGGACGTAGGCGATCTGGCGGGGGTCGCTCAGCAGTGCGTTGAACAGGGGGAAGTCCGTGTTTCCGGTGGCAGCGTCCGCCACCGCACCATGGGCGGCGAGCGCGGTCGCAGCGTAGCGAGCCGGCAGGTCGGTGTCGGCGCGGCCCTCCGGATTCGACCACTGCGTGCTCAGCTCAGCGAGATGGCCATAGAGGTGACGGTGGGCTCGTGCCCGGTCTTCGGACGGGAGCTGCCCGCGAATCTCGCGCGCGACGGACTCGTCCCGGAAGGAGACCGCCCGGCCATCGTCCTCGGTGACCAGAAGTTCTCCGTGCTGCTCAACCACCCGGCGCAAGTGGTCGGCCTCGACGGGCCGGCCGGTCACGCCCATGACCAATTCCTGCCAGATGCCGTATGGAACCGTAAGCGCCTCCGCCTGCGCCAACGCTTGTACCTCTACGGGCACTTCGCGCGGCGCCACAGCCTGCACCGACAGCTGGAGAGGACGGTCGCCGCTACCGAGGAGGCGGGCGTCCCGGGAGGTCACGACCACGGCGTGGCCCTTGCCGCCGATCCTGCCCAAGGCGCGCAGCAGGCGCAGCGGTTCGCCGCTCGTACGGACACGGCCCACCAGTTCCAGGTGGGAGACGAGAACCAGCCGCACCGGCTTCTTCGGCACCTGCCGGGTCCACGATCTGGGTGCCTTGGCCCGCGCTCCGAGAGCGCCGAGAACCTTGGTGAGCGCCTCGTCCGCGGTGCAGCCGGCCACGTTGACAAGGAGGCTGTCGGACACCCGCTCGTGCACGACGCGCAAGGCTTCCTCGCCCTGGCGGTCCGACGGGTCCACGACGCAGTTGACGCCCCAGCCCGTGAGCTTCTGCCAGCCATCGACGATCCGGTCGATGGCCGCCCCAGGGGACAACTCCTCGAAATGTGCCGGCTCTTGTGCCCCGTTGTGCGTGCTGCTCACTTTCACATCCCAACCCGAATCCAGTGGACGGAGCTCCTACGTGGCAGTGTCCTCTTGACCATTCACGCCGACCATCTGTGTTCGCACGTGGATCCAGGTTTCCGCGACGACAGCGAGGTGATCGGACAATTCCTCGTCCATCCTGTCCTTCGCCTCCTTGTCCGAGTACCGGTACGTCGTGCTGTAGTACACCGGAACGCCGTTCATGGACTCGTGCTGCGCGATGGTTCGGGAACATTCGGCGTAACCCGTGTTGAGCTCCCTCGAACCACAGGGTTCACGTTCGGTGTACAGGCCGGCGATCTCGTATTTCGGGTCGGCTCCCGGCTCCGTGGCGCCATTGACGGTATCGATCCAGTTCAGAATATGCGATTCGGAGTGCAGAGGGCTGACCGCGTCCAGGCCGGCGGGGACGGAGGAATCGATGACGTAGGTGCTGTTGCCCTCGGCGTCGACCAGCTCGACAACCGCATAGTTCTTGCCTGACAGATCGGGCCCGGTACCGGACTCGAGCGCAGCCTCGAGAAGGTCCCCGATCTTCCGTCGCTTCACGGAAGACAGATCCTCGGCCACGGATTCGTTGAAGACGGTCCGCAGATTGGCGAACGCCTTCTTCGAGTCGGTGTCCGAGCGGTACTTCGGAGGCAGGTCCGCCGCCGCTTCATTGCGTCGCCTCGCCGCTGACGACTCGTGGTCGTTCTCGGCGGGATTGGGCACCTGGTTGTCACCGCTGCCCTTGGTGGTGCCTTCGTAAGGGCTGTGGCTGTTCGGGGGGCGCTCCGGGCTGTTTCCGACCGCGTTGTCCGCGTGGAAGGAGTTGCTCATGCGCGCGATCGCCGCGATCACGGCGTACTTCTCACCGTCGTTCATCGTGGCGAACTTTTCACCGAGAGCTTCTCTCAACTCGGCGTCGGTGAAAGCAGTCGGCGGGACTGTGGTGCCACGGTGGTTCTCCACGGCCTCGGCATAGACCTGCTGAGCCACTGCCCTGCGCTCCGCGGCCTCGGCCAGCTTGCCGTCCTTGAGCGCGGTCGCTTGGTCCGTCTCGCCCTTCTTCTCGTACTCCTTGATCTGTTTTTCGACCGCCCGTTCCTCGATGAGAGCATCCTGCAAGGCTCTCCGAGGCGTCTCGATCGGCTCCATCGCCTCCTCGTAGGCCTTCCGGCGCTTGGCCGCCTCCTCCAGGAGCCCTGCAAGGGGAGCTTCAGGGTGCTTGTCCGGATCGACCCAGTCCTGCATGGTCTGGTGCACGGCATCCAGGTCGGTCCGATACACATCGTGGGATTCTCGAAGAGAAGCCTGAATCGGGTCAGGAGCCACCCCTTGCTGAGGGTCGTCCGACTTCTCAGGGACGAGGCCGCCGTTCCGATTGGCGCGTGTGGGGTCCAGGTCCCGCCTGGATTGTTGCTCCTGTTGGTGCTGTTGCTGCTGTTGCTGCTGTTGCTGCTGTTGCTGCTGTTGTTCCTGGTTGGGCTGTTCAGAGGCCGAACCGTAGGAGGCTGCGGGGTCCGAACCGTACCCACTCTGCCCCTGATCGGGCTGAGGTGACTCGTTCGTCTGCGAGGACTCATCCGTCTGAGACGAGTCGGAGTCGGAGTCGGAGTCGGAGTCGGAGTCGGACGATTCAGATGTGTCCGATGCATCCGATGCCTCGGATTCCGTGTCCTGATCCTGCTTCTTCTCCCATGGGGCGTCCATGGTCTGCCCGTTGGGGTCGAAGGGGACGTAGCGGACGCCGGCGGCGCCGGTGTGGAGGGGGTTGGGGCTGACCTCGCCGGTCTGGTGGTCGACCCAGATGATGTTGCCGTTGTGGTTGTAGACGTTGAAGGCGTGGCCGCCGCCTCCGGGCCATTGGACGCCGACGACGGCGGCGGAGCCGGGGCCGGCCTCCTGGAGGTGGTGGGCGATGCGGCCGTAGGCGTTGGGGTGGTCGGCGCCGGCCCAGATCTGTGGGCGGCCGGCCCAGGCGTCGAGGTTGTTGTACGAGTCGCGTTCGGGCGACATCCGGTCGAGCTGGCCGTCCGCGGTGGTGTCCGGGGTGCGCGGGGCGGAGACCTGGGGGTTGCCGAACCAGGTCGACAGGCCGGCGCGGGCGTTGTCGAGGCAGTTGTTGGAGCGGCCGGGCTGCTGGAGGCCACCGTCGTTCTGGAGTTGGGCCCATTCGCCGTTGGGGTCGGGGTGGCGTTGCGGGGTGCCGTCCTCGTTGCGGGGGACGGAGTCCGCCAAGGCCTGCTGGTGAGCGGGGTCGGGGGTCAGTAGCCCGTAGGGGGCGTGGTTCAGGCTGTCGCGGATCTGCTGGAGGCTCTGGCCCTGGGAGAGCGGGGCCGGCTGGTCCTGCTTGGGGGGCGTGGTGTCCGAGGACTCCTGCGCGGGGGCGGGGTGGCCGTTCGAACTGGGCTGCTGAGCGCCGGGATTGTTGTTCGGGGTCTGAATCGGGACCTGGACCGGCACCTGGTTCGGGTTCTGGTTCTGGTTCTGGTTCTGGTTCTGGTTCTGGTTCGCAGGCTGATGCGGCGTCTGGCTCGGAGCCTGATCCGACTTCTGGCTTGGGGCCTGGTTCGTGGGCTGGTTCGGGGGCTGGTTCGGCGCCGGATTCGCGGGCTGATTCGGGGCCTGGTTGGGCGTCTGACTCGGGGACTGATTCGGGGACTGGCTTGGGGACTGATTCGGGGACTGGCTTGGGGCCTGGTTCGAGGGCTGATTCGGGGACTGGTTCGGTGTCTGACTCGGGCCCTGACTCGGGGACTGGTTCGACGTCTGACTCGGGCCCTGGTTCGTGGGCTGGTTCGGGACCTGGTTCGAGGTCTGGTTGGGCGTCTGGTTCGGGGTGGGGGTGGCGGAGATGCCGGGCTGGTTCGGGGTGTTGGGTTTGGCGTTGGTGGTGCCGGGCCTGTTGTTGGTGGGGGTGTTGGGGCGGGGCGTCGAGGGGGTCGTCGGCTCGGAGCGGCGGGCCGGTATGGGTGTCGTGCGCTGGGGGGCCTCGGTACGGGGTGTGTCCGTGCGGGGATTCGTCGTGGGGTTGGGCTGGCGCGACGGGCCCTGAGTCGGGGTGTTCGTGACCGGGCCCGGGGTCGCGGTCGGTGCGACGTTCGGCGTCTGGTTCGGGGACGGTGCGGCGGGGTTCTGGTCGCCGGTGGGCGTCGGGTTCGCCGTGGGTGCGGGGCGGGTCGGGGGGTGGGCCTCGGTGGCTGTGGCGCTCTGCGTGTGGAACGTGGGGCTGGACGACGTACGTGAGGGCGAGTCGGAGCCCGTGTGGGCACCGGCACCGACACCGGTGCTCGCGCTCGGTATGGAGCCCGGCGTCGTGGAGGTGGAGGTGGGTGACGAGGTGTCGGTGCCCACCGACGTCGCCGACGTCATGGGTTGTTGGGCCTGGGTACGCGGGTCCGTCGCGGTGGACGGATCGTTGCCGCGGTCGGGCGAAAGGGCCTGTGCGGCAGGGCCGTTGGACTCCTGCGTCGGGGCGGCACTCTCCGATGCCGTGTTGATGCCGTGGGACGGGTCGGGCTGCCCGGCAGGCGGCGCCGCATCCGGCGTGGGGGTCGGTGCGGGCGACGGCGTGGTCGCGTCCGCATCCACGCGCGCGTGCGGCACCGAGGAGGGTTGGTCCGACTGCGCGGCGGGCGCGGGCGTGGCCGTCTCGCTGCCATTGCGCTGCGCGTCCGTACCCGTCGACACGTCCGGCGTTCCGGACGACGGCGCGGCGTCCGGCGTGCTCTGCGATCCGGGCGAGCCGGGCGAGTCGGGCGAGGAATCCGGTGTGCTCGACGGGCCCGTGGAGCCGCCACCACCGGACGACGGCGAGGATCCGGACGCGTCCCGCTGCTCGTTATAGCCCGCGTCGAACGGGGTCAGCGGCCGATCGGACGACGGCGCCGAGGAAGGAGCCGGCGTCGACGTCGATCCGGCGCCAGAGTTTGAGCCCGCTTGCGCCCCAACCCCCGTATTTTCATTGCTTGTTGCTCCCGCGCCGCCGGTGTCGCCGGAGGCCGAAGCACCAGACGTACCGCCTCTGCCCCCGCCTCCGTCGCCCGCGGACGCCCCGGAACCGGACGCCGCTCCACCAGAACCAACTCCCGCCCCGGCACCCCCCGACGTACCGCCAGAACCGTCCCCACCGGAACCAGACCCTGAACCGGAACCCGCTCCGGACCCGGAACCCGCCCCGGCATCCGCATCCGCCCCGCCCGTCGACGACGAGTTCCCCGCCGCACTGTCCAGCCCACCCCGCGCATGCGACCCCGCCCGGCCCGCACCCCCGTCCCGCAGCGACTCACCCAACGTAGAGCCGAAGTTGTCGAACCCGTCCTTGACCGCCGTCTTGCCTGCATCCGCGGTCCGCCCCAGGTTGTACCCGTCCTGCGCACCGAAGTTCTGGTTCACCGTCTGCGCGACCAGATCCTTGCTCATCTCCTCCAACGCGGAGACGAACGGCTCCTTCACCGCTTCCAGCGCCGCCTCCATCAGCGCCTGCGCCGCCTCCTTCAAGATCTTGCGGATCGCGACCCGCGAGACCTGCGCCATCGCCGCCGACGCCACCCCCGACAACCCGAACGTGACCACCGCCGTCGCCGCCGCCACCGCGATCTGGATCGCCAGCACGATCAGCTGAATGATCACCGCGATCTTCATCCCGATGATCAGCATCGCCGCGACATCAAAGACCGACGCGATCACCTCGGCCGCCTGCCGGGCATCGTCCAGATACCCCGACCCGCCCGAGAACTTGTCCCACTTCTCCACGAACGCGTCGATCGACTCGCCGTAGTTCTCCGACGTCACATTCCCGGCCGACCGCATCGCAGCCGTCTGAACGTCCCCGACCTGCGCCCCGAAATCCCGCCACGTCTGCGCGCACTGCATCATGTGGTCCTCATTGGCCGTCGGCCAATCGAAGCCCAACATCTCCAGCAACCATGCCAACTCGTCCGGCAGCATCATCGCCATGGCGGCATCTCCCCCGTGTCGCCGTACATCCGCAGGACACAGGACCCCGTGCACCTCAACAGACGTAATTTTGCACGGAGTTTACCAAGCCGCACCGACAACGGAACAGCCCCACCGGCCGCGCCCGCACCACTGTCAGAGCTCGCCCGTAAGGTGGGCAGGCACGTGGAGACGGGGAACCAGGGAGAGTCGTGAGCTGGCAGAACAGCCCCATGGGAGCGCCGGGAGCGCCGGGAGCGGCACAGCAGCACCCCATGGCAGCGCCGCAGCAGATCGCGTATGAGCCGCATCCGTTCATCGGCGGCCGCGCCTCCGCCCTGCGCGCGCTCGCCGCCTGGCGGGCCGCCGTTCCGGAAGCGCCGCGCGTCGCACTCCTCACCGGCTCGCCGGGGTGCGGCAGTTCGCGCCTGCTGACCGGTTTCCTGATGCTGTGCGACCCCGGCCACCGCGAGCGCATCGACCTCGCACGCCTCGACCCGTGGACGGTCCCGCCGCCGCTCCCTGCGCCCGCGGTACCGAGCGCCGCGGGACGCACGCCCGCGCAGGTGCTGTGGCTGCTCGCCGACCACTACGGCCTCGACGTCGCGCGCGATGCGGAGGTGTACAAGGCCCTGGGCGCGGGCGAGCGCGCGATCGTCGTACCCGATGTGGACGAGGCCGGTCCCGTACGAGCCGGGCGCGGGCCCGAGCGGATGGCCCGCGAGCTGCTGCTGCCGCTCGCGGGACTCCCCTCCGTACGACTCCTCGCCGAGGTCCCGCGCGCGGTGGCCGCCGAGATCGCCGCCGCGCTCCCCGCCGGGGCGGCACAGGTCATCGATCTCGACGCACCCGAGCACGCCGACCTCCAGGGCCTCACCCTGCAGACCCAGCTCGCGCTCGACCCGAACTTCGGGGCGCCGCGGCTGCCGTTCACCGAGGATCCGCAGATGCGGCTCTGGCTCGCGCAGGGCATCGCGTCGCGTACGGCCACGGGCCCGGGCGGCAGCCGCCTGACCGCCCAACTGGCCGCCAATGCGCACTTGTTGGCCCCGGAGCCTCCACCCAACGCCACCTTCTTCCCCGCCGACCCCGCCGAGGCCGTCGCGATGCACGCCCAACGCCTCGGCGTCGACCCGGCCCTCCTGCCCGCGATGCTCGCTCCGCTGGCCCTCGCCGAGGGCGAAGGTCTGCCCCTCCCCTTGTGGGCACCACTGGCCTCGGCGCTGGCCGCGCGCGACCTGTCGCAGGAGATCGCCAACGGGATGCCCCTCGCCGGCCCGTTCGTCACCACGGTGAACGACGCGGACGCGGCCGCACCCACCCTCGTCGCCCTCACCCACCAGGCGCTCGGCGAGGCGATCCGCGCCACGCTGCCCGATGTGCGCGCCGCACACCTCTGCCTCGCGATGGAACTCCTCGAACGGGTCCCCGACGCGGGCTGGGAGCAGGCCGACCCCTACGTACGGGACGGCATCGTCGGCCACCTCCTGGGCGCGGGCCAACTGCCCCGCCTGCTCAAGGATCCGTGGCTGCTGGTGCACACGGACCCGGTGGTGCTGCGTTTCGCACTGGAGGAGATCGCCGCGGACGAGCGCACGCGCGCGGCCCTGCCCGCTCCAGGACGTACGTATCTGCGGATCGCCCCACTGATGACGCGCACGCAGGCGGGCCCGGAGCAGCGCGCGCGGATACTGGCGTCGGCGTTCGAGGAGGACGGACTGGCGCAGTACGCGCGCGCGTTGGGCTCGACTGCCGCTACGGAGGAAAACGGCCCCGCCGCCCAGGGCGCGGGGGCCACAGATCCCGCCGCCCAGGCCGAGGGGCCCGGCCCGGCCGCCTCGCACCGCACACCCCCGGTGGTCCCACAGCGCACGGCTCCGCCGTCGACGGCCCCCGCTTCCCCGCAGCGCACACCGACCGTGGTGGACTACCCGTTGGCGCCGCCCGCGCCGGCCACGTCGCCCGCGGCGTCCCCGCAGCCGCATCAGCCGACACCCGTACCCGCCCCCGCCGGACCACCACCCGGCCGCCCGGCGACCGGCCCGGGCAACACCGCGGTCTTCACCTACGTCGACCCGCGCACCGGCCAGGAGGCCTACGTCACCGCCGTCTCGGCGCCCGGAAAGCCACCGGCCGAGTACCAGGGCATGGCGCAGCTGGGCGAGTTGCGGGTGCCCGTGGACAACGTCGTGGCGATCCACACGGACCTGTGCCCTGGCTACTTCCCCGGCGGCTACACGGCGAACGCCCTGCTGTCCACGTTCCCGAAGGCCTCCCACTCGCACGCACACCCGTACGGCCGGGACGCGGCCTCCCGCACCGAAGGCATCACCGCCCTCACCTCCCACGCGCAACTGATGGCCCAACTCGCGGGCCAGCAGGAACCACCGCAACCGTCCCGCGCCCCGCTCCCCCACCCCGTACCGCCCACGCATGTCCTGCCGGACGCGGAGCTCGGCCCGCTGCTCGTACAGGTCTTCAGCGAGCAGAAGGTACGCCGTTACGCTCCCCAGCTCCTGGCCACCGCGGCGCTCCCGGACTCGGCGCGCGCGACACTCGCCACAGCCGGCCTCCCCGCCGACGTCCCACTCTTCTTCCTGGCGGACACGGACGCCCCTGGGGTCCCACCCGTCATGGGCGGCATGTTCGCGGACGCCTGCACCCACCTCATCGGCACGGGCGTCCAGTTGTCCCCCGACGCGTCCAACACCCTCGCCACGCACACCCGCATCGGCACCGACGGCATGTTCGTGATCACGGTGCAGCGCGACACCGGCCAGGTCTGGGCGGCCATGCCCCTGGACGGCAGCCTCCAGTACGTGAACTCCTCGGTCGCCGCGTTCTCGTACTCCCTCGCCACCCTGTACGCGACACGCGGCCACATGCTCGACGCGCACCCGTACTTGGCAGGCGACATCGTCGCCGACCTCCAGACCCGCCTCCTGGCCATCGACCCGAACGCCCTGTCGCAGCCGGACAACTGGTGGTCCCTGGTTATCGAGCAGATGTGGCACGGCTTGTTCTGAGGACGGGGTGCCGGGCGGGCGTGGGCCTGATGCCGACCGGCGAGGCACGTTCGCCGGCTGAGCCCTTGGCGCGCACCCTGCTCACGCAGTACGCGCGCTGCTCCCCGCTACTCTCCCGTCACCCATGCACACGCACCGGTCGCCGGATCCGGAGGCGCCTGATCCCTGCCCTCCGTGCCCTCGCGATGCGCTCAGCACCAGCGCTCTTCCTCTCTGGGGCCCACAGCTTCCAACCGTTCGGCTGCATAATCAGCAGTTCCCCGCTTCCCGGCACGAACGCAGCACCACCGAAGAGCCTGTCACCCGCGAACCACACGCCGGCCTCGATGTCCTTCGGCCAGCCACCTTCCCTGCGGGCTTTGTGGGCGCGCATCGTCCACATCGGGTTCCGTTCCTGTCCGAGCAGCAGAAAGAGCACACCCCCGCCCTCCTGTCGCACCTTCTTGACGGACGGGACGAACTCAGCCGCGTACGCCCGGAAGGCACGCGAACACAACCACGTGCAGCCCGCTCTGCGTGCGAGCATCTGCAGGCAGTAGACAGCCCCCAGGATTCCGACGAGCCCGACCGGAATCAGAAGTGCGGTGTGGCTCACCATGAACAGCCCCCACAGCGCCACGTACACGGGCGCGTACAGGGCAAATCGCTTGACGGCGAACTGGTAATGCCGCCGCGCAGCCTCGCGGACCTCAGCACTGCTGACCGCTCCGCACACCTGACTGGACGCAGGATCCTGGGAGTTCAACCGCTCTCCGAAGCTCACGCACGCCTTCCTTTCACCGTGGCCGAACTCAGGCCGCTGTTGTGGCCGCCCCGGTCACGGCCGGGGAGCCCTTCCGAGCGCCGCCGGAAGCCAGGTAGCCGACGCACGCCCCCAGGAGCGCAACAGCGGCGACGCAGCCCGCCGCCCAACGAGGGCGGCCTCCCATGTCGGTCAGGAGCAGGGCGGTGGCGACCACGCTGACCGCAATGAACAGCACACTCCACCCACGGAGCCGGAGCGGCCAGGAAGTCACCGGTAGCCACAGGGCCACCGTGCGGTGGGGGTCGACCGGCGCTTCAGGCGTACCCACGATGGTCGAGTCACGGGCGACCCGCGCAACCTGAGCGCTCCACACCTCCCCCGGCAGACACCACCCGCCGTCGCCGACCAGGGAGGCACGCAGCCTCTCGCCCAACCCCTTGGCCGCAGGACCGTCGGCCGCGGCCCAGCAGACCCAGACCTCCTCGGACCGGAGGGACTTGGCGATGGCCTGGTTGTTCTGCTCCGCCGAGAAGTGGACTTCCCCTGTGACGGTGCGCACCCGAAGCGCGGTGCCACCACCGTCCCATCGCGCAACGCCCCACACGCGGCCCCGGACCGCACGCGCACCGCCATCGAGGCGGTCGAGCCCACGGAAACTTCCCCCGAAGACGGACAGCAGCACCACAAGCAGCGACACCCCTGCCCAGCCACCGAAGAACGCCCAGGTAGCGACGGGCGTCAGGGCAGTACCGGCCTGCAGTCGGCCGAGCGTCGCACTGTCACCGTGCACGGCACCGAGTTCGGGATGACCCGGGGCGTACAGGACGTTCAACTTCCCACCCCTGTGCGGCTCTTCGTGCGTACGCGCCCCCAGGGCCACCCGGGAGCCCGGCTCTCCCTCTCGCCCCGGCAACATCACCGTCAGCTCGGCTCCGAAGTCCGTATCCGAACGGCCCGCAAACCGCTCGAGTTCACGCACCTGCACAATCCGGACACTGCCCCGGACAGCCCCGACCTCGGTCAGGTCAGCCGCTCGGCCGGCATCCGTGTCATCTCCCGCGGCAACGGCCAGAATCCCGGCGAACGCCGCCAGAAACCCGACGATGCCGACCAGCCCACGCACCTTCACCCGCCGCCCGACGGGCAACGCGGACGGCAGCCCCGGAGGGGACCCTTCCGCCGACAGCTCCGGCCTGACGTCCGCGGGACGCCCCGGCCTGACGGCGCTGTACGCCGCACTCTCGCCCCCGTCACCCACGGACAGCCCGCGGCGCCCCAACAACACGACACCCAGACACCCCAGCAGAACCACCAAACACACGCCGATCAGCATGCGCCGCCATTCCAGCACCGGCAGAAAGAGCCACCCCAGAAAGGCGATCACGCACACACTCGAAGCCACCCAACTGGCCGGAGCCAGCCCTCGCACACCACACCGGCGCGGCAGCCCCAAAGATCCACTCGCCCGCATGCCGCCGTAACCCCGTCCCCGTTCAAGTCCGCTCTCGAGCAGGGCACCGACATTACTGAACGGCGGGCTCGAGGGTGGACGAGCCTCCCGGATGCGGATCTCGTCATCGCCGCAACCGGTCGAGCACCACGGCGCGGCCATGCTCACGGCCGGGCGCGTCCGAGGACGGCCACCGCACCGTCACAGAGCAGCTGCACGGATCAATCACATTTCCCTGACATCCCGCTAGAACGGCTGTACCGTACCCGCTGTCGAATTCACGGATCTGAGAGTTGCGGCCCACGCGCCGCCAACGGGGGCTGATTCCAGGTGACTTCATCTTCTGGTGCCGGTATGCCAAATACCAGAGCAGGCACAGGCGCAGGCACGAGCAAGACCGACACCGGCCGCATGAAGCAAGCGGCCAACGCCCTGGTCGAACTACGCGGTGACACCGAGAACGTCGACAACACCGCCGACGAGAACACCCAGAATGCAGTCAAAGGCCTCAACAAACACACCGCCGGCGGGATGCCGGACGCAGGTTCCTGGGCCACCGCCGGCTCGTTGATGACGATGGACGTTCGGTGGGGCGAGCAGGTAACTCACCTCAAGGGAATGCTGCAGGACATCAGTGACCGGCTGCACGCCACCACCGGCGAGTACACCCGTACCGAGCAGGAAGAACAGGCCCGCATGGCCTCGATCTCTTCCCCCTTCGGCTAAGCGATCCCGCTTCCCCGCTCGCCGCCAGGCCGGTACGTCAGCCGAATCGGAGACTTCGTCCACCCCACGCCCCGAAGGAATCACCACGCATGCCGTCCTTCGCCTACGTCAACGAGGCCGACCTCGCGCCCTTGGCCACGGCCGCCGACTCCTGGAAGGCCCTGCCCGCCAAGTACGAGAGCCTGCACGACGAGTTCACCCGCCGGGTCATCACTCACCTCGAGGGCCATTGGGAGGGCGACGCGGCCGACGCGGCGTTCTCCACCATGAAGAAGGCCCAGAAACAGTACGAGGACGCCGCCACCGAAGCCGGCCGCATCGCCAAGCTCCTCAACGACGCCCACGGCGAGTTCGCCAAGTTCCAGAAACAGCTTCACTCCTTGCTCGACGCGGCCCCGACCGACGGATTCCGCATCTCTGAAAAGGGCGTGATCGAGGACGTCGACGAACGCTGGAACAGCCCCACCGCCTCCTCGTCCGAAGGCTTCGCCACTGAGCGCAAGGAGGCCCTCGACGCCCTGGAATCCCGTATGAAACGGATCCTGGAACTGGCCACCGCCGCCGACGCGGCCGCAAGTGCCGCCCTGGAACGCGACGCCAACGGCGACAACAACACATCCTTCAACACCAGTGTCTACACCAGCCTCGACGCCATCGAAGCAGACCAGGCCGCACACCTCATGAAGAAGAAGGGTCGCCTGACCGACGTCGAGTTCGACCAGCTCAACGCCGTCCTCTCCGCCAACCGCGACGACCCCGAATTCGCGCGCCGCTTCGCAGTCAGGACTGGAGCCGACAACACGCTGGAGCGGTACAACGAACTCGTCAACCCGCCGGCGGGAACGCACCTGTCTAAAAGGGAAATCGCCGAACTCAAGGACTTCCAGAAGAACTTGGGCACCACCCTGGGAACCGCCACCAGATCCGACGACAACGGCAAGCCGAACCCCGGCATCGCCAAGTTCCAGAAAGATCTGCTCACGTCAGGGCAGCACGAGTTCAACGCCAACCCCACCCAGTCTGCCTACGGCCTCAACGGCTACCAGCTCACCGGAAGCCTGATGAGTCACGGAAAGTGGGACACGGACTTTCTCCAGGACTACGGCGACGACCTCATCACCGCGGAGAAGAACGGAACAGCAGGCGGGAAGAACCCCGACGCCTATTGGAGCGGCGACAACACCCGCACCTCCGGCATGACCAACATCGTGGCCCTCGACCCCATGACCGGTTTCGTGGAAGGGCTCGGCCACAACCCCGAAGCTTCCACCAAGTTCCTCACCGGCAGCACCACCGTCGGCGGCGAGGAGGTCGACCACCTCGACTACCTCCTCAAAGACCGCCACTGGCCCGAAGGCGCCGCCTACACCGGTGACGCCAAGCACCTCAGCGGCTATGACAATCTCGGGCACGCGATGGAATCCGCCACCACCGGGCGCCCGTACGACGACGAGGACGCGCCGCCGGTCAAGCACAGCCCGGAGCGCGCCGCGCTGACGAAGGACATCGTCGACACGGTCGGCGCGAAACCCGGAATGCTCTCCGAAGACGGGCGCGACGCCCTCCGCGACAGCCTGGGCAACGTGACCGCCGACTACATGGCCGACGTCCAAGGAGCCATCGCCAACGAGCAAGGCACGATCGCCCCCTTCGGGGCAGAGGCGAACCTGGACCTGTCGACGCTCCAACCCTTCCTCGGCGCGGTGGGCCAGGACCCCGACGCCTACGCAGCCATCACCGAGGCCCAACAGGCCCACACCGCTGTACTAATGCAGCGGGTCATCGAAAGCCACCCGACGCAGATGACCACGGCCCTGGAGAACGTCACCTACCCCGGAGCCGTCGTGGCGGGAATCATGGGAGACGCTCGCACCCAGGCGATACACGATGCGCACTCCGCCTCCGACGCCGACTACAACAACGCCGTCGCCACCACCGACAAATGGGTGGGACGCGGATTGTCGATGGCCGTCGGCGGCGCCACCGCGGCGGCCTCACCCGTGGCCGGAGTCGTCGCCGGGTTCGCCGTCGAGGACATCCAGGAACTCGTCGTCAAGCGAGCTCAGCGCGACACCGGAGACGAAGCCAACTCCGCATCGGCCAAGGACTACGCGGACGGTATGAAAGCGGCCGGCTCCTCCAGCGCCGCCTCGCTTCGACTGGCCTATCAGGCCGCAGGAATCGACATGTCACAAGGGGACATCAACGTGGACAGCGGGGCCATTGAGCGAGCGGCCAGAGACGGATACGCCGCGGGTACGACGTGGAACGCCTCGGTGAACGACAAGTGAGCGCCAAGGTCGACAGGCGCCCTCAGTACGGGCCGAGCGCCGTCATCGCCCTGCTCCTGCTCGCCCTGACCAGCTGCAGCGACAGCGACAAGACTCCCGTCACACCGAGTACCGCATCCAGGGTCTGCGACGGCAAGCTCGCCGGCTCGGTGTTCGGCCCTCTAGTCGGGGACGGCGGTATCACCTCCGAGGACACCACCCGCTTCCACCCGACCACATGGAAGGCATACGGCGACTGTTGGCTGTACGGCGCGGAACACTCCGTCCGCATCTCCTACCTGTGGAGAAAGACGGTGAACAGCGGCGCCGGTACATCGACACCCCGGAATGGCACGAGCCCGACACCGTCCTCCACTTTCGCAGGGACGGTCGACACCTTCACCGTGGATTCGGTGACGGGCGCGGTCACCAACAACCGGGCGGTGGTCGACATGCCCTGCGTCGCGCCCGGCGTGTTCGATAAAGGCAAGGCCGTGCTGGAGATTGAGGTCAAGGACATGCCGCCCGCCCAGGGCCTCGACGCGACGAAGCGCCGCCAGTTCGCAACCGCGGCCACGAAGGCTGCCGACTACCTGGCGGGAGACGTCTTCTCCTGCTGATGCGCTTCCTGATGCACTCCAGAACCACAGGAGTGGCCAACGCAATGCCGAAGGTGACTGCAGCGACCACCAAGTAGGTGAGTATGTTCGTGCGGTCAGGCAAGAGCGTAGTGCTCCTTGGGCTTGGCGTCCGACTTTGCCCAGACACCGAACGACCAAGTAATCACCAGAAATGCGAACGGATCAGAGAGGCCGATGAGTCACCCGCCAGAGGACCCTAGATACTCCAGCACGTACCCCACGTCTCCCCCGCCTGTGGCACCTCCTCAGCAGCCACCCGCCTGGGGCGCTCCTCCCGTCGGCGCACCTCCCACCAGCCCCCCGCCGCCCGGTCCTCCCGGCCCGTTCATGCCGCACCAGGCTCCGTCTCCGTACGCTTATGCGCCCGGCCCTGCCGCCAAGCCTCCCGGCAAGGCACAGCGTGTCTGGGGAATCATCGTCCTCGTCGTCGGCGTTCTTCCTCTCCTCATTGGAGCCGGGCTCCTCGCGGCCAACATCAAGGACGCCCGGATCACGAAGTTCAACGATGCCTTCGCTCCGAAGGCCTGGCACAACCTGGAGAGCGACAAGCTCTTCCCCGACACGATGTCGGAACTGGGCACCGTCTACGACAACCCGGGTTGGGTGCGTCAGGGCATCGCGCAGGCCGCGAAGTGCGACGAGGTGCTCAGCGGCAAGCTGCTCCAACAGGCCACCGCCGGCGGCTGCAAGACGGTGCTCCGTGCGACCTATGTCGACCAGGGCGGCGAGGCGGCGGCCACTGTCTCTCTCATCGTGCTCGGCAACAACACCGCCGCGACGGAACTGGCCGGCCAGTACTCCGAGACCGACACCGAAACCGAGTTGAGTCCGCCCGGCGTCACCCCCTACCCAGTCCCCAAGACGTTGGCCTCGGGGTGGTCGAAGCGCAACGTGGTGGCCAATTCCTTCTCCCCCTTGAGCGCGGGAACCTCACAGACTCCGTACGTCATGGCGTTTTCGGTGGGATCAGTTGACGCACAGCGCAGTTGGGGACGTCTCCCCCAGCCCTGGACTCGCACGCAGGGCGACGAGACGGAGGCGTACAAGAGAATGGCGACCAACTTCGCCAGCATCTCCGGCTACCACGTCAACCAGGTGATCGACGGGAAGGCCGACGACGATGCGTAGCCGATCCAGCAGGACCCGACTGAATACGTTCCTGCGGACCATCACGGTGCCGTTGAGTGCCATGATCGCATTCGGGGCGCTCCAGCAACCCGCCCAGGCGGCACCGGCCCGCTGGGAGTTGCCCGCCATGTCGGTACCGCAGGCCCAGAAGGCCGGCAAGGGGTCCGGCATCACCGTGGCGGTGCTGGACACGGGGATCCAGACCGGCCACCCGGCCCTGCGTGGCCGCGTGACCGAAGGCCCGGACATTCTCGGTGGCGCGGACAAGTCGTCGAGTACCTACGGCGGGCACGGCACCGCGATGGCATCCAACGTCCTGGAAGTGGCGCCTCAGGCAAAGGTGTTGGGCATCAGGGTGCTGGGCGACGACAACACCGGGAACGAGAAGGTCCTGACCGAAGGCATCCGCTACGCCGCGGACCACGGCGCCGACGTCATCTCCATCTCCCTGGGCATGGAAGGTATCGGGACGTCCTTCGACGCCCAGTTGGACGCCGCCGTCCAATACGCACTGTCCAAGGGCATCCCCATCGTCAACGGTGCGGGCAACGCCGGCGACGTCAGCGAAGAGACCATGGACGAGAACGATTTCGCCTTCCCCTCCGGGGATCCCGGCGTCGTGACCGTCGCCGCGGCCGATCGCCGCGGGCAGCGGGCTTCGTTCTCGACCGTTCACAACTACGTCGACATCGCGGCCCCCGGAGTCAGCGTCACCGCGGCGAAGGCCGGTACGCGGACAACGGAGCAGATCGACGGCACGTCTCCCGCCACCGCTCTGGTCTCGGGCGTGGTCGCGCTGATGCGCGAGCAGCACCCGAAACTCGCCCCGTACCAGATCACGCAGGCGCTGGAACGCACCGCTTCCACCCACCAGCGGGGCCATAACCCGCAAACGGGCTACGGAATGGTCAACGCCCAGGCCGCACTCGCCGCGGCAGCCAAGCTGAGCCCCACCCAGAAGATGGCGGTGGGCACCGCCGGCGCCGGCAAGCACTTCGGCCCCGGCGATGACGGAACACCCTCACGTGTCGGCTACGGAATGGACTCCGAAACCACCATCGTGTCCATCGCCTTCGCCGTCGTCGGCCTGCTCATCTGCGCAGGCGGATTCCTCCTGTTCCGCCGCGGCCGTCGCAGGCGCCGCGACTGGGAGCAGCAACAGCGGGTGGGCGCTCCGCAGCCGCCCTCCATGGCGGCTTACTGAGGCTGCCTACTGAGCATGACGCCGCACATGGCTGGGGCCCGCAGTCTTCGTGGCTGTGGGTCCCATGCCTTTCTCGTACCGCTCACCCAAGACCGCGAGCTACGACGGCCATGCACGCCAGGGGCCAGGCGTGGCCAGGCCCGCAACAGGCGCCCTGTTAACGCGACGCGCCCCACGTCGTCAGGGACGGACGTGGGGCGCGGATGACTCCCGCTGAGCGGTAACTACTGCTGACCGTACGGCGGTTGCGAGGGAGCCTGCGGGTACGATCCCGGCGCGGGGGGCGCCTGTTGCTGGTACGGGTTCGGCTGCGGCTGCGGCTGCGGCTGCGGCTGCGGCTGCGGCTGCGGCTGCGGCTGCGGCTGCTGTCCAGGGTAGGGCGCCTGGCCGCCACCGCCGCCCCAGCCACCACCGGGGGGCGGGGGCGGGCCGCCACCGTTGTTCTTACGGCTGCGCACGATCACGATGGCGACGACCGCCAGGACGACGATGACGCCGACGGCGATGCCGACGATCAGACCGGTGCTCATCCCACTGGAATCCGAGGAGTCGGAAGCTGCCTCCGGCGCAGTGGAAGACGAGGGAGCCGAGGCGCTGCCGCCCTCGGCCTTGGCGATGGCGGCGTTCAGCTCGTCGACCTTCAGCGGGCCGTTCTTGGGGCCGGCCGGGATGTTCTTGGTGAGGGCGGCCAAGGGCTGAATGAAGCCGTAGCCGTAGTGCTCGTCGGGGAGCGACGTGCCCTTCGCGGAGGCGGGGAGGCCAGCGGTCTTGGCCAGGCGGTTGACGAGCTGGCCTGCGGAGAGGTCGGGGAACTTCTGCTTGAGGAGGGCCAGTGCGGCTGAGGTGTAGGCACTGGAGTCGGAGGTTCCATTGCCAAGGTTGTAACCGTCAGAATCGAGGCCAGCAACAACGTTCTTCACACCAGGTGCAGCCAACATGAGTTGAGGTCCGTAGTCGGACTTGCTCCAGATCTTGCCCCCAGAGTCCACTGCACCCACGGTCACCACACCGGGTTCGACTGCAGGAAAACTATCGGACGAACTGTCGACTGCCACGCCGTTGTTGCCAGACGCTGTGACAACAGGTACACCACGCTCCACGGCGTACTTGATCGCCTCCCGCTCCGCTAGGACGCCCTTGCTGCCACTGTCTTCTGCGTCTCCGACGCCCTGAGAGATATTGATGACATCGGCGCCATGGTCAACTGCGTAACGAATTGCTGTCCCAGAAAACCCTGGACCAGAGCTTCCGTCATCGCGGATGGGGAGGATCTTGGCATCAGGGGCCAGCCCCTTCACACCACTCTCATTACCGGCACCATGGCCGTGCCCAGCGATGATTCCGGACATCGCCGTGCCATGCCCCGGATTTTCTCCACTGGTGTCCGGTTCGACCGATGCATCCCCGTCGACGAAGTCTTTGCCCTTGAGGAACTGACCGGTGAGATCGGCATGGTCTGTTTTGAATCCGTTGTCAACGACGGCGACCGTGACGCCCTTTCCGGTCGCCACATCCCAGATCTTGTCGGCCGAGAACGCCGACAGGGGCCACTGATCGTCCCTTACCTGGTCCGCTGACGCCGTCGGCGCGGCCGCGAAAAGCAGCGCTCCCGCCGCTGCTGCAGCGCCCACCGCGCGCAGCGCTCGCGTGAAGCTCATGCCGTACACCTTCCCTCGCAGGGCGGGGCCCACAGCCCGAAGGCTGCGGGCCCCGTCTTGTCTTCACCGCATACTTAACCAGTAGGCCTGACTATTCCACGACCTTGGGGTTAACAGTGCGACTGTTTGCCCAGGTCTCCTCGTCCTCGACCAGATAGTCCGGACGAGAGTTGTCGCGACCCTTCTTGTCCTTGCCCTTGCCTGTCTGTGCACCGTGCCCAGCAGGACCATTGCGTCCGGCGTTCTGCCCTGCACCGCCGGTCGCCGTCTTCGGCTTCTGGCGCAGGGCGGAACCGCCCTGCTGACCGGAGCCCGGCTTGACGACGGACTTGCCGATCTCGCCGCCCTTAGTTCGGGCGAGTGAGTTGCCCTTCAGGCCCTTCGCAGCCTCCTTGCCGGCAGCTCCAGAACCTGCACCGCCACCGAGACCGCCGCGCCCCATGGCGCCTGCGCCGCCACGACCTGCGCCACCCGCGCCGAGGCCTGCGCCAGCACCGAGCCCGCCGCCGATCCCCGCAGTACCGGCACCGCCCGCTCCAGAACCGGCTCCAGAACCAGCCATGCCACCGCCAATACCACCAGCACCAGCACCGGCTCCCGTGCCGATACCACCGGTTCCGGCTCCCGAGCCGCCGTTGAAGCTGAGGTTGCCGGCACCGATCTGCGAACCGGCCGTCGGCTTCTGCGAGCCGATACCCCCACTGATGCCGCTGGCAGTCGGCGACTTCATACCCTTGACCGGCGAGCCCGAGGCATTGGAGCGGCTGAGATTGCCAGTACCAGTTCTGCTGGAGGGGCTGGCGACAGAACCCGCAGGGACCGGAACAGGTGCAATCCCACCGGGCTCACCCGGATAGTCCTCCGAGTCGTCCTTGGGCCTCGTCTTCTTCGTCCACGACCCCATCGACTTAGTCTGCGAGTTGTAAGCCGCCCCCAGCTCCTCCATCTTCACAGCCATGGCCATCTGCGCTTCGCGCCCCGCCGACATGTCGCCTTCGCGACCATCAGCAATCTGCTGCGCAGTGACGTTCTTGTCGGCGAGGTCCCGGTTGAGGCCGTCCTCATCGCGGTTGATATCCGTGAGACGGTCGGACCTGCTCTCGCCCGCGGACGGCTTCTGCATAGCCACGACTTGCTTCTGGATGTCCCCGAGCACATTCGCCGCACTCGTCATCGCAGTGGAGACCTGCGTCGCATACGTGGACGTGTCATGGATCTTCTTTGAGATCACCTTCGACCGCGCCTGGAACTGATCGGCCGACGGGCCCTCCCAGTGCTCCATCACCTCGGAGACAGCGTGCTCGTAGGCCTCCTTGGCCGCGACAAGCTGGTCGTGGACACCCTTCCAGCCCCTGGCAGCACGGTGCACATTCTCAGGGTTGGCGTTCTGGACCATGGACTTCATGGTGTCCATGTCCAGGTTCTTGAAGTCCGTGGTGTTGTCACCGACGTAGCACTGCGTCGGCGCCTGATACGTGTAGTCCGCGCCCTGGTCACTCATCGCGTCCCAGGCCCCCTTCGTCTCTCGCTTCGTGTCCTACGTGCCCGCTGCTGTCTTTGATGTCGCTACACACCCGACATCGACCCCGCAGACGAGCCCGCACCGATCCCCGACGACGAGGACGAAGACGAAGTCGACACCTGGTTTGCCCCATGCATCGCGTTCGAGGTGTCCGCCTCAGCGTCCTGATACGCCCCGTGCGCCTTCTTCGTCTTAGTGCCGAAGTCGTCCATCACCGATTCCAGGTGAGCAACGACAGACTCGAGGTAGTCCTTCATCTCGGCATGAGCGGAAGTCAGCGCTTCCGCCTCTTCGAACCGGCCGCCCGACGTGTTCCCGCTCGTCGTGCACTGCCCGGCAACGCTCGTACCCAATGCGCCTGGCGGTAGGTACGTGTTGCTCTTCGTGTCCGCGTTCGCCTTGCCTAGGTCGCCAATAATCCCGTTCAGCTTCCTAATGACCTGGTCGAGCGCACTCAGATCGACCTTGTACCCGTCACCGGCCATGCGCTTGGCCCTCCCCGTTCATCCTGCTAGTCCCGTTCTTCCCGTTGGGGGCGATAAGTCCGGTCCCCTGCCACAAGCCTGCCTATAGCTTATCGAACGGCACCCACACCCCGCTCGGTGCTGCCCGTCACAACTCCGCGACAGCCACGGCAGGCGTGTTGACCTATGGAACATAAGCCACATAATCACCTCACACTCCCGACCTCGCCGACCGAGTCGACACAGGCCACTCCCCACGGAGGCTGCGGTCGAACTGGGTGAGCGGCTCAACTCGCGCTTCCATCAAAAGAGTTCCAGCGGAGAGCCCACTGCCGGAAAAGCTCAGACCATCCGCTACTTTTCAGCGAGCGGGTCACCTGTCGCATCGACAGCTCTCTCACCCATCTGGATCCACGCCGCTCTCCCGCCCCCGACCATGCGGCAGGTAGGGCGCTACGGACCGATCGGAGACTTGCCCATGACGTCCCACGTGCCGCATCGCCCGTCAGGTGCGTCACCCCGGAGCCGCACATGAATCCTGAACTTCCCGACCTTGACCGGCCATCTGCCGTCGACGAGCTTCGCCTGCACAACCGTGGCGTAGCCAGGATGATCGCGTTGGGCGGGGCCACAATCTTCCCGTGGGTGTGGCTGATCATGTCATTCGTCAGCGGGAAGAACCTTGGGCTGGCAGTGCTCAACTTCGTCGGCATGCATGCCGGTGTCTATGTCATTTTCCTGGGATGGCGGCGAGACAACCGGCGGTTGGTGTACCGAGGAGGGGCAGTTACCGCTGTCGTCTTCCTGCTGACAGTGAGCGCGGGGTCATACCTCTCCCCTTGATTCGAGTGGATTTCGAGGCAGCCCGTTCCATTCTGACGGGCCACAGTGGCGCCTCGAATTGAGCGCGGCCGCGGCGCGCACCATACGTGGCACTTCACTGTCGAGGCGGCAGCTTCCGAGGCTGTCAACAGCCGGGACGCCGGCACCCTGCCCCCACCGTTCAACTCCCGTACGCCGCCGCTCCCGCCCTGGGCAGCGCTACCCACGCCCGCTTACCACCTCCGGGCTCCCACGCGGGCCGGTACCCCCAGCCGCCGCCACACTCGCGGACAAGCCGGACGAGCAGGCGGAACGCCGCGCGGCGGCGGGTGTCGCACGCTGCGGCAAGGTAGCGGTTGGTGTGGGGCGGGTGGCCGTCGTAGACGGTGACCCGGAGGGCGTTGTCCCGGTAGCGCAGGGATACGTAGATGTCGGATTCCGGAGTGAACTGGCAGGCGGATGCCGTGAGTTCGCCGACCGCTACGGCCTCCGAGCGCGAACACATCCACGTATACGTCGTTCCGTTCGCGGCCGGGTCGTTCCCTGGAGCCGGCCAGACCGTGAACTACCTGGAGGGGCCGGTGCCGCAGCTCGACAGGGAAGGCAGATCACCCTCTCTGATGCCAGCGGCCCCGGCCGCAACGCGAGGCACGCCTTGACTACCAGTAGGTAGCGGAGCGCAGCAGAGAGGGCGAGGCATGGGCCGGGTTCTCCGGGTTCTGCGGAGAACCCGGGTGCGCCGAGCGGCTCTCTGCCGGCCTCAGCCGTCCCATTCGTGCAGCACGGCCTGCGCATAGACGACCCGCATGTCCAAACGGGCGGTCCGGACCTTGTACTTGTCGGACATCCCGTAGAACTTCAAGGGGGCGAGGCCCAGTCCGAGGCCCCCCTTGGTGCGCCACGCCGTCCGAGATGGCAGATGCCAATCGGGGCGACCGTACCCGCCGACGAGGCCCGCCACGTTGTAGATCAGCAGCAGCGGCGAGAGCAGCAGGTACAGAATCCACGCACTGACTGTTCCGCGACGGCCGACCAGGCTTGCGCCGTCCGGCAGTTCCATCTCGTACCGGGGGCGCCCGCCACCACCCGGGGCCGGCAGTCGCAGCACGCCCAGCTCGACCCCGTCAGGACCTGTCACAACCAGGTCGGCACCCGAATTCGGACCGGCCGTTCGCCTGCCCACCGAGCACAAGGGCCCACTCCCTGCCTGGTCCGCAAAGAGGGTGAAACTCGGACTCCGCCCGTCTGCCGCTTCCTTTTTCGGAAACTCACCCTGGACGTGGATCGCGTTCCCACCTCGCACCTTGATGAGGCGTTGGGAGTTGGCCGCTGCCCTTTCTTGTGCAGTCGGATAGCGAACGCTGAATTCGGTACTCACGTTTCCTTGCCCAAGTGGTCGGCGGGAATGGGTTCGAGGTCGCAGGTCATCGCCAGCTCTTTCCGGTGGGCGGCTTGAGCCACGCGGGCAGTTGATGGAGCGCGAGCCCTGATGTCGACAGGATCTGAAGATATCCGTTGACCTGAGCGCGGGTCCCGCCGCGTACCCATACATGACGGAACCAGAACGCTCGTGACAGCAAGTACACGCCGGCTGCGAGCAGTAGCACCACGGGCGAGCAGAGGATCAGGCCGACCACCGGGTCGAGGGTTCCCCAATCGGTGGTGTCGATCAGGAACCACGCGCCGACCGCTCCTGGTGTGAGCAGCAAGCCTCCCCATGCCCCGCGTGAGTTCATCCGGCCCAACAGCCACCGATGGCGATGGAGCATCGCGGCGACCTCGCGGTCGGACAGATAGTCGACGCCCCTGTCGGTACCAATGGCCCGCGCCACCTCGACCAGGCCCGGCACCTCCGCCAGGTGAACAGCCCTCACCTGCAACAGTCCAAGGGCTTCCGCCGGAAGAGCAGTGCTGGTTTCCGGCGGGCGCCGTGCGCTCATCCGAACACGTCCCGGACGGGCTTCGGAGGGGGAGACTCCTCGACGCCCTCTGCCGCATGCGCGGGCCCGGTCGGCTGCGTCGCCTGCGTCAGCGGGCCGGAAGCCACGCTCGTCCGCTGATCAGGATCATCCGGCTGCTGGGGCAGGGGCAGGCCACCGGCCTGAGCCTCGGCATCGGCCGATGCCGGATCCTCCGCCACTTCAAGGGTGTTCACGATGGTGAAGAAGAGCTCTGAGTACAGCTCCCAGTCCTGCATGCACGGTGTGCTGAGTTCGAAGAGAGCCATCTCCGCGTGCCGGCGAAGAGGGAGGTACACGGCGATCTTCCCGATCTCCACCTCTTCGGGCCGACCGGAGTCGGTGATCTCCGCAGGAAGCGTCATGATCTCCGAGGTGAACCTGACAGCCGCCTCCCCCGCCTCGAGCCACACCGTCTCGACCCGAGCCTGCTCCCCCAAACCGGATGAACCGGACGACCCGGACGTCCCGGAGAGTTCCGCCGCGACACTCGAGGCGGTCATCCTTCGGCCGTTCGGCACCGACTCCAGCAGAGTGGCGGTCACCGTCGCCGTACTGTGGCGCCCGTCGAGGTCAAGCAGGCAGAAGCCCGCATAGCCGACCCCGGCCTCCACCATCTCGGCGACCACCGGTAGTTGAGCCGCCGCGTACTGGAACCAGAGTTGGGCGTTCCCCTCCGGGTAAATGTCCTGGGCCAGCTCGATCAGCTCTTCACCCACCAGTTCTGGGGGCTCGTGGACAGGGAGCTCGAAGAAGGCCGGCGGCACACGGAAGTTCAGACGCTCAGGAGCAGCCTCCGAGGCGAGGGTCACACCGCTGCCGGGTTCATCCATCGTGTCCATGGGTTACGCCGCCCCCGCCGCCGACATGAACGCGTTGCTGGACGGTGCGCTCGCCGACTGGGTACTCGATCCGCCCGACACAAGGCCGTGCACCAGGCCGACGCCCTTGATGCCGCCCATCGTTCCACGCATCAGCCCACTGCCGACGTCCAAGGCTTCCTCGCCGAGCCCCAGCCCCTTACCCGCCCGAGCCAGGCCCTTGTACATCACGCCACTGGCCATCCCCCTGGCCACATTGACCGAGGTCGCCACCTCATCGGCGTGCGAGAAGACACCCGCGAGTCGCTCGCCCGTCGCCGCTGCCTTGGCCGCCTTCGCTCCCGCCGTCAGCCCCTTGACCGCTCCGACACCGGGCAGCACACCAAGACCCGCACCGACCCAGTCCATCACTCCGACCTTGTCGCCGCGTGCCGTCTTGGCCGCGTAGCCGGCCAGAGCGACCGCGCTGGCACCGATGGCCAGTGCCCCGAACACCGCCCCCACGGGCGGGATGGCCATGGTCGCCAAGGACAAGATGGACAGCACGGATCCGATCTTGGAGAACAGGTCCGCGTGGTCGGCGAGAAAGTCCGTGAAGCCGTCCCAGGCACCCTTCAGGCCGTCCGAGATCTTGTTCCAGACACTGATGTCCGGTGGCCGGTTCTCCGAGGCTTCACGTATGGCCTGCTCCGCTTTGCCGGCCTGCTCCTCCCAGTAATCACGCAGCGCCTCGCCGTCCTGGATAAGGATCTTGAGCTCGTTCGCCGCGTGCTGGGCCGCATTCGACGCGGAATCGGCCTCCTCCGACAACGTCTTGGCCTGCTCCTCGCTGATCTGCTGGAACCGTACGCTGTCGATCTTGCTGTTGACCCGGTCGACGTCGGCGTTCTTCTGATCGAGCAGCCTGCGGGCGTCGACCGCACGGTCGTCGAGGCTCTTGGCCTGCCGCTGCAGCGTCTGCAGCTCGTCGTGCCAGCCGCGCAGCGCCCTGGAGCAGGCATTCATCGACTCATGGCCCTGTCGAAGATACTTGGGCAGTTCGCCGACTTTGCCCTGGAACTTCTTGGCTGCCTCGCCGTCCCACACACCGTCGGTTTTCCCGATGCTCGTGAGCATTTCGCGCAACTCGTCGAGCTCGTCGCCGACCGTCTTGACGTCGTACGCCAGCGACTCGATCGTGTGCAGATCGCCCTTGGCTGGATTGAATTTCAGACCGGGCCAGCCGGGATCGTCGAATATCCCCATCGTCCTCTCCCCGTTACGTGTACGTGTGCTGCTCCGGTTGTGCCGGTTGCTCCAGCGCGGGGTGTCGGCGCCGCGGCGGCCGCAGCTTCTACTGGCTGAAGCCCTTCTGGATGTCCTGATCGGTCGTCAGGTAGGCATCGAGGGTCTTCTGCAGCCCCTCGTGCAGCGTCTTGGCGGCGTCGGCGATCCGCTTGATGCCGTCGCCCCAGTCATCCTGGAAGTCGTCACATGCCTCATCCAGGCCGTCCGTACCGAGGCCCTTCGGGCCCACTTTGTTGAGCCGCTGCTGGGCGTCGCGCATGCGGTCGTCCACCTGGTCCAGCCTGCCGATCAACGTTTTCATGCGATCGGTGTCGATCTGGAAGTCCATCCCCGTGCACCTCCCCCGTTTCCCGTCGTTACCGCGATCGGACACTGCCGGGCAGATTATCGGAGGGGGGACTTCCGGCCCCACACAGAGATGCGCATCTGGTTCGATCTTTACTCGCCTATGGCAGAAACAGAAGAAAGCGCGTACCCCATCGGGCACACCGCCCCACGCCTACGGGAGAGAAGCCACGGGGACGGCCTGCCCCTTCACCACGTCCACGGCCGTCCGTACGCAACGAACAAACCGACATCGCGGGCGACGACTACGGCCTGGTCGCGCCGACCGGGAGGATGCCCGACACCTGAGTGGTGAACGCTTCGTGGTCGGGGAGATTGAGGGTGGCCCAGGACCCGTCGGCGAAGCCGAACTCGAAAAGCTCGGCCTTCTTTTGGTGACGGATCCACGCCAGTTGAGAACGGGGGCAGTGCCAGCCGGCCTCGACGCCTTCATCTTCGATGCCGGACGGAGGCATCACGGCGCTGGGCGCGTAAAAGACCTGCAGTCCATCGGGGGTCAGGACGAGGAACGAGTACACGTACCACCAGCGGGAGCGGGGCTGAATCGCGGCTTCCAGCTGTCCGGCCAGGCTGTCCCAGCCTCCCCAGAAGCCGCGCTTGCGGCGCTTGTACTTCTCGCGCTTGCCCGGATCGTCACAGATGTTCTTGGGGCCGGTCTTCGCAGCGTTCTCATCTCCCCAGAACAATGTCGAGGCCACGACCTTGGCCTTCTGCCCGGTGCCGACGGAGTCGTCGCCATCACTGAACACTTCCGGACGCCGGTCGGCCGGAGCCACGGGCTCCCTTTCCCGCCACCAATTCAGGCGGTTGATGGTGAAGGGCCCTGTGACAGGAGTTCCCGGCGGGAGAAGGGCGGCGACGCGAGGGCTCATGTCCTTGGCCTGCGCGGCTGCGATGGCGCTCATGACTGCGGCGTGTTTCATGGAACGGGTACGGCTCCTGTGCTGTCGAAGTGGTGAGTAGGTACGGGATATCGGTCTACCGGGGGCCTGCTGGGTCCGATCTGTATGGATAGGGTTCCGAAGCGGCGTTGAGACGTCGCGTTGACATGTAATCCAGGGGGCGTTCGCTCAGACTGCTCCGCCCCTGGCCCCATGCGGTCGAGCATCCAGGAGAGCGAATCATGCGCGGTGCGGCCACCGACGAGACTCAGCAGGCACAACTCGCGGCGCAACCCCCCTTGTCGAAATACGCTTTCGACGATCCCGACACCCGCTCCGCCTGGACGAGAACCAGACGCAAGGTAAGGGTGCGCCTCACGCTCTGGACGGCCTTCTGGTCGGGTTCGTTCATCGTGCTGAGCCTGCTCGACGGTTTCGGAGTGATCAGCCTGTCCGAGGTCCGCTTCGAAGCGCGCTGGGGAGGGGACGGCGGCACCCTGCTCGGCCTGGTCGGGGCAGTACCCTTCCTCGTTTACCTGTGCCAGCTGTACCTCTACGTACTCTCCCTCCGGTCCCTGAAGCGCATACGGCGAGTGCTCGAGCGGCGCCCGTGGCGTCTCGTCTCCGCCGTCCGCAAGCAGCACCAGGTCACGGACGCGAGCGGAGTGCCCGTCCGGCTGCGGATCGGGGCCGAAGGGGCGCGGAACGAGTGGAGTCACCTCATGTCGGCCAGCGGGGTGCCGCGCAAGCGTCGGTGGCCCGAGGCCATGGAAAACGGCGCGTGGCACGCGGGGGACAGTTGGGGCCCAGGAGTGCTGGCCCTCCCCGACGGCGAGAACCTCATGGAGGTCAGGAAAGGTCAAGCCACCCGGGCGGCCCGAGCGTAGAGGGGAAACACCACTCATCATGAGCAACGATATTTCACGGCCCGCCACGGTCCCCGCAACACCCAACGTGGAGCAGGTGCTGTCGCACAACTTCCGCGCCCTCGCGAAGTTTGTCGCATTCCGCCTGTGCTTGATCGTGGCTCTGATGCTCGGACCGGTCGTCTGCATCAAACTGGGCGTGGTGCCAGATTCCGCGTTCACCGTACTGCCGATCGTTCCCGGACTATTTGTTCTGACCTTCACCGTGCTCCGCGTGAGGTTTGCGACCAGATACTTCGCCTGCAAGCGGGTTTTGCGTCACTATCCGCTCACTCACTACTCGCGGGTCGCCAAGAAGGAAATAAGGGGAAAGGCCTACGGGACTGTGTTCACGCTACGTGTATCGATTCGGGGGCAGCACGGAGCTCCACTGATGCGTGGGGTCAATGCCGCGGGGAGCCCGCGGTGGCCGGCAGGGTTCGACGAGGGCGGCTGGGTGGCCGGTGACCTCCCGTACGGCGGAGTCGTCGTCTCCCCTACGACCAACGCCATGCTCTTCATCAAGCCGGATGACTGGGACAAGTTGGAGCCCCGGCGTCGAGAAATGGAGCCGGAGCGTGCGGACTTGGCCAGGCGGGCCCGGCTGGCCAACGGCAAGTGGCCCGAACCGAGGTTTTCCTAGGGGTACTCGGGCAGCCTCGGACCCACCAGTCCGCGACTCAACGCTCCCAGTACTTCGCCACCGCCTGCGCATACGCCACCCGCGGGTCGAGGCCGCTTTCGCGGGCTTTGAACCGGCAAAATCAGCTCCGCCAACTGCTCGTGGTTCGGCGCCAATACGGTGAAACGACCGCCATCTCCCCCGACGACAACGGCAAGTGGTGCTGCACCGGCTGAATCCGTGGCGAGGGTGAAGCGCGGCTTGCATCCGGCAGGGAGGGGCCAGCCATCCGGAGCGCCACGACGTACGTAGACAGGGTCGGAGCCGCGAGGGCGCAGCTCATAGTGCTTTCCGCGGCGGTGGCGAGTGAAGGTGAGGGCCATCAAGTGTCCACTTTGGTCGAATCGTTGATTGGCTCGGACGTCAGCGGTGCGGGGCAAAGGGTTAGCAGGGGCGTGGCCCCCGACGGCGTCGCCTGCGCCGTCGCGCAGCAGGCTCCCAGTCGTCGTTCCTGGTCATGGCATAAGCGCTCGGTACCCCGTATCGAGCCGGACCTCCAGAAACGATCTCGCCCGTCTCACAGTTTGCCCGTAACGACTCCCCGCCAGGTCCACCCCGCGGCCAGCACAATCTTCTGCAGAGGTTCCTTCAAGTCGGAAGTGTCAAAACTGAACGTCTCCGTCGCCTCGAGGCCACCGTCCTCGCCCCTGCCCAGCGTCCACCGCTTCGAAGTCGTCTGCACTTGGCCACGCTGGCTCTCGGCCGAGATCGCCAGCGTAGGGACACCGCCGGCCCACGTAACCTCGTACTGCTGGTCGAGGGAACGCACCTCACACTTCTCCGGAGCCAACCGCATGCGCACCTGGAAGATTCGGCTCACCTCGGTGCGCACGAAGAAGGTCTGCCAGGCCGGTTCCGTGATGCGCCATTCGGCGACCAGATCTGCCCCCTCATCACGGCCGTTCCGGATGACATACGGGACGTCGGGACGGTTCAGGCCGAGCAGAGCCTCGTGCACCTCAGTGGCGGATCGTGGAGCCACTCCCTCGGCAGGGCGCTTGGTTCCGGTCAGCTTGTCGAAGAGTCCCGTGAAGTCAACCTTTGAGGAATCGGATTGGCGGTGCGAGATCAGCTGCTTTCGCGGTCCGTCCACGAAGTGGCAGCGGAGTCCGGACGAACGGTACGCACGAAGTCCCGGAAGTGTGCGAGGACATCGGGGTGTTGTGACGCTGTAGCCGTCAACACCAAGCGGACCACCGCCCGCTTACGCGGATCGTCAACATCCAGCATGGCCAGGTACACCTGGGATTGGACGAGATCGCGGGGGACTCCGCCGACGTTGGCGGAGACGGCCAAGGTCTGCGTGAAGCCTGGTGCCTCCCCAGAACCCAGTTCACGTTCTCCGGTAACCACGACGGTCGTAGCAGCCTGACTCAGATGCTCCACGGACTCATGGGCGATCCCGGACAGCGTCGACTCGTCCGGGCGGTATTCGCCATCGATCGTGATGTTCGCGGTGAATCCGCTGTCCGGGTGCGGATACAGCGCGACGAAAGCGGCGTCCGGTGCACCGACGTCATCCGGTGGAGCGGCGTGCCATCCGTCAGGCAGGTCGAACTCGATCGGTACGGGCAGGGTCGTGGCCATCGTGGGCCCTCCTCGCTAGGACGGTGTGCCTGCTTGCCTGCTTCAGAGGCTCGGCGGGAGTGTTCATCAGAGCAGGCTGCCGACGGCATCGCCGATCGCCCCGGCCATATCACCCACGGCATCCGCCGCATCGTTCGCGGTGTCGGCGATCTTCCCCGGGTCAATGGTGGCCTCGAAGCCGACTTCGCCACCGAATCCGACCGCGGCTCCCACCTTGGTACCGATATGCCACTTGCCGTCTTCGCCCTTGCCCAGGGTCGCATCAGCTTCAGCCCCGATGCCTGCCCAGCCCTCCGCTGTCGCCCCGGCCCCGATGCCTCCAAGGTCCGCGCCGCCCGCGACACCGGCCTTCGCTCCTGCGAAGGCTTCCCCGCCGGCATGCACGCCATCGAGACCGACCCCGACGCTGACGCCGACCTCGGCACCTGCCTTCGCCTCCGCTCTCCCATACACCCCGACAGGACCGGCGCCCGCCCGCCCGGCCGTTGGCGGAGGATTCGCCGCCAACGAAGGCGCCGGCGTCCCCCTTGATGCCCTCGTGCGTGATTCCTCCACCCGCGGAGGCCTTGGCACCTACGTAGGCTTCGGCCGCTCCTTCGAGTTTCATGGAGCCGTTGGTGAGTGAGCCCTCCGCGCTGGCGCGGCCGAGATCGGCGTGGGCCTCAGCCTCAGCGAGCTTGCCCGCACCTGTGCCGGGCCCCTTGGCTGAGGCGTCGACGTCGAGCCCAGAGGTGTCGGTGTCGCCGTCAGCGACCCAAACGTCCTTCTTCGGATGGGCACTCTTCTTCTGCTCGGCCGCACGCGTGGCCCCGGCGTCGTCGAGAGAGGTGACGACATTGTCGTTGAAGCCACTTCGGCTGCTTCCAAGGTCGCGCCGCAGTGCCCAGCAGGCGATCTCGTCGGCCTCGGCGGCACCCTGCAGAACGCGATTGATGCTGGAAGCGAAAGCCTCACAGGCTTCCTGCTGTTCGCGAATCACGGCTTGGCCGTCCGGGTCGTGGCGAGCATCCGTGTCTTGGGACAGGTCATCGCGAGGAGTAACGACGCCCGTGGCGTTTACGTAGAGGTTCCGCTCTTTGGCTTCGACATCAGCCAGACGATGAAGGTCGTCCTTGGCCTTCTTCAGTTCGGCATGCAGCGAAAGGAAAACCCCAGCGATGCCTTCGCCTCTGCGTGTGCGTGCTCGAACTGCTGCTGGGCAGCGCGTACATCGTTACCGGCCTTCGCCGCCATCACCATGGGCTGGGACCAACCGGCCTGCCGAAACGGAGAGGACACCTGGTCCCCGTACGCAGTATGCAGTCCCTTAAACTTGACAGCGGTCTCCTCCCAGCGTTCAGCCGCTGCTTTGAGACTGCCGAGGTTGAGGTGGTACAGCTGCTCGTATGTCGGCATGGACTCGGCGCATCCCCCGTAGAATCTGAATTCTTCTTGGGGCGGAGTGAAAACGCCGCCCTACAGTCGCTTTCTCACTCATCCGAACGGCGAAGGCTCGCTCGGCGGGGAGGTCATGATGGCAGTGTTCGTGGCTTCGGTTCGCTGGTACAACGTGCCGGACTCCGTACACCGGCCCGCGAGACTGTTGCAGTCGGCTACAAGTGTCGAAACCTGAGCCGACCAAGTCTCCGCCAGGTCGGTCAGAGCCTTACCCAGCCCGCCCTCCCATTTACCTGCGTCGAAGTTCCGCGAAGCCGAGTGCGTCTCGTCTACCGGATGCGCGCCTACGGTTCGGGCTTCCCCCGCGATCTCACGGGCACCACTCCCGGCGCGATTGAGCGCACCAGGAGTATCAATTTCCGTCCCAACTGCCATCCTTCTCCCCCATTTCCGCAGCATCTCTTATGGAGCAAAGCGTGCGACACTTCGCAAACTCACGTCGGGCCCGGGCGAGTGGAGAGCACCAGTGGGACTGCCGCCTGCGGTGCAGGTTAGTCCACGGTGGTCGGCAGGGGTTCGACGAGGGCGGCTGGGCGACCGGGGATTTTCCGTACGGCGGAGTCGTCATCTCTCCCACGACCAACGCCATGCTCTTCGTCAAGCCGAACGACTGGGGGAACCCTGCGAACCGCGAACGGGACACCTCGGCTCACCCGGTCACCCGGTCACCCGGTCACCCGAAGGGATTCGGGCTTGGCAGCCGCAGCACCGCCCCATCCGGCAGATCGAACACCTGCTGCGCGATCGGGCCCCGGATCCGCATCGCCGCCGCCGAATCCACGGCCTTGAAGTTGTCGAATTCGTAGCCGCCGCCCGCGACGAAGAAGCGGCGGGGGATCAGGCGCTCGGCCGGATCCAGCGCGCCGTTCGCCTTCTGGTAGGCGTAGGCGAAGCTCGCCGTGCCGTTGACGTCGGGGTCGTCGAGGAGCCACTGGGCCCAGTCGTCGAGGCTGGTTCCGAGTTCGGTCAGCTCTGCGGATTCCGGGTTGAGGGTGACCACCTTCGCGCCGTCGATGATGCCGAATTGCGTACCGAAGATGTCCTGGCCGAAACAGAAGATGTCGTCGGCGAGATCGTCGTAAGTGTCTTTCCAGAGGTCTTCGCTGTTCCAGGAAAGGAGGTCGGGGCCGAGGCCCTCGTCACCCGCGCGGAACACCTGGACGCCAGCGTTGAAGAGGAAAAAGCCATTCATGCTGGAGATGACCGTGCCGAGTTCGGCGAGGGGGCCGGTTTCCCAGCCGAAGTCGAGGTCGATGGCTGGGCCCATGGGGCCGCGGGCGCGGCTCAGGAGCTGTTCCAGAGGGCTCTCGGACGCTACGCCGTCGGGCGTTGCTCCGTCGGACATTCCTGATCACTTCGCTTCCGGGCCGATCGGCCGTGTCAGATAGTGCTCTCGTACCCGGTCACTGACGACCAGGCGGAGCGTTGGTTGAAGGACGGGGTCCGTGGGGAGAGCGTCCCATTTCATGTACGGGTGCCATACGCTGTGCGCCGCCAGCAACATGACTTCGCCAAGCTCGACGTCTCCCTGAACTGAGTACCATCCTGCCATCCAGACGCACTCGGCGTACTGGCGAGGGGAGTGCCCCTGCGCGACTAGATCGTGTGCATGCGGGAAGTCATTGGCGGACATGAGCGACTGCCACACAACGCGCTGCTCGTCGGTGGTGAGCGTCTCGTAGGAGCTTTCCACGAGTGGTGAGTCGTGCTGGGCACCTGAGGGAGGAAGCGGCGCGCCCCAAGGCTCGAAGCCGGGGATCAGTTCGACCAGAGGACGTTGCGTCAACTGTTGGGCAAGCCACGACAATCGCCGCCGCAGAATACGTCCGGTCGGTACTGTCTCGGCCACCGCAGTGAGCCGCTCCGCAATGGCCGTGGAAGAGGGCGCTGGTGCGGCCAAGAGTGCCTCGTCGAACGGCATACTCTGGTCGCACAACTCACCACCACTCGGGCCGTCCGTCCGGATCAACGACTCGGCCAGATCCGCAGCTTCAACCATGCGGTCCGACCATTGCAGGATCTGGATCGACGCCGCAGCCGCTTCCCAGACCGGCCCCCGTGCACCACCAGGCCGACGAGCGACCTCGAGCAGTTGTGGCAATGCCTCCTGGAAATGCCCCTCACGGGCGTGTGAGATCAGTTTCTCGGCAGAGTTCATAAGGTCATCCTCTCCTTTGGCCTCTGGAACGGGGGCAGTCCGGTGCCTCATGCGTCGACTCCCCCTCCCGTTCTCTCTCAGCGCACCGTGATCTTGACTCTGGTGCCGTCTGGTAAGCCGCGTACCGCGCTTCCCATGGCCGACCCCGATCCTTGGTTGTCCTTTGCCGCGATGTACCGGACACTGGCGCCCGTCCCGCCCTCCTGGTACATCGCTGGCGGGTACTCGTCCCGGTCTCGCGGGCTGTCCGTCGGTATCCCGCGCAGTGAATCGGCCCGATTGTCGTCCGCGCCATTCCTGTCGATAGTGAGAACGTCTGGCATAGGCATGTCGGTTCGTTTGCGATCGCCCTGCCAGATGGTGCCGTTCTGTGCATCCTCGATGTGTCGGGCGGACTCGGGATACTTGCTTCTGTCGAGGACGAGTTCCGCATCGTATTCGGTCCGACCCCCGGTGCGTTGATTGAAGTCGTCTCGCGCGGCGGCCTGTTCGCGCATTCTGCGTCGCGAGCCCTTGCCGGTCTCGCCGCCGTTCTTGGCGACCTTGTTCGCGAGGTTGATGAGCTCGTGGGCATGCTGGCCGTCCGCGTCCTGGATGTTCTTGACGACCTTCTTGGTTCCGTCCCCGACCTGGCTGTACATGTCGCCGACGGCCTTCGCGGCATCCTTGCTGAGTTTCCTGCCCATTCGCTGTGCGGCGTCTTCGAGCGCCTTGGCTATCGGGTGGCTCATCCGAACGACACTCCTGACGCCGCGTTGCTGAACTTGACCGCATGTCCGGCAACGGCCTCGGAGTGCTTCTTGAAGTCGTCTGCGTGCTTGAGTAGTTCGTCCGGGTGGATGGAGAAGCCGGTGCCGCCGCCCGCGTCGGCGGGGCCGGCGATCGCTTCGCTCGCGGACTCGACGCCCTTCAGGACCAGGCCCTTCAGCGCGCGCCCCACGATGTCCTCGAGCGGTTCGACGGCCTGGGTCGCGAGGTGCGCGATTATCTCCTCCAAGGCGCGTTCGAGGAGTTCGTTCACCACCTTCTTGGTGACCTGGATCAGTGCCGCCTCGGCTGCCGCGGCGGCCCCGAGGGTGACTATCGCCGTCGCGGCGGCTACAGCCAACTGCGCGGCTATGAAGATGAGTTGGGATATCACGGCTATCTTGGCCGCGACGATGAGGGCCGCCGCGACCTCCAGGGCGACCGCCGCCATCTCGCATCCCTGGATGAGCTCGGTCATGTGGCTGGTTGCCAGCCGGCTCCATGTCTCGGCGAGCCGGTCGTACGACGACCCCTCGTAGCAGGCCGCCATGGCCTGGATGGTCGCGGACGCATCCTCCTGCGAGGCGCCGATGTCGCCCGCGAAGGTGCGGACGTGTCCGGCGAATTCGTGGACCGCATCCTCGTTCACTTGAGGCCAGTTCAGGCCCATCAGGTCCATGACCCAGACAAGCTCGTCCGGTAACTCGATCGCCATGCGCTCCCCCTGCATCCCCGTGGCACAACTGTCCATCCTGTGACAGTTGTTCGAAGGATAGTTGCCCGGACGCGGCGGTTCCTCATCACCCGAGGGCGTGTCAACGCAGGACGCGGGTCACCATCAGCCCCGAACAGTCCTGCCCGCCCGCCGGGTCCGGTGCGTACACCCAGTACAGGTAGGCGAGTTGGAGCAGCAGGAGGAACGGGACGAGGCATGCTGTTGCCGTGGCCAGCTGTTCCGGCCGCGTGTCGCCCGGTCGTCGCTCTCGCCCGCGCGCTCCGCGGCGTAGCGCCAACAGCACCCCCACCGCCGCCAGTCCGCACAGCGGAGCGGCCCACGCCGTGACGTACATGCGGGTCGACGGGCCCAAGTAGCGGCAGTGCTGGTACGTGTCGCCCTCGAAGGAGAAGTGGGTCGCCACGAGGGCCGCCGAGGCCACGACCAGGAACGGTACGAGCAGGGGCAGGCGCCGAGTGCAGGGCGGCCTCGGCATCGGTGTCAGTACCAGTCCGGGGATGGGCGGACGATGCGCAGGTTCTGGTCGCCTTCATTCTTCTCTGTCGAGGGGAGGCGGCCTTCCAGGCTGACGTTCTGGTACTCGTTGTTGTGCTGGGTGTACTTGATTTCGCCGTCCGGCATCACCGCGGTGACGATCGCCGCGTGGTGGGTGTTGCCCTTTTCCGCGGTGTCGCCCGTGCCGGCCTGCTCGTAGTAGATGATGTCGCCCGGCTTCGCCTCCGCCTGCGGGATCTCTGAACCGCCGTGCGCGAGCATGAAGTTCTGCTGGTTCTCGGCGGCGGCCCAACTGTCGGAGTAGGAGACGCGCTTGTCGATCGCGTCGATTCCGGTACGGGGGCCGGCCATCCAAGTGTCGTCGTCCGCGGGGCCCCAGAAGCTGGTCTTCTCCTTCATGCCTGCGTGCGCCAGGGCGTTGGAGACGAAGTTGGCGCAGTTGTTGCCGAAGTCGGTGGGGTCGGCCTTGTTCCAGTTGGCGAGGGCGTAGTCGACCATCTTCACGCGGTCGAACTTGCCGTCGGTGCCGCGCAGTTGCTGTTGTACGTCGGCGGGGATGCCGTCCAGGTTCGCGAGGGCGACGGGCTGGGCCAGCATCATGTCCTTGCGCTGTTCGGGCGTGAGGCCGTTCCACCAGCGGCGGGTCGTCGCCTTGTCCTCGCCGACCGGGATGTCGGCGGCGAGCATCTTCATCTGGACGTGGGAGGCGTGTTCCTGGAGGTCGCCGAGCGCCTTGTCGGGGTCGGTGACACCAGTTTGGGCTGCCAGCTTGGCGAACTCGGCCGACGCCAACTCGTCGGCGGCAGTGACCTGTTCGACGGCCTGGTCGATGAGGTCCTGAACCTCGGCCCTGTGCTGTTCCGGCTGTTCGGACTCCGCGCCGGGGTCGGTGATCGTACCGTCGGCGGAGATCTCCAGGCCGTGGCGCGCGGCGAGGTCAAGCGCGGCGTGCAGAGTGCTCTGCGCGGTCTCGATGGTCGTCGTCATGCCGTCGGCGACCATGTTCACCGCGAGCAGGATGTCGTACGCCGACTCGAGCTGGTTCGCGAGCTTCTCGAACTCGGCGGCCGCTTTGGCGCCGACCTCGTCCGTCCAGTTGTCGGCGAGCGGCTTGGCGCCGTACTCGCGCAGGTCCTTCGCCGCGCCCAGGGCGTGCTTGGCGAGTGCGTGCCACTCGTCGGCCGCGGTGGCCCAGGTCTTCGGTTGGGCGCCTGCCACACCCTCGTACGCGACCATGGTCATGCCCTCCCGTGGCCGGTGAGGTCGGCCAGGCCGGTGCGCAGGCGGGACTCGGCCTCGGCGTCCGCGCGGTCGTAACTGGCGGCGGAATCCCGCAACTTCGCGCTCAGCTCGCCCATCCGCTTGGCGAGGGACACCATGTGTTCCTCCCACTTGCGCGCGCAGGCCTTGAGCTCGGCCGGGCTCTGCCAGCCGTGGTCGTGGTGGGAGGCGGGCACCTCGTCGCTGGTGTCGAGTGCGTGGCCGAGGCGCTTGGCCGTCTGGCGGGCCAGGGACTCGGTGTCGTGGGCCGTGGCGCGTACGCGGTCGGCGTTGATGTCGATGTGGGCCATGTCTGCCATGGGCGTTGGACAACTCCCCCGTTGTGAACCGCTGTCGCCGGTTGTCGTGTCACCGGTCGTCGGCCGGTTCGAATCCGGCGATCATCGTACGGGGCCGGGCCCTCCGGGCTGGGATCGTCCGTACCGAGGCCTACGGTGGTCGGCACTCCGCCGAACAGTGAGAGCGCCCCACGGGTAGCCCACGAGCAGCCCCACCGGCGTCAACACATTGCCGAGCGGCAGCGCCTTGGCCGTGTCGCGCTGACCAGTACGTATGACGGGGCGGTGGGGGCGGGGGCGTGGCCGTGAGGTGTCGACATGGGCAGGGAGTGTAGGGAACCTGTCGCGTCCGTCTACAGCGAGTTCGGTGACGTTTAGGCTCCGGGACATGACTTACGGCTCGGAATCCGATGAACAGCTGAAGGCGCCCATGACGCTGAAGGCGCGGTTCCGGGGCCAGGGACGCGAGCGGCTCGTGGTGGACCGCCGGCGCGCGGCCCGGCAGGCGCGCCGGGTGTCCGGGGGCATCTCCGCGCTGGTCGCCCTCGTCGCCATCGTCCTCACGGGCGTCCGCCTCGGCCAGGGCAGCGAGGCCGGGGCGTGGACGGTGCTCTACCTCGCGGGTGGTGTGGTGAGCGGGTGCGGAGTGCTGCTGGCGCGCTTCGGGCGGACGCGGTGGGCGTTCGCGGCGATTTGTGTGGGGGCGGCGGTTGCGGCGTTGGGGGATGGGCCGATGTTCGGGTGAGGTTGTGAGAGCGTGCGGCCGTGAGGTCGTGAGGTCGTGACTGGGGGACGTTCGAATGAGTACGGGTGCGGTTCGCATCGGGCGATGGGTTTGTCCCGGTGGGGTCGGTGCGCTTGTCGTCATGGCGGGTGGCTGGCTGTTTATGGGGGCCGGGACGGGCAGGACCTCGCTTACGTGGGCGGGCCTTGCCGTCCTCGTCGGGTGTGTGGTGGTTGTCGCGGCGCAAGTGCGGTCCGGTGGGCGGGTGTCACGTGCGGAGGCGTACGGGCTGGCGCTGGCGTCGGCTCGGGGGCCGGGTGAAGGACAGCGGGGTGCTCCGCCGGTGTCGGGCCCGGTCCTGGTTCCTGCGACGGTCCACGGGACGCGTTGGGTCTGGATCCGGGTCACGGCGGTCGCGGTCGCCGTGGTGAATACGGCGGTGCTCGCCGTCTGCCTCGGTTTCGCGCAGCCGGAGCGTTCCGACAGCGCCGCCGCCATCGCGGACGTCGACCATGTCATCGAGGAATTGCCGATCGTCTCCGTCACTCATGTGGATGCCGCAGGGAGCAGCCCGCGGAGTTCGACGATGGCCGTCTACACCGTCAACTTGCCTTCGACGGACGGCGGCAGGTCCACTCCCGCGACGTTCCGCGCGTACAACAGCAGGGGTGTACGAGAGGTGGGCGACACCTACGAGGTCGCCTACGCTCCGGGGCAGCCCGGTCTCGGCGCGGTCGGCGCCGTGTCGGTCCAAGCCGTCGAGGGACAACTCAGTGGGCAGGCCCTGCCGTCCCGCAACGCTCTCTCCATCGCGGTCGGGTGGGCGGTCGTGGCCGTGCTGGCGGTGGCCGTGGGTACCGGTGTCGCGTCGCGGCCGCGCGGTGGACGACGCGTAGGTGACGACTGGGTCGCGCTGCGGGCGGTGGCGGCGGGTCAGGCGGAGTACGTCGAGGAGGTCGACGGCGGTGACGTCGGCACTCGGGACAAGAAGGGGAACAGTGCCGGCCGTTACGCCTGCTTGACGTTTCGGACCGATACCGGCGAGGACGTCCCACTGGCAGTCTCGGCGAAGCTGAGTGCCGCGGTTCCCCTGCTCACCGGGACCCAGGGCTGGCTCCTGTGGAACCCGCGGGGCGACGGCAAGGCCAAGGCCGCCGCGGACTTCGTCGCCGACGACGGCTGGCAGTTGCCGGGCCGCGTACCCGGCGCGGTGGCGGCCCGTATCGCCTCCGGACCACGCGGACCGGTCCCGATCGACACCGGTCGCTGTACCCGGCTCCTCGAACTCGGCGGCTTCTGGCCGCGCACGGTGCCGGTGGGTCTCGTGGTCGGTCTGCTGGTCGCGGCCGCCGCGGTGGGGGCGTTGCTCGTGCCGGTGAACGGTGGTTGGCGGGTCTGGACGGCCCTCGTGGTGGTGCTCGCGCCAATCCTCGGCCAGCTGCTGGCCAAGGAGGCGAGCGCTCCGGCAGCCACTGTGAAGCGCTGAGCAGGGTGGCCGGCCGCCGAGCGGGCGGCCACCCCGAAGTGGGCGGCCTTCCCCAGGCGGGCAGCTTTCCCGGGCGGTCGGCAGCAGCCGTGGCAACCACGCGATGCGTGGCGCGCGCTTCTTCGGCGAGGGCGAACCACCCGCGGTCCGCGTAGCTGGAGGGCCGACGCCGGAGACCCGCTCTCCCTCTCAGTAGCCGACCAGCGCAGCGAATGGCTCCGCATGGGTCGGCACTGACGCCACCAACGCGATCCACGAACCATCCGGGAACAACAGCTCGAAACGACCCCGCTGGAGAACGCCTTTGGGGTTCGCCCGAACACCCAGAACGGCGGCCCGCGCGACCTCCCACCGCAGTTCGAACTTCTCAGTCGGCTGCCAGAATTTGGCGCGGTCCCCGAATACAAGCACGCGACGGTCCGTGAAAGCTGTCAGGAGTGTTACCGCGAGCGGGGCGGTGTAGTGCGCCACAAGGAACTGGCCTGCCTGACTCTTCCAACCACCGTGCATGCCCTTGCCGTGGGCGGATCGTGCGACGGCGTTCTCGAACCCCCGCTCAGCCCCCTCCATCATTCGTTCGTCCCAGCTCACCGGCTTCGGTTCCGGCGGCTGCAAGAACCTCTGTACTGGGGCGGGCAGGCGGGACTTGATCCGGCGCTCCAGCTCCGATTCCTGGGGTGGCCGCTGCAGCCAGACCGGCTGCACGGGAACCCCCGGCGCAAGCCCGCCCTTGCACACCGCGATGAGTTCTTCTCCCGGCACGAGGTGTGGCTGGACCTGGGCGCGAGATTCCGGCTGGCTCGATCCCCCGACCCCGGACATGCCACCGGGGGCGGCAGATGCATTCGCACCCGCCGCCCCCGGCCACGTATCGCTGCACGCGCGTCACTCGCTCACGCGCGCGACGACGTCTTACGACCAGACGCTGGTGTTCCGGCTCTCGGTCGCCTGGTAGTTCTGGGCGGCCGTGTCGAGCGCTCGGGCGATCGACTCGAGCGTCTGGTGCAGGGACGCGGCGCGCTTGTCCCACTCCTGCTGCTTGGCCTGGTAGCCCTCCTGGGCCGAACCTTCCCAGGTCGAAGCGATGCGCTTGACGCCGGCCTCGAGGTCGTCGAGCTGCTGGCGGACGTTGCTGGCCGTGGACTTGACGTCCTGCGACGCCTGGGAAATGGTCTGGAAATTGACCAGAACCTGACCGGACATGATGTCTCCCCCGGGGGATGTTGGACGGAAGGGTGGTGAAGGATTACGACGGTGGCGCGCTGCCCGCCGGCTGCCTGTGGCGGTGCGGGATCAGCGGCCGGTGAGGCTCATCCGAAGGGAGAGGCCTCGGCGCCCGAAGCGACGTGCGAGATCGACGAGGCCTGCTCGTCCTCGGACGTCTGGTAGTTCGAGGCCGTCGAGTCGATCGCTTCCTTGATCTCATTGAGCACGCGGTTGAGGGCGGTGGCGTCCTCGTTCACCTGGCTCTGCAGGTTGTTGTACGCAGTGGCCGCCTGGCCCTTCCAGCCGGAGGTGATCGAGTCGACCACCGTCTGCAGTCGCTGGATCTCACCCTGGATGGACTCGTTCACCTGGGAGATACGGCCGCTGAACGCGACCATCTCCTCGTGCGTCACATTAAATTGACCGGCCATGGCCACTTGCCCCCATGAGAATTCGACATCGGTCCCCGCGCCTCTCGGCCCCCGGAGGGAATCTGGGGCGCGGGTGGCACTTCTCGACAGTGCCGCGACAGTACTTTAGCCACAACTGACACGGTCACCCAAGGCGGTTCCCAGGTGACCGGCCGTGCCGTGACAGGATCCACACAATGTCACGGGCCGACATGGGGCCACAGTGTTCACACAGGTCCCATACGTCCGTTACATCAGTTACGACGGTTACGACACATACGTGGCGTACGTAGCTACATCGCATACATCGCATACATCGGTTACGTCACCCGAAGACTGATCTGGCGCGAGCGTCCTCCGATGTCCGTCCGGACCCGCCGGACCCGCCGGACCGGCCGGATCCACCGCTGTCCCCGTTACTCGGCCCGGCGCCCGACTCCTCCGCCCCCGGCTGGTCGCCTCTGAGGCGCCCGATCCCGCCCTGCGCCGCGTCACCGAGCGCCCCGGTCGCACCCTCCACCGCGCCGTCCACCGCACCCTGGGCGCTCTCGCCCGGCGACGCGATCATCGAACTCGGGTCCAACGCCTCCGTAACGGCATCACCCGCACCCGGCAGGCTCTCCGCGGTGCTGTCCACGATGCCCTGGGCCGCAGCCCCGGCACCCTGGCCCACGCCCTCGCCGGTCGCATGGACACCGTCGCCGATGCCCTCGCCGACCGCGCCGAGCCCCTCGCTCGCGGCCCCGCCCACGAGCCTGCCGGCCGGGCCGAACCGCCCCGAGGCCTCGTCGATGGCGCCCGCGGCACCGTTGACGGTCTCCGAGGCGAACGTGCCCGCGCCGACCACGGCCGCCTCGCCCCACTTCATGCCGTCCTGCGCGCCGAAGTGGTTCTGCACGCCCTGCTGGACGAGGTTCTGCCCGGCCGCCTTGCCCGCCTCGACGGCCGCTTCCTTCACCACGTCGAGGACGATTTCCTTGACCGACTGCACCGCCTGCTGCTCGACGGCCTGAGTGACCTCCTGGATGAGCTTCTGCTTCAGCTCGTCGAGGATGCGGCGCACGAAGAGCCGGGTCGCCTGGGTCGCGCCGGCCGCGCCGATCTCCGAGAGGCCGAACGTCACCGGTGCCGCGGCCTGGGCCGCCGCGATCTCGAAGGCCAGCGCGATGAGCTGCGCGATGACCGCGATCTTGCTGGCGAGGACGATGACGGCGACCGCGTCGAGCGCGAAGGCGAGGATCTCGGCGGCCATCGCGGCGTCCTCGAGGTAACCGCCCCCGCCGCTCGAGAACTTCTTCCACGCCTCCTCGAAACCCTGGGACGCGTCACCGGAGTTGGCGCCGAGGACGGCGCTTGCGGCCGTGGAACCGCCGCTCTGGGTGTCCCGGACCGCTGTGGCGAACTGTCGCCAGGCCTCGGCCGCTTCGTGGATCTTGTCCTCGTCGGCGTCGGGCCAGCTGTAGCCGAGCAGGTCAAGGACCCATGCGACCTCGTCGGGCAGGGTCAAAGCCATGCCGTGTCACTCCCCCGTGGTGCGTGTGGTGGTAATTCGATGGTGGTGGTTCGACGCGCCGTGTGAATACGCCGATGGCCGATGGCCGGAGACCGTGGTCAGAACTGCATGCCCAGGCCCGGGCGGCTCGACTGCTGCCCGATCATGATCTGGGCCTGGTCGTCCTCGGTCACCTCGTACTGGGTGGCCATGACCTTCAAGTTGCCGCCGATCTTGCCCAGTTCGTCGGCGAGGTGCTCCATCGACGTCGCCATGCCTTCGCGCACCGGCTCGTAGATGTCGTTGAAGGTCCCGATGATGTCCTCGCCCCAGTCCCCCTCGGCGCTGTCGAGGGCGTCCTTGAGCTCCTTGGTCGCGGCCTTGAAGGACTTGCCCAACTCGTCGAAGGTCGCGCCCTGTTCCTTGAGTACCGCCGGGTCGACGTCGAAGCTGCCTGAGCCGAAACCTGCCATGTGCTCCCCCATGAATGTGCGTGCACGCATGGCGCGCAAGGAGGGCCGGGCGGCGCGCAGTTGATGCGCGCGGCGGCACGGCCCACGGACGCAGATGTCCGCCGTCGCGACCTTAGTGATCCCGACACACGGAACCTGCACAGAATCGGCCGCCTTCACCGCCTCCACGCACAATTGCCATGTCCCTGCTGTAGCGTTCCGCGACTGTCCACATCTGTATCCGTGATACGCAGACGAGCGACGCACGGCGATCCGCTCGGCACAGGGGGAGTCACCCGAAAGATGTCCCACTACCAACAGCAACCCAACCCTGGTGGGCATCGGGCTCCGCCGCCCGACCCGCGCGCCTACCCGCCGCCGGCGGGCGGCCCGTACCATCAACAGCCGCCGGCACCCGGCGCGTATCCGCCTCCGCCGCCGCCCGGTGGGTACCCGCCCGCGCAGCCGGCGCCTGGCGCCTACCCGACGCCACCGCCCGGACAGGGCCCCTACCCGCCGCCACCCTCGCAGGGCTCCTATCCGCCGCCTCCGGGACAACCGCAACAGCCGCTCCCCCCGGGCCCGTACCAGCAGCAGCCCGCCACCGGGCCGTACCCGCAGCAGGGCCCGCCCCCACCGCCGTATCAGCAGCAGCCACCGCCCGGCGCCTACCCGCCGCCGCAGGCACCCGCGCCCGCACCGGGACCCGCACCCGCACCCCCGAAGCATCATGTCCCGTTCATGGCGCGCCTGATCGGCGTCGGCGTCATGATCGTCACGCTCATCGGCGGCGGCATCCTCGGCTGGCAGGCCACGTACGCCGCCGGGATGCGCGGCACGCACGGCGAGTTCACGGTCTCCCAGTGCGCTACGCACACCGTCGGCTACCGCTCGCACGGCAAGCACCGCACCCGCGAAGAGGTGGAGTGCCACGGGACGTTCACCGCGGACGGCGGCAAGGGCAGCGACCCCAACGCCTACCTCGAACCGTCGTCCACCCACCCCTCCGGCTCGAAGATCTCGGTGACACAGACGGACTCCGCCTCGACACTGGAGAGCCAACGGTTCTCGTACGTCGAGTCGGACGCCTGGAACGGCGGGCTGATGTTCGCCTTCGCCTTCGCGATGCTGATCGGCACCGCCCTGGGCGCCTTCGCGACGGTGAGCGGCTACACCGGGACGCGCAGCCGGGTGTCGTTCGGCGCCGCGTGGCGCTCGACGGCGGGCGGCGCGACGCGGCCGGTCCTCTTCGGGCTGGCCGCGGTCGGGGCGCTGGGTGCGGTGGTGTCGCTGCTGCTGGGGCTTGTGCTGTAGCCGAAGCTCGTTACGCACGCGGGCCCGTACCCACTCGATGGGGTACGGGCCCGCACCGCGTGATCGGCTCGTCACGAGCCGTCGGTGTCAGCGATACACGAGCGACACGACCGCTCCCCATGCCGCGATGAGCACACCGACCCCCACGAGCCCACAGAGGAGCAGGCGCACCGGCCCCCAGCGGCCAAGCCCGCGCCATGCCTGCGCCAGACCGATGCGGCCGTACGACGGGTCCGGGCGCCGATTCGTGTAGCTGGAGCGCGGCGAGTAGCCGGTGAGGACGGCGAACAGGCCGCAGGTCACAGCGACCACCCCCGCCCCGACGAGGAAGAGGCCGCGGGACAGCTCGCTCGGTTCCACCCCGCGGATGGCGTACTCGGAGTACCCGCCCGGCACCTTGTAGGCGTCCAGCCGCTCGCCCGGTTCGGCGCGACCGATCTTCTCCATCGAGACGCCGGTCGCCGTCTCGCCGTTGAACTTGTCCTCGAACGTTCCCTTGCACATGTAGTCGTGGGCAGCGAGTTCGCAGGACTGGACCTGGAACGTTCCGGGGCGCACCGTGACGGTCACATGCCCGTCGAGGGCACCGGCCCCGGCAAGCCCGAAGAAGAGGCCCAGAAGGATGGTGAAGGCCCCGAGCAGCCAGCCGCCCAGATGCCGAAGGACGTAAGCGCTGCGTGACGCGAAGCGCTCCCGCAGGTCGTCGCCTTGCAACGTCATGTCACGCACCCCCCGCCAGCCAGCTCCCGACGAACAGCACCAGACACAGCACCGCCACGACGACGAGGATCGGCAGCGCCGGGCCGCGTTCGTGCCGTACGACCTGCCACGCCTCCTCCAGGGTGACCCGGCCGAAGCGGCGTTCGCGTTCGCGCCAGACACCGATGAACGGGCCGTAGTGGAGGGGCGGTCGCGGCTGGTAGCCGGTCAGCAGGAAGAAGGCGCCGACGAGCCACAGCAGGTCCGTGAGGCCGAGCCAGAAGAGTGCCCTGGACAGTTTGGCCGTGGTGAGTTCGCCGTCGACCGTGGCCGTGTAGCCGTCGTCCGTCTTGTACGCGGGGAGCGCGGCGCTCGCGATGGCGTCGTGGTCCCACCGCACCTCGGCGCCCCGGGTCTTCTCGCCGGTCTTGTCGTCCTCGAAGGTGCCGGTGCAGGTGTAGGCCGCACCCGCGGGCTCGCACGACTGGACCACCACGGATCCCGGCCGCGCCGAGACCGTCACGTGCCCGTCGAGGTACCCGACGCCCGCCCAGGCCGTCGCGCCTCCGATGACCACGATGGCGAGCCCTGCCAGCCAGCCGAACATGCGCCTGAAGATGTAATCGCGCCGCACCACGTACTGGTCGGCGGCCCCCGTGGATGTCACGTCAGCGCCTGTCCTCAACGAATCCTGTTGTCACGCGGCGGGGCCTTCTTCGGGTCCTCGTCGGGGTCGTAGTCACGGACCTGCTGCCGCTCCTGCGGCGACATGTTCCGCCACTGCTCCCGCATGCCGGACAACCCCTCGCCCAGGGCGCGGTGACCCGACGGCGAGTCCAGTACGTCCTTCAACTCCATACGCCCACCGAGGAGTTGACGCGCCAGATCCTGCAACGCGGGCGGCGCGTTCTTCATGTCACGCACCTTGCGCAGGGACGCAGTCAGGTGCTCGTTCTGCTCCTCGGTGAGGTTCTTGTCCTCGATCGGGTACTCGCGCTCACCTTGCGCGTCGTACCCGCGGTTGTTTCCTGTGCTCATGGTGTGGGGTCCCCCTCTGAATGTACGTGCTTGGGCGGGTCGTGGATCAGCCGAAGGCGGCACGGACATTGTCGTCCTCCGACAATGCGCGCGCGGACCCGCCACTACCGGTGCCGCGCTCCGACACTCCTTCGGGAGTGGTGCCGGGGTCGGATCCGTCCGATCCCGAGCCTTCGCCCGAGGGTGCCCCCTCCGAAGCAGAATCGGACCCGCCGGCCGGTTCCGAACCGGACTCGCCACCGCCGCCGGTGACAGGCTCACCACCGCCGCCACCGCCGCCGGTGACAGGCTCACCACCGCCGCCACCGCCGCCGGTGGCAGGCTCACCACCGCCGCCACCGCCACCCGTGGCGGGCTCACCGCCACCGCCATCGCCACCGGTGGCAGGCTCACCGCCACCGTCGCCCGTCTGCTGCGTGCTCGAAGTCGGCTGACCGGGCTCGTCGTAGCGGGAACCGATTCCGTCGCGGGCGCCCTTCACCGCGGTCTGATAGCCCTCCCAGGCCTCCCCCGCATCGCCCGCCGCGATTCCCTTGCCCGCCTGGATCGCGCCGGTGGCCACCTTGCCGACCCCGTCGGCCTCGAGGCCTTCGTCGCCCCACTTCGTACCGGTGACCGTCTTCAGTGCAGGGTTGATGGCACCCTTGGCGAGCGCCTCCACCTGCATCCCTCCCCCGAGGGACAGCTGCGTCAACTGCGAGCCAAGCGCTTTGCCGAACTCCTTCGCCGTATCCTTGGCTACATCCTTGAGAATGTCCGTGGCCTTCTTGACGGCGTACTCGCTGATCGCCTTCCGTACGGCTTCGCCGATCTTCTGGGCCGCCTCGGTGAAGATGCGCTTGACGACCATGCGAATCATGACGATGCGGCCGGCAAGCGCCGCCTCGGATGCGCCCAGCGTGACGACAGCCGATGCCTGCGCCACGGCGAACTCGATGGCCAGGTCGATGAGTTGGACGATGATGGCGATCTTCATCGCGGCGATGATCATGGCACAGAGCTCCAGGAGCCCAGCGAGCAGGCCCGCAGCCTCGCTGATCAGTTCCAGATACCCGAAGCCCAAGCCACCATCGCCGAACTTCCCCCACTCCTCGACGAACGCATCCACGGCGTCACCGGAGTTCGCCTCGGTCACCTTGGACGCGGCAGCGTTCCCGGCCTGCGCGAACTCCTGCACCGCAGCCCCGAAGTCCGTCCACTCCTGAGCTGCATCGATCATCGTGTCGATGTCGATGTTGGGCCACTGGAACCCGAGGATGTCGAGAAGCCAGTCGAGTTCGTTGGGCAGCTTGATGTCCATGATTACCGCATGTTCCCCGCGCTTGGAATTCGTCGATTCAGGAGTTGTGCTGCTGAGCAGCCTTCATCAGTTCCTGGTAGTGGGCCTCATCGGTAGTGTCGTGCTCCTTGGCCATGTACTCGAGCCCGTCACTGATGCCCTTGAGCCTGTTCGTGAGGCTGTCGAACGCGCCCCGGATTCCCTCACTCACGGCGCCGTAACCCAGGAGAATTTCGCTGACGAGCTCGATCTGATCGTCACCCCAGGGCTCTTCCAGGCCTTTCAGCTTCTTGTCGAACGCCTTCGCCTTCGAGTCGAACGTCTCGGAGAGGTTCGCGAAGACTTTACTCTGCGCCTTGAGGACGTCCGTATCGACGTCGAAACCCTTGCCCGCCACGCGGTCTTCCCCCTGTGATTCGGTACCTGCCACGGCCGCAGTCGAACTGCATCGCGTACATTAGTCGACCGTCACGCTGGCCAGGACCGCGTGCACACGGTTCTCACACACGCCATCCAGGGCCACCACCGAGACGCTTCGCCAGTCCATGATCACCAAGTTCGCCCGCCGACGCCGAAGGCCGGGCCCCGTGAGCACACCCGTGTAGCAGCAGCGGAAGGCACGTCCACGTGATCGAGCATGCTCAGGGTCACATGATTGCGAAATCCACATCGCAAGACGATCGGACATGGCGTCCGCGATACCGTGTCGGCGCTCACCGGCAGCGGCGCCACAGGAACGCCGGCATCGCCGATCTTCGCGCTGAGCAGACACAAGCCAGGAACATCCCAGGTCACCGACACCCCACGGAGAACCGGTGAAGACGCCCACCCCCTCACCCCAGCCGTCCGCAGGCCCGTCGTCCCCCGAGGACACAAGCCCAGTTCCCCCGCCGGCACTGATGGGCCGGATCTTCGGCATCGTGTTGGTAGTGCTGACCGTCAGCGGCATGTGCTGGACGTTCTTCAACGCCACGATGTCCAGTGGATACGTCGGCTCACACGGAAAACTCGCCATCAGCAAGTGCGTTGAGGACTACAAGGAGAGCAAGTCCGCGAACGTAGGGCCTGTGGCTTACCAGACGACCTGCCACGGAACCTTCCGCTCCTCCGACGGCGAGGTCGTCGATCGGTCCGCTCAGATCACATTGAGCATGAACGGCGCCGAGTCCGAAGCCGCCAACAAGGTCACCGACGAGCACGCCAAGGAGCTCTCGGTGAACCGCGCCGGCAATGGAACGCTTGCCATCACCAATGTGGAATCTGTGGCCAATTACCTCTGCGGTGGCTTCTTTCTCCTCCTTGTGTTCACTTACGGATTCAAGTGCGCTCTGACGGGATCCTTCCCGAAGAAGGGCGTCGGCCCTTCATCGAAGCAGGCGGACCAACTGATTCCCAAGCCGCTGAGGTCGACGGAGGAATGGCTTTGGGTGATCGGCGGCATCGGGCTTGTCCTCGCGATCCTTTTCCGTCTCGCTGTCGCAGCATTCGGGTTTGCCACACTGCCCTTCCAGTGAGCTCCTGTCGGCCGTCCAACGTCTAACGACTCCGGGGCAAGGTCTTGTCGGGCCTTCGAGCCATCTAGCACCGCCACCCACACACAAAGGAACCATCCCCGTGACCAGCCCCCCGAAGGCACGGCAGAAGACGCCCCTTGGCCAGCGCAATGGGCTCGGATTCGTATTCATCTTGATCTTCGTGCCATTGGCCCTCTGGTTCGGATTCCAGGCCCTTTCGTCCTGGGGGCATTTCGGAACGCACGGCACTTTCACTGTGCAGAAATGTGAACAGACGAGGTCCCACACCAGTTCGTCGCGGGGTCCGTCCAGTGTGCGCGCGACGTGCACGGGGGCATTCCGTTCCGACGACCGCTCCTACACGGACGACACCGCACAGGTCACCATCGGCAAGGACGACGCGCCGAGCAAGGACGGCGACGCGTACGTCGCGCGGCTGCTCGGCTCCGATGTGTCGAACCTCGAACTGACCGCCCAGCACTTCGATTCCGGCTTCTTCGCACATGCCATCACGGGTGACTACGAGCTGGACAACACCACGCGCGCGGCGCAATCGGCGGGCATGGTCAGTGGCGGATTCATCTTCCTCGGCATGGGAATCTTCTGTTTGGTCGCGGACTGGCCCAAGCGTGGCGGACCGAAGGTCAAGGAAGCCTGGCACGACGTATTGGGAACCCCGAGTCGTGTCGCGGTCATCGTCTTCACGAGTATCGGAGTCGTCGGATTCATCGCTTCTGTCGTTGCGATGTGAATTCCCCGTTCCCGGCCTTGTGGGTCCCTCTCCGCTGGAGCATCCGGTATGCCTGAACTGCAAAAAGCGACACGCACCCAACAGCCCTCCTGGGCGGGCCGCATCACCGCCGCGGTCATCGCTGTCGTGGCCCTCCTCCTCGCCGCGATGTACTTCGCCCAGGGCGTGGAGCGATCCGGCGCCACCGGCTCGACCGGGACCCTGACGGTGACGGACTGCTATCAGCGCGGCTCCGAGGGCCAGACATGCGTAGGGCGCTACCAGTCCGGCTCCGGGCAGGACGCGGTGGACGACGCGGTCGTCAAGCCCCGTTTCGCCTACGCGAGCGGCGAGAAGGTCACGGTCTCCGGTTCCGGCGCCTCGTATACGGTCCTGAACTGGGCGGAATCCGCCTGGTCGTTCTGCCTGGCCTTCTTCTATCTGGGCGCGTTCTCCCTCGTACTGAACGGACTGCCGAACGGCTTCCAGCGGAAGAAGGGAACGGACGATCCGTCTCCCGACAAGTGGTATTCCATCACTGCCTCGATGCGGGACGCGTTGTCGGGCTGGGGCTTCCTCGTCTCCCTGGTGGGACTCATCGCGTCGATCGTCGTGTATTCCACCTGAACCACCTGAAGAAGGCCCAACACCCCTGGCACCGTGCCACGTTAGGGTTCCCCGGCGGGCCGGGGTGGGTGCCTGGAGGGTCCAGGTGGATGAGCCGGTGGCCCGGGGAGTGGGCATTCGTGGCTTTTCGGAAGTTCCTCAGTTCGCTCGGTGTCGGTGCGCCCGAGGTCGAGACCACGCTCAGTGCGAGCGCCGTACGGCCGGGGGATCAGTTGCACTGCAATGTGCAACTGCGGGGCGGCTCCGTGGACATCGAGGTGGAGCGGGTCCGGATCGAGATCGTCACCCGGTTCGAGGACCGGGAGGAGACCGAGGTCCTGTGGAGCAACCCGGGTGTCGTCAGGTCCCTCGTGCTCGGCGAGAAGTTCGAGCTCAAGGCCGGGGAGACGAAGGACGGGCAGATCTCGTTCGAGGTGCCGTGGGAGACCCCGTTGACGCACGTCCTCGGTGGGCGGCCGCTCAAGGGGGCGCGGGTCGCGGTGCGTACCGAGCTGACCGTCGACAACGCCGTGGACCGCGGTGACTTCGACGAGATCCAGGTGCACGCGCTGCCGGCGCAGGACGCGCTGCTGCAGGCGTACGCCAACCTCGGTTTCCGCTTCGACGAGGCGGAGGTGAAGAAGGGGACCCCGAGCGGCGGCCGGAACTCACAGACCGATTACTGGCAGGAGATCGAGATGTGGTTCCCGTCGGACTACCGGCGGCCGGGCGGGCAGTTGGAGACGGTGTTCGTGGCGCGCCACGACTCGCTCGACCTGATCACCGGTCCGCACGGGCCGTACCCGTTCTCGTACAGCAACATCGATCTGCCCGCGTGGACCGCCTGGCTCGATCAGCATCTGCGGGCGACTTTCCAGCGGTGAACGGGTAATCCCCAACACGTCATCCGAGTACGAGGGAGGGGGCCGCGTCCGGATCGGACGTGGCCCCCTCCCTCGTATGAGTACGAGTACTGCTGTTGGTTACTGCGGCGGCGGCTGCTGCGTCCAGCCCGACGGCAGACCGCCACCACCCGGCTGCTGCGGCGGCTGCTGTTGCTGAGGCGCCTGGGGCGGCTGTTGCTGCTGCGGGTAGCCGTAGCCCTGCTGGCCCGGCTGCTGCGGGGCCGCCGGCGGCTGCTGGCCGTAGCCCTGCTGCTGCGGCGGGAAGCCGGCCGGGGGCATGCCCGGCTGCTGGCCGCCGTACATGCCGCCCGCCTGCATCTGGGCCTCCGCGCGCTGCGCGAAGTCCTCGGCGATCAGCGACGCGATCTCGAAGTACGCCTCACGCGTCTTCGGGCGCATCATGTCGAGGTCGACCTCGGCGCCCGCCGCCAGGTGCTCGTCGAACGGGACGACGACCACGCCGCGGCAGCGCGTCTCGAAGTGGCTGACGATGTCGTCCACCTTGATCATCTTGCCGGTCTCACGGACCCCGGAGATGACGGTGAGGGAACGCTGGACGAGGTCCGCGTAGCCGTGCGCCGACAGCCAGTCGAGGGTCGTGCTCGCGCTGCTCGCACCGTCCACCGACGGCGTCGAGATGATGACCAACTGGTCGGCCAGGTCCAGGACTCCGCGCATCGCGGAGTAGAGGAGACCCGTGCCCGAGTCCGTCAGGATGATCGGGTACTGCTTGCCGAGGACGTCGAGCGCGGACCGGTAGTCGGCGTCGTTGAAGGACGTCGAGACGGCCGGGTCCACGTCGTTGGCGATGATCTCCAGGCCGGACGGGGCCTGCGAGGTGAACCGGCGGATGTCCATGTACGAGTGCAGGTGCGGGATGTTCTGCACCAGGTCGCGGATGGTCGCGCCGGTCTCGCGACGCACACGGCGGCCGAGCGTGCCGGCGTCCGGGTTGGCGTCGATCGCCAGGATCTTGTCCTGGCGCTCCGAGGCGAGGGTCGCGCCGATCGACATCGTGGTGGTCGTCTTGCCGACGCCGCCCTTGAGGCTGATCACGGCGATGCGGTAGCAGGACATGACCGGCGTGCGCATCATCTGGAGCTTGCGCTGCCGCTCGGCCTCGGCCGCCTTGGCGCCCAACTTGAACTTGCTGGGGCCCTTGTTGTTGTTCTTGCGCTTCGGCTGGTTGCGCAGGAGGCGGTCCGAGCTGAGCTCGACCTGCGCGTTGTAGCCGAGGGGCGCGCCCGGCGCGGAACGCTGCTGGCCCGCACCCGGGTCCCAGCCCGCGCGCGGGTCGACGGCCGGCTGCGGGTACGCGTTCGGGGCGGGGGCCCCGGGAGCGGCCTGCTGACCGGGGGCGGGCTGCGGGTAGCCGTACCCCTCGGCGGTGGGCGGTTGGGGCGCCGCGGGGGTCGGCTGACCGGGAGCCGGCTGGCCCTGCTGGGGCGGCTGGCCGTACGGGCCCTGCGGTGCGGGCGGAGTCGCCTGGCCCGGCTCCTGACCGGGAGCGGGCTGCGGCTGCGCCGGGGGCTGGGGCTGCTGCTGGCCCGGCTGCTGCGGCGGGTAGCCGTAACCGGGGGCCGGGGGCTGCGGGTAGCCGTAACCGGGGGCGGGCGGCTGCGGAGCGGCCGGAGCCGGCTGACCGGGCGCAGGCTGCTGCGGGTAGCCGTAACCACCAGCGGCGGGCGGCTGCGGCGCGGCCGGCGCCGGCTGACCGGGAGCGGGCTGCTGCTGCGCGGGCTGACCGTAGGGGCCCGGCTGCTGCGGGGCGGCGGGCTGGCCGTACGGGCCCGGCTGTTGAGGAGCGGGCTGGCCGTACGGACCCGGCTGCTGCGGCGGCATCGGCTGACCCGGCTGACCGGGAGCGGGCTGCGCCTGAGGCTGGGGCTGGGGCTGCGCCGGGGGCTGCGGTTGGCCCGGCTGCTGCTGCGGCGGGTAGCCGTAGCCCGGAGCCGGGGGCTGCGGGTAGCCGTAACCGGGGGCGGGCGGCTGCGGAGCGGCCGGAGCCGGCTGACCCGGCGCAGGCTGCTGCTGCGGCGCGGGTTGCGGGTAGCCGTAACCACCGGCAGCGGGCGGCTGCGGCGCGGTCGGCGCCGCCGGAGCGGCAGCAGCCGCGGCCGAACCGGCCACGTCGGCCGCCTGGTTCACGCCGTCCGCGCCCCCGGACGTCGCATCCCCGGAGGTCGCCGTCTCGGACGTCGCCGCACCGGACTCCGCTCCGCCCTCTGCGTCATCGTCCTCGTCATCGTCGTCGTCCCCCCACAGGTCACCCGTGGGATCGACGGCCCCGGACCGGCGGCTCGACGCGGCGGGATCGGCGGCGGCAGCGGGCGGGGCGGCAGGAGGAGCCGCCGGCGGTGCGGCGGGCGCGGCAGCCGGAGGGGCGGCCGGTGCCGCCTCCCCCGTACCCGTACCCGTACCACCGAAGGTCGGGAACCCGGGAGCGGCCGGCGGCGGCGCGGACCCCTCGGACGGGGGACCCGGCGCGGGCGGCGGCGGAGTCGCGCTCCCCCCTGCCGTGTCGGACGAGGGGGTGGCGGGCGTGCCGGACGGCGGCGTCGCACTCGAATCGCTCGGCTGCGCGTACCAGGACGGCGCGTCGAAATCGAGCCGGAACTCTCCCGTCAGCTCCGTCTCGATCGAACCGTCGCCGGGTTCCGGGTTCCGCTGGTCCCGGTCACTGGTCACTGTGCCTCCTGGTCTCTGCTGTGCACCTGAACGACCGGTTCCGGCGGGACCTGGTGGGTCGCGCGTCGTCGCCCCCGACCGTCGCGGCGGCCCCGCGTCACTTGCGTCTCAGCCGTTCGTCCGGACAGCGTAAACGGTTCGGGGCGGCCTCCGTAAAGGCGGTACGTGTCACGTACCCGTCGGTACACGTCACGTACCCGCTCTCTACGGGACCACCCCACGCCTCTACGGGACCACCCGCCGCAAGCGGGAGCCCGCCGGACGTCGGTCCGGCCGGCCGGGGCCCCGCGCGCGTCAGTCCATCCGGCGCGGGCCGCCGAGCAGCCCGGTCTCCGGTTCCGTCGGCTGCACCATCACGAACTGGCGCTTGTCGCCCGCGATCCACAGCATCGTCGCGTCGCTGAGCGTCGGCAGCGTCTGGGTGAGCTGCTCGGGAAGGCGCAGCACCCGGCCGATGACCTCGGCCTCCTGCGGGGAGAGGTTCTGCAGCCCGATGACGTCGGCCCGGGCGAGCAGCCGCGGCGCGCGCGGGCCGAGGAACGGCACGACGGTGAGCGTCGACTGCCAGGGCGTCGGCGCGATCTGGGAACGTCCGGGCTGCGCGCCCAGGTCCCGTACGACGAGGACCGGGCTGGCGACCGACGCGCCCTGCGCGGCCATCTGGCGCGGCTCGTACACCGAGACGCACTGCAGTCCGCCGCCCGCGGCCTGCGCCATCGGCGCCCACGCGGCGGGCCGCACGGACTCGACGGCGATCCGGGCGCCGATCGCCGCGGTGCGCAGAGCGATGATCTGCGCGGTCCACATCGATCCGACGACGAGGATCTCGCGCGGCTTGGGCCGCAGCAGGTCGAGGACGGCGGGGCTGCCCTGCGGGTCGACGCCGATGACGACACCGTCGTCACCGACGCTCACGCCGAGCGAGCCGAGCGACTTCTTCGACATGACGTGCCGACGGCGGCGCGGGCCGCGCAGCCCGTAGCCGGGGCTGGTGAACTCCTCCTCGAACTCCGCGAAGTCGTCCTCGTTCGCGGGGTCGTCGGGGAGGGCCCGGTGCGTGGGCCGGCCGGAGCCGACCTCCGGCGCGGGCGCGTACGTCATGGTGGCGCCGGTGGCCGCGGGGGCCGCCTGCTGCGGCACCTGGGCGATGCCGCCGACGACGCCCTGGGACGGGTCCTGCGGCTGCGCGTACTGCTGGTGGGCGGCCGCCTGCTGCTGAGCGGCGTGCTGCTGCTGCGCCGCCATCTGCTGCTGGCGCTGCTGGTCCTCCCACTCGCGGCGACGCGCCTCGGCCTCCTCGGCGCGGCGCTGCTCCTCCTGGTAGCGGGCTCGCAACTGCCGCTGCTCTTCGGCGTGTTGGGACGCGGCGGCCTGCTGCTGGGCAGCTGCCTGCTGCTGCGCGGCCTGTTCCGCGGCCTGCTGCTGGGCGGCCTGCTGCTGCGCGGCGGCGTGTTCCGCGGCCTGCTGCTGTGCCACCTGCTCGGGGGTGGGCTGCTGCGGGTAGCCGTAGCCGCTCTGGTCCGGGGCCGGCTGCTGCTGTTGCGGGTAGCCGTAGCCGCCTGCCTCGGGCGTCGGCTGCTGCTGTTGTTGCTGCGGGTATCCGTAGCCACCGGCTTCGGGCGTCGGCTGCTGGTGTTGCTGTTGCTGCTGCGGGTATCCGTAGCCACCCGCCTCCGGCGTCGGCTGTTGCTGCTGGGCGGCGGCCTGCTGCGCCTCCCACTGCCTGCGCCGCTCCGCCGCCTCCGCGGCCCGTTGCTGCTCCGCGTACTGCTCTGGGGTCAACTGCTGCTGTTCCTGCTGCTGTTGCGGGTATCCGTAGCCACCCGCCTCGGGCGTCGGCTGTTGCTGGGCTGCGGCCTGCTGCGCCTCCCACTGCCTGCGCCGCTCCGCCGCCTCCGCGGCCCGGCGCTCCTGCTCGGCGTGCTGCTCGGGCGTCATCTGCTCGCGGGGATCCTGGTTGCCGGGGGTGCTCATCAGCGCGTGCCTCCGAGGGGAAGGGTGGCGAGGAGGCCGGGCAGCTGTTCCCGGTCGAGACGGACGAGGCCGGCCTTGAGGCCGGAGGCGGCGCGCTCGAGTTCGCGCTTGGCCTGGCCGAGTTCGTTCTCGCTGCGCGCGGAGAGGCGCACGTGCCCGCTCACCGCGACGTCCTCACGGCCCGCGCGTGCGAGGGCGATGCTGAACGTCGTCGCGAGCGTACGGGTCGTGGACAGGCCGGACGCGAGCGCGCCGAGCGGCGTGCCACCGCGGCCGAGCTGCGGCCACGTGCCGATCCAGTACGAGGCGTGCCAGCGGTCGTCGCACCGCCAGGCGCGCACGCTCTCCTCGGTACGCGGACCCGAACGGCCCTGCTGCGACTGGGCGTTGAGGTTGGCGCGCGGGTTGACGCAGGTCGCGACGGAGAGCGCCGAGAGGACGGCGTTCTCGTCGAGGACCTCGGCGACGAAGCCCTGTCCGTTGAGCCGGCTGATCAGCTGGTCGGCGGCGCGCAGCAGGGCGCGCTGGGCGCCGCGCAGGTCACCGCCGCGCGCCTCCACGGCCTCCGGGCACAGCTCGGGGTCGAGTTTGAGCGCGACCCACGTCATCCGCACCGCGGGCGTTCCGGCCTGCGCCTGGAGCGCGGCGTACGCCTGCGCGGCGAGGGCCTGCGGCGGCAGGTGCGGGGCGGGCGCGGGCTGGGTGTACTGCACCAACTGCACCGATTCGAGGTGGATGTCCTCGACGTCCAGGGCGTCGGCGAGCAGCTCGACGGGCAGCGGTCGCGCGTCACCCTGCGGGCGCAGCGGACCGGGCGCGGAGTCCACCTGAACGAGTGCCGTCAGGAACGAGCCGTCGCCGACGAATCCGACGAGGCGCCGGTCCCGGGCCTCGTACTCGTACGTGCGCAGGCTCGGGTCCGCCTCGAGGAGCGGCGCGAAGCCGCTGTCGATGTCGGCGGGCGGCGGTCCGCTGAAGGCGCGACGGCGGCGCTTGAGGGCGCGGCCGATCGCCATCCACTCGGGAAGAGGGTGACGGCGGCGCCGGCCGAGCTGGAGGAAGACGAGCAGTCCGCCGATGATGGCGGCGGGCAGCATGAGCACCGCCTTGATCGCGGCGGCCGCGACGACGAGCGCCAGCGCGATCTCGATGATGATCAAGTGGTGCGTGCTGATCGGTCCGAAGCTGCCGATCTTGCGAGGCAGCTTCGGCCTGGCCGGTCCCGCGGCCTGCTGCTGTGCGGGCGGCGGGGCGACCTGCCCGGAACGCCCACCTCGTCCGCCCTGCCCGCCGGGCCTGCCGGTGGGGCGGCCGCCGGAACGACCCCCTCCGCGGCGCCCGTTCGGGGCCGGTCGCCCCTGATTGCCACGCTGTCGGGTCCTGCTGGCGCTGGACATCCCCCGCCCCGCTCCTTCGCTCGCTGCTGTACTGAATCGTGATGGCCGGCTGGGTTGAATCGGTCGGAATCGGACCGCCCCGGGCCATCGGGACCCAACGTCGGCTGGCGCGTGGAAAAACCGTACCCGTACGCTACGGCCCGATCACCACACGGCATAGTAGAGGCCCGTGCGGCGCACGCGCCGGGGGTGGTCGAGAAGTGGACCCAGCAATAGTCCAGCACGGTCCAGCGAGAACGGGGAGAATACGTAACGATGGCATCACGCCGCGACGAACTGAATGCCTACAATTTCGCACGCAAGCGGACCGTTGCCGCTTTCCTCAAGCCGCTCCCCAATGGCTCGGTGGACAGCGCACCGAGCCCGCTCAAGCGCGTGGTGCCCAGCATCGTCATGGCAGTGGTGGTCCTGGCGGGCTTCGGAGCGTGCGGAATGATGAGCCCGGTGGCGCCGAAGGGCTGGGACACCCCCGAGGCGGGAATCATCGTCACGGACCCCTCGGCGACGCGGTACGTGGTACTCAAGTCGGGCAAGAAGGACAAGAACGGCAAGGACACGCCCGTCCTGCACCCCGTCCTCAATCTCGCGTCGGCGAAGCTTCTGCTGAATCCGAAAAACAGCGGTGAGGGTTCGGTGAAGACCGTCAAGGAGAAGTTCCTCGACGAATCGAATATCGCCCAGGGATCGATGGTCGGAATTCCCTACGCGCCCGACCGAATGCCGAGCGCCAAGGACGCGGGAGCGGCCAAGGTGTGGGCGCTCTGCCAGCAGGCGAGCGGCGGCACGGACGCGACGTCGGTACAGCAGACCGTATTCGTGCTCGACGACAAGGACGCGCAGAAGGTCACGGCGAAGGACTCGGGCAAGCTGGCGGGCGACCAGGCCCTGTACGTCCAGGACAAGAGCGGCACGCCGTACCTGGTGAGCAACAAGGGTGTCGCGTACAAGCTCGCAGGGAGCCCCGCCCTCAGTCTCGACCAACTCGTCCGCACGCTCTTCGGCGACCACGCCCAGCCGCGCACCGTCACGGACGACTGGCTCGCAACGCTCACCCAAAGCCCGGAGCCGATCTCGGTGCCGTCCGTGCCGGGCGCCGGCGGCGCCTCCAGCGCAAGCGGCGTACCGCCCAAGTACCGCACCACAGGCACGCTCCTGCAAACCAACGGTGGCCAGCACTACCTGGTCGAGCAGAACCGGGTCATCTCCGTCACCGACTTCCAGACGGCTCTCCTCAGGGAAACGCTCGGCGGCAACTCCCGGATCGCAACGATCACTCAAGGCGAACTGACCCTGGGTCAGGGAAGCCTGACGGGCGGTGACACCTGGCCCTCCCAGGCCGTCTCCCTCGCCAACGGCGGGTCGAAGGACACCTCCTGCTCCGTCTACCACGGCGGCAAATCGACCGACCTGACCACCTGGGCGGGCTCGTCCCTGCCCATCGGCTCGATCGCGTCGAGCGCGTCCTCGTACGTCAGCCCGGGCAGCGGCCTGCTCTACCAGGAGCAGGAGGGCAAGTCGTCCAGCGGCTTCAACTACCTGGCCACCGACACGGGCCTGCGCTACTACCTCCCCATGAACAACGACTCCGGCAAGGACGGGTCGGGTTCGGAGAAGGAAGAGGTCGGCAGGGCGCAGATCCGCCTCGGCTACGAGAAGACGCGCAAGGTGTCGGTCCCCGCCCAGTGGTCCAAGCTCCTGCCGTCCGGGCCCGACCTGACGACCGCGGCCGCCGAGCAGACGCAGAACTCCTGACGCCGAATCCCTGGCTCAGAACTCATAGGGGGAACAGAGACCGTGGCACCCACCATGGCACCCATCGTCGCCGCCCACCGTGTCGCCGCCCGACGCACGGCCGCGGCGCTCGCGACGCTCGCGGCGACGACCGTACTCGGCTGCCTGACCGCGACGCCCGCCGTCGCCGACGACGGCACCCAACTGGCCTCCACCGACTGCCAGTTCGGCGGCAACGTCATCAAGGGCACGCCGTGGTCGCTGCAGCGCGTCATCCCGGAGCAGCTGTGGGAGGGCAAGTCCCTCAAGGGTGACGGCACGACCGTGGCCGTCATCGACACGGGCGTGGACACGAAGAACGAGCAGCTGGCGGGGAAGGTCCTCGGCGGCAAGTCGTTCGCGAAGGGCTCCAAGCCCACGACCGACGGCGTCGGCCACGGCACGAAGGTGGCCGGCATCATCGCGGCCTCGCCGATCAAGGGCTCGGGCTTCCACGGCCTGGCCCCCGACGCCAAGATCCTGCCCCTGCAGACGAGCACGGCGGAGGAGGGCGGCAACCTGGCGACCATGATCGACGCCATCAACGCCGCCGTCTCGGCCAACGTCGATGTCATCAACATCTCTCAGGGCACGACGGCGAACGTGTCCAAGCTCGGCCCCTTGCAGGCAGCGGTGAACAGCGCCGAGGCGAAGGGCATTCTCATCGTCGCCTCGGCCGGCAACAGCGGCTCGTCGGGCAAGGCGTCCGACACCTACCCGGCGGCCCTCCCCAACCCCAACGTGCTGTCCGTCGCGGCCTCCGACCGCAACAACGAACGCGCCCCGTTCTCCACACCGAACAAGCACGTGGACATCGCGGCCCCCGGCGTCGACATGGTCTCGACCGTCCCCCAGGGCGGCCAATGCGTCGACCAGGGAACGTCGTTCGCCGCTCCGTACGCGGCCGGGGTGGCGGCCCTGCTCAAGCAGAAGCACCCCAAGTGGACCCCCGAGCGGATCATCTGGCACCTCGAGGACACGGCGTCGCGCTCGCACGCGTACCGCGACAACAACATCGGCTGGGGCGTCATCGACCCCGTGGCCGCCGTCAAGGACGAGACCGCGCCGACCCAGCAGATCACCAACAAGGACCTTCAGGGGGCGACGGCCGCGGGCCCCGGCAGCGAGAAGATCACCGCCGCGAAACTGACCCTCGGCGAAACCCCGGCGGAGCGCAACTCCCGCTACGGCACGTACCTGGTGATCGGCGGCGGCCTCGCCTTCGCCATCATCGCGGCGGGCGCGATGGCGAGGCGGGACTGGTTGCGGCGGCGGGGCGAGGACGTTGTGTAGGGACGGCCTGTCGGGGACGTTCTGTGAGGGAACCTGTGCTCGACTTGTGAGTTCAGTGTGCGGGGAGCGATCCTAGAGAAGCTGTCTGCGCACTGAACTACGCGCGACATAAGGGCATTAGGGGATAACGGGGAAGGCGGCCTGCGATGGCTGACGGCGGTTACGAGGTCGATCTCGACGCCCTTGACCAGGTGGTCAAGGAGCTGAACCAGGTCCTGTCTGACATGAACGGGCCGAAGGACAAGGCGAAGTACGGGACCTACTTGCCGAGCGGAGCGCTGGGCAACGGGTTCTCGGAAGCGCAGGAGCTGTACAACGCGCACGGGGACATGAAGCAGAAGATCGAAGTCGAAATGATCGCGAAGATCGAGAAGCTCGTCGACAAGTTCGGCAAGAAGACGGACACGGCCCGCGGCAAGTACCAGGACGCGGAGGCCGACAACGCGGTCAAGGAGACCGGAGACTCCGGCGTCGCGAACCGCAACGCCTGAAGGGGGACGGGGAGATGGTGGCAAACGCGCCGTCGGGCGGCGGCTTGAGCAGTAGTGGCTCGGGCAAGGGATGGGACACCCACTTCAACCAGAACGACCTCGACAAGCTGAAGCAGATGGTCGCGGACGCCAAGCCGCAGACGGTCAAAGAGGTCGCGCAGAACTGGACCGAGGTCCGCGAGCACCTCGTGGGCTCCGATGGCAGCGGCGGCCTCAAGCAGCAGTTCGACAACGCGGTGAAGAAGGTCCTGGAGAAGTGGAAGGGCTCGTCCGCGGACAAGTTCCGGGACGAGGCCGGCAAGATCAGCCAGGAGATGGCCAACGGCGGCAACTTCGCCGATCTCGCCGGCAGGGCGATGGACAACTCCGCGGACGAGCTCTACACCATCCAGGACCAGGTTCAGAGCATCGATGTCGACTGGTGGGACAGGACGTGGGATGCCGCGACGGACATGTTCAGCAACATGTCCGCCAAGGACTACGCCGCCATGATCGCCGGCCCCGTCACCGGGGCGTATGCCCAGTACAAAGCGATGAACAGGATTCTGGACGCCCAAGGCAGCATCCAGTCCGACCTGGCCAGCGGCATGGACACTCAGCACGTCATCGACAAGTGGGGCGACAGCATGGGCGCCGACCAGCAGGGGGCGCTCCAGGCTGCGATTCACATGGAGCGGCTGGGGAACAACTACAAGTCGAATGCATCATCGCTCACGAGCGGCGGCCACGAGTACACCCCGCCCACGCCTCCCCACCCGAACACCCCTGGCGGCCCGGGTGACATGAATGTCCCCGGCGCCGGCGGCGCGAACCCCGGCATCGGCGGGGGCGGCATCGGTGGCGGTGGCGGAGTGGGTCAGGGCATCCCAGGCTTCGACTCAAACGGACTGAAGCCGCCGACTGCTTCGGGCCCCTCCGACGCTTCCCAGATCGGCACAGGCCTGGAGAGCGCCGGCCCCGGCATTGACACGGGCTCGGGTTCCGGTATCGGAGCCGGCGGCGGACTCGGTGCAGGTGGCGGCGTTGGCGGCGGAGCAGGAGCCGGTGCGGGCGGCGGTATCGGCGGTGGCATGGCCGGCGGCCTCGCCGGTGGTATGGCCGGCGGCGCGGCGGGTCTTGCCCGTGGGGCGGGCGGCGGCGCGGCGGGGCGGGGAGCAGCTGGTCGCGGCATGAGCGGCGGTGGCGCCGGTCGTGGCACGGGTGCTGCCGGTCGCGGTATGGGCGGCATGGGCGGCGGCGCGGGCGCCGGCGGCGGTGCGGCCGGCAAGGGTCTCGCCGGCAAGACCGGCGCAGGGGCCCGGCTGAAGGGCGGCGCGGTCGGCGGTGCCAAGGGCAAGACCGGCGGGGCGTTCACCCCTGGCGGTACGGGGCTTCGCAACCGCGGCTCCGGCGCGGGTGGCACCGGCGCCGGCGGCAAGGGCCAGAACGGCCGCAGCGGCTTCGGACCCGCTGGAGCCGGCGGCGGACGCGGCGCCGGAAAGCAGCGCGGCGAAGGCGGTAACAACAGTCGTCTCCCTGACTACCTCACCGAGGACAAGGAGACCTGGACACCCAAGGACCGCAAAGCCAACCCTCCCGTCATCGAGTAACCAGATACCGTTCGTGGGGCCCACGACCATTCCGGTCGTGGGCCCCACGCACATCAGCAGGAAATTCACCACGAAAGGTGTCAGAGCATGCGCTTCGCGCACAGGACGCTCCGCGCGATCGGCGGCGCGGCCATGGTGGGAGCCCTTGTGCTCGGCACCGCATCGGCCGCATCGGCAGACGCGACCAGAGACGACCAGTGGCAGAACAAGGCGTTCGACATCGACGCCGTCCACAAGGTCGCCACGGGCAAGGGCGTCACCGTCGCCGTACTCGACGACAGTGTGAATGGCTCGCAGGCCGACCTCACCGGCAATGTCCTTCCCGGGAAGCGCTGCAAGGACGGCCAGCCCGCCAACGTAGAGACCGTCGATGACCACGGCACCGGCATGGCCTCTCTGATCGCGGGCCACGGGCACGGTTCCGGCAACAGTCAGGGCCTGCTGGGAATGGCGCCTGACGCAAAGATCCTCCCCGTAGACGTATTCGCCACCGAAGGCGGATCCGTCGACCAGGAGAAGAAGACGGCCTGCAGCAAGCCGGAAGCCATTCGCTACGCCGTTGACCAGGGCGCGGACATCATCAGTATGTCGCTCGACCAGGGCTTTGCCGGTCAGGACTCGAAGGAGGCCGCCGCATACGCGCTCGCGCACAACGCCGTCCTGGTCCTCTCATCCGGCAATGACGGCGTCGAGGACAACGGCGGACTCGGATCCGTCCCCGGCGTTGTCCAGGTGGGCGCCTCCACCCAGAACGGGACCCCCTGGGAAGACTCGACCTACTCCAAGCACCTGCTCTTCACCGCCCCAGGCAAGGACATCACCGTCGCCACGTCCGACGGCAAGTACGAGGACGCCGACGGCAACAGCCAATCGGCCGACTACTTGACCTCCGACGGCTCGTCGATGTCCGCAGCCATCGCCTCCGGCACCTTCGCCCTCCTCAAGCAGAAGTACCCGGACTACACCCCCGGCCAACTGGTCAACCGCATCATCAAGTCCACCTACATTGCCAAGGGCGTCGACAAGTCGAAGCTCCCGGACAAGTTTCACGGCTACGGCGACCTCAGCCCGCTCAGGGCTCTCACCGCGAACATCCCCAAGGGCGGTGCGAACGGCCCGTGGGACGTCTCCTCGCTCCCCAAGGTCTCCGGCAAGGACACCGGGTCCGGGGACTCCACGTCCGGCACCGGCGCCGCCTCCGACTCCTCGGACGACGACAGCTCGAACACACTGCTCTACGTCGGCATCGGCATCGCCGCACTCGTCATCATCGTGGTGATCGTCGTCATCGTCGTCGTGTCCCGCAACAAGAACAACCGTGGCGGCCCGGGCGGTCCTGGGGGACCCGGTGCCCCCGGCACCATGCCCCCGCCCGCCTACCACCAGGGCGGCTACCCGCCCCAGGCCCCGCAGCAGCCCGGCCCCTACGGCCAGCAGCAGCCCCCGCAGTGGGGTCCCCCGCGCCAGTAGGCGCCTGACACCCAACGGCTGACGCACCGAGGCCCGTGACCATCCACCCGGTCACGGGCCCACGTGTGGCTAGCGCGGAACCAACACAGAAAGGTGGCAGAGCATGCGCTTCGCGCACAGGACGCTCCGCGCGATCGGTGGCGCAGCCATGGTGGGAGCCCTTGTGCTCGGCACCGCATCGGCCGCATCGGCGGACGCGACCCGCGACAAGCAGTGGCAGAACAAGGCGTTCGACATCGACGCCGTCCACAAGGTCGCCACGGGCAAGGGTGTCACCGTCGCCGTACTCGACGACGGCGTCGACAGCACGCACCCCGACCTGACGGGCAACGTGCTTGCAGGAAAGCGGTGTTCGGACGGCAGGCCAGCCAACAAGGAGACCCGCGACGACCACGGCTCGGGAATGGCTTCTCTGATCGCGGGCCACGGGCACGGGGCCGGGAACAGCGAAGGCGTGCTGGGAATCGCCCCGGATGCGAAGATCCTGCCCGTTGACCTCTTTGCCACTGAGGGCGGCGCCCTCGGCAAGAACGGCAAGGAAGCCTGTGAATGGGACGAAGCGATCCGCTACGCCGTCGACCAGGGTGCCGACGTCATCAGCATCTCCATCGAACAAGGCTACGCAGACGAAGCAGACAAAGAAGCCATCGCTTACGCGCTGGCCCACAATGTTGTAGTCGTCCAGTCGTCCGGCAACGACGGTGTAGAGGAGAAGCGCGGCCTCGGCTCCGTTCCCGGCGTCACCCAAGTCGGTGGTTCCGTCCAGAACGGAACCCCCTGGGCCGAAGAGAACTACTCTAAGAAACTCATGTTCACGGCCCCCGCCAAGGACATCATCGTCGCCACCAGCCAAGGCGGCTTCGAGACCGATGACGGCCAGTTCGTCAAGGGTGACTACGTCACCGGCGACGGAACCTCCATGTCGACCGCCATCACCTCCGGCACCTTCGCCCTCCTCAAGCAGAAGTACCCGGACTACACCCCCGGCCAGCTGGTCAACCGTGTCATCAAGTCCACGTACATCGCCAAGGGCGTCGACAAGTCGAAGCTGCCCGACGCTTACCACGGTTACGGCGACCTGAGCCCGCTCAAGGCGCTCACCGCGAACATCCCCAAGGGCGGTGCGAACGGCCCATGGGACCTGTCCGCGCTCCCGAAGGGTTCGGGAGACAAGGCTGATGGAGCCTCCTCGCCCGCCACCGACAACGCGTCAAGCGCCTCGAATGACGACGACAGCTCCAACGTGTTCCTCTACGTCGGCATCGGCATCGCCGCGCTCGTCATCATCGTGGTGATCGTCGTCATCGTCGTCGTGTCCCGCAACAAGAACAACCGTGGCGGCCCGGGCGGACCCGGCGCCCCCGGCACCATGCCCCCGCACGCCTACCAGCAGGCCGGATACCAGCAGGGCGGCTACCCGCCCCAGGCCCCGCAGCAGCCCGGCCCCTACGGACAGCAGCAGCAACCGCCGTGGGGTCCCCCGCGCCAGTAGGCGCCTGACGCCCAATAGTTGACGCACCGAGGCCCGTGACCATCCATCTGGTCACGGGCCTCGCGCATGCGTCTACGCGCCTAGTTCTCCACTCGCATTTCGCTGCGGACGTGTCCCGTGAGCTCCGCCGCCTCCTCGGTCGTCAGGCCGAACGTGCCGTCGTACGGAGTGACCACCCCGACCGTCGCGTAGTCGGCCCAGCCGCACACCGTCGTCTCAGTGGCGGGGTTGTCGTCGTCCCAATTGTCCACCCTGAGGTCCGCGCACCTCATCACCGCGTCACCCTCGAGCGAGTCCGCCTCCGTGTCCTCCTCCACGCCCAGCGATGAGACGACGTGGCCGGGGGCCTTGTCTGTAGCTTCGCGGAGCTTGTCACCCACGAGTTCGAAGTAGTAGGCCAAGGCCAGTTCGGGGTTGTTGAACCTGCCGTAGCCACCCGTAACCGAGAACCTCTTGCTGTTCCCCGCACGCTGCAACGCGTCCTGGGCCGCGCCCATGTCAGAGGTGTCGACGTTGTCGACGAGCTCGTCGGAGTAGCTGACGGCGATCTCCGTCGGCTTCTCCATCTCGTGCCACTCCAGCTTCTTGGGATCCTCCGTCGCGAGGTCGGGATCCGCCGGGTCGCCGGCGCGGTAGTACGTGGCGAAGGACATCGTCGACGGCGCGGTCAGCTTGTGTGGGCCGTCGTCGTCCGGGCCCTGCGCGTCGCGGATCCAGAACAGGCCGAAGCCGATCAGCGTCATCAACGCCGCCCCACACGCGACGAACGCCAAGGTCTTCCCCAGACCTCCGCGGCGTGGCGGCGGCCGATATCCACCCGGCTGCTGCGGGAACCCGTAACCGCCGTACGGCGGTTGCCCGGGCTGCCCCGGCTGCTGCCCGTACGGGCCCGGCGGCGGCCCCGGCTGCCCATACGACTGAGGCGGGACCGGATGACCCGGTTGTCCGTACGGTCCCGGCTGCGCGCCGTACGGCCCCGGTTGTTGGGGTTGGCCGGCGTACGGGCCCGGATGGTTGCTGCTCACTGCTGGAGTCCTCCCCGTGCTGATGCGTCAGGACATCCTCCCGGACGGACCGGACCCGTGCGTCCATCGGGCCGCTGCCTCCACCAAAGAGTCCCGTTTCGTCGGCTCACCGTGGTCGCCGGTCAACCCCCACTAAGCTGACGGTGATTGTCACAAGGCGACGAAAGGGCTGGTGCGGCGTGGGGACTTCAGGCGAGACGCCGGAGGAGATCGAGGCCCGTAAGGAGCGCGAGAAGAACGAGTTGTACGCGCTCGACATCTCCGGCGTCGAGTGGGAGAGCGCGCCCGGTACCGAGCAGGACGAGGAGCGCGTCGAGATCGCGAAGCTGCCGGACGGTGCCGTGGCGATGCGTTCGTCGCTGGAGCCGGAGACGGTGCTGCGGTACACCGAGGCCGAGTGGACGGCGTTCGTACTCGGCGCCCGGGACGGGGAGTTCGACCTGGAGCCGGCTCCGCGCAATGGTGGCGCGGAGGCCTAGGACCCTCACCGTGGTCGTCGGCTACGGCGTCGGTAGGTCCGCGTCCAGTACCGATGCCGCCTGGTGTGCCAGCGCCGCGACGAGGCGGGCCGGTAGCCAGCCGGGGGTCAGCAGGCCCGAGGCGTGGTCCGTGGCGCCGAAGCCGACCGGTTGACGTGCCGCGCCCGTGCCCGCGCTCAACTCACCTACGACGTCCGCCAGTTGCGGCCGCTGCACCGGGTCCCGGGACAGGCACCTGCTGATCAGCGAGCGGAGCGGCGCCGGGAGTTCCTCCCGTTCGGGCACCGTGTGGCCCGTCGCGGCGTACGCGAGGGTCGCGCCCAGCGCGTACACGTCGCCGAGGGGGCGCGGATGTCCGCCTGCCGCCTGCTCCGGGGCGAGGGCAGTGACGTCGACGCCCGGCAGGTCGCGCCGCATCGCTCCATCCGGCGCCGCCGCCCGTACCGTGCCGAAGCAGTCGAGGCGCGGGCCGTCGAAGGAGAGCAGGACGGCCGCCGGGGAGAGGCCCGCGTGGACGAGGCTCTGGCCGTGGATGACGGACAGTGTCTCGGCGAGTGCGACACCGAGGGCGCGGACGGTGTGCTCCGGCAGCGGGCCGCCGTGGAGTGCGAGCGCGGTCCGCAGGGGCAGTACCGGGATATACGGGCGTGCGTGCCAGGGGGCTCCGCCCGGTGGCGCCAGCTCGGCGGTCGGAAGTGTCCAGCTGCCCAACAGGTAGCGCGCCGCGTCCGCTTCGGCCATGAAGCGGTTCGGGTCCACGCCGGGGGCGGGGGTGCTGAGGAGGACGGTGCGGTCACCGCCGGGGGTGCGGGCGATGTGGCGGACGACGGCGTGGTCGGTGGGGTCGATGGAGGTGAGCAGGAGGTAGGGGCCCACCTGCTGCGCGGCGCTCTGCATGTGTCGTCAGTCCCTTCGGCCTCAGAAGGCGCTCAGCGCGTGCACGGCGCTGTCCATCAGCAGGAAGACCCGGTTCCCGGCGGCGGCGAGCTGCGTGTAGTGGGGCCGTGGGTAGCGCGTCGTCCAGACGTTCTTGCCGTCCTTCTGCGGGATGCCCTTCAACTGGAGTTCGCCGATTCCGTCACCGTCGTCGACGGACCACACGCTGGTGCCCTGCGTCAGCACGCGGCTGGTCGTGGACGGGCCGACCGCGAACCACTCCTGGTTGCCGTCGGCCCGGTTGTGGCAGCGGGTGACGTCGACGGCGTTGGCGTACACGTGGTTTCCCCGCACCTCGGGCGGACCCCACTTGCTGTACACGGAGTTGGCGCCGCCCAGCGGGAACGTGCTCCACTCCCGGTTTCCGTCGCGGAGCCTGTAGGCCTCCAGCGTCTTGCCGTTGAGGTAGACCATGCCGTCGGCGATGGCGGGGCGGACGACCGACTCCGACTCTTCGGACTGCGTCCATGCCGTACGGCCGTCACTGGTGCGCACCGCGAGCACCGTGCCGTCGGTGGACGGGACGACGAGGACGCCCCCGCCGACGGCGGCCGGGCCGTGCAGCTTCTTGCGGAACTTCGCGGGCACGGTGACGGTCCACCGCACCTCGGCGTCCTCGCTGTTGACGCAGCGCAGCCGGTCGTCCTTCGTGATCATGTACACCGCGTCGGCGCCGGCGGCGAGCAGCGTCTCGGCCTCGGCCTGCTCGCACGTCCATTTCGCGGCTCCGGTGGAGGGCACGAAGGTGTGCAGCGTCCCCTGTTCGTCCGCGCCCACGACGAGCCGGTCGGCCAGCGACACGTAGCCGGACCTGGCCCGCAGGCCGTCGGCTGACCAGCGCCGCTTGCCGGCCTTGACGCCGTACGCCCCGATGCCGCCGGAGCCGAGCGCGAAGACCAACACGTCGCGGACGGGCAGCAGTTCGGGTGAGGTGGCGTCGGCGGTGGTGACGGACCACAGCTTCATGGCTCCGCCGTTCTCGGCGTAGTCGTCGGCCGGCTTGGGCTTCAGCGCCTGTACGGGGGTCCTGGCCGCGGCCGGGATGTCGAACAGGGCGCTGTCGGGGCGCGAGCCGTACCACCACGCGGCCGTGCCGCCGCCCGCCGCGGCGACGGTGCCGCCGACGGCGAGCGTCGTCAGCAGGCGTCTTCGCGACATGGCGGGCTTCTGGAGTTGCTGCGCGCCGCCCACGATGGTGGTCGCCAGGTGCTTCGCCCCGGTCTCCCGCTCGGTGATCGCTTCGGCGATGGAGCCGCGCCGCCAGGCCTTCTCCGCCCCCTTGGGCGGGCGCATCGCCTCGGCGATCTGGGCGGGCGTGGGGCGGTGGGCGGGGTCCTTGGCGAGGCAGGGTGCGATCAGCGCCAGCAACTCCGGGTTGATTCCCTGGAGTTGAGGCTCGCCGTGCACCACTTCGTACTGCACCGCAGCCACGTGTCCGCCGTCGAACGCGCGCCGTCCACTGGCCGCGTACACGAGCACCGCGCCCAGCGAGAAGATGTCGGCGGCCGGTGTGACGCGGCGGCCGAGCACCTGCTCGGGGGCCCCGTATCCGGGGGTGACCGGCACCTCCCCTGTCGTGGTGAGGGTCAGTCCGTGCTCGGGGCGGGCGATGCCGAAGTCGATGACGCGCGGGCCCGTCGACGTCAGCACGATGTTCGGCGGCTTGAGGTCGCGGTGGATGAAGCCCGCCGCCTGGATGTCGGCGAGGGTGTGCGCGAGGGAGGCGGCAAGGGCGCGCAGGGCGGGCTCGGGCAGTGGCCCGTGTGCCTCGACGGCCTGGTCGAGGGTGAGGCCCGCGAGGAACTCGGTGGCCATCCACGGGCGGCCGCCCTCGGTCCACGCGCCGAGGACGTTCGCGACGCCCTTGCTGCGCACGGCCTGTGCGGCCTGCGCCTCGCGCACGAACCGCTGGGCGAGGTTCGTGTCGTGGGCGAGTTCGGGCTTGAGCACCTTGACCGCGGCGAGCGTCCCGGCGCCGTCCTGACCGACGTACACCTTGCCCATGCCGCCTTCGCCGAGCACGCCGAGGACGCGGTAGGGACCGAGGCGGAGGGGGTCGCCGATGCCGAGGGGTTTCATGTGGGGCCTTCTGCCGGGGAGGCGGTCGCGGAACGTATGTGCGTGGGGGGATGTGTCACTTCACGGGAATGTGTCACATCATTCGGAGTCACTTCATGGGGTACGCGGCGAGTTTGGCGGTGTCGCTCAGGGAGAAGATCCGCGTGCGCTCAGGGTTCGCGTAGAAGCGGTCGCCGTCCGTCTTGTACGTCCACGAGACCGCGTGGCTGTCGAGGTCGACGCCGCGCAACTGGGCGCCGTTGCGGTAGTACGCGCATTGTTCACCGATGAGCGGCCGCCAGGCCCTGGACTGCTCGTCGGCGGTGCCGTCCTTCTCCACCCACAGCCGCTCGCCGCTGCCCGCCTTGTACGCGGCGAGCCCGACGCCCTCGCCCACGGCGTACACGACACCGCCGTTCAGCGTCGGCGGCCCGAACGCGCGGCCTTCGGGCGTCTGCCACTGCGCCTTGCCGTCCTTGAGACGCACCGCGCGGAGCCGGGTGCCGCCGATGTAGAGGTACGTGTCGTCGGCCGCCATCGCGGCCCACAGCGTGGCGACGTCGTCGACGAGGTAGGGGACGTTCCACAGGATGCCGCCGGTCTTCAAGTCCCGTACGACGATGTGGGGTTCGTCCTCCTTCATCTGCTGGTACGTGACGAGGCGCCCGCCGGCCACCGTCGCGCCGAGGAAGTACATGGACTGGTCGAGCTCGTCCCTGCGGGGCAGCGGCCGCGACCACAGGGTCTTGCCGGTCCGGCAGTTCACGGCGCGCAGCGTCCACTTCTGCGCGGGCGCGTAGCCGATCTTGTCGCCCTTGCCCTTGCCCACGGCCACGTAGGCGATGTCGTCGGCGACACAGAGGAGTTGGTTCCCCTCCAGGTGGTCGGTGGTGTCGGCGAGGCGGGCGAGCGTCTTGAGCTTCTTACCGGTGCGCGGGGCGATCGTTTCGAGGGTGACGGGCGCTCCGGCCTTGTCGTCCTCGGACACGTTGTAGACCAGGTGGTAGAGCTTGCCGTCCGCGGCGGTCCACTGCCATCCGCTGCCGATGTGCTCGTCCCACTTCTTCGCGCCGTCGGACACGGCGAAGCCGCGGGCGTACCCGCGCATGGCGACGGCCACCCCGTCGACGATGGCCGGGATCATCGACTTTCCGCCGTCGACGACGCTGGTCTCGAAGTAGCCCTCGTCCTTCCAGAGGGGGTCGAGGTCACGTCGGTCGCGGGTGTCGGAGGCGGCCTTGGAGACCGCCGCCTTCCTCTCCTCCTGCGAGGAGCGGCCGGTCCACCACCAGGCGCCGCCGGCCGCGACCGCGCCGACGCCGAGGACTCCTCCGGCGGCGAGGAAGCGGCGCCGCGACACGGGGCCGGTCCCGGTGGCGTCCACGGCGGTGGTCTGCGGGAGCGTGTGCGTCAGGGGCGCGGGCAGCCGCTGCGGGATGGTCTGCCATACGTCGGTGGCCCGGCGCCCGATGTCACCGAGCAGCGCACCGGACAGATGATCAGCGAACTCCCCTGCTCCTGTGTGCAGTTGGGTCGACAGCTCGTGGGTAGCAGGGCGCCGCGCCGGATCCTTGTCGAGGCAGCGCGCCAGTACGGGGACGAGCCCGGCGGGCACGCTCGTGAGGTCCGGCTCGCCGTACCGCACGCGGTACAGCAGGTCGGCGGCCTGCCCGTTCCCGAACGCGCCGCTGCCACGGGCCGCGAACACGAGCACTCCGGCGAGCGCGAACACGTCTCCGGCCGGGCCGTGTTCCTGACCGGTGGCCTGCTCGGGTGACATGAACGCGGGGGTGCCCACGGCGGATCCGACGCGGGTCAGGCGGTCGTCGCCGATGGCCCGAGCGATACCGAAGTCGATGACCTTCGGGCCGTACGCCGTGAGGAGGATGTTGGACGGCTTGAGGTCGCGGTGCACGACGTCGCTGCGGTGCAGTTGCCCAAGTGCTCCGCACAGGGCGGCGCCCAGCGCGCGGACGGTCGCCTCGGGCATCGGCCCGCCTGCCTCTACGGCTTCATCGAGCGGCGGACCGAGTACGTATTCGGTGGCCAGCCAGGGCGTCTCGGCGAGCGGGTCCGCGTCCACGACCTTCGCGCCGAACTGTCCGCCGATGACGCGGGCGGCGTCGATCTCGAGCCGGAACCGGGTCCGGGCGGCGTGGTCGGCGGCGAGCCGGGCGTGCATCGTCTTCACGGCGACGGTTCGCCCGCCGGCGGTCCGCGCGACGTACACCGTGCCCATCCCGCCGCTGCCGAGGCGCCCGACGAGGTGGAAGGGGCCGAGGTGTACGGGGTCGTCGTGGGTGAGCGCGGTAGGCATGAGGTGAGTTCTCGCCGGGGTCGGGTGCGGAGCGGTCAGCTGGGGTGCGCTGCGCACCCGGGCGGGGCGCCACCCCTGATCCGATGCCGCACGCCACGTCCTCCCCGCCGCCGTCCGAGCCACGACCTCCCCAGTCACGGCGCGGCGAGTCTAGTCGACGGGGTGTGGGCGGGCCTGCCGTGCGGGCGGTTTTGGTGATTAGGCTGGGAGAGGACGTGCCCTGTGTTCCCGCTGTTTCCGCGCGCGTCCGGGGAGCGGGGGGCACGCCGGGTGCTCGACCACACCAGGAGGCGTTGTGAGCAGCGATCGGGACGATGTCCGCGGGGACGGCGATTCACCTGCCGGTGCGGGGGCCGGGGCGGGGACCGGTGTCGAGCAGACGGGCAAGTTCACGATCGACTACGCGCCACCGCCCTGGTACGAGCAGGCGAGTTCGCGTGGCGGAGAGGCGAACTGGGAGGCGGGGGCGCCGGGGGCGCTGGCTGGTGAGGCGGGGGCGCTGGTTGGTGCGGCGGAGGCACCGACTGGTGCGGCCGAGGCGCCGGTTGGTGCGGCGGAGACGCCGGTAGCGCCGGTTGGTGCGGCAGGGGCGCTGGCTGGTGCGCCGGTGGCGCCGACTGGTGCGGCGGATGCGCCAGTGGCGCCGGTAGCGCCAGTTGGTGCGCCGGTGGCGCCGACTGGTATGGCGGAGGCGCCGGTAGTGCCGGTTGGTGCGGCCGAGGCGCCGGTTGGTGCGGCAGGGGCGCTGGCTGGTGCGGCGGGGGCACCGACTGGTGCGCCGGAGGCGCCAGTTGGTGCGGAGGTTGCGCCTGGCGGTGGGAGCGGCGAGCTGGAGGACCGGGGTCCGGAGAACGGAGGCCTGGCCGACGGGGGTCTGAACAGCGGCGACCTGGACAGCGGGACCACCCTGCGTTTCTCCGCGCCCTCGCTGAAGCGGAACTTCGAGGAGCTCGCCGCACTCGGGGAGCCGCCGGCTCCCGCGCCCACGGAGAGCCCCGATGAGCGGTCCCGCGCATGGGTCGACGCCCACCGCGTACACGTCGACATCGACACGGGGAGCGCCCGCGCGCAGCCGACCGAAGCCGCCCCACCGGCCCCGGACTTCCCCCTCGCGGCCCCGCACACCGAGGAGCCCGACGCGACGCCCACGGCCACGCCAACAGCGCCCACCGCCGCCCCCACGTCACCCGCCGCGGACCCCGCGGTGACCGCGCCCGAACCCATCACTGACACCCCGACGGCAGCTCCCGCGCCCCCAATCCCCGGCGCCACACCGGCCATCGCGGGCACCCCGGTTCCCAGCGACGCGCCCAACGCTCCGGTGGGCTGGGCTCCCCCGCCCCCTCCGGAAGGCGGGGTTCCCCCGTTGCCGCCGTCGTTCCAGCCGGCCGCGCCGCCCACGGCCCCGCGGTGGAGCGCCCCCGCGCCCGGCCAACCACCCCTGGCAGCCCCGTACACCCCGCCCGCACAGCCCGCCGCGGCCCCACCGCAGCCCCAGGGCGCATACGGCTTCCCTCAGCCACCCGGCCAACCGGCACCCGCGGCTGCGCGCCAGCCTCTGCCACCGCAGGGTGAATACGGCCCTCCGCAGCCTCACCCCCACGCCCAGGCCGCCCCACCCACACCAAACACGCACCCCGACTATGGCTTCCCGCAGCCCGCGCCCAACGCACCGGCACCACAGCCGAGTTACGGGTCACCTCACCCGTCGACCTCAGGCCAGCAGCCCCCTGACACACCCACGCCACCGACCGGCTACGGCTTCCCGCAACCCGACCCCAACACGCCCTCACCACAGCCAAGTCACGGACCCCCGCAACCTCCACCCCCAGGCCAGCAGCCCCCCGACACACCCACGCCACCCACCGGCCACGACTTCCCGCAACCCGACCCCAACACACCCTCACCACAGCCAAGTCACGGACCCCCGCAACCTCCACCCCCAGGCCAGCAGCCCCCCGACACACCCACGCCACAGCCCAGTTACGGGCACCCGCAACCACCAACCCACCCGGCATCGCCGGCCCCAAGCCCGCAGACACCCAACGCACCCACGCCACCGCCCACGTACGGCTTCCCTCAGCCTTCGGCCCAACCGAGCCTCCCGGCACCACCGGCCCCAGGACAGCCACTCACCGGGCCCACGCCCCAACCCGGCTACGGCTTCCCCCAACCCGCGGCCCAACCGGCACCGACCCACCAGGGCCAGCGCCCCAGCACCCCCACGCCCCAACCCGGCTACAGCTTCCCCCCGCCGGGCCAACCACAGCCACCGGCGTACCCCGCCCAGGGCCACCCCGCCTTCGGCTCCCCGCCCAGCCAAGCGCCCGCCCCACCGGCGCCCGCCCCACCGGCAGCGGCCTACGGTTCCCCTCTCCCCGGTCAACCACAACCACCCGCCCAACCGCTGCCCCCAGCCCAACCGGCGCCCGCGCCCAACGCCCAACCCCCGCAGGGCTACCCCAGCCCCGCCCCCGCCTGGCAGCAGCCCGCCCCACCCGAGCAGCACCACCAGCCCCCGCAACCGCAACCGCGCCCGCACCCCCACGCCCCCGGCGACAACGCCCCCCTCGGTTACACCGCCGCCGTCGAGTTGTCCGCCGAGCGGCTCGTCAACAGCAAGCGGCAGAAGCAGCGGAGCAAGGCGCCCGGTGCGGGCGGCGGGAGGTTCAAGTTCGGCGGGAGGAAGGAAGAGGAGGAGCGGCAGCGGAAGCTGGACCTCATCCGCACTCCGGTCTCGTCCTGCTACCGGATCGCCGTGATCAGCCTCAAGGGCGGCGTCGGCAAGACGACCACCACGACGGCCCTCGGCTCGACCCTCGCCTCGGAGCGCCAGGACAAGATCCTCGCGATCGACGCCAACCCGGACGCCGGCACCCTCGGCCGCCGCGTCCGCCGCGAGACCGGCGCCACCATCCGCGACCTGGTGCAGAACATCCCGCACCTGCACTCGTACGCGGACATCCGGCAGTACACCTCCCAGACCCCCTCCGGCCTGGAGATCATCGCCAACGACGTGGAGCCGGAGGTCTCCTCGACGTTCGACGACGCCGACTACCGCCGCGCGATCGACGTACTCGGCCGGCACTACCCGGTCGTCCTGACCGACTCCGGAACCGGCCTGCTGTACTCCGCGATGCGCGGAGTCCTCGACCTCGCGGACCAGTTGATCATCATCTCGACCCCGTCGGTGGACGGCGCCTCCAGCGCGAGCACGACCCTCGACTGGCTGTCGGCGCACGGGTACACCGAACTCGTCCGGCACTCCCTCACCGTGATCTCCGGCGTCCGCGACACCGGCAAGATGATCAAGGTGGACGACATCGTCGGCCACTTCAGGACCCGCTGCCGCGGCGTGACCGTCATCCCCTTCGACGAGCACCTGGCGGCCGGCGCGGAGGTCGACCTCGACATGATGCGCCCCAAGGTGCGGGAGGCGTACTTCGACCTGTCCGCGATGGTCGCCGAAGGCTTCGGCCGCACCCAACTGCCGCCTCCGCCACAGCGGTAGCCCTCCAGCGGCCCCACGTACACGTACTCACGCGTACTGACACGTACGCGCACGCAAAAGGTCCGCATCCGTCGAACACCGGTGCGGACCTTTTGCGTGTCCTGCACCCATCCGGGTGCCATCCCCTGGCCTGCAAAGCATCAGAGGTCTCGACCAATGTGCGTGAAATGCAGGTCAACTCGTTATTTCCGCAGGCCACATGGGGTTCACCCGCCGTTGACGTTCCTCAACTGCCGCTGGTAAACCAACACTTCAGTCGACCTGAAAACTCACGAAATCCCAGATCCAGCCCAGCTGTGCGAGCGATGCGCGAGGTCACCGCCGATGGACACACCAGCTCAGCAAGACATGGACCACAGAACGGCCCGCCCCCCGCGGCGCGGAGTGCGGATACTCCTCGCGGCCGGCGCCGCGGCGTTCACCCTGACGGCAGGCCTCGCCACGCCACTCAACCCGGCGCCGCAACAGGCCAACGCCACTTCCTCCCACGCCGCCGCCAAGGCCAACGCCGACAGCGGCAAGAAGAAGACCCTCACCGTGGCCGTCGCGCAGAGCGTCGACTCGCTGAGCCCGTTCCTGGCGACGCGCCTGGTCAGTACGAGCATCCTCCGTCTGATGTACGAGTACCCGACCAACTACGACCCGAAGGACAACCACGTCATCCAGGGCTTCGCCACCAAGTGGAAGCCCTCGGCCGACAAGCTGACGTGGACGTACACCATCCGCTCCGACTCGAAGTGGTCCGACGGTCAGCAGGCCACCGCCCACGACGCCGCCTTCACCTTCAACAAGATGATGACGGACGACGCGGCGGCGACCGCCAACGGCTCGTTCGTCGGCAACTTCAAGAAGGTCACCGCGCCCAGCGACACCAAGCTCGTCGTCGAGCTGAAGAAGCCGCAGGCGACGATGACGTCCCTCGACATCCCGATCGTGCCCGAGCACATCTGGAAGGACGTCAAGGACTACTCGAAGTTCAATAATGACGACAAGTTCCCGATCGTCGGGAACGGTCCGTACATCGTGACCGGCTACAAGGCCGACCAGTACGTGAAGCTGAAGCGCAACCCGGAGTTCTGGCGCAAGACGAAGACGCCGCAGTTCGACAACATCGTCTTCAAGGCCTACAAGGACCAGGACGCCGCGGTCGCCGCCCTGCGCAAGGGCGAGGTCTCCTTCGTGGCCGGCTCCCCCGCCCTGACGCCCGCCCAGGCGGCGTCCCTCAAGGGCGAGAAGGACATCAAGGTCAACGAGGGCCCCGGCCGCCGCTTCTACGCGATCGCGGTGAACCCCGGCTGGAAGACCAAGAGCGGCAAGAAGTTCGGCGACGGCAACCCTGCGCTGCTCGACCAGGACTTCCGCCAGGCACTCTTCAAGTCCGTCGACACCAAGGCGATCGTCGACAAGGTCTTCCAGGGCCACGCCGTGCGCGGCCAGGGCTACATCCCGCCGCGCTTCCAGGACTACTACTGGCAGCCCTCGGGCGATCAGCAGCTGGGCTACGACCCGCAGGCCGCGGGCAAGATGCTCGACGACGCGGGCTACAAGATGAAGGACGGCAAGCGCGTCGGCAAGGACGGCAAGCCGATCAACCTGCGGATGCTGTGCCACGCCACCGACCCCAACGACAAGGCGGTCGGCAAGTACCTCAAGGAGTGGTGGGGCAAGATCGGCATCGGCCTCAAGCTCAACTGCGTCGACGACGTCTCCGTGCCCTGGTACGCCGGTGAGTACGACCTCGCCTTCGACGGCTGGTCGGTGAACCCGGACCCGGACTTCGTGCTCGGCATCCACACCTGCGCCGCCCTGCCGAGCAAGCCGAAGGAGGTCGCGCAGACCGACAACGGCATCTGCGACAAGACCTACGACAAGCTCTACAACCAGCAGCTCGCCGAGTACGACCCAGCCAAGCGCGCGGACACCGTGAAGAAGATGGAGTCCTGGCTCTACGACTCCGGCTACATGAATGTCATGGCGTACCCGAACGCGGTCGAGGCCTACCGCACCGACCAGATCAAGTCCATCCAGACGATGCCCACCGCGGCCGGCAACATCTACGGCCAGGACGGGTATTGGAGCTGGTGGTCGGCCGAACCCGCGGCCGCTTCGGACAGCGAGGACAGCGGTTCGTCCAGCTCCACCGGCATCGTGATCGGCATCGTGGTCGCGGCGCTCCTCGTCATCGGCGGCGGAGTGTTCGTGGCCAGGCGGCGCCGGACGACGGCGGACGAGCGCGAGTAAGCGAAGCGCGGCTACGCGAGTAAGAAGACATGTGAACCATGACAGCTGACAGCACTCCGGCGCTCGCGCGGTCCGCGGATGCGCAGACCGACGGCGACCCGGCTTCGGCCGGGCCGCCGTCGGCCGCCCGCGGCCCCCGGGCCCGCAACACCAAGGCGTACGTCCAGTACGCGCTCGCGAAGATCGGCGGCGCGATCGTCTCGCTCTTCGCCGTCCTCGTCACGAGCTTCTTCCTCTTCCGGCTCATCCCCTCCGACCCGGTCAAGCAGATGACCGGCGGCCGCAAGGTCTCCTCGGAGCAACTGCAGAACCTGCGCCACCAGTACGGCCTCGACCAGCCGATGTGGAAGCAGTTCACGTCGTACATCGGGGACGCGCTCTCCGGTGACTTCGGGACCTCGTTCCAGTTCCACACCCCGGTCATGGGCAAGATCCTCGACGCGCTCCCGGCGACGCTGCTGCTCACGGGCACGGCGTACGTCCTGTACTCGGCGCTCGGCATCTGGCTCGGCACGCGGACGGCGTGGCGCAACGGGTCGCGCAGCGACCGCTTCAACACGGCGTTCGCGCTGACCCTGTACTCGGTCCCGGCGTTCTGGCTGGGTCTGCTCCTCATCATCGTGTTCGCCGTCGGCATCGGGCCGATCCCCGGCATGTTCCCGACGGGCGGCCTCGACTCGGGCGGCGAGACCGGGCTCGCGTACGTCCTCGACGTCGCGCACCATCTGATCCTGCCGGTGATCACCCTGGTCGCGGTCGGCTACGCGCAGACGCTCCTCGTCATGCGCTCCTCGCTGCTCGACGAGATGGGCAGCGACTATCTGACGACCGCGCGTGCCAAGGGCCTCAAGGACGACCTGGTGCGCCGCAGGCACGCGGTGCCGAACGCGATGCTGCCGACGTTCACGCTGATGTTCGTGAACCTGGGGCATGTCGTCGCGGGGCAGATTCTCGTCGAGACCGTCTTCTCGTGGCCGGGCCTCGGCGGCCTGTTCTACCAGGCGCTCTCCGTGCCCGATCTGCCGCTCGTCCAGGGCCTGTTCTTCGTCTTCGCCACCGCGGTGATCCTCGCGAACACCCTCGCCGACATCCTCTATCCGCTGCTCGACCCGAGGGTGGGCCGATGACGACGACCGACACCGAAACCGACACCGCGCCCGCGAAGACACCGAAGGCGTCCAGCGCGCGGTCCCTCGCGCGCGCCCGCAAGCGCCAGTCCCTGGCCCGCTTCTGGAAGTCCTACCGCGCGCACCGCAGCGGCCTGTGGGGCCTCGGGCTGCTGATCCTGATCGCCCTGATCGCGATCCTCGCCCCGGTCCTGGTCGGCTCGGACGCGGAGAGCGTCACCGACGCGCCCGGTGGCCCGCTGGAAGGGCCGAGCGGTGAATTCCCGCTGGGTACCGACCAGTTCGGCCGCAGCGTGCTCGCCCTCCTGGTGTACGGGGCGCGCATCTCACTCACCGTGGGCCTGCTCGCGGCGTTCCTGTGCGTGGCGATCGGTACCGTCATCGGCATCGTCGCGGGCCACTTCCGCGGCTGGTACTCGACGGTCCTGATGCGCGTCACCGACTGGTTCCTGGTGATGCCGACGCTGGTCCTGGCCATCGCGCTCGCGACCGTCATGGACCGCTCGATGTGGACGGTGATCATCGCGATCGGCGTGACGACCTGGCCGACGACCGCGCGTCTCGTGCGCGCCCAGACCCTCTCGGTCGAGGCGCGCCCCTACATCGAGCGGGCGCGCGCGCTCGGCGGCAGCCACAGTCACGTCATGACCCGGCACGTGCTGCCGAACGTGATGCCGCTGGTCCTCGCCCAGACCACGATGATCATCTCCTCGGCGATCCTGACCGAGGCGACCCTCGCGTTCCTCGGCCTGTCCGACCCGACGGTCACCTCCTGGGGCGGCATGCTCCAGGACGCGCGCGAGGCGGGCGCGGTCAGCGCGGGCGACTGGTGGTACCTGGCCCCGCCCGGCATCGCCATCGCCATCGTCGCGCTCTCCTTCACCCTGTGCGGCCGCGCGGTCGAGTCCGTCCTGAACCCGAAGCTGGGGGCCCGCTCATGACGCTGCTTCAGGTGAAGGACCTGACGGTGACGTACGCCGGCGGGGCGCAGGCCGTCCGCGGCGTGAACCTCACCGTCGGGGCCGGGCAGAAGCTCGGCATCGCGGGCGAGTCCGGCTGCGGGAAGTCCACACTTGCGCTCGCGCTCCTTCGCCTGCTACCCAAGGACGCCAAGGTCACCGGCGAGATCCTGCTGAACGGCGAGGACGTCCTCGCCATGAAGTGGGGCCGGGTGCGGGCCGTCCGCTGGGCCGGCGCCTCGATCGTCTTCCAGGGCGCGATGCACTCGCTCAACGCCGTGCACCGCATCGGCGACCAGATCGCCGAGCCGATCCTCCTGCACAAGAAGGCGACGCAGGAGGGCGCGAAGAACAAGGTCGGCGAGCTGCTCGAACACGTGGGCCTCCCGGCGGCGCGCGCGAACGCCTATCCGCACGAGCTCTCGGGCGGCCAGCGCCAGCGCGTGATGATCGCGATGGCCCTCGCCTGCGAGCCGGACCTGATCATCGCCGACGAGCCGACGACGGCCCTGGACGTGATGATCCAGGCCCAGATCCTGCGCCTGATCGAGCAGTTGGTGGCGGAGGAGAACCTCGGCCTCGTCATGATCAGCCACGACCTGGCGGTCCTCTCCGACACCTGCGACCGGCTCGCGGTGATGTACGCGGGCCGCGTCGTCGAGGAGGGCCCGGCCCTCCAGGTCTACGAGGAGGCGGTGCACCCCTACGCGAAGGCGCTGTCGGGAGCGTTCCCGACGATCGGCGACCCGGCGTCCCGGTTCGCGCCGCGCGGCCTGCCCGGCGACCCGCCGGACCCGTCGGCACTGCCGTCCGGCTGCACGTTCCACCCGCGCTGTCCGGTGGCGCTCGACGTGTGTGCGAGCGAGGACCAGGTGCTGCGGGTGGCGGGTCCGGAGCGGCGGGCGGCGTGCGTGCACGTGGGCTCGAGTGACGCTTTGGGCACGGAAGTCGAAGCAAGGAGCACCACGGCATGACAGAAACGCTGCAGAAGCCGGACGGCTCTGTGCAGACCCTCCTCAGCGCCGACCAGCTGCACGTCACGTTCCCCGGCCGGCGCGGCGCCGCCGAGGCGCGGGCCGTGGACGGCGTCGACCTGGACATCGCGCCGGGTGAGATCGTGGCGCTCGTCGGCGAGTCCGGCTGTGGCAAGACGAGCCTGGCGCGCACCCTGCTCGGCCTGGAGAGGCCGACGTCCGGCAGGGTCACGTTCGCGGGCGAGCCGCTGGGCTACGCCTCGAAGGCCCTCAAGTCGTACCGCAAACGCGTCCAGTTGGTCCTTCAGGACCCGAGCGGCTCCCTGAACCCGCGGCACACGGTGTACGACGCGGTGGCCGAGGGGCTGCGCATCCACGGGTACGCGGGCGACGAACGCGAGGCGGTCACCAGCGCCCTGTCGCGCGCGGGACTTCGCCCTCCCGAGCGCTTCTTCCTGCGCTACCCGCACGAGCTGTCGGGCGGCCAGCGCCAGCGCGTGGTCATCGCGGGCGCACTGGTCCTCGACCCGGAACTCATCGTCGCGGACGAACCGGTGGCGTCTCTGGACGCTTCCGTACGGGGTGAGATCCTCGCCCTGCTGCTGCGCCTGCGGGACGATCTTGGCCTCTCCGCGCTCGTGGTCACGCACGACCTCGGCCTCGCGTGGAACATCGCGGACCGGGTGGCGGTGATGTACCTGGGCCGCATCGTGGAGACGGGCCGGGTGGAGGACGTCCTGACCTCGCCCCAACACCCGTATACACAGGCTCTGTTGTCGGTTCTCCCGGAGGCACCGGGTGAGCCGGTGGTCCTGACGGGCGAGCCCCCGGACCCGTCCCGCATCCCGGGCGGCTGCCGCTTCCACGCGCGCTGCCAGGTCCTGGCGGACGGCAGGGCGGAGGCGGCGGGGGTCGCCGACTCGTGCCGGACGGTGGATCTTCCGGTGCTGACGGGGGCGGCCACGTCGCAGGTGGCGTGCCATTGGGCGGCGGCGGGGGCCACCGCCGAGTAGCACGGCCCCAGAACGGTGAAGGCCCGGCTCCCCTCGGAGCCGGGCCTTCACGCGTGCGGTCCGAGTTCGGCTCAGCCGAACATGCCGGGCACGTAGTCGCCCGCCGGCTGCTGGGTCATCACGTTGAACCGGTTGAACGTGTTGATCATGGCGATGCAGCCGACCAGCGCGCCGAGCTGCGCCTCGTCGTAGTGCTTGGCGGCCTTCTCCCACACCTCGTCGGAGACCCCGGCGCTGTCCGCGATGCGGGTGCCCGCCTCGGCCAGCTCCAGGGCGGCCTTCTCGGCCTCGGTGAAGACCTTGGCCTCGCGCCAGGCGGCGACCAGGGCGAGCCTGACCGCCGTCTCACCGGCCTCGGCGGCGTCCTTGACGTGCATGTCCAGACAGCCCGAGCAGCCGTTGATCTGGCTGGCCCGGATCATGACCAGGTTCAGCGTCGGGGTCGGCACGCCCGAACCCTCGGCAGCCTTGCCCGCCGCGATGACGTGCTTGAGCATCTTGCCGATGACCGGGTTCTTGAAGAGGTCGAGTCGCGGTTCCATGAGGGGCTCCTTCGCACTCCGTCATAAGTGGTGACACCACTACGACGGAGCTCCCCGACCCGATGTGACACACCTGGACGTGACCTGGGTCACGCCGGTGCGGTTCAGGCCTTGGTCGCCTCGATGAGCTCACGCGCCTGCTTCACGTCGTCCGCGATCGCGGCGACGAGCTCGTCGAGCGACTCGAACTTGGCCATCCCGCGCACGAACGCCACGAACTCCACGGCGACGTGCAGGCCGTAGAGGTCGAGCCCGACCCGGTCGATGGCGTAGGCCTCGACCGTGCGTTCCGTCCCGTCGAACTGCGGGTTCGTGCCGACGGAGATCGCGGCGGGCATCGCCTCGTCGTTCACGTACAGCCATCCCGCGTAGACCCCGTCGGCCGGGATCGCGGTGTGCGGGAGCGTCTCGACGTTGGCGGTCGGGAAGCCGAGCTCGCGGCCGCGCTGCGCGCCGCGCACGACGACGCCCTCGACGCGGTGCGGACGGCCGAGGATCTCGGCGGCGCCCAGCACGTCGCCCTCGGCGACGAGCCGCCGGGTGAGCGTGGAAGAGAACGGCTGACCGTCACCGGCCGAGCCGCTGACGTACAGATCCACGACCTCGACCTCAAAGTCGTACGTCTGTCCCTGCTCGGCCAGGAAGTCGACATTGCCCGCGGCCTTGTGCCCGAAGCGGAAGTTGGGGCCCTCGACGACCACACGCGCGTGCAGCTTGTCGACGAGCACCTTCGCCACGAATTCGGCGGGCGACAGCTTCGAGAACTCGGTGGTGAACGGGAGGATCAGCACCGCGTCCACGCCGAGCTCGGCCATCAGTTCGGCGCGCCGGTGGTGCGGGGCGAGCAGCGGCGGGTGCGAACCCGGGCGCACGACCTCGCTGGGGTGCGGGTCGAAGGTGACCACGACGGCCGGGATGCCGAGCTCGCGCGCCCGCTCCACGGCCCGCCCGATGATCAACTGGTGCCCGCGATGCACCCCGTCGTAGGAGCCGATGGTGACGACGCTGCGCCCCCAGTCCTGGGGGATGTCCTCCAAGCCACGCCAGCGCTGCACGGTGATTGCCCCTCGCAAACCTGTGTCCGACCGTTTAGACCGTTGCGTCTCTGTACCCGATACGCAGGTCTAAGAGTGCCATGCCGCCCACCCACGCTTCGCATCGGGCGGGCCCGCGACGCTAAGCCGGTACCCGTACACCGGCCAGGTTCTCGATCATGCGGCGGGAGCCCGGGCCGACGAGCGCCGCCCACTCACGGGGCGCTCCCGCCAGCCACCCTGCCACCAGGCCCGCGAACCCCGGCACGGACCGCGCGAGCTCCACGAGCAGCCGGTCGAAGCCGGACGCCCCTTCCGGCGTACGCACCCGCAGCATGCCCGTCCGGTGCACCAGGTCCCGCGTCCTGGCCGCGCCGCGCCGCGCCGCGTCCCGCGCGGCGGCGCACAGCAGCGCGTCGAGCACGCCGGGGTCCCGCTCGTCCTCCAGCAGTACGTCGAGCAGCTCGGCCCGCAGCGCGCGCGACGCGGTCGTGCCGGGCGCGGCGAGCACCCGCGCCAGGGCGCTCCGCACGACCGGGGGCCGCTCCGAGACGAGACCCACGACCAGCGGGTACATCACGGCCCGCGCACCGTCCTCGCGCTCGAGACACCGGTCGACGAACACCGCCACGTGCCCGGCCGCGGCGTCCGGCCAGTCCTCGGCGAGCTCCTTCACGAGTGCGGCGGCGCGCCGGGCGTGCACGGGTTCGGTCAGCTCGGCGAGGGTCCGCAGGATGTCTCCGAGGCCGGGTCCCGGCTCCCGCAGCCGCGCCTGGAACGCCGTGAACACGGGCTCCGGGTGGGTGGCCACGGCCGGGGCGAGCGCGTCGGCGGACACCTGCGCGTCGCCGACGGTGAACCGCTCCAGCGCCCGCGCCAGGTACGCGGGCCGGGAGTCCGGATCCCGTACGAGGAGGGCGAGCGCGGCGCCGTGCAGCGCCGTCCGATCGGAGGGCCGCTCAAGCAGCGCGAACGCGGCGTACCGCAGCAGCTCCCGGTCGGCCGCGTCGCCGACCCGCGGGGCGACCCGCAGGCCGTACGCGGCGGCGGCTGCGTGCCGGTCGGGCCGCTCGTCGTGGGCCCACCGGTCGACGGCCCGGCACAGGGCGGACGGTTCCTCGTCGGCCAAGGTGGCGAGCAGCTCGTCGGCGCGCGGCTGGGCGCAGTCGACGAGGGCCTCGACCAGGCCGTCGAGATCGCGGTGGCGATGGGTGTGGAGGAGGGCCTGAGCGGCGTCGGCGACGGTGGCGTCGGGCAGGGCGGGCAGTGCCCGCTCGTCGTCGAACCAGCGCGTGAGCCTCTGCTGTACGCGCCGCGGCTCGGCGGCGAGTGCCTCCGCGACGGCGTCCAGACACCGGCCGCCGACCTCGCCGCCGTCCCGCACGACGGCCTGCCGCAGCAGCTCGAACCGGGTGTCGTCGTCCACGGCGATCCGCATCCAGAACTCCCCGTCGAAGCGGCCTCGCTCCGCGATCACCTGGAGCACGTCGAGGTACGGTCCGGCGTCCCGAACCCCTTCCAACGCCCCCCGCACCAGTGCCACACCCCACCAGGCCGCGTCCAGGCCCCCTTCCCCCCACGCCTCGGGGCTCCGCCCCGGACCCCGCTGCTCAATCGCCGCAGGGGCTGGATTTGGCGGCACCGGCCGATGCCGCGCCGCCTTGGGCAATCTGCCGCCTTGGGCGGCAGGGTGGGCAAGGCGGCCCCCGGTTCGGCCCGCACCCGCGTCAGACGTAGACCCCGCCGCAGCCACCCGCTCCCCCGCCCCCGCGTCAGGCCTCCGCAGGGCCCACGGGAGCAACTCCCGTAGCCGAAGCCCCAGTTCCGCGCAGCCCAGTTGCCGCTCGATCAGGAGCAGCGCCCGCACCACCGGCCCCGCCCGATGCCGCGGAACCGAAAACCCGTCCCCCCGCCGCCGGAACACAAGCGCCTCCAACGCCCCGTCCACATCCAAGTGCATCCCCTGGATCCAGTCCGCGACCTCCTCGTGCGCGAACCGGAACCCGCCCCCCGCCGGCACCAGCACCCCCTCCGTCAGCACCGCCGACGCCCACCCGGCCACCCCGTCCCGCGCCGCCCCCCACGGAAACAGCTCCTCGAACGACTCCCGGTCCAACTCCCCCTGCCCCGGCCCAAGACTCCGCCGCGCGGCCTCGTGCACCTGCCCCGCCACCCGCGCCGCCAGCCTGCGCACCCCACTCCCCCGTACGCCGGAAGGCGCGGCCAGCCGGACCGCCACTCGTAGGCACATGAGGTCCAGGTACGCCCCGAAGATCTCGTCCCGGTCGGGGCACCCGGCCACACGCCCCGGCAGCGCCGCCCGCACCTCGCTCAGCAGCCGCAACGACAGCGGATGCCCGGCCTCCCGCTCCGCGAGCGCCCCCTCCGGCACACCGAGCCGCTCCCGCGCCCGCCGCGCCGCGTCCCCCGCAAGGTCACCGATCCGTACACCCGGCGGCAGCGCCCCGGCGGCCGACCCGTACAGCACGTCCGCGCCGAACAGCGCACCCGCCTGCTCCCAGTACGCGGCACGGCAAGCCACCACCAACCGCACCCCGCACGCCGCGAGCCACCGCTCGGTCCCCCGCGACCAGCCGCTCAGGCGGTGCGCGAGCACGGGCGGCATCTCCTCGGGCCCGTCGAGCAACAGCACGAGCGGCCGCCCCGTCTCCCGGGCGACCTCGGCGATCCGCTCGGCGGAGATGTCCCCAACGGCTCCCGCGGCCACGGCCCCCGCCGCGACCGCCTCCTCCCGCGACGCCGCCACGATCCGGCCCGCCCGCGCGAGCGCCCGCCCCACCGCCTGCGCCACCGACGCGTCGTCCTCGCTCAGGTCCGCGCCCCGCAGCCACACCGTGGGAGCCGCGCCGTCCCCCTTGGCCCGCCGCTCGGCGAACGCGGCGAGTTCCGTGGTCCGCCCGCTCCCCGGCTCCCCGACGAGGGCCAGTACCCGCGCCTCGCCGTCCGCGCCCGCCGTGAAGGAGTCCAACTCCCGCACCACATCCGGCCGTTCGACCGGCTCGGGCCCGCCCGTCCCCGGCCCGTCGCTGCCCACCGAGATCCCGGCCAGCTGCAGCACCCCGCCGAGATTCAGATCGTCCCCGTACGCGGGCACAGCCGCGGCATTGCGCGCGAGCAGTTCGGCGAGCGGACCCCGCCCGCCCGCACCGGCGGCCACCGCCCGCAGCGGCACCGCGAACCCGGCCGCCCGGTGCCCGGCCCGCAGCGCCGTACCGAGCACCGCGACGACGGCACCCGTACGCGCGTCGAGCACAGGACCGCCCGCGGCCCCGCCGCCGACGCGCAGCGCATCCGCCCCGTCCGTACCGACGGCCAACTCCAGGACACCGTCCAGCAAATGCCTGCGGCCCCCGGCCACGTACGCGACCGGCGAGCGCCCCAGGACGCGCGCCTCGCGCCAGCCGCCCGCGGGGATCCGGACGTACGCCCCCGCCGCGGGTGGCCCCGAGGCCGCCACCGGCAGCGGCACCGCACCGAGCCCCTCCGTACGCAGCAACGCCAGGTTCGCTTCGGGCAGTTCGACGATCGACTCGGGCTCCACCACACAGCTCGCACCGCCCGGCCCGTGCACCAGCAGGCGCCCGAGCCCGCTCACCACCTCGTGGCCGGTCACGACCGTCCCCCGGTCGTCCGCCGCGAAGCCCGCGCCGCGCGGCCGCCCGGCCAGATCACTGATCCGTACCAGCGGCGGGTCCACCATGACGCGACCCTCCCGCCGTTCTCCGCCACGCCCCTGCCTCGACGGTAGGCGCGCAATGATCAGCAGGACAGCGTCAGCGGTGAACGCGCCCCCTTGCGCTCCCCCCATTCACTCCGAGCGCCCGCCCGAAGGGGTGAAGTGAACGGGCGCGCTGGATACACCCTTGAGAGGGGGGCGTGGAGCGGCGGCCACCCAGAGACCGGAACCCGCCGCTCCACCGAAATCGGTGATGGCGCAAGCTCAGCCGAACACGGCCAGGCTCTTCGCCTTCCCCTTGGACTCCTCGACCAGGGTGAGGAACTGCCCACCGGGCCCGAACACGGCGACGGGACCCGCGCCCGCGTACTCCTCGGGCACGTCCAGGCGTACGCCGTTCAGCAGCAGCTTCCCGCGGCGCTCATCGACGTCCCAGCGCGGGAACGCGGCGGCGGCCGCATCGGCCACCGGCATCACGGTCAGCGACTCCTGGAGCTGGTCCAGGGTGCGCGCCGAGTCCAGCTTGTACGGGCCGACGCGCGTGCGCCGCAGCGCCGTCAGATGCCCGCCGACACCGAGCCCCGCGCCCAGGTCACGGGCGAGCGCCCTGATGTACGTACCGGACGAGCAGACGACGGACACGACCAGGTCGAGGACCGGCGTGCCGTCCTCGGCGACCGCGTCCCTGACGTCGTACACGGCGAAGGACGAGATCTTGACCGGGCGCGCCGGGATCTCGAACTCCTCGCCCTCGCGGGCCCGCTTGTAGCTGCGGACGCCGTTGATCTTGATGGCGCTGACCTTCGAAGGCACCTGCATGATGTCGCCGCTCAGCGCGGCGATGCCCGCGTCGATGGCCTCGCGCCCGACCCCGGACGCGTCGGTGGACGAGACGAGCTCGCCCTCCGCGTCGTCCGTGAGCGTGTTCTGCCCGAGCCTGATCGTGCCCAGGTACTCCTTCTCGGTCAGCGCGAGGTGGCCGAGGAGCTTGGTGGCGCGCTCGACGCCGAGCACCAGCACGCCCGTCGCCATGGGGTCGAGGGTGCCCGCGTGGCCGACCTTGCGGGTCTTGGCGATCCCGCGCATCTTGGCCACGACGTCGTGCGAAGTGAAGCCCGACGGCTTGTCGACGATGACAAGGCCGTCGGGCGGAGGGGTGCGGTCGGACATGCTCAGGCTTCGCCGTCCTTCTCAGAGGCGTCCGCGGCGTCCGTGTCGGCATCCTCCGGCTTCCGGTACGGGTCCGCACCGCCGGCGAAGTCGGCGCCCGCGGACGCCTCCCGCACCTGCTCGTCGGACTGCCGGGCCCGGTCGAGGAGGTCCTCGATGGTGCGGGCGTTCTCCGGCAGGGCGTCCGCGACGAAGGCCAGGGTCGGCGTGAACTTCACGCCGGCCGCCTGACCGACCGCCGAGCGCAGGATGCCCTTGGCGCTCTCCAGACCGGCGGCCGCCTCGGCCCGCTCCTCGTCGCCCCCGTACACCGTGTAGAACACGGTGGCTTCCCGGAGGTCGCCCGTCACCCGGGTGTCGGTGATGGTGATGTGGGAGCCGAGCCGCGGGTCCTTGATCCCACGCTGCAGCTTCTGGGCCACCACCTCTCGAATGAGGTCCGCCAGCCTCTTGGCGCGCGCGTTGTCGGCCACTGGTCCGTCTCCTTTTAAGTGCTTACGTGCTTGTTGCTTCAAGTCTGCGTCAGTCGTCGTCGCTGTGGAGCCTGCGGCGAACCGAGAGCAGTTCCACCTCGGGCCGCCCGGCGACGAGTCGCTCGCAGCGGTCCAGTACGTCGGTCAGGTGGCCGGTGTCCCCGGAGACCACCGCGAGCCCGATCTCGGCCCTGCGGTGGAGGTTCTGGTTGCCCGTCTCCGCGACGCTCACCGCGTACTTGCGGTGCAGCTCGGCCACGATCGGACGGACGAGGGAGCGCTTCTCCTTCAGCGAGTGGACGTCGCCGAGGAGCAGATCGAAGGACAGAGTCCCCACATACATGTGTGTATCCGGATGTCCCGCCGGTTCGGGTTCGTATGGGCGACCGCTTCCGGCCACCGATACGGGAACGGTACACGCAACGGCCGGGGCCGATCGACGGAAATAACTCCCGTCGACCGGCCCCAGTCGCGTATCAAGCTCAGACGCGCGGCTTCTCGCGCATCTCGTACGTCGCGATGACGTCGTCGACCTTGATGTCGTTGAAGTTGCCGAGGTTGATACCACCCTCGAACCCTTCGCGGATCTCGGTGACGTCGTCCTTGAAGCGACGCAGGCCCACGATGTTGAGGCTCTCCGCGATGACCTTGTTGTCGCGGAGGAGACGCGCCTTCGTGTTGCGCTTGACCTCGCCGGAGCGGATGAGAACACCCGCGATGTTGCCCAGCTTGGACGACTTGAAGACCTCGCGGATCTCCGCCGTGCCGAGCTCGACCTCTTCGTACTCCGGCTTGAGCATGCCCTTGAGGGCCGCCTCGATCTCCTCGATGGCCTGGTAGATCACCGAGTAGTACCGGACGTCGACACCCTCGCGCTCGGCCATCTGCGCGGCACGACCGGCCGCACGGACGTTGAAGCCGATGACGATGGCGTCCGAGCCCATGGCCAGGTCGATGTCCGACTCCGTGACCGCACCGACGCCGCGGTGCAGGACGCGGATGTCGACCTCTTCGCCGACGTCCAGCTGGAGCAGGGAGGACTCGAGAGCCTCGACGGAACCAGAAGCGTCACCCTTGATGATGAGGTTGAGCTGCTGGACCTCGCCGGCCTTGAGCACCTTGTCCAGGTCCTCGAGCGAGACACGGCGCACGCGCTTGGCGAACGCCGCGTTGCGCTCACGGGCGGCACGCTTCTCGGCGATCTGACGGGCCGTACGGTCCTCGTCGACCACCAGGAAGTTGTCGCCCGCGCCCGGGACGTTGGTGAGACCGAGCACGAGGACCGGAGTCGAGGGACCCGCCTCCTGCACGTGCTCGCCCTTGTCGTCGAGCAGGGCACGGACACGGCCGTAGGCGTCGCCCGCGACCAGCGTGTCGCCGACACGGAGCGTGCCTCGCTGGACGAGGACGGTCGCGACGGCACCGCGGCCCTTGTCGAGGTGGGCCTCGATCGCAATACCCTGCGCGTCCTGCTCCGGGTTGGCCCGCAGGTCGAGCGAGGCGTCCGCGGTCAGGACCACGGCCTCGAGCAGGGAGTCGATGTTCTCGCCCTGCTTGGCGGAGATGTCGACGAACATGGTGTCGCCGCCGTACTCCTCGGCCACCAGGCCGTACTCGGTCAGCTGACCGCGCACCTTGGTCGGGTCGGCACCCTCGACGTCGATCTTGTTGACCGCGACGACGATCGGGACCTCGGCGGCCTTGGCGTGGTTCAGCGCCTCGATCGTCTGCGGCATGACGCCGTCGTTCGCCGCGACCACGAGGATCGCGATGTCGGTCGACTTCGCACCACGGGCACGCATGGCGGTGAACGCCTCGTGACCCGGGGTGTCGATGAAGGTGATGGCGCGCTCGGCGCCATTGACCTCGGTCGCGACCTGGTAGGCACCGATGTGCTGCGTGATGCCGCCGGCCTCGCCCGCGATGACGTTGGTCTTGCGGATCGCGTCGAGCAGTCGCGTCTTACCGTGGTCGACGTGACCCATGACGGTCACGACCGGCGGACGCGCCATGAGGGCCTCTTCGCCGCCCTCGTCCTCGCCGAACTCGATGTCGAAGGACTCGAGCAGCTCGCGGTCCTCCTCCTCGGGGGAGACGATCTCGACCGAGTAGTTCATCTCGTCGCCGAGAAGCTGCAGCGTCTCGTCGGAGACCGACTGCGTGGCCGTGACCATCTCGCCGATGTTCAGCATGACCGCGACGAGCGACGCCGGGTTGGCGTTGATCTTCTCGGCGAAGTCGGTGAGCGAAGCACCGCGCGACAGGCGAACAACAGCGCCGTTGCCGCGAGGCAGCATCACGCCGCCGACCGACGGGGCCTGCATGGCCTCGTACTCCTGGCGCCTCTGCCGCTTCGACTTGCGACCGCGACGCGCGGGACCGCCGGGACGGCCGAAGGCACCCTGCGTGCCACCACGGGCACCCGGACCACCGGGACGACCACCGAAACCGGGACGTCCACCGAAGCCGCCGGGACGACCGCCGCCGCCACCACCGGGTCCACCGGGACGACCGGCGAAGCCGCCGCCACCGCCACCGGGACCACCGGGACGACCGGCGAAGCCGGGACGACCGCCACCGCCGCCACCGGGACGACCGCCACCGCCACCGGGGCCACCGCGACCGCCGCCGCCACCCGGACCCGGACGCGGGCCCGCTGCGGGACGCTGCGGCATCATGCCGGGGTTCGGACGGTTGCCGCCGCCACCGCCGGGCCGCGGACCGGCCGCGCCGCCGGCGCCGCCTGCCTGCGGACGGGGCATGTTGCCCGGGCTCGGACGGTTGCCGCCCTGACCCTGGGGACGGGGACCACCCTGGCCGCCACCCTGCGGGCGCGGACCGCCCGGGGCACCCTGGCCGCCGGGACGCGGGGCGCCGCCCGGACGGGGCGCCTGCGGGCGCGCCATGCCGGTGGAACCACCAGAGGTGAAGGGGTTGTTGCCCGGACGCGGGCCCGAGGGACGGGCGCCACCGGGACGCTGGCCCTGGCCACCGGGACGCGGGGCGCCCTGACGGTCGCCACGGTCACCGCGCTGGCCCTGGCCCTGACCCTGACCCTGACCCTGGCCACGGTCCTGACCGGGGGCCGGACGGCCACCGGGCTTCGGGGCGCCGGGACGCGGAGCGGACTGGCCGCTGGGCTTCGGGGCCGCGGGGGCCTGCGAAGCGGCGGGAGCCTGGAACTCCGGCGTGCTGGGGGCCGGGGAAGCGGGCTTCGGGGCCGGCTTCGGTGCGGCCGGACCCGGACGCGGACCCGGAGCCGCCGGAGCGGCCGGGGCTGCGGGCTTCTCCGCCGCGGGGGTCTCCGCCGTGGGCTCCGCGACGGGCTTCTCCGCGGCGGGCTTCGGCGCAGCCGGGCCCGGACGCGGGGCAGCCGGCTTGGCGGCCTGCGCGGGAGAGGGGGTGGGACGCGGCGCCGCGGGCTTCGCGGGCGAGTCCTTCTTGGCGGCGGGCTTCTTGGCCGCGCCGTTGGTGCCCTGATTCAGGGCGTCAGTCAACTTGCGTACAACCGGCGCCTCGATGGTCGAGGACGCCGAACGTACGAATTCACCGAGTTCTTGGAGCTTGGCCATGACGACCTTGCTCTCTACGCCGAACTCCTTGGCGAGTTCGTATACCCGGACCTTAGCCACTTCGCTCCTTTTAGGTCCGGGTTACGCCGGACCGTCGCTACTTCATGGGCGTACTCATCGCGTGCTCATCGAGTGCTCATCGCAATCTCGACCTACTTCCAACTCGCGGAATACCAGGGCCGCACGGGGGTCCCGTACGGCGCTTCTTACGGTGTCGCCTGCTCGACGCGGTGGCGCAGGGCCGCCGTGTCGAACGGTCCAGGGACCCGATAGGCCCTCTGGAACGCCCGGCGGCGGACCGCCAGGTCAAGACAGGCAAGGGCGGGATGCACGTACGCACCCCGGCCGGGCAGCGTACCGCGATCATCGGGGACGCACTGTCCCTCGATCACCACGATCCGCAGCAGTTCGCTCTTGGCCGCTCGCTCCCGGCATCCCACGCAGGTTCGCTCAGGGCATGCGCGGGCATGCGTCCGACCAGACACGGTTAAGTCTACCTCCCCGTACCGACCTCACCCCTTTGGGGCAAAGATCGAACGGTTGGCTCGTCACATACTGTCGTGATCCAAGCGCCGAGCGCTCGGAATTATTCCCCTTCGGGAGCATCCTCGGGAGAGCCGCCCTGCTCGGTGTCCGGGCGGATGTCGATGCGCCAGCCGGTGAGCCTGGCCGCGAGCCGGGCGTTCTGCCCCTCCTTGCCGATGGCGAGGGAGAGCTGGTAGTCGGGCACGGTCACGCGGGCCGAGCGGGCCGCGAGGTCCACGATCTCGACCTTGGAGACGCGGGCCGGGGACAGCGCGCTGGCGACCATGTCGGCCGGGTCGTCGGACCAGTCGACGATGTCGATCTTCTCGCCGTTGAGCTCGCCCATGACATTGCGCACACGCCCGCCCATCGGGCCGATGCAGGCGCCCTTGGCGTTGAGCCCGCTCCGGGTGGAGCGCACGGCGATCTTCGTGCGGTGGCCGGCCTCGCGCGCGATGGCGCAGATCTCGACGCTGCCGTCGGCGATCTCCGGCACCTCAAGCGCGAAGAGCTTCTTCACGAGGTTCGGGTGCGTACGGGACAGAGTCACGGAGGGGCCGCGGACGCCCTTGGCGACGCGCACGACGTACGAGCGCAGGCGCAGGCCGTGCGGGTACTCCTCGCCGGGAACCTGCTCCTGCACCGGCAGGATGGCTTCCAGCTTGCCGATGTCGACCAGCACGTTCTTCGGGTCGCGGCCCTGCTGGACCTGGCCCATCACGATGTCGCCCTCGCGGCCCGCGTACTCGCCGAGCGTCGCGTCGTCCTCGGCGTCGCGCAGCCGCTGCAGGATGACCTGCTTCGCGGTCGTGGCGGCGATCCGGCCGAAGTCGGAGGGGGTGTCGTCGAACTCGCGGGGCTCCTGGCCCTCTTCGAGGTCCGACGGGTCCTCCTTCGCCCAGACCGTCACGTGGCCGCTGTCGCGGTCGAGCTTCACGCGCGCGTGGCGGAAGCTGCCGTCGGTGCGGTGGTAGGCGATGAGGAGGGCCGATTCGATCGCTTCGACCAGCAGATCGAAGGAGATCTCCTTCTCCCGGACCAGCCCCCGCAGGGCACTCATGTCGATGTCCATGGCTACGCCTCCTCTTCTTGAACGTCGCTGTCGTCGTTCTCGTTCTTGTTCTTGCGGTTGAACTCGACCTGGACCCGCGCCTTGGCGAGGTCGGCGAAGTCGAGCCTTCGGGAGGTGGGCTTGCGCCCCTTCACTCCCGGTACTTCCAGGTCAAGGCCGTCGTCGTCGACCTTGATGATGCGCGCGACCAGCTCGGATTCGTCGTTCAGCTGGAACTTCACGAGGCGGTCCGTCGCACGGATGTAGTGGCGGTGCTCGGTGAGGGGGCGCTCGGCGCCGGGCGTTCCGACCTCGAGCTCGTACTCGCCCTCGCCCATGGCGTCCGTCTCGTCGAGCTTCGCCGAGAGCGCGCGGCTCACATCGGCGATCACGTCAAGGTCGGCGCCCTCGTCGGAGTCGACGACAACGCGCAGCACACGCTTGCGTCCGACCGAGGCCACTTCGATCTCTTCGAGTTCGAGCCCCTGTGAGGTGACGAGCGGTTCCAGTAGTTCCCGCAGCCTCTCGTTCTGGGTGGTGCTCATCCGGGTGACTCCTCGGCCGCGTGTGCTGTTGTAGTTACTGACTTTCCTTGCGCGTCAGGTCAAAGGGTATCCGGTCCAGGGGGGTGTTGCCGTCCACCCGTGCAAGGGCGGCGGTACGGTGATCACGGCCGCTCCCCCTCGATCGAACCTGATCAGTTCCGATCAAGGCGCCGCCCGCCGAAAGCCCTCTCCCCTCCCGCCTCTTCGCCCCTGAGGACGCCTGCCGTGCCGCTGCCCCCTCTCGCCCGCTCCGGGCCACGACGTAGGACTCTGCTCGCCTCGCTGGCCGGGGCCGCGCTGCTGACCGGCTGCTCGGACGCCGATGGCGGCGCCGACGGTGGCAGCGGGGCGCCCGCCGCCGCGCAGGAGAAGCGGCTGCGGACACAGGCGGCGCGGGAGAGCACGGACCTCCTCGGCCAGTACGACCAGGCGGTGTCGGCCCGTCCGGCGCTCGCGGAGCGGCTGAACCCGCTGCGGGCCGAGGTCGAGCGGCACGTGAAGGCGTTCGGCGGGGCGGGCCGGCCGTCGGGCGCGGCGGCCCGCCCGGGCAACAAGTCGGCCGCAGCGCCGGCCTCCGAGAAGGACATCCTCAAGGCGCTCTCGGTGGCCGAGCAGCGGCTCTCGGACCGCCGGATGTCCGCGCTCGTGGACGCTCCGGGCGAGCTGGCGCGGCTGCTCGCGTCGGTGGCGGCGGCCGGGGCCGGGCACGCGTATCTGCTGTCGGAGGACGGACAGGAATGAGCGAGAACGAACTGCTCGCGGCGGTGCAGGCGGCGCTGCGCGCCGAGCACGCGGCGGTGTACGGCTACGGGGTGGTCGGCGGCCGGATCGGCGAGGACCGCAGGGGCCGGGCCAGGGACGCGTACGACGCGCATCGCGCCCGCCGCGACGAACTGCGGCGCACGGTGCGCGACTTGGGCGGCAATCCCGAGGAGTCCGCGGGGGCGTACGCCCTGCCGTTCCCGGTACCCGACGCGTCGGCGGCGGCGCGGCTCGCCGCGGACATCGAGAACAGGGTCGCGGGCGTCTACTCGGATCTCGTACGGGCGGCGAGCGGCGAGCGGCGCCGGAGCGCGGCCGACGCGCTCCGCGAGGCGGCGGTCCGTGCCGTGCGCTGGGGCGGCGGCAGCGTAGCCTTCCCTGGGCTCTCCGAACGGGCCGCGGCGCCGACCGCATCGTCGTCGGCACCGTCCTCTCCGGAGGACCCCAGCACGTAGGCAGAACTGGAAGGAAATCCCCGCGCATGGCATCCGCGCCCCTGGCATTCGAACCGCCTCCGCGTCTTGTGAACGCGCTCGGCGAGGTGCGTGACGACGGGGCGTCGGCGTGGCTCGACCGGGTCGGCCCGCTGCTCGACGAGGCGGCGGCGCGGCGCGATGTGACGGTGGAGCGGGTGCATGTGCCCGGGGGCCGCAGCGGCCTGGTCACCCACGTCCGCAGGGCGGACGGCTCACCGGCGATCCTGAAACTGGCGCCCGAGCGGTTCCGCCCGGAGGCGGAGCGTGCGGCGCTGACGCACTGGGACGGCTTCGGCGCGGTGCGGCTGCTTGACCCGGGCGTCAACGACGGCGCGCTGCTCCTGGAACGCCTCCACCCGGAGATCTCCGTCCGTACGCTGCCGGAGGCGAAGGCGCTCCTGGAGGCGGCGGGCACGCTGCGCCGCCTCTGGGTGGACCCGCCCGAGGGGCGCAACTGCGAGACCGTTCCGGAGCGCACGGGCCGCCAGGCGGTCGGGATGCGTGCGACGGTGGACGCCTTCCCCGACGTGGCGCCGCTGATCGACGCAGCCCTCGGGACGCGGGACGAGCTGGTGTCCTCGCCGCCCGAACTCCGTTTGCTGCACGGTACGTTCCGGCAGTCCAAGGTGCTGTCCGGAGAGCGGATGCCGTGGCTGGCGGTCGGGCCCGACCCGGTCGTCGGCGAGACCGCGTTCGACCTGGCGCGGCTTGTCCGTGACCGGGTGGAGGACCTCATCGGCTCACCGTCGGGCCCCGCGATCACCCGACGCCGGGTGAAGCGGCTCGCGGAGTCCCTGGAGGTGGACCAGGAGCGGCTGCGGGGGTGGACGTTGTTCCGGGCGGTGGAATCGGGCGCGCGTGCACTGCGCGTGGGGCGGCACCAGGACGGCGAGAACCTGTTGGAGTTCGCGGGCTGGCTGTGAGGTCGACCGGGGGCCTGTCTGTTGCGGTCGACCGTCCCCACGTCACGGGGCTCCGCCCCGGACCCCGCGCCTCAAACGCCGGCGGGGCTTAAATGGCTCACCCGTCGCGGTCGGCTCCGTCAGCCCCGCCGCTGGCGAAGCACCCGAGCGGTGCGGGGCGGTAGATAAAGCCTCTGCGGCGATTGAGCAGCGGGGTTCCGGGGCGGAGCCCCGCTGCGTAGGAACCGTCGACCGTAACCCTGGGACCGGCTGGCCGTGGTGGACCCGTTACGCCGTGAGGCGGGCCACGGCCTCCTCGACTGTGAGTTCCTCGCGCTCGCCGGTGCGGCGGTCCTTGAGTTCTACGACGCCGTCGGCGCTGCGGCGGCCCGCGACCAGGATCTTCGGGACGCCGATCAGCTCGGAGTCGGTGAACTTCACGCCGGGGGAGATACCGGGGCGGTCGTCCACCAGGACGCGGACGCCCGCCGCCGCCAGCTTGTCGGAGACCTCGAGGGCCAGCTCCGTCTGGAGCGCCTTGCCGGCAGCCACCACGTGGACGTCCGCCGGGGCGATCTCCTCCGGCCAGATCAGGCCCTTGTCGTCGGCGTGCTGCTCGGCGAGCGCCGCGACGGCCCGCGAGACGCCGATGCCGTACGAGCCCATGGTGACGCGGACCGGCTTGCCGTTCTGGCCGAGGACGTCGAGCTGGAACGCGTCCGCGTACTTGCGGCCGAGCTGGAAGATGTGGCCGATCTCGATGGCGCGGTCAAGCTTGAGGCCGGTGCCGCAGTTGGGGCACGGGTCGCCCTCCTGGACGACGACCACGTCGACGTACTCGGAGACCTCGAAGTCACGGCCCGCGACGACGTTCCTCGCGTGCACGCCGTCCTTGTTGGCCCCGGTGATCCACGCCGTGCCGGGGGCGACCCGCGGGTCGGCGATGTACGTGACCTTCTCGTCCAGGCCCTGCGGGCCGACATAGCCGCGGACCAGGTCGTCGCGCCCCTCGAAGTCCTCCGCCGTCACCAGCTCGACCGCGGCCGGGGCGAAGTGCGCCTCGACCTTGCCCATGTCGACCTCGCGGTCACCGGGGACGCCGACGGCGACGATCTCGCCGTCGACCTTCACGAGGAGGTTCTTGAGGGTCGCCGAGGCCGGGACCTCCATGTACGCGGCGAGCGTCTCGATGGTCGGGGTGTCGGGGGTGGGGACCTCGACGAGCGCGGCCACGCCCTCCGCGTCGACCGCCTGCACGGCGAAGCCGACCGCCTCGGTGTTCGCGGCGTAGTCGCAGGCCGGGCAGTCCGCGAAGGTGTCCTCGCCGGCCGCGGCCGGGGCCAGGAACTCCTCCGACTTCGAGCCGCCCATCGCGCCCGCGGTCGCCGCGCAGATCCGGTAGTCGAGGCCGAGGCGCTCGAAGATCCGCTGGTACGCGGCGCGGTGCAGGCCGTACGACTCGGCGAGGCCCTCGTCGGAGAGGTCGAAGGAGTACGAGTCCTTCATCTGGAACTCGCGGCCGCGCAGGATGCCGGCGCGCGGACGGGCCTCGTCGCGGTACTTGGTCTGGATCTGGTAGAGGATCACCGGCAGGTCCTTGTAGGACGTGCACTGGTCCTTGACCAGTTGGGTGAAGATCTCCTCGTGGGTCGGGCCGAGCAGGTAGTCGCCGCCCCTGCGGTCCTGGAGGCGGAACAGCTCCGCGCCGTACTCCTCCCAGCGCCCGGTCGCCTCGTAGGGCTCCTTGGGCAGGAGGGCGGGCAGCAGGACCTCCTGGCCGCCGATGGCGTCCATCTCCTCGCGGATGACGCGCTCGACGTTCGCGTAGACCCGTCGGCCGAGGGGCAGCCAGGACCAGACACCGGCGGCGGTGCGGCGCACGAAACCGGCGCGGACCAGCAGCTTGTGGCTGAGGACTTCGGCGTCCGCCGGGTCGTCGCGCAGTGTCTTCACCATCAATCGGGACATGCGCTGGACCTGGACCTTGGCCATGATTCTTGACTCCTGCAGCGAGAGGGTGATGTCAGGAGGTTAGCCGGGCCCCGGGCGCGGCCGGAAATCGGTTATCCGGCCAGGCGCCTGAGCGGCAGCGGCGCACCCATCACGGCGTACGGGCGCGGGGCGCTCGGGAACAGCACCTGGCGGGCCAGATCCTCGTAGCCGAGCGAGTGGTAGAGGCCGCGGGCCGGGCTGTCGAAGTCGATCGCGGAGAGGATCGAGCGGGGCTCGGCGGCGCCGTCGGTGATCGCCGTGATGAGCGCCCGGCCAATGCCGCGGTTCTGGTAGCCGGGGTGCACGTGCAACTCCGTGATCACGAAGGAGTCGTCGAGCCAGTGGTCCTCGCCGCGGGACCGCAGATACGGCTCGACGACGGTGGACCACCAGTGGGTGCGGTCGTTCGGCATCCCGTACACGAACCCGACGAGTCGGCCGGTCTCCGTCGTGGCGCCGCGGGCGCGGGCCCCCGGGTACGTGATGTGCCGCAGCACGATCTGCCGGCGGACGGCGATCTCGTCGTCGCTGAGCCCGAACGCGTACGCCTGCACGGCGAGCGCCTCGTCGACCCGGCTGCGCAGGTCCAGGGGCCCGATGGTGACGGCGCGGTCGTCCGTACGGTTCCGGTGCGGCATGCGGGGAGGGTACCCCGGTGCGGCGGTCGGCTGTACGGGTAGCCGGGGCCGGCGCCGACGGCAGGCCCGCCCGACAGTCCTGCCGGACGGGCCTCCTCAATCGCCGCAGGGGCTCCAAATGGAGCCCGCGCTGCTCAAACGCCGCAGGGGCTATTTATAGCCCCGCCGGCGATTGAGGCGCGGGGTCCGGGGCGGAGCCCCGTGACCGGGGGACGGGTGGGCGTCAGGTGGCTGCGGGCAGCCTGGGGACGCTCGACAGCAAGCGCCGCGTGTACGCGTGGGCGGGCGCCCCCAGGACGGTCGACGTGGGGCCCGCCTCGACCACCCGTCCCCGCTCCAGCACCGCCGTGCGCTCACACAACGCCGCCACCACCGACAGGTCGTGGGACACCATCACGATCGTCAGCCCCGCCGTCTCCTTCAGCTCGGCCAGCAGGTCGACGACCTTGACCCGCGTCGTGACGTCCAGCGCGGACACGGGCTCGTCGGCGAGGAGGACGCGCGGGTCGCACACGGTGGCCCGCGCGATGGCGATGCGCTGGCGCTGCCCGCCGGAGAACTCGTGCGGATACCGCTCCCCCGCGTCGGCCGGGAGCCCCACCCGTTCGAGGGCGTGCGCGACCTTCCGGTCCGCCTCCGCCCCGGTCGCGACGCCGAGCGAGCGCAGCGGCTCCGCCACGATCCGCCGCACCCGCTGCCGGGGGTCGAGCGAGGCGTAGGGGTCCTGGAAGACGCACTGCACGCTGCGGCGGAACGCCGTCATCTGCGCACGGTCGCGCGGCCGCAGCTCGTCCCCGTCGAAGCGGACCGTCCCGGCCGTGGGGCGGGCGAGGCCGAGCAGCATGCGCAGCAGGGTCGTCTTGCCCGCGCCCGACTCACCGACGAGCGCGAGGCTCTGCCCGGTCTCCACCGCCACCGATACGTCCGTGACGACAGGCGCCGCGGCGCCCCGGTACGCGTAGGACACCCGGTCCAGGTCCAGCACAGGGGCGCTCATCGCCCACCTCCGAGGTCGAGCGCGGACTCCAACTGCCGCGCGCTGTCCACCAGCGCCCGCGTGTACGCCTCGCGCGGGGCCCGTACGACGTCGGCCACCGCGCCCGACTCGACCGCGCGCCCGTCCTTCATCACCAGGACGCGGTCCGTCACCTTCGACACCACCGCCAGGTCGTGACTGACGAACAGCACCGCCATGCCGCGCTCGCGCACCAGCCCCTCGATCAGCTCCAGCATCTCGGCCTGCACGGTCACGTCCAGCGCCGTCGTCGGCTCGTCGGCGATGAGCAACGCCGGGTCGCAGGCGAGCGCCATGGCGAGGGCCACGCGCTGGCGCTGGCCGCCGGAGATCTCGTGCGGGAAGGCGCGGGCGATGCGGTCCGGGTCCGGGAGCCGCACCTGTGCCAGGAGGTCCGCCACCGCCGACCTGAGCGCCGCCCCCTTCAACTGCCGCCGCGTGCGCAGGGGTTCGGCGATCTGCCTGCCGACCCGCATCAGCGGGTCGAGCGCCGTGAGCGGCTCCTGGAAGACGACGGCCGCACTCCGGCCGCGTACCCCCACGAGGGTCTTCTCGCTCGCGCCGACGATCTGCGTACCGGCCAGCTCGACGCTGCCCGTCACCGTCATGCCCGCGGGCAGCAGACCGAGCACCGCGAGCGTCGTGAGGGACTTGCCCGAGCCGGATTCGCCGATCAGGCCGAGGCGTTCGCCGCGCGCGACCTCGAAATCGAGGCCGGACACCAGCTCGCGCCCGTCGCCCGAACGGATCGTGAGTCCGTCCACGGACAGCAACGTCGCATCGCTCATGCCGTCGCCCTCTCCTTCCGTGCCGTCGGGTCGAGGACGTCCCGCAGCCCGTCCGCGACCAGGTTGACGCCGATCACCAGCAGGACGAGCAGCACGCCCGGCGCGAGCGCTCCCGCCGGCGCCGTCGTGAACGTCGCCTGCGCCTCCTGGAGCATCCGGCCCCACGAGGCGTTGGGCGGCGGTGCGCCGAGGCCGAGGTACGAAAGGCCCGCCTCCGCGAGGACGGCGAGGCCGAACTGGAGCGCCAGGTTCACCGCGAGCGTCGGCCAGATGTTGGGCAGGACGTGGCCCGCGACGATCCGCGGCCAGGTCGTGCCGGACGTACGGGACGCCGTGATGTAGTCCTGCGCGAGCACCCGCTTGACCAGGATCCGGGTCAGCCGCGCCACCACCGCGCTCTGCGCGAGGCCGATCGCGAGGATCGCCGAGCCGAGCGTCGCCGACCGCGCCGCGACAATCAGCATCGCGAGCAGCAGCGTCGGGAACGCGATGAGGATGTCGAGCAGCGCGGAGAGCGTGTCGTCGAACCAGCCCTGCGCGAACGCGGCCAACAACCCCAGGGTCACGCCCAGCAGCGCCGCCACCGCGACCGAGCCGAGCCCGGCCTGGAGCGCGATCCGCGAACCCGTCATGAGCTGCGTGAACAGGTCGCGTCCGAGCTTGTCGGTGCCGATCAGGTGCCCGCCGCCGGGTCCGGCGAGCCGGCCGCCGGACGTGTCCTCACTGTCGTACGGCAGCCAGAACAGGGAGACGAGCGCGAGCAGCACGACGAGTCCCGCGAAGACGGCGCCCGTCCACAACGTGACCGATGACCGGCGCTTCATCGCACACCGCCCCCCGACAGCCGGCCGCGAAGGCGCGGGTCCACGAGCCGCTGCACGAGGTCCGCCACGAAGCCGATGATCAGCACCCCGAACGTCGACACGAACAGCACGCCCTGGATCACCGGGTAGTCGTGCTGCGCGATCCCCGTCGCGAGCATGGAGCCGAGCCCCGGCAGCGCGAACACGGACTCGACGACGACCGCGCCGAGCAGCGTGGACGCCAGCTCGATGCCGAGGATGGAGATGACCGGCACGGACGCGTTGCGCAGCCCGTGCCGCCACATGGCCCGCGCGAAGGACGAGCCGAGCGCCCGCGCCGTGCGCAGGTACTCGCTGTCGAGGACGTCGAGCGTCGCGGAGCGTACGTAGCGGATGAGGGACGCCGACATGACGAGCGCCACCGTCACCACCGGCAGCACCAGCGACTGCACGGCCTCGGCCGGGGTGTCCCAGCCGTCCTGCGGGAAGCCGCCGGACGGCAGCCAGCCCGCGTTCAGCGCGAACACGGCGATGAGGATCATGCCGAGCCAGAACACCGGGACGGCGATGCCGAGTTGGGAGACGCCGCTGAGCAGCGCCCCGTACCAGGTCCGCCGCTTGTACGCGGCCACGAAGCCCGCCGGTACGGCGACGAGCACGGCGAGCACGAACGCGGAGAGCGTCAGCGGCACCGTCACGTTCAGTCGCTGTGACACCTCGGGCCCGACGGGCAGCGAGGACACGAAGGACGTGCCGAGGTCACCGCTCGCCAACTGGCCGATCCAGTGCGTGAACTGCTCGGGCAGCGGCTTGTCGGAGCCGATGGAGTGCCGGGCCGCGGCGATCTGCTCCGGCGAGGCGCCCACCGAGGTGAGCGCGTTCGCCGGGTCGCCTGGCAGCATCCGCAGCAGCACGAACAGCACGACGGACGCGAGGACGAGGGAGACCAGCAGGAACACCAGCCTCCGCAGGAGGTATCTCAGCATGGCCGGTCGGTCAGCTGCTCTTCTTGATGTCGTACGCGAAGAACTGCGAGTTCAGGCCGTTCAGCGGGTAGCCCGACAGCTTCGTGTTCGCGACGACGATCTGCGGATACAGGTAGAGCCAGTCGCTGGCCGCGTCCTCGGCGGTCTTGCGGTTGACCTTCTTGAGCAGTTCGGTCTGTTCGGCCGTGCTCGACGCCTGCTCGGCCTTGTCGACCCAGTCCTGGACCTGCTTGTTGTCGTAGCCCCAGTAGAAGTCGGGGTCGCCGTACCAGACCAGGTCGCGGTCGTTGACGTGCTCCTGGAGCGTCGCCGTGAAGTCGCGGTTCTTGTAGACCTTCGTGTACCACTCGTCGGGCGTGATCGTGTTGATCTTGACGGTGATGCCGACCTTGGCGAGCTGCGACTTGATGAAGGTCGCGGCCGTGGGGTGCGGGTCGTAGTTCGGGGTGTCGAGCGTGAAGCTGAACCCCTTCGCGTGACCCGACTCCTTCAGGAGCTGCTTGGCCTTCGCGACGTCGTGCGCGTTGACGTCGGTCAGGTCCTCGTACCAGGGGTCGGTGGGAGGCACCATCGACCCGATCTGCTTGCCGTAGCCGCCCCAGACGGATTCGAGGAGCTTCTTGTCGTCGATGGCGGCCGAGACGGCCTGGCGCACCTTGACGTCCGTGAACGGCTTCGCCTTGTCGTTGAAGGCGAGGAGCAGCTTGGTGGTCGAGTTGCCGTCGTTGACCTTGTAGTTCTGGTCGGACTTGAACTGGTCGAGGGCGTCGGGCGACTGCTCGCTGGTGACGACGTCGACGGCGTTGGTCCGGAGCGCGTTGTTGAGGGCGGTCGCGTCCTTGTAGTAGTGGAAGACGACCTGCTTGTTCTTGGCCGCGTCGCCCCAGTAGCCGCCGAACCGGTCGAGGCCGAGCGCGGACCCGCGCGTCCACTTCTTCAGCTGGTACGGGCCGGTGCCGTCCTCCGTGATCTTCAGGTTCTTGGCGTCGGCGTTGATGATCCAGACGTAGCTGAGGTTGTAGACGAAGGAGATCGACTTCTTCGACAGCGTGACCTTGACGGTCTTCGCGTCGGGTGTGGCGACGTCCTTGATGACCTCGAGGTTCGACTTCCGCGCGGACTGCGAGTCCTTCGCGATCACCTTCTCCAGGCTGTACTTGACGTCCTCGCTGGTCAGCTTCTTGCCGCTGTGGAACTTCACGCCGTCGCGGAGGGTGAAGGTGTAGGTGAGGCCGTCGCCGGAGACCTTGTAGTCCTCGGCGAGGAGCTTCTCGACCTTGCCCTTGTCGGTGAGCTTGAACAGGCCCTCGTAGACGTTGCCGTTGAGGGCCTCGGTGACGCCCTGGCCGCCGCCCGCGGTGTTGTCGAGGTTCTGCGGCTCGTAGAGGGAGCCGATGTTGACCGCGGCGTCCTTGTCGTACGCGCCGCCGCCGGAGGCCGAGTTCGAGCCTCCGCCGCAGGCGGCGAGGGTCACGGCGAGGGCGACGGTGAGCGTGCCGACGGACAGGGATCTCTTGGAGACGCGCATGAGGGGGCCTTACGTGACGGGGTGCGGGGAGGAATCGATCAGTGAGCGGTGCCGGCGGCGCCGTCGCGGAGGACCGGGAGCTTCTCGCCTGCCTCGACGGGCAGGTGGAGACGGTTCTGCCGCGGCGGCATCGGACAGTTGTACTGATCGGAGAAGCCGCACGGGGGTACGAAGGCCCGGTTGAAGTCGAGGCGCACCCGGCCCTGACCGGTGTGATCCACGGAACCCGTGTGCTCGACGAAGAGGAAACGGCCCGCTCCGTAGGTGCTGTCGCCGTTCGTGGGGTCACCGAAGACGAGGAGGAGGGTGCCGTCGTCGTCGAACGCGGAGAGCGTGTAGTCGGTGCCGTCGACGGTCAGGGCGATGTCGCCGGGGACGACCTTCTCGCGGGTGCCGCCGTTGTCCCGCAGGTGCTCGAAGGCGACGGTGCGGGCGCCCTCGACGGGCGTGTACGTGGCGTCGAGGACCCAGGACGGGTCGTACGCGAACGCGTCGACGCTCTCGAAGGCCTGGATCGCCGGGGAGTTCGCGTCCCAGAAGCGCAGGCCGTGCTCGGGGGCGCCGGTGACCATGTCGGTGCGCTCCAGGGCCGTCACGGTGACGGTGCCGGGCTGCCCCGCGCGGGCGGCGTCGAGGTCGGGGGTCTCGCCGGCCGGGAGCCAGCGGGTCTCGACGAGGGCGAGGTTGCCCGTGGGGGCGGTGAGGGAGCGGTGCCGGTCGGCACGCCATTCCTGCCAGGCGGCCATGCCGGAACCGGGAGCAGACATCGAGAGGCACCTACAGTCAGTGAAGCTTGAACCAAAGCAAAGCAGTACCTTTATGGTCCATAAGACTTACTAATGTCAATGCGCACGAAAGAGATGAGACGGGCAACACAGGGTGTCTAGAACAGCACGCTCATGAACGCCCCGACCTCCTCGAATCCCACGCGCCTGTACGCGGCACGGGCCGGGGTGTTGAAGTCGTTGACGTAGAGGCTCACGACGGGGGCGACGTCGGCGAGGGCGTAGCGCAGGACCGCGGCCATGCCGGGGGCGGCGAGGCCCAGGCCCCGGTACTCGGGGGCCACCCACACGCCCTGGATCTGGCAGACCTGGTCGGTCGCGGCGCCGATCTCCGCCTTGAAGGCGACCTTGCCGTGCTCGTCGAGACGGGCGAACGAGCGGCCCGAGCCGACCAGTTCGGCCACCCGCGCCTGGTACAGCAGGCCGCCGTCACCGGCCATCGGGGAGATGCCGACCTCTTCGGTGAACATCGCCACGCACGCGGGCATGATCGTGTCCATCTCGTCCTTGCGGACACGGCGGATGTACGGGTCGGGGGTGACGTCCGTGGGCATCCGGTCGGTCACCATCAGCGGCTGCTGGGGGCGGATCTCGCGGGCCGGGCCCCAGCCCGCTTCGAGCAGCTGCCACAGGCGGGCGGTGGGCTCCGCCGGGCCGACGATGGAGGAGCAGCGGCGGCCTGCCCTGCGGGCGCGGTCGGCGAAGCCGCGGATGGCGCGGTCGGTCGCGCAGATGGGGACGAGGTTGGCGCCCGCGTAGCACAGGGACTCCAGCATCCCGTCCTCGTACCAGCCCCACATCTCGCCGCCGAGCCGCCACGGGTCGAGGCCCGCGGCCCGGACCCGGGCCGTGACGAAGGCGTTCGCGACGGGCTCGCGGTCGAGGACGGCGAGCGCGGCGTCGAGGTCGCTCGGTTCGAGCACCCGAGTGGTGGTCTGAGTCAACACGTGCGGAGGGGCCTCACCAGATGGGCTACTGATCTCCGCACTGTACCTGGCGCTCCGCGGGTGTGGCGGGTCGACGTTTCGGCCGTCCGCCCGGGACGCCCCGCGGGGGCCGTTCACGTGTCCGGTTCGCGTCGGCGACTGCCGGTCGCGTCGTTGGTCGCGTTCGCGCAGTTCCCCGCGCCCCTGAAACCAGCGGCTTCGCCGCTGCATCAGGAGCGCGCCCTGAGACGGCGCACGCAGTGCGCCTTTCAGGGGCGCGGGGAACTGCGCGAACCGGACCACGGCGGGACCGCAGGACGCCGAACACAAAAGGCCCGCCCACCCGGAGGGGTGCGCGGGCCTGGCGGCGACGGAGTCAGCCTGCGATGGACACCGACGGCTCCCCGGAAGGGATTCCGTCCTTCTCCATCTGCTCGGCGATCTTCATCGCCTCGTCGATCAGCGTCTCCACGATCTTCGACTCGGGCACCGTCTTGATGACCTCGCCCTTGACGAAGATCTGGCCCTTGCCGTTGCCGGACGCGACACCGAGGTCGGCCTCGCGCGCCTCACCCGGGCCGTTGACGACACAGCCCATGACGGCCACGCGCAGCGGGACCTCCATGCCTTCGAGGCCGGCCGTGACCTCCTCGGCGAGCTTGTAGACGTCGACCTGGGCGCGGCCGCAGGACGGGCAGGAGACGATCTCCAGGCGGCGCGGCTTGAGGTTCAGCGACTCCAGGATCGCGTTACCGACCTTGATCTCCTCGACCGGAGGCGCGCTCAACGACACCCGGATCGTGTCGCCGATGCCCTCGGCGAGCAGCGCGCCGAAGGCGACGGAGGACTTGATCGTGCCCTGGAACGCCGGGCCCGCCTCGGTCACACCGAGGTGCAGCGGGTAGTCGCACTGCGCGGCGAGCTGCCGGTACGCGTTGACCATGACCACCGGGTCGTTGTGCTTCACGGAGATCTTGATGTCGCGGAAGCCGTGCTCCTCGAAGAGGCCCGCCTCCCACAGCGCCGACTCGGCCAGCGCCTCGGGCGTCGCCTTGCCGTACTTCTGCAGCAGGCGCTTGTCGAGGGAGCCCGCGTTCACGCCGATCCGGATCGGCGTGCCGTGGTCCTTCGCCGCCTGGGCGATCTCCTTGACCTTGTCGTCGAACTGCTTGATGTTGCCCGGGTTCACGCGCACCGCGGCGCAGCCGGCCTCGATGGCCGCGAAGACGTACTTCGGCTGGAAGTGAATGTCCGCGATCACCGGGATCTGCGACTTCCGGGCGATGACGGACAGCGCGTCCGCGTCGTCCTGCGTGGGGCAGGCCACGCGCACGATCTGGCAGCCGGAGGCGGTCAGCTCGGCGATCTGCTGGAGCGTGGCGCCGATGTCCGACGTACGCGTCGTCGTCATCGACTGCACCGAGACCGGGGCGTCGCCGCCGACGGCCACCGTGCCGACCTGGATCTGCCGGCTCTTGCGCCGCTCGGCGAGCCTGATCGGTACGTCCGGAATGCCGAGAGAAATCGCAGTCATCTGCTGTGCAACCCCAAGGTGGAGGATCGAGTCCAGAGGCTTCCGAGATTACGTCACCGGCGCGTGCCCGAGCACATCGCGCCCCCCGAAACCCTCACAAAGAGGGACTGCCCGGTACTCATGGTGCCGGGCAGTCCCGAACCGCGTACAAACGGCGGGTGACGGGCTTCTGATCAGGAGATCTTCACCGGGTTCACCACATCTGCGATCAAGACGAGCACCGTAAAGCAGACAAATACCCCAGCCACCACGTACGCCACCGGCATGAGCTTCGCCACGTCGAACGGGCCCGGGTCGGGGCGCCGGAACACCTTCGCCAGGTTCCTGCGCAGCGCCTCCCACAGGGCGCCCGCGATGTGCCCGCCGTCGAGCGGCAGCAGCGGCAGCATGTTGAACAGGAAGAGCGACAGGTTGAAGCCCGCGACCAGCATCAGCGCCATCGCGAGCTGCTGCGTCGCCGGGATGTCCATGGTGAAGATCTCACCGCCGACCCGGGCCGCGCCGACCACGCCCATCGGAGAGTCCTGCTCGCGCGGGCCGTCGCCGAAGGCCGCGTCCCACAGGGCGGGGATCTTCGCGGGCAGCGCGATGATGGAGTCCACCGCGTCGCCGACCCGGTCGGACATCCACGTCACGGAGGAGCCGAAGTCCTGGCGCACGACGCCGGTGGCCGCGGTGAAACCGAGGAAGCCGGCGTTGACGTAGCCGTCGGTGATCTGGCCGCTGGCGTCCTTCTTCGGCACCTGGTTGGTGGCGATCTTCGCGTTCAGCGTCTGCTGGTGCCCGTCGCGCTCGACGACGATCGGGACCGTGTCGCCCGCGCTCTTGCGGATCTCGTCGGACAGGGCGTTCCACTCGTCCGTGGCGACCCCGTTGAAGGACACGATCTTGTCCTTCGGCTGCAGGCCCGCGGCCTTCGCCGGGGACTGCGGGTCCGAGGCCTTGCAGGTGTCGCGGTGGGCACTGGCCTGGATGACGCAGGACGAGACGGACGAGACGACGTTCGTCTGCTGAGTGACGCCGAAGCCCATCAGGACCGTCAGGAACAGGCCGATCGCGAGGATCAGGTTCATGAAGGGTCCGGCGAACATGACGATGACGCGCTTCCACGGCTTGCGCGTGTAGAAGAGCCGGGTCTCGTCCCCCTCCTTCAGCTCCTCGAAGGCCGCGGCGCGCGCGTCCTCCACCATGGAGCGGAACGGCGAGGTCGAGCGGGACTCGATCCTGCCGTCCGCCCCCGGCGGGAACATGCCGATCATGCGGATGTAGCCGCCGAGCGGGATGGCCTTGACCCCGTACTCGGTGTCGCCCTTCTTCCGCGAGAAGATGGTGGGCCCGAAGCCGACCATGTACTGCGGTACGCGGATACCGAAGAGCTTCGCCGTCGACAGGTGGCCCAGCTCGTGCCAAGCGATGGAGAACAGCAGACCCACCGCGAAGATGACTACGCCGAGGATCATCATCAAGGTCGTCATGCACGGGCCTCCGCGGCTGCCTTGTCCGTTGCGGTCAGTTCACGGGCCCGGGCGCGCGCCCAGGTCTCCGCTTCGAGGACGTCCGCGACGGTGAGCGAAGTTCCCGATTCGGGTGTGCCGTGTTCGTCGACCACCCTTGTCACGGTCTCCATGATCCCGTTGTACGGCAGGGCGCCCTTCAAAAACGCGTCCACGCACTCCTCGTTGGCGGCATTGAACACCGCCGGGGCCGTGCCCGCGAGCTCCCCCACATGACGGGCGAGCCCCACGGCCGGAAACGCCTCGTTGTCGAGCGGGAAGAACTCCCAGCTGGAGGCCTTCGTCCAGTCGAACGCGGGCGCGGCGTCGGGGATCCGCTCGGGCCAGCCGATGCCGACCGCGATGGGGCCGCGCATGTCGGGCGGGGTGGCCTGGGCGAGCGTCGAGCCGTCGACGAACTCGACCATGGAGTGCACGTAGGACTGCGGGTGCACGACGACTTCGATGCGGTCGAAGGGGATGTCGTACAGCAGGTGCGCCTCGATGACCTCGAGCCCCTTGTTGACCAGGGTCGAGGAGTTGATGGTGATGACCGGGCCCATCGCCCAGGTGGGGTGCGCGAGGGCGTCCTCGATGGTGACGTGTCCGAGGTCCGCCTTCGTGCGGCCGCGGAACGGGCCGCCGGACGCGGTGACGACGAGCTTGCGGACGTCGGCGCGGGTGCCGCCCGCGAGGGCCTGGAAGAGTGCGGCGTGCTCGGAGTCGACCGGGATGATCTGGCCGGGCTTGGCGATGCGCTTGACGATGGGGCCGCCGACGATCAGCGACTCCTTGTTGGCGAGCGCGAGGGTGCGGCCCGCTTCGAGGGCGGCGAGCGTCGGGGCCAGGCCGATGGAGCCGGTGATGCCGTTGAGGACGGTGTGGCAGTCGCCACGGCCCGCGATCTCGGTGGCGGCGTCGGGGCCGGAAAGGATCTCTGGGAGCTTCTCCCCCGCCCCGTACCGCGCGGCCAGCGCCTCGCGCAGCGCGGGTACGGCGTCCTCGCGGGCCACGGCGACGGTGCGCACGCGCAGCCGGTGCGCCTGCTCGGCGAGCAGTTCGACGCGGCCGCCGGCGGCGCTGAGCGCGGTGACGCGGAACCGGTCGGGATTGCGCAGGACGAGGTCGACGGCCTGCGTGCCGATGGAGCCCGTGGAGCCCAGGACGACGACGTCCCTGGGGGCGTCGGCCGGGGCCGGGTCGAAGACGAGGTGCGGGTCCGCGAGGGGGGATGGGCTGTCGCTCATCCCCCCATTCTTGCGTGAACTCCCTGTGCGTCCGACACGGGATGGCACAAGCGTGGCCGGGATCAGCGGATCGGCCGGTGCACGTTCTCGCGTTTGCTGGGTCCGGGCGTCGCCTCCGCGATCCAGGGGCCGTCGCCGCTGGGGTCGACGACGCCCTGCTCCAGCCACGTGTACGTACCGCCGATGACGCCCTTGACGACCTTGCGGTCCAGGTCGTCGGTGTTGGTCCAGAGCCGGTCGAAGAGCTCGTCGACGCGGATCCTGGACTGCCGGCAGAAGGCGTCGGCGAGCTGGTAGGCCTCGCGGCCGTACGCCTCCGTGGAGCGCAGGAGTTCGGCGCGTACGCAGGCCGCGCTCATGGCGAAGAGTTCGGCGCCGATGTCGACGATGCGGCCGAGGAAGCCCTGCTTCGTCTCCATGCGGCCCTGCCAGCGGGACATGGCGTAGAAGGTGGAGCGGGCGAGCTTGCGGGCCGAGCGCTCCACGTAGCGCAGGTGCGTGGAGAGGTCCGGGTGGCCGGACGGGTTGAACTCGCCGTACGTACGCGGGAGTTGCCCCGGCCCTGCCACCAGCTTCGGGAGCCACTTGGCGTAGAAGCCGCCCGCCTTCGCACCCGCTTTCGCCTTGTCGGAGAGGGACTTGTCGGGGTCGATGAGATCGCCCGCGACCGAGAGGTGGGCGTCCACGGCCTCGCGTGCGATCAGCAGGTGCATGATCTCGGTCGAGCCCTCGAAGATGCGGTTGATCCGCAGATCGCGCAGGACCTGTTCGGCGGGGACGGCCCGTTCGCCGCGAGCCGCGAGGGATTCGGCCGTCTCGAAGCCGCGGCCGCCGCGGATCTGGACGAGTTCGTCCGCCATCAGGCAGGCCATCTCGGAGCCGTAGAGCTTGGCGAGGGCGGCCTCGATGCGGATGTCGTTGCGGTCCTCGTCCGCCATCTGCGAGGAGAGGTCGAGCACGGCCTCCAGGGCGAAGGAGGTCGCCGCGATGAAGGAGATCTTCGAGCCGACCGCCTCATGGAACGCGACCGGCCTGCCCCACTGTTCGCGCTCCGCCGACCACTCGCGGGCGATCTTCAGGCACCACTTGCCGGCGCCGACGCACATGGCGGGCAGCGAGAGCCGTCCGGTGTTGAGGGTGGTGAGCGCGATCTTCAGGCCCGCGCCCTCGGGACCGATCCGGTTCGCGGCCGGGACCCGTACCTGGTGGAAGCGGGTGACGCCGTTCTCGATGCCGCGCAGGCCCATGAAGGCGTTGCGGTTCTCGACGGTGATGCCCTCGGCGGCCGCCTCGACGACGAACGCGGTGATGCCGCCCTTGTGGCCCTCGGACTTCGGTACGCGGGCCATGACGACGAGGAGGTCGGCGACGACGCCGTTCGTGGTCCACAGCTTCACGCCGTCGAGTACGTACTCGTCGCCCTCGGGGACCGCGGTGGTGGCGAGCCGGGCCGGGTCGGAGCCGACGTCGGGCTCGGTGAGCAGGAAGGCCGAGATGTCGGTGCGGGCGCAGCGCGGCAGGAACGTGTCCTTCTGCTCCTGCGTGCCGAACTGCTTCAGGGGCTGGGGCACGCCGATGGACTGGTGCGCGGAGAGCAGCGCGCCGATGGCGGGCGAGGCCGAACCGACCAGCGCGAGGGACTTGTTGTAGTAGACCTGCGTGAGCCCGAGGCCGCCGTACTTCGTGTCGATCTTCATGCCGAGCGCGCCGAGCTCCTTGAGCCCGTTGATCGTCTCGTCGGGGATCCGCGACTCGCGCTCGATGCGGGCCGAGTCGATCTTCGTCTCGCAGAAGTCGTGCAGCTTGGCGAGGAACTCCTCGCCGCGCTGTGCGTCCTCGTCGGCGGGCATCGGGTGCGGGTGGATGAGGTCGAGCCGGAACCGGCCGAGGAACAGTTCCTTGGCGAAGCTGGGCTTGCGCCAGTCCTGTTCGCGGGCCGCCTCCGCGACTTCGCGTGCTTCTCGTTCCGAGACCTTGGGCCGGGGTGTTGCGGACATGAGGTTCACCTCGCCGCGCGTCGGGTCCACCGCCCGGCTCGTTACCGACCGGTGCTACTGGATCGTATGTACCCGATAACGGGCATGTCGACCAGCCCCCGTGCACCCGAACGCCGACGGCCGGAGCCCCCGCACAGTGGGCTCCGGCCGTCGTGACCGACGCGTGGATCAGGCACGCGCCGGGGTCTTGGTGTCCGTACCGGCTTCGCGGGCGTACTACAGGGCGAGGCCCGTCAGGACGAGGACGCGCTCGTACGTGTAGTCGTCCATGGCGAACTTGACGCCCTCGCGGCCGACGCCGGACTGCTTGGCACCGCCGTACGGCATCTGGTCGGCGCGGTAGGACGGGGCGTCGCCGATGACGACGCCGCCGACCTCGAGGGCGCGGTGGGCGCGGAACGCGGTCTGGAGGTCGTGCGTGAACACGCCCGCCTGGAGGCCGTACTTGGAGTCGTTGACGGCGGCGAAGGCCGCGGCCTCGCCGTCCACCTTCTTGACCGTGAGGACCGGGCCGAAGACCTCCTCGCAGGAGATCGTGACGTCGGCCGGTACGTCGGCGAGGACGGTCGGCGCGTACGTGGCGCCTTCGCGCTTGCCGCCGGCGAGGAGGGCGGCGCCCGCCTGCACGGCCTCGTCGACCCACGACTCGACCCGCTTCGCGGCGTCCTCGCTGACGAGCGGGCCGACGTCCGTGGCGTCGTCCGCCGGGTCGCCGGTGACCTGCGCCTCGACGGCCGCGACGATCTTCGGCAGGAGCCGGTCGTAGACGGTGGCGTCGGCGATGACGCGCTGCACCGAGATGCAGGACTGGCCGCCCTGGTAGTTGGAGAAGGTGGCGATGCGGCTCGCCGCCCAGTCCAGGTCCGCCTCGGAGGCGTAGTCGGCGAGAACGACGGCCGCGCCGTTGCCGCCGAGCTCCAGGGTGCAGTGCTTGCGCGGCACGCTGTCCATGATCGCGTAGCCGACCGGGCCCGAGCCGGTGAAGGAGATGACCGGCAGGCGCTCGTCCTGTACGAGGGCGGGCATGCGGTCGTTCGGGACGGTCAGGACCGACCAGGAGCCGGCCGGGAGGTCCGTCTCCGCGAGCAGCTCGCCGAGGATGAGGGACGAGATCGGGGTGGCGGGCGCCGGCTTGAGGATGATCGGCGCGCCGACCGCGATGGCCGGGGCGACCTTGTGGGCGCTCAGGTTCAGCGGGAAGTTGAAGGGCGCGATGCCGAGGACGACGCCCTTCGGGATGCGGCGGGTGATGGCCATGCGGCCGGTGCCGCCCGCGTCGGTGTCGAGACGCTGGGCCTCACCGCTGTTCCAGCGGCGGGCCTCCTCGGCGGAGAAGCGGAACACGGAGACGGCGCGGCCGACCTCGCCGCGGGCCCACTTGATCGGCTTGCCGTTCTCCGCGGAGATCAGCTGGGCGATCTCCTCGGTGCGCTCGATCAGGCGGTCGGCCACGTGGTTCAGGGCCTTGGCCCGGACGTGGGCGGGGGTCGCGGCGAACTCGTCGACCACGGCGTGGGCGGCGGCGACGGCCTCCTCCACCTGGGCCTCGGTCGGCTCGGCGACGGTGCCGACGAGGCGGCCGTCGTAGGAGTTGTGGACGTCGAACGTCGTGTCACCGGTGGCCTGGCGGCCGGCGAGCCAGAAGGCGTGGGTGGTCATGAGTACGTGTACCGGCCTCTCCGTGGTGGGTGGGGGTGCGTGTGACCACGGTAGGTCGGTAGTGGCGGGTGACGGTTTCGACGTTACGGAGTGGTGGACGGGGTCGTCTTCGACAGATCGGCAGAACGGCGTTACGGCCACGGGGCTCTGCCCCGGACCCCGCTGCTCAATCGCCGCAGGGGCTTGACAGATCCAGCCCCGCCGGCGTTTGAGGCGCGGGGTTTGGGGCGGAGCCCCAAGGTTGTGGCGGCTCCTACGCCCCCGTCGCCTTCAGGGCCAGCCACAGCTCCATGCGGACGTCCGGGTCGTCCAGGGAGCGGCCCAGGATTTCCTCCACCCGACGCATCCGATAGCGAAGCGTGTGGCGGTGGACGCCCAGGTCCGCCGCCGCCGCGTCCCACTGCCCGTGCCGGGAGAGCCACGCCCGGAGCGAGGCCACCAGGTCACCCCGACCGGTGGCGTCGTGGTCACGCAGCGCACGCAGCAGGCCGTCCGCGAACGCCCGCACCGCATCGTCGCCGAGCAGCGGCAGCACCGAACCCGTCGCCACGTCCTCGTGCTCGACGAGAATCCGCCCACGCCTGCGGGCAACGGAAAGCGCCTGTTCGGCCTGCTTGTACGCGGACACCGCCGCGATCGGCCCGGCCGGCGCCGAGAAGCCGATGACCAGTTCCTCCTCGGACGAGCCCTCGCCGCGCGTGGACTCCAGCGCCTCCGCGTACTGGAGGCAGGCCTCGGCAGCCGTCCCGCCGTCGACGGCGAGCAGCACGAGGCGCTGGTTGTCGGGGACGACGAGCAGCGCCTCCCCGGAGCGCGCCGCGGCGGACTCCACCACGTCGGCGAGGACCGGGATGGGGTCTCCGCTGCTCGTACGCAGTTGAGAGCTTGGGGAAGGGCCCACACCGGGACCACCGGCCCCGGTCACCGCCTCCGCGAGCAGCGCCGCCGTCCCGGTCGACGTGCCCCCGCCCCGTGCCGCCCTCCCGCTCGACGGCGGCGCCACGGAGTCCGCGATCACCATCCGGAACGGCGCGTCGAGCAGCGCCCCGTACAGGTCGCCCGCGACGGCCCGCGCGTGGTCGGGCTCCCCCGCGAGCAGCATCCGCAGGACGGCCGCGCCGATCCGCTGCTCGGCCTCGTACAGCGCCCGGGAACGTTCGGTGGTGAGGGTCAACAGGGCGATCGCCGAGTGCAGGGCGTAGCGCTCGGCCGTGCCGAGGGTCGCGGCCGTGCCCACCGCGAGCGCCGCGCGGGGCCGCCGTCCCGTGCCGATGGAGTGCAGTTCGACCCGGTCGTCGGAGCCGCTCTCCACCACCGCGCTGGCCGGCGCGGGCCGGTCCCGCAGCCGCTCGACCTCGCCGGTCAGGCGGGCGGCGCGGCGGCCCGCCCAGTCCGGGGCGGTGGCGACGACGGCGCCCGACGCGTCGTACAGCGCGGCCCACCCGTCGACCTGGGCGGCGAGCACGCCGAGCACCCCTTCGGGTCCGCTGCCCAGCGCCTGCTTGGTCAGTTCGCGCTGGGCGGCGAACCCGGAGGTGACGGCCTTGTACTGCTCGGCGGCGATCGCGGCGGACACCGCCTTGCTGATGGCGATGAACGGCGTGCGCGGCGGCACCGCGAGCAGCGGAAGACCCTCGTCCTTCGCCGCCTTCACCAGGGCCTCGGGGACGTCGTCGTAGTTGACGCCGACGGCGAAGCCGAGACCGACGACCCCCGCCTCGGCGAGCCGCTTCACGTAGCGGCGCATGGCGTCGGGGTCCTCGGCGTCCAGCTTGAGCGCGGTGATCAGGAGGAGCTCGCCGCCCTCCATGTACGGGACGGGGTCGGCGAGTTCGCTCACGTGCGCCCAGCGGACCGGGGTGTCCAGATGCTGCTCGCCCGCGCGCACGCCGAGCTTGAGCGCCGAGTGGTGGACGAGCGAGGCGAGTGTGGGCGGCATGGGCCAGGCCTTCGGGTGAGCGGGGGTGTACACGGGGGCAGGGCGCACAGGTGGATCTTGTGAAGCTTTTGGCCGGTCCGTATGAACGACCAGTGTTGATTCTGCCTTACCGTACGTACAACCGTGGCCCAGCCCCCTGAAAGCTCAGTCAACCTTCAGGCGGTTTCCCGCCGTTTTCAGCCGCGCAGGTCCACGAGCAGCGGCGGAGCGTGCTCCCCGCGCACGGTGGTGAGCGAGAGCACCGCGTGTCCCGGCGGCACCGCGTGCGCCAGATCGGAGGCCGACCAGCGCTCGCGCTCCACCTTCCGCACGGTGACGGCGTCCGTGGTGACGGCCTTCCCGGTCACCATCTGGCGCGCCTTGTGCAGGGCACGGGTCAGCGGCTGCTGCGCGAACACCGCGTGCTGCGCGACCTCCTCGGTCTCCACCCACTCCGTTCCCCAGGCCTCCGCGAAGCGCCGCCCGTCCCACGTCGTGACCCCGGAGAACGCCATGCGGCAGCCGACCGCCGCGTACAGCGGGCCCTGCAGGGGCTCGGCGACCTCGCCGATGGTGCGCAGGCCGAGCACCACTCCGGCGTGCGCGGACCGCAGCCGCTGGATGCCGCGGACCGTCTCGGCGGTGACGGTGCGCGCCGCGTCGTCGAGGACCAGGCAGGCGAAGTGGGAGCGCCCCGCCCGGCCTCGTACGACGGAGGTGAACTGGGCGAGCAGCAGCCGGGCGAGCAGCCGGGACGCCTCTTCGTGGCCCTGTTCGGGCAGGTCGACGCGGACCCGCAGCGGGTGGTGCGCGAGGGCCCGTACGGAGAACGGGCGACTGGCCGCCGGGTCGAAGAAGCCGGAGAAGACCGGGCGGTCCAGGAGGGCGAGGCGGTCGGCGAGCATTGGGCCCGGATCGCCGGCCGTGCCGAACTGGCGCTGCCGGGCGTCGAGTTCGCGGCGCATCGCGGAGTCCGCCATCAGCCGCCCCTTGAGGTCGGCGAGGGCCTCCGGCTCGCCCTCCAGGAGTTCGCGCAGCACCGGCACCGCGGGGAACGCGCCGTGCGCCTCGCGGTAGGGGCCGAGGAGCTGGGCGAGCGCGGTGGCGGCGCGCCCGGTGTCGACGCTCTCCAGGTCTCCGACCAGGCCCTCGGCGAGGAAGCCCGCCGCCTCGTCCGCGTCGGTGGTGTCCGCGTACAGGTCGAGGTCGTGCACCGACGCCCGGTCGCCCGGCCTGACCACCACGTCGTACGCGTCGTCCGGGCCGAGCGGGGTGCCCTGGGCGCAGACCGCGAGCACGGCGCACTGCCCGGTGAGCGCCTGGAGCGCCAGGGACTCGACGACGGGGCGCACGACCCCGGCCGTCTTGCCCGCGCCCGGCGGGCCGACGGCGAGCAGCGAGGTGCCGAGCAGGCTCGGGTCGAGGGCCACGCCCGCGCCCCGCAACGCGTACGGATTGCGCTCGTCGCTCGCGTAGGAGCCGATCCGCACCTGGCCGACGAGCAGGTCGTGCGCCGCCGCGCGGGCCGGCAGATCGCGCTGGCCCGAAGGGTGCGCCCAGGCGCCCGCGCCCTGCTTGAGCACGGTCTTGGCGAAGGCTGCGGGGTCGGCGGTGTGCCGCCAGGCGTGGGTGACGCGCGCGCAGTCGACGTCGTTCATGCGGCCGCCCGCGACCTCGGCGGTGAGTACGTCGGCGGCCCGGTCCTGGCCGGCCTCGCGCAGCTGCGCCCAGGCCGCGCGCGCGGGCTGCGCCGCGGGACGGGGCGGCGCCTCCTTCTTGCGGCGCGCGGACCAGACGTCGAGCCAGCCGCCGATCCGGGCGAACGGCCACAGGACCGCCGCCGTGATCAGGGCGTACAGCAGGTAGGCGAGGACCGGGACCTCGAAGACGCCGTAGCCGCCGGTGATGAGGACGACGAGGGAGAGGACCGGGTCGGCGATCGGCAGCGGCCGCCAGGACAGGCCGAGCGCGTCCGGCCACACGAAGACCAGCACGCCCACGGCGGCGACCGCGGCCACGATGGCCCGCGCGGGCTGGGGCCTGCGGACGATGAAGTGCCGGATGCCCTCCGCCCAGGCCCCGAAACGCCCCACTAGGAAGACGAGCAGAGCGAACGCCACACCTTCGTAGACGACGAGCGCGTCCCACGCCTTCGAGTTCGATTCGCGCGGCGTGGTCGTGCCGGGCCACCACCAGCCGTCCGGCGTGAAGATCTTGAGCGGGGCCCACTGGTACGGCAGCGTGCCGCGCCGCCACAGGCTCCACAGCAGGACGCCGACCAGGAACGACAACGCCATCCATGTCAGCAGCTTGCGCCCGATCGCCGACGTGTCCTGCTGGGGCGGCCGGGGCACGTACTCGTACCGCCACACGCCCGGCTGCGCCTTGGGCCGGCGCGCGGCGAGCCACTCGGACACCGAGCCGCGGGCCGCCGGGGGCGCCTGTCGGGGCATGGGCGGGGCGGTCGGGCGGGGCGGCCGCGCGGGACGCGGCACGGGTGCGGCGGCCTGCCGATCGCCCCCTGCCCCGTGCGTCTCCCGCATCCCGCTGTCGCTGTCCATGGCGTAGCCCCCTGAGCTGCCCGACCTTGCCGGTCCGTATCTGCCGTGTGCGTCGATCGCGCCTCAATCTAATGCCCGTACCAGGGGAGTTCACCGCATACGCGCCCCATGGGCCGGGCCCGTCGCGGAGCGCGCACCCGGCTCGTCCGGAGAGCGCGCCGGAACCACACCTGTCCAAGACGGACAACACGCATCACCGACCCCGCCCGGATGGAGCATGACCGCCCCGTTCCCCCACCCCTAACCTGCGAGAACCCCCCCGAAAGCAGCCCCGGCGAACCGGCGACATCGAGACCGAACCCGGGAGCCGGATCCGGCCCACCAGAAATATGGAGCCCGCATGAGCGACATCCCGCAGGAGCGCCGCGTCGTCACCGCCATCCCCGGCCCGAAGTCGCAGGAGCTGCAGGCCCGCCGCACCGCGGTCGTCGCCGCGGGCGTGGGCTCCACGCTGCCGGTGTTCACCGCCAAGGTCGACCGCGGCATCATCGAGGACGTCGACGGCAACCGCCTCATCGACTTCGGTTCCGGCATCGCCGTGACCTCCGTCGGCGCCTCCGCCGAGGCCGTGGTCCGCCGCGCCTCCGCCCAGCTGCAGGAGTTCACCCACACCTGCTTCATGGTCACGCCGTACGAGAGCTACGTGGCGGTCGCCGAGGCCCTCGCCGAGCTGACGCCGGGCGACCACGCCAAGAAGTCGGCCCTCTTCAACTCCGGCGCCGAGGCGGTGGAGAACGCGGTCAAGATCGCCCGCGCCTACACCAAGCGCCAGGCGGTCGTCGTCTTCGACCACGGCTACCACGGCCGGACGAACCTGACGATGGCGCTGACCGCGAAGAACATGCCGTACAAGCACGGCTTCGGACCGTTCGCCCCCGAGGTCTACCGCGCCCCGCTCGCGTACGGCTACCGCTGGCCGACCGGCGAGGAGAACGCCGGACCCGAGGCCGCCAAGCAGGCCATCGACCAGATCTCCAAGCAGGTCGGCGCGGACAACGTCGCCGCGATCATCATCGAGCCGGTGCTCGGCGAGGGCGGCTTCATCGAGCCCGCCAAGGGCTTCCTCCCGGCGATCCGCCAGTACGCCGCCGACAACGGCATCGTCTTCGTCGCGGACGAGATCCAGTCCGGCTTCTGCCGTACAGGCCAGTGGTTCGCGTGTGAGGACGAGGGCATCGTCCCGGACCTGATCACGACCGCCAAGGGCATCGCGGGCGGCCTCCCGCTCGCCGCCGTCACCGGCAAGGCCGAGATCATGGACGCCGCGCACGCGGGCGGCCTCGGCGGCACCTACGGCGGCAACCCGGTGGCCTGCGCCGGTGCGCTCGGCGCCATCGAGACGATGAAGGAGCTCGACCTCAACGCCAAGGCGAAGGAGATCGAGACGACGATGAAGTCGCGCCTGTCGGCGATGCAGGAGAAGTTCCCGGCCATCGGCGACATCCGCGGCCGCGGCGCCATGATCGCCGTCGAGCTCGTGAAGGACCCCGCCACCAAGGAGCCGAACCCGGAGGCCACCGCCGCCCTCGCCAAGGCCTGCCACGCCGAGGGCCTGCTCGTCCTCACCTGTGGCACCTACGGCAACGTGCTCCGTTTCCTGCCGCCGCTCGTCATCGGCCAGGACCTCCTGAACGAGGGCCTCGACATCATCGAGAACGCGTTCGCCGCGCTCTGAGAAGCCCCAGAACGCCGCTCCGGCAACAGGAGCCACACCGCCCGATCGTGACGACGCGGACCGCGACACTTCCGTGACCTGCGACGACGGTCGGGCGGTGTGAAGAAGGTGTGCGAGGCCCATGGGATGTTGCCCAACCGGCTGTCGCACCCTCAGCCCCTGCCGTACGGTTTCTGCAGATGAGAGAAACACCCCGCTCGCAGGTGACTGCGGGCGAAACCGGGTCGAGGCCTCCCCAGCTTCGCCCTGGTCGTGCCCTCGCGCACACACCCGGAGCTTCCGGCTCCGGAACTCCTCACCGGTCGGACGGTCGCCCGCCCCAAACCCCCCGGGGCGCGCGATACGCCGGCCAGTTCGGCCGGTTCGGAACTACCCCCCCTGTTCCGAACCGGCCGACCATCTTTCTCATCCTCTTCGCCGCGCTTCTCTTCGCCGCACTCACCTGGCAGGTCGCCTCCGACGGCCCGCTCCTCGCGTACGACGAGCGCCTCGGTGACGCGATCCGCACCAGCGCGATCCCCTCGGGCCTTGCGGAGTTCTTCTCCGACCTCGGCAACATGGCGGTCGCCCTCCCGGTCCTCGCCGCCACCCTCGCGTACGTCACGTGGCGCACCCGGACCTGGTTCCCCGTGATCGCCGCGGCCGTGACGATGGCCCTGGTCCCCACCCTGGTGGGCCCGCTCCAGACCCTCATCGCCCGCCCCGGCCCGCCGCCCATGGCACCGGAGACGGGCTTCTACCCGTCGGGCCACGCGGCCACGGCGGCGGTCGCGTACGGGCTGTGCGCGCTGATCCTCCGTTCACGCCGACTGGCCTACGGCTGCGTCCTGGTGAACGCGGCCGTAGGCCTGGGACTCGTGCGGCAGGGGTACCACTGGCCGGCCGATGTGGTGGGGAGCTGGTGTCTGGCGGTGCTGCTGCTGTGCGCGGCGGCGTACGCGGTCAGCCGAAGTAGGCGTCGAAGTTCTTCTGGAACTCCCAGTTGCTGAAGCGGTCCCAGTTGACCGACCACGTCATCAGGCCGCGCAGGGCGGGCCAGGTGCCATGGGTCGGGTACGAGCCGCAGTTGGTCTTCTTGGTGAGGCAGTCGAGGGTCTTGTCGGTCTCGGCCGGGGACACGTAGCCGTTGCCCGCCTGCGTCGAGGCCGGCATGCCGATCGCGATCTGGTCGGGGCGCAGCGGCGGGAAGACGTTGTTCGCGTCGCCCGCGACCGGGAAGCCGGTGAGCAGCATGTCGGTCATCGCTATGTGGAAGTCGGCGCCGCCCATGGAGTGGTACTGGTTGTCGAGGCCCATGATCGAGCCGGAGTTGTAGTCCTGGACGTGGAGGAGCGTCAGGTCGTCGCGCAGGGCGTGGATGACCGGGAGGTACGCGCCCGCGCGCGGGTCCTGGCCGCCCCATTTGCCGGTGCCGTAGTACTGGTAGCCGAGCTGGACGAAGAACGTCTCCGGGGCCATGGTGAGCGTGAAGTCGCTGCCGTACTTGGCCTTGAGGGCCTTCACCGCCGCGATCAGGTTCACGATCACCGGGGTCTTCGGGTTCTTGAAGTCGGTGTCGTCGGCGTTGAGGGACAGGGAGTGGCCTTCGAAGTCGATGTCGAGGCCGTCGAGGCCGTACTCGTCGATGATCTTGGAGACCGAGGAGACGAAGGTGTCGCGGGCGGCCGTGGTGGTCAGTTGTACCTGGCCGTTCTGGCCGCCGATCGAGATCAGGACCTTCTTGCCCGCCGCCTGCTTGGCCTTGATCGCGGCCTTGAAGTCGGCGTCCGACTCGACGCCCGGGCACTCGGTGGCCGGGCAGCGGTCGAAGCGGATGTCCCCGGAGGTCGTCGAGGTGGGTTCGCCGAAGGCGAGGTCGATGACGTCCCAGCTGTCGGGGACGTCGGCGAGGCGGGTGTAGCCGGCGCCGTTGGCGAAGCTCGCGTGGAGGTAGCCGACGAGGGCGTGCGCCGGGAGGTCAGCGGATCCGGTGTCGCCGGGCCCTTCGGCCGTTGTCGCGGTGACCGTGGTCGACTTCGCGGATTCGCCCGCGTCGTTCACGGCGGCGACCTGGAAGCTGTACGCGGTGGTGGGTGCGAGGCCGGTTTCCGTGGCCGAAGTGCCGGTCACCGTCCGGGACTTGGTGCCGTTGCGGTACACCGCGTAGCTCGTGGCGCCGGGGACGGCCGACCAGGACAGGCCGACGCTCGTCGCGGTGACGGCCGAGGTCTTGAGGCCCGTGGGCGCGGCAGGCGGCACCGGGGTGTCGGTGCCGGGGCCGAGCAGGGTGATGTCGTCGGCGGTGTAGGCGGGGCTGCCGTACCAGCCGTGCGTGTAGATCGTGACCTTGGTCGTGTCCCGGCCGGTGCGGAAGGTGGTCCTGAGCTGCTGCCAGTCGGAGGCCGACGGGGTCCAGGTCGACACGTCCGTGGTGCCGGTGCCGCTCGCACCGAGGTAGACGTAGCTGCCGCGGACGTATCCGGACAGGGTGTACGTGGAGTCCGGCTTGACCGTGACCGTCTGGGCGCACCGGGCGTTGTCGGCGCCGGACGGTGTGGCCCGGAGCGCCGATGTACCGCTGTGGGTGGGTGAGTCGACGCTTCTTCCCGTGTCGGACGAACAGGTCCAGCCGTCCGTGCCGGACTCGAATCCGCCGTTGCGGGCGAGGTCGACATCGGCGGCACGTGCGGTGGTGGACAGGGCGGTGAGGCCGGTCGCGGCGAGCGCGGCGGCCGTGAGGCTCATCAAGAGCCTGCGGGATCTGCGGGACTTGGGGGATCCGAGGGATCCGCGAGGTCTGCTGGGTCTGGAGCGGGACATGGCTGCCTCCGGGCGTGGCGGGGAAACGAGCACGGTGGAGCGCGCCCAACTTGGTCCAGACCAATTGAGTTGTCAAGGGTTCGGCATCCGCCGCACTCCCGCTACTCCCCCGTATCCCTTGCCAGTTGGGCCGCCGCCTCGTGCATCGAGAGTTCCAGGAGCGCCGGGTCCGTGAGCGTGCCCGAGCCGTCCGGCGGCACCAGCCAGCGCACGCCGCCCGCGAGCCGGCCGGGGTACGGCGCCACGATCCAGGAGCCGCGCCCCACCGCGCGCACCCCCGTGCCGAGCCACCGGGCGGCCGTGCCCGCGGGCACGAAGAAGCCCATGCGGGCGGCGCCGAAGTCCGCAAGGACCGGGCCCGGCCTGTCGATCACCCGGCGCAGCACGTCGAGCGTCGGATAACCCAGCTCCCCCGGCAGGATCAGCACGTCCCACCGCTCGCCCGCGGGCAGCAGCGCCACCCCGTGCGGATTGCGTTCCCACTCCCAGCGGCAGGCGTCCGGATCCGGTGCCACGGACACCAGCCACTCGACAGCGGCCTTGTCCCCCGAGCCAGTCATGACGGGGCCCTCCTCGTTCACATCGACGCTGATCGTCACGAACGAGAGGGGGAAGTGGCGCGAGCATTACGCGACTTCGGTTACCTGGACGTAGTGAATTTTCGGCACCGCACCCTGCCGGGGCGTACGCCGGGTGAGAAACGCGGGCGCACCCGTACGCTCACGCCATGGACGAGGACGAGAACGCGCAGATCCAGGCGGCGGTCGACGGGGAGCTGCGGCTGCTCGAACCCGGAGTACGGGCTTCCGACACCGAGGTGACGGCGCTGCTCGACCCGGAGTTCACGGAGTTCGGGGCGTCCGGGCGGCGATGGGGCCGGGAGTCGATCCTGGAGGTGACGGGCGCGGTGTCCGTGGAGCCGCGGAGCCCGGTGCGGGTCACGGGGATGCGGGGCGTGCTGCTCGCGCCCGGCGTGGTCCACCTGACGTATCACGCGGACGACAACGGGCGCCGCGCGCACCGGAGTTCGGTGTGGCGCCGCCACCCGGAGTCCGGGTGGCGGCTGTACTTCCATCAGGGGACGCTCACCGAGGACGAGAGCGCCTGACCTGAGAAGGCCCCGGCCTAGCTGTCGAAGCCCAGGCCCGCCGCGTCCATCGCCTTCAGCCACAGGTTGCGGCGGCCGCCGTTCTCGTCGGCGCGCGCGAGCGACCGCTTGGTGAGCGCGATGCCCGTGGACGCGAACGGCTCCGGCGGGAACGGGAGCGGCTTCTTGCGGACCATTTCCAGCTCCGTACGGTCCGTGCGCTCGCCCGCGAGGAGGTCCAGCATCACGTCCGCGCCGAAGCGCGTCGCGCCGACGCCGAGGCCCGTGTACCCGGCGGCGTACGCCACCCGGCCCGCGTGCGCCGTGCCGAAGAACGCCGAGAAGCGGGTGCAGGTGTCGATCGCGCCGCCCCAGGCGTGCGTGAAGCGCAGGCCCTCCAACTGCGGGAAGCACGTGAAGAAGTGCTCGGCGAGCTTCGCGTACGTCTCCGGGCGGTGATCGTGCTCGGCGCGGACCTTGCCGCCGTACGGGTAGATCGCGTCGTAGCCGCCCCACAGGATCCGGTTGTCGGCGGAGAGCCGGAAGTAGTGGAACTGGTTGGCCGAGTCGCCGAGGCCCTGGCGGTTCTTCCAGCCGACCGCCGCCAGCTGGTCCGCGCTCAGCGGCTCCGTCATCAGCGCGTAGTCGTACACCGGGACCGTGTACGCGCGCGTGCGCTTGACCAGCGAGGGGAAGACGTTCGTGGCGAGCGCCGCGTGCCGGGCGAAGACGCGGCCGTACGGGGTGCGGACCGCGACCCCCGCGCCGTTCGAGGCCAGCTCCGTGGCCGGCGTATTCTCGTGGATGCGCACGCCCAGGTCGAGGCAGGCCCGCTTCAGGCCCCACGCCAGTTTCGCCGGGTGCAGCATGGCGACGCCGTGCCGGTCGTACATCGCCCCGAGGAAGGTGGGTGAGGCGACCTGCTCGCGGGTCTCGTCCGCGTCGAGGAGTTCGATGCCGTCGGCGAGGCCGGCCTCGGTCAACTCCGCGTGGAATTCGTGCAGTTCGGCGACCTGGTGGGGCCGTGTCGCCACGTCCAGTTCGCCGGTGCGCTCGAAGTCGCAGTCGATGGAGTAGCGGGCCACCGCCGCCTCGATGGCGTCGAGGTTGGCGGCGCCCAGCTCCTCCAGCTTCTTGATCTCCTTGGGCCAGCGGGCCAGCCCGTTGGCCGTGCCGTGCGTGAGGGAGGCCGCACAGAACCCACCGTTGCGCCCGGAGGCGGCCCAGCCGATCTCGCGGCCCTCGACGAGGACCACGTCGCGGCCTGGGTCGCGCTCCTTGGCGAGCAGCGCGGTCCACAGTCCGCTGTAGCCGCCGCCGACGACCAGGAGGTCGCAGTGCTCTTCGCCGGTCAGGGCCGGGCGGGCCTCGGGCCTGCCGGGATCGTCGAGCCAGTAGGCGACCGGCTTGGCGTCGGCGAGTGAATTCGTCCAGCGATTCATGGCACGTGCGGCCATGATTCCAACTCCCTCAGGAACTAGATGGGGTTGCGCAACCTGTTACGCAGCCTTGTTCTTGCGCTTACCGATGGTCATTGCAGCCAGCACACACAGTACGGCGACCAGGAACATGGCCGTACCGATGACATTGATCTGAACGGGCGTTCCGCGCTGCGCCGAGCCCCACACGAACATGGGGAAGGTGACGGTCGAGCCCGCGTTGAAATTGGTGATGATGAAATCGTCGAAGGACAGCGCGAAGGCGAGCAGCGCGCCCGCCGCGATACCGGGCGCCGCGATCGGCAGCGTAACGCGGAGGAACGTCTGCACCGGGCCCGCGTAGAGGTCCTGCGCGGCCTGCTCCAGGCGCGGGTCCATCGACATCACGCGGGCCTTCACCGCCGTCACCACGAAGCTGAGGCAGAACATGATGTGGGCGATGAGGATCGTCCAGAAGCCCAGCTGGGCGCCCATGTTGAGGAAGAGCGTGAGCAGCGAGGCCGCCATCACGACCTCCGGCATCGCCATCGGCAGGAAGATCAGTGAGTTGATCGCGCCGCGCGCCCTGAACCGGTAGCGGACGAGCGCGAAGGCGATCATCGTGCCGAGGGCCGTCGCGCCGATCGTGGCCCAGAAGGCGATCTGGAGGCTCAGCGAGAGCGAGCCGCACATGTCGGCGACGCCGCACGGGTTCTTCCAGGCGTCGGTCGAGAATTCCTGCCACTCGTAATTGAAGCGGCCCTTCGGCTTGTTGAAGGAGAAGACCGTCACCACGAGGTTCGGGAGCAGGAGATAGCCGAGCGTGATCAGGCCCGCTATCACCACGAGATTCTTTCGCAGCCAGCGCAGGGGATTCATCGTGCCCATCAGACGAGGTCCTCCGTCCCGGAACGGCGGATGTAGAAGGTGACCATGAAGAGAATGGCCGCCATGAGGATGAAGGAGAGCGCCGCCGCCGTCGGATAGTCGAGAATCCGCAGGAACTGTGTCTGGATGACGTTTCCGACCATGCGGGTGTCGGTGGAGCCGAGCAGGTCGGCGTTCACGTAGTCGCCGGTCGCGGGGATGAAGGTCAGCAGCGTTCCGGAGACCACACCCGGCATCGACAGCGGGAACGTCACCTTGCGGAAGGTGGTGAACGGGTGCGCGTACAGATCGCCCGCCGCCTCGTGCAGTCGGCCGTCGATCCGTTCCAGGGAGGTGTAGAGCGGCAGGATCATGAACGGCAGGAAGTTGTACGTGAGTCCGCACACCACCGCGAGCGGTGTGGCGAGGACTCTGCTGCCGTCGGTCATGCCCAGCCAGCTCGTGACGTCGAGGACGTGCAGCGAGTTGAGCGCGCCCACGACGGGGCCGCCGTCCGCGAGGATCGTCTTCCACGCGAGCGTGCGGATCAGGAAGCTGGTGAAGAACGGGGCGATCACCAGGATCATGATGAAGTTGCGCCAGCGGCCCGCGCGGAACGCGATGAGGTACGCGAGCGGGTAGCCGAGCAGCAGGCACAGGATCGTGGCGAGACCCGCGTACAGGACGGAGCGCAGGAACTGCGGCCAGTACTCGGACAGTGCGTCCCAGTACGTCGCGAAGTGCCAGGTGACCTTGAAGCCGTCCTCAAGCGACCCCTGCTGTACGGAGGTCGAGGCCTGGTAGACCATCGGCAGGGCGAAGAAGACGACCAGCCAGAGGATGCCGGGCAGCAGCAGCCAGTACGGGACGAGGCGGCCGCGCTTACGTGTCTTGCGGGGCTTCTCCGCCGGTGTGGGCGCCGCCGGTGGCGCGTCGGTGACGGTGCTCATGCGGCGGCGTCCTCCGAGACCTTGGCCGCGCCCGCCCCGACATCCTGCGCGGCGTCGAGTCCGAAGGTGTGCGCGGGGTTCCAGTGCAGGACGACCTCGGCGCCGGGGGCGAGGCGGCTGTCGCGCTCGATGTTCTGTGCGTAGACCTCGAAGGAGTCGCACAGCGGGCTGTCGATGACGTACTGGGTGGAGACGCCGATGAAGCTGGAGTCGGCGATCTTCCCGGTGATGCGGTTGCGGCCGTCGGGGATCTCGCCCGCGTCGTCGGCGTGCGTGAGCGAGATCTTCTCGGGGCGCACGCCGAGGAGCAGCTTGTCGCCGGTCGCCGCGGTGCGCGCGGAGTTGCGGACGGAGGGCAGGACGAGCTTGTCGCCCCCCGCCTTCAGGGTGAGGTCGTCGCCGGCCCTGCCCGCGATCTCGGCCTCGATGAAGTTCGAGGTGCCGAGGAAGTTCGCGACGAACGTCGAGCCCGGGTTCTCGTACAGGTCGGTGGGGGCGCCGAGTTGTTCGACGGAGCCCGAGTTCATCACGGCCACGGTGTCGGCCATCGTCATGGCCTCCTCCTGGTCGTGCGTGACGTGCACGAACGTGATGCCGACCTCGGTCTGGATGCGCTTGAGCTCCAGCTGCATCTGGCGGCGCAGCTTGAGGTCGAGGGCGCCGAGCGGCTCGTCGAGGAGCAGCACCTTGGGGTGGTTGATCAGCGCGCGGGCCACGGCGACGCGCTGCTGCTGGCCGCCGGAGAGCTGCTGCGGCTTCTTGCGGATCTGCTCGCCGAGCTGCACCAGGTCGAGCATCTCCTCGACCTGCTTCTTCACTGACTTGATGCCGCGCCGGCGCAGGCCGAAGGCGACGTTCTCGTAGATGTCGAGGTGCGGGAAGAGCGCGTACGACTGGAAGACGGTGTTCACCGGGCGCTTGTACGGGGGCAGGGACGTCACGTCCTGGTCGCCGAGGTGCACGGTGCCCGTGGTCGGGTCCTCAAGGCCCGCGATCATGCGCAGGGTCGTGGTCTTCCCGCAGCCGGAGGCGCCGAGCAGCGCGAAGAACGAGCCCTGGGGCACGGTGAGGTCGAGCGGCTGGACGGCGGTGAAGCCGTTGTCGTACGTCTTGCTGATCCCGGAGAGACGGACGTCTCCACCGGTCTCCGACGTCGTAAGGGTCGTCATGGTGAGTCCAAGGAGTCGGGGAGGGCTGAGGACGGGGGCGGTGGTTCAGCCGCCGGTGAGCTGGGCGAACTTCTGCTCGAACGCCGTGTCTTCCTTGGCCGTCAGGGAGCGGAAGCCGTGCGCCTTCGCCGACATCTCCTTGTCGGGGACGATCAGCGGATCGTTCGCGACGTCCTTGTCGATCTTGGCGAGTTCCGGCTTGACGAGGCCGGTGTCCAGCGGCGAGACGTAATTGATCCACGCGGCCAGTTCGGCGCCGACCGCCGGCTCGTAGTAGTAGTCCATGAGCTTCTCGGCGTTCGTCTTGTGACGAGCCTTGTTCGGGACCAGCATGTTGTCGGTCGACGAGATGTAACCGGCGTCCGGGATCGCGAACTTGACGTGCGGGTTGTCCGCCTGGAGCTGCACGACGTCCCCGGCCCAGGCGAGACAGGCCGCGAGGTCGCCCTTGCTGAGGTCGGAGATGTAGTCGTTGCCGGTGAAGCGGCGCACCTGCTTGCTGTCGACGGCCTTCTGGACACGCGCGATCGCCGCGTCGAAGTCGTCGGACGTGAAGGTGCGCGGGTCCTTGCCCATGTCGATCAGCGTCATGCCGATCGTGTCGCGCATCTCGGAGAGCAGACCGACCTTGCCCTTGAGCTTCGGGTCGTCGAGCAGCTGCGAGACCGAGGTGACCTCTTTCCCGCCGGTGGCCTTCGTGTTGTACGCGATGACCGTCGCGATGCCCGTCCAGGGGTAGGAGTAGGCGCGCCCCGGGTCCCAGTCGGGGTTGCGGAACTGGGCGGACAGGTTGGTGTACGCGTGCGGCAGGTTGGCCGGGTCGAGCTTCTGCACCCAGCCGTAGCGGATCAGCCGGGCGGCCAGCCAGTCGGTGAGGATGATGATGTCGCGGCCGGTGTCCTGGCCCGCGGCGAGCTGGGGCTTGATCTTCCCGAAGAACTCGACGTTGTCGTTGATGTCCTCGGTGTACTTGACCTTGATCCCGGTGCGTTTGGTGAACGCTTCCAGCGACGGGCGGTGCTTCTCGTCGTCGCTCATGTCGATGTACTCGGTCCAGTTGGAGAAGTTGATGACCTTCTCCTTGGCCGAGTGGTCCTCGGACGAGATGCCGCCCGAGGACTTGCTCGCCGCGGGAATGCCGCAGCCGGTGAGGGCGCCGAGCCCACCGACCGCGAGCGCGCCGCCTGCCGAGGCCCGCATCAGGGAACGGCGGGACATCGCGGCCCTGCCGTTCCTGAAGCTGCGGTGCATGGCGGCCAGTTGGGGCCGACTGAGAGACGTCAGGCTGTCGGGCTCGTACTGCTCCATGCGCGTGGTTGCCCTTTCGGGAGGGTTGGCGGCCGGCGGTCAGGCGGCCGGCGTCGACTATCGGTCCCCGAAGATCGTGCGGTGCCAGTCCTTGCGCACCACCGCTGTGTTGTCGAACATGACGTGCTTGATCTGCGTGTACTCGTCGAAGGAATAAGCGGACATGTCCTTGCCGAAGCCGGACGCCTTGTAGCCGCCGTGCGGCATCTCGCTGAGGATCGGGATGTGGTCGTTGACCCACACGCAGCCCGCCTTGATCTCGCGCGTGGCGCGGTTCGCGCGGAACACGTTGGTGGACCAGGCGGAGGCGGCGAGCCCATAGGGGGTGTCGTTGGCGAGATCGATGCCCTCGTCGTCGCTGTCGAAGGGCAGCACGACCAGCACGGGACCGAAGATCTCGGACTGCACGGCCTCGCTGTCCTGCGCGGCGTCGGCGATGAGCGTGGGCCGGTAGTACGCGCCGTCCGCGAGCTCGCCGCCGGGGGCCTCGCCACCGGTCACCACGCGCGCGTAGCCGCGCGCCCGGTCCACGAATTCGGCGACGCGGTCCCGCTGGGCGTGCGAGATGAGCGGCCCGAGGTCGGTGCCGTCGGCGAACGGGTCGCCGAGCCTGACGGTCTCCATCAGGGCGGCCGTCTTCTCCACGAAGGCTTCGTAGAGCGGCCGCTGCACGTACGCGCGCGTGGCGGCGGTGCAGTCCTGCCCGGTGTTGATGAGGGCGCCGGCGACCGCGCCGTGCACGGCGGCGTCGAGGTCGGCGTCGTCGAACACGACGAACGGTGCCTTGCCGCCCAGCTCCAGGTGGATCCGCTTCACGGTGGCCGTGGCGATCTCGGCGACCCGCTTGCCGACGCCCGTGGAGCCGGTGAAGGAGGTCATGGCGACGTCCGGGTGCCCGACGAGGTGTTCACCGGCGTCGCGGCCCGCGCCGCTGATGACGTTGACGACGCCGTCGGGGAGGCCCGCCTCGGTGGCGGCCTGCGCGAAGAGGAGCGAGGTGAACGGGGTCAGCTCGGCGGGCTTGAGGACGATCGTGTTGCCCGCCGCGATCGCCGGAAGCACCTTCCAGGCGGCCATCTGCAGCGGGTAGTTCCACGGCGCGATGGAGCCGACCACACCGATGGGCTCGCGGCGTACGTACGAGGTGTGGTCGGCGCTGTACTCGCCGGCGGACTGCCCCTGGAGATGCCGGGCGGCGCCGGCGAAGAAGGCGGCGTTGTCGACCGATCCGGGAACGTCGAACTCGCGGCTCAGCTTGAGCGGCTTGCCGCACTGCAGCGATTCGAGGCGGGCAAGCTCCTCCGCCTTCTCGTCGAGCACGGCCGCGAACCGGTGCATGGCGTCGGACCGCTCGCCGGGCGTCGCGCCCGACCAGCCGGGGAAGGCGGCGCGGGCGGCGGCGACGGCGGCGTCCACATCGCCGGTGCCCGCCAGTTCGTACGTGTAGACCTCCGCGCCCGTGGCCGGGTCGACGACGGCGTGGGTGCGGCCCGAAGTGCCCTTGACGAGGCGGCCCGCGACGAAGTTCGCGCCGTCCGCGAAGAGTTCCTGTGCCAGTGCGGCCACGTTCTTGGCCGAGGCGGGGTGGTCCGAGGTGGGGTGGTGCATGAGTGCTCGCTCTCGCTTCTCCTGCGTCGGCACCGTCCCGGGGGCCGACGTAGCTCCAGCCGTAGCTCCAGCTCGATTTGAGTGCCGATCCTGACAGAGGACCACCGGGCCAACAAGTGATTCCGTTGTTGCCATTTGGTTACGCGACGGAATCTGTCGACCGGGTGTCGAGTCCACCTGGAAAACGCAGGACGGATTGTCAGTGGTGCGTGCCAGACTCGCGTGTATGGAGATCGACAGCAGGGAATCGCTGGTCACTGCCCTGGCGGCGGGGACAAGTGTGCGATACCTGCACTTCTGGGGGCACACGCCGCGTAAGGACGGTTCGATCGGGGCGAGTTGTCTCAGCCAGTGGTGGCCCGCACCGTTCACGGTGGCGGGCGTTCAGTACGCGACGGCGGAGCACTGGATGATGGCGGAGAAGGCCCGCCTCTTCGGTGACGCGGAGGCGGAGCGCCGCGCGATCGCCGCCGGGCATCCGGCGGAGGCCAAGAAGGCGGGGCGGCTGGTGCGCGGCTTCGACGGCGCGGTGTGGGAGCGGGAGCGCTTCGGCGTGGTCGTCGAGGGGAGCGTCCACAAGTTCGCGGCGGATCCGGGGCTGCGGGAGTTCCTGGTCGGGACGGGTGACTGGGTCCTTGTGGAAGCGAGTCCGACGGACCGGGTGTGGGGCATCGGGATGGCGGCGGACGACGCCGGCGCGGCGGATCCGGAGGCGTGGCGGGGGCTGAATCTGCTGGGCTTCGCGCTGATGGCGGCGAGAGAGCGGCTGCGCTGAGCCCGCGGACTCGGGCCGGAGCGGGTTATGGGCTCACCCCATGAGGACCGCGATCCCGACCCCGATCGCCGACAGCAGCCCGCCCACGCCGCAGATGAGCCCGCCCAGCGCGTGCCCGCCGTTGGTCGCGGCCCCGTCCCCGGCCCGCCGCCTGCCGACCACGCCGAAGATCACCGCGAGCACCCCCGTCACGATCGCGAGCGGCCACAGCACGAAGCCGACCGCGGTGACGATGCCGAGCACGAGGGCCGCGACACCGATTCCGTTGCGGGGCGGTACGGCCCCGTGGGCGCCGTGCCCGTACGCGCACCAGTACGCCCCGTACGGGAACGGCGTCGGACCCTCGGGCCCGACGGGCGGTGGCGGCACGGGCTCGTCCGGCGCCGCGTACGGGTTGGCGTACCCGTACGCGGAGGGCGCCGGCGGCGCACGCCACGGGTCGTACTCGCTCATCCGCTCATGCTAGGTGCGCCGCCGGGCCGCCGGGCTCCCCGCATACGATGACGACGACCCCGATCAGCCGATCACCCAAGTTCCTGGGGAGGAAACCGTGAGCCAGAGCCCGAGCCCGAGTCGCAGCGAGAGCCTGCAAGCCTTCATCACCGGCCTGCCGAAGGCGGAACTGCACGTCCACCACGTGGGCTCCGCCTCCCCCAGGATCGTCTCGGAGCTCGCCGCCCGGCACCCCGACTCGAAGGTCCCGGCCGACCCCGAGGCGCTCGCCGAGTTCTTCACGTTCACGGACTTCGCGCACTTCATCCAGGTGTACCTGTCGGTGGTCGACCTGATCCGCACGCCGGAGGACGTCCGCCTCCTCACGTACGAGATCGCCCGCGACATGGCCCGGCAGAACGTGCGGTACGCGGAGCTCACCCTCACCCCCTTCTCCTCCACGCGCCGCGGCATCGACGCCCGCGGCTTCATGGAGGCGATCGAGGACGCGCGCAAGTCGGCGGAGGCCGAGTTCGGCACGGTGCTGCGCTGGTGCTTCGACATCCCCGGCGAGGCGGGTCTGGAGTCGGCCGAGGAGACGGCGCGGCTCGCCACGGACGACGCGCTGCGACCGGAGGGCCTGGTGTCGTTCGGGCTCGGCGGGCCCGAAGTGGGCGTGCCGCGCCCGCAGTTCAAGCCGTACTTCGACCGGGCGCGCGCGGCGGGCCTGCGCTCGGTGCCGCACGCGGGCGAGACGACCGGGCCCGAGACGGTGTGGGACGCGCTGAACCACCTGGGCGCCGAGCGCATCGGCCACGGCACGTCGTCGGTCCAGGACCCGAAGCTGCTCGCGCACCTCGCCGAGCACGGCATTCCGCTGGAGGTGTGCCCGACGTCGAACATCGCGACCCGCGCCGTCCGCACCCTCGACGAGCACCCGCTCAAGCAATTCGTGGACGCGGGCGTGACGGTGACCATCAACTCGGACGACCCGCCGATGTTCTCCACGGACCTCAACACCGAGTACGCGGTGGCGGCCCGCCTCCTCGACCTCGACGAGCGGGGCGTGGCGGAGCTGGCGAAGAACGCGGTGCGGGAGTCGTTCCTCGACGAGCTGGGCAAGGCCCGCATCATCACGGAGATCGACACCTACACGGAGAACTGGCCCGCATAGAGCCCCTGCGGCGATTGAGCAGCGGGGTCCGGGGCGGAGCCCCGCGACCGATCACCGGGTGACGCCCACCCGCCCCGGCCGGAGGCCACAATGGTGGCCATGCGCACCGTGACTGCCGTGGCCCACCGAGGCGACCCCTACCGAGTCCGTGAGAACACCCTCCCGTCCCTGCGCTCCGCGCTGGAACGGGGCGCCGACGTGGTGGAGATCGACGTACGACTGACGCGGGACGCCGTCCCGGTACTGCTCCACGACTCCACGCTCGAACGCCTGTGGCAGCACGAACGCCCACTGTCCGCGCTCTCCTGCGAGGAGGTGCGCGGCCTTACGGAGGGCGGCGTGCCCACCCTCGCGGACGCCCTGGAGGCGTGCCGTGACGCCCGCGTCATGATCGACCTGCCGGGCGCGGACGCGCGTACCGTACGCACGGTCGTCGGCGCCGTCCGCGACTGCGGCGCCGAGGAGCGGGTCTACTACTGCGCGGGCGCCGAGACGATGCTGAAGGTGCGCGCGGCGGACGCCTCCGCCGAACTCGCGCTCACCTGGACCTCGCTGGCCCCGCCCCGCCCGGCCGTCCTCGCGGCCCTCACGCCCCGCTGGCTCAACTACCGCTTCCCGCTGGTGACCCGGGAGCTCGCGGCCCGCGTGCACCGGGACGGCTACCTGCTGTCGGCATGGACCCCGGACACCAAGCGCTCGATGCGCCGGCTGCTCGACATCGGCGTGGACTCGATCACGACGAACCGGGTCGACGTCCTGACGTCACTGCGCGACGACGCCTGAGCGGCCTCCCCTAGGGGGCGGCCGGGGATCGGCCCAGGGTCGGGATCATCCCGTACGACGAGCCGCCGCGGCCGGCCGGAACCGAGGATGGTCCGTGTCGGCCCGCCAGGGCCGACTCCCCTTCCCGGAGGCCCCTTTGAAGCGCCGTCTCGCCCTCGCCCTGTCCACCGCCCTCGCACTCGGCGCCGTCGCCGCGCCGCTCGCCGCGGCCGTCCCGGCGCAGGCCGTGGTGGCTCCCGCCCCGGGCGCCCCGGACGCGAAGGCCCTGGCCGAGTCGCTCGCCGGCCTGCCGGACGGCGACGCCACCGCCGCCCTGGTCCGGGTCGGCGGCAAGGGCGGTTCCTGGCACGGGACCGCGGGCGTACGGGATCTGCGGGGCGGGGCGAAGGCTCTGGAGCACGCACGGTTCCGGGCGGGCTCCACCACGAAGGTCGTGACGGCGGCCACGGTGCTGCGGCTCGCCGCCGCCGGAGAAGTCGACCTGGACGCGCCGGTGCAGCGCTACCTCCCCGGTCTCTTCGACGGCACGGCCTTCCGACAGCCCATCTCCGTACGACAGTTGCTGAACCACACCAGCGGGATTCAGCCCGCCGATGGGTGGGGCGACGCGTTCGCGGACCAGTACGCACACCGCTTCGACGTCGTCACCCCCACACAGGTCGCCGCTTTGGCGCTCGCCAAGGGGCCCGCGTTCGCGCCGGGGACCCGCCAGCAGTACCTCAACATCAACTACACGCTGCTCGGGCTGCTGGTGGAGAAGGTGACCGGCGACTCCTACGCGCAGGCGGCGGCCCGGCTCGTACTGCGCCCGGCGGGGGTGCGGCACACGTACTTCCCGGGGACGGACGGCCGGATCCACGGCCCGCACAACCGCGGATACCAGCTGGTGGACGGGGAGTTCGTCGACGTGACGGAGTGGGTCCAGGCCGACCGCTCGGCGGCGGGCGACATGATCTCGACGACCGCCGACCTGGAACGGCTGCTCACCGCCCTCTTCCGGGGCCGGATCGTGCCCGAGCCGCAGCTCGAGGAGATGTTCACGCCTCCGGCCGGCCTCGACGACGCCACGATGAGCGCAGGCCTGCAGAAGATCGAGATCGGCGGCCGCGTGTACTGGGGCAAGTCCGGCTCTCGGTACGGCTACGGCACCGGGATCGCCGCCGACCGCGAGCTGACCCGGACGCTCGTCTACTCGGTCAACTCCACGGACGCGAAGGGCGAGAACATGAACCCCGTCGCCCAGCGCATCGTCATGGCGTCGGCGAGGAACGCGGACTGACCAGCCGGTGCGCCACCCCGTGCGAGACGGCCGTCGCCGCGGCCGCCCAGGCGACCCCGGCGACGACGTCACGGGCCCGGCCGGGACGCAGTACCCCGGCCTTCGCGAGCCGCCGCCGCGCCCACAGGGCGAACGGCACGACGAGCACCGGCGAGGTCACGACGCCCGGCGTGTAGCCGCGCACGGCGACGGCCTGGCCAATGTGCAGCAGCCCGTGCGCCCCGAAGCCGTTCAGCATGGCCTGGTACGTGGCGCTGCGGCCACCGCTCGCCCATCCGGCGACAGCCCCCGCGCCGACGATCCCGGCCATCACCCCGACGGCAGCGGTGAACTCCCGCTCGTCGGCCCCCTCCAGGACCCGCCATACCCGCTCGGGCGCGCCCGGCCACCGCTCGCGAAGCCGCGGCACGTTCCTCCGGATCCAGCGCGGCGCAGTGAGCACCTCTTCGGTGTCGTGCAGCGCCCAGGCGGCGAACAGCCCCAGGGTCACCGCCGCCCCGACGGACGACTGGTCATCGGTCATGGCCACAGCCTATGACGGCCTCAACTCAGCACCCCGCAAGCCTCGTTGTGACTCGCGTCGCGGCTCACAGCCCCGCGATCCTGTTCCACCGCTTCGAGAACTCGGTCCGCTCCGCCGGCCTGATGTCACGGGCGATCGCGAGCCGCGAGCGCATCCCGTCGTCCGGGAAGATCAGCGAGTCCTCGGCGAGCTCGGCGGTCTCCTTGTCCTTGGACGAGGCGAGCACGTCCCGCGCAGCCGGTACCGGGCACACGTAGTTGACCCACGCGGCCAGCTCCGCCGCGACCTCCGGCTGGTAGTAGTAGTCGATCAGGCGCTCGGCGTTGGCCTTGTGGTCGGCGAGGTTGGGGATCATCAGGGATTCCGCCCAGAGTTCGGCGCCTTCCTCCGGCACGACGAACTCGATGTCCGGGTTGTCGGCCTGGAGCTGGATGATGTCGCCGCTGTACGCCTGGCAGGCGAGGACATCGCCGCTGGACAGGTCCTTGATGTAGTCGTTGCCGGTGAAGCGGCGGATGTGCTTCGCCTTCACGAGCCTCTCGACCTGTTCGCAGATCTTGTCGAAGTCGGCGCCGGTCCACTTGGTGATGTCGACGCCGTTGCCCTGCATGAGGAGGGCGAAGGACTCGTCGAGACCGGAGAGGAGGGTGACCCGGCCCGCCAGATCGTCCGCCCACAGGTCGGAGACGTGCTTGATCTCGCGGCCCAGCTTCCGCTTGTTGTACGCGATGCCGGTGATGCCGGACTGCCACGGCACGGTGTACTTGCGGCCCGGGTCGAAGGCGGGCGAACGCAGCAGCGGGTCGAGGTACTTGGTGACGTTGGGCTGGTGGGCCCGGTCCATCTCCTGGACCCAGCCGAGGCGCACGAAACGCGAGCACATCCAGTCGGAGATGACGATGAGGTCGCGGTCGGTCTTCTGGTGGTTCATGAGCGACGGGCTGATCTTGCCGAAGAACTCGTCGTTGTCGTTGATCTCCTCGGTGTACTTGACCTGGATCCCGGACCGTTTCTCGAACGCGTCGAGCGTGGGCCGCTTCGAGGGGTTGTCGTCGTCGACGTCGATGTAGAGCGGCCAGTTGGCCCAGGTGAGCCGCTTCTCGTCGGCGGACAGATCGTGGCCTGCCCGCTCGCCCGGCGAGACGTACGCGGCGGGCACCCCGCAGCCGGTGGCGAGGCCGCCGACCGCCGCGGCCGCGGCACCACCGCCCGCGGCGCGCAGCAGGGAACGACGGGTGACCTGGTGGGATTTCGGGTTCGCTGGCACGAACTCAGCCTCTCGCCCGGCGACTTGACCCCACAATGGACGCTGCGTCGAGCAGCACGGCCGGGGGCCGACACCTTGTCGATCTACGCTGCCGCGACCGCGGCCGCGACGGCCCGCAGATACCGCCGGGCCATCCACCGCTGCACGCTCCGCGTCCCCGGCCCGCCGAGCCGCGCGTACCAGCTGGCAGGGCGCGAGAACGCCCGGACCCGGAACCACACGGACCCGTCCGCCTCCCGCTCGACGACGAACGCCTCCTCGCCGCACTCCGGATGCCCCGGCAGCGTCCCGTACGCGAAGCCGATCCGGGAGTCGTCGCGCACGACCCCCACCACCCGGCAGGGAATCCGCAGGAAGTGGAGCCACAGCACCGCGTCCGCGCCCTCCCGGACGTCGTCGCCCGGCGTCACGCGCATTCCGACGCCGCGCTGCGCGCCCCACGCGAGGACCGCCGCACCGGCCCGCTCGAAGCACTCCTGCCCCGAGCCGAGCCGGACGCGGCGGTCCATGTGGGCGTACCCCGGCGGCAGTTCGCCTGCCGCCAGGGTCGCGCCGACCTCGCCGTAGGTGAGGTTCACCCGCGGGCTCACGCGTCCAGCGACGTCATCACGTGCTTGATGCGCGTGTAGTCGTCGAAGCCGTACGCCGACAGGTCCTTGCCGTAGCCCGACTTCTTGAAGCCGCCGTGCGGCATCTCGGCGACGAGCGGGATGTGGGTGTTGATCCACACGCAGCCGAAGTCGAGGACCTTGGACATCCTCATCGCGCGGCCGTGGTCCTTCGTCCAGACCGAGGAGGCCAGCGCGTACTCGACGCCGTTGGCGTAGGACACCGCCTGCTCCTCGTCCGTGAAGGACTGGACGGTGATGACCGGGCCGAAGACCTCGTTCTGGATGATCTCGTCGTCCTGCTTGAGGCCCGAGACGACGGTCGGGGCGTAGAAGTAGCCCTGCTCGCCGACCCGGTGGCCGCCGGCCTCGACCTTGGCGTGCGCAGGGAGCCGCTCGATGAAGCCGGTGACCTGCTTCAGCTGGTTGGCGTTGTTCAGCGGGCCGTACAGGACGTCCTCGTCGTCGGCCGCGCCGGTCTTCGTCTCGGCGGCGATCTTGGCGAGCGCGGTGACGAACTCGTCGTGCACCGACTCGTGGACGAGGACGCGGGTGGCGGCGGTGCAGTCCTGGCCGGCGTTGAAGTACCCGGCCTCGGCGATGCCCTCGGCGGCCTTCGCGAGGTCGGCGTCCTCGAAGACGACGACCGGGGCCTTGCCGCCCAGCTCCAGGTGGACCCGCTTGAGGTCCTTGGCGGCGGACTCGGCGACCTGCATGCCGGCGCGCACGGAGCCGGTGATGGAGGCCATCGCCGGGGTCTTGTGCTCGACCATCGCGCGGCCGGTGTCACGGTCGCCGCACACCACGTTGAAGACGCCCTTGGGCACGATCGAGCCGATGATCTCGGCCATCAGGACCGTGGAGGCCGGGGTGGTGTCGGACGGCTTGAGGACGACCGTGTTGCCCGCGGCGAGCGCCGGGGCGAACTTCCACACGCCCATCATCATCGGGTAGTTCCACGGCGCGACCTGCGCGCAGACGCCGATCGGCTCGCGGCGCACGAAGGAGGTCAGGCCTTCCATGTACTCGCCGCCGGAGCGCCCCTCCAGCATCCGGGCCGCGCCCGCGAAGAAGCGGATCTGGTCGAGCATCATCGGGATCTCTTCGCTGCGGGTGAGCCCGAGCGGCTTGCCGCAGTTCTCCGACTCGACGGCGATGAGCTCCTCGGCGCGCTCCTCGAACGCGTCCGCGATCTTCAGGAGGTACTTCTGGCGCTCTCCCGGGACCAGGTCGCGCCAGGCCGGGAACGCGGCGTCGGCGGCGGCCATCGCGGCGTCGACGTCGGCCTGCCCGGACAGCGGCGCGCTCGCGTACGCCTCGCCCGTGGCGGGGTTGACCACCTCGGTGGTCCGTCCGTCGGCGGCGTCCTTGAACTCACCGTCGATGTAGTTGCGCAGACGACGCAGCTCACTCGTGCTCACTGCCGGCCTCCTGACTGTTCGCTGTCCAAAGATTGAGACGCCCACCCTAGACCGAGGACCGACGTTTTCGACACCCCCCACCCCTGTTGAACTACGGAATTAGTGAGGTTGAACCTCGTAGACAACGAATTTCATCGATCTGGGCTTGCGGAACAGCGGAGTCCTCGTGCACAGTGAGGCCGTGGCCAGTCGCAGCGCAGACCCCAAGGGACCCAGTTCGAGGAACGGCAGCAATCCGCCGCTCGACTCCGTCTCCCTCGCCATCATCGAACAGCTTCAAGAAGACGGCAGGCGCCCGTACGCCGCCATCGGAAAGGCCGTCGGCCTCTCCGAGGCGGCCGTGCGCCAGCGCGTACAGAAGCTGCTCGATCAGGGCGTGATGCAGATCGTCGCCGTCACCGACCCGCTCACCGTGGGTTTCCGACGGCAGGCGATGGTCGGCATCAACGTCGAGGGCGATCTGAATCCCGTGGCGGATGCGCTCACCGACATGCCGGAGTGCGAGTACGTCGTGATGACCGCGGGCTCGTTCGACCTGATGGTGGAGATCGTCTGCGAGGACGACGACCACCTTCTGGAGGTCATCAACCGACGCATCCGGGCCCTCCCCGGCGTGCGCTCCACCGAGAGCTTCGTCTACCTGAAGCTCAAGAAGCAGACCTACATGTGGGGAACCCGATAGCCGTGAGCAAGGACCTCAGCCGAACCGCGTACGACCACCTGTGGATGCACTTCACCCGCATGTCGTCGTACGAGAACGCGCCCGTTCCCACCATCGTGCGTGGCGAGGGCACCTACATCTACGACGACAAGGGCCAGAAGTACCTGGACGGCCTCTCCGGCCTGTTCGTGGTGCAGGCAGGGCACGGCCGGCAGGAGCTCGCCGAGGTCGCCGCCAAGCAGGCGGCCGAGCTGGCGTTCTTCCCGATCTGGTCGTACGCCCACCCCAAGGCCGTGGAGCTGGCCGAGCGCCTGGCCCACTACGCTCCGGGCGACCTCAACAAGGTCTTCTTCACCACCGGTGGCGGCGAGGCCGTCGAGACCGCGTGGAAGCTGGCGAAGCAGTACCACAAGCTCAACGGCAACCACACGAAGTACAAGGTCATCTCGCGTGCGGTCGCCTACCACGGCACCCCGCAGGGCGCCCTGTCCATCACGGGTCTGCCGGCCCTGAAGGCCCCCTTCGAGCCGCTCGTCCCGGGCGCGCACAAGGTGCCGAACACGAACATCTACCGCGCCCCGATCCACGGCGACGACCCGGAGGCCTTCGGCCGCTGGGCCGCCGACCAGATCGAGCAGGAGATCCAGTTCGAGGGCCCGGAGACGGTCGCGGCCGTCTTCCTGGAGCCGGTGCAGAACGCCGGTGGCTGCTTCCCGCCGCCGCCCGGCTACTTCCAGCGCGTGCGCGAGATCTGCGACAAGTACGACGTGCTGCTCGTCTCCGACGAGGTCATCTGCGCCTTCGGCCGCCTCGGCACGATGTTCGCCTGTGACAAGTTCGGCTACGTCCCGGACATCATCACCTGCGCCAAGGGCATGACGTCCGGCTACTCCCCGATCGGTGCGGCCATCGTCTCCGACCGGATCGCCGAGCCGTTCTACAAGGGCGACAACACGTTCCTGCACGGCTACACGTTCGGTGGCCACCCGGTCTCCGCCGCCGTGGGTCTCGCGAACCTGGACATCTTCGAGCGCGAGGGCCTCAACCAGCACGTGCTGGACAACGAGGCGAACTTCCTCAACACGCTGCAGAAGCTGAACGACCTGCCGATCGTCGGCGACGTCCGCGGCAACGGCTTCTTCTACGGCATCGAGCTCGTGAAGGACAAGGCCACCAAGGAGACCTTCACGGACGAGGAGTCGGAGCGCGTGCTCTACGGCTTCGTCTCCAAGAAGCTCTTCGAGTACGGCCTGTACTGCCGCGCCGACGACCGTGGCGACCCGGTCATCCAGCTCTCCCCGCCGCTGGTCTCCGACCAGTCCACCTTCGACGAGATCGAGGGCATCGTCCGCCAGGTCCTCACGGAGGCCTGGGAGAAGATCTGATCCAAGATCCCGGAACAGATCTGAGCCGGCGCGTCCACGGAACGCCAACTGGCTTGACGCGCGGCCCGGTTGCACCCATCCGAGTGAGATGGGAGCGGCCGGGCCGCGTCTTTTCTCCGGCCCCCGCCGATGCGTACCTACCGTGCCCAGTGACCGATCGGCCGCGTCTTCGTTCCCCCGTACGGGGGAAGGCAACTGATCTGAACCGAGGTGTACGCGATGGTGGCCCCGCCGGACAACGACGTGCTGTGGGCGCGTGCCCTGCACTACGCGCACAGCGGCTCGGACAGCGGCTCCCCCGCGCTCACCGGTGTCTCGCTCGGCGTCCGCGAGGGCGAGATCCTCGCCGTCACCGGGCCCCGCGGCAGCGGGAAGACGACGCTGCTCCGCTGCCTGTCCGGGCAGCTCCTGCCGCAGCAGGGCGAGGTGTGGTTCAACAGCACGCCCGTGCACACGATGGGCCCCCTGGTGCGCGAACGGCTCCGCCGCGACCGGTTCGGCTGGATCGATCCCGAGCCCGTCCTCGTACCCGAGCTGAACGTGTGGGAGAACGCCGCCCTCCCCCTGATGCTGCGCGGCACCGCCCGGCGCCCCGCCAAGACCGCCGCCCACGAGTGGCTCGACCGGCTCGACGTCGGCCGCCTCGCCCGCAAGCGCCCGCACGCCCTGTCCGTCGCCGAGCGCCAGCGCGTGTCCATCGCCCGCGCCCTCGCGCACGCCCCGCACGTGGTGTTCGCCGACGAGCCGACCGCGACCCTGCACCGCGCCGACAGCGCCCACATCATGCGCACCCTCACCGCGGCGGCCCGCTCGCACGACATCACGGTCGTCCTCGCCACCCACGACTCCGCGGTGGGCGCGCTCGCCGACCGTACGGAGTCGCTGCTCGACGGGCGTCGCGTGCACACCGTGCCGCTGCCCGAGAAGGCCACCGAAGGGGAAGGCCGGGCCGCGTGCTCGCTCTCCGTCTAGCGCGCGGCGCGCACCCGCTGGTCCAGCTGCGCAGACTCCTGGTGGCCGCCGCATCGGCCGGCACCGGCTTTCTGCTCCTGTGCACGCTCGGCCACGCGCTCGGGCACCCCGAGACCGCGGCCAACTCCCTGCTGCGCCTGGCCTGGTGCGTGCTGCCGATCGCCGCGACGGTGTACTTCGCGGTCGCCGTGGCCCGCTCCGACCCCGGCACGCAGCCGCGCGCGGGTCTGTCCGCCGTGGGCCTCGGCCCGGCCCGCCTCGGCCTGCTCGCCGCGATCTCCACGGCGATCGCCTGCACGCTCGGCTCGATGCTGGCGCTGCTGTTCTTCCTGCATCTGCGGGGCGATCTGACGGGCCTCCCGTTCGACGGCGCGGCCCGCGGACTGCTCGCCGCCGACCGGCCCCTGCCGCTCGCCGCCACGCTCACCCTGTTGACCTGGGTGCCGCTCGCGGCATCCGCGGCGAGCGCCCTCGCGCTGCGCCCGCGGCCCGCGGCTCCCGTGGACGACAAGGCGGAACCGGGGGAACCGGCCACGGCCCCGACCGGCCTGCCGTGGGGCTTCGCGCTGCTCGCCGCGGGCCTCGCCGTGGAGACGTACGCGGCGAGCGCGCGCGGCGCCGCGGGCTCCCGGCTGCCCGGCGGCCTCACCGGCAGCCCCACGGGCGTGCTCGCCGGGTGGACGCTGACCGCGCTCGGCCTGGCGCTCGCAGGTCCCGGGCTCACGTTCCTGTGCGGGCGCGCGCTGCAGTCCGTGCGCCCCTCGGCGGTGCGGCTGCTCGCGGGCCGGGGGCTCCAGGAGGAGGCGCGGCGCGTCGGCCGCCCGCTCGGCGTGGTCTGCGCGGTGGCGTCGGGAGCGTACGCGGCGGGCGTGGTGTACGGGGAGCGCGCGGGCGCGACGGCCGGCGTCGGGCCGCTGGCGACCCTCGGCGCGGTGCTCGTCGTCGGCTGCGCCGTGGCGACGCTGGTGACCGCGTCCTTCGAGGCCCGCCAGGCGCGGCGGCACACGACGGAGGCGCTGCTGCGGATCGGGGCGCCCGCCACGGCGCTGCGCGGGGCGGTGGCGCTCAGGGCCTGTGCCCTGCTGGCCGTGTTCGGGCCGCTGACCTGGCTCGTCGCGGAACTTTCGGCGGCTCCGCTGACAACCCGATGAGTTCTGCCGAGACTGGCCGTCTACCTGTTCGTACGCACCACCACTTCACTTCACCTCAGCGAGAAGGCGACGGACACATCATGAGCGAGTACCAGCAGATGATCTTCGCGAACCTGGCCGTGACCGACCTGTCCGCGTCCACCAAGTTCTTCACGGAGCTGGGGTACGAGCGCAACGCGCAGTTCTCGGACGACACCGCCGCCTCCATCGTGATCAGCGAGCACATCGTGCTCATGCTGCTCACGAAGGAGAAGTACGCGGGCTTCACCAAGAAGGCGATCATCGACTCGACGAGCAACAGCGAGGTGCTCCTCGCGCTGAGCGCCGAGAGCCGCGAGAAGGTCGACGAGCTCGTGGACCGGGCGATCGCCGCGGGCGGCACCGAGACCGGCGAGAAGCAGGACCACGGCTTCATGTACGGGCGGGCCTTCGACGACCTCGACGGGCACACCTTCGAGGTCATGTGGATGGACCCGTCGGTCGTCGAGGGCTGACCGGTCGAGAGCCGACCAACGGCCGCGCGCCCGCCCGTGCTTAGCATGGGCGGGTGCCGACTCCAGAGCATTCCTCCGAACCGTCCGTGCCTGCCACCACCTCCGACCGCGAGATCGAGACGCTCGCGGAGTTCGACGAGGTGGTGGCCGCGCGCGCCACGCTGGCCGGGCACCGGGTGCAGGCCGTCGACCTGACGGACCGTACGTCGCGGCTCCTCGCCACCGAGGTCGAGGGCGCCATATTCCTCGGCTGCCCGATGGACCCGCAGGCGGCCGCCGAGGTCAGGGCCCGCGGCGCGCTGGTCTTCCCGCCGGTCCCCGGCCTCCCCTTCGACCCGTACCGCGGTCGCCTCTACGCCCCCTCCGAGCTCTTCGACGGCCTCTCGTCCGAGGGCGGCTACGCGGCCACTCCCGACGCCCGTGCGTACGAGTGGTTCCAGCGCACCAAGACCGACGGCGACGTGTTCGCGTCGATGCTGCGCGCCGTGCACGACGACTCGGTGTCCGACGCGCTCGACGAACTCCTCGTCGGGGCGCGGGTGGTGGGCGTCATGGGCGGCCACGCGATGGCGCGCGGCACGGACGCGTACGCGGGCGCGGCACGGCTCGGCCGGACGCTGGCGCGCGCCGGGTGCACGGTCGCGACGGGCGGCGGTCCCGGTGCGATGGAGGCCGCGAACCTGGGCGCGTACGCGGCGCCGTTCGCCGACCCCATGCTCGACGACGCGCTCCAACTCCTCGCCAAATCACCGTCGTTCGCCCCGTCGATCACCGACTGGGCGGAGGCGGCCTTCGCCGTGCGGGAGCGCTGGCCGGGCGGCGGCCCTTCCGTCGGCATCCCCACCTGGTTCTACGGGCACGAGCCGCCGAACGCGTTCGCCGAGCACATCGCCAAGTACTTCGCCAACGCCACCCGCGAGGACGGTCTGCTGGCCCGCTCCAACGCGGGCGTGATCTTCCTGCCGGGCGCGGCGGGCACGGTCCAGGAGATCTTCGACAACGCGACGCCCAACTACTACGAGTCGCGCGGCGAGCCGACCCCGATGGTCCTGGTCGACCGCGCCCACTGGACCGAACGCCTTCCCACCTGGCCACTGCTCCAGGCACTCGCCCGCGAGCGGTCCATGGAGGACCGGATCGCGTTGGTGGACACGGTCGAGGAGGCGGGCGAGGCGATCGAGCGGCTCGGTCAAGCAACGGTCAAGAGTGCCGGGTGAAGCCCTCGGACCATTGACGCTGCGTCACGGTCACCGATAAACCATCGGTGACCGTGGGGGTGTTGAGCTTCGAGGTGCGTTCGCGCCGCGCCACACCCCCCTCTTCCCAGCACATGTGAAGGACAGCCGTGTCCGTAGCCCCCCGCATATCTCAGCGCATCTCCACCAGAGCGGCCCGCTACGCCGGTGTGGCCGCCGCCGCGACGGCCCTGACGCTCGGCGTCGCAGGCTCCGCCTCGGCGTGCAACATCGGCGAGTTCACCGCCAAGGCAGTCTGCGACGGCCAGCAGGGTGTCATCTCCGTCACCGACGTGGACGCCTCCGGCACCCCGGCGACCGTCACCGTCTTCCGCACCTCCGGCGGCTCCGAGGAGCAGGTCGGTTCCCAGGTCGTGAAGGGCTCCAAGGAGGGCGCCACGATCACCTTCAAGGAGGACTGGAAGCCGGGCGCGACCTACCGCGTGCACGTGAAGACGGACCGCTTCGACGTCGACGACGACGTCGCCGGCGGCGTCACCGCCCCGGCCAAGGCGTGCGCCACCGAGAAGCCGTCGACGCCTCCGACGTCCGCGGCGCCCAGCACCTCGGCCCCGGCAGAGAAGCCGGCCCCGGCGCCCTCGCAGAGCAGCTCCGCCGCCGCCCCGGCACCGAGCAACTCGGCCTCCCCGGCCGGTGATTCGGACCTCGCCGAGACCGGCGCGAGCAGCAACACCCCGGTGATCGCCGGTATCGCGGCCCTCCTGGTCGTCGCAGGCGGCGGCGTGGTCTTCGCCCTCCGCCGCAAGGGCGCAACACAGCGCTGACCCTCGGTCGGGTGGCCCACCCAGGGCCACCCGCCCCCAGCGCCCGCCCACCCCGCCTTGGGCAATCTGCCGCCTTGGGCGGCAGGGTGGGCAAGGCGGCACCCCGGTGCCGCGCAACGAGGACGGCGGCCCTAAGGAGTCGCTGCCCCCAGCACCACGATCTCCGCCGCGTCGAAGGCGACCCCGACCGCGTCGCCCGGCTCCGGCGCGGAGCGCAGCGCGCAGGCCGCTTCCAGGCGGGGCGCGTCCCCCGGCTGCAGGTGCAGGGCGACGTGCGTACCACGAAAGGTGCGGGCGGTGACGGCGCAGGTCAGCTGGGCTTCGGCGGCAGGCACGAGCCGTACGCCCGCGGGCCGCACGAGGAGCCGGCACTCCCCCTGCTCCGCCCCCTCGGGCACGGGCACCTTGCCCCACGGCGTGTCCGCGACCGCCCCGGTCACCGTCGCCTCCACCACGTTGTCGAACCCGAGGAACCGCGCCACGAACTCGTCCGCCGGCTGCTGCCACACCTCAAGAGGCGTACCGCTCTGGGCGATCCGCCCGTCGCGCATCACCACGACCCGGTCGGCGAGCGCGAAGGCCTCACCCTGGTCGTGCGTGACGGCGAGCACGGTCGTGCCCAACTCGCCGAAGAGTTCCCGCAGTTCGACGACGAGCCGCTCACGGAGCGTCCGGTCGAGCTGCCCGAGTGGCTCGTCCAGCATCAGCAACCGCGGCCGCGGCGCGAGCGCCCGCGCGAGCGCGACCCGCTGCTGCTCCCCACCGGACAGCGCGCCGACCGCGCGCCGCTCCGCGCCGGGCAGCCCGACGAGCCCCAGCAACTCCCGTACGCGCTCCGCCTGTTCACTCTTGCCCGCGCCGTGCATGCGCAGTCCGAAGGCGACGTTCTGCCCCACGTCGCGCTGTGGGAACAGCTGGTGGTCCTGGAACATCAGGCCGACGCCCCGCTTGTGCGCGGGCACCCCCGCCTGGTCGGCGCCGCCGAGCAGCACCCGCCCACCGTCCAGGGGTTGCAGTCCCGCGACGGCCCTGAGCAGCGTCGACTTGCCGCTGCCACTCGGCCCGAGCACGCACACGATCTCGTGCTCGGCGACCTCCAGGTCCACGTCGTCGAGCACGGCGCGCCCACCGAATCGTACGGTCGCGTCGTCCAACTCCAGCAGCGACATCAGAACTCCCCGGTCGAGGCCTTGGCGGGCCGAATCCGTTCAAGGACGAGCAACGAGGCCGCACAGACGACCATCAGCACGGTCGAAAGTGCCATCGCCTGCCCGTAGTTGAGGTCACCGGCCCGCCCGAGCAGCCGGGCCACGGCGACCGGCAGCGTCGGATTGTCGGGTCGCGCGATGAACACGGTCGCCCCGAACTCGCCGAGCGACACGGCGAACGCGAACCCGGCCGCGACGAGCAGCGCCCGCCGCACCATCGGCAGGTCGACCTCCCGCCAGGCCCGCAGCGGCGAGGCCCCGAGCACGGCGGCGGCCTCCCGGAGCCGCCCGTCGACGGCCCGCAGCACCGGAAGCATCGTCCGCACCACGAACGGCACCCCGACGAGCGCCTGCGCGAGCGGCACCAGGATCCACGTGGACCGCAGGTCGAGCGGCGGCTCGTCGAGCGTGATCAGGAACCCGAACCCGACGGTCACCGCCGACACCCCCAGCGGCAGCATCAGCAACGCGTCGAACCCGCGCACGAGCCGCCCTGCACGACGGGTGAGGGCAGCGGCGGCGAGCCCACCGATCACCACGGCGATGGCCGTGGCGGCGAGCGCGTACTCCAGCGAATTCCAGATCGCGTCGATCGGCGGCACGAGGAAGGTCCCGCCGTCGGCGTCCGTGAGCGCCCGAAAATACCCGAACCCGTACCCGCCCGGAGCATCGAGCGAGCGCTCGACGAGCACCCCGAGCGGCAGCACGATCAGCAGGGCGACGGACGCCAGCACGCCGGTGAGGAGCGCCCACTGCCCGGTCCCGCGCGGCCTGCGCGACGTGTGCGCGGCGTCGACGAGCCGCAGCGCGCTCTCCCGCCGCCGCACGGTCCACGCATGAATGCCAAGAATCAGTCCCACGGCGACGAACTGCACGATGGTCAGCACGGCAGCAGTGGACAGATCAAAGATCTGCGCGGTCTGCCGATAGATCTCCACTTCCAGAGTCGAGAACCCGGGCCCGCCGAGGATCTGCACGACACCGAACGACGTGAACGTGAACAGAAAGACCATCAACGAGGCAGCGGCGACCGCGGGACCCAGCGCCGGCAGCGTCACCTTCCGCCAGGCCGCGAACCGCGAGGCGCCGAGCATCCGCGCGGCCTCCTCCTGCCGAGGATCGAGCTGCGCCCACAACCCACCCACGGTCCGCACCACGACCGCGTAATTGAAGAACACATGCGCCAGCAGAATCGCCCACACCGTCGTGTCGAGCCGCACGCCCCACAGCTCGTCGAGCAGCCCGCCGTTGCCGACGAGCGCGAGGAACGCGGTGCCCACGACGACGGTTGGCAGCACGAACGGCACGGTGACGACGGCCCGCAGCACCTGCTTCCCGGGGAACTCGAACCGCGCGAAGACATACGCCCCCGGCAGCGCGATCAGCAGCGTAAGCACGGTCGACGCCACCGCCTGCCACACCGTGAACCACAGCACGTGCCGGATGTCGGACTGCCCGAGCACGTCCAGGATCCGCCCGAGCTGCCAGCCTCCGTCGACATGCAGCCCGCGCTCGACGATCGCGACGACCGGGTAGGCGAAGAACAGCCCGAAGAACACGACGGGCAGGGCCATGAGCCCAAGCCGCGCCGCGTTCCCCCTGCGCTTCTTGACGACTACTTCAGTACGAGCGACGTCCACGACTTCACCCAGTCGTCCCGGTTGTCCGCGATCTTGCGCGGGCTCATGGTCTCGGGATCGTCGATCTTCACCGCGTACTTGGTGTAATCGGCAGGCGCGCTCGCGTTCTTGGTCACGGGGTCGACGAACATGTTGAGCGGCATGTCCTCCTGGAACTTCTTGGAGACCAGGAAGTCGAGCAGCGCCTTGCCGCCCTCATCGTTCTTCGCCCCGTCGAGCAGCCCCGCGAACTCGACCTGCTGGAAACAGGTCCCCTTCGCGACGCCCACCGGCGAGGTCTTCGGCTGCGGATCGGCGAACACGGCCTCGGCGGGCGGCGAGGACGCGTACGACACGACGAGCGGCCGGTCGCCGCCGGCCTTCTTCCCACCGGCGCTCCCGCTGAACTCCTCGTTGTACGCCTGATCCCACCCATCCACGACCTTCAGCCCGTTGGCCTTCAGCTTCTTCCAGTACGGCTGCCAGCCGTCGTCGCCGTACTTCGCGGCGGACCCGAGCAGGAAGCCGAGACCGGGCGACGAGGTGGACGCGTTCTCAGTGACCAACAGATTCTTGTACGCGGGCTTGGCGAGGTCGGCGAAGGAGGCCGGCGGCGCGAGGTCGTGCTTCTTGAAATACGCCTTGTCGTAATTGACGCAGAGCGACCCGGTATCGACGGGAGTAACGCGCTCCTTCCCCTTGTCGAGCCGATACTCGCTCTTCACCTCATCAAGCCCCTTGGCCTTGTACGAGGAGAAGATCCCGTTGTCGAGCGCGCGCGAGAGCAGGGTGTTGTCGACGCCGAAGAAGACGTCGCCCTGCGGATTGCCCTTGGACAGGATCGCCTTGTTGACGGCCTCGCCGGCGTCCCCGTCCTTCAGGACCTTGACCTTGTAGCCAGACTTCTTCTCGAAGTCCTTCAGCACACCCTTCGAGACAGCCCACGAATCGTGACTCACAAGGGTCACGGTCTTGGAGTCCCCGCCCGCGGCACCGGAGCCACCGCCCGATGACCCGCACGCGGACAACGTGACGAGCCCGAGCCCCACGACCACGGCGACGTACGCCTTCTTGCTCACTTGTATTCCTCCTGGGAGTGACCAGGAGAAGACGCGGCCCTGCCCGGAGTCCTCTGGCAGTTCTTCGGCGAGAACGGCCGGGGCTCCGGGCAGGGCGCAACAGCTTGAGTGGTGTCCGAACTTCCTACCCGGAATGACCCGGGCAAGGTCCAGAGGGTCTGCGGCCGATGCCGCACTCTCAGCGCTGTGGCGCTCCCCTGTCGGAATGCAGATTCAGTTGTCGTACTTACTTACTGATGATGGCCAGGCTACCTCTCGGTGGCCGCCAGCTGTCCACAGGCTCCGTCGATCTCCTGGCCACGGGTGTCCCGGATGGTCACGGGGACGCCGTGGGCAGCGATGGCGTTGACGAAGGCCTTCTCGTCCTCGGGCCGCGAAGCGGTCCACTTCGACCCCGGGGTCGGGTTCAAGGGGATCAGATTGACATGGACAGGCTTCCCCTTGAGCATCCGCCCGAGCCGGTCACCACGCCACGCCTGGTCGTTGATGTCCCGGATGAGCGCGTACTCGATGGACAGCCGACGCCCGGACTTCGCGGAGTACTCGAACCCGGCGTCGAGCACCTCGCGCACGTTCCACCGCGTATTGACGGGGACGAGGGTGTCGCGCAGCTCGTCGTCGGGGGCGTGCAGCGAGATCGCGAGCCGGCACTTGAGGCCCTCGTCGGTGAACCGGTTGATGGCGGGCACGAGTCCCACCGTCGACACGGTGATGCCGCGCTGGCTGAGCCCGACCCCGTCCGGCTCCGGGTCGGTGAGCGCGCGAATGGCCTGGATGACCCGCTTGTAGTTGGCGAGCGGCTCGCCCATGCCCATGAACACGATGTTGCTGAGCCGCGCGGGGCCCCCGGGGATCTCCCCGTCCCTCAGCGCCCGCATCCCATCGACAATCTGATGCACGATCTCACCGGTCGACAGATTCCGGTCGAGCCCGGCCTGCCCGGTGGCACAGAACGGACAGTTCATGCCACAGCCCGCCTGCGACGAGATGCACATCGTCACGCGATCCGGGTACCGCATGAGAACGCTCTCCACGAGCGTCCCGTCGAACAGCTTCCACAGCGTCTTGCGCGTGGTGTCCTGGTCGGTCGACAGATGCCGCACGACGGTCATCAGCTCCGGCAGCAACGCCTCCCGCAGCTTCTCGCGCGACCCCGCGGGGATGTCGGTCCACTCCGCGGGATCGTGCGCGTACCGCGCGAAGTAGTGCTGCGAGAGCTGCTTGGCGCGAAACGGCTTCTCACCGATCGCGGCAACGGCTTCCTTCCGCTCAGCAGGCGAAAGATCAGCAAGGTGCCGCGGCGGCTTCTTGGCCCCGCGGGGGGCGACGAACGTCAGTTCTCCGGGCTTAGGCATAGCGGTTCCAGTGTCGCAGATCTACGAGGGTGACCTGAGCCTGAAGCTCCTGCCCCCTGTCATCGTCGGTCACTGTCCGTCGCCCTTGAGCCCCTTCGGACGGCCCACAGGCGGCCCGGCGCCCGACCCGTTTCCCCAGCCCACAGCCCAACCGAGCTCCCATCCCGCAGCCATCCACGGGCCCGCTCCCGACAATGCCGGCCCCGGCCCCACTGCCGGAGCTCCACTGCCAGAGGCATGTTTTTGGGTCGCGACCAGAGCGTGTCTGGGCATCACGTGATTGATCCACAGAGACGGGACTTTGTGCTCCCCGATGAGGGACTTTTGCAGCCTCTGAGCCGGCCACCCGATCCGGAGCATGGAACGTGCCAGCAGGGCTGATGCGCACCTCCGGAGGGTGGCACCCCTGCTGGCTCATTCACGAAGGAGCGCCCCCGATGGGCATGGGTAAGAAGATTGTTTTCGGTGGAGTCGGAACACTGGCGGCCGTCGGCATCATGTCCGCCGTGGTCGGCGGCGGAGGCGACGCCGAGGCCGAAGCCGGAGGCAAGAAGGACAGCTCGTCCAGCTCGACTTCCTCGGCCGGTAAGAAGAGCGACGACAGCCCGCGGACGACGTCGACCAACAAGAACAACGCGCCGAAGGACGACATCAAGATCGGCGAGCCCACCTCCGACGGCTACGGCTCCCTCAAGGCCCCCGTGACGATCACCAACCACACTTCCAAGACCTCCGACTACGACATCGAGGTCGAGTTCCTCGACGCCGACGGCAACCGCATCGAGACCGGCTACGCGCTTGAGACCTCCGTCGCCCCCGACCAGAAGGTCTCCACCAACGCTGACGGCTTCACCGACGACGCCCCGTCGGGCACCATGACCGTGAAGGTCCTCAGCGTCGACCGCTACGCCTCCCTGTAGCCCCGACGGTTTCGGTCAGACCCCCGCCTCCTCATCGGAGGACGGGGGGTCCGTTGTTTCTTGGGAAGCTCGGGTGATCTGGGGGAGGTCGAGCGTCTGAACTGCGAGGGAGCGCTCTGACACCCCCTCGACTCAGCCGACTTCATGCCTGCCGTCCCCCGTGGTTGCCCGGGTGACCAGGCACGGATGTGGCACGGCCCGGAAAGAGATCCCAACGTCGGGAAGTGCGTGGCAACATCGCGTGATGGCTAACGAGTATGTGCGGTTTCAGTCGACCTTGCCTGACGAGCGAGGCCAGTTCAAGGGCGTGTTCGGGCTGGTCAACAACCTTGGCCGCGACGGGCAGCTGACGACTGACCAAGAACGGTTCCGGAGCGAGAACAATGCTTGGTACGACGCTGCGTATACGGACCCGTCCACCGTTGACCCGAGCGTGTACGACCCAGCTGTCAATGCCGGGGCCACGGCCTGGTTCAAGCCTTCGGCGGCCCATCTCATCGAGCGTGTGGCGGGTTACCTAGAGATCCTGGCTGAGCACGACGTGGACTGTCGCATGGTGAAGTCGACCGACCCAGGGCGCGTGATCTACGAAGACGATGTTCAGGTCGTGGTCATCCCTCGCGCGCGCTGACCTGCACGTACAGCCCCACGCAACTCACCACCCAACTCCCATCCCGTCCGCCGTCGCCCCACACGTAGTGGTGCGGACGTGGCCCCTGACGCTCAAGCGGAGCGCGCCACCACTCCAGCTACCGACACGGAGTGCCGTGCGGCCTCCGTCAGGGAGAGATCGTGGGTCTCCCCGAGAACGCAATCGATTCGAGGCCGGCACCCTGCGCGTGGTCCGACAGGTGAAGCTCATCCGGGACGCCCGGACCAGGCCAGAGGTGCCAGTCGGCGCACGAGCACGGCATGCACGCGCTCAGGCACTTCTACGCGTCCGTCCTCCTCGACGCCGGGGAGAGCCGTGAGCCAGTACCTCGGTCACGCTGGCCCGGCCCTCACCCTGCGCGTGTACGCCCATTCCTGCCGCCGCCTCCCGAGCCTGACGGCCCAGACACGGCCCCGTAAGCCAAAACAGGCCCCTGATCCGCGCCGAACGCGCAGGTCGGGGGCCTTTTTGATGCCGGGTCACCGATAGTTCTCCGAGCTTAGGCATAGCGCCTCCAGCGTCGCAGATCTACGAGGGTGACCTGTGCGCCCGTGGGATCAGCGGCCCGACGGGGTACGGATGGCCGCGATGTCGAACTGGAGGCGGACCTTTTCGCTGACCATGTTGCCGCCCTGGGCGAGGCGGGCGTTGTACATGAGGCCCCAGTCGGTGCGGTTGATGGTGGTGGTGCCGTCGAAGCCGACGCGTTCGTCGCCGAAGGCGTCCGTGACGAAGCCGATGTAGGTGAGTTCGAGGACGACGGGGCGAGCGACGTCCTTGATGGTGAGATCGCCGTGCATCCGGTAGACATCGTCGCCAGCCAGTTCCACCGCGGTGCTCTTGAAGGTCATCCGCGGGTACTGGGAGGCGTTCAGGAAGTCACGGCCCATCACGTGGGCGTCCCTCTGCTCGACACCGGTGTCGACGCTCGCCGTGGCGAGGACGAGCTCGGCGGAGGAGCGCGAGGGGTCCTCGCCGTCGAAGTAGAGGCGGCTCTGGTACTCCGTGAAGGCGCCGCGCACCGTCGTCACCATGGCGTGCCGGACGGAGAACCCGATCCTGCTGTGTGCCGGGTCGACCATCCAGGCGCCGGAGAGCGCCGCCATGGAGGGGTCGTGGCCGGCCGGGTCGGGCAGTACTGCGGTGCCGGCGGCCCCCTGAGCAGCGGCCCCCGGAGCGGCGGATCCCTCTGCGCGCCGGGATGTGAAGCTGCGACCGAAGATGTTCATGAGGCACGTTGTTACTTCAGCGTAAAGAACGCCCGCAAGCCCCCCTCAATGAACCCGCCCACCTTCGTGAACAGGTCTTCACAAGTCCGCGCAGGACATATACGGAGAGCCCCCGTCCGGTTACGGACAGGGGCTCTCGCGCGGGTGTTCTTGAGGGGCCTGGGCGCCTTCAGGAACCCGGGCGTGCTTCAGGAACCGACGAACAGCACCAGGAGCAGCCATACGACCGGGGCCGTCGGCAGCAGGGAGTCGAGCCGGTCCATGATTCCGCCGTGGCCCGGCAGCAGCGTCCCCATGTCCTTGATCCCGAGGTCCCGCTTGATCATGGACTCGCCGAGGTCACCGAGGGTCGCGCTGGCCGCGACGAGGGCACCCATGACGAGGCCCTGCCACCACGTGCCGTCGTCCACCAGGAACTGCATGCACAGCACGCCCGCCACCATGGCGAACGAGACGGCACCCAGCAGGCCCTCGCGGGTCTTGCCGGGGCTGATGCGCGGCGCGAGCTTGTGCTTGCCGAAGCGCCAGCCGACCGCGTACGCCCCCGTGTCGCTGACGACCGTCAGGATCAGGAACGTGAGCACGCGCCACGCCCCGTCGTCCGCGGTGAGCATCATCGCCACGAAGGTCGCGAGGAACGGCACGTAGAAGGCCGCGAAGACCCCCGCCGTGACGTCCTTCAGGTACCCCTCGGGCGGCTCCGTCATCCGCCACACGAGAACCGCGAGCGCGGTCAGCGCCATCGCCACCCAGGCACCCTCGGCGCCCCGTACGTACCCGGCCACCACCATGGCCGCACCGCCGACGGCGAGCGGCACGAGCGGCGCCCTGATGCCCTTGCGCTCCTCGAGCCGCGAGGTCAGCTCCCACAGGCCGACGACGACGGCGACCGCTATCACGCCGACGAACACGGCCTTGACGATGAACAGCGAACCGATGACCACCGCGCCGAGCCCGACACCGACGCCTATGGCCGCCCCGAGGTCCCGGCCCGCACTCTTCTTCTTGGGCGGTTCGGGCTGCGAGGACCCCGAAGACTGCGAGAACCCCGAAGGCTCCGCGGACCGGGCGGGCTCCGCGGGCCGCGGCGGCCGCTCGGTCGACTCCGGCCGGAGCGGCACCTCGTCGCGGAACAGGGGACCACTCAGCCGAGCGGCCCCCCGGTCGTCCTGGTCGTCGCCCCTTCCGTCACCAGAAGGCGTATCAGGCATATCGGGCACGATGGGCATGGGCCGAGTCTCATCGACCGCGTGCCGTTCGTACGCGGGACCCGCCGGAGCGCGCCCGTGGTCGTACGACGGTCCTTGGTTGTGCGACGGCCCTTGGCCGTACGCCGGCGCCTGCCCGTACGCGGGCCCGTGACCAGGGGCGGACCCATGGTCGTCGGTCGGGCCCCAGTGTCCGGGACCGGTCGGCGCACCCCAGGAAGAGTCGTTCACGGATTCCTCGAACCTCGATCTTCCGCGCTCGCTCAGACTTCGAGCAGCTCGGCTTCCTTGTGCTTGAGCAGCTCGTCGACCTGGGCCACGTACTTCGTGGTGGTGTCGTCCAGTTCCTTCTCGCCGCGGCGGCCCTCGTCCTCGCCGACGTCGCCGTCCTTGATCGCCTTGTCGATGGCTTCCTTGGCCTTGCGGCGCACCGAGCGGATGGACACCTTGCTGTCCTCCGCCTTGGCCTTGGCGACCTTGATGTAGTCGCGGCGGCGCTCCTCCGTGAGCTCCGGGAAGTTCACCCGAATAATGCTTCCGTCATTGCTCGGGTTGACGCCGAGGTCGGAGTCGCGGATCGCCTGCTCGATGTTGCGCAGCGCGCTCTTGTCGAACGGGGTCACCACGGCCATCCGCGGCTCGGGAACCGAGAACGAGGCCAGCTGGTTGATCGGCGTCAGCGCGCCGTAGTAGTCGGCCACGATCTTGTTGAACATCGCCGGGTGCGCACGCCCTGTGCGGATCGCGGCGAAGTCCTCCTTGGCGACGACGACGGCCTTCTCCATCTTTTCCTCGGCCTCGAGGAGGGTCTCTTCGATCACCACTTGCTCCTGCGTGTCTTGAGTGAGGCCCGGCCGGGCACGGGGGCGCGGTCGGCTGCGTCGCGTGTCTTTCCTGCACGGTGTCCGACCGGCAGGACATTGTCCATCCCTCGGGGAACCTCCGAGGACCCGGGGTTCCCAGGGGGACGGGAGGGGGTCAGGCGCGGGAGCCCTCTTCGCCCACGAGGGTCCCGATCTTCTCACCCTTGACGGCACGGGCGATATTGCCCGACGTGATGAGCTCGAAGACGAGGATCGGCAGCTTGTTGTCGCGGCACAGGGTGATCGCGGTCATGTCGGCGACCTTCAGGTCGCGGGTGATGACCTCGCCGTAGCTGAGCCCGTCGAACTTCACGGCCTCGGGGTTGGCCTTCGGGTCCGAGTCGTAGACGCCGTCGACACCGTTCTTGCCCATGAGCAGCGCCTGGGCGTCGATCTCCAGGGCGCGCTGCGCGGCGGTGGTGTCGGTGGAGAAGTACGGCATGCCCATCCCGGCGCCGAAGATGACGACGCGGCCCTTCTCCAGGTGCCGCACGGCGCGCAGCGGGATGTACGGCTCGGCGACCTGCCCCATGGTGATGGCGGTCTGCACGCGGCAGTCGATGCCCTCCTTCTCCAGGAAGTCCTGGAGGGCCAGGCAGTTCATGACCGTGCCGAGCATGCCCATGTAGTCGCTGCGGGCGCGGTCCATGCCGCGCTGCTGCAGTTCGGCGCCGCGGAAGAAGTTGCCGCCGCCGATGACGACGGCGATCTGGTATCCGCTCCGTACGACGGCCGCGATCTCACGGGCAATGGCGTGCACCACGTCGGGGTCGACGCCCAGACCCCCGCCCCCGGCGAACGCCTCACCGGAAAGCTTCAGCAGAAAGCGCCCCGCGCCTTTGCCTTCGTCGCTCTTGTCGCCTTTATCGGCTGTGTCGGCCTGGGTGGTGGTCATGGGATTCTCGCCTCTTTTGCTTGGCACACATACGAAGAAGGCCACTGCCGGTGGGGTGGTTCGCATCCCATGCGCGGCAATGGCCTCCTCGTCACAACTGCGGTCGTCCGGCGCGTTCCCGGGCGACTGCTGTCGACCCTAGCGGGGTCTCGCGTCTGTCGCGGTACGGACTCAGATGCCGACCTTGATGCGCGAGAAGCGCTTCAGGGTGACACCGGCCTCCTGGAGGACCTTCTCGACGGACTTCTTGTTGTCGAGGGCGTACGGCTGACCGAGCAGCGTGGCCTCCTTGAAGAAGCCGTTGACGCGACCCTCGACGATCTTCGGGAGCGCGGCCTCCGGCTTACCCTCGGCGCGAGTGGTCTCCTCGGCGACGCGGCGCTCGGACTCGACGATCTCGGCCGGAACGTCCTCACGGGTGAGGTACTTCGGCGCGAAGGCGGCGATGTGCTGAGCGATGCCCTTGGCCAGCTCGGCGTCGGCCTTGTCCAGCTCGACCAGAACACCGATCTGCGGGGGCAGGTCGGGCATGGTGCGGTGCATGTACGCGGAGACGTAAGCGCCCGAGAACTGCGCGAAGCGGTCCAGGACGATCTTCTCGCCGAGGTTGGCGTTGGCCTCGTCGACGAAGGCCTGGACGGTCTTGCCGGCCTCGATCTCGGAGGCGAGCAGCGCCTCGAGGTCGGCCGGGGACGTCTTGGCGACGTGGGCGACCAGCTGGTCGGCGACGGCCTGGAACTTCGGGCTCTTGGCGACGAAGTCCGTCTCGCACTTCAGCTCGACGAGGACACCGGAGGTGTTGTCGTCGGCGATGAGGGAGACGACCGCGCCGTTCTCGGCGGAACGGCCCTCGCGCTTGGCGACGCCCTTCTGGCCCTTGATGCGCAGGGCCTCGACGGCCTTGTCGACGCTGCCGTCGGCCTCGTCGAGCGCCTTCTTGCAGTCCATCATGCCGGCGCCCGTGAGCTCGCGGAGCTTCTTGACGTCAGCGGCGGTGTAGTTCGCCATGATCCTGGTTTCTCTCTACGAAGTCTGAAGCAGTGGGAGAACGAAGGTGACGGTCACGGGTGAAGGCGGGGGCCGCAGTCGACCCCCGCCGTCACCTCATGAAACCGAATCCCGTGCGGGTCAGGCCTGCTCGGCGTCCGCGGCCGGGGCCTCGACGGGGGCCTCAGCCGGGGCCTCGGCGGGGGCGGCAGCCTCGGCGGCCGGAGCCTCCGCAGCCTTCTCCTCGGTCTTGGCCTCGGCCTCAGCCTCGGCGGGCTTCGCCTCAGCCTTGTCGTCGGCCTTCTTCTCGCCCTCGAGCAGGTCGCGCTCCCACTCGGCGAGGGGCTCGCCGGCGGCCTTCTCGCCCGGCTTCTGGTCGCCCGTGGCCACGCCGGAGCGGGCGATGAGGCCCTCGGCGACGGCGTCGGCGATCACGCGGGTGAGCAGGGTGACGGAGCGGATCGCGTCGTCGTTGCCCGGGATCTTGTAGTCGACCTCGTCGGGGTCACAGTTCGTGTCGAGGATCGCGACGACCGGAATGTTGAGCTTCCGGGCCTCGCCGACAGCGATGTGCTCCTTCTTGGTGTCCACGATCCAGACGGCGCTGGGCACCTTGGACATCTCGCGGATACCACCGAGGGTCTTCTCCAGCTTGGCCTTCTCGCGCGAGAGCACGAGAAGCTCCTTCTTGGTGAGACCGGACGCGGCGACGTCCTCGAAGTCGATCTGCTCGAGCTCCTTGAGGCGCTGCAGACGCTTGTAGACGGTCGAGAAGTTGGTGAGCATGCCGCCCAGCCAGCGCTGGTTCACGTAGGGCATGCCGACGCGGGTCGCCTGCTCGGCGATGGCCTCCTGCGCCTGCTTCTTCGTGCCGACGAACATGACCGTGCCGCCGTGGGCGACGGTCTCCTTGACGAACTCGTAGGCGCGGTCGATGTACGACAGCGACTGGAGAAGGTCGATGATGTAGATGCCGTTGCGCTCCGTGAAGATGAAGCGCTTCATCTTCGGGTTCCAACGACGGGTCTGGTGACCGAAGTGGACGCCGCTTTCCAGCAGCTCCCGCATCGTGACGACGGCCATGGCCGTACTCCTCTGGTGTTCTCGGTTGTTTCCTGACGCCCACTGCGTGTGCCTGCCGCGTACGCTCGCGCTCTTGCGAGGCGGTCGTACGGGACCGATAGGCCACTGACACGAAGCCTGTGCGGCCCGGTGTCGGGGCGTGCGAAGTCGATCCGGTGGGCCGGATCGCCACCTGAAGTGTACGGGACCCACGAGGTACCGGGTGACGCCGCTGTCCACAACCGCTCGGTAGTCCACGCTTCCCGGCCATGATCCCCGCGGGGCCGCTCCGCGGGGGAACCTGAGCGCCATGCGAAAACTACTCACGGTGACGGTCGTGCTGTTCGTGACGCTGACCTTCCCGTCCTTGGCACGAGCGGGGGACGCCCGCCTCTGGCCGGTGGGCGAGCACCCTTCGGTGGTCCGCGCCTGGGCGCCTCCCGCGACGCCCTACGGGCCCGGCCACCGCGGCGTCGACCTCGCGGCCCCCATCGACGCCCCCGTACGCGCGGTGGTCGACGGCCGGGTCTTCTTCGCGGGCGCGATCGCGGGCCGAGGCGTGGTGTCCCTGGAACTCCCGGACACCGGCGACCCGCCGCTGCGCACGACGTACGAGCCGGTGACACCCACGGTCCACAAGGGCGACCACATCACGGCCGGCGAGGTGGTCGGCACCCTCCAACTCCCCACGGGCCATTGCCCGCCCGCCACCCCGTCATGCCTGCACTGGGGCCTGCTCCGGGGCGACACGTACCTGAACCCGCTGACACTCCTGGACCCGTCACTGACACACGGACCACCTTCGAGACTGCTGCCGGTGTGGGGATGGCGGGAGTGGCCGGGCCCACTCGCCGGCTGAACCCCCGGCTCAGCCGTGGACGCCTCGTAGGGTCATTCCCACGGCCGCGTCCACGATCGCGTCGGGCTCCTCCGCCGCTCCCAGCTCGATCCTGCGCACGGCCGCGTCCACCACGCCCTGGACCAGCATCGCGGCGAGCCGGGGCTGCGCATGGCCCATCTGCTCGAGCGCCTCGACGATCATCGCGACGAGCCCGCCGTGCGCGGCCCGGATCTTCTCCCGCGCCCCGGCGTCCAGCTCACTCGCGGAGATGGCGACGACCGCCCGGTGCCGCCGATCCCCCACCAGCGCCAGCTGCTCCCGCACATACGCCTCGACCTTGCCCTCGGGCGTACCGGCCCGCGCCATCCCGGCCTCGACCTCCGCGGCCCACACCGGAAAGTCGACCTCGCACAGCTCCTCGACCACGGCTGCGCGCGACTTGAAGTACTCATAGACGGACGAGCGCGCGAGCCCCGTCCGCTCCGCGAGCGCGGGGAACGTCAGCGCGTCCGTCCCGCCCTCGGACAGCAGGGAACGCGCCGCGTCCAGAAGGGCGCCGCGCTGCATCGACCGGTGCTCGGCCACGGAGGCCGCTCGAATCCTAGGCACGTCTCCACTTTACGAAGACGCGGCCCGCGACGGGAGCCGGTAGGGCCTCAAGGGCCCTGACCGGAGTCAGACACGCGGCAGGCACGATTCGCCGGACCGCGCGGCCACGCCCCCTCACCGCCCGAAACTCGCCAGCTTCGCCCGCAACTGCAGCACGGACTTCGTATGGATCTGGCTGACCCTGCTCTCCGTGACCCCGAGCACATTGCCGATCTCGGCCAGCGTCAGGCCCTCGTAGTAATAGAGCGTGACGACGGTCTTCTCCCGCTCCGGCAGCGTGTTGATCGCCCGCGCCAGGAAGCGCCGCAGCTCCCGGTCCTCCGCGACCTCCACCGGGTTGTCCGCTGCGTGGTCCTCGAGCGTGTCCAGGACGCTGAGCCGGTCACCGCCGCCCTCGCCCCCGACGTGCAGCAACTCCTCCAGCGCCACCACGTTCGCCAGCGACAACTGACTGAAAACCGCGTGCAGTTCCTCGAGCGCGACCCCCATCTCCGCGGCGACTTCGCTCTCGGAAGGAGTGCGCCGCAACTGCGCCTCAAGGGTGGCGTAGGCGCGCTCCACATTGCGCGCCTTCTGCCGCACGGACCGGGGAATCCAGTCCAGCGCACGCAGTTCGTCGATCATCGCGCCGCGAATCCGGGTGATCGCGTACGTCTCGAACTTGATCTCCCGCTCGATGTCGAACTTCTCGATCGCGTCGATGAGCCCGAAGACCCCGGACGAGACGAAGTCCGCCTGCTCCACATTGGGCGGCAGCCCCACGCTGACCCGGCCCGCCACATATTTCACCAGCGGCGAGTAGTGCAGGATCAGCTGCTCCCGCAGCCGCTCGTCGCCCGTCGCCTTGTACGACCTCCACAGCTCCTCGAGGGAGGAGGGAGCCGGAGGCCGCACGCTGGAGCCCCGCGCGGCGGGGGGTACCGCCGCCCGGTCGGACCCTGAGGTGTGTTGTGGCATGCGCCGCCTTGTGCCGTTCTGCTGCTGCGTCCCCAGGAAACCGAGGGTGCTTGAGGTTCTGGTCGCTGACGTACTGGTCGCTGTGATCGCTCTGCCTGTGAAGATGCCGTGTTGCCCGTCTGGTGATGACTGGTACCGAGCTACCCACCTGATTCCGGATGGAGGGGACGAACCCGGATCCTGGTGAGCGTAGCGTGACTGGAGCGTCGCAGTGTGCGAAGGGTGGGAGATCGCCGTTGCGCAGATACGTTCCCTTCGTCGCCGCGCGTGGACGGTTCCGTCGCCCCGGCCGATCACGAGGGAGCGCCAACTGCCGGAATTGCCAAGGTCATCGGGGGGTCATCCGGACGGCGCAACGCCCGGCGTCAGAACAGCTCCCCTCCGGGAAAGACCGATTCGATCGCCTGGCGTGTCAACTGCCAGCCATCGCCGTGTCGTTCGACGAACCCCAAAGAGCGCAGTTCGTACAACCTCCCGATCGTCTCGTCCTGACTCGTCCCCGCGCCGCGGCCGGCCTCGGCGACGCTGCACACTCCGCGCGCGGGAAGCGCGGCGAGCACCCTCGCCGCACCGGGTGGCAGCAGATCGCGGGGCAGCACCGGCCCACGCCGCTCGGGAGCGAGCTCGCCCATCTCCCCGACCAACTCCACGACTTCCGCGGCGTCGGTGACCAGCACCGCCTCCTTGCGCAGCAGTTCATGCACTCCCGCGGAGACGCTGCTGGTCACCGGCCCCGGAACGCCCATCGCGTGCCGCCCGAGGCGCTGCGCCCAGCGGACCGTGCCAAGCGCTCCGCTGCGATAGGCCGCCTCCACCACGACCGTCCCTCTGGTGAGCGCGGCGATCACCCGGTTCCGGAGGATGAACCGGCTGGGCGTCGGATGGTCCCCGGGCGGCAACTCCCCGATCACGAGTCCCTGTTCCGCGACCCTGTCGATCAACTGGGCGTGCCCCCGCGGATAGATCCGGTCGATGCCGCAGGCGAGCACGGCCACCGTCGCCCCGGTCGCACCGAGCGCCCCACGATGGGCGGCGGCGTCCACCCCGTAGGCCCCGCCCGAGACGACGACCCAGCCCCGCTCGGCGAGCCCGGCCCCGAGGCTCGCGCCCATCCGCACCCCGTAGTCCGTGCAGGCACGCGCGCCCACCACGGCGACCGAGCGCAGCGCCCACATCCGCAGGTTGGGCCCGCCCCGCACCCAGAGTCCCACCGGCCGGCCGTCCCCCAGGTCGTCCAACTGCCCAGGCCACTCGGCGTCCCCCGGGCACACGAACCGCGCCCCGGCCGCCGCCGCCCGCGCCAGATCCCGCTCGGCGGGCGGTGCGTCCGCGGCCCGCGCGACGAGCCCCGCCCAGCGTCCGGCCCGCACCCCGGGCAGCGGTTCCTCCGTCCCACCGGCCTCGATGCGCCGCACCGTCTCCACGGCCCCGAACTGGCGCAGCCACTGCCCGGCGACCTCCCAGCCCGGCTCCACGATCCGCGTGAGCCGCACCCGCGCGAGCCGCACCTCGTCACCACCTCCCACACCCATCACACCCCGCTCTCCTTCCCCACCGGGACCCCACGCCGGACCCTCACCACCAGGGCCCCACGTCGAACCCTCACCACCGGGACCCCACGCCGGCCCCCCAGCACCGGGACCCCACGTCGAACCCTCACCACCAGGACCCCACGACGGACCCTCACCACCGGGACCCCACGCCGGTGCCGGGCATGGCCTGACCCGTGGGCGATTCCGGCCCCCGTCACGAACCCGCCCCGATCGCCATCGGCACCCCGCGTGAGATGCCGGTCCGCAGTTGCAGCGCGAGCGCCACGTCCTGAGCGAAGGGGCGGTCCCGCCCGGCGAGGTCGGCCACGGTCCAGGCCACCCGCAGCACCCGGTCGAGGCCGCGCGCCGTAAGGAAACCGCGCTCCAGGTCCAGCTCCGCCTCGTCCAGGGAGCCGGGCGCCGCGGGCCAGCGGGTGCGCAGTGCGTGGCCCGGTACCTCGCTGTTGGTCCGCCACGGGGTGTCCGCGTAACGGGCCGCCGCCCGCTCCCGGGCCACGCGCACCCGGTCCGCGACGACCTGGGTGCTCTCGCCCCGCGGCCCGTGCCCCGCCAGCTCGTTGCGGGTGACCGGGTCCACCTCGACGCGCAGGTCGACCCGGTCGAGCAGCGGCCCCGAGAGCCTGGCCTGGTAGCGGCGGACCGTGGCCGGCGGACAGTCGCACTCGCCGCCCAGCGCCCGGTACTGCCCGCAGGGGCAGGGGTTCGCGGCGAGCGCCATCAGGAACCGCGCGGGCAGCCGCACGACCCCGGCGCTGCGCGCGATCACCACATGCCCGGACTCGAGGGGCTGGCGCAGGGCATCGAGCGCCTTGCCACTGAATTCGGGGGCCTCGTCGAGGAACAGCACACCCCGGTGCGAGAGCGACACCGCTCCCGGCCGCGCCACCCCCGGCCCACCTCCGACGAGGGACTGCATGGTCGCCGAGTGGTGCGGCGCGCAGTACGGCGCGGTGTCGATCATCGATTTGCCCGGCGGCAGCATTCCCGCGACCGAGTGGATCGCCGTGACCTCCAGCGCCTCCTCACGGGTGAGCGGCGGCAGGATGGCGGGCAGCCGCTCGGCCAGCATCGTCTTGCCCGCGCCCGGTGGCCCCGACAACATCACGTGGTGTCCGCCCGCCGCCGCGACCTCGATCGCCGTGCGGGCGGACAGCTGCCCGACGACCTCGGCGAGGTCGAGCCCGGGTCCGTCGTGCGAGGCCCCGCCGAAGCCCGTGCCCACTCCGGTGCCGGGCATGCTCAGGCCCGCCAGCATCGGATCAGGACGCCCCCGCTCTTCCGCCACCTCCTCGTCCGGCACCGGCTCGTCCGTGAGTACGGCGATGAGCTGCCGCAGGCTGCGCACGCCGAGCACCGATACGCCCGGCACGAGGGCCGCCTCCCCGGCCGTGCACTCAGGGACCACGACCTGCTCGTAACCGGCGTCGGCCGCCGCGAGTACGGCCGGGAGCACGCCCCGTACCGGCCGCACCCGCCCGTCGAGCCCCAGCTCCCCGATCATCACGATGTCGGCGAGGACCTTCGGATCGATCCGCTCAGCGGCGCCGAGCACGGCGCAAGCGACGGCGAGATCAAAACCCGAACCGCCTTTGGGCACGGACGCCGGGCTCAGCCCCACCGTGAGCTTCTTCTGCGGCCAGTCGCCCCCGGAGTTGACCACCGCCGCCCTGACCCGGTCGCGGCTCTCCGTGAGGCTCTTGTCCGGCAGCCCCACCAGCGTGAACGCGGCGATGCCCGGCTCCAGGTCCGCCTGCACCTCGACGACGACGCCCTCGACGCCCACCAGGGCCACGGAACACGTACGCGCGAAACCCATCAGGACACCCCGCGCACATGCTCGACGCAGGGCGCTCCGCGCTCCGGCAGCAGCACGCCGACGAGATCGATGCGGACGCCGCCGGGCGGCGCTCCCCCGTGCTCCTGCACCCAGCGCTCGGCGAGATCACGCAGCCGCGCCGCCTTGACCGGTGTGATCGCGGCCATTGGATGCTCGAAGGCCCCGGCCTCGCCGCTGTGTCCACTGCGGGTCTTGACCTCGCACACGACGATCGCATCGCCGTCCCGCGCCACGATGTCGATCTCGCCGGACCTGCCCGCGCGCCAATTGCGCGCGAGCACCGTCATCCCCGCCTCGGTCAGCCGCCTCGCGGCCAGATCCTCGCCGTACTTCCCCAGTGCTCCCCGTGCGTTCACGTCGGCACCACCTCCGGCACCCACGCTGACGCCCGGGCCGGAAAGAAGTGGATCTTGGTGAATTACCTACGGGTTGTGGAAAACTCCGTCACCCATCACCCATCACCCATCACCCATCACCCGCTGCCCAGTGCGGGTCAGCTGCCGGGAAGCTCCAGATCGGTCTTGTTCAGCTCCTCGATGTTCACGTCCTTGAACGTGAGTACGCGAACCTGCTTCACGAAACGAGCGGGCCTGTACATGTCCCAGACCCAGGCATCCGCCATCGACACCTCGAAAAACACCTCGCCCTGGACCGAGTGCACCTGCATCTCGTAGTCATTGGTGAGGTAGAAGCGCCGCTCAGTCTCGATCACGTATTTGAACAGACCGACGACGTCGCGGTACTCCCGGTAGAGCTTCAGCTCCATCTCGGTCTCGTACTTCTCGAGGTCCTCGGCGCTCATGGCATGTTCCCCTTCAGCCGTGCGTCCCCCTATTGTGCGCCAGCCTCGTGCGCCTCTAGACGATTTCCGTGTCGAGGACCTCGGGCCGGCTCGGGGGACCTTCGTCGAGCAGCCGCTTCAGCAGCCCGGCGAGTCTGGTCGGATACACCGTCTCATGCGCCTCGGCCAGTTCCCGGCACGTCCACCAGCGCGCTCCCGCGACGCTGCGGCGCTCCAGGTCGGTCAGGCCCGTCCCGTTGATCTCCCCAAGCTCCGCCGAGGGCGTCCTCGTACGGGCCAGGAAGTACCACTCGTCCTGGTCCCAGCGCCGACCGTCGAAGGGGAAGGAGCAGATCCGCTGCCACAGCACAGGCCCCAGTTCCACGTCGGTGATGCCGGTCTCCTCTGCCAGTTCCCGCAGGGCGGCCTCTTCACGCGTCTCGTCGCCCTCCAGGCCGCCGCCCGGCGTGAACCACCAGTCGTCCGCCGTGTCGCCCGGCTCGTGCCCGTGCAGGAGCAGGATCCGCTCCTCCGGGTCGAGCAGCACCACGCGGGCGACCCTGCGCAGTCCGCGGCCGGGTTCAGACACGGGCCGGCTCCGGGGACGCCCCGCGCGAGCGCCGCGAGCGCTTCGCGATCGGCCCGTACGCCGCTCCGCCGAGCACCAGCACCGCGCCCGCCACGATGGCCGCCAGGACCGTCTTCACCGGCCCCGGCTGCGAGATGCCGCCCGGCAGCGCCTCGAACCCGGTGGGCTTCTGCATCCCGGCCATGGGCCACGCCAGGGCGTCCACCCGGCCCTGTACGGCGCCGCGCTCCACCGAGCCGTTCTCGCTGTCGCCGATGTGGGCGCTGGAGTCCAGGGAGTCGGAACGGTGGTCACCGAGCAGGAAGAGCCGGCCCTGCGGGACGGTCGTGGTCCTGATGCCGGTGAGGGAGGCGCTCTCGCCCTTCGGGAGGTACGGCTCGTCGATCTGCTCGCCGTTCACGGTCAGCTTGTTCTCCGTGCAGCAGGCGATCTTGTCACCGCCGACGCCGACCACGCGCTTGACCATCGGAACGTTTCCCCAGGAGTTCTCCTGGAAGACGACGACGTCGCCGCGCTTGACCTCGCCGCCGTCGATCCGCTCCGCGAGCACCCGGTCACCCGCCTTGATCGTCGGGTCCATGGAGTCGGTGGGCACGGTGTACGGCTGGTACAGGATGGCGCCCCAGACGAACCCGCCCAGGAACAGCACACAGCCGAGGGCCACGGCTATACCGGACAGCGCGCTGCCGGTCTTGCCGTGGCCCTCATTGGTACGACGCGTCCTGCTCATCCCAGTTGCTCCCGCGGTTCGGAGAAATCGATCTCGTCGAACCAGCCCCGGAACGGTGCGGACCACGGAAGATCGGCGATCTGGGACGGCACCCTACCGGGCGCCACCAGCCGCAGAAACCCTGGTGTTCCCCTCGGTAACGCGCTGATTGATCTTGCGCCTGCGCCACAGCACCAGCGGCGCCGCGCCCGCGAGTCCGAGCGCACCCGGAGCCACGTTCGCCACAGCGCCCAGGCCCGACTGGTCGAAGGTGTCCGGCACCGGCAGCGTCGACCAGTGCGTGGGCGGCCAGGCTACGACGATGGCGCGACCCACGACGTTGTCCACGGGGACGAAGCCGCCGTTCTTGTCGTTCTGGTGGTAACGCGAGTCCATGGAGTCCTGGCGGTGGTCACCCATGACCCAAACTTTGCCCTCGGGAACCTTCACCTTGAACGTTCCACCGGCGTTGTCGTCGCTGCACGGGGTGTTGCCCGGGTAGACGTACGGCTCGTTCAGCGCCTTGCCGTTGATCTTGAGCGGGCCCGTGCCGTTGCACTCGACGGTGTCGCCACCGACGCCGACGACGCGCTTGATGAGGTCCTTCTCGTTGGCGGACGGCATCAGACCGACCCAACTGAGCACCGTCTGCACGGCGTTCGGCTCCGGCGTCGGCTCGCCCTCCAGCCAGCTCGCCGGGTCGTGGAAGACGATGACCTCGCCGCGCTCCGGCTCCGAACCGAACCACGGGGTGAGCTTGTCGACCAGCACCCGGTCGCCGATCTTCAGCGTGTTCTCCATCGACGCCGAAGGGATCGAGAACGCCTGGACCAGGAACGTCTTGATCACCAGCGCGAGGACGAGCGCGATGACGATGAGGAGCGGCAGCTCCTTCCAGAAAGAACGCGACTTCTTGGATCCGCCCTTCGACCCACCGCTCGACTCCGCCTCGCCCATGGGCTCGGCCGTTGAGCCGTCACCCGCCTCGGGCACCCGGCCCGCGGGACCCGGACCCGCCGCGTCGTCGGAACGCCCGGGCTCCTCTTCGGGGCCATGCCCTGACCGTGCGCCGACCGCCAAGTCCCCCACATCCACTCCTCACTCCGTGCCGCCGCCTGATCCGTATCCGATGCAGGCCCACCACTCCCATAACGAGCGGGAGTTCCGCAGGGGTCGGGAGGGGGATAAATCGTTCCGAATCCGAAGCGTTCGAGCCCGGTCCGGCACCGTACGTGGAGGCCACCCTATGCGACGTTTCCGAGGCGGCGGTCGACCCGCCTCCTTGCGCGTCGGCCACGGCCGCGAAGGTCGGCGGCTCCGACAGCGAGGTCCAGTGACCGATCGGCCACCCGATGAACCGGGCCCGCCCCACGACGGACTCCTCGGACACGGTTCCGTTGAAGGCCTCGGTGAGGTGATAGCGGGAATCCGCGGAGTTGGCGCGATGGTCGCCCATCACGAACAGGCGCCCCTTGGGCACCTTCACCGAGAAGTCGAACTTCGAGGGGGCGTTGCCGGGATGGATGTACGCACGCTCTTCGAGCGGTGTCCCGTTCACCGTGACGCGGCCCTCTGTGTCGCAGCACTTCACGGTGTCGCCACCGACGCCCACGACCCGCTTGATGAGGTCGCGTTCGTTGTCGGACGGCAGCAGACCGATCCAGGTCAGGCCCTCCTTGACCTGCTTCACGCCGACCGGGGCCGCTTTCTTCTGGCCGGCCTCCTGCTCGAGCCACTTCCCCGGGTCGTTGAAGACGACGACGTCGCCGCGCTGCACCTGCGCGCCGAACCAGGGAGTGAGTTTGTCGACCAGAACCCGGTCGCCGATCCTGATCGTCTGTTCCATGGAGCCCGACGGGATGACGAAGGCCTGCACCAGGAACGTCTTCAGGACGAGGGCGATGGCCAGGGCCACGCCTATGAGGAGGGGTATCTCCTTCAGCACGGAGCGCCTTCGGCGGCGCTTCACCTTACGGGCGAGCTTGCGCCGCTCGGCCCGTCCCTGCTGCTCCGGGCCGCTGGTGGGCCGACTGCCGGTGGGCAGCCGCTCGTCGCCGCGGTGGCTGCGCGATTTGCCCCGCCTACCCATGGGCGCCGCCGGGTGCGGGCACGCGCGCGTAGAGGTCCGTACGGGACAGGGAGTGCCAGTGTCCGGTCGGCCACGCGATCCACTGGGCCTTGCCGATCACCTGGTCCAGGGGGACGAACCCGCCGCCAGGTGCGCCCAAGTAGTCGCGGGAGTCACGGGAGTCGCTGCGATGGTCACCGAGCAGAAAGAGGGTGTCCTCGGGAACCACGATGTTGAACGGCACCTCCGAAGGCGCGTCACCGGCGTGCAGCACGGAGCGCTCGTCCACGGACTTCCCGTTCACCTCGATCCTCCCCTTGCTGTCGCAGCAGGCCACCCGGTCTCCCCCCGTGCCCACGACGCGCTTGATGTAGTCGCCCTCGCCGAAGTACCCGCTGCCGTCGAAGACGACCACGTCGCCACGGGTCGGCTCGGCACCGAAACGGTACGCCAACTTATTTACGAGAACGCGGTCCCCGACCCTCAATGTGCTCTCCATGGAGCTGCTGGGGATCTGGAACGGCTGCATCACGAAGACACTGACGGCCAGCAGGCACGCCAGGCACAGCAGCAGGGCCAGGCTGATGCGGCCGCCCGGCAGCCAGTCGACCACTCCGGAGAACAAAGAGGAGCGCGACCGGTCCTCCTCGCCCTGTGAGGTGTCCTCATGGGGCTCGGAGGAGCGGTCGCGCTCCTCATGCTGTGCTTCGGTGTCCATCGAGGCCAGATGCTATCCGGCCGCCCTGTGGACTCCGCAGGCGAGATGCGCCGACGCCCCCTGGGGGCGTCGAGCGGCTCAGTTCTCGCGCTTCTCCTTGATCTTCGCGGCCTTGCCGCGCAGGTCACGGAGGTAGTACAGCTTGGCGCGGCGGACGTCACCCTTGGTGACGAGCTCGATCTTCTCGACGATCGGGGTGTGCACCGGGAAGGTGCGCTCGACGCCGACGGAGAAGGAGACCTTGCGGACCGTGAAGGTCTCGCGGACGCCGGCGCCCTGGCGGCGGATGACTACGCCCTTGAACTGCTGCACACGGGAGCGGTTGCCCTCGATGACGCGCACGTGGACGTTGACGGTGTCGCCGGGGCGGAACGCCGGGACGTCGTCGCGCAGGGACGCGGAGTCGACGGAGTCGAGCAGGTTAGCCATGATCGTCTGCTTTCTTCGCCGATGCCACAGGTCATCGGCGGGAGGTATGCGATGAGTTTCGGTAGCTGTTCGCGTCGGGCCTTGCGTCGTTCCCCCTGTGGCAGGGGCGCAGGCTGGACGTACAGCAGCGGCCTATTCTTCCACGATCTCGGGCGTCGGCCCAAATCGCCCGTCGGGACGCGGCCCCCAGCCCAGGATCGAGAGCATTTCGCGGTCCTTCTTGTCGAAGGCCTTGGGGTCGGTGCGCTCGATCAGATCGGGCCGGTTGCGCGTGGTGCGGCGCAGCGCCTCGTCGCGGCGCCAGCGGGCGATCTTGCCGTGATGGCCGCTGAGCAGCACGTCGGGGATGTCCCGGTCGCGCCACAGAGGAGGCTTCGTGTAAACGGGCCCCTCCAGGAGGTTGGCCATCGCGCCGGGCGCGAAGGAGTCGTCCTCGTGCGAGGAGGCGTTGCCGAGCACGCCGGGCAGCAGCCGCGCCACGGCCTCCGTGATCACGAGCACGGCGGCCTCCCCGCCCGCGAGGACGTAGTCGCCGATGGAGACCTCGTAGACCGGCATCCGGGTCGCGTACTCGTCGATGACGCGGCGGTCGATGCCCTCGTAGCGCGCGGGCGTGAAGACCAGCCAGGGGCGCTCGGAGAGCTCTACGGCGAGTTCCTGGGTGAAGGGGCGCCCGGAGGGCGTGGGAATGACCAGGACGGGCCCCTGGGCGCCGCTCTCGTACCCTTCGGCGAGTACGTCGTCGAGGCAGTCGCCCCACGGCTCGGTCTTCATGACCATGCCGGGGCCGCCGCCGTAGGGCGTGTCGTCGACCGTGTTGTGCCGGTCGTGGGTCCACTGCCGCAAGTCGTGCGCGTGGACGTCGAGTTGACCACGCGCGCGTGCCTTGCCGACGAGGGAGACGTTCAGCGGTTCCAGGTACTCGGGGAAGATCGTGACGACGTCGAGTCTCATGCGGACTCGTCCCCCTCTTCGCGCGAGAAGCCTTCGGGGGACTTCTCCTCACGCGACGACGCGATCTCGGCGCGGTCGTCGATCAGGCCGGGCGGCGGGTCGATGACGGCCTTCTGCTCTTCGAGGTCGATCTCGGTGACGATCTCCTCGACGAACGGGATCATGACCTCGCTGCCGTCGGGCCGCTCCACGATGAACAGGTCCTGCGAGGGCAGGTGCGAGATCTCCGTGATCCTGCCGACCTCGGTGCCGTCGGCCAGGACGACGTCGAGGTCCATGAGCTGGTGGTCGTAGAACTCGTCCTCTTCCTCGGGCAGTTCCTCGGGGTCCACCGCGGCGATCAGGAGGGTGTTGCGCAGCGCCTCGGCCGCGGTCCTGTCCCGCACGCCCTCGAAGCGCAGCAGCAGCCGGCCGCTGTGCACCCGGCCGGACTCGATGGTGAGCGGGCCCGTGGAGGCCGGGTCGGTGGCGAGTCGCGCGCCGGGGCCGAGCCGCAGCTCGGGCTCGTCGGTGCGCACCTCGATGGTGACCTCACCCTTGATGCCGTGGGCGCGACCGATGCGCCCGACTACCAACTGCACGTCGGAAACTCTCCTGTCAGCCCGCCAAGGGGCACAAACGACTCAGGCCGGGGACGGCTCGAAAGCCCTCCCCGGCCCGAGCCGGTGTTCAACTTTTCTCAGCGAACCTGGTCGACGTCGACGAGGTCGACGCGGACACCACGGCCGCCGATGGCACCCACGACAGTACGCAGAGCGCGCGCGGTGCGGCCGTTGCGGCCGATCACCTTGCCGAGGTCGTCGGGGTGGACCCGGACCTCGAGAACGCGGCCCCGGCGCAGGTTGCGCGAGGCGACCTGCACGTCGTCGGGGTTGTCGACGATGCCCTTCACGAGGTGCTCAAGAGCCTCCTCGAGCATGCTCAGGCCTCGGTCGACTCGGACGCGGCCTCAGCGGCCTCGTCCTTCTTCTCAGCCTTCTTCTTCTGGGTGATGGCCTCACCCTTGGGCTCGTCCTCGGTGGCCAGCGCCTCGAAGGAGGGGCGGGCGGCCTTCGGCTCGGCAACCTTCATCGGCGCCGGGGCCGGCAGACCCTTGAACTTCTGCCAGTCACCGGTGACCTTGAGGATGGCCGCGACCGGCTCGGTCGGCTGCGCGCCGACACCCAGCCAGTACTGGACACGCTCAGAGTCGACCTCGATGCGCGACGGGTTCTGCACCGGGTGGTACAGGCCGATCTCCTCGATCGCACGGCCATCACGGCGGGTGCGGGAGTCGGCGACGATGATGCGGTAGTGAGGCGCGCGGATCTTGCCCAGACGCTTCAGCTTGATCTTGACTGCCACGGGAGTGGTGTCTCCTGGTCTTGACGTGGGTGGGCACGGCGAGATTGCCGCGTGGGGTTGCGGTACCCGAGTGCCCGACGGACGCGTCAGCCGGAGGAGAGAGGGGTCCTATGCGACTGTCGAGTACAGCTAGCCATTGTGCCACATGACGCGGGGGTGACCGAACTCCGGTCCGCCCCCCACCAGGAGCACGGCCCTCACCCAGCCGCGACACCGACGATCTCCGGAATGCGGAACGGCTTTCCGCAGCCGCCGCACATGATCGGGGCCTGCGCGAGCACCGACGGCACCACTCGGACGTTGCGCCCGCAGTCACAGACCGCCTTGACGCGGACTCCGCCCCCGGAGGAGCCGTGCCGGGCGGCCGGACCGCGGAAGCTGCGCTTGGTGTCCGCGGCGGTCGCCACGGTGTGCGCCTTCAGGGCGCGCTGGATCCGCTCGATCGTCTGCCGGTAGCGCTGCTTCGCCTCCGGGTTGAGCGTGACCAGCGAGAAGCCGCTGCTGGGGTGCGGTTCCTCGGGGTGGTCGAGGCCCAACTCCTCGGCGATGGCCAGGAATCTGCGGTTGTGATAGCGGCCGGCGCGCGAGGTGTCGCGGATTCCGCGCGCGGCTGCGATGCCGTGGACTGCCTCATGAAGGAGTCGCTCGAAGGAGAGCTCGCGTCCACAGGCGGACGACGACTCGCCGATCAGGGATTCGGGCGCGGCAAGATCCGGCAGTTCGGGGTGGTGCCGCTGAATGTCGGCCCACGCCCCTGCCAGCTCTGCGGCGAGAACAGGTGGTGTCGTGCTCACGTCGTGACAACGAGCCGGGGTGCCTCCGTGTTCCTATTCCGGGGCATCCCAAATAATTTGCACGTACCAGTCAGTTCCCACTGATGCGTCCCGAGGAGGGCGGGTGCGCAAATGTACGGAGAAGGCGCACAGCTCACAACAAGGTGGTGCGTAGTGGCATGTACGCCTTCGCGAGCGCCCTCCGGTACACGCGCCTAGTAGGCGCGCGCCACGACCGCGACGTTACCGGCCGCGTCGTCGGCGTCCGGCACCGCCCCTTCGGGGGTGAGCAGACACCGTACGGACACGCCGTGCCCGGCGAGCTCGTTCTCGCCCGCCTCCCCGAGGGTGGCCCACGGGATGCGCGCCCAGCCGCCCGCGGCGGTCGCCTCCAGCGCTTCGGTGACCGTGGCCACGTCGGTCGTCCGCAGTTGCCGCCGCTCCCGTGACTGCGCGAGCAGCAGCGCCTGGTCCTCCTCCAGGATCTTGGGCAGCACCGCGGTCAGTGCCTCCAGGGCGACCGAGGTCTTGCCGCCGGGGATGCGCCGGGCGAGCATCCCGGTGCCGCTCTCCAGGTCGCGGGGCCCGACCTCGACGCGTACGGGCACGCCCTTCAGCTCCCAGTCGACGGCGCGGCGTCCGAAGGGAGTGTCGGTGCGGTCGTCCACGTGGACACGGATTCCCGCCTTCTTAAGTACGTCGCCGATTTCGCGCACCTTGTGGAGCACCGCCTCGTCATCCTTGACGGCGAGTACGACGACCTGGGTGGCCGCGAGGCGGGGCGGGACGCGCAGCCCGTTGTCGTCGCCGTGCATCATCACCAGCGCGCCGATCATGCGGGTCGTCGAGCCCCAGGAGGTCTGCCAGACCAGCTCTTCCGAGCCGTCCTTGGACAGGTAGCGCGTGTTGAACGCCTTGGCGAAGTTCTGGCCGAGCTCGTGGCTCGTGCCCATCTGGAGGGCCTTGCCGTCGCCCATCATCCCTTCGAGGGTGAGGGTGTTGATGGCGCCGGCGAAGCGCTCCTTGGCCGTCTTCCGCCCCAGGAGGACGTCCATCGCGAGGACGTTCTCCATGAAGTCCGCGTAGACGTCCCGGTGGATGCGCGCCGCGAAGTCGCGCGCCTCTTCGTAGGTCGCGTGCGCCGTGTGGCCCTCCTGCCAGAGGAATTCCGTCGTTCGGAGGAAAAGGCGGGGCCGCAGCTCCCAGCGGACCACGTTCGCCCACTGATTGATGAGCAGCGGCAGGTCCCGGTAGCTCTGCACCCACTTGGCGAAGGAGGCGTTGACGACCATCTCGGAGGTGGGGCGGACGACGGCGGGCTCCTCCAGCTCCTTGCCGCCGCCGTGCGTGACCACGGCCAGCTCGGGCGCGAAGCCCTCGACGTGGTCGGCCTCCTTGGTGAGGTAGGACTGCGGGATCAGGAGCGGGAAGTACGCGTTCTGCGTGCCCGTCTCCTTGATGCGGTCGTCCATCTCCCGCTGCATCCGCTCCCACAGGCCGTAGCCGTACGGTCGGATGACCATGGTGCCGCGCACCGGACCGTTGTCGGCCAGTTCGGCCTTGGTGATCAGGTCCTGGTACCAGCGCGGAAAGTCTTCCGTCCGGGGCGTGAGAACGCGGGGTTTGGCCATGTCGCGGATGCTACGGCGCGGGCTGTGGCGCACTCGAATCCTTTTCGCCCGTATGCCCGGGGCCACCCGAGTGCGCCCGTCATATGACCTCCCGGGGGCGCACGACGGTGCACACGCGCATTGTCGCCGCACCTGCCAAACACCCCCTAGACGCGGCGGACGTTGCGGAGTTTTCTGGCATACGGGGGGAGTGCGAGCAGCGCGCGAACACGGCCGTACGCCATGCGAACGGTCAGCCGGCACGGCGACAACTCTCGGCATCTCTCGGTGGATTGGGGCACTTTCGATGACACCTACGCTCGTGCGGCGGCACCTCCCTCACACGGCCCCCGCGCCGCGTACGGACTTGTGCGCACGCGCGCGTGACTGGGCGGAGATTCAGGAACGGATGCTGGTGCCGCTCTACGAAGCGGTCTACGAGCGTTTGGAGGTCGGTGCGGGCACCCGGCTCCTCGGCCTTGACTGCGGCTCCGGGCTCGCGCTCCTGATGGCCGCGTCGCGCGGAGCGGCCGTGACCGGCGTCGAGCCCTCTGAGCCCGAGCTCCTCGCCCTGGCGGAGGAGCGGCTGCTGCCCGACGCCTCCGGGCCGCGGGAGGCCGCGGACGCCCGGCTCACGACGGCCGACGCCGCCGATCTCACCGCGACCGATCCCGGCGGGACCCCGTACGACGTGATCACCGACTTCCGGCCGATCGGTTGTGTGGCCGGGGACTCCGAGGGGCTGTCCGCGCGTCTGGAGAGCGTGGCTCCCCTGGCGGGCCGTGGCGCCGCCATGGTGCTGGTCGGCTGGGGTCCTCCGGAGCGCTGTGCCACGTCGTCCGTCCTACGAGTGGCCACAAAACTCGCCGACCCCCTACGTAGCACGGGGAGTTGGCGCCCGGCGCTCCGTGACGACCTGGAGGAGGTCGCTCAGCGGGCGGGGCTGCGGCCCGACGGTTCCGGCCGGGTGGCGTGCCCCTTCGGGTACGCGGACGCCGAGAGCGCGGTGCGCGGCCTCCTTTCGACGGGCCTGTTCGACGCCGCCGTGGGGGCGACGGACCGGGCGCAGGTCGACAAGGAGGTGTCCGAGGCGCTGCAGGCCCATGTGCGCGCCGACGGCACGGTGTGGATGCCCAATGTCTTCAGGTACCTGATAGCCCGCACGCCGTGAGACACCGCAAGGAGGCACCACAAGCCGAAGGCCCGCACACCGTACGGCGTGCGGGCCCGAGCGACAGGCTGCCGGTTCAGTCCTTGGTGAAGCGCGTGACGCCGGCGATCCGGTACGCGTCCGCCTCCTCCAGCGTCTCGTTCTCCATGAGCGCCTCGGCCAGCGCGTCGAGCTTGTCCCGGTTGTCGCGCAGCTTCTGGCACGCCTCCTCGTAGCACTCGTCCACGATGCGGCGCATCTCGCCGTCGATCGTGTCGAGGGTGTCGGGGGCGGCGGACAGGCCGTACGCCTGCTGGGCGTCGTTCGGGAGGGCGGACAGGCGGCCGACCTTCTCGCTCATGCCCCAGCGGGCGACCATGCCGCGGGCGATGTTGGTGACCTGCTCCAGGTCGTTCTCGGCGCCGGTCGTGATGACTCCGTAGACGACCTGTTCGGCCGCCATGCCGCCGAGGGCGCCGATGATGCGGCCCCGCAGGTACTCCTCCGTGTACGCGTACTTGTCGGAGTCCGGGGTGGAGAGCGTGACGCCGAGGGCGCGGCCGCGCGGCACGATCGTGATCTTGCGGACGGGGTCGGCGCCGGGCCGCAGCATGCCGAGGAGGGCGTGGCCGCTCTCGTGGAAGGCGGTGCGGCGGCGCTCCTCGTCGGGCATCACCAGTGGCCGTTCGGCGCCGAGCTGGACCTTTTCGAGCGCTTCGGAGAGCTCGGACTGGCCTACCTGCTTCTCCTTGCGCTTGACGGCGAGCAGCGCGGCCTCGTTGGTCAGGTTCGCGAGGTCGGCGCCGGTCATGCCCGGGGTCGTACGTGCGACCTGGGTGAGGTCGACATCGGGGGCCAGCGGGATGTCCCGGGTGTGGATCTTGAGGATGGACTCGCGGCCGTCGCGGTCCGGCGGCGAGACGGTGACCATGCGGTCGAAGCGCCCCGGCCGGGTCAGCGCCGGGTCGAGGACGTCCGCGCGGTTGGTCGCCGCGATGACGATGACGCCCTCGGAGCCGGAGAAGCCGTCCATCTCCGTGAGGATCTGGTTGAGGGTCTGCTCGCGCTCGTCGTGACCGCCCATGCCGCCGCCACCGCCGCGGGCCCGGCCGATGGTGTCGATCTCGTCGATGAAGATGATCGACGGGGCGACCTTGCGGGCCTCGGCGAACAGCTCCCGTACGCGCGAGGCACCGACGCCGACGATCATCTCGATGAACTCCGAGGCGGAGGCCGAGAAGAACGGCACCCCCGCCTCGCCGGCGACCGCCCGCGCGAGCAGCGTCTTGCCGGTGCCGGGCGGGCCCGCGAGGAGCACGCCGCGCGGCATCTTGGCGCCCATGGCGCGGTAGTCCTGCGGGTTCTTGAGGAAGTCGACGACGTCGTCGAGCTCGCCCTTGACCTCGTCGATGCCGGCGACGTCCTGGAAGGTGGTGCGCTTCTTGCCGGGTTCCAGCTCGACCGGCTTGGGCGGCTGTTTGCGGCCGAGCATGCCGCCCGCGCCGCCGCCCATGCCCTGGCTCATGCGCCGTGCGATGAACACCCACAGCACGACGAGGAGGAGCATCGGGGCGAGCGAGATGAGCAGGTTGGACAGGAAGCTGCGCTCCTGGACGACGGGTTCGGCCGTCACCGTGACGTCGTGCTTCTCCAGGTTGGCCCAGAGGTCGTCATCGGCGAAGGCCGGGCGCTGCGTCGTGAACTTGGTGTAGTTGTCGCGCTTGCTGTCGCTGTCCTTGGGGGTGGGCTTCTCCTTCTTGAGCTCGCCCTGGATCGCGTCGCCCTTGGAGTAGATCTTGGTGACGTTGTCGGCCTCGACCTGCTTGCTGAATTCCGTGTACGAGACCGTCGGCTCGTCGCCCTCGTTGAAGAACGACAGCACCAGGTTGGCGATGAGGTAGACGATCAGGGCCGTCAGAATGAGGCTGCCCCAGCCGCCTGGCATCTTGCGCTTGGGCCCCGGCGGGGGCGGAGGGGGCGGCGCGCCCTCGGAACGCCAGGGCTGATCCGTCCGGTCGCGCGGGGGTACGGGGTTCGCCACGCCTGCCTCTCCTCCTGCCGCTTGCCGCCTGCCGCCTGCCGTCGCCAAGCGCTCGTCATGGCCCTTCAGCCATGGGGCCATAACCGCACAGATCCGACACCCTTGCCAGTATCCAGAATCCTGGTTACTGTCTTGTTCGTGAACGGTTTCGACGATCGCTTCCTTACGCGGAACGGTCTTGCGGCGCGCCGGCTCGCGGTCCTCCTGATGGGACACGAGCCGGAGACGCGGCTGCCCCGCGTAAAGGACCTGGCCCATGAGCTGGGCTGTGGGAACGGGACCGTGCAGGCGGCGCTGCGCCTCCTGGAGGAGTCCGGCGCCATCGAGACCTCGGCCCGCGGCCACCTGGGCACCTTCCTGACCCATGCGGAGCGCGCCATCCTGTGGCAGCTCTCCGGACTCGGCACCCTGCTGGCCGCGATGCCGCTCCCCTATTCGCGGCGCTACGAAGGCCTCGCCACCGGACTGCGTGCCGCTTTCGAAGCGGCCGGCACCCCCTTCGCCATCACCTTCATGCGTGGCGCGGGCGCACGTACGGCCGCGCTGCTTGAGGGCAAGGTCGACCTGGTGGTCCTGTCGCGGCTCGCGGCGGACGGCCTGGTCGAGCAGCACCAGGACAGCCTGGCGCTCGTCGCCGATCTCGGACCGGCCACGTATGTGGGGGCGCACGGCTTCCTCGTACGCAAGGGTGCCTCCCTGGACGCCGCCGGGCTGCGGGTCGCCGTCGACCACACGTCCGAGGACCACCGCATGCTGGCAGAGCGGGCCTTCGCCGGGCACAAGGACGTCCGGTGGATCGAGTCCTCCTACATGCAGCTGCGCGATCTGTTCGCACAGGACCAGGTCGACGCCACCGTCTGGAACCTCGACGAGGTGCAGGGCCGGCTCGGCATGGAGGTCGACGTACTGCCTCTCGGAGACGAGGTCACCCGCGACCTGGCGCTGCGCAACTCCAGCGCGGCGATCATCGGCAGGACCGAGGGAGCCAAGGCACTCTCCGCGGTGCACGACGCCCTCGACCTGTCGCAGGTGGCACAGCTTCAGACCGAGGTACTGCGAGGCGATCGCATTCCTTCGTACTGACGGCATCCGGCCGCAGGGCTCCGGCTCCGAATCCTCGACACATCGACACATCGGCTCAAAATCCAGAATCCCGGTTACTGTTTCGCTCGAATCGCCCGTCTCACTCGTCTCGCTCATACCGCTTGGGAGGTCCGATGGATGACCAACTAGCCCTCCGCATCCAGCTGTTCCGTGAGGGCGGCCAGGTCAGGCCCGAGGTCGCCGACTTCGTGACCGCCGAGCTGACCGCCCTGGAGGACGAGGGCAACACCGTCACCGAGGAGAGCACCGGAATGCTCACCAGCCATCTGATGATGGCGCTCACCCGGCTCCTCGACGGCGCGCCCATCGACCAGTTCCTCACGGACGAGCAGGTGGCCGACGAACTGGCCGACCACCCCGAGGCCGTCGAGCGCGCCCGCCGCGTCTCCGCACGCGCCCACGCCGAACTCGGCGCCTCGCTGCCCGAGTCCGAGGTCAATTTCCTCGCCCTGCACCTCGCCGTACTGGCGCGGCAGCACACCACCCACTGAGCCCGAGAGAGGGAACCAGCCATGACGAAGATCCTCACCGGCGGCGTCGGCAAGGTCGAAGTCGCGAACACGGTCAAGGAGTTGGGGCTCGACGGCGTCGAGGTCACCGTCTCCAGCGACATGGACGCCGCGATGAAGCTGCGCGCGGGCCAGGCCGACTACTTCCTCGGCACCTGTCACACCGGCGCCGGCGCCTCCCTCGGCGTCCTCGTCGGCCTCATGGGGCAGGCCGCCTGCCACACCTTCGGCCGCGGCGTGCCCACGGAGGACGAGGTCGCCACCCTCCTCGCGGACGGCAACAAGGTGTTCGGCTTCTCCATGGACCAGATCGAGCAGGTCGCGCCGGTCATCGCGCGCGCGATCGCCGACCGCTCGTAGCCCCAGGGACATGCCATGAACTCCTCCCCCGGCACCGTCCTCGCCGCCGGCGCGAACCTCGACTTCACGCTGGCGCAACAGCTCACCGTGATCGCCCTGTGCGCGCTGACCGCGTTCATCTCGCACATGGCCCTGGCCGTCTTCAACGACGGCGTGCGCCCCTTCATGCTCGACTTCATCCAGGGGCGATCCACCCGCAGCGCCACCACGGCGGTCTCCTTCGGGCTCTCCGCCGGGTTCATCTTCGGGCTCGGCGCCCCGATGGCTCTGGCGTCGGGCGTCCTCAACCCGTGGCTGCTGTTCCTGCCGACCGACATCCTCGGCATCCTGTCGCCCAAGAAGTGGCTCGCCCCGATCCTGGGCGGCGCCTGGGGCGCGGTCGTCGTCTTCGGCCTGAGCGGCGCCAACAACCTGGCGCACGACCTGCCCGTCGACTTCCTGACCGCGATGCAGCAGATGTCGACGCCGATCCTGTTCCTGTTCACGCTGTTCCCGGTGCTCGCCATCACCAAGCAGTTCGGGCGCAAGTGGGGCGGAGTCGCAGGCGTCCTTGAACTCGCGCTCGTCGTGATGACGATGAAGCTGTGGCCGACCGTCTTCGCGGGCGCCATCGCCATGGCCGTCGGCGTCCTGATGCTGATCGGGCTCGCGATCGCCAAGGACCTCAGGCAGCGCAAGGCCGACCGGGCGAACCAGGTAGAGGAGACCGAGGAGGCCGTCCTCGCGGACGACCCGATGGCCTCCCTGTTCAGCGCGAGCGCGGCCCGGCTGCGCAGGTACCTGCCGCTGTTCATGGTGCTCGGCGCGGGCGTGTGCGTCCTGGCGCAGATGCACATATTCGGCGGCGGCGAGGCCACCAGCTTCCTGATCGCCAAGGGGAACTACAGCGAGGCCGCGCAGGTCGACTTCTACCGCGTCTTCGGCTTCATCCCGCTGATCGCGACGACGGCCCTGGCCTCCGGCGCGTACGGCATCGCGGGCTTCACGCTCGTCTACCCCATCGGCTACCTGATGCCGAACCCCGTCCTCGCGGCGGTCGTCGGCGCGCTCGTCTTCGCGGTCGAGGTGCTCGCCCTGTCGTACCTCGGCAAGTTCCTCGGCAAGCTGCCGAGCGTGCGGGACTCCTCGGAGCACCTGCGCAGCGCGATCACCGACACGCTGCAACTGGCCATCCTGTTCGGCTCGTTGATGGCGGCGAACGCGATGGGCGCGGGCCTCGGCATCCTGATCGTGGGCGGGCTCTATCTGCTCAACGAGGCGATGGGCCGGCCCGTCGTCCGGATGGCGGCGGCGCCCGCCGCGGTGATCGTCGGCGGCATCGTGCTCAACGTCCTGTACTGGCTGGACCTGTTCACCCCGGTCAAGGGGTGAGTTCGTCGCCGAAGGACCTGTAGTGCCAGTACACAGGAGAGGACACCCCCCACCATGCACACCACCACCCTCCACACCGTCACGGGCCCCCTTTCCTACGAGTCCGTCCGCGGCCCCGTCCTCGCCCATGAGCACCTCGTCCTGGACCTGGACCTCAAAGGCGACGGCGGCGCCGTCCTCGACGCGCGGCGGCACGGCCCGTCGGTCGCCACCGAACTGGCCGCGCTGCGTGACGAATTCGACCTGTCCCTCGTCGTCGAGCTGACCTGCCGGGGCATGGGCCGCGACCCGGGCGCGCTCGCCGCGCTCTCCCGGGAGAGCGGGGTCGCGGTCGTCGCGGCGACCGGCTGGTACTACGAGCCGTTCCACACCCAGGAGTTGGCGGACACGAGCGTCGAGCGGCTCACCGAGACCCTCGTGCGCGAGATCGAGGACGGCTTCGAAGGTACTGATACGCATACGGGTACGGATACGGGGATCAGGCCCGGCGTCCTCGGTGAGATCGGCAGCCACGGGGACACGCCGAGCGAACCCGAGGTCCGCTCGCTGCGGGCCGCCGCGCGGGCCGCGAGCGCCACCGGCCTCTCCGTCGCGACGCACGCCCAGCTCGGGCACGGCGGCCTCGCCCAGCTGGAGCTGCTGACCGCCGAGGGCCTGCCGCCCCATCGCGTGTCCATCGGGCACCAGGACCTGCTCGACGAACCGGGCGTGCACAAGGAGCTGGCGGCGAGCGGCGCGTACGTCGCCTTCGACACGGTCGGCAAGGAGGGCTACCAGAGCGACGACACCCGGCTGCGGCTGCTGCTGAGCCTGATCGAGGCCGGGCACGCCGACCGGGCGCTGCTCAGCTGCGACATCTCCCGGCACGGCTATCTGTCGGCGGAGGGCGGCCAGGGCTACGGGCATCTGTTCCGCTCCTTCCTGCCGAGGCTGCGGGCCGCCGGGGCGGACGACGACCTCGTCGACCTGCTGACGCGGCGCAACCCGCTGCGTTTCCTGACCGGCGCGAGCGTGGAGGAGATCTGACCATGACCGTTTTCAACCCGCCTTCGCTGCCCGCCACGCACCCACTGGCCACCGTCTCCGTGGAGGACGCCGCCGCCCGGCAGTTCCGGCTCCTGGAGTGCACGGCCGCGCACTTCGAGGGCCCCGAGCTGTTCGCCGCCGACGCGGGCGTGGTGCCCGGGCTCGGCAGGCCGCGGACCACCGCCCAGGTGGAGGCCGTGCTCGCGGACTTCTTCGGCGCCGAGGACGCGGCCCTCGTCCAGGGCGCGGGCACCGGCGCCATCCGGGCCGCGCTGAACGCGGCCGTGCGCGCGGGCGATCCGCTGCTCATCCACCGCGCGCCGGTCTACCGCACCACCGAGGTCACCCTGCGCGGCATCGGCGTGCGCACCCACGAGGTCGACTTCAACGACCTGGACGCACTCCGCGCCGAGCTGGCCTCCGGCCGGTTCCGCTGGGCGTACGTGCAGCACACGCGGCAGCGGCTCGGCGACTCCTACGATCCCGGGACGGTGCTCGCCGCCTGCCGGGAAGCCGGAGTGCGCACCATCGTCGACGACAACTACGCGGTCATGCGGGTGCCGGCGTCCGGGGTCGAACTGGGCGCGGACGCCTCCTGCTTCTCGCTGTTCAAGCTGCACGGCCCCGAGGGCGTCGGCGCCGTGGTCGGCGCCCGCGACCTCGTCGAGCACGTACGCGCGGACAACTACTCGGGCGGCGGCCAGGTCCAGGGCCACCAGGCGCTCGACGCGCTGCGCGCCCTGACCCACGTACCGGTGATGTGGGGCCTCCAGTCGCGGGTCGGCGCCGAGGTCGCCGAGCGGCTCGCGGCCGGTGAGGTGCCGGGCGTCGCCGAGGTGCGGATCGCCAACGCGCAGGACCGCTGCCTGCTGGTCCGTCTGGAGAGGCCCGTGGCGCGCGAACTCCCGGACGTGGCCGCGAGGTTCGGGGCCGCGCCCTACCCGGTGGGCTCCAACTCCCGGTACGAGATCGCGCCGCTGTTCTACCGCATGTCGAGCTCGTCCCTCGACGACGCGCCCGCGCTCGCCGACTGGACGGTCCGGATCAACCCGATGCGCGCGGGCTCCGACCTCGTCGTCGACATCCTGCGCCGCTCACTGAACGAGCTCGCCCCTTCACGGGGATCCAACTCACCGAACGCACCCCGCTCCCTGAACGAACCCAGCAAGGACTGACCGACCGTGTTCCTCGACAGTCTGCTCACCCGCAACCCCGAGCTGGCCGACGCCGCGGCGGACCTGCACCGACGGGGCGCGATCCCGCCCGACACCTACGTGATGGACCTCGACGCCGTCGAGGCGAACGCCGCGCTGCTCGCCGCCGAGGCCGAGCGGCTCGGCCTGAGCCTGTGGTTCGTCGTCAAGCAGCTGGGCCGCAACCCCGAGCTGATCCGCGCCATAGGCCGGCACATCCCCCGGTACGCCGCCATCGACCCGCCCGAGGCCCGCACGCTGCACGCGGCGGGCGCCGAGGCCGGAAACCTCGGCCACCTGGTGCAGATCCCGCGTCGCGCCCTGCCCGAGATGCTGGCGTGGCGCCCCGAGACGGTCACGGTGTACGACCTCGCCAACGCCCGCGCAGTCTCGGACGCGGCGCGCGAACTGGGCTTCGTACAGGACGTGTTGATCCGACTGGAGGGCGCCGAGGGGTCCGTGTACCCCGGGCAGGAGGGCGGGGTACCGCTCGCCGGGATCGACGCCTTCGCGGCCGAGGCCGAGCGGCTGCCGGGCATGCGGATCGCGGGCGTCACGGCGTTCCCCTGCGTACTGTGCGACCCGGCCACGGGCCGGCCCGCCGCCACCCCGAACTTCGACATCGCCCTCAAGGCCCGTCAGGCACTGTCCGCGCGCGGCCACACCGGTCTCAAGCTCAGCGCCCCCAGCGCCACCTCCATGGCCTCGCTCCCGCTGCTCGCCGAACTCGGCGCCACGCACGGCGAACCGGGCCACTCCCTGACCGGCACCACCCCGCTGCACGCCCACGACCTCACCCAGCCCGAGAAGCCCGCGTACGTGTACGTCACCGAGGTCGCGCACACCCTCGCCGACGGCCGTCCCGCGGTGTACGGCGGCGGCTTCTACCCCCGCTCGGGCATCAAGACGGCGCTGCTCCCCCGCACCGGCGCCCGCCTGCGGGTCCAGGGCGCGCCCGCCGAGAACATCGACTACTACCGGCTGCTCGACGCCCCCTCCCCCGGCACGGGCATCGAGGTCGGCGACACCGCGCTGCTGGCGTTCCGTACGCAGATCTTCGTGACGCGCTCGACGGTCGCGGTGGTCGCCGGGCTCGCCTCCGGGACTCCCCGGCTCACCGGTCTGTACGACTCCCAGGGGAAGGCCGTCTCATGAGCAGGACCGTGATCGTGGTGGTGGACGGATTCGGGGTCGGCGCGATGCCGGACGCCGGGACGCTGCGCCCCGGCGACCTGACGGCGGACACCTGCGGGCACGTACTGGACCAGTGCCGGGAGGCGTTCGGCAGGCCGCTGCGGCTTCCGGTCCTCGGTGCGCTCGGCCTGGGTCTCGTGCACCCGCACCCCGACCTCGCGCGGCGCACGCATCTGCCGGTCGCGGTCGGCCGGGCGGCGCTCGGCTACCCGGGGGCGGACACGTTCGCCGGGCACCAGACGATGATGGGCGCCGACTTCAGCAGAGTGACGGTGGCCCGGCTCGCGGACCATCTGGACGAGGTGACGCGGGCCCTGACGGACGCGGGCCACCGGGTCGAACGCCTCGACGGCAAGTCCCTGTTGGTGGTCGACGGCGCCGTGCTTGTGCACGACAACCTGGAGGCGGACCCCGGCATCAACTGGAACGCCTCGGGCCGCCTGGACGACCTCGACTTCCCCGGCATCCTCTCCGTCGCCCGCACGGTACGGGCTGTGGCACCGGTCGCCCGGGTCATCGCGGTGGGCGGGCGCGCGGACGGGCCGCTGCCCTCCTTCGTACGGGACGGGGACGGCGGCACGGTCGGCCTGGACACCCCGGCGACCGGCTTCTACCGCAACGGCGGGCTGCACGTGCAGCACCTGGGCGCCGAGTTGGACCACGCCCGGCAGCTGCCGGACCTGGCCGCGCGGGCCGGGATCCCGGTGACACTCGTCGGCAAGGCCGCGGACATCCTCGCCTGCGAGGCGGCGGTGCGGCGGCCCGCCGTGGACACGGCCGAGGTGCTCGCGCACACCCTGGAGGCGGTGCGGGCGGACGGCGACGCGCTGGTGGTGGCCAATGTGCAGGAGTCGGACCTCGCCGGGCACCAGCAGGACGTCGAGCGGTACGGCCGCATCCTGGAGCAGGTCGACGCAGGGCTCGCGGCGCTGCTGTCGCTGCTCTCCGAACCCGGCGACCGCCTGATCGTCACGGGCGACCACGGCAACGACCCGACGATCGGCCACGCGTACCACACGCGCGAGTATGTGCCGGTGCTGATCCACCGGGCCGGGGCGCCGGGCGTGGAGTTGCTGCCGGACGCGTCGAGCCTGGCCGACGTGGGCGCCACCGCCGCGGCGGCGCTCGGCCTCGATCCGGCGGGCCTGGCCAACGGCACGGAGATCCGCGAGGCGGCGGCCAGGGCGGCCTGACCTCCGTACGGACATGTGTAAGGGGCGCCCACCCATGGTGGACGCCCCTTACAGCGGCACAAGCCGAAGCCTCAGCCCATGAACTTCTTGAACTCGTCGGGGAGCTCGAAGTCCTTGGGGTCCTGCTGGCCGGCGCCGGGCAGGCCGAGGGCACCGCCCGACTCGGCGGCGGCCGCGCGCCGGGCGGCCTCCTCCTGCTCCTGCTGCTTGCGCTTCATCGGGTTGCCGGAGCGCTGCTTGCCCTTGGCCTTCTTCTGCTGCTTCTTCTGCTTGCCGGGGCCGCCGCCCGAGCCGGGCATGCCCGGCATCCCCGGCATGCCGCCGCCCTGGGCCATGCGGGACATCATCTTGCGGGCCTCGAAGAACCGCTCGACCAGGTTCTTGACCGCGCTGACCTCGACGCCGGAGCCCTTGGCGATACGGGCGCGGCGCGAGCCGTTGATGATCGCGGCGTCCGCGCGCTCGGCCGGGGTCATCGACTTGATGATGGCGGCCGTGCGGTCGACATCGCGCTCGTCGAGGTTGTTGATCTGGTCCTTCATCTGGCCCATGCCGGGCATCATGCCGAGCAGCTTGGAGATGGAGCCCATCTTCCTGACCTGCTCCATCTGCGCCAGGAAGTCGTCGAGCGTGAAGTCCTGCCCCTTCTTGGAGGCCAGCTTCGAGGCCATCTTCTCGGCCTCTTGCTGCGAGAAGGTCTGCTCGGCCTTCTCGATCAGCGTGAGCATGTCGCCCATGCCGAGGATGCGGGACGCCATGCGGTCCGGGTGGAACGCGTCGAAGTCGTCCAGCTTCTCGCCGTTGGAGGCGAACATGATCTGCTTGCCGGTGACCTGCGCGATGGAGAGCGCGGCACCACCGCGGGCGTCACCGTCGAGCTTGGAGAGCACCACGCCGTCGAAGCCGACACCGTCGCGGAAGGACTCGGCCGTGTTGACCGCGTCCTGGCCGATCATGGCGTCGACGACGAAGAGGACCTCGTCCGGGCTCACGGCGTCGCGGATGTCCGCGGCCTGCTGCATGAGCTCCTGGTCGATGCCGAGGCGGCCCGCGGTGTCGACGATGACGACGTCGTGGACCTTCTGCTTGGCGAACTCGACGGAGTCCTTGGCGACCTTGACCGGGTCGCCCACACCGTTGCCCGGCTCCGGCGCGTAGACCGCGACGCCGGCGCGCTCGGCGACGACGCTCAGCTGGTTCACGGCGTTCGGGCGCTGGAGGTCACAGGCGACGAGCAGCGGCGAGTGGCCCTGGGACTTGAGCCAGAGGCCCAGCTTGCCCGCGAGGGTCGTCTTACCCGCACCCTGCAGACCCGCGAGCATGATGACGGTCGGGCCGGTCTTGGCGAAGCGCAGCCGGCGGGTCTCGCCGCCGAGGATGCCGATGAGCTCCTCGTTGACGATCTTGATGACCTGCTGGGCGGGGTTCAGCGCCTGGGAGACCTCGACGCCGGTCGCCCGCTCCTTGATCTGCTTGATGAAGGCGCGGACGACGGGCAGGGCCACGTCGGCTTCAAGGAGGGCGATCCGGATCTCGCGCGCCGTGGCGTCGATGTCCGCCTCGCTGAGGCGCCCCTTGCCGCGGAGATTCTTGAATGTCGCTGCGAGGCGATCGGAGAGAGTGTCGAACACGGCGGTCGCGAATCCTCGGGTCGGGGGCTTTACGGACAGGTCGCTCTCCAGGGTATCCGCCCGCGGTGCCGTGGTCAGTGGCCCGGTGCCGATGCGTCCCACAGGTCGCACCCACGTACGAAAAAACCGTGCATACGCCTCCATATCCGCCGCGGACACCCCGGCGTGACCAGGCCGTTCGTCATAATTACGGTCCCAGCGGTTCCGTAAACCCGTGCACATCAGTGGCGCCCGACTGGGTAGGCGCCTGCAGGTTTCGACACCACCCCTCTCCTCCGCCCCGGGCCGGGGCGTGCCCGGTCGTGTCCGCAACCGCCACCAGCAGCCGTGCGGCGGACCGCCGTATCCACCTCCGACGCGAACAGGAACTCACAGATGACCTCCCTCGCTCCCTCCGCGGACCGGCCGTCACGGCCGGTCCGCAGGCCACCGGCCCCCCAAGGGAGGCCGGCGTGAACTTCTTCGACTACTTCCAGGGCAACTGGCCCGATGTGCTCGACGCCACGCTCGCGCACATCCTGCTGGTCCTCGAAGGGCTGGCCCTCGCGGTGCTCATCGGCGTGCCGGTGGCGATCCTGACGTACCGGACGCGGGCGCCGCGCGCCGCCGTGCTCGGAGCGGCCGGGCTGCTTCTGACGATCCCGTCCTACGCGCTGTTCGGCCTGCTGATCACGCCGCTCGGCCTGGGCACGGGGCCGTCCATCGTGGCCCTGACGCTGTACGCGCTGCTGCCCGTCATACGTAACACCGTGGTCGGCCTGCGCGAGCTGGACCCGGCCGTCGTCGAGTCCGCGAACGCGATGGGCATGACCCGCCTGAAGGTCCTCGCCACCATCGAGTTCCCGCTGGCCTGGCCCGTGGTCCTCACCGGCCTGCGGGTCGCGACGCAGATGCTGCTCGGCATCGCCGCGATCGCCGCCGCCGTGAACGGTCCTGGCCTCGGCAAGCTCATCCTCGACGGACTGGCCAGCGCGGGCACCCCGTTCGCCGTCTATCTGACGCTTGAAGGCGCGCTCGCCATCGTCGTCCTCGCGCTGCTCTTCGATCTGCTCTTCGCCCTGCTCAACCGTCTGACCACTCCGAAGGGGGTCACCCGATGATCCGGCTCGACCGGCTGACCAAGTCCTACGCGGGGCAGGAGCGTCCGGCGGTGGACGACCTGACGCTGGAGGTCCCCGAGGGGAAGATCGTGGTCTTCGTCGGCCCCTCCGGCTGCGGCAAGACGACGACGATGAAGCTGATCAACCGGCTGATCGAGCCGACGTCCGGCCGCATCCACCTCGCCGACGAGGACGTCACGAAGATCCCGGTGCACGAGCTGCGCCGCCGCATCGGTTACGCGATCCAGCAGTCCGGGCTCTTCCCGCACCAGACGGTCGCCCAGAACATAGCCACCGTGCCCGGCCTGCTCGGCTGGGACAAAAAACGCGTCCACGCGCGCGTGGACGAGCTGCTCGACATGGTGGGCCTGGACCCGGACACGTACCGCGGTCGCTACCCGAAGCAGCTCTCCGGCGGCCAGCAGCAGCGCGTCGGTGTCGCCCGCGCGCTCGGCGGCGACCCGCAGGTGATGCTCATGGACGAGCCCTTCGGCGCCATCGACCCGCTCAACCGCGAGGCGCTGCAGAACGAGTTCCTCAAGATCCAGTCGAAGCTGCGCAAGACGATCGTCTTCGTCACCCACGACATCGACGAGGCCGTGAAGATGGGCGACAAGATCGCCGTCTTCGCCGAGCACGGCAACGTCGTCCAGTACGACACCCCGGAGAAGATCCTCGCCGAGCCGGCGAGCGAGTTCGTCACCGACTTCATCGGCGCGGGCGCCGCCGTCCGCCGCCTCTCGCTCACCCGGCTCGGGAACGTCGACGTACCGCTGTGGCCCACCGTCGCCGAATCGGCGAGCGCCGAGGAGCAGCAGGCCGCCGAGGACACAGCCGCCGACAGCGGCCGCGAGTTCGTGGTGGTCCTGGACGAGGACCGCCGCCCCGTCGGCTGGCTGCCCGCCGGCGGTGGCACCCGGCTGCCGCTGATCTCCCCGCTCGGCCCGGCCACGAGCCTGTACGACGCGCTCGACGAGTTGCTCGCCGTGAACGCCTCCGCGCTGACGGTCGTGGACGACATGGGCCGCTACCGCGGGGTCGTCACCCTGGACACGCTGCGGACGCTGATCCACGCCGACAGCGGCTCCGGTCTGCTGCAGGGGGCCCGGCCGTGACCCAGGCACTCGTCGAGGACGTCCCCGCGGTCGCTCATGCGAAGGCCGACCGCACCCGCGTCCTGCCGCCGCTGTGGCGCCTCGCCCTCACCCCGCTCGCCCTCGCCGTGGTCCTCGCGCTCCTCGCCTGGTACGTCTCCGGGCAGGAGAAGGACCAGATCGAGCTGCGCAGTCTGAACGCGGACTACCTGCTCAGCCGCACCCTCACGCACCTCGAACTGACCGCGGTCGCCACGGTGTTCATCCTGGTGATCGCCATCCCGCTCGGCGTGCTGCTCACCCGCCGCTGGGCCCGCCCCCTCGCGGGACCGGTCCTCGCGGTCGCCAGCATCGGGCAGGCACTGCCCTCGCTCGGCCTGATCGTGCTGCTCGCGGTGGCCTTCGTCAGCCTCGGGGTGACGCAGATCGCGCTGATCGCGTTCGTCGCGTACGGGGTGCTGCCGGTGCTGCGCAACACCATCGCGGGCCTTCAGCAGGTCGACCCGTCGATCCTCGAGTCCGCCCAGGGCATGGGGATGACGAAGTGGGAGGTGCTGCGCCGGATCGAACTGCCGCTCGCGGTGCCGGTGATGCTCGCCGGTATCCGTACGGCGCTGGTGATCACGGTGGGCACGGTCGCGCTCGCGACGTTCATCGGGGCCGGCGGACTCGGCGATGTGATCTCGAACGGGATCAACTCCAGCCGGAACCTGGTCCTGGTCACCGGCAGTGTGCTCGTGGCCGTCCTCGCGCTGCTCGTGGACTGGGTCGCCGGGATCGTCGAGAACCTGCTGCGCCCGCGCGGTCTGTGAGAAGGGGCCTGTGAGAGAAGTGAAGACACGCATGCGATTCGGACCGGCCGCGACACTGTGCGTCGCTCTGCTCGGCTCGGCCCTGACGGGCTGCTCCGACGCGGGCTCCGGCGGATCCGACAACCTGCCGCGCACCGCGAGCCAGAAGCAGCTCGACGGCGGCTCGATCGCCAAGGACGTCGACCTGAAGGGCGCGCACTTCACGGTCGGCTCCAAGGAGTTCACCGAGCAGCAGATCCTCGGCAAGATCACGCTGTACGCGCTGGAGGCCGCCGGGGCGAAGACCAAGGACCAGACGGGGTTGCAGGGCACCACGATCGCGCGCAGCGCGCTGCAGGGCGGCGACATCGACATGTACTGGGACTACTCCGGCACCGGCTGGACCCAGTTCCTGCAGCACGACAAGCCCGTACAGGGCAGCGCCGCGCAGTTCGCGGCGACCTCGAAAGAGGACCTGAAGAAACACAAGATCAAGTGGTTGGGCCCGGCCCGGTTCGGCAACCAGTACACGATCGCCCGCGCCTCCGACGCGACGGGCCGTGCGGGCAAGGTCGACTCGATCAGCGACCTGGCGAAGCTGGCGAAGGACCACCCGGAGGACGCCACGCTCTGCGGGGCCTCGGAGTTCCTGGACCGTGAGCTGTCGGCGCTGGAGCAGAGCCCGTACAAGCTGAAGTTCGCGGCGCCGCAGGTCTACCAGAACGCGTTCGCGCTGAACTTCGTGAACGTGGCGAAGGGCAGCCCCTGCAAGTTCGCCGAGGTGTTCACGACGGACGCCCGCCTGGAGTCCCTGGACCTGAAGGTCCTGGACGACGACAAGGGGCACTTCACGACGGAGCTGGCCGCGCTGACCGTGCGCGACGAGACCGCGAAGAAGTACCCGCAGCTCACGAAGTTGTCGAAGAAGCTCGGCGACGCGCTCACCGAGAAGACCATCATCAAGCTCAACGGGATGGTCGACCTGGAGGGGAAGAGCGCCGATCAGGCCGCTCTGTACTTCCTGCGTACGAACGGTTTCATCGGCAAGTGAGACCCGGTTTCACCGGGAAGTGATCCCGGCCGGGGTCCGTGCCGCACGACACGGACCCCGGCCCACTCGCGGGGGCTCACCCCCGCAGCGCCTCCTCCACGCCCCGCGCCACGGACACCGCCTCCCGCGAGGGCAGCGGCCCGCCATCGCTCCCGGCCACGTAGAACGCGTCGACCGCGTTGGCGCCCAGCGTCGACACATGCGCCGAGCGCACCCGCACCCCGGCCCCCTCAAGGGCACGCCCGATGCGGTGCAGCAGACCCGGCGCGTCGTGCGCCCGCACCTCGATCACCGTCGCACGGCGCGAGCCCGCGGAGGCCACCGTCACCCGGGCCGGCGGCGCCACCACACCGCGCCTGCGCGGATACGCGGCGTCCCGCTCGGCGAGCCGCGCCGCGATGTCGAGCGAGCCGTCCAGGGCCCGTACGAGGTCGGAGCGCAGCCGCGCGGCCTGCGGCAGCGAGCCGTACTCGGCGGCGACCCGCCAGTCCAGCAGCAGGGCGACTCCCTCCACGCCCTCCGGCGGTGTCAGCGCCCGCAGCTCCGCCGTCCGCACGGTCAGCCGGTGCATCGCGAGCACCCCGGCCACGGCCGGCAGCACTCCGTCCTGCTCCGGCACCGCGATGACCAACTCGACGCCGAGCGGCTCCGGTTCGGCGTCCCCCTCCGCCTCGGTCGGTACGGCATCGGTCTGCGCCCGCAGCGCCAGTACGGGCCCGCCGGTGCGCAGCGCCTCCACCGCGAGCCGCTCCTGCTCGGCCGTCGGCTCGGCGTCGGTGGCGTCCCCCTCGGCGCCCTCCCCCGCGAGCACCGCCGAGACCCGCTTGACCAGATCGGTCACCAGTGAGCCCCGCCAGGACGACCAGGCGGCGGGCCCGGTGGCCAGCGCGTCGGCCTCGGTCAGCGCGTGCAGCAGTTCGAGCGTCCCGGTCGAGCCGACCGCGTCCGCGACGGACCGCACGGTCGCGGGGTCCTCCAGGTCGCGCCGCGTGGCGGTCTCGATGAGCAGCAGGTGGTGCCGTACGAGGGAGGCGAGCACGGCGACATCGGACCGGTCGAAACCGATCCGCGCGGCGACGTCCCGCGCGATGACCTCGCCCGCGACCGAGTGGTCACCCGGCCAGCCCTTGCCGATGTCGTGCAGCAGCGCCGCCACGAGCAGCAGGTCGGGCCGGTGCACACGCCGCGTCAACTCGGCGGCCTGGACGGCGGTTTCGACGAGGTGCCGGTCAACGGTCCACGTGTGCACGGCATTTCGCTGCGGGCGGCACCGCACCCGCTCCCAGTCCGGGATCAGCCGGGTGATCAGCCCCTCGGCCTCGAGCGCCTCCCACACCTCGATGGTCGGCCGGCCCGCGCCGAGCAGCGTGACCAGCTGTTCGCGGGCCTCGGCGGGCCAGGGCGCGGGCAGCGGGCGGGCGGCGGCGGCCATCCGTCGTACGGCGTGCGGGGACAGCGGCAGTCCGGCCTGGGCGGCAGCAGCTGCGGCGCGCAGCGGCAGGACCGGGTCGCGCTCGGGCTTGGCGGCGCGGGCGAGCACCACCTCCCCCTCCATCTCGACGACGCCCTCGGCGAGCGGGGAGCGCTCGACCGGCGCGGACTTCCCGCCGCCGAGCAGGGTCCGCAGCCGCGGCTTGGCCGACCGGGACTTGAGCACCCGGCCCACCTCCCGCCAGGTGACGTCGCTGGCGTACGACACCGTGCGCGCGGCCTCGTACACCTGCCGCAGCAACGTATCGGCGTCCAACAGGCCGAGTTCCGCGGCGACCTGGTCCTGCTCCTGGAGCGCGAGCCGGTCGGTGGCGCGCCCGGTGGCCAGATGCAGGGCGTCCCGTACGTCGAGGAGCCGGCGCCGCGCGTCGGCGAGGCCCTCGCGGGGTGCGTCCGCGAGCCAGGAGGCGGCGACGGCGCGCAGCGCGGTGGCGTCCCGCAGCCCGCCCCGCGCCTCCTTCAGGTCGGGTTCGAGGAGGAACTGCAACTCGCCCTGGCGCGCGGCCCGTTCCTCGCACAGCTCGCGCAGTTCGGGCAGCCGCTTCAGCGCCTGGTTGCGCCAGTCCGCGAGCACGGCGGTGCGCAGGCCCGCCGTGAGGCCGAGGTCACCCGCGAGGTGCCGGGCGTCGAGCAGGCCGAGCTGCACCTTGAGGTCGTCGCCCGCGGTCTTGCGCGCCTCCGATGGCGTACGGACGGAGTGGTCGAGGGCAAGGCCCAGGTCCCACACCGGGTACCAGATGCGGTCGGCGAGCGCGGCGACCTCCTTGGGGTCCGCCGAGCCGTCGTGCAGCAGGAGCAGGTCGAGGTCGCTGCGCGGGGAGAGCTCGCCGCGCCCGTACCCGCCGACCGCCACGAGGGAGACTCCCGGCGCTCCGGCGCCGAAGAGTTCGGCGAGCCAGTCGTCGGTCAGCTCCGCGAGGGCGGCACGGCGCGGCGGCCCGGACCGCGCCTCCCCCTGGAGGAGGCGCAGCCGGGCCGCCGCATAGCCGCCGGGTCCGGAATCCTCTGATTCAGCACGTACGTCGTTCACGCTCGTCACCGGCGACTCCCGTTCCGTCCAAGTCCGTTACAGCGCGTCCGGGCCACGTTCGCCGGTGCGCACCCGCACGGCCGTCTCGACGGGGACCGCCCAGACCTTGCCGTCGCCGATCTTGCCGGTCCGCGCGGCCTTCACCACGACATCGAGCAGTTGCTCGGCGTCGTCGTCCTCGACCAGGACCTCGATACGGATCTTGGGTACCAGATCGACGGTGTACTCGGCGCCGCGGTAGACCTCGGTGTGCCCGCGCTGACGACCGTAGCCGCTGGCCTCCGTCACGGTCAGGCCCTGGACGCCGAAGGACTGGAGGGCTTCCTTGATCTCGTCGAGCCGGTGCGGCTTGACGACCGCGGTGATCAGCTTCATGCGTCGACCTTCTTCGTGTTCTGCGGGTCCTTCGGGGTGGCGGCCGGGGTGGGAACCGCCTGGCGGGCCACGGTGCCGCCGCCCGCGCCGCTGTAGTCGTACGCGGTCTCCGCGTGCTCGGCCTGGTCGATGCCGGAGACCTCGTCGTCCTCGTCGACCCGCATGCCGATGGTCTTGTCGAGGGCGAAGGCGAGGACCGCGGAGACGATCAGCGAGTAGGCGAGAACACCGCCGACGCCCGCGCACTGCTTCCAGAACTGGTCGAGGCCGCCGCCGTAGAACAGGCCGGACGCGTCGGACTGGCCGCCGCCCGTGGCGAAGAAGCCGACGAGCAGGGAGCCGACGACGCCGCCGACCAGGTGGACGCCGACGACGTCGAGCGAGTCGTCGTAGCCGAACTTGTACTTGAGGCCCACGGCCATCGCGCACAGCACACCGGCGATGGCGCCGATGGCGATCGCGCCGAGCGGCGAGCAGGAACCACCGGAAGGAGTGATGGCGACAAGACCTGCGACGGCACCGGACGCGGCGCCGAGCGAGGTGCACGCGCCGTGCCGGATCTTCTCGTAGGCCAGCCAGGCCAGCATGGCGGCAGCGGTCGCGACCTGCGTATTGATGAACATCAGCGCGCCGACGCCGTCGTCGTTGCCGAGCCACGAACCGGCGTTGAAGCCGAACCAGCCGAACCACAGCAGACCGGCACCGAGCATCGTCCACGGCAGCGAGTGCGGCCGCATCGGGTCCTTCTTGAAACCGACGCGCTTGCCGATGACGAGGATCACGCCGAGGGCGGCGGCACCGGCGTTGATGTGCACGGCCGTACCACCGGCGAAGTCGATCACGCCGAGCTCGAAGGCCCAGCCGCCGGTCCCCCACACCCAGTGCGCGACCGGGAAGTACACGATCGTGACCCACAGCGCGATGAACAGCCCCCAGGCGCTGAACTTCACGCGGTCCGCGAGCGCGCCGCTGATCAGCGCGGGTGTCAGCACCGCGAACATCAGCTGGAAGACCGCGAACACGTAGACCGGGATCGTGTAGCCGTCCCAGAGCTGGGTGAGGCCGATCCCGCTGAGCCCGACGAAGTCGCCGTCCCAGCCGAGGAGCGAGCCCTTGTCGGTGCCGAACGCCACGGAGAAGCCGTACAGCACCCACAGGATCGTGACGATCCCGAGGCTGATGAAGCTCATCATCAGCATGTTCAGGGTGCTCTTGACGCGGACCATGCCTCCGTAGAAGAAGGCCAGGCCCGGCGTCATCAGCATCACCAGGGCGGAACAGATCAACATGAAGCCTGTATTGGCGGGCGACAGTGTGGGTGCGTCTGCCGCCAGCGTGATGGCTGCAGCCATCGGCGTCTCCTCGTCATGGGGCCGGTTATGCGCCATGACATTGCTGCAGCGCCGTTTCCGTTCGCGCCCCTTGATGTTTCGCCGCAGTGACGAAGAGCTCGCGGGTGTTACGGGTGGATGAAATGCCGGAAACGGACCGGCCACGACCTCCGTCCGCGATGACCTGGCGTAGGGGAGCCGAGTCGGGCTGTTTCGGGACGGTGGCCGTGGCCGGGATCTGTGGGGGTGCTCCCCCGCCGTCAGACCGCGGCTTCGGCGGTCTCCGGCAGGTGGAGCGCGAGCTGTTCGGTGAGGTCGATGACCTCGGCGATGTCGCCGAAGTCCCGCGTCGCGGTGTCGACGGTCTTACGGATCCGGGTGTTGACCCGCTCGGAGCGCACCTTCCTGGCGATCTCCAGGGCCTTCCCCGCGAGCACCGTGGACTGCTCGGGCTCCTTCTGCAGGAGGTGCACGGTCGCCATCCCGATCAGGTTCAGCGCGTACGAACGCTGGTGCTCGGCGTCCTTCCCGAACAGCTCGACGGCGCGCTCCATCAGGGGTTCCGCCAGCGACGCGTACGTGGGGCTGCGACCGGCCACATAGGCGAGATCCCGGTACGAGTGACTGTTCTCGCCGTGCAGTTCGGCCTCGGAGAAGAAGCGGATCCAGTCGGGATCCGGGTCGTCCCAGTCGCCGGCGTCCGTGAAGGTGTCCTCGGCCATCCGCACGGCGCGCTTGCACTTGCCGGGCTGTCCCATGTTCGCGTACGCGCGGGCCTCCATCGCATACAGCATGGACTGGGTGCGAGGGCTGGCGCAGTCGCGACTGCCGTACTGGGCGAGGTGGATGAGTTCGAGGGCGTCGTCGGGACGGCCGAGGTGGATCATCTGCCGGCTCATACTGCTGAGCACGTACGAGCCGAGCGGCTTGTCGCCCGCTTCCTTGGAGGCGTGCAGGGCGAGCACGAAGTACTTCTGGGCGGTGGGCTGCAGGCCCACGTCGTAGCTCATCCAGCCGGCCAGCTCGGCGAGTTCGGCGGCGACCTTGAACAGCCGCCGCGTCGTCTCCTCCGGCTGCGGCTCCTGCAGCAGGTCGGTCACCTCGTGGAGCTGGCCGACGACGGCCTTGCGGCGCAGACCGCCGCCGCACTGGGCGTCCCACTGGCGGAACATCACCGTGGTCGACTCCAGGAGGTCGAGCTCCGGCTTCGAGAGTCGGTTCCCGCGACGCTGGGTGACCGGCTCGGGATCCGGCCTCGCCGAGGCGCCGGGGGTCGGCACCAGCCAGCGCTGCATCGGCTCGATCAGCGAGGGGCCCGCGGCGAGCGCGAGCGAGCTGCCGAGGAAGCCGCGGCGCGCGAGCATCAGGTCGCTGCGGGAGAACTCGCCGATGAGCGCCACGGTCTGCGGGGCGGTCCAGGGCAGATCGACACCGGACACCGAGGGCGCCTGGTGCGCGGCGCGCAGGCCGAGGTCCTCGACGGCGACGACGCAGCCGAAACGCTCGGAGAACAGCTCACTGAGGATCCGCGGGATCGGCTCGCGCGGGTTCTCCCCGTCGAGCCAGCGGCGCACGCGCGAGGTGTCCGTGGAGATGTGGTTCGCACCCAACTGCCGGGCCCGTCGGTTCACTTGGCGCGCCAGCTCGCCCTTGGACCAGCCACTGCGCACGAACCACGAACCGAGCAGCTCGTTCGGGCGCTTCTCGGCGTTCGTGACGCCACCGCCGCTGCCGCCCACTGGAACGCCCCCATCCCTGAAAGCCATCTAAGCCGCTTTGTGTGAAGTCCCGTAGATCGTTGTTCTCCACACTCTTGCCCGTAAGCCCTACCAGGATGCCGTCAAACCCGGTTCCCCGTCCGGCAGTTGTCACTCCTCGAACAGGAAACCGACTTGCCTGCGGCATACCCACGGGTGCACTCACCCTCAGGGCTCGTGCACTGAAAGTAATCCTACGATCACCCCTCCCGCGAGGGCGAACACGGAAACGCCACCATTCGCCACCCCTTCGAATGAACCCAGCAGCGGCCCCACGCGATTCACTTGACATACGACAGCCGGAAGTAGGCGGACGAGGGTGGACGGGGGCGTGCGACACCGGGCGCACCACCCCGAATGCGAATCGGCTCCGGTCCGACCGGGGCGGCGTGCGCATTGGGTAACGATCCGATTCCGCCGCGTAACCACCGGCGTACGGGATGTGTTGGAGGGGGCATGGGCTTCACGATCGGCGGCATGCGCGAGATGCGCACCGGCTCACGTCGCCGCGGCCGCACGTCCGGCCGCGCTTCGGACTGCACCACGGTGGCGGAGTTCACCGGCCTCTGGGGCTGGGACGTGGTGCCCGGCGCCCGCGCCGTCGGCTCCGCGTGCTCCTGCGGAAAGGCCGGCTGCCCGGCCCCCGGGGCCCACCCGCTCGACCCGGCCGCGCTGGTCCCGGCGGGGGCCACGCTCGACGAAGTGACCGAGTCCTGGGGCCGGTTCCCCGGCGCCGCGGTGCTGCTGCCGGTCGGCCGGGCCTTCGATGTGATCGACGTGCCGGAGGCCGCGGGCCGCCGGGCACTGATCCGCCTGGAGCGCATGGGCGTCCCTCTCGGCCCGGTCATCGCCACGCCGGAGGGCCGCGCCCACTTCTTCGTGGCACCGGGCGCCGCGGCCGAACTCCCCACGCTGCTCTACCGGATGGGCTGGGACGACGCGGCCCTCGACCTGCACGCACTGGGCGCCGGCGGCTACGTCACGGCCCCGCCCTCGGACCGCGGCGGCCTCGGCCCGACGTCCTGGCTGCGCCCGCCGTCCCTGGACACGGCGAGTCAACCGCCGCAGGCGAGGCTTCTCCTGGGCACGCTGGCGTACGTGGCCCATCGCTCACCCTGCGCGTAGGAAAAGACCGCGGCCGCGACGCTCGGCACAGAGCAGTCACGGCCGCGGTTCTCTCGCGCACAGCGGAGCGCTTACTCGCCGATAAGCGCATCCACGAACGCCTCCGGCTCGAACGGCGCCAGGTCGTCGGGGCCCTCACCGAGACCCACGAGCTTGACCGGCACGCCCAGCTCACGCTGCACGGCCACGACGATGCCGCCCTTGGCCGTACCGTCCAGCTTGGTCAGCACGATGCCCGTGATGTCGACGACCTCGGCGAAGACGCGGGCCTGGACCAGCCCGTTCTGCCCGGTCGTCGCGTCGAGGACGAGCAGCACCTCGTCGAGCGGCGCGTGCTTCTCCACGACGCGCTTGACCTTGCCGAGCTCGTCCATGAGCCCGGTCTTGGTGTGCAGCCGTCCCGCGGTGTCGATCAGGACGACGTCGGCGCCCTCCTCGATGCCCTCCTTGACGGAGTCGAAGGCGATGGAGGCCGGGTCGCCGCCCTCGGGGCCGCGCACGGTGCGCGCACCGACCCGCTCGCCCCACGTCTGCAGCTGGTCGGCGGCGGCCGCACGGAAGGTGTCCGCGGCGCCGAGCACCACGTTCTTGCCGTCGGCGACGAGCACGCGCGCGAGCTTGCCGGTGGTGGTGGTCTTGCCGGTGCCATTGACGCCGACGACCATCACGATGCCGGGCGTCGTGCCCTCGGTGGCGAGACCCTCGGTCTTCACGGTGCGGTCGAACTCGGGGACGAGCAGCTTGAGGAGCTCCTCGCGCAGCAGCGCGCGCAGCTCGTCCGGCGTGCGGGTGCCGAGCACCTTGACGCGCTCGCGCAGGTTCTCGACGAGTTCCTGGGTGGGCTGCACGCCGACGTCGGCGGTGAGCAGCGTGTCCTCGATCTCCTCCCACGTGTCCTCGTCGAGGTGCTCGCGGGACAGGAGGGTGAGCAGGCCCTGGCCGAGCGCGTTCTGCGAACGGGAAAGGCGGGCGCGCAGCCGCACGAGGCGGCCCGCGGTCGGCTCCGGTACCTCGATCTCGGGAGCGGCGGGCTCCTCGGCGGCCGGGGCCTCGGGTTCCTCCTCCGCGGTCGGCTCGGCGGTGGGGAGGTCGACCTCTTCGATCGTGCGCCGCGCTTCGTCGCGCGGCGTCTCGGCCTCTTCGCCGACGTGCGGCTCTGTGGGCGGGGCGGTGGTGATGTCGGGCGCCGACGGCGGGGACGGGGGCAGCTGCTTCTTCTTGCGGCTGCCGATCACGAGCCCGCCGAGCGCGCCGATCACGACCACGGCGATGACTACAGCAAGGATGACGGTTTCCATAACCCGTCCAGTATCAGTCATGGACCCCGCCCAAGCCGTGTTCGTACCTTCCTCCAAAGGACAAAGGCCCCTGACGGGTCTGACTCGGACTAAAGTACGATGGCAGTCGCCGCATCAACGCGCGTAGAGTCCAACGCGATCAGGACGACACCACTCCGGATCGCGACACCACTCCACAAGGGCCCTGCGGGCCCGTCACCCCCCACCGGCTCTCCGCCGTCCCCCACGGCCGAGCCGAGCGAGAGGCACGGAACCCCACCGCATGAGCAAGACCGCCGAAGCAGAAGGCGCGCTGGAGACACGCGGCATCGAGCCCGTCCCCGACGCCGAGCGCACCGCCAAGACCCGCGAGCTCTTCCCGACCTGGGTCGCCGCCAATATCAGCGTGCTTCTTCTCACGATGGGCGCGAGCCTCGTCGTGAGCTACAAGCTCAACTTCTGGCAGGCCATCGTCGTGGCCATCGCGGCGCCCATCGTGTCGTACGGCCTCGTGGGCCTGATCGGCATCGCGGGCAAGCGCGGTGGCGCGCCCGGCATGGCGCTGTCCCGCGCGGTGTTCGGTCAGCGCGGAAATCTGCTGCCCGGCTCGCTGATCTGGGTCGCGCGCTGGGGCTGGGAGACGATCAACGCGGTGACCGGCGCGTACGCCGTGCTCACCGTCCTGGACATCCTGTTCGGCATCAAGCAGAACAACTTCCTGGTGATCCTCACCCTGTTGGTGTTCGTGTGCGTCACGTTCGCGATCTCGGGCCTCGGCATCAACGTCGTACAGAAGTGCAATAAGTACGCGACGTACCTCTTCGGCATCTTCTCGGTCCTGGTGCTGATCTACCTGATCATCAACACCGACTGGTCCGAGGTCTTCGGGCAGCCCGCCGGGAAGACGTCCCTGATGGTCGCGGGTATCGGCATGATCGCCGCCGGTGGCGTCAGCTGGATCCCGTCCTCCCCCGACTTCACCCGCTACCTGCCGCGCACCGCCTCCACCAAGGGGATCATCGGGAACTCGATCGGCGGCGCCGGCATCGTCGTGCTGCCGATGGTCCTGATGGGTGCCGTGATGGCGGTCTCCACCCCGGACCTGGCCTCCGCTCAGGACCCGGTCTCCTTCCTCGGCGAGATCCTGCCGATGTGGATCGCGGTGCCGTACCTGCTGATCGCCCTGGTCGGCATGCTGCTGATCAACGCCATGTCGATGTACTCGGCCGGCTTCACCGCGCAGACCCTCGGCTTCAAGGTGCCGCGGCACTGGGCCGTCTCCATCAACGCGGTGATCTCGCTGGTCTTCGGCGCCATCCTGATGCTGGTGGCGACGAGCTTCATGAGCTCGTTCATCTCCTTCCTCTCGCTGCTCGCCGTGGCCTTCTCCGCCTGGGTCGGCGTCTTCGGCGCGGACATGTTCAAGCGCAAGCGCTACGACGCCGAGGCCCTGATCGACACCACCCGCGCCAGCGCCTACTGGTACAAGGGCGGCTTCTCCCCCGCCGCGTGCGTCGCCTGGGCGGTCGGCCTGGTCGTGGGCCTGCTGTTCACGTCGTCGACCTGGTTCTCGGGACCGCTCGCCTCGAACAACTTCATCGGTGAGTACGGCCTCGGCTGGGTCGTCACGATCGTCGTCTCCGGCCTGCTGTACCTGGCGCTGCCCAAGCCGGCCGACACCACGACCGCCCCGGACGAGGCCGAGGCCGCCGAAGCCATGGCTTCCTGACGCTCCGTCAGCTAACGTCCCCCTCCACGCATCCGGCTCCACGCCTCGCGGAGGGGGACTTTTCCATGCCCGTGTCCGTCGTACGGTTCAACCTCGTCGACCCCGCCGGCACACCCGAAACGCTCGCGGCCCGCTACCAGGCGGCCGTCGAGATGGCCCGCTACGCCGACGAGCAGGGCATCGACACGGTGCAGACCGAGGAGCACCACGGCGTCGCCAACAACTGGCTACCCTCGCCCTTCACCTTCGCGGGCGCGGTCCTCGGCGCCACGAAGCGCATCGCGGTCACCGTCTCCGCGATCATCGGCCCGCTGCACGACCCGCTCCGGCTCGCGGAGGACATCGCCGTACTCGACCTGATCAGCGGCGGACGCCTCGTCACGGTCGCCGGGATCGGCTACCGGCCCGAGGAGTACGCGCAGTTCGACGTGGAGTGGAAGCGGCGCGGCAAGCTCCAGGACGAGCTGCTCGAAACGCTGCTCAAGGCCTGGACCGGCGAGGAGTTCAGCTACCGGGGCCGCCGGGTCCGCGTCACCCCGCGCCCGTTCACCCAGCCGCACCCGCTGCTCCTGGTCGGCGGCTCCTCGCAGGCGGCCGCACGCCGGGCGGCCAGGCTCGGGCTCCCCTTCTTCCCGAGCGCACATCTGCCCGAGATCGAGGCGTACTACAAGGAACGCCTGGAGGAGTACGGGACCGAGGGCTGGACCATGATGCCCGGGAAGGTGACCCCGCTCCTGCACCTGTCCGATGACCCGGACCGCACCTGGGCCGAGCACGGCGAGCACTTCCTGCACGAGGCGCGGACGTACGCGTCCTGGCAGTCGGGGGACATCAAGTCCGCGGTGAAGTCGGGGGCGTCCTCGGTCGACGAGCTGCGCGCCGAGGGTGTCTACCGGGTGCTCACGCCGGACGAGTGCCTGGCGCAGGGGCTCGACAACTACATCCTGCATCCGCTCTCCGGCGGCATGCCCCTGGACGAGGGCCGCCGCAGCCTCCAGCTGTACTGCGAAAACGTACTGCCCCGGCTGAAGGACCAGTCGTAGGTCCTTCAGCCGGGGCAGTGACGGCAGCGGGGAGATGGCAGCGGGGACTTGAATCCATCTCCCCGGGTCTTGGGGAGGGGGCGACGGTCAGACCGTCTCCGCCGCGTCCTCCAGCGTCTTGCCCTTGTACTCCTTCACGAACTTCAGGGTGAAGGGGATGGAGAGCGCGGCGAACACGGTGTAGATGATGTACGTGCCGCCCAGGTTCCAGTCGGACAGGGACGGGAACGTCGCGGTGATGAGGTAGTTCGCGAGCCAGTTGAACATCGACGCGACGCCGATGGCGGTGGCGCGGATCTTCGGCGGGAACATCTCGCCGACCATGACCCAGAGGATGACGCCCCAGCTCATCGCGAAGAAGAAGACGAACCAGTGGGCGGCGATCAGGGCGACCCAGCCCTGCGCGGTCGGCAGCTGGCCGTTGACCAGGTCGGAGGAGAACGCCCAGGCCTCGCAGCCCAGACCGATGACCATGCCGACGGAGCCGATGAGCGCGAGCGGCCTGCGGCCGACCCGGTCGATCAGGAGCATCGCCACGACGGTGCCGATGATGTTGATGATCGACGTCGTGAACGAGTAGAAGAACGAGTCCTCGGGGTTGACGCCGACCGACTGCCACAGCGTCGAGGAGTAGTAGAACGCGACGTTGATGCCGACGAACTGCTGGAAGACCGCGAGCCCGATACCGACCCAGACGATCGGCTTGAAGATGAAGCTGCCCTTCAGGTCCCTGAAGGTCGACAGGCGCTCGTTCTTCATGCCGTGCTCGATCTCGGCGATGCGGTGTTCCGCGTCGGCGCCGTCGCCCTCGACCTGCCGGACGACCTTGCGGGCCTCTTCGGGCCGGCCCTTGGCGAGCAGGTAGCGCGGCGACTCCGGGATCATGAAGGTGAACACGCCGTAGAGCGCGGCCGGGATCACCATGATCCCGAGCATCACCTGCCAGGCCTCCAGGCCGAGCAGCTCACCGCGCTGGTCGCCGCCGGCGGCGTTCAGCAGGCCGTAGTTGACCAGCTGCGAGATCGCGATGCCGAGCACGATGGCGGCCTGCTGGAAGGAGCCGAGCCGGCCTCGATAGGCGGGCGGTGCGACCTCGGCGATGTACGTCGGGCCGAGCACCGAGGCCATACCGATGGCGAAACCGCCGATGATGCGCCACAGCATCAGATCCCACAGCGCGAACGGCATGGACGAGCCGAGGGCGCTGATGATGAAGAGCACGGACGCGATCTGCATGCACCGTACGCGGCCGATCCGGTCGGCGATCCGCCCGGCGGTCGCGGCGCCGATGGCCGAGCCGAGCAGCGCGATGGCGATGACCTGAGCGAGGGTGGCGGAACCGATGTCCCACCGATCACGAATGGCTTCGACGGCTCCGTTGATCACTGAGCTGTCGTAGCCGAAAAGGAAGCCACCCATGGCGGCACCTGCCGCGATCAGGGTGACACGTCGGAGATTGCCCGGCTGTTCCTGCCTGGCTCCCGTTGTCGGTGCCGCACTGCTGGTCACATGTACTCCTCGGGCCACCGGCCTCGCTGCCGGGGGTGGGGGCGAGCCCTTCAGATGCGATTCCAGTGGCGCACATGTTCACGCCACCCACCACCTGAAGGTAAAAGCAACGTTGCAGAGACTATGCCTTCATGTTTTGAAGTCAATACTTCGGGTGGTGTGAATTTACAGGCATGGGAGTGTCGCAATGTGTTCAAGACTTGAACGCTACTAAGGGAGGGGCCGGCTCAGCCGCTGGCTGATGACCTTCGAGACTCCGTCGCCCTGCATGGAGACGCCGTACAGCGCGTCGGCGACCTCCATCGTGCGCTTCTGGTGCGTGATCACGATGAGCTGCGAGGCCTCCTGCAGCTCCCGCATGATGCGGATGAGGCGCTGCAGGTTGGTGTCGTCGAGCGCGGCCTCCACCTCGTCCATCACGTAGAACGGGCTCGGCCGCGCCTTGAAGATGGCGACGAGGAGCGCCACCGCGGTCAGGGACCGCTCACCGCCCGAGAGCAGGCTCAGCCGCTTGACCTTCTTGCCCGGCGGGCGGGCCTCGACATCGACACCGGTCGTGAGCATGTTCTCGGGGTCGGTCAGGACGAGCCGTCCCTCACCGCCAGGGAACAGCCGGCTGAAGACGCCCTCGAACTCGCGCGCGGTGTCCCGGTAGGCCTCGGTGAAGACCTGCTCGACGCGCTCGTCGACCTCCTTCACCACTTGAAGCAGGTCGGCGCGGGTCTTGCGCAGGTCCTCCAGCTGCTCGCTGAGGAAGTTGTGGCGCTCTTCGAGCGCCGCGAACTCCTCAAGGGCAAGCGGGTTGACCTTGCCGAGCTGCTGGTACGCACGCTCGGCGGACTTGAGCCGCTTCTCCTGCTCCGAACGGACGAACGGGCGTGGCCTGTTACGCGGGTGCTCGGGGTCTTCCGGCAGCTCCTCGCCCTCGGCGGGGAGCGAGGGCGGCACGAGCTGGTCGGGACCGTAGTCCGCGACAAGTCCGGCCGGTTCGACACCGAGTTCCTCCAGCGCCTTGGTCTCCAGCTGCTCGATCCGCAGCCGCTTCTCGGCGCCGAGTACCTCGCCCTTGTGGACCGAATCCGTCAGCTTGTCGAGTTCTTCCTTGAGATCACGGCCGCGGGCCCGCTCGGCGCCGAGCTCCTGCTCCCGCGCCGCCTTCGCCCGCTCGGCGAGGGTCCGCTCCTCGTCGGCCCGGGTGATGGACACCTCGACGTGCGCGAGCAACTGCCGGGCGCCGGAGGCGACGGCCTCGGCGACGCCGGCCTCGTACTGGCGGCGGGCGCGCTGCCGCTCGGCACGCGCGCGTGCGTCGCGCTCGGCGCGGGCGGCCCGGTCGAGCGAGTCGGCACGCCCCGCGAGCCCCTTCACGCGCTCCTCGTGCGTACGTACCTGGAGGCGCGCCTCCATCTCCGTCTGCCGCGCGTTGGCCCCGTCGGCGGAGAGGCGGTCGCGCACGGAGGTGTCGGGTTCCTCGTCGGCGGGCAGTTCCTCGGCCACCGCGAGGCGCTCCGCCAGCTCTTCGGCGTCCGCTGCGGCCTGCCCCAGCGCGTCCTGTGCCTTGGCCGCCGCGGCGGCGCTGCGCTCGGCCTCGCCCGCGGCGCCGCGGGCCTGTCCGGCGAGCCGGCCGAGCTGTTGGGCCCGCCCGGAGCGCTCGCGCTCCATGGCCCGCTGCTGCTGCCCCAACTCCTCGACGAGCGAGGCACACTCGGTGCGGCGCTCGGCCGCGGCGTGCTGCGCCTCGGCCCACTGTTCGCACTTGGCCGCCAGTTCCTCCAGCTCGGCAGCGGCCTCGTCGACGGAGGCCTGCACCTCCAGGAGGCTCGGCGCTCCGGCCGACCCGCCGTGCGCGAAGTGCGCGCCGAGCAGGTCCCCTTCGGCGGTCACCGCGGTCACGTCGGGCCGCGCGTACACCAGGTCCTCGGCGTCCTCGAGCGTCCCGACGACGACGATGCCGTGCAGCAGGCGGCGGACGGCGGGCAGCAACTCGGCGGGGCCGTGGACGAGTTCGGCGGCGTGCGGAGGGCCGGGGCGGTCCGCTTCGGCGGCGTCGGGGTGTGAGCCCTGAGGCGCAGGGTGCGCGGCGCCGCTGGGGCTCTGCCCCAGACCCCGCGCCTCAAACGCCGGCGGGGCTTGAGAGGCCAGCAGCAGGGCCGCCCGGCCCCCGTCCTGCTTGCGCAGCAGGCGAATCGCTTCGGCGGCGGCCGTGGGCGTGGTCACCGCGATCGCGTCGGCCGCCGCGCCGAACGCCGCCGCCACCGGCACCTCGTAGCCCGGCGCCACCGACAGCAGCTCGGCGGCGGGGCCGAGCAGCCCCGTCAACCGGTCCTTCGCGTCGAGCAGCGCACCCGTGCCGTCCTTGCGCCGCAGTCCGAGCGCGAGCGCCTCGTGCCGGGCCGCGAGCGCCGCGCGCCCCCGCTCCCCGGACGTGGCGGCCTCCCGCGCGGCGCTCAGCGCGGCCTCCGCCTCGGCGAGCGCGGCCCTGGCCTCCTCGTGCCGCGCGGACAGCTCCTCGTCACCGGCGTCGAGCCCGTCGACCTCGGCCTGCAGCTGCTCGTACTCCTCCTGCGCGGCGGCGGCCCGCTGCCGCGCCTCGTCCCGGGACGCCGCGAGCCGGTCGATCTCGGACTGCGCCGCAGCGGCCCGCGAACGCGCGGCGTTGACCTGCCCCTGAAGGCGGGCGAGACCCTCCCGCCGGTCGGCGATGGCCCGCGACACGTCCTTGAGGCGGCGCTCCTCGGCCGCCAACTCCCGCTCCAGCTCGGCCCGGTGGGCGATCGTCTCGTCGAGCGCGATCTGCGCCGCTTCGAGGGCGGCCGCCAGCTCGGCCTCCTGCTCGCGCACCCGCGCGGCCTCGCGCTCCAGCTCCTCGGGGTCACGCCCGCGCCGCTCCTCGGCGGGCGCCGACGTCGCGCTCTTGACCCGCGCGTCGGCCAGCGACACCGTCCCGCGCACCCGCTCGGCCAGCTGCGACAGCTCGTACCAGGACTGCTGCGCCCGCTGCAGCCGGGGCGTCAACTGCCGGACCGCGTCCTCCAGGTGCCCCTCGCGCAGCAGCGCCTTCTTCAGCTCCTCCTCGGCCGCGCTCCTGCGCCGCTTCAGCTCCGCCTCGTCGGCGACCTCGGCGCTGAGCGCTCCCCGCAGACGTACGAGATCGTCCGCGAGCAGCCGCAGCCGCGCGTCGCGCAGGTCGGCCTGGATCACGGCGGCCCGCCGCGCGACGGCCGCCTGTCTGCCCAGCGGCTTCAGCTGCCGCCTCAGTTCCTCGGTGAGGTCCTGTACGCGCGAGAGGTTGGCCTGCATCGCGTCCAGCTTCCGCAGCGCCTTCTCCTTGCGCTTGCGGTGCTTGAGGACGCCCGCGGCCTCCTCGATAAAGGCCCTGCGGCCCATGGGGTCGGCGTGCAGCACGCCGTCGAGCTGGCCCTGGCCGACGATGACGTGCATCTCGCGGCCGATGCCGGAGTCCGACAACAGCTCCTGGATATCGAGAAGTCGACAGGTGTCGCCGTTGAGCTGGTACTCGCTGCCGCCGTTGCGGAACATGATCCGCGTGATGGTGACCTCGGCGTACTCGATGGGCAGCGCGCCGTCGGAGTTGTCGATGGTGAGCGAGACCTCGGCGCGGCCGAGCGGCGGCCGCCCGGTGGTGCCGGCGAAGATGACGTCCTCCATCTTGCCGCCGCGCAGCGACTTGGCGCCCTGCTCCCCCATGACCCAGCTCAGGGCGTCCACGACATTGGACTTGCCCGAACCGTTGGGACCCACGACACAGGTGATGCCCGGCTCGAACCGCAACGTGGTGGCCGAGGCGAACGATTTGAACCCGCGCAGGGTCAGGGCCTTGAGGTGCACGCCGTCGGACTCTACCCGGCACCCCTGTCTCACTCCATGAACCCACGGTTTCACCCGTGAACATGCAGGGCACATCAGACGTAGAGAACGTCAGGCGAAAACGGTGCGCGGGGGCACCTGGAAGCCAGGCCGGAAGCAGGGCGAGAAGAAAAAAGGGACGCCGAAGCGTCCCTTGGATGTCTCTGTCGAGCGGCTGGTTACGGGCGGCGCCCGACCACCCAGGTCGCTGGGAGTGGTCAGGTGAGCGCAGGCTCCGCCTGGGGTACGTCGATACCCTCGATGAGAGAGTCGTGAGAAGCGGCAGCCGCGAGCGTGTCGTTCTCGGCCTGAATACGGCCGAGCTCGGATTCGAGATCCTGGACGCGCTGCTGGAGCCGTCGCATCTCGGCGAGAAGTCGCGGGTCGCTGCCGCCGACGTAACCGAGAAGCGCCTTTGCCATGATGGATGGTCCTCCACAATGCGTGACCGACCGAAGCGGTGTGGGTCGTGAGGGAATCGCACCCGCGGTGCTTGGCACTTCTTGTATTGCTGCCGTTCCCACATGCCAAACAGCTAAGGTGCGCGGGGACTTCCAGAGTCTCACCAAAAAGTTTGACGGTCAACACGATCACGCCCCGTATTGGCGGGCAAACCGGGGGCTTCGCGCCGCAGAACCTGCGGTACGGCCTCACGTTCGGGGCCCGGGGGCGTAGAGATCATCCGTTCCCGCGGAGCCTGCCACGAGTCCCCGTTCTTGGCAACCACCAGGGCGTTTCTGCCGCACGCAGGTGCCCGCGGCACTTTCCTCGCCCTCTCCCCCGGGCCCGCCTGCGGTAACGACTCAGCGAATGGCAAACCCGTCATAGCCGCCACGGGGCGTGTCCCAGATCTCAGTCACACCGTCGACCCGGCCGGGTGTGTCGTCGCCATGGAGCCAGTCGAGCAGTTGCTGACATCCGCCGCGCGGCCCCTCGGCGACCACTTGGACACGCCCGTCGTCCAGATTGAGAGCAAAACCACTCAGGCCGCCGATCTCCAGCGCACGTGCACGGGTGAACCACCGAAAACCCACACGTTGGACGCGTCCCCGCACCCAGGCGGTGATCCGTACTTCTTCGTTCATGGGTGCACGCTAACCGGCCAAAAGCACTCGGAGCACTTCGTCCACTGGGGAGTTGGGGTAGCGTCCCCGACCATCGCACCTCACTCGTACGAGTGAGAAGCACGCACAACAGTGACGACACAGTGACGACCGCGAGGACCAGAGGACGAGGAAGGCCAAGGACATGGGACGCCACCGACGCTCCGCCGCCGGCCGCCCGCACGCGAGCGACTTTGCGCAGGGCTACGCGGAGTACCCACCGCACCCCACGGCGCCTCCCGCACAGCCCGGCACCTCCCACCACCGCAAGAGGCGCGACGGCGTCCCGCTGCGCACCGGTCTGCTCGGTGCCTCGGCCGCGGTCGCGATGGGCGCGGTCGCGGTGACCACGGGCCTGATACCCGGGGGCGGAAGCTTCAAGTTCGGCGGTGACGGCGGCAGCAGGGTGCAGGCCGCCGACTCCCCCGACGTCACGGCGCAGGGCGGCACGAGCGGTGACGTCGACGACCGGGCGCCGTCCGCGGCGAGCCGCGACACCGAGCGGGCCACGCCGTCCGCGAAGCCGTCCCGGTCCGCTTCGAGCGCCGCGCCGCGGTCCTCCGAGCCGTCGAAGCGCCCGCAGCAGTCCCGGTCCGCCGACGACAGCGGTACGAGGACGAGGAGCGCGAGCCCGTCGACGTCCGCACCCTCGGCACCGGCGCGGACGAAGGCGCCCTCCAGCGCGGGCGGCGGCTCGGCGACCACGTCGGAGAAGGCGGCTTCGGCGCAGGTCCTCGCCCTCGTCAACCAGGAGCGCTCCAAGGTGGGTTGCTCCCCGGTGACGACGGACAGCGGACTCGCCTCGCTCGCCACCGCGTTCAGCGACGACATGGCCGCGCGGGACTTCTTCGACCACACGGACCCGGACGGGGCGACGCCCTGGGACCGCGCCAAGGAAGCGGGGATCACGGACCTCGGCGGCGAGAACATCGCCCGCGGCCAGGCGGGCGCCCAGTCGGTCATGGACTCCTGGATGAACAGCCCCGGCCACAAGGCGAACATCCTGAACTGCGACTTCAAGACCTTGGGCGTCGGCGTGCACCTCGGCTCGGGCGGGCCGTGGTGGACACAGGACTTCGGCTACTGAGGCCTTACGCCGGCGTGCGCGGCGGGCGCTGACAGCGCGGGCAGAAGTAGCTGGACCGATTCATCCACGGGCGCCTGCGCATGGGCGTCGAACAGCGCCGGCACGGCAGCCCTTCGCGCCCGTACGCGTCGAGCGACCGGTCGAAGTAGCCCGATTCCCCGTTCACATTCACGTACAGGGAGTCGAAGCTCGTTCCGCCGACGCTCAGCGCCGCGTTCATCACGTCCCTTACGTGGCCCAGGAGTTCGGCCGTGCGGGGGCGGGTGAACGTCGCCGTGGGGCGCTCGTAGTGCAGCTTCGCGCGCCACAGTGCCTCGTCCGCGTAGATGTTGCCGACGCCGCTGATGAGGGACTGGTCGAGCAGGGCCCGCTTGATGGTGCTGCGCTTCGCGCGCAGCGCGGTGTGGAACGCGGCGTCGTCGAAGAGCGCGTCGAGGGGGTCGCGGGCGATGTGCGCGATGACGTCCGGGAGGCCGTTCTCGTCGGTGTCGTGCAGCGAGAGGCCGCCGAAGGTGCGCTGGTCGACGAAGCGCAGCTCGGTGTCGCCCGCCGCGGTAGCGGCCGATGTCTCCGTGTCGGCGAAGCGGACGCGGATGCGCAGGTGCTTCTCGTCGGGGGCGTCGTGCGGCTGCACCAGGAGTTGGCCGCTCATGCCGAGGTGGGCGAGGACGGAGGTGTGTGTGCCCTCAAGCGGCAGCCACAGGTACTTGCCGCGGCGGCTCGGCTCGCCGATCGTCCGCCCCTTGAGCCGGGACGCGAAGTCCTCGCCGCCCGCGATGTGCCGGCGCACGGAGCGCGGATGTAGCACCTCGGCCTCGGCGACGGTCCGGTGTGCCACCCACCGCTCAAGTCCGCGCCGGACGACCTCCACTTCGGGCAACTCTGGCACGGACGTCCTCCGGACGGGAGCGGGTGGGCTGGGTGCGGGGAGCGTACCGCGCACGCCCCCGAGTCCTGCCGGACGGGCCTGCTCAATCGCCGCAGGGGCTATAAATAGCCCCGCCGGCGTTTGAGGCGCGGGGTTCGGGGCGGAGCCCCGGGGCGCGGGGAAATGCGAAGCCCGCCCCTACCGGGTGGGCCGGTAAAGGGCGGGCTCAGGAAGCGGAGCGGTTACGCTCCGGAGGCCGAATCGACCGCCGCATCCGCAGCCTCGGCCCGCTCGTCCGCCGCGGCGCGAATCGCACGCCACGCGGACTCAGCGGCCTGCTGCTCCGCTTCCTTCTTGCTGCGGCCGGTGCCGGTGCCGTACGAGACGCCTCCGACGCGGGCGGCAGCAGTGAAGGTCTTCTCGTGATCCGGGCCGGTTTCGGAGACCAGGTACTCGGGCACGCCGAGTCCCTCCGTCGCCGTCAGCTCCTGGAGACTGGTCTTCCAGTCCAGGCCGGCACCGAGATTCGAGGACTTCTCGATGAGCGGGTCGAACAGACGGTGGACGAGTTCGCCCGCCGCGTCCAGACCCTGGTCCAGGTACACCGCACCGATCACCGCTTCAAGGGTGTCGGCGAGAATCGACGCCTTGTCCCGGCCGCCCGTGCCCTCTTCGCCCCGGCCGAGCCGGATGAAGGAGCCCAGGTCGAGCCCGCGGCTGACCCCCGCAAGTGCACGCGAATTGACCACCGCGGCCCGCAGCTTGGCCAGTTGGCCTTCAGGCAGGTCGGGGTGGGTTCGGTAGAGAGTGTCGGTGACCACGAGGCCGAGGACCGAGTCGCCCAGGAATTCCAGGCGCTCATTCGTCGGCAGGCCGCCGTTCTCGTACGCGTACGAACGGTGCGTCAGCGCGCGCACCAGAAGGGCGGACTCGAGCTTGTACCCGAGCCGCCCTTCCAGAAGCGTGTGGGACGAGGCTGTGGTGTCCACCTTTTTCTTGGCGTCATCCGCCTTCTTGGGGCTCGACACTGTGCCTCTCACCAGCCGCTCAGACCTCGAGGACCTGGCGCTTGTTGTAGGTGCCGCAAGCCGGGCACGCGATGTGCTGCAGCTTGGGCTCCTGGCAACGCTCACACGAAACCAGGGTGGGGACCGCAGCCTTCCACTGCGACCGGCGGTGGCGCGTGTTGCTGCGCGACATCTTCCGCTTCGGAACAGCCACGGCTACTTCTCCTGCTTCTCGTCGACGCCCGCTTGCGCTTCGGCGCCGCTCATCTCGTCCTTCTCGCCGTCCTGGATGGATTCAGCGAGTCCCTGCAAAGCCGCCCAACGGATGTCGACGGCGTCGTGATGGTGGCCCGGCTCGTCCGAAAGCCGCACTCCGCACTCGGAGCACAGACCCTCACAGTCTTCCTGGCACACCGGCTGCATCGGCAGTGCGAGCACCACCGCATCACGCAGCACCGGCTCGAGGTCGAACAGGCCGTCCTCGAGAAAGAGCCTGTCCTCGTCTTCCTCGGCGTCGTCGGCCGGTTCCGCCTTTGCGCGGCCCCGGTCGTCGGCGTCAGGGTACGAGAACATCTCCTGGAAGTCCGCGTCGACCTCTTGGACGAGCGGCTCCAGACACCTTACGCACTCCCCCTCGGCCGATGCACGGGCGGTGCCTGTGACAAGCACACCTTCCATGACCGACTCCAGGCGGAGGTCGAGCTCCACCGGGGCGCCTTCCGGCACCTCGATGACTCCCAGGAGGCCGAACTCCTTGGGAGCGTCGATCGTGCGGGACAGCCGCTGCATGGCACCAGGACGCCGACCCAGCTCGTGCGTATCGAACACGAACGGGTTGCGGTGGTCGAGGTGGGTGTTCAGGGCTGGTCCTGCTTTCGTTCTTCGAAGCTCATGTGGGGATTGCCGCCCCGAATTTCCGGGCAGCTCGGAACGCACGTGCTACGCGCGACCGAAGAACCAGGGTACTGGACCTTTCGCTCACGGCCCAATCTGCCCCTTGCACCCGGTACGGGACCGGCTCAGCGCCCCTGCTCGTACTGTCGCATCTGCTCCAGGCTGATCATGCTCGTGTCGAAGAGACTCGTCTCGTCGAGCGCGCCGTCCTGGGCCTGCGGCTGGAGCTGCTGGGGATCCTGCTGATGCTGTTGGTACGCGTACGGGTCCTGCTGCTGGTGCTGCTGATACGCGTACGGGTCCTGCTGGTACGCCGCGTACGGGTCCTGCTGGTAGGTGCCGTAGGCGTCCTGCTGGCCATAGGGCTGCTGCTGATAGCCGCCGTACGGGTCCTGGCCCTGCTGCTGCGCGTACGCGGGCTCGGGGGCCTGGGACGGGATCTGGGGGACCTGTGGGGGCTGCGGCATCTGCGGGGGCTGCGCCGCGGCCGGCTGCTGGGCCTGGGCTCCGCCGATCTCGGCGAGGCCCGCCAGGTAGTCGGCGTCGCTGGTGTGCGGCTGCCCCTCGCCGTCCACGGCCAGCGTGCCGAGGTCGTCGCTGGCGATGCGGCCGTGCAGCTTCTGGCGGCCCTTGCCGACGGCGTCGAGCGTCTTGGCGAGCACCGCCTCGAAGGCGCCGAGCTTGGTGTCCACATACGCGTCGGCGTCCCGGCGCAGCGTCTCCGGGTCGTGGCTGCGCTCGGGGGCGTCCTCGTCCTCGTAGCCCGCCTCGTCGACGCCGGGCCCGGTGCCGAGCAGCTTCTCGCGGCCACGGCCGACCGAGCCGAGCGTCTTGTTGAGGACGACCTCGAAGTTGGCCAGCTTGGAGTCGACGTAGTCGTCGGCCTCCGCGCGGACCTCCTCGGCCTCCTGGCGGGCCTCGGCGAGGATCCGGTCGGCCTCGGCCTGGGCGCGGCGGGCGATCTCCGTGTCGGCGATCAGGGTGCCGCGCTCGGCGTGCGCGCCCTCGATGATCCGCTCGGCCTCGGCGTGGGCCTGCTCGACCATCTGCTCGCGGCCGCCGATGAGCTCCTGGGCCTGGGCGAGGGAGCCGGGCAGCGCCTGGCGCACCTCTTCGAGCATCGCCAGCAGGTCGGCGCGGTTGATCACGCACGAGGCCGACATGGGCATCGAGCGCGCGCCGCCGACCGTGCCGACGATGTCGTCGAGCTTCTTCTGCACGTCCACCGTGTGCTCGCCACTCTCTCGTCTAGACGCCGGTTTGGCTGGGGTGTTGGAGACGGACGAGACGACTGTAAGCCCAACGTGCGCGTGCGTGTCACTTCTTGGGAAGGCGCTCCGTCAATGCCTCGTGGACCTGCGCCGGAACCAGGTGCGAGACGTCGCCGCCCCAGGCCGCGACCTCCTTGACCAGGGAGGACGACAGGAAGCTGTACGTCGGGTTGGTGGGGACGAAGAGGGTCTCCACGCCGGACAGGCCGTTGTTCATCTGGGCCATCTGCAGCTCGTAGTCGAAGTCGCTGACGGCGCGCAGGCCCTTGACGATGGCCGGGATGTCGCGCTGCTTGCAGAAGTCGACGAGGAGGCCGTGGAAGGCCTCGACCTCGACGTTGCCGAATTCGGCGGTGACCTCGCGGATCAGTTCGATCCGCTCGTCGACCGTGAACAGGCCCTGCTTCGACTGGTTGATCATCACTGCGACGTGCACGACGTCGTAGAGCTTGGAGGCTCTCGCGATGATGTCGACATGGCCGTTGGTGATGGGGTCGAACGACCCCGGACAGACTGCGCGGCGCACGGGAAGTCCCTCGCTCTCCGGTCCGGTCATCGTGCGTCGTCGCACGTGAGGGTGGTGTTCAAGGCGGCGCGACCGTACCAAAACGTGCCCTCGCCGTAGCGACGGGACCTCAGGCCCTCGAAGCCGTCAGGCCACCGGAATTCGCCGCCTCTGGTGCTGCGTTCCACGGTGACGAGTGCTTCGTCCGCGAGCCAGTCCCGCGTACGGAGTGTGAGCAGAATCTCTCGAAGATCATCGTCGGAGACGGCGTACGGAGGGTCGAGAAAGACCAGGTCGTAGCGGGCGTCCGGAGCCGGGCCCGCGAGGATTTGTTCCGCTTTTCCGGTACGCGCCTCTGCTCCTGGGAGGCCGATCGCGCGGATGTTCTCGCGGATCGTGCGGGCGGCGCGGGCGTCGGCCTCGACGAGCAGTGCGTGGGCGGCGCCGCGGGAGAGCGCCTCCAGGGCGACGGCGCCGGAGCCGGCGTACAGGTCGGCGACGCGGGTGCCGGCGAGGCTGCCGCCGAGGAGGGCCTGCCAGGTGGAGAAGAGGGCCTCGCGTGCGCGGTCGGAGGTGGGGCGGGTGCCGGTGCCTGGCGGCACGGCGAGGCGGCGTCCGCCGGCGGTTCCGGCGATCACGCGGGTCATCGCGCTGGTACGTCCTTGTCCTTGGGCGGGTTTCGGTGCGCCACCAGTTTGTCAGCCGCGCCCCCGGGACCGCCTGCCGGCACCCGTCCCCCTACGCCGCGGGGCTCTGCCCCGGACCCCGCTGCTCAATCGCCGCAGGGGCTTGATGGATCAAGCCCCGCCGGCGATTGAGGCGCGGGGTCCGGGGCGGAGCCCCGCGGCCGCGACGCCGGCAGGGCTGGGCTGGTTCGGGTCAGCCCTTGTCGAGGTACTGTTCGCGGTCCTCGTCGAGCAGCGCGTCCAGCGCGATGCGCAGGGCCGGCAGGTGGTCGAGCTCCGGGTCGGCCGTGACCACCTTCGTGGCCTCCTCCCGCGCCGCCGCGATGATCTCCTCGTCCTCGATCACGGCGAGCATCCGGAGGGACGAGCGGACGCCGGACTGGGCCTGGCCGAGGACATCGCCCTCGCGGCGCTGTTCGAGGTCGATGCGGGAGAGCTCGAAACCGTCGAGCGTGGCGGCGACGGCGCCGAGGCGGGCGCGCGCGGGGGCGGCCTCCGGCATCTCGGTGACCAGCAGGCACAGGCCCGGCGCCGAGCCACGGCCGACGCGGCCGCGCAGCTGGTGGAGCTGCGAGACGCCGAACCGGTCGGCGTCCATGATCACCATCGCCGTCGCGTTCGGCACGTTCACGCCTACCTCGATGACGGTCGTCGCCACCAGGACGTCCGTCTCCCCCGCCGCGAACCGGCGCATCACCGCGTCCTTGTCATCGGGCTGCATGCGCCCGTGCAGGACCTCCACCTTGAGGCCCTGGAGCGGGCCGCGCGCCAGCTCCTCCGCGACGTCGAGCACGGCCAGAGGCGGCCGCTTCTCCGCCTCGTCCTCGGCGGACTGCTTCTTGGCCTTGCCCTTCGCCCCCTTCTCGTCCTCGTCGTCGCCGATGCGGGGGCAGACGACGTACGCCTGGTGCCCGTTCTCCACCTCTTCTCGTACACGCTCCCACGCGCGCGCGAGGAAGTGCGGCTTGTCGGCCGCCGGGACCACGTGACTGGAGATCGGCGAGCGGCCGGCCGGCAACTGGTCCAGGACGGACGTCTCCAGGTCGCCGAAGACCGTCATCGCGACCGTGCGCGGGATCGGCGTTGCCGTCATGACCAGGAGGTGCGGTGGCTGCTTGCCCTTGGAGCGCAGGGCGTCGCGCTGCTCCACACCGAAGCGGTGCTGTTCGTCCACGACGACCAGGCCCAGATCGTCGAAGATCACCTTGTCCTCGATCAGCGCGTGCGTGCCGATGACGATGCCCGCCTCGGCCGTGGCCAGGTCGAGCAGGGCCTGGCGGCGGGCGGCCATACCCATCGAGCCGGTGAGCAGGACGACCTTGGTGGCGTGCTCCGACCCGCCCAGCATGCCGCCCTCCGCCAGTTCGCCCATCATCTCGGTGATGGAGCGGTGGTGCTGCTGGGCGAGGACTTCGGTGGGAGCGAGCATCGCTGCCTGCCCGCCCGCGTCGACGACGGCGAGCATGGCGCGCAGCGCCACCATGGTCTTACCGGAACCCACTTCTCCCTGGAGGAGTCGATGCATCGGGTGCTCGGTGGCCAGGTCGTCGAAGATCTCCTTGGAGACCTTCTGCTGGCCGTCGGTGAGCGTGAACGGAAGCTTCGCGTCGAAGGCCGTGAGCAGGCCGCCCGGCTTCGCCGCGCGCGCGACGGCGGTCAGCTGGGTCTCCGCGAAGCGGCGCCGGGCGAGGGCCACTTGAAGGACGAACGCCTCGTCCCACTTGAGGCGGTCCCGGGCGCCGGCGACGTCGTCCTTCGTGTGCGGCCGGTGGATCTTGAGCAAGGCCTCGGGCAGCGGGACGAGACCGCGGCCCTCGCGCAACGACTCGGGCAGCGGGTCCTCGGCCTCGGGTGCGCTGGGCAGCACCAGGTCGACGGCCTTCGCGATCTTCCAGGACTCCAGCTTGGCCGTGGCCGGGTAGATCGGCAGCAGTGCCCCGGCCCACGAGCCGACGGCTTCGGCGGCCTCGTCGGAGGACTCGGCGTTGAGCAACTGGTATGCGGGGTGCGCCAGTTGCATCTTCCGGTTGAAGACCGAGGCCTTGCCGGCGAACATCGCGCGCGTACCGGGCAGCAGGTCCTTGTGCGGCTTGTGGATGCCGCGGCCGAAGAAGACGAGCTGGAGCTGGCCGCTGCCGTCGGTGATGGTGACTTCGAGGCGCTGGCCCCTGCCGCCGTTGAACTTCAGGATGCGGGCGGTCGCGACCTGCGCGACGACCGTCACGTGCTCGTCGAGCGGCAGCTCCGCGAGGCGGGTGAGCTCGCCCCGCTCCGCGTATCTGCGCGGGTAGTGGTGGAGCAGGTCCCCGACCGTGTGCAGGCCTAGGTGCTCGGCCATCACCTTCGCGGTGGCGGGGCCGAGCACCTTCTTCAGTGGTTCTTCGAGCGCGGGCACGAGATCCATTGCACACCACGCCACTGACAATGGCCGAACCCATCCGGCGAAACGGGCCTCAGCCCATCTCGGGCACCGGCGTCACCAGCTTCCCGTGCGCCAGGTACGCAGTCAGGTTGTCCAGGGTCAGGCGCTCCATCTCGTCACGGGTCTGGACGGTGCCACTGGCCAGATGGGGCGTGAGCACCACGTTGTCCAGGGCGAGCAGCGGCTGGGGCACGTGCGGTTCGGCGGCGAAGACGTCCAGGCCCGCGCCCGCGAGGCCGCCGCCGGCCAGGAGGTCGACGAGCGCCTCCTCGTCGACCACGCTGCCGCGCGCGATGTTGACCAGGTAGCCCTCCGGGCCGAGTGCCTCGAGGACCTCGCGGGAGACGAGCCCGCTCGTGGCGGGGCCGCCGGAGGTGGCGATCACCAACACGTCGACGGAGGCGGCCAGTTCCGCCGGCGAGGCGGCGTACGCGTAGTCGACGCCGGGCACCTCGCGGCGGCTGTGGTAGCTGATCGGGCAGCCCATGGCCGCGAACCGGGTGGCGATGGCCCGCCCGATCCGGCCGAGCCCGAGCACGCCGATCCGGGCGCCGCTGACCCGCCGCGCCAACGGGACGGGACCCTCACGCGGCCAGCGGCCCTCGCGTACGTAGCGGTCGGCGGCGGAGATCCCCCGCAGCACGTCGAGCGTCAGCCCGAGCGCGGTGTCCGCGACGCAGTCGGTGAGCACGTCGGGGGTGTTGCTGACCACGATGCCGCGTTCCAGGGCGAGGCCGACGTCGGTGGTGTCGTAGCCGACCCCGAAGTTGACGACGGCGCCGAGGCGCGGCAGGGCGGTCATGAGGCTGGTGCCGACACCCGCGCGGCCGGAGGTGACGACGATGCCGACCTCGTCTCCGTACTCGGCCAGGAAGGTGTCGCGTTCGGGTCCTTCCTCCGGAAGGACGAGGGCGTCGTACGTGCTGCGCAGGGTCTGCGCGAGGGAGGGCTTCAGCGAGCCGACCGCGAGGACGCGGCCGACGGCGGCAGAGGTCGTGGTCATGCGGAAACTCCTTCCCGGACCGGCGCGCGGTCCAGGGCCGGTTCAGATCACTTTCTTGACGAGCGCGGCGAGTTCGGTGTGCTCGGCCTCGGTGAGGTCGGTCAGCGGCGGGCGCACCGGGCCCGCGCCGTGGCCCGAGACGGTGAGGGCGGCCTTCACGATCGACACCGCGTAGCCGGGTTGCCGGTCGCGGATGGCGATGTACGGCAGGACGAACTCGCGCAGCCGGTCGTAGACCTGCGCCTTGTCGTGGGCGCGCACGGCCGCGTAGAAGTCGCAGGCCCACTGCGGGGCGAAGTTGAAGATGGCCGACGAGTAGGTGGTGGCGCCGAGTTCGAGATAGGGCAGGGCGTAGGTCTCGGCCGTCGGCAGGCCCCCGATGAGGACGAGCCGCCCGTCGTGTTCGGCGTGCAGCCGGGCCATGAGGTCGATGTCGCAGACGCCGTCCTTGAACCCGATGAAGTTGGGGAACCGGGCGACGAGCCGGTCGACGGTCGGCGCCTTGAAGCGGGCGTTGGCCCGGTGGTACACGATCACGCCGAGCGAGGTGGCCGCGCAGACCCGGGCCACGTGCTCGTAGAGCCCCTCCTGTCCGACCTCGGTGAGATAGGGCGGCAGCAGCAGGATGCCGTCGGCCCCGATCTCCTCCGCCCGCCGGGCCATCTCCACCGCGGTCGCCGTGCCGTATCCGGCCGCCCCGATGATCGGCAGCCCGTCCGGCGCCTCGGCGACACTCGCCCGCAGCACCGCGTCGACGTCGGTGTGGCTGAGCGAGAAGAACTCGCCGGTGCCGCCCGGGGCGAAAAGGCCCGCCACGTCGTACCCGGTCAGGCGCTGCAGGTGCGCGCGGTAGGCCGGCTCGTCGAAGGCGTGGTCGGGCGTGGTGTGGGTGACGGGGAAGGACAGCAGGCCGGAGCCCAGGACGCGGCGCAGATCATCGGGCGAGAAACGGGCCATGGGGCAGCTCCAAGGGCGTTGGCGGATGAGGCCGGCTGGCCGCAAGCTAGCAGACGTTGATCACGGATAGGAATGGCGTCTACATATGAGTACGCCCCTTCCCGGCATACACGTGGGGCGTGCTCAACTTCCGTGCTTGCTCGACCTATTGACGCGCCCGAGAACCCCCACTTACCGTGCGTCCACAAATCGAAACGGCGTCTACATCCGTGGACATGCTGCTGCCTGTCGCGGTGGAGGAAGCCCCATGCCCCTTGTTCCCATCCCCGGTCGGGCTCTCGCTCTGGCGCTCGTCTGCACGCTCGCCGCGAGCGGCTGCACCGTGGCCAACAGCGCGTCGGTGACGGCGGGCAAGGACACGCTGCGCGTCGTGCTGCCGGAGGAGCCGCCCACCCTCGAACCCTGCGAGTCCTCGCTGACCTCCACCGGTGTGGTGGTGCGCTCCAACATCACCGAGCCGCTGACCGAGCGCGATCCGCATTCGGGCAGGCTTCAGCCGAAGCTCGCGACCTCCTGGAAGCGCACCTCCGACACCCAGTGGACGTACACCGTCCGCGAGGGTGTGCGGTTCAGCGACGGTTCGCGGTTCGACGCGAAGGACGCCGCGTACTCCATCGACCGCGCGGTCAACTCGAAGCTCGGCTGCAATGTCGAGGGCTACGTCTTCGGGGACATGGACGTGAAACTGTCGACGCCCGACGCCCACACCCTCAAGGTGACGACGCCCGAGGCGGACCCGATCCTGCCGCTGCGGCTCTCCTTCATCGAGATGGTGCCGACGTCCACCGACGCGAAGAAGAAGGTGCGCGAGCCGATCGGCACGGGCCCGTACCGGATAGCCGACTGGGAGCCGGGCCTGCGGCTCTCCCTCGCCGCCAACAAGCGGTACTGGGGCAAGGCCCCCGACTACCGCAAGGCCCTCTACCAGTGGCGCCCCGAGGGCAGCGTCCGCGCCGCCATGGTCACCAACGGCGAGGCGGATGTGGCCACTTCGCTCGGCCCGCAGGACGGGGCGGGCGACACCGCGGTCACGTATCCGAACAACGAGACCACCGCGCTGCGCATGCAGCTCGGTGAGGCGCCGCTGAACGACGCGCGGGTGCGCAAGGCGATCAACTACGCGATCGACCGCAAGGGCATCGTCGACTCCCTCTACCAGGGCGACGCCAAGGCCGCCTCCCAGCTCGTGCCCTCCGGGATCACCGGGTACGACAAGGGGCTGAAGCCCTGGCCGACCGACCTCGCCAAGGCGCGCAAGCTCCTGGCGCAGGCGAAGGCCGACGGGGTCGATGTCGGGAAGCAGATCCGGCTGATCAGCCGGACCGCGCTCTTCCCGAAGGTCGACGAGACCGTGCAGGTCATCCAGAACGAGCTGGCGGGGATCGGCCTCAACGTCAAGATCCAGATGAAGGACACCGCGGGCAGCACCGAGTTCCAGGAGCGGCCGTTCCCCAAGGACACGGGGCCGTATCTGCTGCTCATCCAGCACGGGAACCAGGCCGGTGACGCGGCCTTCTCCATGGACCAGTACCTGCTGAGCAAGGGGTTCCAGAGCTCCGGCGGGACGGCGGCCTTCGACCGGAAGATCCGTGCGGCGGAGGCCCTCACCGGGGAGCGGCGGCAGCGGGCGCTTGGTCGGGTCTTCGCCCGGGAGCCGGATGAGATCACGCAGTACGCGTATGTGGCGCACATGTACGGGATCACTGCGTTGGCTGATGGGGTGCGGTATCGGCCGAACTCGGCGACCGGGGATGAGATGCGGTTGGCCGAGTTCCGGCACGTCGAGTGATGGCGGTGGTGCGTCCTCCGCTCGCGGGGCTCCGCCCCGGACCCCGCTGCTCAAACGCCGCAGGGGCTTGAAAGATCGGGGCTCTGCCCCGGACCCCGCGCCTCAATCGCCGGCGGGGCTTGAAGAGCCTGCTCAATCGCCGCAGGGGCTTGAAATGCGAACCGCCCGGCCTTCCGGGCTTGAAGAAGACTTCCTTCGAACCTAGGGACAGCGATGTTCCATTTTCTCCGCCGTCGGACACTGACCAGCGTTCTGCCGCTGCTCGCCGTACTCCTCGGGGTGTTCGTCCTCGCGCGGCTCACGGGCGATCCGTCGTCCTTGTATCTGCCCGAGTCCGCCACCCCGGCCCAGCGCGCCGCCTTCGCCGCCCGTAATGGTTTCGACGACTCGATCTGGCAGCAGATCGCCGACTACTTCGGCGGCGTCTTCCAGCTCGACTTCGGTGAGTCGCTGCGCACCGGCGAGTCCGCGGCGACGATGGCGCTGCGGGCATTCCCCGCCACGCTGCAACTCGCCTTCGCGACGATGCTGATCGCCGTGATCGGCGCGGTGGTCATCGGCAGTTGGGCGGCGTTCCGGCCCAACTCCCTTGCGGACCGCGTGTCTTCGTTCCTGTCCATGACCGCCGCGAGCGTCCCCGACTTCTGGTTCGCGATCACCGGCGTATGGATCTTCGCCGTCACGCTCGGCGCGCTGCCCACCTCGGGTGTCACCGACGGGATGCTCTCGTGGGTGCTGCCGGTGGCCACGCTGGTGATCCGGCCGCTCGGCGTGCTCACCCAGGTGGTGCGCGGCGCCATGGTCTCCGCGCTCTCCGCACCGTACGTGCGACTCGCGCGCAGCAAGGGGGCCGGGAGCGTCCGGGTCGTCAGCCACCACGCGCTGCGCAACGCCGCCGCGCCCGCGCTCACCGTGGCGGGGGACCTCGCCGTCTCGCTGGTCAACGGGGCCGTGGTGGTGGAGACGATCTTCGGCTGGCCTGGCATCGGAAAGCTGATGATCGACTCCATCCTGGGCCGCGACTTCGCGGTGCTTCAGGCCGCGGTGCTGATCACCGCGATCACCATCTTCGCGCTCAACATCGTCATCGACGTCTGCTACGCGCTGCTCGACGCGCGCGTGCGCGAGACGGCGACGGCCTGAGGAGGACGCCGTGAGTACCTCGATCGACAAGCCCGCCTCCAACGCCCCTGCCGCTGCCCCTGCGGAGAGCGCTTCCGCACCCCGCGGCAGCCACGTCCCCCTGTGGCGCATGCTGCTCCGCGACCGGGTCGCCACCGTGGCGGCGGTGCTGCTCGTCCTGATCGCGCTCACCGCGGTCCTCGGCCCGCCGCTGCTGGGCGACTCCGCCACCGACCAGGACCTGAAGAACGCCAACCAGGCGCCCTTCTCCCTCGACCACGGCTGGCTGGGGATCCTCGGCACCGATCCGCTCGGCCAGAGCATGCTGGCCCGGCTGATCGTCGCCGCCCGCACCACGTTCAGCGTGGCCGTGCCCGCGGTGCTGCTGGCGCTGGCCGTCGGCTCGGTCATCGGCATGTGGGCGGGCTACCACCGCGGCCGCCGGGAGACGGTCGCGATGCGCGTGGCCGACGTCATCATGAGCTTCCCTTCGCTGCTCATGGCGGTCGTCGTGCTGTACGTCTTCTCGCCGAGCATCGCCAACCTCGTGCTCGTCCTGACCGTCACCCGGCTCCCGGTCTACCTGCGCACCGCCCGCTCCGAGTCCTCCGAGTTGCAGAGCCGCCTGTTCGTGGACGCGGCGCGGACCTTCGGCACGTCCAGCGGGGCGATCATCCGCCGGCACGTGTTCCCGATCGTGCTGCCGACGCTGCTGACCCTCGCGACGCTCGAATTCTGTTACGTGATGCTCGCGGAGTCCTCGCTGAGCTTCCTCGGCATCGGCATCCAACCGCCCGATGTGAGCTGGGGGTTGATGGTCTCGCAGGGGCGGACGTATCTGCAGAGCGCGTGGTGGCTGACGTTCTTCCCCGGGCTCGCCATCGTCATCACGACGGTCTCCGCGACCGTGCTCGCCTCCTGGGCGCGGCTCGCCACCGACCCCGCGCAGCGCTGGCGCCTCGCCCTGCCCCGCAAGGCGCGACGCCGCGCCGCCCCAGCTACTCAGGAGGCCACGTCGTGACCGCAACCGCCCTTGAAGTGGACGGCCTCAGCGTCGACATCCGCACCCCGCACGGCACCGTACGCGCCGTCGACAAGGTGGGTTTCCGGGCGCGCCGCGGCCGCACTCTGGCCCTGCTCGGCGAGTCCGGCTGCGGCAAGTCGATGACCGCGCAGGCCATCGTGTCGCTGCTCGACCCGGCCGCCGAGGTGAGCGGGGGCCGGGTGCTGCTCGACGGCACCGACCTGGTCGCGGCCGACGAGCGGACCCGGCGCGCGCTCGCCGGACCCGAGCTGGCCATCGTCTTCCAGGACGCGCTCACCGCCCTCAACCCGGTCTACACGGTGGGCACCCAGCTCGCCGAGCCGTTCCGGATCCACCGCGGGATGTCCCGCAAGCAGGCCCGCAAGGAAGCGATCGAGCTGATGGCGCGGGTCGGCATCCCGGAGCCGGAGAGCCGGGTGGACGCCTATCCGCACCAGTTCTCCGGCGGCATGCGCCAGCGTCTCCTGATCGCCATCGCGGTCGCCCTCTCCCCGTCCGTGCTCCTGGCCGACGAGCCGACGACCGCGCTCGACGTGACCGTGCAGGCGCAGATCATGCAGCTGCTGCGGGACCTGCGCGCGGAGCGGGACATGAGCGTCGTACTGATCACCCACGACCTGGCCCTCGTCTCCGAGCAGGCCGACGAGGTCGTGGTGATGTACGCCGGCACGGTCGTCGAGTCGGGTCCCGTGCGCGAGGTGTTCGGCGCGCCCCGCCACCCGTACACGAAGGGCCTGTTGGACTCGGTGCCGGTGCACGCCGCCCGCGGCGAGGAGCTGCGGTCCATCGGCGGCGCCCCGCCGGACCTGCACTCGATCCCGTCCGGCTGCGTCTACCAGGACCGCTGCCCGCTGGTGCGCGACCTGTGCCGTACGCGGCGCCCCGAACCGGCCGAGGTCGCGCCGGACCGCACGGCCGCCTGCCACTTCTCCGACGAGGTGACCCGATGACCGACAAGCCGCTGCTGCAAGTACGCGAGCTCACCAAGACGTTCCAGGTCCAGGGCGCCGGCAAGGGGCGCCGGTTGCGCGCCCTGAACGGCATCTCCTTCGACCTGAAGCGCGGCGAGACCCTCGGCCTCGTCGGCGAATCGGGCTGCGGCAAGTCCACGCTGGCCCGCACGCTGCTGATGCTGGAGCGGCCCGACGGCGGCAGCGTCCGCTTCGACGGCGTGGACCCGTTCGCCCTCAAGGGGGCGGAGCTGCTGGCGTGGCGGCGCCGGGTGCAGATGGTGTTCCAGGACCCGTTCGCCTCGCTCAACGCCCGGATGACGGCCGGCGAGATCATCGGCGAACCATGGCGCACCCACAGGACCCTGCACCGCACGGCGGCCGAACGCACAACCCGCGTACGGGAGTTGCTCGATCTCGTCGGACTGCGCAAGGGCGACGAGCAGCGCTACCCGCAGGAGTTCTCAGGCGGCCAGCGCCAGCGCATCGGCATCGCCCGCGCGCTCGCCCTCTCCCCCGACGTGATCATCTGCGACGAGCCGGTCTCCGCGCTCGACCTCTCCGTACAGGCGCAGGTGCTCAACCTCCTCAACGACCTGCAACGGCAGCTCGGCGTCAGCTACCTCTTCATCTCCCACGACCTGTCGGTGGTCCGGCACGTCGCGGACCGCGTGATGGTGATGTACCTGGGCGGCGTCGTGGAACAGGGCGACACGGAGTCCGTCTTCGACCGCGCCCTGCACCCGTACAGTTCGGCGCTGATGTCGGCCGCGCCGTCCCTCGACGCCGACACGCGCCGGGAACACATCGTCCTCCAGGGCGAGTTGCCGTCCCCGCTGTCGCCGCCGTCCGGCTGCCGGTTCCGCACCCGCTGCTGGAAGGCGACCGACACGTGTGCCTCGGCGGCGCCCGACCCGGCCGTCGACCCACGGGATCCGGGGCACACGGCGGCCTGCTTCCATCCGCTGGAGGAGGCCTCAGGGCTGGTGGCCGCGGGCGGCGACGGCGCGTGACACTCACCGGCTATCTGGTCGTCGCGGTCGCGGTGGTGATCGCGTCCTGTCTTCAGGCGTCCATCGGTTTCGGCATGGGGATGCTCGCCGCACCGGTGGTCGCCGTCGTGGACCCGTCCCTCGTACCGGGAACGCTGATCATTCAGGCGGGCGTGCTCACCCTCCTCGTGACGGTGGCCGAGCGGCAGCACATCGATCTGCGGGGCACGGGCTGGGCGCTGGTCGGGCGGGTGCCCGGCACGATCGCGGGAGCGCTGCTCGTGGCCGCGATGCCGCCCGAGGGCCTCGCCCTGATGCTGTCCGGCGTGGTGCTCCTGGGCGTCGTACTGACCTGCTTCGGCTGGGCGCCGCGACCGCACCGCCCTGTCCTGGTCCTCGCCGGTTCCGCCTCGGGGCTCCTCGGCACCGCGACCTCGATCGGCGGCCCGCCGATGGCCCTGGTCTGGCAGGGCAAGGACGCCCCGGTGCTGCGCGGCACCATGAGCGGGTTCTTCCTCATCGGCTCGGTGCTCTCCGTCGCGACGCTCGCCGCGACGGGCGCCATCGGTACGCACACGCTCCGGATGTCGGCCGTGCTCGCCCCCGCGTCGGTCGTCGGCTACGTGCTCTCGCGCTACGTGAACCGCTTCATGGACGCGCGACGGCTGCGCTGGGCCGCGATCGGGGTGTCGGCGCTGGGGGCGGTGCTGCTGATCGGCGAGCAGCTGCTGTGACCTTCGGTTGGCCGGCGGGCAACTGGTGTGACCTTCGGTACGACCCTCAGCCCCGCACCAGGTTGCGCGGCGATCGCCCCTCGGCGAGCGCCTCGACGTTCGCCCTGATGTCCTCGGCCCGGCCGCGGAAGGTCTCCTCGGTGTGGCCCGACTGGTGCGGCGTGAGCACCACGTTGGCGAACCCGGTGAAGTCGAGGTGCGAGGGCGGCGGGGCCGCGGGCTCGCGCGGGTTGCGCCACCACACGTCGAGGCCTGCCCCGGCGATCGTGCCGTCGCTCAGCGCCGCGTGCAGCGCCTTCTCGTCGACGACCGCGCCGCGGGCCACGTTGACGAGCACGGCGGAGCGCTTCATCGCGGCGAGCGCGGCGGCGTCCACGAGCCCGCGGGTCTCCTCGCTCAGCGGCACCGTCACCACGACCACGTCGCAGGCGCCCAGCATCTCGTGCAGCCGGTCCTGCCCGCCCACCCACTCCAGGTCCACCCCGGCGGGCGGCGGCGCGGCCGGATCGCGTCGCACGGTGCGCACCCGCATGCCCAACGCGCCCGCCACCCGCGCCACTTCGCCGCCGATCTCGCCCATACCGAGGACACCGATGGTGCGCCCGGCGAGGACCCCGCCGAAGGGGTAGCCCTCGTCGACGACGGCGTTGCGCCAGACGCCTGCCCGCATGTCCCGCTCGCCGCGCGCGACGTCGCGCAGCAGCATCATCGACACCATCACCACGTGTTCGGCGATGGAGCGGCCGTGGTGGAAGGTGTTCGCCACCCGTACCCCGGGCCGCAGCGCGTCCAGCGGGATCTTGTCGTAGCCGGCCCCGGTGACGTGCAGCAGCCGCAGCCGCTCCATCCCGGCCAGCAGCTCGCGGTCGGCGGACGAGCACACGAGGACGTCGGCGGTGGCCGCGGCGGCGGCGCGGGCCACGGGATCGTCCCCGTACGCGAAGGTCCAGCGGTGCGCGCTGCCCTCGGTGAGCACGTCCCTGAACCGCCCCATGACCGGCTCGGTGACCAGGACCTCCAGGGGTCGTACCGCTCCCCCGCTCACCACCGCGGCACCGTCGGGTCGAACTCCGGCTGGAAGCGGCGCATGTAGGCGGTGTCGTCGCGCTCGCGGATGCCGCTGGTGAGGTACTGCTCGTGCAGCCGGGCGAGCGCGTCACGGTCGAGCTCGACGCCGAGTCCGGGGGCGGTGGGCACCGCGACGGCGCCGTCCTCGAACGTGAGCGCGCCCGGTACGACGACGTCCTCGGCGGGGTCCTTCCACGGCCAGTGCGTGTCACAGGCGTAGTCGAGGTTCGGGGTGGCGGAGGCGAGGTGGGTCATGGCCGCGAGGCTGATGCCCAGATGCGAGTTGGAGTGCATGGAGAGCCCCATGCCGAACGTCTCGCAGATCGCGCCGAGCCGCTGGGACCGCCGGAGCCCGCCCCAGAAGTGGTGGTCGGAGAGCACCACCTGGACGGCGTCCTGGCGCACGGCGGGCGGCAGGTGCTTGAAGGCGACCACGCACATGTTGGTGGCGAGCGGCATCGACACTTCGCGGGCAACGCGGGCCATGTCCTCGATGCCGGGCGTCGGGTCCTCCAGATACTCGACGACACCGTCGAGCTCCTGGCCGACCTTGACCGAACTGGCCACACTCCAGGCCCCGTTGGGGTCGAGCCGGAGCGGCAGCTCGGGGAAGGCCGCACGCAGCGCCCGGACCGCCTCGATCTCCTCCTCGGGCGGGAAGACACCGCCCTTCAGCTTGATCGCACCGAACCCGTACGCGTCGATGATGCGCCGCGCCTGCCGGACGAGCCCCTCGGGGTCGAGCGCCTCACCCCACGCGTCGTCGTCCTGCCCTGGATGCCCGGCCCACTTGTAGAAGAGGTACGCGCTGTAGGCGACGCGGTCGCGCACGGCACCGCCCAGCAGGTCGCTCACCGGGCGGCCGACGACCTTGCCCTGGAGGTCGAGCGCGGCGACCTCGAAGGGCGAGACGACCCGGTCGGCGAGGGAGCTGTCGGTCACCATCCCGCTCATCCCGTGCCCGCCCACGCCGCTGTCGGCGGCCAGCGACTCGTTGACCGCGCGCCAGACGCCGTTGATGTCGAAGACGTCGATGCCGACCAGGTGCCGCCCGGCCCGCTCCAGGCGGCGCAGATGCGGCAGGTCCCCGTAGGACTCACCGAGCCCGCACAGGCCGCTGTCGGTCACCACCTCGACGACCGAGCGCAGCGCGAAGGGCTCGTGGACGCCCACGGAATTGAGCAGCGGAAGGTCGCGGAACGCCACCGGCGTCACGCGCACCTCGGAGATCCGGTGCTTCTCAGTGTCAGCCATGACCGGATCCTGACACGCGTCTACGTACGTAGACAAGGCTTGCGTATGTGATTTCGGAGGTCCGGGCAGCCGGAATCCACCACCCCGTCGCCTACGATGATCCGGACGTTCCAGGGGGTATAAGTGGCAGCGAAGAACGCCTCGTTGGGCCCGGCGGACACCGAACCGGGCCGCGGCCTGGTCAAGTCCGCCGAGCGCACCGCGCGGATCATGGAGACGCTCGCCGAGTCCGCGGACGGCCTCAGCCTGAGCGGACTCCAGGAGCGCACCGGCTATCCCCGCTCCAGCCTGTACGCCCTGCTGCGCACGCTGACGACCCTGAAGTGGATCGAGACCTCCGACGGCGAGCAGACGTACGGCATCGGGCCGCGCGCCCTCCTCGCGGGCACCGCCTACCTCGACCGCGACCCGGCGCTGCCCCTCGCCGTCCAGCAGCTCGAGAGCCTGCGCGCCGAGACCGGCTACACCGTGCACTACGCGCGCCTGGACGCCCCCAACGTCATCTACCTGGCCAGCCGCGAGGTCACGGAGCCCAAGCGCCTCGTGTCCCGAGTGGGCCGGCAACTCCCGGCGCACGCCACCTCGTTGGGCAAGGCCCTGCTCGCCGAGCGCACCCCCGCCGAGGTCGACGCGATCCTGCCGGACGACGGGCTGCGGCAGCTGACCGAGCACACGGTGGCCACGCGCGCGGCGCTCCACGGCGAACTGGAGGCGAGCCGGACGCGCGGCTGGTCGATCGAGCGGGAGCAGAACACGGCGGGGCTGTGCTGCGTGGCGGCCTGCGTCGGCTACCGCATCCCGGCGACCGACGCGATCAGCTGCTCGATGCCGCTGTCCCGCGCCTCCGAAAGGGAACTCACCCGCGTCACGGAGGCGCTGCGCCGGCACGCGGACGAACTGGCGGGAACCCTGCGCCGCAAGGGCATCCGGTAGGCCTCCGGTAGGGCCTAGTAGGGCGTCCGGCAGGGCCTTTCCCTACTCGACGCCGATCAGCATCAGCGCCGACTGCCGCCCGCCGCGGTAGACCACCGTGTCCACGGCCAGGTAGGACTCGCGCACGTGCTGTTCGAGCGCGCCCGCGACCTCGTCGGAGACCTCCTCGCCGAGGACGAGCGTGACGAGTTCGCCGCCCGCCGCCAGCATCCGGTCGAGGACCGTGCGGGCCGTCGCGGGGACCTCGCCTCCGATCACCGCCACGTCGCCGTCGATGAGGCCGAGGACGTCCCCGGCCTGGCAGATGCCCGCCATGGTCCACGACTGCCGCTCGGCGACGGCCAGTTCGCCGTACCGGGTCGCCCCCGCGGCCGAGGTCATCGCCACGACGTCCTCGTCGAAGCGCCGGTCGGGCTCGTGGACGGCGAGGGCGGCGATGCCCTGGACCGCCGAGCGGGTCGGGATGAGCGCGATCCGCAGCCCCTCGGAGCGGGCCTGCTCGGCCGCCGCCGCGGCGGTGTGCCGCAGCTCGGCGTCGTTCGGCAACAGCACCACCTCGCGCGCGTGGGCCCGCCGTATCGCGTCGACCAGCTCCCCGCTCGCGGGCGGCTCACCGGGCCGGTCGGGCACGGTCGTCGCGCCCGCCTCCGCGTACAGACCGGCGAGCCCGTCGCCCGGCACGACCGCCACGACGGCCCGCTGGGCGCGCTCGCGGGGCGGCGCCGAGGCGTGCGTCGCGTGTACGTCGCCGAGCCCGAAGTGGGTGATACGGATGCGGTACGGGCGCCCGGCCTCGACGCCCGCCTCCACGGCCGCGCCCGCGTCGTCCACATGCACGTGGACGTTCCACAGGCCGTCCCCGCCGACGACGACCAGCGAGTCCCCGAGGGCGTCGAGCCGGGTCCGCAGCCGGGCCACCGCCTTGTCGTCCGCCTCAAGCAGGTAGATGACCTCGAAGGCGGGACCGGCGGCGCCTTCGCCCTCGGCCCCTTCACTCTCGGGGCATTCGAGCAGTACGCCGTCGGGAACGGCATCCACGCGCGCGTGGCCGCCCGCTCCACCGCGGCGTACCGGCACCGCCTCCCCCGAGACCGCCTCGCTCAGCGCCCCCAGGACGACCACGAGCCCCCGCCCGCCCGCGTCCACGACCCCGGCGCTGCCCAGGGCGGCGAGCTGCCCCGGCGTCGCGTCGAGCGCCACGCACGCGCCTTCGTAGGCGGCACGGGCGACGTCGCGGCAGCCCCCTTCGACCCCGGAGGCGGCCTGCGCGGCCGCCGTCGCCACGGTCAGGACGGTGCCCTCCACGGGGTGGGCGACCGCCTCGCGCGCGGCCTCGGCGGCCCGGCCCAGCGCGAGCCGCAGGGCGTCGGCGTCGGCTCCCCCGGCGTGATCTCCCTCACTGCCTCCGACCTCACCGACTCCGCCCGCGGCGAGGACCTGCGCCATGCCCCGGAGCAGCTGCGCGAGGATCGTCCCGGAGTTGCCCCGGGCTCCGATGAGGGCGCCGTGCGCCATGGCGCGCATCACTTCGGGGAGCGCGGGAGCGGCCGGCTCGGGCCCCGCCTCGAGCCCGGCGAAGACCGCCTCGACCGCCTGCTGCGCGGACTCCAGGGTCAGATAGAGATTGGTGCCGGTGTCCCCGTCGGCGACCGGATACACGTTGATCGCGTCTATCTCCGCACGGTCGCGGCCGAGCGCCTCCAGGGCGAGTGAGCACCAGGCGCGCACCGCGATCACGTCGAGCACCTGCGCCTCCTCGAGCAGCTGGACTGGCACCGCAGAGTAGACCGCGGAAGGTGAGCGTCCGGAAAGAGGGCCCGGCCCGAAAGCAGGTCCCGACCTGGTCCGGAGCCCGGGCGGGCCGCCCGAGCAGCCATGGTAGTTTCGTTGTACCGACGCAGCCGTTGTATGCTGCTCGGGTTGCCCGATATTCGTTGGGCCATCCCCTGGCACCGCCACTCAGATCCTCCGATCCTGATCCCGGCATGCCGGGATCAACCGTAAGAGCATCTGAAGTCTTTGGAGTGACCCGTGGCTGCCAACTGCGACGTCTGTGGCAAGGGGCCGGGCTTCGGCAACAGCATCTCCCACTCGCACCGCCGTACGCCCCGTCGCTGGAACCCGAACATCCAGCGTGTGCGTGCAGTGATCAGTGGGACGCCGAAGCGCCTCAACGCCTGCACCTCGTGCATCAAGGCCGGCAAGGTCTCGCGCTGACGTTTCGCGTAGCGCGGCCACCTAGCTGGTTGCTTTAAAGAGCCGGTCCCCTCGGGGACCGGCTCTTTTTTATACCCGGGGCTGCCGGTTTATACCCAGGGCTGCCGGAGCACGACGCCTTGCGCGGTGCGGGCGCGCGCCCGCACCGGCACCTCACGTCTCGATCTCGCCCCCGGCGTACCCGTCGCCGTCCCCGAAGTGGTCCCAGCCGCTCTGGTTCGTCCAGGGCGCCCCGTCCACGGTCACCTGGGACAGCGCCGAGGGGCCCAGCACCTCGCCGATCACCTTCCAGCGGGCGGGCAGCTTCACGGACGGCGGGAAAGTGGCCACGATCGCGTGGTCCTCTCCCCCGCTCAGCACCCACTGCAACGGGTCGACGCCGACGGCCTGGCCGATGTCGCTCATCTGCGAGGGCACATCCACCTGCCCCGATTTGATGTCGATACGGACCTTGCTCGACTCGGCGATGTGGCCCAGGTCGGCGATCAGCCCGTCGCTCACGTCACACATGGCGGTGGCGCCGAGCCCGGCCGCCGCGGGACCCGCGTGGTACGGCGGTTCGGGGCGGCGGTGCGCCTCCACGAAGGCGCGGGGCGAACGGAAGCCGCGCGAGAGCACCGCGTAACCGGCGGCGGACCAGCCGAGCCAGCCGGTCACGGCCACGACGTCGCCGGGTTGTGCACCGGACCGGGTCACCGGTTCGTGGCCCTGCATGTCGCCGAGCGCGGTGATCGCCACGGTGATCGTGTCGCCGCGCACGACATCACCGCCGACGACGGCGGCTCCCGCCACCTGGCACTCGTCGCGCAGCCCGTCCATCAGCTCCGAGGGCCACGACGCGGGCAGTTCGGCGGGCACGACGAGGCCGAGGAGCAGCGCCGTCGGCACGGCGCCCATGGCCGCGATGTCGGCGAGGTTCTGCGCGGCGGCCTTGCGCCCGACGTCGTACGCGGTGGACCAGTCGCGCCTGAAGTGCCGGTTCTCCAGCAGGACGTCCGTGCTGGCGACGACCCTGCGGTCCGGTGCGGCGATCACGGCGGCGTCGTCGCCGGGACCGATGCGTACGGCCGGGGTGGTGGTGAGCCGGGAGGTCAGCTCCCGGATGAGGCCGAACTCCCCCAACTCGCCGACGGTGCCCTTCATGCGCGTGCTGCCCTTTCTGCCCCGGTTCGCTGCCGCCCGCCAGGGCCGTTTGCCCCGGCCCGCTTGCGGTCGCGGGCCGTCTCTGTCATGGGTACGGTTTGTGTCACGGGCCTGCCTTCCACGTCCGTCGGACGCCACAGCCGCCACCGGGTCTCCCCGCGACGAGCGGTGACGCGATAACGTGGCGTCCCTTCTCCCCACATGATCCTCGTGATGATCCTCGTGGCCGCCCTGGAGGTTCCGTGGTACAGGCGTACATCCTGATCCAGACCGAAGTAGGCAAGGCGTCGACCGTCGCCGAGCTGATCGGGAAGATTCCAGGAGTGATCCAGGCCGAGGACGTCACCGGCCCCTACGACGTGATCGTGCGCGCGCAGGCGGACACAGTCGACGAACTGGGTCGCATGGTGGTCGCCAAGGTCCAGCAAGTGGACGGCATCACGCGCACTCTGACCTGCCCGGTCGTCCACCTGTAGTCCCCGTCTACGCTGTGCCGGTGAAGTCATATCGTCACCGGATCCGGCACGGCCGGCTGAGCCGCCTGTCCATCGCGGTGCCCTCGCTCTCCTTGCTGATCGCCACCGCGGGCTGCGCTTCGACGGACGAGGCGCCTAAGGCGGCGGTTCCCACTCCGGACGCGAAGGCCGCCAAGCTGTGCCGGAACCTGGACGAGGTCCTGCCGGAGAAGGTCGACGGACTCGAGCGCAACGATCCCGAACCGGGCTCGGAGCTCACCGCGGCGTGGGGAAGCCCCGCGATCATACTGCGCTGCGGCGTGCCGTGGCCCGACGCGGCGTTGAAGACGAGCAGCAACACGGCGACGATCGACGGCGTCGGCTGGGTCGCGGACGAACTCGACGACGGCGCCCAGCGCATGACGACGGGCGGACGCCTCGCCTACGTAGAGGTGACGATCCCCAAGGACGAGGTGACCAAGAACGGGGCGGGCTCCCTGGTCGACCTCGCGGCACCCATCAAGAAGGCGATCCCCAAGGGGATCGCCGACTAGAGGGGCCTTCATGGAGGATGCCGTCTACCGCAGTCCGGTCGAGCGTCGCAGTGCCGCCTGGATGAGGCGGTCCACCAACTCCGGGTAGCCGACCCCGGTCTCCTGCCACATCCGCGGGTACATGGAGATCGGCGTGAAGCCCGGCAGGGTGTTGATCTCGTTGATGACGAACTCGCCGCCCTCGTCGAGGAAGAAGTCCGCCCGCACGAGCCCCTCGCAGGACATGGCCTCGAAGGCGTCGACGGCGAGCCTGCGGACCTCGGCGGTCTGCTCCTCGCTCAGCGGCGCGGGCACGATGCCGGCCGCGGAGTCGATGTACTTCGCCTCGAAGTCGTAGAACGCGTGCGAGTCGGCCGGCGGGATCTCGGCCGGGACGGAGGCACGCGGCCCGTCCTCGAACTCCAGGACGCCGCACTCGATCTCGCGCCCGACGATGCCGGCCTCGATGATCACCTTCGGGTCGTGCTCACGGGCGGTCCCGATCGCCTCGTCGAGCCCGTCGAAGGAGTCGACCTTCGTGATGCCGATCGACGAACCCGCGCGCGCGGGCTTGATGAACAGCGGCCAGCCGTGGTCCCCGACGAAGTCGGCGACACGACGCCGGGCGCCGTCCTGATCCTGCTCCCACTCGCGGGGCCGGATCACCAGGTAAGGGCCCACCTTCAGCCCGAAGGACGTGAAGATGCGCTTCATGTACTCCTTGTCCTGGCCGACGGCCGAGGAGAGCACACCGCAGCCGACGTACGGGGTTCCGGAGAGGTCCAGGAGGCCCTGGATGGTGCCGTCCTCGCCGTACGGGCCGTGCAGCACGGGGAAGACGACGTCGACCTCGCCGAGGGCCTTGGGGACGGATCCCGGCTCGTTGTAGACGACTTCGCGGGAGCCCGGGTCGACCGGGAGGACCACGCCGCCCTCGGGCGACTCGGCGAGATCGGCGACATCCGGCACCTGCCGGTCGGTGATGGCCATCCGCTCGGGATCGTCCGCCGTCAGCGCCCAACGCCCCTCGCGCGTGATGCCGATCGGCAGCACGTCGTACTTGGAGCGGTCGATGGCGCGCAGCACGGCGCCCGCCGTGACCACGGAGACGCCGTGCTCGGAGCTGCGGCCACCGAAGACGACGGCCACACGCGGCTTGGGCCCACCTGCGGTGGACGCAGGGCTCTGGGGGAGGTTCTCGCTGCTCATATCGCGTTGAGCGTACCTGCTGGTAGTACGAGAGTCAGCGCCCGCAGAGCCCCGGTCGCACAGTTGTCGTATGCCCGTCGCTCAGCGTCGTTCCGGCTTGGCGGAGCGCGACATGAGCTCCTTCACCGCGACGACCGGGGCCTTGCCCTCGTGGACGATCGCGACGACGGTCTCCGTGATCGGCATGTCGACGTCGTGACGGCGCGCCAGATCCAGCACCGATTCGCAGGACTTGACGCCCTCGGCGGTCTGCTTGGTGACCGCGATGGTCTCCTGCAGGGTCATGCCCTTGCCGAGGTTCGTGCCGAAGGTGTGGTTGCGCGACAGCGGCGAGGAGCAGGTGGCCACGAGGTCGCCGAGGCCCGCGAGTCCGGAGAACGTCAGGGGGTCGGCGCCCATGGCGAGCCCGAGCCGCGTCGTCTCCGCGAGCCCGCGCGTGATGAGCGAGCCCTTCGTGTTGTCGCCGAGCCCCATGCCGTCCGCGATGCCGACGGCGAGCCCGATGACGTTCTTGACCGCGCCGCCCAGCTCGCAGCCGATCACGTCGGTGTTCGTGTACGGCCTGAAGTACGGGGTGTGGCTGGCGACTTGGAGCCGCCGGGCCACGGTCTCGTCGCGGCAGGCGACGACCGCGGCGGCGGGCTGCCGGGCGGCGATCTCGCGCGCGAGGTTGGGCCCGGTGACGATCGCGATGCGGTCATCGCCGACCTTCGTGACGTCCTCGATGACCTCGCTCATGCGCATCGCGGAGCCGAGCTCGACGCCCTTCATGAGTGAGACGAGGACGGTGTCGGGGGCGAGCAGCGGGGCCCACTCCCCCAGGTTCTGGCGCAGCGTCTGCGAGGGCACGGCGAGCACCGTGAAATCGGCGTCCGCCGCGGCCTCGGCCGGGTCGGCGGTCGCCCGCACGTTCTCCGGGAGTTCCACGCCGGGCAGGTAATCCGGGTTCGTACGCGTGGAGTTGACGGCCTCGGCGAGTTCGGCGCGGCGGGCCCAGAGGGTGACGTCGCAGCCCGCGTCCGCGAGCACCATCGCGAAAGCGGTGCCCCAGGAGCCGGTGCCGAAGACGGCGGCCTTCACGGGTCGGGTCACTTGCTGCTCTCCTCGCTCGTGCCGCTCACTGCCGAACTGCCGCTCTCCACCTGCGACTTGCCGCTGCGCGCCTGCGCCTTGCGGCGCTGCTCGATGCGCGCCTCACGCGGGTCGTAACGCTTCTGCGGGGCCTTCTCGCCGCGCAGCACCTCCACCTCGGCGGTGATCGCGGTCATGATGGCGTCGGTCACCTCCTTGAGGAGGTCGGGCGTGATCTCCCTGTCGTAGTACGCGGAGAGGTCGACCGGGGCACCGGCGAGCACGTGGTGCGTCTTGCGCGGAAAGAAGTCCGGCTTCTTGGAGTACGGCGCGAGCGCTTCGGTGGCGCCCCACTGGCCGACCGGAATCACCGGGCACTTGGTCTGCAGGGCCACGCGCGCGACACCTGTCTTACCGGTCATCGGCCACAGTTGGGGGTCGCGGGTGAGCGTTCCTTCCGGATAGAAGGCGACGCACTCACCGCGCTCCACGGCGTCGATCGCGGCACGGAAGGCGCTCAGCGCGTTCGTCGACTCGCGATAGACGGGAATCTGTCCCGTACCGCGCATCGCGGCGCCCACGAACCCCTTCCTGAAGAGGCCGTGCTTGGCGAGGAAACGCGGGACCCGTCCCGTGTTGTACTGAAAGTGGGCGTAGAGGAACGGATCCAGATGCGAATTGTGGTTGACCGCGGTGATAAAGCCTCCGTCGGCCGGAATGTTCTCCATTCCACGCCAGTCCCGCTTGAACAGAACCACCAGCGGTGGTTTGCAGAGGACCGCGGCGAAGCGGTACCAGAAGCCGATTCTGCGGCGGGACACTCGGACACCTTCCTCTAGGGGGGCCAGGGCCGCACAAGTGTCGCCCCGGCCCACCGGCCTGTCGAGAACACCGTACGCCCGCGCGGACGGCCGCACCTCATGCACAGGTCACAATGGGCGCGTGCAGTGGACCCTGGTGATACCGCTGAAACCGCTGGTGCGGGCCAAGAGCAGACTGGCTCCGACGGCGGGAGACGCCCTGCGCCCAAGCCTCGCCCTGGCGTTCGCCCAGGACACCGTGGCCGCGGCGGGGGCCTGTGCGGCGGTGCGGGATGTGGTGGTCGTCACGGACGATCCCCGCGCGGAGCGCGAACTGACGGCCCTGGGCGCCCACGTGGTCCCCGACCCCCCGCAGGCGGGCCTCAACGCCGCCCTCGCGCACGGAGCGGCGTTCGTGCGCTCCGGACGCCGGGCCGCCGCCGTGGCCGCCCTGAACGCCGATCTGCCGGCTCTGCGCCCCTCCGAATTGGCCCGCGTTCTCTCGGCGGCCGCCGCATTCCCCCGCGCATTTCTGCCCGATGCCGCCGGAATCGGCACAACGCTCTTGTCCGCGGGACCCGGGACGGAATTGCTGCCCGCATTCGGCGGGGCATCGCGGGCCCGCCACGCGGCGTCCGGCGCCGCGGAACTCCCCCTCGAAGGCGTCCACTCCGTACGCCAGGACGTCGACACCGGCGACGACCTGCGAGCGGCGCTCGCCCTCGGCGTGGGCCCGCACACCGCGCGGGCCGCGGCGGGGCTCCTGATCCCGGACTGAAGCCGGTCTGAATCCCGTACGGAATCACGTACTGAGTACGCTGCCCGTATGCAGGCCACCGCGTACACGTACGACCCCGAAACCCGTTCCGGCAGCGTCCTCCTGGACGACGGGACCCCCGCCTCCTTCGACGCCGCCGCCTTCGACGCGGGCGGCCTGCGGCTGCTGCGCCCCGGGCAGCGGGTGCGCATCGAGGTGCGGGACACCGAGGGCGCGGCCGACGCACGGCAGATCACGCTGGTGACCCTGCAGACCTTCTGAGAACCCCGCAGGGGCCCGGTGAGGCCCCCTGGACACACCGCGGGCCGGTCTCCCCGAAGGGAGCCCGGCCCGACGCGTGAGCAACCTTGTGGCTACGCCCGAGAAGCGACTTACTTCTTGCGGGCGGTGGCCTTCTTGGCGGTGGTCTTGCGCGCCGTCGACTTCTTGGCGGGCGCCTTCTTGGCCGTGGCCTTCGTGGCGGGCGCCGTCTTCTTGGCGGTGGCCTTCTTCGCCGGGGCCGCCTTCTTGGCGGTGGTCTTCTTGGCCGTCGCCTTCTTGGCGGTGGCGGCCTTCTTGGCGGGAGCCGCCTTCTTGGCCGGGGTCGCCTTCTTGGCGGTGGTCTTCTTGGCCGTCGCCTTCTTGGCGGTGGTGGCCTTCTTCGCCGGGGTCGCCTTCTTCGCGGCGGCCTTCTTGGCGGTGGTGGCCTTCTTGGCGGCCGCCTTCTTGACCGTCGCCGAAGCGCCGCCGCTCAAGCTGCCCTTGGGCGCCTTCTTGACCGCGACGTCGTTCTTCGGGAGCTTCTTCGAACCCGCGACGAGGTCCTTGAAGCCCTGGCCCGCACGGAAGCGCGGCACCGACGTCTTCTTGACCCGGACACGCTCCCCGGTCTGCGGGTTGCGGGCGTAGCGGGCCGGGCGGTCGACCTTCTCGAACGAGCCGAAGCCCGTCACCGAGACGCGGTCACCGCTGACCACGGAACGCACGATGGCGTCGAGTACGGCGTCGACGGCGTCGGCGGCCTGCTGACGGCCACCCACCTTGTCGGCAATGGTTTCTACGAGCTGCGCCTTGTTCACGTCTTCCCCTTCGGAGACATTGCCGGAACGAATCTCTTTCGCACCGGCTTTTTCGCACGTTAGGCAGATATATACCGCAAATCAAACGCGAAACGGGCTAATCACCCTTGTGCCGCAACGAACTGGACAGTCTCAGAGTTCCTCTTCAGTGATGGAGCCCTCTTCGAAGTCGTCGAGGTCCGCCATGAATCGCTCCAGACGCCTTGCCGCACCGGCGAGATCGTGTTTGGCCGCGGCCGTGACGGCCAGCAGCTTCCGGGTCAGCGCCATCCGTACGCCCTCCGGGACTTGCAGTGTGCGCACTCTGGCGTGCGCTTCCTTGAGTTGGTCCGCGACCGCCGCGTACAGCTGGAGTTGGCCGTCGTGTTCCATGCACAGATTGTGCCATCTGGGGCGAGTTGTCGCCTCCGCAGGGTGCAACTCCCGCCCCAGAAGGCCCTTCTGGGGCGTCGCGCGAGCTGTTCGCCCAGAGTGCCACCGAAGCACGTGTACCCCGTGAACACCCTTGGCATTCAAGGGAGTTGAGGAACCCGGACGCCCCCGCCGGCGGGGCCCGGAAGGGGGTCGGGGGCCGGACACAGAAGTACCCCCAACCGGTGCACGATTGGGGGTACGGGGCCCTGTCGATGTGGCCTGAATAAGCCTTGCCGGGCTACGGATCCGTGAGAGGAGCCGTAGGAATCCGGTCGGCTCAGACCTGGACCGTCTGCGGCTTGAAGGCCGGACGCTTCGCCTCGTAGGCGGCGATGTCGTCCTCGTTGCTCAGCGTGATGCTGATGTCGTCGAGCCCGTTCAGCAGCCGCCAGCGGGAGTTCTCGTCCAGTTCGAAGGACGCGGTGACGCCCTCGGCCCGAACTTCGCGCTCCTGGAGGTCGACCGTGATCTCGGCCTGCGGGTCGTTCTCCACCAGCTCCCACAGCGTGTCCACGACCTTCTGGTCGAGAACCACGGTCAGCAGACCGTTCTTGAGGGAGTTGCCGCGGAAGATGTCCGCGAAGCGGGAGGAGATGACGGTCTTGAAGCCGTAGTTCTGGAGGGCCCAGACGGCGTGCTCACGGGACGAGCCGGTGCCGAAGTCGGGGCCGGCCACCAGGACGGTGGCACCCTCGCGCTCGGGCTTGTTGAGCACGAACTCGGAGTCCTTGCGCCAGGCCTCGAACAGCCCGTCCTCGAACCCGTCCCGCGTCACCTTCTTGAGCCAGTGGGCGGGGATGATCTGGTCGGTGTCGACGTTGCTGCGGCGCAGCGGGACGGCCCGGCCGGTGTGCGTGGTGAATGCTTCCATGACTCTCAGACTCCAGCGGCGACAGGGGTGTCGGACAGGTCGGCGGGCGAGGCCAGGTGGCCCAGAACGGCGGTGGCCGCGGCGACCTGGGGCGAGACGAGGTGCGTACGCCCGCCCTTGCCCTGCCGGCCCTCGAAGTTGCGGTTGGAGGTGGACGCGGAGCGCTCGCCGGGAGCGAGTTGGTCCGGGTTCATGCCCAGGCACATGGAGCAGCCCGCGTAGCGCCATTCGGCGCCGGCCTCCTTGAAGACCTTGTCCAGGCCCTCCTCGACGGCCTGCAGGCCCACCCGCGCGGAGCCGGGAACGACCAGCATCCGCAGCCCGTCGGCGATTTTGCGACCCTTGAGGATCTCGGCGACGGCGCGCAGGTCCTCCATGCGGCCGTTGGTGCACGAGCCTACGAAGACGGTGTCGACCTTGACGTCGCGCAGCGCCTGCCCGGCCTCCAACCCCATGTACTCCAGGGCCTTTTCGGCGGCGAAGCGCTCCGAAGCGTCTTCGTACGAAGCCGGGTCGGGGATGTTCGCCGAAAGCGGCGCTCCCTGACCGGGGTTGGTGCCCCAGGTGACGAACGGCGACAGTTCCTCGGCCTTGATGAAGACCTCGGCGTCGAAGACCGCGTCGTCGTCCGTCTTCAGCGTCTTCCAGTACTCGACCGCGGCGTCCCAGTCGGCACCCTTGGGGGCGTGCGCACGGCCGTCCAGATACGCGAAGGTGGTCTCGTCGGGGGCAACCATGCCCGCGCGGGCACCGGCCTCGATGGACATGTTGCAGATGGTCATCCGCGCTTCCATCGACAGCTTCTCGATGGCCGAGCCGCGGTACTCCAGGATGTAGCCCTGGCCGCCACCGGTGCCGATCTTCGCGATGATGGCGAGGATCAGGTCCTTGGCGGTGACGCCCTCGGGCAGTTCACCCTCGACCGTGATCGCCATCGTCTTCGGGCGGGCCATCGGCAGCGTCTGCGTGGCCAGCACGTGCTCGACCTGCGAGGTGCCGATGCCGAACGCCAGACCGCCGAAGGCGCCGTGCGTCGAGGTGTGGGAGTCGCCACAGACGACGGTGGTGCCCGGCTGCGTCAGGCCCAGCTGCGGGCCGACCACGTGCACGACGCCCTGCTCGACGTCGCCCAGGGAGTGCAGGCGGACCCCGAACTCGGCCGCGTTCTTGCGCAGCGTCTCCAGCTGCACGCGCGAGACCGGGTCGGCGATCGGCTTGTCGATGTCGAGGGTCGGGGTGTTGTGGTCCTCGGTGGCGATGGTGAGGTCGGTGCGCCGCACCTGACGGCCCGCCTGCCGGAGGCCGTCGAAAGCCTGCGGGCTGGTCACCTCGTGCAGCAGGTGCAGATCGATGAAGAGGAGGTCGGGCTCGCCCTCGGCGCGCCGGACGACGTGCTCGTCCCAGACCTTCTCCGCGAGTGTCCTACCCATCGCTTTCCCTCCGGCCGGCAGAGGTGCGCCGGCCCAACTAGAGATTCGGATAGCCGTCGCTCGTACCCCTCGTACCGGACGTCGGCCACCGGGCCCGTTGGTCCGCGGGCCGGTGTCCGTACAGAGTGGCAAGTTCCACGGGAAATTGAACTTGCGTTTCACAGAGTGAGACGGGAGTATCGACGCATGGACAACAGTAGCGGCGTCGGCGTTCTGGACAAGGCAGCCCTTGTCCTGGGCGCCCTGGAGTCCGGACCCGCGACCCTCGCAGGCCTTGTCGCGGCCACCGGACTGGCAAGACCCACAGCCCACCGCCTGGCGGTGGCCCTGGAGCACCACCGCATGGTGGCGCGTGACATGCAGGGCCGTTTCATTCTCGGCCCGCGCCTCGCGGAACTCTCGGCGGCGGCCGGCGAGGACCGCCTCCTCGCGACGGCGGGCCCGGTGCTCACGCACCTTCGGGACGTCACGGGTGAGAGCGCGCAGCTCTACCGCCGCCAGGGCGACATGCGCATCTGCGTCGCCGCGGCGGAGCGGCTCTCCGGGCTGCGGGACACGGTCCCGGTGGGCTCCACCCTCACGATGAAGGCGGGTTCCTCCGCGCAGATCCTGATGGCCTGGGAGGAGCCGGAGCGCCTGCACCGCGGCCTCCAGGGCGCCCGCTTCACGGCGACGGCCCTGTCGGGCGTCAGGCGCCGCGGCTGGGCCCAGTCGATCGGCGAGCGGGAGCCGGGCGTCGCGTCCGTCTCCGCACCCGTACGCGGCCCCTCGAACCGCGTGGTGGCGGCCGTGTCCGTCTCCGGTCCCATCGAGCGTCTGACGCGTCACCCGGGCCGGATGCACGCCCAGGCGATCATCGACGCCGCGGGGCGCCTCTCCGAGGCCCTGCGCCGCACCGGCTGACCCCGTTGCCCCAACTCCCCTTACGTTTCCCGCCCGTTCCCGGCCGGTCGCTTCAACGCCGCAGCGACCGGCCGGAGTTGTCCGCTCCCGGCTTCAACCGCCGCGCACGCGCCCGGATCTGTCACCGCACACGAAAACGGCCCTTCCCGACTTCGGGAAGGGCCTGATCGTTGAGCGAGTACCCCCGACCGGATTCGAACCGGCGCTACCGCCTTGAGAGGGCGGCGTGCTAGGCCGCTACACAACGGGGGCCTTGACCACTTGCGTGATCGAGCTGGTCTACCAGGACTCGAACCTAGAATGACGGTACCAGAAACCGTAGTGTTGCCAATTACACCATAGACCACAGAAGTTCAAGACCTTGCGGCCTGCGAACTCAGTGCGTACCCCCGACCGGATTCGAACCGGCGCTACCGCCTTGAGAGGGCGGCGTGCTAGGCCGCTACACAACGGGGGCCCTAGCGATCCTGCATCGTGGTCGGTGGGAGCTACCCAGGCCGTCCTCGCGGGAAGGATCTGTACCCCCGACCGGATTCGAACCGGCGCTACCGCCTTGAGAGGGCGGCGTGCTAGGCCGCTACACAACGGGGGCTTTGTGGATGCCATATCCACGATTGCAGATGAGCTCTGCGAGCTGGCCTACCAGGACTCGAACCTAGACTAACGGAACCAGAAACCGTCGTGCTGCCAATTACACCATAGGCCACCGAAACGCAACCCCCGGAGGGATCTTGCTTGGCTTGCGCTTCCGGATTCCGGGCTTTCGGCCCGCTCCCCTTGGCGCAGAAAGAACATTACCCGAAGGTGGACTGCGCTCCAAAACGGGTATCCCCGGCCAACAGCGCAGGCAGTTGCCCGAGCCCTGTGATGCGTACGAGTTCGGGCCTGCCGCCCAGTTCCGCGCGGTCGAGCCAGATTCCGCTCAGGCCGGCGTCGACGGCTCCGCGGGCGTCCGTGTCCGGCTGGTCACCGACGTACGCGATCTCGTGCGGCTCCAGGGAGAGCTCCTCGCAGACGGCGTGGAAGGCGGCCGCTTCGGGCTTGGCGACGCCGAGTTCGGCGGCGCACAGGACGGCCTCGAAGCGGTCGCGCACGCCGAGGACGCGCAGCTTGCGGTCCTGGTTGTGCAGCGAGGAGTTGGACAGCACGGCGTGCCGGTAGCCGTCGGCGAGGGTGTCGAGGGCCGGGAGGGTGTCGGGGAAGAGGCTCCACGCGGCCTCGTAGTGGCCGAGATAGCGGGCGAACCAGCCGTCGGCCTCCTCGGCCTCCATGGCGCGCCCCACGAAGCCGCGCACCCGGTCCCTGCGCTGCCCCTCCCAGTCGGCCTCCCCCGCCTCGAACCGGGCCCAGTGCTCCCGCGTGGCGGCCCGCCACCGCACGAGGGCCTCCTCGACACTCCCGAAGCCCTCCAGCAGCCCCTCCGCGGCGAGGTGGGCCCGCATGCCGACGGTGTCCGCCGTCGCGTAGTCGAAGAGGGTGTCGTCGATGTCCCAGACGATGGCCTTGATCGCGGCGGCATGGGGCGTGGTGCTGTGCGGCATGTCATGACCGTAACGTCGAAAGACCCGGAAGCGGTCGGCTTCCGGGTCTTTCAGGGGCCCTGCGTAAGGGGGCCTACGCGCGCGTGCTCACGCGGTGAGCTTCGCCAGGGCCGCGTCGATGCGGGCGAAGGTCGTCTCCTTGCCCAGGATCTCCAGGGACTCGAAGAGGGGCAGGCCGATGGTGCGTCCTGTGACGGCCACCCGGACCGGGGCCTGGGCCTTGCCGAGCTTGAGGCCGTGGGCCTCGCCGGCGGCCAGGACGGCCTCCTTGAGGGACTCGGGCGAGCTCCAGTCGGCCGCGTCCAGCTTCTCGCGGGCCGTGCGCAGGAGCGCGTCGGAGCCCTCCTTCATGGCCTTCGTCCAGCTCGCCTCGTCGAAGGCCGGCTCGGAGAGGAAGAGGAAGTCCACGTTGTCCGTGATCTCGGAGAGGACCTTGAGGCGGGTCTGGGCGTGCGGGGCGATCGCCGCCCACTTCGCCTCGTCGAAGTCCTCCGGGGCCCACGGCGCGAAGGGAGCCTTCAGCCACGGGGCGCAGCGCTCCGCGAACTCCTTCGGGTCGAGCAGGCGGATGTGGTCGCCGTTGATCGACTCGCACTTCTTGAGGTCGAAGCGGGCCGGGTTCGGCTGGACGTCCTTGACGTCGAAGGCCGCCACCATCTCCTCGATGGAGAAGATGTCGCGGTCCGCGGAGAGGGACCAGCCGAGGAGGGAGAGGTAGTTGAGCAGCCCCTCCGGGAGGAAGCCGCGCTCGCGGTACAGGTTGAGCGAGGACTGCGGGTCGCGCTTCGAGAGCTTCTTGTTGCCCTCGCCCATGACGTACGGCAGGTGGCCGAAATCGGGCACCAGCTTGGCGAGCCCCAGGTCCTTGAGCGCCCAGTAGAGGGCGATCTGGCGCGGGGTGGAGGAGAGCAGGTCCTCGCCGCGCAGGACGTGGGTGATCTCCATCAGGGCGTCGTCGACCGGGTTGACGAGCGTGTAGAGCGGGGCGCCGTTGGCACGGACGATGCCGTAGTCCGGGACGTTCTCCGGCTCGTACGAGATCTCGCCGCGGACCAGGTCGTTGAACGTGATCCGCTCGTCGGGCATGCGGAAGCGGACGATGGGCTTGCGGCCCTCGGTCTCGTACGCGGCCTTCTGCTCGGCGGTGAGGTCGCGGCAGTGGCCGTCGTAGCCGGAGGGCTTGCCGGCGGCGCGGGCCGCGTCGCGGCGCTCGTCCAGCTCCTCCGTGGAGCAGTAGCAGGGGTACGCCCGGCCGGCCTCGATGAGCTTCTCGGCGACGTCCTTGTAGATGTCCATCCGCTGGGACTGCCGGTACGGCGCGTGCGGGCCGCCGACCTCCGGGCCCTCGTCCCAGTCGAAGCCGAGCCAGCGCATCGCGTCGAGGAGCTGCTCGTACGACTCCTCGCTGTCGCGGGCCGCGTCGGTGTCCTCGATGCGGAAGACCAGGGTGCCCTGGTTGTGGCGCGCGAAGGCCCAGTTGAACAGGGCGGTGCGGACCAGGCCCACGTGCGGGTTACCGGTGGGGGAAGGGCAGAAACGGACGCGTACAGGTGCGCTAGCCACGCTTGACAACCTTGTTGGTGAGAGTGCCGATGCCTTCGATGCTGACGGCGACCTCGTCGCCGACGCTGAGCGGGCCGACCCCTTCCGGGGTGCCCGTGAGGATGACGTCGCCGGGGAGCAGCGTCATGGCCTCGGAGATGTTGACGATCAGGTCCTCGATGGACGTGATCATCTGCGACGTGCGGCCGAGCTGGCGCTGCTGGCCGTTGACCGTGCACTGGATGGTGAGGTCGGAGGCCTGCTCCAGGGAGAGGTCGGTCTCGACCCAGGGGCCCAGCGGGCAGGACGTGTCGAAGCCCTTCGCCCGCGCCCACTGCTTCTCGCGCTTCTGCACGTCGCGGGCGGTGACGTCGTTGGCGGCCGTGTAGCCGAAGACGACGTCCTTGACGCGCTCGCGCGGGACCTCGCGGCACATGCGGCCGATGACGACGGCGAGCTCCGCCTCGTGGTGCAGCTCCTCGGAGAAGCCGGGGTACTGGATCTCGGCGTCCGGGCCGATCACCGACGTCGACGGCTTGAAGAAGGCGAAGGGGGTGTCCGGCACCTCGTTGCCCAGCTCCTTCGCGTGCTCCGCGTAGTTGCGGCCGAAGGCGATCACCTTGTTCGGGAGCACGGGGGGCAGCAGCCGGACCTTGCTGACCGGGACCTTCGTACCGGAGAGTTCGTAGTCCGCGAACGGGATGCCCTTGATGATGTCGAGGACGAGCTCGTCTGGCTTGTCGCCCTCGACCGCGCCGAAGGCGACGTTCCCGTCGATGGAGAATCTGGCGATGCGCACGGTCTGCTGCGCCCCTTTTTTCTGCGTTGGGCCCGGGTGGGATGTGACAGAGCCAGGCTAACGCGGTGGGGCCTGCGCCGTCGGCCCGGTTGTTACGCCGCCGGGGCGGTCTCCGGAGCCACCATCAGGATCGTGCGCTTCGGGTTCGCCGTGTTCGTGGGCAGCGACGCCGGGTGTTCCGGTACGGCCGGCCCGGCCTGGATCTCGTCGGCGTCCGCGAGGTGCGCCAGCGTCGTGCGCCGCGGGTTGGCAATGTTCTGGAACATCATCGTCTTCGTCATGACTGTGCTCGGGAACCTTCTCCGTAGTCTGATGTGCAGTCTGGTGGGCCATCCCTTTTCAACGTCAGGCTAAACATCTGATTCCCGCCGAAAGCCGGGAAGTTACGATCCCCCGCATGTGAGTTTGCTCACTGGGCGCCTCGCAAATAGGACACTTCGGTCCACCAACTCCCGTCCACGAAACGGACATTACGCGACTGAAGCCACTATTCCGCTCGCGATCACGGCGGCCGGGACACCCCCCTGGCGTACGCGGAAAGTCCGGTAATGACCGGGTTGAAGCAGGTCGAGATGCACGACCCGTGACCCTCCTCTCACGTCGCGTCACACAGGGTGTGCCAGTCACCTCGGGCCTTGTTGGAGATCCTGCACTGTGCTGGAATCGCGTGGACCGCCGCAGGTACAGAACCGGCGCGCACGGGCGCATCGCAGCGCCGAGCAGCGGCGGAGAGGGGGAACCAGCGCCGGTCACTCACGACCACAGGGGGACGTTTCAGGTCGCCCCCCGAACGACGCCGACACCGTCTTGTCCGTGCATACGGGCGGGGCGCCTGGTCCAGAGGTTGCGACGCTAGTGCAGGGACGTAAGAACAGGGATGGCAGCGCTGCGGCGGAGCCGGAGCCGCGCGGCGGGACCGGCCCGACAGCCGGCGGCACCCGGCCCCCGCACGCCCAGAACCCGGGACGCACCGCGTCCGTCGACACCTCCGAGGGCGACGGCAAGGGCGCCTCGGCACCCCCGTCCTCGGCGAGGCCCAAGGTCCCCACGGGGCCCGGTTCGCGGATGGCTCTGCGCAACTGGCGCATCTCGACGCGTCTCGTCTCGCTGCTCGCGCTTCCCGTGGTCGCGGCGACCTCGCTGGGCGCGCTGCGTATCTCCGAGTCGCTGAACGACATCCAGCAGCTCGAGAACATGAAGCTGCTGACCGAGATGACCAAGCAGGCCACCGAGCTGGCGTCGGCGCTCCAGGAGGAGCGCGACCAGGCGGCGGGCCCGCTGTCGAGCGGCTCCTCGACCCGCGACTTCAGCGTCAAGTCGACGCGGGAGAAGACCGACCGCGCCCAGGACACGTTCCTGCAGAGCACCACGGACATCAAGGCCGACGGTGAGGCCGGCAGCCTCAACGGTGTGCGCGAGCACGCGGTGCAGATCGCCAGCGAGCTGATCCAGCTCAGCAAGATCCGGCAGGGCGCGTACGACGACAGGTCGAACTCCTCGCAGACCGTCGACTCCTACAGCCGGATCATCGACGAACTGCTCTCCCTGTCCACGGACATGGCGCAGGCGACCAGCAGCCCCGAGATGATCCAGCGCACCCGCGCCCTCGCGGCCTTCTCCTCCGCCAAGGAGTACGCGTCCGAGCAGCGCGCCATCATCGCGGCCGCCCTGCCGCCGAACAGCGCCCGGTTCGGCAAGCTCTCGGAGACCGACCGGCAGTACGGTCTCGCCGCCCAGGAGAACCAGAAGTCGCAGCTCCAGTCGTTCAAGGCCGTCTACGGCGCCGTGGCCGCGCAGGAGCTGCTGAAGCCGATCGAGGAGAACAACTCCACGATCAAGGCCGCCGACACCTACGCGAACCGTGTGCTCCAGAAGTCCGACGGCATCAAGTCGCAGGACAAGCGCTCGTACAAGGACTGGATCGACGCGGACACCACGCGCATCCAGGAAATGTCCAAGATCGAGCTGACGCTGCTCAACCAGATGGAGCAGCAGGCCCGCGAGCTGCGCAACGCCTCCGAGCGCTCGGCCATCATCAACGGTGCGCTGATCCTGCTCGTGCTCGGCGTCTCGCTCGTCGGCGCCTTCGTCGTGGCCCGGTCCATGATCCGCTCGCTGCGCCGGCTCCAGGACACCGCGACCAAGGTCGCCCAGGACCGCCTGCCCGAGCTGGTCAGGGAGCTGTCCGAGTCCGACCCGCAGGACATCGACACGTCCGTGGAGTCGGTCGGCGTGCACTCGCGCGACGAGATCGGCAAGGTGGCCGCGGCCTTCGACGACGTGCACCGCGAGGCCGTGCGTCTCGCCGCCGAGCAGGCCCTCCTGCGAGGCAACGTCAACGCGATGTTCACCAACCTGTCGCGCCGGTCCCAGGGTCTTATCCAGCGCCAGCTCTCGCTCATCTCCGAGCTGGAGTCGCGTGAGGCCGACCCGGACCAGCTGTCGTCGCTGTTCAAGCTGGACCACCTCGCGACCCGCATGCGCCGTAACGGTGAGAACCTGCTCGTTCTCGCCGGTGAGGAGCCCGGTCGCCGCTGGACGCGGCCCGTGCCGCTCGTCGACGTGCTGCGTGCCGCCGCGTCCGAGGTGGAGCAGTACGAGCGCATCGAGCTGGCCGCCGTGCCCGCGACCGAGGTCGCCGGACGCGTCGTCAACGACCTCGTGCACCTCCTCGCCGAGCTGCTCGAGAACGCGACCTCGTTCTCCTCGCCGCAGACCAAGGTCAAGGTCACCGGTCACGCGCTGCCCGACGGCCGTGTGCTGGTCGAGATCCACGACACGGGCATCGGCCTCTCCCCCGAGGACCTCGCCGCGATCAACGAGCGGCTCGCGGCGCCGCCCACCGTGGACGTCTCGGTCTCCCGCCGCATGGGTCTGTTCGTGGTCGGCCGCCTGTCGCAGCGCCACGGCATCCGTATCCAGCTCCGCCCCTCCGACTCCGGTGGTACGACCGCGCTGGTCATGCTCCCCGTGGACGTCGCGCAGGGCGGCAAGAAGCCTTCCGGCAAGGGCAGCCCCGGTGGTTCCGGTGGTCCGGCCGCCGCGCAGGCCGCGGCCGGTGTCGCCGCAGCGCGGCGCGGCCAGGCGCCCGGCAACGCCGGCGGTCCGGCCGGTCTCCTCGGTGGCGGCTCCGGTGCGCCCGGCGGGCGGCCGCAGGTCGGCGCCGGTACGGGTGGGCCGCGTGCGGCGCTGCCCGGACGCGGTGGCCCGCAGGCACCGGCGCCTGCCGGTTCCGGGGCGGGCGGTCCTTCGGGTCCCGCCGGTCTTTCCGGTCCCTCCAACCCCTCCGCTCCCGACGCGTTCGGCAAGGGACAGGCTCCCGGCGGTCCCGTGCCGCCTCAGCAGCGCACCCACAGCGACCCGAACGAGCCGCGGGGCCGGCGCCCGGTGCTGCCGCCGCGCGGTGGCCCGCGCGCCGAGCTGCCCGGCGGCAACCCGCAGCCCCGTACACCGAGTTGGGGCGACGAGAACGCGCAGCCGAACCTGGACGCTCCGCGTGGTCACGACGAGCCGGACTCCACGGCCCAGTTCCCGCGCGTCCACGACGACCGCCAGGGTCCGCCCCGGCATGGTGGCCGCGGCCCGGCGCAGGACTCCGGCCAGTTCGTCCGCTCGGACGTCTTCGGCCCGCGTGACGGCAACGCGGGCGGCCCCGACGCGGCGCACGGCTTCCGGGACGGCGGCCTCACGGACCGTCAGGACCCGTCCGCCACCGGGCAGTTCGGCCAGCAGCAGGGCGACCCGTCGGCCACCGGCCAGTACAACCAGCCACAGGGCGACCCGTCCGCCGCCGGCCGGCCCCAGCGCCCGCAGGACCCGGGCACCGCCCAGTTCCCGCGCGTCCAGGACCCGTCGAACGCCGGACTGTTCAACCCGGCACAGGGCGACCCCTCGGCCACCGGCCAGTACGGCCGACAGCAGGGCGACCCGTCCGCCGCCGGCCAGTACAACCAGCCGCAGGGCGACCCGTCCGCCACCGGCCGGTTCGCGCAGTCGCAGGACCCGTCGGACAGCGGCGGCTTCCCGCGCCCTCAAAACCGCCCGCAGGACCGCCCGCAGGACCCCTCGGCCGGCACGGGCCGGTACAACCGTCCCCCGAGCGACCCGGCGAACACCGGCCAGTTCAACCAGCCGCAGGGCGATCCGTCGGCCACCGGCCAGTTCCAGAACCCGCAGGGGCCGTCGAGCACCGCTCAGTTCCCGCGCGTCCAGGACCCGGCGGACGCCGGCCTTTTCAACCCGGCACAGGGCGACCCCTCGGCCACCGGCCAGTACAACCGCCCCCCGAGCGACCCGGCGAACACCGGCCAGTACGCGCAGCCCCAGGGCCGCTCGGCCACCGGCCAGTTCGAGTTCACGCCGCCGAAGCCGCCTCAGCGCAACGGCGCGCGGGACCAGGGCATCCCGGCGCAGCCCTCGCAGGACGACTTCCTGCCGCCGGGCGACACGTCGGGCGGGGACGGCCGTACGCCGCTGTACGACACGCTGGAGACGAACTGGTTCCACGGCCAGAACGGCCAGGCTCAGGGCCAGCCCCAGACTCAGGGCCAGTCCCAGGCTCAGGGCCAGGGCCAGAACGGTCGGAACCAGAACGGTCAGGGCCGCAGCCAGGGCATGCAGTCGCCGGGCGGGCGCCCCGAGCAGGGTCTCCCGCAGCGGCCGCAGGCGCAGGCTCCCTCGGCCGCCCCTGCGCGCCCCGCCGCGTCCCCCGACTCGGCCGAGGCCAACTGGCGGCAGTCCCCCAACGACGACCTGATGCGTCAGGCCGAGCGGGTGCGCAAGCCCGCCGCGGGCGGCGTCACCCACTCCGGTCTGCCGCGCCGTGTGCCGAGGGCGAACCTTGTGGCGGGAACCGCTCAGGAGCAGCAGACTCAGACCGGTCCCCAGGTCTCGCGCGCGCCCGACGAGGTGCGCGGTCGGCTGACCAATCTCCGTCGGGGCATCCAGCAGGGGCGGCAGGCCGGCAACACCGGCAGCTACCCCCGCCCCACTCACCAGCAGGAGCGTTAGTTGAGCCAGATGAGCCAGGCGGCACAGAACCTGAACTGGTTGATCACGAACTTCGTGGACAACACGCCGGGTGTCTCGCACACGGTCGTGGTGTCCGCGGACGGGCTGCTGCTCGCGATGTCCGAGGGGTTCCCGCGTGATCGCGCGGACCAGCTGGCGGCCGTGGCGTCGGGTCTCACCTCGCTCACGGCCGGCGCGTCCCGGATCTTCGAGGGCGGTCCGGTGAATCAGACGGTCGTGGAGATGGAGCGCGGCTTTCTCTTCCTCATGTCCATCTCGGACGGCTCGTCGCTCGCCGTGCTGGCGCACCCCGACTGCGACATCGGCCTCGTCGGCTACGAGATGGCGCTGATGGTCGACCGGGCGGGCTCCGTGCTCACTCCCGACCTGCGCGCCGAGCTGCAGGGCAGCCTGCTGCACTGAGGCCTGTAACGGCCGGTAACCCCGGCCACCCCCGAAGTCTGCTTCATCGGCAGCCCCGGAATCCAGTCAGCGCACGCAATCCGCACACCCGATGTTCCGCCGTCACAATCCCCCCACCGGCCCACCCTCAGACGGCAGGCCCCCGCACTTGTCGTCCCGCCCGGAGGATCCATGACCCCGCCCACCGACTCATACGACCCGTACGGTGCCACCGCCCATGCCGGGTACGGCTTCGAGGGCGACCAGCCCCTGGTCCGCCCCTACGCGATGACCGGTGGCCGGACCCGTCCGCGCTACCAGCTCGCCATCGAGGCCCTGGTGAGCACGACGGCCGACCCCGCGGCCCTGATGACGCTGCTGCCGGAGCACCAGCGCATCTGCCACCTGTGCCGCGAGGTGAAGTCGGTGGCCGAGGTCTCGGCGCTCCTTTCGATGCCGCTCGGCGTGGCCCGGATCCTCGTCGCGGACCTGGCCGAGGCCGGGCTCGTCGCCATTCACCAGCCGGGCGGCGACGAGGCCAACGGCGGTGCGCCGGACGTGACTCTGCTCGAAAGGGTGCTCAGTGGACTTCGCAAGCTCTGACGGTTCCGTGGGGACCGCCCGCGCGACCACCTCGGCGAAGATCGTGGTGGCGGGCGGCTTCGGTGTCGGCAAGACCACGTTCGTCGGGGCGGTCTCCGAGATCAACCCGCTGCGTACCGAGGCCGTCATGACCTCGGCGAGCGCCGGGATCGACGACCTGACGCACACCGGGGGCAAGACGACCACCACGGTCGCCATGGACTTCGGCCGCATCACGCTCGACCAGGACCTGATCCTGTACCTCTTCGGTACGCCCGGCCAGGACCGCTTCTGGTTCATGTGGGACGACCTGGTGCGCGGCGCGATCGGCGCCGTCGTCCTCGTCGACACCCGCCGCCTCGCCGACTGCTTCCCGGCCGTCGACTACTTCGAGAACTCCGGCCTGCCCTTCGTCATCGCCCTCAACGGCTTCGACGGGCACCAGCCGTACACCCCCGACGAGGTCCGCGAGGCCCTGCAGATCGGCCCGGACACCCCGATCATCACCACCGACGCCCGGCACCGCGCCGACGCGAAGAGCGGCCTGATCACGCTGGTGGAGCACGCCCTCATGGCCCGCCTGAAGTAGCCGCCGCCGGCCGACGACAGCCACCGCCTGTCAGACTCGGTCGGATTCCGGTCATCAAATGGCTGGATCCGTACGGCAGTTGTCGTAGCCCATTCGGCGACCCCTGTGGCCTTTGACACGCCGGGCCCTGGTGTTCATAACGTTTCGAAAGAGAATTCCCAGGGCACCGACACACGTCGCGCACAGCCGGTTCCACTGCGCTCACAAGAGCCCCGCCTTTTGGCGGGGCTCGCTCTTTATGACCGTTTTATCTGGGGTGTGCGTCACCCGGAGCTTCCGCTTCCGACTGTTTGGAAGTGCGCCTCCTGACGTGCTGGAATGCGCTGAACTGCCCAGTAGCAATGGGCCTGGAGACATACAGCGGCACAACGTAGGTGCCGACGCCGAGAGGTTGTTGGTCGAGTGAGGCGAAGCAAGAACAGTCCCGAGCCGGTCTCGGCGCGGGGCAACTTCACCCCGCCCCCGCGCGACGCGGCGCGGACCGCACCGGCGGCCGAAGCCCCGGCGCCGGCACCGTCGGGCGGACGCATGTCGCCCCGAAACTGGCGTGTACCCACCAAACTGAACGCCATCCTCCTCATACCCGTGGTCGTGGGCCTCGTCATGGGTGGCTTCCAGGTGTCGAACTCGATCAACACCTGGCAGGAGGCCGAGGACGCCGAGAGCACCGCACGCCTCGTGCAGGCCTCACTGACGTACGGCAACCGCCTCATCGAGGAGCGCGACACCACCGCCGCGCCCCTCCTCCAGGGCAAGACGAACGACCCCAAGGTCTCCAAGACCCGCGAGGCCACGGACGCCGCCGCCGAGAAGTTCCACGCCGCGGCCGAGAACATGCCGCAGAAGGAAGGCCTCCAGCGCCGCCTCGCGCAGTTCACCAAGGTCGAGCCCGGCCTGAAGAAGCTGCGGGCCGCCGCGTACACCTCCAAGCTCTCCGGCGTACAGACCGAAGAGGGCTACGTCGCCATCCAGCACCCGCTGATGGAGTTCGCCAACGAGCTCGGCCTCGGCACCGGCAACATCACCAGCTACGGCCGCACCGTCTACGCGATCTCGCTGACGAAGGCGGCGCTCTCGCTGGAGCGGTCCATCGGCATGCACCTCCTGGTGAAGCCGGGCCCCGGCGCCGCGAACCTGAACCGTCAGCGCACCGCGCTCGGCAGCTACGCCTACCTCGAGAACATCGCCATCGAGGAGTACAAGGGCGGCGGTACGGCCGAGGACCTCCAGAAGCTCGAGGCCACGATCAAGAAGCTGAAGTCCGACGGCGCCAAGCAGGCCGCCGCGACCAAGGCCAAGAACCCCTCGTACGTCCCGCCGCCGGAAACCACCAAGATGGTCGCCGCCATTGTGGCCCTGCCGAGCACCCAGCCCAGCGCCCGGCTCGCGCTCGCCCAGAAGGGCGTCACGCCCGAGAACTGGTGGGCGGTCAACACCGCGAAGTTCGACGCCTATCGCACGATCGAGTCGAACCTGGCGGACAAGGCCGTGACCGAGGCCTCCGGTATCGCCGCCGACGCCAAGCGCGAAGCGATCATCATCGGTGCCGCCGTCGTGGTCGCCCTGCTCGTCGCCGTCCTGATCGCCGGCCAGATGGCCCGGCAGATGTCCCGTTCGATGCGCCGACTGCGCTCCGCCGCCTTCGACGTGGCCGAGCAGCGCCTGCCGATGCTCGTCGACCAGCTCTCGCGCACCGAGCCGGGCCGCGTGGACACCCGCGTCCAGCCGATCCCGATCACCACGACCGACGAGATCGGCGAGGTCGCCCGCGCCTTCGACCAGGTGCACCGCGAGGCCGTCCGGCTCGCCGCCGAGCAGGCACTGCTCCGGGGCAACATCAACGCGATCTTCACCAACCTGTCGCGCCGCAACCAGTCGCTGATCGAGGGCCAGCTGACCCTCATCACCGACCTGGAGAACAACGAGGCCGACCCGGACCAGCTGGAACAGCTGTTCCGCCTGGACCACCTCGCGACCCGTATGCGCCGCAACGGCGAGAACCTGCTGGTGCTCGCGGGCGAGGAGCCCGGCCGCCGCTGGGACCAGCCGGTGCCGCTGGTGGACGTGCTGCGCGCCGCCTCCTCCGAGGTGGAGCAGTACGAGCGCATCGAACTGGCCGGCGTCCCCGAGGCCGAGATCCACGGCCGCGCGGTCACCGACCTCGTGCACCTGCTCGCCGAGCTCCTGGAGAACGCGACGACGTTCTCCTCGCCGCAGACCAAGGTCCGCGTCACCGCGACCCGTCTCCCGGACGGCCGCGTCATGATCGAGATCCACGACAAGGGCATCGGCCTCACCGCCGAGGACTTCGCGGACATCAACCACAAGCTGGCCAACCCGCCGACGGTGGACGCCGCGATCTCCCAGCGCATGGGCCTGTTCGTGGTCGGCCGCCTGTCGGACCGGCACGGCATCCGCGTGCAGCTGCGCCCCTCGGGCGAGCAGGCGGGCACGACGTCGCTCGTCATGCTGCCCGAGGTCATCACCCACGGTGGTGGCGGCGGGGTCCAGGAGAACGCCGAACTCTCGGAGTTCACCGTCTCGACGATGATCCCGAAGCAGGCCGCGTTCGAGCACACCCCGCTGCGCACGGCCGCCGAGCTCGGCTTCGACGACAGCCGTTACGACGTCCCTGACGACGCCCGCGAGTTGGACCCTGTCGGCCGTTCCCTCATGCGTGAGGAGCGCCGTGCCGCCCTGGAGGCGCAGCAGCACGACCCCGACGAGGCCCCGCAGGAACGCCCGCTCTTCCGCGACGAGTTCCAGCCACAGCAGCCGCAGCAGGACCGTCCGCCCTTCGCGGAGCAGGACCCGTACGACACCCGGCAGGCCCCGTACGACAACCGTCAGCAGTTTGCCTACGACGATCCGCAGCCGGGCGTCTACGGCGAGCAGCAGGGTGGCTACGACGAGCGCCAGGTCGGCTACGACGGCCGACAGCAGGGCGGTTTCGACGGGTTCGTCCCGGTGCAGCCCACGCACGACAACGGGCAGCCGGACGGATTCGCCTCCGGGTTCACCACTCAGGACGGCTATGCGGAAGCCCCTCCGGAGTCGTACAACCCCTTCGAGCCGTCCCCGCAGCGGGCCGACTGGCAGGCGCAGGACGCCTACCGGGAGCCCTACCAGGCCGATTTCCAGGGCCCGTTCGGCGCCGAAGCGGAATCCGCTCCGGGCACTGCCGCAGCGGACCGGGAACGCGTAGGCTTCGACGGGCACGGTGCCACCCCCTCGGCGGACACGACCGGACCGGCCCCCTCCGCACCCCACGCGCTGACCGACTCCGGTCTGCCGCGGCGCGGTGGCGGCGCCCCGCAGGGGCCCGCACCGACCCCCCAGCAGGCCCCCGAGACCCACTCCGACGAGGACACCTCCTGGCGCTCGGCCAACGACGCCCGGTGGGAGCGCGCGGAGCAGCTCAAGAAGCCGAAGGCGGGCGGGGTCACCGCGTCCGGCCTGCCGCGCCGAGTACCCAAGGCCAACCTGGTCGAGGGCACGGCGGAGTCGACGCCGCAGGGCGGCCCACAGGTCTCCCGCGCCCCTGAGGACGTCCGGGGCAGGCTCAGCAACCTGCGTCGCGGCGTACAGCGGGGACGCAGCGAGGGCAGCAGTGATACGAACGGCCAGGGCTTCGGCCCTGACAGCACCTACAACCAGGAGCGTTAGTGTGAGCCCGATGAGCCAGGCGGCACAGAACCTGAACTGGTTGATCACCAACTTCGTGGACAACACCCCCGGTGTGTCCCACACGGTGGTGGTCTCCGCCGACGGACTCCTTCTGGCGATGTCCGAAGGGTTCCCCCGCGACCGCGCCGACCAGCTGGCGGCCGTCGCCTCGGGTCTGACCTCGTTGACCGCGGGCGCCTCCCGCATCTTCGAAGGCGGCCCGGTGAACCAGACAGTTGTGGAGATGGAGCGAGGATTCCTCTTCATCATGTCCATCTCCGACGGCTCTTCTCTCGCCGTCCTTGCACACCCCGAGGCGGACATTGGCCTCGTTGGGTACGAGATGGCCCTTCTTGTCGACCGGGCGGGCACGGTTCTCACGCCGGACCTGCGGGCGGAGCTTCAGGGAAGCCTTCTCAACTAACAGACAGGCAGTGCGTATTCGTGTCCCGGGGCCGTAAGGTTTCGGGACGCGGCTCCACAGTGATGGTGCCCAGCGCAGTCGGAGGAGGAAGTTCGTGTCTGGTTCAGCAACACCCCCGAGCGGTTCGTCGGCCCAGTGGCCGCCCTACGGCCACGGCCAGGGGCGTGGGCAGGCAGGCATGGGTGACGACGGTTCCCAGAACCGGTACAACTTCCCGTCTTCCCCCTCCTCGGCGGGCCACGCCCGACCGACCCGGCAGCCCGGTCCCTACGACCAGCCGCCCGCGCCGCGCATCCAGCCCGTGCAGCCGCAGCCGCGCCCCGACGCGAATCCCGCACCCGCCGCGAAGAACAACCCGCTGGTGCGCCCGTACGCCATGACGGGCGGCCGGACCAGGCCGCGGTACCAGCTCGCCATCGAGGCGCTGGTGCACACCACCGCGCAGCCGCACCAGTTGCAGGGCCAACTGCCCGAGCACCAGCGGATCTGCAACCTCTGCCGAGAGATCAAGTCGGTGGCCGAGATCTCGGCTCTCCTGACGATCCCCCTCGGCGTGGCCAGGATTCTCGTCGCCGACCTCGCGGAGGCGGGACTGGTCGCCATCCATCAGCCCGGCGGCGACGAGAGCGCCGGCGGCCAGCCAGACGTGACATTGCTCGAAAGGGTGCTCAGTGGACTTCGCAAGCTCTAGCGGAGGGCCGGCTGCTCCAAGCCGTTCCACCACATCGGCGAAGATCGTGGTGGCAGGTGGTTTCGGTGTCGGCAAGACGACGTTCGTGGGCGCCGTCTCCGAGATCAACCCGCTGCGCACCGAGGCCGTCATGACGTCCGCGTCGGCGGGCATCGACGACCTCACTCACACCGGGGACAAGACGACCACCACGGTCGCCATGGACTTCGGCCGCATCACGCTCGACCAGGACCTGATCCTGTACCTCTTCGGTACACCGGGCCAGGACCGCTTCTGGTTCATGTGGGACGACCTGGTGCGCGGCGCGATCGGCGCCGTCGTCCTCGTCGACACCCGCCGCCTCGCCGACTGCTTCCCCGCGGTCGACTACTTCGAGAACTCCGGCCTGCCCTTCGTCGTCGCCCTCAACGGCTTCGACGGCGGCCAGCCCTACGGCCCCGACGAGGTCCGCGAGGCCCTGCAGATCGGCCCGGACACCCCGATCATCACGACGGACGCCCGCCACCGCGCGGACGCGAAGTCGACGCTGATCACGCTGGTGGAACACGCCCTGATGGCACGCCTCCGGTAGGCGTTTCAAGCCCCTGCGGCGGGTCCATTCAAGCCCCTCCGGCGATTGAGGAGCGGGGTCCGGGGCAGAGCCCCGCAACCGCTCCCCGTCCGCCCGTCGGCGAGGACCACACACACGTCTGAGGCCCTCCTCCCAATCCGGGAGGAGGGCCTCAGACGTGTGTGTGGACCGGTACCGGTCAGCGCCAGCTGTGCGGCGCCCGGAAGCCGGGCTCGCGCTCCAGGCGGCGCCACCCGGCACGAGGCTGACGGACCCGGTGTGCCGGGGCCTCGGGAGTGGCGGAGGCGCGGGCCAGCAGGATCGCGGTGATGGCCGCGACCTCCTCCGGCTCGGCGTGGCCCTTCTCGACGCGGATGTCAGGCATGGACATGTGGCAGGTCTCCTACGACTAGTACGTGCCGGCTACTGCGGCGGGTTGCCGTGCTTGCGGGACGGCAGGTCGGCGTGCTTGGTGCGCAGCATCGCCAGGGACCTGATCAGCACCTCACGCGTCTGGGCGGGGTCGATCACGTCGTCGACCAGGCCGCGCTCCGCCGCGTAGTACGGGTGCATCAGCTCGGCCTTGTACTCCTTGACCATCTTCTGGCGCATGGCCTCGGGGTCCTCGGCCTCGGCGATCTGCCGGCGGAAGATCACGTTGGCCGCGCCCTCGGCGCCCATGACCGCGATCTCGTTGGTCGGCCAGGCATAGGTGAGGTCCGCGCCGATGGACTGGGAGTCCATGACGATGTACGCACCTCCGTACGCCTTGCGCAGGATCAGCGAGATCCGGGGCACGGTGGCGTTGCAGTACGCGTACAGCAGCTTGGCGCCGTGCCGGATGATCCCGCCGTGCTCCTGGTCGACGCCGGGCAGAAAGCCGGGGACGTCGAGCAGCGTCACGATGGGGATATTGAAAGCATCGCACATTTGGACGAACCGGGCAGCTTTTTCACTGGCCTCGATGTCCAGGACGCCCGCGAGCGCCTGCGGCTGGTTGGCGACGATGCCGACGACCTGGCCGTCGAGCCGGGCCAGGGCGCAGATGATGTTGCGCGCCCAGCGCTCGTGGATCTCCAGGAAGTCGCCGTCGTCGACGAGCTCCTCGATGACCTTGGTCATGTCGTACGGGCGGTTGCCGTCGGCCGGGACCAGGTCGAGCAGGACGTCGCCGCGGCGCTGCGCCGGGTCGTCGGACTCAATGGTCGGCGGGTTCTCCCGGTTGTTCTGCGGGAGCATCGAGAGCAGGTAGCGGACCTCGGCGAGGCAGGTCTCCTCGTCGTCGTACGCGAAGTGGCTGACGCCGGAGGTCTCCGCGTGGACGTCGGCGCCGCCGAGCCCGTTCTGCGTGATTTCCTCGCCGGTCACGGCCTTCACGACGTCCGGGCCCGTGATGAACATCTGCGAGGTGTCGCGAACCATGAACACGAAGTCCGTGAGCGCCGGGCTGTAGGCCGCGCCGCCCGCGCACGGGCCGAGCATCACGCTGATCTGCGGGATGACGCCGGAGGCCCTGGTGTTGCGCTGGAAGATGCCGCCGTAGCCGGCGAGCGCGGAGACGCCCTCCTGGATACGGGCACCGGCGCCGTCATTCAGCGAGACCAGCGGGGCGCCGGCCGCGATGGCCATGTCCATGATCTTGTGGATCTTCGTAGCGTGGGCCTCGCCCAGCGCGCCGCCGAAGATCCGGAAGTCGTGCGCGTAGACGAAGACCGTGCGGCCCTCGACCGTGCCCCAGCCGGTGATGACGCCGTCGGTGTGGGGCTTCTTGGCCTCCAGGCCGAAGCCGGTCGCCCGGTGCCGGCGCAACTGCTCGACCTCGTTGAACGAACCCTCGTCGAGGAGCAGCTCGATGCGCTCGCGCGCCGTCAGCTTGCCCTTCGCGTGCTGGGCGTCGGTCGCCTTCTCGCTGGGTCCGGCCAGCGCCTGCGCACGGATCGCGTGCAGCTCGGCCACGCGTCCACGGGCGTCGGTGGGCTCGTCCCCCGGGTTCGAGGCGGTGTCGTCCAAAACGGTCATGTAGTGACCTTACGAAGTGCACCCCTGAAAACGGTCCGTCGACTCCGTACAGTCTCCGGCCCGTTTTCCTGGTAGCCCTGAACAGAACCCCGCCCCCGGGGTGCCGAAGTGACTGCTCAGCACGGGTCCGCGTTGTAGACGTCGCACAAAGCCGCGTACTGAGACCCGCCTCACACGCCCCGCACCCACGCGCCCCACGCACGCCCGAAAGGGCGACCTTGGCCATATCCGGCTGTAATCGAAGAGGCACACGGCGTTTGATGTTGAACATTGAACATCATCGCGCTACAGTCGAAACCGTTGGTAGTTCAACGTTCAACATCACCTCGTCACTCCAATTGGCACCACCCGTGCCGCCCGTCCCCAAGGAGCACGTCATGGGCATCTTCGGCCGCAAGAACGAGTCCGCCACCACCCCCGCCGACGCCGCGCAGGCCGCGCCGGTCAACCCGGACCTCGCCGCACTCACCGGCGAGTACACCGTCGACCCCGCTCACACGACGCTCGGTTTCGTCGCCCGGCACGCCATGGTGACGAACGTGAAGGGCAGCTTCAGCGACTTCACCGGCTCGCTGCACCTGGACGGCTCGGACCCGGCGAAGTCCACGGCCTCCTTCGACGTGCAGATGTCGAGCATCTCGACCGGTAACGAGGACCGTGACGGCCACCTGAAGAGCGCCGACTTCTTCAAGATCGACGAGTTCCCGACGATGACCTTCCGCTCGACCTCCGCCGAGTCCCTGGGCGGCGACGACTACCGCGTCACGGGCGACCTGACGATCCTCGGCACCACCAAGCCGCTCAGCATCGACCTGGAGTTCAACGGCGCCGCGAAGGACCCGTTCGGCAACGAGCGCGTCGGCTTCGAGGGCAAGACCGAGATCCTCCGCTCCGAGTGGGGCCTGAGCTGGAACGCCGCGCTGGAGACCGGTGGCGTCCTGATCTCCGACAAGATCAAGCTGAACTTCGACATCTCGGCGATCAAGGAGGCCTGAACCGGCCTTCTGTACCGGCAGGTTGAGGCGGCCACGAATTCCGTGGCCGCCCTCCGGCGGTTCTGGACGTATGAAATGCTGCGGCCGCAGGCACCGTCCCCCGACGAGAGCGCACGCCTGCCGGACGGACCGCCGGGAGTCCCATGAACGCCGCAGCGCCATCCCCCGCCGCTGAACGGAGCGTCGATGCCGGGGTGGTACGGCGGGACATTCTCGACGCGGACACGGGTGCCGATCCGTACGTACTGCGCGACGCCCGGGTCCGAGGGGCGCTGACACTGGACGGGGCCGAGATCAGGCGGCTCGTCCGGTTCGAGCGGTGCCGGTTCGACGAACCGATGACGTTGGAGGGCGCGAACACACTCGCGTTCAGCGTCACCGACTGCGAGCTGCCCGGATTCCTGGCGCCGACGGCGCAGATAGGCGGGCGGCTCGACTTACGTGGGTCCACGTTCACCGGAGGCCGGCGCGGCGCCGTGAACCTCGTGCACACGCACGTCGCGGGCGGGCTGCGACTCGACCGGGCGCACCTGGTGGCACGGGAGGAGATCGCGCTGAACGCGGGCGGTCTGGTCATACAGGGCGCCGTGTTCTGCGAGGACGGGTTCGTCGCGCACGGCCAAGTACTGTTCCCCGGCGCGGAGTTGACCGGTGGACTGTGGATGGGCGGGGCGCGGATCGTGGTCCCGGAACCGGACACGATCGCGTTCAACGGGGACGGACTGCGGGCGTCGACCGTGCGCCTTCACGAGGGGTTCCGCACGGAGGGCCGGGTGCGGCTGCGCGGGGTGCGGGTCGACGACCTGCTGTCGTTCGGCCGCGCCGAACTCCTGGGCGCGGGATCGTCGTTGATGTGCGTCGGGGCTCAGGTGGAGGCGCTCGATCTGCGGTTCGCGAGGCCGCCGGCGGGCGGCGTGAACCTGCGCAACGCGCACGCGGGCCGCATCCAGGACCGCCCCGACACCTGGCAACGGCCGCTGGGCCTGGACGGGCTGACGTACGACTGGCTGGCGTCGACGGCCACCGCGCAGCGCGAGGACAGCACGAACCGGCTGGCGTGGCTGCGCCTGCAACCGGTGCACGCACCTCAGCCGTACGAGCAACTGGCCGCGTACTACCGGAGGTTGGGTCACGAGGACGAGGCCCGCCGGGTCCTGCTGGTGCGGGAGCGGCGGCGCCGCTCGACGCTCGGTCCTGCGGGGCGGGCCTGGGGGTGGCTGCTCGAGGCCACCGTGGGGTACGGCTACCGGCCGTGGATCGCCGGGATCTGGCTCGCGGCGCTCACCGTGCTCGGCGCCGCGGTCTTCGCCGCGCACACCCCCGTACCGAACAAGAAGGGCGAGGGCCCGCCCTTCAACGCGTTCGCGTACGCGCTCGACCTGATGGTCCCGATCGGCGGCCTCGGCCAGCGCGACGGCTGGCACTGGTCGGAGTCGTACGTGCAGGGACTCGCGTACGGGCTCATCGCGGTCGGCTGGATCCTGACGACGACGGTCGTGGCGGGCGTGACCAGGACCCTCAACCGGGCCTAGAGCGGGGCGGCTTGCGTCGAAGCGGCGGGACTGTGACGTGCAACTCCGGTCAGGTCGTCATGACACGTCACAGTCCTGACGTGCGGTCCGCTCCTCAGAACCCGCCGCCGAAGTCCCCTCCGCCACCACCGCCGAAGTCGCCACCGCCACCACCGTCGCCGAAACCGCCGCCGAAGTCGCCGGGGTCGAAGTCGGAGCCGGAGACGTCGCCGCCGTCGAAGCCGCCGCCGAAGTCACCGCCGCCGTAGTCGGCCGCGTAGGCGGGGCTCGCCAGCATGGAGCCGAGCACCGTGCCGACCAGCAGGCCCGGCAGCATGCCGCCGCCGAAGTAGCCGCCGGCCCACGGGCCGTACGCCGGACCCGCGTCGTAGTACGGGCGGCGCTCCCCCGCCCCCGCGTCGACCGTGCGCACGTGCGGGTCCTCGCCGTCCCGCAGCCGCGTCGCGTCCGCCGCGCAGACCGGGACCTCGCGCGGCGACCCGCCGGGCGGCGTCCACCGGGCATCCTCCGTGGAGGGGCCGTGGCGCGGGTCGAAGAAGCAGGGCGCCCTGCGCTCGGGCAGCGGGCGGCCCTCACGGCGCGCGGCGAGCTGCGCGAGCGCGAACCGGCCGTCCTCAAGGGCCTGCGTCACGCCGCGTACGTCGTCCGGGAGCCGGGCGTCGCTCATGTACCGCTTGGCCTTCTCGTACGCGTCGAGCGCCCGCTCGAAGTCCGCGCGCATCGCGTCGTCGGCGCCGGCCTCCGCCGGGTGGAAGTCGAGGCGGTCGAGCTCCTCTCCGAACGCCGTGATGTCCTCGTCCACCACGACCCGCAGCTTGTCGAGGGCCTCGCGCTGCTCCTCCTCGCGCTTGCGCCGGTTGCGCCTGCTCAGGGCGTAGACACCGGCTCCGCCGATCACGACGACCGCACCGACGCCGATCAGGGGGCCGGCCGAGACGCCGTCGTCGCCGCCCGCGTCCCAGGCGGCGGGGGCCGAGCCCTTCGCCGTACGGACCGACGTGGTCACGAAGTCGTCGAGCTGGCTCTTGGTCGACTGGCCCTGAACGCTTTCCACCGCGTTCTTGACGGCCTGCGCCGACATCACCTGATGGTCCGCCTTCGCGTCGAACCGCGTGCCGAGGCGGACTCCGTAGACGCCCACGACCCCCGTCTTTGCGCGGAGATCGCTGAACAGCTTCTTCGTCGGGAAGTCGGCGGGGAGCACCGCCACCATCACCGGTTTGTCCGCTTCCTTGATCTTGCTCTTGAGCGCGTCCACGTCGTTCGACGTCAGCGCGCCGGACGCACCGGGCGCGACGTAGACGGGGCTCTTCTCCAGGGCGTCGGCGACGGTGGACACGTCCGTCGCGGCCGAGGCGGGTGGCGCCACCGCGAGGGTGGCGCCCAGCACGAGGAGCGGGGTGGCGAGGGCGGCGATAAGGGGCCTCATGTATCGACGCTAACTCGCTTTGCCCACAAACGCGGGTGCTTACTCGACCGGCTCCACGCCCGCGCGCAGCAGGCCGTACGTGTACGCGTCCTCCAGCGCGCCCCACGACGCCGCGATCACGTTCTCGGCGACGCCGACCGTGGACCACTCGCCGGTGCCGTCGCTCGTGGAGATCAGGACGCGGGTCGTGGAGGACGTGCCGTGCTTGCCCTCCAGGATGCGGACCTTGTAGTCGACCAGTTCCAGCTTCGCGAGCTGCGGGTAGATCCGCTCCAGGCCGACGCGGAGCGCGCGGTCGAGGGCGTTCACCGGGCCATTGCCCTCCGCCGTGGCGACGATGCGCTCGCCCTTGGCCCACAGCTTCACGGTGGCCTCGTTGGCGTGCGAGCCGTCGGGCCGGTCCTCGACGATCGCGCGCCAGGACTCGACGCGGAAGTACTTGCGTTCCTTGCCCTCGACCTCCGCGCGCATCAGGAGTTCGAAGGAGGCGTCGGCCGCTTCGTACGTGTAGCCCTGGAGTTCGCGTTCCTTGACGCGCTCCACGACCCGGCCGACCAGCTCGCGGTCGCCGCCGAGGTCGACGCCGAGCTCCTTGCCCTTGAGCTCGATGGAGGCGCGGCCCGCCATGTCGGAGACCAGCATCCGGATGTGGTTGCCGACGCGGTCCGGGTCGATGTGCTGGTACAGGTCCGGGTCGACCTTGATCGCGGAGGCGTGCAGGCCCGCCTTGTGCGCGAACGCCGAGACACCCACGTACGGCTGGTGCGTGGAGGGGGTGAGGTTCACGACCTCGGCGATGGCATGCGAGATACGGGTCATCTCGCGCAGCGCGCCCTCGGGAAGAACCTTTTTGCCGTACTTGAGCTCAAGGGCGGCGACGACGGGGAACAGGTTGGAGTTGCCGACGCGCTCGCCGTAACCGTTGGCCGTGCACTGGACGTGCGTCGCGCCCGCGTCCACCGCTGCCAACGTGTTGGCGACGGCGCAGCCGGTGTCGTCCTGGGCGTGGATGCCGAGCCGGGCGCCGGTGTCGGCGATGACGGTGGAGACGACCGCCTGGACCTGGGCGGGCAGGAAGCCGCCGTTGGTGTCGCACAGGACGACGACGGAGGCGCCCGCCTCGTGCGCGGCCCGGACGACGGACTTCGCGTACTCGGCGTTGGCGCGGTAGCCGTCGAAGAAGTGCTCGCAGTCGACGAAGACCCGGCGGCCCTGCGAGACCAGGTAGGAGACCGTGTCGCGGACCATCTCCAGGTTCTCTTCGAGGGTTGTGCGCAGGGCCAGTTCGACGTGCCGGTCGTGCGACTTGGCCACCAGGCAGACCACCGGCGCGCCGGACTCCAGCAGGGCCCGCACCTGCGGGTCCTCGCTCGCCTTGGCGTTCGCCCTGCGGGTGGCGCCGAAGGCGACGAGCTGCGCGTGCTTGAAGTCGATCTCTTCCTGCGCGCGGGCGAAGAATTCGGTGTCGCGGGGGTTGGCGCCGGGCCAGCCGCCCTCGATGAAGCCCACGCCGAAGTCGTCCAGGTGCCGGGCAATGGTCAGCTTGTCCGCGACGGTGAGGTTGATGCCCTCGCGCTGTGCGCCGTCGCGCAGCGTGGTGTCGAAGACGTGGAAAGCGTCGGAGGCGTCGCGGGAATCGTCGAGTTCACTGGAGGGGTCACTGTGACGTTCACTGGGGCTGCTGCTCATGCTGATCTGGCTCCTGATCGGGATCTCGGTCTTCGTACCGGAAGGACCGGTTCCACCGTCCATCTATGATCCCTCGCGCTCTCGTCCTGGCTGTGGGTGGGCCAGAAACCGAAAAAACCCCTCGCGGGTGCGAGAGGTCTGCGCGCGGGTCGAGGACGACGGTGTCCACCTGTACCGGGTCGTACGAGGTGGTCACTGCGGACCGGCGCGCCTGCTGCCAATAATCATGGCCAACGAGAGCACGCCCGCAGTCTGCCACAGCCCGGCCGGGGGCCGGGCCGTGGTCTCACGATGCGGTCAGGCGTTCTGCTTCGCCGGTTTGGCGCCGGCGGTGTCCGCGTTCTTGACCTGGTTCAGGTCGATGTCGCGGGTCTCGCGCATCGTCAGGTAGACGATCAGCGAGACGGCCGCGCACCCGGCGACGTACCAGTAGAAGCCGGACTCGATGCCCGAGTCCTTGAACCAGAGGGCCACGTATTCGGCGGTGCCGCCGAACAGTGCGTTGGCGATGGCGTACGGGAGGGCGACGCCGAGGGCGCGGATGCCCGTCGGGAACAGCTCCGCCTTTACGCAGGCGTTGATGGACGTGTAGCCGGTGACGATGACGAGGGCGAGCAGGGAGAGGCCGAGGGCCGGCCAGAAGGAGCCCGCGTGCTGGAGCAGCGTCATGATCGGCACGGTCAGGAAGGTGGAGCCGATCGCGAAGGTGATCAGGAGCGGGCGGCGGCCGATCCGGTCGGACAGCGCGCCGGCGAGCGGCTGCAGACAGGCGAAGACGACGAGCGCGCAGAAGGAAACGAGGGTGGCCGTGTCCTTGCTGAGGCCCGCCGAATTGGACAGGTACTTCGTCAGGTAGGTCGTGTACGTGTAGTACGCGACCGTGCCGCCCATGGTCAGCGCGATCACGAGGAACGCCTCGCGCTTGTGCGCCATCAATGCCTTGATGGTGCCCTTGTCGTCGCCGCCCACGGTGGCGTCCGCGTCGGCGGACTCCTCGTAGACCTCGGTCTCCAGCATGTTGCGGCGCAGGTAGAAGATGATCGCCGCACCGAGGGCGCCGATGATGAACGGGATGCGCCAGCCCCAGCTGTGCAGGGCGCCGTCGGTCATGGTGCGCTGGAGCACGATCATCAGGCCGAGTCCGACGATCTGGCCCGCCGTCATCGACACGTACTGGAAGCTGGAGGCGAAGCCGCGCTTCTCCGGGGACGAGGCCTCGGTGAGGTACGTGGCGCTGGCCGCGTACTCGCCGCCGACCGAGAGGCCCTGGAGCAGGCGCGCGATCAGCAGCACCGCGGCGCCGCCGTATCCGGCCACCGCGTACGTCGGCGCGATGGCGATGAGCACCGCCGACGCCGACATCAGGGTGACCGTGAGGGTCAGCGCCGCCTTGCGGCCCTTGCGGTCACCGACCCGGCCGAGCAGCCAGCCGCCCACGGGGCGCATGAAGAAGCCGACGGCGAAGATGCCGGCGGTGTTCATCAGCTGGGCGGTCGGGTTGCCGCTGGGGAAGAAGGATCCCGCGAAGTACGTCGCGAAGCTCGCGTACACGAACCAGTCGAACCACTCGACCATGTTCCCGGCCGAGCCGACCAGGATCTTCTTCCATTGTTCACGTCCCATGATCGGCACGATGCGGGACTGGTCATGCTCAGGGCAATAGCGCCCGGGCAACGATCACGCTTACTTGCGTTCATAGTGTTCGCGGGACTTTTCACGGGGCTGTTCACGTGCGAGTTCGGCGAATGTCGCGAGCCAGTGGTCGGTCGTGAAGTCGCCGCTCTCGACGGCCGGGAGGCCTGCGTCGAGGTGCTCCTCGGCCGCCTTCGTGAGCCGCTCGCGCACGGGTCCCTCTGGCAGTGCGTTCGCGATCGTGCGCAGGGCGGCGGCGCGGGAGAGCGCGAGGCCGAGGAGGTGGCCGATGTGCGGGTCGGCGTGGTCGGAGACGACCGGTACGTCGAGGAGTGCGCAGGGGGCGTCGGTGGCCAGAGCCGGGAGGAAGCGGTCGAGCCAGGCGGCGAAGTCGTCGGCGTTCTCGAATACGCGGCGCATCGCGTCGGCCTCCGTCAGCGCCGGCGAGAGGAAGTCCTGGCCGGAGGGCTCCCAGTGGGCGGGCGCGTCGTGGTCGTCGGCGAACCAGCTCCGCAGCCGGTCGCGCACGGCGTCGAGGGTGCGGGCGGGCAGCCCGGCCCGCTCCCCCGTGTCGAGGATCAGGCCGAGGGCGAAGGCGCTGTTGGCGTGGATGCCGTGGCGTACGGGATACGTGGCCTTCGGGAGCCAGTCCGTGAGGAGTCGGTCGACCGCGTCCACGGCCGGGGCGAAGGCGTCGGCCCAGCGCGTGCCGTGGCACTGCGCCGCGAGCGCGACGAGCCAGGCCCAGCCGTAGGGGCGCTCGAAGCCCGGGCGGGCGAGGAGGTAGTCGGCTTCCCGGGCGAGGTTCTCGCGGGTGAGGTGGCGGTCGAGTACGTCGGCGTGGGCCTCCGGCCGGGTCCGGAGCAGCAGCCAGTGCATGTGGACGGAGCTGTGCCAGTCGTAGGCGCCGTAGAAGGCGGGGTGGAGCTCGCTCGGGCGGGGGCGGTCGTCCGGGGAAGTGGTGAGGTGGGCCGTGAAGTTGGGGTATTCACGGGTCACGTTGGCTGCCGCCAGCTGGGCGGTTTCGTCCGGGGTGAGCATGCGGTGTCCTCCGGTGGGGCGGGGTGCGGGTGCGTGCCCGCGGGGTGCGTGTTCGTCGCCGGGTGCGGTGCTGCTTTGGGTTGCGTTCGCGCCCACGCGGCGGAGCCGCATATGAACACAGCCCAACCACGACGCCGCGTCACGCGCCCTCGGCGCCGACCCCGCCTCGGCTAGTGCGTTGCGCCCTCCGTTACCCGGAGGTCGTCGTGGGTGGATGCCGCCGCGAGCAGCAGCGACCGGATGCCCGTGGCCACCGTTTCGGTCGGGAGGGACGGGGCCGTGCCGTCCGGGACCTGTTCCGGGGTCGACGGCACGTGCACGAACCCGCCCCGGACGCCCGGGAGTTCCGTGGCGATCAGGTGTCCGAGGCCGTACGCCACGTGGTTGCACGTGAACGTTCCGGCCGTGTTGGAGAGCGCCGCCGGGACCCCCGCATCGCGCATCGCCGCCACGCACGCCTTCACCGGCAGCGTGGAGAAGTACGCGGCCGGACCGCCCGGCACCACCGGTACGTCGATCGGCTGGGCCCCGGCGTTGTCGGGGATGCGGGCGTCGTCGACGTTGATGGCGATCCGCTCGACCGTGACGCCGGGGCGGCCGCCCGCCTGGCCGAGGCAGACGACCAGGTCGGGCCGGGTCTCGGCCACCGCGGCCCGCAGCGCCGTCAGTGCCGCGCCGAAGACGCACGGGAGTTGGACCGCCGTGACGTCCAGGCCGGCCGGTGGCGCGGCGGCGACCGCCCGCGCCGCCTCCCACGACGGGTTCACGGACTCCCCGCCGAACGGTTCGAATCCGGTGAGCAGTACCCGGGTCATCACTGGATCTCCTGTCTCCTAGAACGCGAAGAGCGACATGATCACGATGTTGCAGCCGAGGAGCGCGAAGCCCGTCGGCAGCTGGGCCTTGATCGGCCCGTACTGGTCCTTCAGTTCGAGGAGGGTCGCCGGGACGATGTTGAAGTTGGCGGCCATGGGCGTGACGAGCGTGCCGCTGAAGCCCGCGAGCATGCCCATCGCGAGGACCGCCGGCTCGTTGCCGCCCATCTGCTGGATGAGCACCGGCCAGCCGATCGCCGCCGTCATGACGGGGAACGCGGCGAACGCGTTGCCCATGATCACGGTGAACAGGAACATGCCGACGCAGTACGCGATCACCGCCAGGTACTTGGAGTTGTCCGGCAGCACGGCGTTGGTGATCCGGCCGACCTGGCTGCCGACACCGGCGACCGCGAAGATCGAGCCGAGGACGGAGAGGAGCTGCGGCAGCAGCAGCGCCGAGCCCATCGCCTCCAGCATCGAGCGGCCGGAGTGGATCGGCGTCGACACCTTGCGCTCGCCGGTGACCAGCATCCCGACGACGAGAGCCACGACGCAGCCGACGCCGAGCCCGAGGAGGGTGGCCTGACCGGTCTCGAAGAGGCCCGATTCGTCGAGGAAGGAGGCACAGACGATGGCGACGATCGGGATGGTGAGCGCCGGGATGAAGAGCTTGTTGCCCAGGCGGGCGGCCGATTCCTCGCGCTGCTCCTGCGTGGTCGTGACCGGTTCGCCCTTGCCTATGAAGTTGAACCCGGCGAGTGCGATCAGCGCGAGGACCGCGACGCCGAGGGGTTCGGCGGGCAGCGCCTTCGAGCCGCCCGCGACCCCGGTGCCGTAGGGGAAGGTCAGCCCGAGCAGCCCCCAGAAGGCCGCCGATGTCCAGCGCTTGGGGTTGCTCCGGTCCCTCGCCATCTGCACGGCCATGACGACGAAGACGAGACCGATCAGCCAGTAGAGCCATTCGACCTTGATCACTTGGCGGTCTCCTTCCCGGAGTCGCCCGGGGTCTGCTTCGGCAGCGGGATGTCGTGCTCGGCGACGGCGAGCGCCATCTCGCGCTCCAGATGCTTGTCGAGGAGCAGCAGCCGGGCGCCGTGGATGACGAAGGCGCAGACGGCCAGCGGGATGGCCCACAGCGCGAGCTGCGTGGGTTCGAGGTGCTCGTGGTACGTCGAGTTCACGAATCCGGTGATCAGCAGGATCGAGCCGATCGCGATGAAGCAGTCCTCACCGAAGAAGACGCCGACGGTGTCGGCGGACGCCGAGTAGGAGCGGACCTTCTCGCGCAGCTTGTCCGGCAGCACGGCGCCCGACCTGCGTTCGGCGGCGGCCTCGGCCATCGGCGCGACGAGCGGGCGGACCGCCTGGGCGGGACCGCCGAGGTTGTTGAGGCCGAAGGCGGCCGTGATCTGGCGGACCAGCAGATACGCGGTGAGGAAGCGGCCCGCGCTGAGCTTGCCGAGTTTCCCGATCAGCGTGCGGGCCTGTTCGCGCAGGCCGTAGCGCTCCAGAAGGCCGATCACCGGCAGCACGATGGCGAAGACGGTGACGGAGCGGCTGTCGGCGAAGGAGGTGCCGAAGGCGGCGAGGATCTCCAGCGGGTTCATCTTGCCGAGCAGCCCGGTGACGATGCCGGCGACACCGACCACGAGAACGGGATTGCGGCGCGTGACGAATCCGAGGATCACCACGAGCACGCCGAGCAGAACGATCATGCGGCGGCCTTTTCGATGAGGGACGCACTTATGGATGAGAGATGCACGGACCTTAGGGGATCGTTCAACGATCTAACAAGGGGTTCCGGAATTCGGACGCCCGGAGGGGGCGAAGATCTCACCCTTGTCGGATCGTTCAACGATCCTTTACGTTGAGCCAGTGATCCAGGACGTCATCGACCTCAATGCCGACCTCGGCGAAGGCTTCGGCCGGTGGACCCTCACCGACGACGAGGCCCTGCTCTCCGTGGTGACCAGTGCCAACGTCGCCTGCGGCTTCCACGCCGGCGATCCCTCCGTGATGCGCCGGGTCTGCGACCTGGCCGCCGAGCGGGGCGTACGGATCGGGGCACAGGTCTCGTACCGGGACCTCGCCGGGTTCGGGCGGCGCGCCATGGACGTGCCGCCGGACGAGCTCGCGGCCGAAGTGGCGTACCAGATCGGGGCGTTGCGGGTGTTCGCCGAGGCGGCCGGGGCCGAGGTGGCGTATGTGAAGCCGCACGGGGCGCTCTACAACCGGACCGTACGGGATGCGGAACAGGCCCGTGCGGTCGTGGACGGCGTACGGCTCGCCGGTGGGGAGCTGCCCGTGCTGGGTCTTCCCGGGTCTCAACTGCTGCGCGTGGCGGAGGATTTGGGACTGAGGCCGGTACGCGAGGCATTCGCCGATCGGGCCTACACCCCCGAGGGCACGCTCGTGCCGCGCCGCGAACCGGGTGCCGTCGTCGAGGACGCGGACGCCGTGGTGGCCCGGTCCGTGGCGTTCGCGGTGGACGGCGGGGTCGAGGCGGTCGACGGGTCCCAAGTCGCCGTCGCCGCGCGGTCGTTGTGCGTGCACGGTGACACCCCGGGCGCGGCGGCGATCGCGGCGCGGGTGCGGGTGGCGCTGGAGGGCGCCGGGGTCGAGGTCGGGGCGTTCGCGTGAGCATGCGGGTGCGGCACGCCGGGCGGCATGCGCTGCTGGTGGAGTTCGCCGACGCGGAGCACGCGGGGGCGTTCCACGCGGAGGTGCTGCGCAGGCGGGGCGCGGGGGTGCTGCCGCCGGTGCGGGAGATCGTGCCGGGGGCGCGGACGGTGCTGCTCGACGGGGTGGCGGAGCGGGATGCGCTCGCGCGCCAGGTGGTCGAGTGGGATGTGCCGCCCGGGTCCGTGGCGGAGGGGGACGTCGTGACGATTCCTGTCGTGTACGACGGGCCGGATCTGGCCGAGGTGGCGGAGCTGTGGGGGGTGTCGGTGGCGGAGGTCGCCGCGGTGCACTCCTCGTACGAGTATCGGGTGGCGTTCTGCGGGTTCGCGCCGGGGTTCGGGTATCTGGCCGGGTTGCCGGAGGAGTTGCACGTGCCGAGGCGGGCGACGCCGCGGACGCGGGTTCCTGCGGGGGCGGTTGGGGTGGCTGGGGGGTACTCGGCGGTGTATCCGCGGGTGTCGCCGGGTGGGTGGCAGTTGATCGGAACGATGCCCGATCCCGGGGTCTTGTGGGATGTGGCGCGGGAGTCGGCGGCATTGCTGTCCCCCGGGACACGGGTCCGTTTCGCCCAAACGGAGTTGACGCCACGGGGCTCTGCCCCGGACCCCGCGCCTCAATCGCCGGCGGGGCTTGATAGGGCCGCCGGGCCGGAGCCCGCATATCAAGCCTCCACGGGGTTGACGTCACGGGGCTCCGCCCCGGGCCCCGCTGCTCAATCGCCGCAGGGGCTTGAATTGCCCGGCTCATCGCCTCAAACGCCAGTGGGGCTTGATTTGCCCGCCTCCCGGCCTCATGAGCCGGGGCTTGATTGGCCCCCGTCTCAAGGGGCGGCGAGGCCCGGTTCCGCCTATCAAGCCCCGCTCTCGGACGAGAGCCGGCGGGGTGTGGGGCGGAGCCCCACGGTGCGGAGGACGGATGGGGCGGGAGGGGCCACGGCATGACCGGGAAGATCACCGTCGTTCGGGCCGGGGCGCTCAGCACCGTTCAGGACTCCGGGCGGATCGGGCACGCCCACCTCGGCGTTCCCAGGTCCGGGGCGCTGGACGCGGATGCGCTGCGGCTGGCCAACCGGCTGCTCGGGAACGCGGAGGACGCCGCCGTACTGGAGACGACCCTCACCGGGTGCGCACTACGGCCCGACCGTGGCGTCCGCTTCGTCGTGGGTGGGGCGCCGTGCCCGGTCCGCGTCGACGGAGCGCCCGCGGCCTGGGGCGTGCCCGTGTACGTACCGGCCGGAGCGACCCTCGACGTGGGGACCGTCAGCGCCGGCGTGCGGTCCTACGTCGCCGTCGCCGGCGGGTTCGACGTGCAGCCCGTGCTCGGCAGCCGGTCCACCGATCTGCTGTCGGGGCTCGGCCCCGCGCCCTTGAGCACGGGCGACGTGCTGCCCGCCGGAGAGGCACCCGGCACTCGGCCCGCCACGCCCGTGGCCGCGCCATGGCCCGCTCCCCCGGCCGAGCTCGTGCTGCCCGTGCGGTTCGGACCCCGTACGGACTGGTTCACCGAGGCCGCGCGCCGGACCTTCGTCACCGCCACGTACACCGTCTCCGGCAACAGCAACAGGATCGGGCTGCGTACCGAAGGGCCCGCCCTGGAGCGGGAGTCGGACGGCGAGCTGCCCAGCGAGGGCATGGTGCTCGGCGCGGTGCAGGTGCCGCCGGACGGGCGCCCCGTCGTGTTCCTCCACGACCATCCGACGACCGGCGGCTACCCGGTGATCGCCGTCGTGGACGAGAACGCTCTCGGCGCGGCAGCCCAGGCGGCGCCCGGCACGCCGCTCCGGTTCACCCTGTAGCCCGCGAAGCCAGCCCCTCGTCAAGGAACTCCCTTACGTGGGCCATGACCTGGTCCCGGTCCCCGCGCAGGCCGATCGCCACCGCGATGGAGAAACCGTCGAGCAGCGCCCGAAGCCGGGTCGCGAAGCGGTCCGGGTCGAGCGCCCGGAACTCGCCGCGTGAGCTGCCCTCGGCGAGCAGCGCCACGAGGTCGCGGTGCCAGGCCCCCTCGATGGCGGCCTGGCGGGCCCGCGCGTCGTCGTCGGCGTTCCGCGAGCGGTTGAACACCTCCAGCCACAGCGTCCAGTGCGGATCGCGCGGCGCGTCCGGGACGTACAGGTCGACGTAGGCGTCGAGGCGGTCCCGCGCACTGCTGCCGCCGACCAGCAACTCCCGGCGGCGCGCGCCGAGTCGGCCCTCGCTCCACTCCAGCGTGCGCAGCAACAGCTCGTCCTTGCTGCCGAAGTGGTACGCGAGGTGTCCGCTGCTCATCCCGACCTCGCGGCCGAGCGCGGCGAGCGTCAGCCGTTCGAGGCCGTGCTCGGCGATCATCGCCATGGTCGCGGCGAGCACGTCCTCGCGCGGCGGCGCCGGTGTGCGCCGGCGCTGCGTCCCGGTCACCGCTCAGGCCCCCGCGCCCGGCTGCTGCTGGGTGATGCAGTGGATGCCGCCGCCCGCCGCGAAGATCGTCCGGGCGTCGACGAGGGTGACCGTCCGGGACGGGAAGAGCCTGCGGAAGATCGCCGCGGCCTCCTCGTCGTTCGGGTCGTCGAATCCGCACAGCACCACGCCGTCGTTGCAGAGGTAGTGGTTGATGTACGAGTAGTCGACCCAGGAGCCGTCCTCGTCGTCCGTGAGGACCTTCGGCGCCGGGACCTCGACGATCTCCAAGGGCCTGCCCTGCGCGTCCGTCTGTCCGGCGAGGCAGCCGATGATCTCGCGGCTCACCTCGTGATCCGGGTGCGCCGGGTCCCGCTGGGAGTGGACCAGGACCACGCCGGGTGCCGCGAACGCCGCCACGATGTCGACATGTCCACGCGTACCGAACTCGCCGTAGTCCGCGGTGAGTCCGCGCGGCAGCCAGATCGCCTTGGTCGTGCCGAGCCTGGAGTGGATCTCGGCTTCGACGTCCTCCTTCGCACGACCCCCGTTGCGGTCGGGGTCGAGCTGCACCGTCTCCGTCAGGAGCACCGTGCCCTCACCGTCGACGTGGATGCCGCCGCCCTCGTTGACGAGCGCGGTGGAGTGCACCGGTACGCCCGTGAGGTCGGCGACATGCCGGGCGATCTTGGAGTCGTGCTCCCAGCGGGCCCAGTCCTGGGCGCCCCAGCCGTTGAACGTCCAGTCCACGGCGGCCAGTTCACCGGTTTCGCCGTGCTTGACGAACGTGGGGCCGATGTCGCGCATCCACGCGTCGTCCAGCTCCCGTTCGGCCAGGTCCACGGACGGGTCGAGGAGCTCCTTCGCGGACTCCAGCTGCCCCGGTCCGACGACCATCGTCACCGGTTCGTGGCGGCGCACGGCGTTGGCGACGGACGCCCACGCGGCCCGCGCTCCGGCCAGTTCACTCTCGTCGGAGAAGGTCGGGTTGGGGCCCGGCCACGCCATCCACGTGCGCGCGTGCGGGGCCCACTCGGGCGGCATCACATACGTCATGGGCTTGATCCCTTACAGGAAGTAGAGGCGGTTGAGGGAGACGGACTCGGCCGGTTCCGAGCGCAGCGGGTCGCCGTCGAGGGTGACCAGGCCCGTGCGCTGGTCCACGTCGACCGCTCCCGTGCGGGAGTTGAGGCGCAGGTCGGCCGGGCCGATACCGCGCGTGCCGCGGACCGCGACGCGGCGCCTGCGGGTGGGCATGGTGTCGTGCCCGTCGTCGACGGCGGCCTGCGCCACGAAAGCCACGGACAGCTCGGCGGCCGTCGCTCCGTACGCCCCGAACTGCGGGCCGAGGACGAGTGGTTCGCAGGTGTCGGTGGCGGCGTTGGGGTCGCCCACCACCCCGTACGCGGGGAAGCCGGACTTCAGGACGAGTTGCGGCTTCGCGCCGAAGTACTCGGGGCGCCACAGCACGATGTCGGCCATCTTGCCGGGCTCGATGGACCCGATCTCGTGCGAGAGGCCGTGCGCGATGGCCGGGTTGATGGTCAGCTTCGCCATGTAGCGCAGGACGCGCTCGTTGTCGTGGCCGACGCCCGGGTCGCCGAGCTCGCCCTTCATCTTCCCGGCCATCGCGAACGTACGGCGCACGGTCTCGCCCGCACGCCCCATGCCCTGCGCGTCCGATGACGTGATGCCGATCGCGCCCAGGTCGTGCAGTACGTCCTCGGCTCCCATCGTCCCGGCGCGGATCCGGTCGCGGGCCATCGCGGCGTCGCCGGGGAGGTCCGTCTTCAGGTCGTGGACGGAGACGATCATGCCGTAGTGCTCGGCGACGGCGTCACGGCCGAAGGGGAGGGTGGGGTTGGTGGAGGAGCCGATGACGTTCGGAACTCCCGCCATCTTCAGCACATTTGGTACGTGGCCGCCGCCGCAGCCCTCGATGTGGAAGGCGTGGATGGTGCGCCCTTCGAGGACCTTGAGGGTGTCCTCGACGGACAGGCATTCATTCAACCCGTCACTGTGCAGAGCGACTTGAACGTCGTGCTCCTCCGCCACCCGGAGGGCGGTGTCGAGGGCGCGGGTGTGCGCGCCCATGTCCTCGTGCACCTTGAACCCGCAGGCGCCGCCCTCGGCGAGCGCCTCGACGAGCGGGGCCCCGTCGGAGGACGAACCCCGGCCCAGGAAGCCGATATTGACCGGCCAGGCGTCGAAGGCGGAGAACGCGTGCTTGAGCGCCCACGGCGAGTTGACCCCGACGCCCCAGACCGGGCCGAACTCCTGGCCGATGATCGTGGTGACGCCGGAGGCGAGCGAGGCCTCCATGATGCGCGGCGACAGCAGGTGCACATGGGTGTCGACGGCTCCGGCGGTCGCGATGAGCCCTTCACCGGACACGATCGTCGTCCCGGTACCGACCACGACGTCGACGCCGTCCATGGTGTCCGGATTGCCGGCCCGCCCGACGGCGTGGATGCGGCCCTCGCGGATCCCGATGGAGACCTTCCTGATCCCCAGCGCGGCGTCGATCACCACGACGTTGCTGATCACGATGTCGCAGGTGTCGCGGACCGCGGCGGCCTTCAGGTGCAGCCCGTCGCGCGCGGTCTTGCCGAACCCGGCGAGGAACTCGTCCCCGTAGCTCTGGGAGTCGGACTCGACCTTGATGGTGAGCCCCGAGTCCCCGAGCCGGACCCGGTCCCCTGCGCGCGGGCCGTGCGTCCCCGCGTACTCGTACGGGGTCAGTCGGCGGGCTTCGGCGGCGTGGCCTCCGGGACGGCTCATCGCGCGGCCTCCTCTTCAGTCGTGTCCGGTACGCCGAGGTATCCGCAGGCGGCGGCGCGGCGCAGCGCCTCCTCGCGGGCGCCGGGCGCGTCCAGCGGGCCGTCGACGAGCCCCGCGAACCCGATGGCGACCCGGGCCCCGCCGATCGGCAGCAGCCCGACGTCCTGGGTCTCCCCCGGCCCGAACCGCACCGACGACCCCGCGGGCACCGCGAGCCGCATCCCGTACGCCTTGTCCCGTACGAAATCCAGGCGCGGGTTGACCTCGAAGAAGTGGAAGTGGGAGGTGACGGAGACCGGGACGGTCGCCGTGTTGGTGACGGTGAGCGTCAGTTCGGGCTCGGGGTCGTGGTGCTCGGGGCCGGGCAGCAGCGCGCCGGGGGCCTCGTCCGTGAGACTGCCACCCGCGATCGGATCGCTGACCACGGCGAGCCGCGAGCCGTCGTCGAAGACCGCCTCCACGTGCACCTCGGTCACCACGTCGGCGACGCCCGGCAGCACATCGTCGGGCCCGAGCGCGGAGCGCGCCGCCTCGATCGCCTCGGCGAGCCGCTTCCCGTCGCGGGCGGCCTCGCAGACGGTGTCCGCGATCAGGGCGGTCGCCTCCGGCACGTTGAGCCGCAGGCCACGCGCCTTGCGGGCCCGCGCGAGCTCGGCCGCGCCGAACAGCAGCAGCCGGTCGCGCTCGGTGGGGGTCAGTCGCACGGCACTCCTCGCTTCCAGTTAGAACAGCACTCTAAACGCCGAAAGCCCAGGAGGAAAGCAGTCACGGCGCTTCCAGGGAAAGCTCACATGGAATGACGCTCAAACCGCCGGGCGTGGGTGCATCCAGCGCGGGACGCATCCGGCGTGGGGCGCATCCGGCGTGGGCACATCAGCCCTGGCCGGGGTCAGGGAAAGGTCAGGCCCGGCAGGAACTCGCCCGCACCGAAGGCGGGCTTGAGGTCGGTGAACCACGTGGCACCTTCGTCGTACACAGCGAAGAACGGCCGGTTCACCAGCTCCGGGTCCCGCGCCTGGGTCAGGTGCAGGACGAACACCCGCTCGCCGCCCACCTCCGCGACCCCGTCCACGACGACCTTGCCCGGCATCGCCGACATCACCGGCCCCCGCACGGTCCGCGCGAGACCGGACACCTGGGCGTAGGCATCCCGGAAGATCTGGTACCCACGGGCGAGGGGCACCGCGAAGTAGTCCTGCGGCCCTGTGTCCCGCTCCACGAACTGGTAGTAGGGGACCGCCCCCAGGCGCGTCGTCTCGCTCCACAGCTCGGCCCACACAGCCGCGCTGTCATTGATTCCACGCACCAGCGGACCCTGGCAGCGGATCACGGCGCCACTGTCCCGGACACGCCGCATCGCCTCCACCACGATTCGGGTGCGCAGTTCCTGCGGGTGCGTGAAGTGAGCCATGAGCGCCAAGTGCTTTCCTGCGGTGACGACCTCCTCGAAGAGCCTCAACAGGTCGTCGGCGTCCCGATCGGAGACGAAACGGTACGGCCAGAAGGCGAGGGACTTGGTGCCGATCCGGACGGAACGCACGCTCTCGACCCGCAGCAGGGGTTCGACGTAGCGACGCAGCACGTCGGCGCTCATCACCAACGGGTCACCACCGGTGATCAGCACGCTGCTGATCTCGGGATGCGCCCGCAGATACGCCTCGGTCGTCGCCAAGTCGTCGGTGGCGATACGGAGTTCGGACTCACCGACGAACTGCGGCCAGCGGAAGCAGTACGTGCAGTAGGCGTGGCAGGTCTGGCCCTGGCGGGGGAAGACGAGCAGCGTCTCGGGGTACTTGTGCTGGAGTCCTTCCAGCCGACGCCCTTCGTGCACCGGCACGTTGGCATCGAGCTGACCTGAGGGGTGCGGGTTCAGCCGCATTCGGATCCGGTGCGCGGCCCGCTGCACCTGGCCCGCCGGGGCACCGTCCGCGAGCAGGTCCGACATCTCCCGCACATCGGGTTCGGACAACATCCCGACCTGCGGAAACGTCAGCCGGAAGATCGGATCATCCGGCACCGCCGACCAGTCGATGAGCTCGTCGACGACATACTCGTTCGTCCGGAAGGGGAGCACGGCCGCCACGGCCCGCAGCTTCAGCCGTTCCTCGGCCGACAGGGCCCTGCGCTGGAGCAGTCCGTCCAGATCGCGAGAGGTGAAGCTGCGAAATCTGCCCCGGTCCTGCACCAGCCCGCCGACTGGGTCGCGCGATGTTCTCACCGTACGAGGGCCCCTACTCCGTCAGAAGGGATTGCGGGCGTAGGCAGACAAAAGCACCCGTCGGCGCATCATACTTCTCGGCGAAGTCCTGGGTGAGACGCACATGGAGCTCGCTTTCGTCGTCCACGACCAGGAGTTCGTGCGCGACGCTGACGCCAAGACCCTGACTGAACGCGGTGAGCTGATCGAGGCGATGGCGCGCCATGTGGGACACGAGCTCCGCGTCGGCGACATACGTGGCCTCGTCCACGACGACGAACCTGCACGTGAACGCTCTGCGCCCGTCGCCCTCGTCGACGAGCATGACCGGCAGGTGCGTGAACTCGTCCATCATCGCGCTCTGTTGCCAGAGCTCGTCGAACCGCTGCTCCACAAACGCCCCGAGGGGTGACCGGACGGGCACTTCGAGCTGGACACCCTGACCGGAGAGGCGGCCCACCGTGAGGAAGGACACAAGACACCGCTCGTCCCAGCGGTACAACGTCACGCCGGGGGACGAGGAACAGAGCCGGACTTCGAGCAGGTGACGGATGCCCGCATCGAGCTCTGCCTCGAAGGAACGCAGCGTTCGAAGGTTGCGGAGGATTTCCCGCCGGATGTCGGCGTGCTGGTCGCCGAGTTCCTGCCCACGCAGGATGACGGCGAGGGAGTCGGGATGGAGCAGCAGGATCTGGACGCGGGTGCCGTTGGCGGTGGCGGCCCTGATGCCCCGCAGAAGGCGGTGGGAGAACTGCGGGCCGAACACGTTGGAGAACGTGTCGAGGACCTTCACGTTCGACGTCGACCCGTACACCTGGGCGCAGAACCACTCGTAGTCGAGTCGGCTGTGCTCGCGGGCGCGGCCCTCCTGAGCGCGACTGATCAACGGGCCGATCACGAAGACGGTCACAACGGCGCCGATGATGTCGGCACCAAGGTTGAGCGCCAGATTCTCCTTGTAGTTCTCCATGCCGGCGCTGCGCCACAGCAGGATCGCGGAGACGGCGGCGAGGCCGATCAGGACGGACAGGCTCTGCGGCCTGCGAGGTGTACGCAGGGCCCGGAGAAACCATCGCAATCGAGCCCTGAACGGTATCCCACTCACCCGTGACCACCCCCCGAACGCCAAGCCATGGAGTCAGTGGATACCCTCGCGGCACAATACGTACACGCACGCTCAACCACCTTGCCAGGAAAGGCTGTTGGTGATCGCGCGCACGGACCGCGAGCCCAGCGGACGGTGTGCCGCCCTGACCGGGAAGCCCTCGGGGCCCGCCCGCGCCGTTACCGTGGCACCGTGAACAGCGCCGACCGGACCAGCACCCCCCGAAGCCGCCGCGAGCGGCCCGCCAAGGCCGCCCTGAGCAGGGACGGCATCGTGAGCGCCGCCACGCACATCCTGCGCACGGAAGGTCTGGGCAAGGTGACCATGCGTCGCCTCGCCAAGGAGCTCGACACCGGGCCCGCCTCGCTGTACGTCTACGTCCGCAACACCGACGAGCTGCACGCCGCCGTCCTCGACGAGCTCCTCGCCGAGGTGGACCTGACGCCCGCGCGGGAGGCCTCGGGCGACTGGCGGGAGCGGCTGACCCGGCTGCTCACCTCGTACCTGGAAATGCTGTTCCGCCACCCGTCGCTGGCCCGGTCCGCGCTGACCGTGCACCCCGCCGGGGATCACTACCTGGACCTCGTGGAGGCCCTGCTCGTGCTGCTGCGCGAGGGTGGGGTGCCGGATGCCCGGGCCGCCTGGGGCGTGGACCTGCTCCTGCAGTACGCGACCGCGACGGCGGCCGAGCACGCGGGCGACGACCAGGACACGATGGACGCCGCCCGCACCGCGATCACCACCGCCTCGCCCGCCCGGCACCCGGAGCTCGCTCGACTCGCCGACGTGCTCGTGGCGGGAGGTGGCTCCGGTCGGCTGAACTGGGGATTCGCCGCCCTGATCGCGGGCATCACGGCAGCGCCCGAACCCCCTCTCGCCGACTCCTGATCCACCCGGCACCGACCGTCGCACTCTCGGCCACTCCGTTACGAACATGTTCGTTACGAACATGTTCGCTATGATGGAAGAACGAACCGGACACCTCGGGGAATCCATGACAACCGTGCCCGTACCGCGGCACCCAGGGAGGCCACCATGAACGCCATCACCGCACCCCACCACCCCATCGCCGTCGTCGGCGCGGGCCTCGGCGGCCTCACGCTCGCCCGCGTCCTGCACGTCCACGGCATCCCCTGCACCGTCCTCGACCTGGACGCCTCCGCCGACGCCCGCACCCAGGGCGGCATGCTCGACCTGCACGAGGAGACCGCGCAGGCCGCGCTGCGCGCCGCCGGTCTGTACGAAGAGTTCCGCGCCCTCGTCCTCACGGGCGGCGAGGAGACCAAGGTCATCGACGCGGACGGCACCCTGCGCCACCACGAGCCGGACGACGGGAACGGCGGCCGCCCCGAGATCAACCGGGCCGACCTGCGCCGCATCCTCCTCGACTCGCTGCCCGACGGCACGATCCGCTGGGGCGCGAAGGTCACCTCCGCCGAGCCCACCGACGTCCCGGGCCGCCACCTGGTGACCCTCGCCGACGGCGGCCGCTTCACCACCGACCTGCTGATCGGCGCGGACGGCGCCTGGTCCCGGATCCGCCCCCTGCTGAGCGACGCCCGCCCCTCGTACACCGGCATCTCGTTCGTGGAGGCCGATGTGCTGCCGGGGAGCGAGCGGCACGCGGAGATCGCCGCGTTCACCGGCGGCGGCAGTGCCTTCGTCCTCGCCGACGGGCGCGCCCTGCTCACGCACCGCGAGAGCGACGACCGCGTGCACACGTACGCCGCGCTGAAGGCCCCCGAGAGCTGGCTCGGCACCATCGACTTCACGGACGCGGAGGCCGCACGCACCGCGGTGCTCGCCGTCTTCGACGGCTGGGACGACCGGCTGCGCGCGCTGATCGCGGACGCCGAGCTGCCCCTGACGCCGCGCCCGATCCACGCGCTGCCGGTCGGCATCAGCTGGGAGCGCCGCCCGGGTGTCACGCTCATCGGCGACGCCGCGCACCTGATGTCGCCGTTCGCCGGCGAGGGCGCCAACCTCGCCATGTTCGACGGCGCCGAGCTGGCCCGCGCGATCGTCGAGCACCCGGACGACCCGGAGGCGGCGCTCGCGACGTACGAGAAGGAGATGTTCCCGCGCAGCGAGCAGCTGGCCGCCGAGTCCGCCGCCAACCTCACCATGATGTTCGGCCCGAACGCGCGGCAGGCACTGCTGGACATGTTCGCGGGCCACGCCGGCCCCACCGCCGCACAGGCCTGACGCCCAGGCCTGACGCACCCCGGCCCCCGTCCCGCGGCTGCGGGACGGGGGCCGGGTGTGGATGCCGGTGTCGACTAGCCCAGCTCGTGCATCCAGCCGTGCTTGTCCTCGGCCTTGCCGCGCTGGATGTCCAGGAGGGCGTTGCGCAGCTTCATCGTGACCTCGCCGGCCTCGCCGCCGGACTGGGTCCACTCGCCGCTCGCGCGCTTGACCGTGCCGACCGGCGTGATGACGGCGGCGGTGCCGCACGCGAAGACCTCGGTCAGCTCGCCGGACTCCGTGGCGGACTGCCACTCGTCGATCGAGATGCGGCGCTCCTCCGACTCGTAGCCGAGGTCGCGGGCGACCTGGAGGAGCGAGTCGCGGGTGACGCCCGCGAGCAGCGAACCGGTGAGGGTCGGGGTGACGATCTTGTTGCCGTACACGAAGTACAGGTTCATGCCGCCCAGTTCCTCGACCCACTTGTGCTCGACGGCGTCGAGGTAGGCGACCTGGTCGCAGCCCTTGGCGGCGGCCTCGGCCTGCGCCAGCAGGGACGCCGCGTAGTTGCCGCCGGTCTTGGCGTCGCCGACGCCGCCGGGGACGGCGCGCACGCGGTCCTCGGAGAGCCAGATGGAGACGGGCTTCACGCCGCCGGAGAAGTACGCGCCGGCGGGCGAGGCGATGACGATGAAGAGGTACTCGTTGGCGGGCTTCACGCCCAGGCCGATCTCGGTCGCGATCATGAACGGGCGCAGGTAGAGGGACTCCTCGCCGCCGTGCGCGGGCACCCACTCCTTGTCCTGCTGGACGAGCAGGTCACAGGCCTCGACGAAGGTCTCGACCGGCAGCTCGGGCATGCCGAGGCGCCAGGCGGAGTGCTGGAAGCGCTTGGCGTTCATGTCGGGCCGGAAGGTGGCGACGGTGCCGTCGGGCTGACGGTAGGCCTTGAGGCCCTCGAAGATCTCCTGCGCGTAGTGCAGGACGTTCGTGGCCGGGTCGAGGGAGAGCGGTCCGTAGGGCACCAGCTGCCCGTCGTGCCAGCCACGCCCCTCGGTCCACTTCACGATGACCATGTGGTCGGTGAAGTGGCGGCCGAATCCCGGGTTGGCCAGGATCTCCTCGCGCTGCGCGGCGGACAGCGGGGTGGCGGTGGGCTTGAGCTCGATCGTGGGCGTCGTCATGGTTGCGTGTCCTTCACCGTTGGTTGTGACGGACCGCGTTCACGCCTGCACCCCTGCGTACTAGGACGTCCGAGCTTCCACGTACATCGCGGCCCCACGTTCGATTATCGCGCGAGGCGGGGTGTGCCCGGAAACCGGCCTGGTGAGTGCGGGTGCGTGAAGCGGCCCGGGTTCTGTCGTCACACTCCCGTCGTCGCCCGAAGGGCGGCCTCGCGGCGTCTGGTGCGTGCGATCGCAAGGTGCCGGAAGGTCCTAGTAGCGGAGCTACTCGGGCCTTTCGGCAACGCCGCGAGCGTGCGTGCCAGGCGACGCGAGGCAGACGGGAGTGTGACGACAGAACCCTTGGGGTTGATGGTCGCACCCAGGGGCCGCACGAGAACAGCCGCCGGGCGCGGTGTGCGACCCGGCGGCTGCTGTTTTCAGCAGTACGAGATGAGCGCCGGGTCAGCCGGCTACTCGGGCGACGAGGGCGTCACCGATCTCGTCGGTGGAGCGCACGGCGTCGCCGCGCTCGCCGAGGTCCGCGGAGACCGCGGTCTCGATGCGGGCGGCCTCGGCCTCGTAGCCGAGGTGACGCAGGAGGAGGGCGACCGAGAGGATCGTGGCGCTCGGGTCGGCCTTGCCCTGGCCCGCGATGTCCGGGGCCGAGCCGTGCACGGGCTCGAACATGGACGGGAACTCGCGGCTCGGGTTGATGTTCCCGGAGGCCGCGACGCCGATACCGCCGGAGACGGCCGCGGCGAGGTCGGTGATGATGTCGCCGAAGAGGTTGTCGGTGACGATCACGTCGAAGCGGGCCGGGTCGGTGACGAGATAGATCGTCGCGGCGTCGACGTGGATGTAATCGGTGGTGACCTCGGGGAACTCCTTGGCCACCTTGTTGAAGACGTTCGTCCACAGGTGCCCCGCGAAGGCCAGCACGTTGTTCTTGTGGACCAGCGTGAGCTTCTTGCGGGGGCGGGCCTGGGCGCGGGCGAAGGCGTCACGGACCACGCGCTCCACACCGAAGGCGGTGTTGACGGAGACCTCGGTCGCGACCTCGTGCTCGGTGCCCTTGCGGATCGAACCGCCGTTGCCCGTGTACGGGCCCTCGGTGCCCTCACGGACGACGACGAAGTCGATGTCCGGCTCGCCCGCGAGCGGGGTCGAGACACCCGGAAGGAGCTTCGAAGGCCGCAGGTTGACGTGGTGGTCGAACGCGAAGCGGAGCTTGAGCAGGAAGCCGCGCTCCAGGACGCCGGACGGCACCGAAGGGTCGCCGATGGCGCCGAGCAGGATGGCGTCGTGCTTCTTGAGCGACTCCTGGTCGGCGTCGGTGAGGGTCTCACCGGTCGCGTGGTAGCGCTTGGCGCCGAAGTCGTACTCCTCGGTCTCCAGCTTCACATCCTGCGGAAGGACGGCGGAGAGGACCTTGAGACCCTGGGCCACGACCTCCTGGCCGATTCCGTCACCGGGGATCACTGCGAGATTGATGCTGCGAGACATGTCAGCACCGTACTCCGTGTCCCATGGAATGACATGGGGCGTCCACGATTCGGACAGCCGACCAGGCATCGTCTCCTGGCGGCCAGTAGTTGTTCACCCGTACGTATGGCGGGAGTTGGAAGTTACTGGGAAGTTTTCCTGCCATGGACACTCCGAACGTCGGCATACCCGAGCAGCTCGCCGGACGCCTGAGCATGCCCGAGCAACACGAGTATCTGCGGAGGAAGTTCAGCAGGCGCCGCGCCCTGACGGGGGCCGCGGCCTCGGTGGGCGGGGCCGCGCTGCTCGGCGGTGGCTCGGCGACGGGCGCGTACGCGGCGCCGGCCCTTCCGACGCGGGCGGCCGCCGCGCAGGTGGACGGCTCCCTCGTCGCCCCCTTCGGCCGGCATCTCGCCTTCGGCGCCGACCCGAAGACGCAGATGCGGATCTCGTGGCAGGTGCCGTTCGCGGTCAAGAACCCGTATCTGCGGGTGGGGTCGAAGCCCTGGGAGCTGAGCCGGAAGATCCCGGCGGAGGTGCGCGCCCTGCACACCCCGTCACTGTCGAAGAAGCTCCCCGAGGTCGAGCAGCTCTACCTGCACGCGGCGCTCGACAACCTTCAGCCCGGCACGACGTACTACTACGGCGTCGGCCACGACGGCTTCGACCCGGCCGACGCGGAGCGCCTCGGCACGCTCGGCACCTTCCGTACGGCACCGGCCGCCCCGGAGACGTTCGTCTTCACGGCCTTCGGCGACCAGGGCGTCAGCTACGACGCGCTCGCCAACGACCAGGTGATCCTCGGCCAGAACCCGTCCTTCCACCTGCACGCGGGCGACATCTGCTACGCCGACAGCAGCGGCCACGGCAAGGAGTCGGACACGTACGACGCGCGGGTGTGGGACCAGTTCCTGGCGCAGACGGAGACGGTCGCCAAGTCGGTGCCGTGGATGGTGACGACCGGGAACCACGACATGGAGGCCTGGTACTCGCCCAACGGTTACGGCGGGCAGAGCGCGCGCTGGTCACTTCCCGAGAACGGCCCGGACCCGTCGAGGGCTCCCGGCGTGTACTCCTTCACGTACGGGAGTGTGGGCGTGGTCGCGCTCGACGCGAACGACGTCTCGTACGAGATCCCCGCCAACAAGGGCTACCTGGACGGGAAGCAGACCGCCTGGCTCGACAAGCGGCTCGGTGAACTGCGGGCGCGGGACGACATCGAATTCGTGGTCGTCTTCTTCCACCACTGCGCGTACTCGACGTCGACGCACGCCTCGGACGGCGGGGTGCGCGACGCGTGGGTGCCGCTGTTCGCCAAGCACCAGGTGGATCTGGTGATCAACGGGCACAACCACGTCTACGAGCGCACCGACGCGATCAAGGGCGCGGGGAACGGGGAGGTCGGCAAGCCGGTGCCGGTCGGCGCGTCGACCGATCCGACGCGCGACGGCATCGTGTACGTCACCGCGGGCGGCGCCGGCAAGGACCTCTACGGCTTCGGGCCGGGCGTGCAGGACAGCTACGAGGGCAACGTGAACGACCGGGAGTCGATCGTCACCTTCCACTGGACGAAGTCACGCCTGCCCGACCCGGACACCGTGGAGTGGTCCCGGGTGCGGTACACCGGCTTCTCGTTCCTCGCGGTGGAGGTGGAGAAGGGCCGGATGAAGGTGTCGGCGCTGGCCGAGTCCGGCGAGCGCATCGACCACTTCGAGGTACGAAGAGGCGCGTAGGGGCTGCCGTTCGGGTCGGGCCCCGGACCCCGGGTCCCGACAACCGGTCTCAGTGACCGGTCTCGCCGCCGTTGTCCCTGCGGTCCAGCGCGCGCTGGAGGGCGGCGGCCGCGGTCCTGGCGGCCTGGCGGTCGGCTTCGCTCGACGGGGAGACGTGGCGGACTCGGCGGCGGACGGGCGTCGCAGTGGCCATGAGGGATCGACTCCTTGAGAATCCGTGGGAATCCTCGCGCGCCATGTGCGCAAGGGGATTTCGAGGCGCCGGAAGGGCGGGAAGCGGGAGCTGCAGGGGTTGCCTGCCTGGTGCTCCGGCTCGCGACCGCCATTCGCCGGATCGGGCGAGTCGTTCGGCTTCTACAAAGCTAGGACAGGTCTCTGCTTCTGTCTCCACAATTACTCGGACTTCCTACTATCTGAGACGGGACCCACATCTCCGGCCCCACCAGCCCCATTGGCCACAGCGGTCACAGTGGTGGCCGAGTCCGGCCGCGTGGCCGGGCCGGGCCATGGCGCGGCCGCCGTCCACGCACCACGATGGGTCCCCTACCGGCCGGGCCGCGGTGGCCCGGCGGGCCCTGGGGAGGAGTCCCACCATGCGCGTCATCAGTCAGCGCCGGCTCGGCGGACCCGAGGTGCTCGAAGTGGTGGAGGTGGAGCGGCCCGAGCCGGGGCCGGGTGAGGTACTGGTCCGGGTCCGGGCCGTGGGGGTGAACCCGGTGGACCGGATGGCGCGCTCCGGCGCCGCGCCGCTCCTCGGTGATCCGCCGTTCACGCTCGGCTGGGACGTCTCGGGCGTCGTCGAGGCGGCGGGCCAGGATGTCACCGAATTCCGGCCGGGCGACGAGGTGTTCGCGATGATCCGGGGCGGCGGCTACGCCGAGTACGTGGCGATCCGGACCGAGCACCTGGCGCCGAAGCCGAGCAATGTCGACCACGTCCAGGCGGCGGCGGTGCCGGCGGCGGCGCTCACCTCCTGGCTCGCGCTCGTCGACGTCGGGCAGATCGGTCCCGGCCGCCGGGTGCTGGTGCACGCGGCGGCCGGCGGGGTCGGACATGTGGCGGTCCAGATCGCCAAGGCCGAGGGCGCGTACGTCATCGGCACGGCGCGCGCCGACAAGCACGACTTCCTGCGCGAGCTCGGGGTCGACGAGCCCATCGACTACACGACCACGGACTTCGCCCACTCGCTGCGGGACGTGGACGTGGCCATGGACCTGATCGGTGGTGACTACGGTCCGCGCACCCTGGTCACCTTGCGTCCCGGTGGGCTGCTGGCCTCGGCGATGCTCTGGGACCCCGGGGTCACCCAGGAGGACGCCGAGACCCGGGGTGTCCGCTTCGCGCCCATCTCGGTCCAGCCCTCGGGTGCGACCCTCCGTAAGGCCGCGGCGCTGCTGGCCGCGGGGCGGCTCCGGCCGCACGTCTCGGCCACGCTCCCCCTGGAGGAGGCGGCCAAGGCCCACGAGCTGGGCGCCTCGGGCCGCACCCAGGGCAAGATCGTCCTGACGGTGCCGTGAGCGGTGCCGGGGCGGGGGCCGGTCGGGCTGCACCGGGGCCGGGGCCCGTCGTTTCCGTTGCGCGGCACCGGGGCGCCGACCGCAACAGGTGAGCCAATCAAGCCCCGCCGGCGATTGAGGCGGCCTTTCCAGCCCCGCCGGCGTTTGAGGCGCGGGGTCCGGGGCGGAGCCCCGGGGCGTAGGACCGGTTCACGCGAACCGCCCCCGGCCGAGGAACACCTCGACCGGGGGCGGCGACACGCTGCAGAGGCGGTCAGCCCATGTGCGGGTACACGTAATCCGTCGGCGGAACCAACGTCTCCTTGATGGCACGGGTAAGCGTCCACCGCTGAAGGTTCTGCGGCGCCCCCGCCTTGTCACACGTACCGGAGGCCCGCCCGCCACCGAACGGCTGCTGACCGACGACCGCCCCGGTCGACTTGTCGTTGATGTAGAAGTTGCCCGCCGCGTAACGGAGCTTCTCCATCGTGTGGGCCGCCGCGGCACGGTCGTTGGCGATGACCGAGCCGGTGAGCGCGTAGTCGGACGCCGACTCCATCTGCTCCAGCATGGCGTCGTACTGGTCGTCCTCATAGACGTGCACGGCCAGGAACGGGCCGAAGTACTCCGTGGAGAACACCTCGTTGGCCGGGTCCGAGCACTCGACGACCGTCGGACGCACGAAGTAGCCGACGGAGTCGTCGTACGTGCCGCCCGCGACGATCGTGCAGGAAGCGTCGTCCTTGGCCCGGTCGATCGCCGCCTTGTTCTTGGCGAACGCACGGTCGTCGATGACGGCGCCGATGAAGTTCGACAGGTCGGTGACGTCACCCATGGCGATGCCGTCGACCTCGGCCGCGAACTCCTCCTTGAACCCGTCGTTCCAGATGGACGCCGGGACGTAGGCGCGCGAGGAGGCCGAGCACTTCTGGCCCTGGAACTCGAAGGAGCCGCGGGTCAGGGCCGTCTTGAGGACGGCGCGGTCGGCGCTCGGGTGGGCGACGACGAAGTCCTTGCCGCCGGTCTCGCCGACGAGACGCGGGTAGGTGCGGTACTTCTCGATGTTGTTGCCGACCGTCTTCCACAGGTGCTGGAAGGTCTTGGTGGAACCCGTGAAGTGGATGCCCGCCAGGTCGCGGTGGTTCAGCGCGATCTCGGAGACGGCGAGGCCGTCACCGGTCACCAGGTTGATGACGCCCTTGGGCAGACCGGCCTCCTCCAGGAGCTGGAGCAGCAGGACGGCGGCGTGCGTCTGCGTCGGCGACGGCTTCCACACGACGACATTGCCCATCAGCGCCGGGGCAGTGGGCAGGTTGCCCGCGATGGCCGTGAAGTTGAACGGCGTGATCGCGTAGACGAAGCCCTCAAGCGGGCGGTGGTCCATGCGGTTCCACACGCCGGTGGAGTTCGCCGGCGGCTGCTCGGCGAGCAGGTTGCGGGCGTAGTGGACGTTGAAGCGCCAGAAGTCGATCAGCTCACAGGGAGTGTCGATCTCGGCCTGCTGCGCGGTCTTCGACTGGCCGAGCATCGTCGAGGCGGCCAGCGTCTCGCGCCACTTCGTGGACAGCAGCTCGGCGGCGCGCAGGATGATCGCGGCGCGGTCGTCGAAGGACGTCGCGCGCCAGGCCGGGGCGGCGGCCAGGGCGGCGTCGACCGCGTCCTGGGCGTCCTGCTCCGTGGCGTTGGCGTACGTACCGATGACGGACTTGTGGTTGTGCGGCTGCACGACGTCGAAGCGCTCGCCGCCACCCAAACGACGTTCGCCGCCGATGGTGCAGGGCAGCTCGATCGGGTTCTCGGCCAGCTCCTTGAGCTTGACCTCCAGGCGGGCACGCTCCGGGGAACCGGGCGCGTAGCCGTGCACCGGCTCATTGACCGGGGCGGGGACCTGGGTCACGGCGTCGAGGGTCATGGGTCCGTATCTCCTTCGGGGGGTCGGGGAGTTATCGGTTGAGCAAGCGGGAGGGGTCAGCCCTTGGTGAGGACCGAGCGGGCGAAGAAGAGCAGGTTGGCCGGCTTCTCCGCGAGGCGGCGCATGAAGTATCCGTACCAGTCGGTGCCGTACGCGGTGTAGACACGCATCCGGTGTCCCTCGGCGGCGAGCCGCAACTGCTCGTCGCTGCGGATCCCGTACAGCATCTGGAACTCGTACTCGTCCAGCTTGCGCCCGGCCTGCCGGGCGAGCTCCTGCGCGATGGCGACGAGCCGCGGGTCGTGGGAGCCGATCATCGGGTACCCGGCGCCCTCCATGAGGATGCGCATGATCCGCACGTACGCCTTGTCGGTCTCGGCCTTGTCCTGGTACGCGACCTCGGCGGGCTCCTTGTAGGCGCCCTTCACGATGCGCACGCGGCTGCCCGCGGCGGCGAGGCGGCGGGCGTCGTCCTCGGTGCGGAACAGGTAGGCCTGGATGACGCAGCCGGTCTGCGGGAAGTCCTTCCGCAGCTCCTCGTGGATGGCGAACATCGAGTCGAGGGTGGTGTGGTCCTCGGCGTCGAGGGTGACCGTGGTGCCGATGTTCGCCGCGGCCTTGACGACCTCGCGGACGTTGGCGAGGGCGAGCTCGTGGCCACCGTCCAGCGCCTGGCCGAACATCGACAGCTTCACGGACATCTCGGCCTTCGTGCCGAGGCCCAGGTTCTTGAGGCGCTCGACCAGCTCCAGGTAGGCGTCGCGCGCGGCCTGTGACTGCTCGACGGTGGTGATGTCCTCACCGACGACGTCGAGCGTGACCTCGAGCCCCTTGGCGGCGGCCTCCTCGATGATCGGCACGACCTGGTCGACCGACTCGCCGGCGATGAAGCGGTCGACGACCTGCTTGGTGCCCGGCGCCGCCGACACGAAGGCGCGCATCTGGTCGCTGCGCGACGCGGCGAGGATCAAGGGAGCCAGCACGGGGCACCTCCACGGGACATGAGTTGAGGACGGGCCGAACCACCGCAAAGCGGGAACAGCACGTGGAACCACCGTGAAATCTAAGGATCCCTCTGATCCTGTGCCATCGACAGCTGTCACGCATCTGTGTCCGCCGCCTCAGACATCTGTATGAAGAGGCGCGCGGGGTGGGTGAGAATGGCGGGATGAAGGGCGACTACCAGGAACTGGTCGACGAGATCTCGGCGCTCCTCGGCGCCCCCGCGACGCTGGAGAACCGCGATTTCCGGCTGATCGCGTTCGGCCAGCAGGTCAGCGCGGACGACTTCGACGAGGCGGCGCTCGACCCGGTGCGCACGCGCTCGATCCTGACGCGCGGTTCGACCTCGGCGGTCCGCTCCTGGTTCGAGGGCTTCGGCATCGCGAGCGCCAAGGAGCCGGTCAGGATCCCGGCGACCCCGGAGGCCGGCGTCTACCGCGGCCGCGTCTGCCTTCCCGTACGCCATCACGGCTTCGTCCTCGGCTACGTATGGCTGCTCGACGACGATCCGGGTCCCACGGAGGAGCAGCTCGACGCGGCGATGGAGGTGGCGGGCCGGATCGGCGCGCAGCTCGCCGACGAGGCGCAGGCCGGCGCGGACCTGACCCGCGAGTTCCACTCCGTGCTCACGGCGGAGCGGGGCTGGCAGCGGGACATGGCGGTGGCGGCGTTGCGCACGGCGCTCGGCAGCCGGGCGCCCGGCCTGCACACGGTGGTCTGCGTCGCGCCGTGGCCCACGGCGGACCCCGACGACGCCCCGTCCGTCCGGACGATCCCGGCGGCGGACGCGCTGTGCACGGTGCCGTGGGGTGTGACCGGCCAGTGCCTCGCCCTGCTGGTGCGGCTGCGCTCGCGCGAGGCGCTGGCGCCCGCGCTGACGGCGGCGGCGAAGCTGCGCGCCCGCGCGGGTTCCCCGGTCGCGGCGGGTGTCGGCGCCGCCCGTGACGACCTCGCCGAACTGGCCACGGCCTGGCAGGAGGCGACGGCCGCGGCGCGCGCCGCGCTGGCCGACCCGCGCCTCGGTCCGGACGCGCAGTGGTCGTCGATCGGCCCGTACCGACTGCTCACCGCGCTCCCCGCGGAGGCCGCGCACGACCCGGCGGTCGCGCCCCTGCTCTCCCCCGCCCACCGTCAACTGGCCCGCACCGCCGAGGTGTTCCTCGACTGCGCGGGCCAGGCGGGCCGCACCGCCGCGGCCCTCGGCATCCACCGCCAGACGCTGTACTACCGCCTGTCACGGGTGGAACAGCTCACCGGCCTCGATCTGGACGAGGGCGAGGACCGGCTCCTTCTGCACATGGGGCTGAAGGCGTCACGCCTCTGAGGCGGTGATGACGCGGCGCAACCCCTCGGTGAGTTCCTCGGCGCTGGGCGCGCTCTCCGGGTCGAGCATGTACTCGGCGATGAGCCCGGTCATCAGCGTCATGTAGAACTTGCCGAGCGTGCCGACGGCGGGGTGGTCGGCAGGCGGTTCTTCGCCGCCCATGAACAGCGGGATGATCCCGCGGCCGCCCTCGACCTGGGCCCTCGCCACGATCTCCCGGACTCCGGGCAACTTGTCGCCCATCACGACGAGTTCCATGCCCAGGTGCCACATGGAGCCGGGCTTGCCCAGACTCTCGATGACGTTGCTCCACACTTCCTGGAAGCGCTCCAGGGAGCCGGCCGGGGCCGTGAGACCGCCCTGCTCGAAGGCGTCGGACGAGCCTTCCACCAGCTCCAGGTAGGCCTGGGCGAGCAACGCGTCCTTCGACCCGTAGTGGTAGCCGATCGACGCCAGGTTCGCCCCGGACTCCTTGACGATGTCGCGCGCGGTCGTGCGCACGAACCCCTTCTCCAGCAGGCACCGCTTGGCGCCTTCGAGCAGATCCTCACGATGTCCCATGGGCTCACCCTAACCGGAATCCAGACGGACGTCTTATACCCACGTCTTATACCTACGTTTTAAACAACCGTACTAGACAAGCGTTTAATACGCTCGTACAGTTCCTGGCATGACGAACCCGACGAGCACCACCCCACCCGCCGCAGCCCTCGCGGGGCGCCGCGAGTGGACCGCCCTCGGCGTATTGATGCTTCCGCTGCTGCTGGTCTCGATGGACGTCTCCGTCCTCTACTTCGCGATCCCGCAGATCAGCGCCGACCTGGAACCGAGCGGCACCCAGCAGCTGTGGATCTTCGACATCTACGCGTTCGTGCTCGCCGGCCTGCTGATGACGATGGGCTCGCTCGGCGACCGCATCGGGCGCCGCAAGCTGCTCCTGATCGGCGCCGCCGCCTTCGGCACCGCCTCGCTCCTGGCCGCGTACGCGAACAGCGCCGAGACCCTCATCGCCGCACGCGCGCTCCTCGGCATCGGCGGCGCGACTCTCATGCCGTCCACCATGGGCCTCATCCGCACGATGTTCACCGACGCCGGCCAGCGCGCGAAGGCGATCGGCATGTGGTCCGCCGTCATGACCGGCGGTGTCGCCCTCGGCTCGGTGATGAGCGGCGTCCTCGTCGAGCACTTCTGGTGGGGCTCGGTCTTCCTGGTGAACCTGCCCGCGATGGTGCTGCTCCTGGTCCTCGGCCCGGTCGTGCTGCCGGAGTCCAGGAACCCGGAGCCCGGCCGCTTCGACCTGCTCAGCGTGCCGCTCTCGATGGCGGCCGTGCTGCCGGTCATCTACGGCATCAAGGAGATCCCGTCCGAGGGCTGGAACGTGCGGTACGTCGTCTCGATCACGGTGGGGCTGCTGTTCGCCGTCCTGTTCGTGCACCGCCAGCGCACCACCAGGTCGCCGCTGGTCTCCCCCGTCCTGTTCCGCGGCCGGGGATTCGCCCCCGCCGTCGTCCTGAACCTCGTCTCCTCCTTCGGCATGATGGGCTCGGCGTACTTCACGACGCAGTACCTCCAGTCCGTGCTCGGCAAGAGTTCCCTGGCGGCCGCTCTGTGGTCGCTGGTTCCCACCGTCCTGGTCGGTGTGGCGGCTCCCGTCTCCGCGCAACTCGTCGCGAAGGGCGTGCACCGCGCACATGTCGTCGCCGGCGGCTTCACCGTCGCCGCCTGCGGATACGGGCTCCTGGCCCTGGCCGGCACCGACTCGCTCTGGCTGGTCCTGGCCGGCGCGGGGGTCCTCGCGTCCGGCATCGTGACCGTGATGTCCCAGATGATGGATCTGGCGCTCGGCACCGTTCCGGTCGCCAACTCGGGCTCCGCCGCGTCCCTGTTGGAGACAGGTGCCGAGTTCGGCGGCGCCCTGGGCATGGCCGTCCTGGGCTCCATCGGCACGGCCGTCTACCGCCACGGCGTCCCCGCGGACGCCCCGGCCGCGGCCCACGAAACGCTGGGCGGCGCCCTCGCGGTCGCCGGGGAACTGCCGGGCGAGGCGGGCCGGGCCCTGACGGCCGCCGTACGGGAGGCCTTCACCGGCGGCATGCAGGCGGCGGCGATCGCCGGAGCGGTCGTGCTCCTGGCCGCCGCGATCCTCTCGGTGGCAACCCTGCGCAAGGTGACGGTGCACGACGCGGCCGCGGACCACACGGACGCGACGCCCGACGCGGCACCGAACGAGAAGGCGACGGCCTGACGGCACAGACGACGGCTCGGAGCCCCCCGGTCGACTCGGGCGGCTCCGACCGGCCGTCCCTGCTCTCTCCCCAGTCAGGATGGACCGCACCAGAGCCCCACCCGGACCGTGCCAGGATGGCCCCGTGGCTCAGACATTCGATACGCCGTTCATCGGCCGGGCGGACGAACTCGCCCGGCTCACCGGCGTCCTGGAGCGGGCCGCGGCCGGCGAACCGCGCGCCGTCCTGGTGGCGGGGGACGCCGGCGTCGGCAAGACCCGGGCGCTCACGGAGGCCTCGGCGCACGCCGCCGCCACCGGCCTGACCGTCCTGACCGGCCACTGCGTGGACGTCGGGGACGTGGGCCTGCCGTACCTCCCGTTCACGGAGATCCTCGGCGCGGCGGCCGCCGACGACAGGCTCGCCCCGGCCTTCGCCGCGTACCCCGCGGTGGACCGGCTCATCGGCGCGGCCTCGGGGGCCGGTTCCGCGCCCGACCCCGGCAGCCGCCTCCAGCTCTTCGAGGGTGTCGCCGGGCTCCTCGCCGACCTGGCCGAACTGACGCCGCTGCTCCTGGTCGTCGAGGACCTCCACTGGGCCGACCAGTCCTCCCGCGACCTGCTCCGCTTCCTGCTCAGCCGGGGCGTCCTGCAGCCCCGCCGCCTCGCGGTGTTCGCCTCGTACCGCGCGGACGACCTGCACCGACGGCACCCCCTGCGGCCACTGCTCGCCGAGCTGATCAGGCTGCCCGCCGTCGACCGTCTCGACCTGCGCCCGATGGCCGACGCGGACATGGCCCGGCTCGTCCGCGCACGCCGTACGGGCCCCGTGCCCGACAGCACGGTCCGCCGCATCGTCGACCGCGCCGAGGGAAACGCCTTCTACGCCGAGGAGTTGCTCGCCGCCCTGCCCGGCGACGACGAGGGCACCGACTCCCCCGCCATGCCCAGCGGTCTGGCGGATGTGCTGCTCATCCGGATCGAGCAGCTCACCGAGACCGCCCAGCAGGTCCTGCGCACGGCGGCCGTCGCGGGCCGCCGGGTCGGGCACGAGCTGCTGCGGGCCGCCGTGCAACTGCCGGAGGAGGAGCTGGAGTCGGCGCTGCGCGAGGCCGTCGGACACCAGCTCCTCGTGCCGGGCGACGACGCGACGTACTCGTTCCGGCACGCCCTCACCCGAGAGGCCGTGTACGCGGATCTGCTGCCCGGCGAACGGGTCAGGCTGCACGGCCGGTTCGCCGCGCTCCTCGCGGGCGAGGGCCGTTCGCCGCAGAGCGCGGCGGAGCGTGCCCACCACTCGCGCGAGAGCCACGACCTGCCCGACGCCCTCGCGGCCTCCCTCGAAGCCGCCGACCACGCCCAGCGCGTCGGCGCGCCCGCCGAGGAGCTGCGGCACCTGGAGACCGCGCTCGAACTCCTGGCCGTGGTGGACGCGCCCGCACGCCCCGAGACCGGCGACGCGGCCACCCTCACCCTGCGCGCCTCGGCCGCCGCCGCCCGCGCGGGCGACCCGCATCGCGCGGTCCAGCTCACCCGCTCCGCGCTCGCCCGGGCCGGCTCCGACGCCGACTCGGAACTCGCGGCGCGCGTGCGCTACACCCTCGCGGGCAACCTGATCCGGATCGACCACCTGGAGGCGGCGTTCACGTACAGCAGCGAAGCACTGGAGCTGATCCCGGCCGAGCCACCCTCCGGCACCTGGGTGTGGGCCGCCGCGACGCACGTCCTGGCCGCGCGGCACGTGGGCCGTAACGAGGACGCCGAGCGCGTCGCCCGGCAGGCGCTCGACGTCGCCAATCGACTCGAACTCGCCGACGCCCAGGCCGACTTGACCATCTCACTGGTCACCCTGGAGACGCACAACCGGCGTACACCGCAGGGCCGGGACCGACTGGTCAGGGCCCGTGAGCTGGCCGGCTCCGCCGGGAACCTCGCGGTGGAGATGCGGGCGCTCTACAACCTCGCCATCGGCTGTTACGAGTCCGGTGACCTGGACGCGTGCCTGCCCTGGCTCGCCGAGGGCCTCACCATCGCCCGCCGCGCGGGGCTCCTCACCTCGCCGTACGCCCTGGAGCTGCGCTACCTGCAGTCCCTGCTGCTCTACACGCTGGGCCGCTGGGACGAGTGCGCGCGTGCGGCGGCCGCCGACACCGAACTGCTGCCGCCCGCGGGCGGGTTCGCGATCGCGCCCGCGCTGTACGTGACGCTGGCCCGCGGCGAGTACGACGCGGCGGTCGCAGGGGCCAGCGGGCTCCTCGACCATCACTTCGACTGGATGGCGGCGCTCGTCGCCGCGATCGTGCTGACCGACGCGGCGGCGCTGCGCGGCGCCGCCGAGGACTGCGTACGACAGGTGCGCGCGTCGGTCGACTCGCTCACCGACGTCTCGGGCGGCACTCGGCCCGACGTCGTGGTGCGGCTCGCCGCGCTGGCCCTCGCGGCCGTCGCGGACGCGGCCGAGGAGGCCCGCCTTTCCGGCGACACGGCGGGCGCGGACCGCTGGGCGGGAACCGCCACCGAGCTGGTGGGGCTGGCCCGCGACACGGCGGCGCACGGTGAGGACGGCACGGAGCAGGGCCCCGAGGGCCTGGCCTGGCTGGCCCGCGCCGAGGCCGAGCGGATGCGCGCCGCGACAGGACCCGACGTCGCGGCCTGGGAGCGGGCCGTGACGGCGTTCGACTACGGCGAGCCGTACGAACTGGCCCGCTGCCGACGGCGGTTGGCCGAGGCCCTGCTCACCGCCGACCGCCGCGAGGAGGCCGCCGAGCAGGCGTACGCGGCCCGCGACACGGCCGTACTGCTCGGCGCCGAACCGCTGCGCGAGGCCCTGGACACCCTGATCCGGCGGGGCCGCCTCGCCGGCGCTCCGGCCGCCGGGGACCGTATCGCCGCGCTGACCTCCCGGGAGAGCGACGTGCTGCGGCTGCTCGGCCGGGGACGTACCAACCGCCAGATCGGCGAGGAGCTGTTCATCAGCGGCAAGACCGCGAGCGTCCACGTCTCGAACATCCTCGCCAAGCTGGGCGCCGCGAGCCGCACCGAGGCCGTGGGCATCGCCTACCGCGAGGGCCTGATCGAACCGGAGAGCAGCGCCTCCGGCCGAGAGCGCACCTGAACGTACGAGGGCCGGGTCACCCGCGGGTGACCCGGCCCTCGTACGCGTACTCCGACCAGAGACCTCAGTCGAGGTTGACGGACCGCGCCGAGGTCGCGCCGATCTCGGCGGCCAGCTCGTTCAGGACCGACTGCGGCACCGTGTCGTCCACGGTCAGGACCGCGAGGGCCTCGCCGCCGACGTCGGCGCGCGAGACCTGCATGCCGCCGATGTTGATGCCCGACTCGCCGAGGACACGGCCCACCGTGCCGACGACGCCGGGACGGTCCTCGTAGCGCAGGACGACCATGTGCTCGGCGAGCGCCAGGTCCACGTCGTACTCGCCGACCGCGACGATCTTCTGGAGGTGCTTCGGGCCCGCGAGCGTGCCGGAGACCGAGACCTTCTGGCCGTCGGACAGGGTGCCGGCGACAGTGACGACGTTGCGGTGCTCGGGCGACTCGGAGGACGTCGTGAGGCGGACCTCGACGCCGCGCTCCTGCGCGAACAGCGGGGCGTTGACGTAGCTCACCGTCTCGTCGACGACGTCCTCGAAGACGCCCTTGAGCGCGGAGAGTTCGAGCACCTTCACGTCGTGCTGGGTGATCTCGCCGTACACCTCGACGTCGAGGCGGACCGCGACCTCGCCCGCGAGCGCGGTGAAGATCCGGCCGAGGCGCTCGGCGAGCGGCAGACCCGGCTTGACGTCCTCGGCGATGACGCCGCCCTGGACGTTCACCGCGTCCGGCACGAGCTCGCCGGAGAGCGCGAGGCGCACCGACTTGGCGACGGCGACGCCGGCCTTCTCCTGCGCCTCGTCCGTGGAGGCGCCGAGGTGCGGGGTGCAGACGACCTGGTCGAACTGGAACAGCGGGGAGTCCGTGCAGGGCTCCTTCGCGTACACGTCGAGGCCGGCGCCCGCGACGCGGCCTTCCTTGATCGCCGAGTAGAGCGCCTCCTCGTCGACGATCCCGCCGCGCGCGGCGTTGACGATGCGCACGTTCGGCTTGACCTTGTGCAGCGCCTCGTCGCCGATCAGGCCCAGCGTCTCGGGGGTCTTCGGGAGGTGCACGGTGATGAAGTCGGAGACCTCGAGCAGCTCGTCCAGCGAAAGGACCTTCACGCCCATCTGCGCGGCGCGCGCGGGCTGCACGTACGGGTCGTACGCGACGACCTTCATGCCGAAGGCGGACATGCGCTGCGCGACGAGGGCGCCGATGCGGCCCAGGCCCACGACACCCAGCGTCTTCTCGGCGAGCTCGACACCCGTGTACTTGCTGCGCTTCCACTCGCCGGCCTTGAGGGCCTGCGAGCCCTGCGGGATGTTGCGCGCGGTGGCGATGAGCAGACCGCAGGCGAGCTCGGCGGCGGTCACGATGTTCGAGGTCGGCGCGTTGACGACCATCACGCCTGCCTTGGTGGCGGCGGACACGTCGACGTTGTCGAGGCCGACGCCGGCTCGTGCGACGACCTTCAGCTTCTTCGCGGCGGCGATCGCCTCGGCGTCGACCTTGGTGGCCGAGCGGATCAGGATCGCGTCGACGTCGGCGATGGCGGGCAGCAGCGCCGCCCGGTCCGCGCCGTTGCACTGGCGGATCTCGAAGTCCGGGCCCAGGGCGTCGACCGTCGCGGGCGACAGCTCTTCGGCGATGAGTACGACGGGTTTGCCGTTGGCAGCAGTGCTCACGTGAGTCCTCACAGGTCCAGTGCGGACGGCCGTCCCGACGGCCGCAGGCGGTGGAGGGTGCTTGTGCCGCGTGGAAGACGCACGACGCTGTGGGCCCGACGCGAATATGTTCTGCAGTGTAGTGCCGCCAGGGAGGTGCGCTTGCGCCTCCCTGGAAGGATCACTCGTCCGAGGCTGTACACCGTGGACAACGGCGTGGACGAGCCATGAAGAACGGGGTCGCGGCGTGTGCCGCGACCCCGTTCCGTGGAGGCCTAGGCCTCCTCGTTCACCCAGCTCATGAGCTTGCGCAGCTCGGCGCCCGTGGTGGCGAGGAGGCTGTCCTCGTCCTGCTTCTTGTACTCGTTGTACTTCTTCAGACCGCCGTGGTACTCGTCCATCCAGTTCTTGGCGAACGTGCCGTCCTGGATCTCGGCGAGGACCTGCTTCATCTCGGCCTTGGTGGCGTCCGTGATGATCCGCGGGCCGGTGACGTAGTCGCCCCACTCGGCGGTCTCGGAGACCGACCAGCGCATCTTCTCCAGCCCGCCCTCGTACATGAGGTCGACGATGAGCTTCAGCTCGTGCAGGCACTCGAAGTACGCGATCTCCGGCTGGTAGCCGGCCTCGGTCAGCGTCTCGAAACCGGCCTTGACCAGCGCGGCGGTGCCACCACAGAGAACGGCCTGCTCACCGAACAGGTCGGTCTCGGTCTCCTCGGTGAAGGTCGTCTTGATGACGCCGGCGCGGGTGCCGCCGATCCCCTTCGCGTACGAGAGGGCCAGCTCGAAGCCCTTGCCGGAGGCGTCCTGCTCGACGGCCGCGATGCACGGAACGCCGCGACCCTCCTCGTACTGACGGCGCACGAGGTGACCCGGGCCCTTCGGGGCGACCATGCAGACGTCGACACCCTCCGGCGGCTTGATGAAGCCGTAGCGGATGTTGAGGCCGTGACCGAAGAACAGCGCGTCGCCGTCCTTCAGGTTGTCCTTGATCGTCTCCTCGTAGACCTGGGCCTGGATCGGGTCCGGGACCAGGATCATGATGACGTCGGCCTCGGCCGCGGCCTCGGACGGGGTGACCACGCGCAGGCCCTGCTCCTCGGCCTTGGCCTTGGACTTGGAGCCCTCGTGCAGGCCGACGCGCACGTCGACGCCCGAGTCGCGCAGCGAGAGCGCGTGGGCGTGGCCCTGGGAGCCGTAACCGATCACCGCGACCTTGCGGTTCTGGATGATGGAAAGGTCGGCATCGTCGTCGTAGAACAGCTCGGCCACTGGGGTTCTCCTTGGTGTGCTGGTGTTGCGTCCCACCGTACGGCGGGGTGCGGAAAGAAGGTTTTGGGGTCTCGCGATGCGAGCTACGCGGAGCGGTCGAGCGCCCGCAGGCTCCGGTCGGTGATGGAGCGCGAGCCGCGGCCGACCGCGATGGTGCCCGACTGGACGAGCTCCTTGATGCCGAAGGGTTCCAGCATCTTGAGCATCGCCTCGAGCTTGTCGCTGGATCCGGTGGCCTCGATGGTGACCGCCTCCGGAGAGACGTCCACGGTCTTGGCGCGGAACAGCTGGACGATCTCGACGATCTGCGAGCGCGTCTCGTTGTCGGCGCGGACCTTGGCGAGCACCAGCTCGCGGGCCACGGCCGAGTCGGGCTCCAGCTCGACGATCTTCAGGACGTTGACCAGCTTGTTGAGCTGCTTCGTGACCTGTTCGAGCGGGAGCGATTCGACATTCACGACAATGGTGATGCGCGAGATGTCGGGGTGCTCGGTGACGCCGACGGCGAGCGAGTCGATGTTGAAGCCGCGGCGCGAGAAGAGGGCGGTGATCCGGGCGAGGACACCGGGCTTGTTCTCGACCAGGACGGAGAGCGTGTGCTTGGACATATCTCTTGGTCTCTCTCTACGTCTCGTCGTGGCTCAGTCGTCTTCGCCGTCGCCGAAGTCGGGACGGACGTCCCGAGCGGCCATGATCTCGTCGTTGGAGGTGCCGGCGGCGACCATCGGCCACACCATGGCGTCCTCGTGGACGATGAAGTCGACCACGACCGGTCGGTCGTTGATCGAGTTCGCCTCCTCGATGCACTTGTCGAGGTCCTCGGGGCGCTCACAGCGGATGGCGTAGCAGCCCATGGCCTCGGACAGCTTCACGAAGTCCGGGACGCGGGTGCCCTTGTTCGGCGGGGTCTCGCCGTCGGGGCCCGCGTGCAGCACGGTGTTCGAGTAGCGCTGGTTGTAGAACAGCGTCTGCCACTGGCGGACCATCCCGAGGGCGCCGTTGTTGATGATGGCGACCTTGATCGGGATGTTGTTCAGGGCGCAGGTGGTCAGCTCCTGATTGGTCATCTGGAAGCAGCCGTCGCCGTCGATCGCCCAGACCGTCTGGTCCTGCGCGCCGGCCTTGGCGCCCATCGCGGCGGGCACCGAGTAGCCCATGGTCCCGGCGCCGCCCGAGTTCAGCCAGGTCGCCGGCTTCTCGTACTTGATGTAGTGCGCGGCCCACATCTGGTGCTGGCCGACGCCCGCCGCGAAGATCGTGTCCTCGGGGGCGAGTTGGCCGATGCGCTCGATGACCTGCTGCGGGGAGAGCGAGCCGTCCGCGGGCTGGTCGTAGCCGAGCGGGTAGGTCTCGCGCCAGCGGCTGAGGTCGTTCCACCAGGCGCTGTAGTCGCCGGCGTGACCGTCGCTGTGCTCCTTCTGGACCGCCTGGATCAGGTCGGCGATGACCTCGCGGGCGTCTCCGACGATCGGCACGTCGGCGGCGCGGTTCTTGCCGATCTCCGCCGGGTCGATGTCCGCGTGCACGATCTTCGCGAACGGGGCGAAGCTGTCCAGGTTGCCGGTGACACGGTCGTCGAAACGGGCTCCGAGGGCGACGATCAGGTCGGCCTTCTGCAGCGCGGTGACGGCGGTGACCGCACCGTGCATGCCCGGCATTCCCACGTGCAGCGGGTGGCTGTCGGGGAATGCGCCGAGCGCCATCAGGGTGGTGGTGACGGGCGCTCCGGTGAGTTCGGCGAGCATCTTGAGCTCGGCGGTGGCGCCGGCCTTCAGGACGCCGCCACCGACGTAGAGGACGGGCCGCTTCGCATTCGTGATCAGCTTCGCGGCCTCGCGGATCTGCTTGGCGTGCGGCTTGATCACCGGGCGGTAGCCGGGCAGGTCCTGCTGCGGCGGCCAGGTGAACGTCGTCTGCGCCTGCAGGATGTCCTTCGGGATGTCGACGAGGACCGGGCCCGGGCGGCCCGTGGACGCGATGTGGAACGCCTGGGCGATCGCCTGCGGAATGTCCTCGGCCTTCGTGACCAGGAAGCTGTGCTTGGTGATCGGCATCGAGATGCCGACGATGTCCGCCTCCTGGAAGGCGTCCGTGCCGATCGCCTTGGAGACGACCTGGCCGGTGATCGCGACGAGCGGCACCGAGTCCATCATCGCGTCGGCGATCGGCGTCACCAGGTTGGTGGCACCGGGGCCCGAAGTGGCCATGCAGACACCGACCTTGCCGGTGGCCTGCGCGTAACCGGTGGCCGCGTGGCCCGCACCCTGCTCGTGACGGACGAGCACGTGGCGCACCCGGCTCGAGTCCATCATCGGGTCGTACGCGGGAAGGATCGTGCCGCCGGGGATGCCGAATACGGTGTCGACCCCGACCTCCTCAAGCGAGCGAATGAGGGACTTCGCACCCGTGACGCGCTCGACGGGGGCGGACTGCTGTCCTCCGGAACGGGGCCGCGGCTGCGGCTGGCTGGCCCCGGTGGCCTGCTCGGTCATCGGCATTCTCTTCTCGATGCTGAGGGTTTTTGCGAGGGTTCTGCAGAGTCTTACGTGTGTGTCGGGCGGTGGGCGGCGGATCTGAACCGGCACCGGTGCAACAAAAAACCCCTCGTGCCGTGAGGCAAGCGAGGGGAGCGCGCCGGGTGCGGTCGCTGGGTTTCCGGTGTTCGAACCAGTGGTCCCAGCGTCAGCCGACGCGCTTTCCAAGTACGAGAATTCGGGTGCGCATGGCATTGACCCTCTCCCCGGCGCGTAGGGCGTGTCAAGTGGGTGGGACGGGCGTCTCATTATGTGAGCGCAGGGTGGTGAAGCCCGCGAACACCGGCTCGGCGGGTCCCCTGGGGACCGGGTACTCCCCCGAGGTGAGGGCGCGGCGCAGCCGGTACTCGTCGAGCGGGCCGGAGAACGCCATGCCCTGCCCGTGCGTGCACCCCATCGAGCGCAGCGCCGCGACCTGCTCGGGCAGGTCCACACCGTCCGCCACGGAGCTGAGTCCGAGGTCCCCCGCGATCCGCAGCAACCCGCTGGTGATCTTGTGAAGCCGCGCGGACTCGACGACGCCCTCGATCAGCGAGCGGTCCAGCTTCAGTACGTCGACGGGGAGACGGCGCAGCGCCGTGATGGCCGCATAGCCGCTGCCGAAGCCGTCCAGCGCGATCCGGACGCCGAGGCGGCGCAGCGCCGTCAGACGCCGCTCCAGCTCGTCCAACGGGACTCTGGGGTCGCTGTCCGCCAGCTCGATCACGAGCGCGCCCGAGGGCAGCCCGTGCCGCGTGAGGAGCGCTTCTATCGAGCCGAGCGGCATCGCCCGGTCAAGGAGTCTGCGGGCGCCGATCCGCACGGCGACCGGCGTCGCGTGCCCGCTGTGCCCGCGCTCGGCGGCCTGCTCGACGGCCTCCTCCAGCATCCAGCGCCCCAGCTCGGCGGTGCGCTCGCTGTCGTCGGCCACCCGCAGGAACTCCGCGGGCGTGAACAGGATGCCCTGCGCGCTGCGCCATCGGGCCTGCGCGGCGACCGCCGTGATCCGGCCGTCGTCGAGCGAGACGATCGGCTGGTGGAGGAGCGCGAACTCGCCCTCGTGCAACGCCGATCGCAGCCTCGTGGCCAGCTCCGCCTTGCGTACGACATCGGCCTGCATCTGCGGCGCGTACAGCTCGACGCGGCCCTTGCCCGCGGCCTTCGCCCGGTACATCGCCAGGTCGGCGTTGCGCAGCAGGCCGCCCGCTGTGATGTCCGGCTCGGCGAAGGCGACGCCGATGGAGGCGGCGACCCGTACATCGTCGTGCCCGTCGATCGAGTACGGCTGGGACAGGGTGATTCTGAGCCGGTCGGCCAGCTCGTAGATCTGCTGCTCTCTCGCGGTGTGGTCCCGCCCTCCGTCGCCGACGATCAGTGCCGCGAACTCGTCACCGCCCAGCCGGGCCGCGGTGTCCGATGCGCGCACGGATTCGGCCAGCCTTCGCGCCGCCTGGACGAGCAGCTCGTCGCCCGCCTGGTGGCCGATCGTGTCGTTGACCTGCTTGAAGCCGTCGAGGTCGATGAAGAGCACGGCGGTGCCCATGTCACCGGCCCGCCGCCCGGCGAGGGCCTGTCCGACCCGCTTGGTGAACAGCGACCTGTTGGGCAGGTCGGTCAGCGGGTCGTGCTCGGCGTTGTGCTGCAACTGGGCCTGGAGGCGCACCCTTTCGGTCACGTCTCTACTGTTGAGGATCAGGCCGCCGTGGTGGCGGTTGATCGTCGACTCCACGTTCAGCCAGGTGCCCGTGCCGGACCGGAAGCGGCATTCGATGCGCGTAGTGGGCTCCTCGACCTGGCTCGCGGCGAGGAATCTGCGCACCTCGTGCATCACACGCCCGAGGTCCTCGGGGTGGATGATCGACGCGAGCTCGGAGCCGACGAGGTCCTCGGCGTCCCGCCCGTAGACGCCCGCGGCGGCCGGGCTGACGTACCTCAGCGTCCCGTTCGGCGCGGCGATCATGATGACGTCGCTGGAGCCCTGGACCAGGGAGCGGAAGTGGTTCTCCTTCTGCGCCAGTTCCCGGGTGAGCGTGATGTTGTCGAGCAGCATGATGCCCTGGCGCATGACGAGCGCCAGGACGACGGTGCAGGCCGTGAAGAGCACGACGCGGTCCACCCGGTGGCCGTCCAGCAGGTTGTAGAGAATGCCCAACGTGCAGACCGCGGCGGCCAGATACGGGGTGAGCGCGGCGAGCGAGCCGGAGATCGGGCGGGTGTAGCTGACCTGGTAACGGCCGCCGGATCCGGGCGCGGAGTCGTCCTCGCGCCCGCCGTGCCGCGCCCCCACCCACGGCGCGTACGCGAGCAGCAGCGAACCGGCGAACCAGCCGGCGTCCAGGATCTCGCCCGAGCGGTAACTGGCGTGCAGCAGGGGCGAGGTGAACAGGGCGTCGCACAGCACCGTGAGGGCGAGCGCGCCGATCGCGGTGTTCACCGCCGTACGGCTACCGGGCGAGCGGCGGAAGTGCAGCGCGAGGACCATGCTGACCAGGGCGATGTCGAGCAGCGGGTACGCGAGGGAGAGCGCGGTGCGGGTGACGCTCTGGCCCTCGAACTCGGCGGTGTGCGCGAGGGCGAGGCTCCAGGAGAGGGTGATCAGGGAGCCGGCGATCAGCCAGGCGTCGAGCGCGAGGCAGATCCAGCCGGCCTTGGTAACGGGCCGCCGGGCAAGGACGAGCAGGCCGATGATGGCGGGCGGCGCGAAGCAGAGGAAGAACAGGTCGGCGAGGCTCGGTGTGGGCACCAGCTCGCGCAGGACGACCTCGTACCAGCCCCACACCCCGTTGCCGAAGCTGGCCATGAGCGAGGAGAACGCGAACAGGAGCCAGGCGGGTCGAAAGCGGCTGCGCCTGCTGCGCGCGTACACGAAATTCGATACGGCGGCGATCGCCGCCGCGACACTCAGGCCGAAGTCGCCCATGATCAGGGCGAGTCGGTCGGATCCCCAGCCGAACGCGGACCCCACCACGAAGCCGCCGCACACCAGGGCGAGGAGCAACTGGACTCCCGTGCCACCCCGCTGCGGCGCGCGGGCGGGGGCCTGGCCGCCGGAGTACATCGAGGCGCCCAGTGCCGTCGTCGGCGTGGGGTGCGTACTCACCGGGCCGCCTCGGTCCGCCGGGCGGCTCCCGTGTCCGCCTTCCCCTGCCCCGCCTGCTGATTCCTTCTGCGTCCGCCGCGCGGTCCGGTCCGATGCACATGTGTCCTGCGACAGCCCGGACTTCGGCCCCGCAGCGTCGCGCGGGTCACCACACAGGAGCGCCGTCGGCGGCCCCGCCGAGTCGGATCGTTCGCCCATAGGCCGTGCATCGCCCGTCGCCCCCCTCGCAGTCCGTCACTCTTCCCCGGCGCCGCGTGCTGACACGGCGCTGCCCCAGTCGGGACGATACACCAGTCTCGTCACTCAGGGACATAGTTCCTCTACTCTCCGTGACGACCAGGCACGATGCGGGCACGGAGTGGGCACGGGGTGCATCCGGGCGGGCGCACAGCGTGCCCGACGAACGGCGTGCGGCCCTACGGGAGTTGCCCGTGGGGCCGGTGTGGTTCGCGAGGTCTGTGGGTGCGCAGAGTCGCGAGGTGACCGGGTGTCAGTCGCCGCGTCCGTCGATGGTGAGCACGACGTTCTCGAGCGGCTCCCCCGCCGCGAACCGCGTGAGCTGAGCGGCGAGGAGACGCTTGGCGCGCGGCAGGAAGGCGGATGTGGGGCCGCCCACATGCGGCGAGATGAGCACCCCTGGAGCCTGCCACAACGGGTGCTCCTGGGGCAGCGGTTCGGGATCGGTGACGTCGAGGGCGGCGGTGATGCGGCCCGTCTCCAGCTCCGCGAGGAGGGCCTTGGTGTCGACGACCGGGCCGCGGCCGACGTTCACGAGCAGCGCACCGCCCTTGAGGCGCGCGAGGAACTCGGCGTTCACGAGGCCGCGGGTGTCCTCGGTGAGCGGGGTCACCATGATGACGACATCGGCCTGCGGCAGCAGTTCCGGCAGCTCGGTGAGCGGGTGCACGGGCCCGCGCTCCGTTGTGCGGGCGGAGCGCGCGACGCGTGTCACCCGCGCGACCTCGAACGGCGTGAGCCGGTCCTCGATGGCACCGCCGATGGCGCCGTACCCCACGATGAGGACGTGCTTGTCGGCGAGCGCGGGCCGGAAGCCGCCGCGCCACTCGCCGCGGTCCTGACCGCGGACGAAGTCGGGGATGCCGCGCAGGGAAGCGAGGATCAGGGTGAGCGCGAGCTCGGCGGTACTGGCGTCGTGCACGCCGCGCGCATTGCACAACTGGACGCCGGGACGCAGGTACTTCAGCCCGCCCTGTACGTGGTCGACACCCGCGGAGAGCGTCTGCACGGCGCGTACGGACGTCATCTCGGGCATCGGGCGAACGCCGACGCCCGGCGGCTTCATGTAGGGGACGACGTAGTACGCGCAGTCGGCGGGGTCCGCGGGGAAGTCGGGTTCGCCGTTCCAGAAACGGTAGTCGAGCCCCTGCGGGAGGCCCGGGATCTCATCGGCGCGGAAGGGCAGCCACACATCACCAGTCATGGTCAGGAGGCTATGTCAGCCTCGTGAAGGGACAGAGGTTAGGTTGGGGACCTCGGTACGAGGGGCCAGGCAGGTCCTGGGGAGGGTCAACGGGCACGTGAAGCAAGGTGGTGCGCGCAAGGCGATCGGCGCGACGGGCCTCGACGTGGGTGCCGTCGGCATCGGCTGCATGCCGATGAGCTGGGCGTACACGGGCTCGCGGCAGCGCGGCGAGGAGTCCCTGCGCACCCTGCACACCGCCCTGGACCGGGGCTGCAGCCTGGTCGACACCGCGGACATGTACGGGCCCTTCACCAATGAGCTGCTGCTCGGCCGCGTGCTCAAGGAGCGGCGGGCCGACGCCTTCGTGTCGACGAAGGTGGGGCTGCTCGTCGGCGAGCAGCACATCGTCGCCAACGGCAGGCCCGGCTATGTGAAGCGGGCCTGTGACGCGTCGCTGCGGCGCCTGCAGACCGATGTCATCGACCTGTACCAGCTGCACCGCGAGGACCCCGAGGTTCCCGTCGAGGAGACGTGGGGCGCGATGGCGGAGCTCGTGAGCGCGGGCAAGGTGCGCTCGCTGGGCTTCTGCGCCGTGGGCGCGCGGGGCTCGCGGCGCGGTGGCCGGGCCGCGCGGCATGCCGGAACGATCCGCCTGTTGGAGCGGGTGCAGCAGGTGTTCCCGGTGAGCGCGGTCATGGCCGAGCTGTCGGTGTGGTCGCCGGAGGCGCTCGGGGCGCTGCTGCCGTGGTGCGCGGCGCGCGGCGTCGGGTTCCTCGCCGCGATGCCGCTGGGCAGCGGGTTCCTGACCGGCACGCTCACCACCGGGGGAGGCTTCGAGCCGGACGATCTGCGCGCCCGCCACCCCCGTTTCACCGCCGAGATGATGGCGGCGAACCAGCCGTTCGTGGCGAGCCTGCGGCGGATCGCCGCGCGGCACGGGGAGGACGTGACACCGGCCCAGGTGGCGCTCGCTTGGGTGGCGGCGCAAGGTGAGGGCGTGGTGCCGGTGCCGGGCGCCAAGCAGGAGCGCTGGGCGCTGGAGAACGCGGCGTCGGCGGAACTGCGGCTCACCGCGGAGGACTTCACGGAGATCGCGGGCCTTCCGGCGGCGCAGGGGTCCTGGGACTGAGCGGCCCGCCTCGCGGCGGGGAGTTCGGGAACCTGGGCCGCGTGTGCGGTGTTTCAACGGTAGAGCGGTGTGTGAACGACCGAGCTTCACGGTGACCGACCGAGCTTCACGTCGAAGGGATCCTGATCGTGCAACGTCCAGCTGTGCGGCCCGCGTTGGCCGTCACCGCCTGTGCCGCGCTTCTGTTCGCGGCCGGGTGCGGCTCCGGTGACGATTCTCCATCGCCGAGCAAGGACTCGGCGTCCGCGCCGAGTGAGAGCGGTGCGGGCGGCTCCTCGTCCCCCAAGGGGGACGTACCTCCGGCGAAGGGCTCGGTGAGCGTCGAGCGGACCGTCACGGACGGCCTCAAGTCGCCTTGGGGGCTCGCCGAGTTGCCCGGTGGCGGCCTGCTCGTCTCGTCCCGCGACGAGGGGACGATCACGCGCGTCGACACGAAGACCGGGAAGAAGACCGTGCTCGGCGAGGTGCCCGGAGTCGCGCCCGAGGGCGAGGGCGGTCTCCTCGGCCTCGCGCTCTCCCCCTCGTACGCCTCCGACCACATGGTCTACGCGTACTTCACGACGGAGTCGGACAACCGCGTCGTGCGGATGATCTACGACGAGAAGAAGCCGTCCGGTGAGCAACTGGGCGCCCCGGACACCGTGTTCCGGGGGATTCCCAAGGGCACGAACCACAACGGCGGGCGGATCGCGTTCGGCCCGGACAAGCTGCTGTACGTGGGCACCGGCGAGACGTACGACAAACCGCTTGCGCAGGACAAGAAGTCGACGGGCGGCAAGATCCTGCGGCTGACCCCGGAGGGTGAGCCAGCGCCCGGCAATCCCTTCGGCGACTCCCCCGTGTACTCGTACGGGCACCGCAATGTGCAGGGTCTGGCCTGGGACGAGGACAAGCGGCTCTGGGCCTCGGAGTTCGGGCAGGACACCTGGGACGAGCTGAATCACATCGTGGCGGGTGACAACTACGGCTGGCCCGAGGCCGAGGGCAAGGGTGGCGGCGAGAAGTACCACGACCCGGTCGCCCAGTGGCACACGTCGGACGCCTCGCCCAGCGGGATCGCGTACGCGAAGGGGTCGATCTGGATGGCCGGGCTGCGCGGTGAGCGGCTGTGGCGGATTCCGCTCGACGGTGGGAAGGCGGCGCATGAGCCGCGGGCGTTCCTGGAGGGGAAGTACGGGCGGCTGCGGACCGTGGTCGCGGGGGGTGGTGACAAGTTGTGGCTTGTGACGAGTGAGACGGATACGCGGGGGACGCCGGAGGCTGGGGACGACCGGATCCTGGAGCTGAAGGTGGGCTGAGGGCGTCGGCCAGTGGAGCGGCTACGGGGTTGCGGACTCGGGGCTCTGCCCCGGACCCCGCTGCTCAATCGCCGCAGGGGCTTGAATTGCCAGGGCCTTGCTGTTCAGTCGCCACAGGTGCTTGGGTCGGTGGGCGGACGGTGACCTTGCCCGATGTGAGGTCTATGGGGCCGCGGCCCGGGTCGCCGTCGCTCGTGTCGGTGCGGGTCAGCTCCAGGCGCTTGCGTTCGTCGTTGGTGTGCTTGCGGCCGGGTGAGAACAGCTCCTCGAACATGTTGAACACGGCGCCTCCAGGTGGCGTGGCCCGACCGGGCGGGCCACTCCCCCTCAGCGTACGGGAGCCGTTTCCGTCGGGAAGAGGTGCAGGCGGTGGGCCAGGGCCGCCGCCTCGCCGCGGCCCGCGACGCCCAGCTTCGCGAGGATGTTGGAGACGTGGACGCTGGCCGTCTTCGGCGAGATGAACAGCTCCTCGGCTATCTGCCGATTGCTGCGGCCCGCCGCGACCAGGCGCAGCACGTCCCGCTCGCGGCTCGTGAGGCCGAACTCCTGCGCGGGGTCGGCCGGGGCGCTCCGCCGCGGCACGTCGCGGGTCAGGGCCAGCCGGGCGCGCTGCGCGAGCAGGGTGACGGATTCGGCGAGCGGGCGCGCGCCCAGGTGCTCGGCGACGGCGGCGACGAGCCGGAGGAGTTCGGTGGCGCGGTCCCTGTCGTCCTCCGCACCCCGCGCGACCAGGGATTCCGCGAGGCGGAACCGGACGCGGGCCAGGTCGTGAGGGCGGTCGAGGGGTTCGAACGCGGTGGCCGCGGCGGACCAGTCGTCGGCGGTGTCGCGGCCCTCCGCGCGCAGGAGCTCGGCGCGCGTCCACTGCTCATGGGCCCGCCAGACGGGGACCGGGGTGGCCTGCCTCTTGGCGGCGTCCCGGATACGGGCGATCGCCTCGGCGCGCCCGGTGTCGGCGGCGGGCAGACCGCGGGCGTCGGCCTCGGCCGCGGCGGCGGTGCGCAGGATGGGCCACAGGTAGCGGTGCATGGAGGGCGGCAGCCCCGCTGTGATCAGCCGGTCGAGCTCGGCGCGGGCGTCCAGGAGGCGGCCCTGGGAGGCGGCGAGCGCGAGGGCGAGGTGGGCGCGGGGCAGCGTGTACTGGGGCTGCGGGTCGTGCGCGCCGTAGTACCCGTTGGCCGCGGCGAGGTGGTCGGCCGCTTCCTGAAGGGCGCCACGGCCGAGTGCGATCATCGCGAGATGCGCGCACGCGGTGCCGCGAGGCTTGTCGCTGAGTCCGAAGCGCCGGCTCACCCAATCGGCCACCTCGGCCGCTTCGTCCCAGCGGCCGAGCGAGACGAGGGACTCGGCCAGATTGGAGCGGACCCAGCCCTTGTTGTCGGTGAGGCCGTAGCGGCGGCACAGGACGACGGCCTCTTCGCAGATCCGCACGGCTTCGGCAGACCGCCCGACGCCCTCCAGGTGGGAGGGCAGATTGACGTTGACGTTGTTGAGGCGGGCGGTCATGCCCCGCCCCAGGGAGCGTTCGCGGACCTCGTACATCTCGGCGAAGCCCTCTTCGATGGCGCCGGCGTCGACGAGGAGTCCGCCGCGGACGAGCCGGGCGTGGAGTTCGATCTCCTCGGCGTCGTCGACCATGCGCGCGTACTCGACTGCCCGCTCGGCGGCGGCAAGGGTCTGGGCGCCGGGGCTGTGCAGCATGCCCCAGGCCGCCACGTTCGCCAGGACCTCGGCGTGCACGGCGGACGGCGGGAGGCCCCGGACGAGCTCCTGGGCCGTGGCGATCTCGTCCCACCCGTCGCCGCGGCCTAGATGGGAGACGATCTTGGAGTTCTGGATGTGGAACCACGCGGCCCGCAAGGGATCCGCCTTCCCGCTCCCCTCGGCCTCCTCCAGGATGCGAAGCCCCCGCTTGCCGATCTTCAGGGCGCGCTCCCGCTCACCGCACAGCCGGCCCGCGGCGGCGGCCTCGGACAGCAGGTCGAGGTAGTCGAGCGGGGTCTCGGCGGGGTCGCAGCCGCAGGAGCTGAAGGCGATGGCGTAGTCGCCCATGCGCAGCGCGGCGCGGATCTCCTGCGGCGCGCCGTCCCACAGCTCCATCGCCCGCTCCAGCAACCGCAGTTGCTCGGAGTACGCGTGCCGGCGGCGGGCCGCCACGGACGCGTCGAGGACGGCGGGCAGGGCCTTCGCCGCGTCGTGGGCGTGGTACCAGTAACTGGCGAGGCGCGTCACGCGCGCGTCGACGGGCACCAGCGTCGGCTCGGCCTCCAGGGCCTCGGCGTAGCGGCGGTTGAGACGGGAGCGCTCCCCGGGCAGCAGGTCGTCGCTGACGGCCTCGCGGACCAGGGAGTGGCGGAACCGGTAGCCGTCCCCGTCCGGCGAGGCGAGCAGGATGTTCGCGCCGACGGCCGCGCGCAGCGCCTCGATGAGCTCGTCCTCGCCGAGCCCGGCGACGGCCGCGAGCAGCGGATACTCGACCGTGGAGCCGCCCTCCGCGCAGATCCGGGCGACGCGCTGGGCGGACTCGGGCAGCGATTCGACGCGGACGAGCAGGACGTCGCGCAGCGAGTCGGTCAGGCCCGTGGCGCAGCCCTCGGCGGCGGACACGGCGAGTTCCTCGACGAAGAACGCGTTGCCGTCGGAGCGCCGGAAGATGTCGTCCACGTCGGCCGGCTCGGGTTCCGCGGCCATGATTCCGGCGACCTGACGGGCGACCTCGTCCCGGCTGAGGCGGCCGAGTTCGATGCGGGTGACGGTGCGCAGCCGGTCGAGTTCGGCGAGCAGGGGGCGCAGCGGGTGGCGGCGGTGCACGTCGTCCGCGCGGTAGCTGGCGATGACGGCGAGGCGGCCGCTGCGCAGCGTACGGAACAAGTAGGTGAGCAGGTGGCGGGTGGAGGCGTCCGCCCAGTGCAGATCCTCGAGGACGACGACGAGGGTGCGCTCGGCGGCGACGCGCTCCAGGAGCCGGGCGGTGAGTTCGAAGAGTCGGGCCATGGCGCTGTCGTCCCCGCGCCCGTCGAACCCCCGGCCTTCCTGGTCGCCCAATTCCGGCAGCAGACGGGCCAGTTCGTCCTCGCGGCCCGCGACCGCCGCGTCCACCTCGGCGGGCAGCGTGCGGCGCAGGGCGCGCAGGGCGGTGGAGAACGGCGCGAACGGCAGTCCGTCGGCGCCGATCTCGACGCAGCCGCCGGTGACGACGACGGCGCCCCGCTCGCGGGCGGCCGCGCCGAACTCCTCGACGAGGCGCGTCTTGCCCACGCCGGCCTCGCCGCCGAGCAGCAGCGCCTGCGGCTCGGCGGCCTCGGCCCGCTCAAGGGCCTTGCTCAGTACGCCCAGTTCATCGGCACGACCGACGAACACCGGGCTGACGGACCTGGTCTCCACATCGCTGAGGATCGCACACGGGTCTGACAGCGGGGCCGCGATTTCTTCGCCACCGACCGCGGCCGGCGCGCTCACGCCGTGTGCGGGGCGCGGCGCCGGCGGATACGACCGGTACTCACCGGCCTTTCGGCGTCCTGGCTGTTTTCCTGGTGACCCCGGCGCTCCGCGCGGCGGGCCTTGGCCTGCGTACGGGCGAAGCGTGCGAGGCGGAACCGCTCGGCTTCCTCGATGAGTTCGGCGGAGCGGAGCTGGTGCAGTTCGTACTCGAACATCTCGTCTCCCTGGTGACGATTTCTGCGGCTCTCGCGGAGCGTTTTCCGCGATGCCTCGACTCTCGTCCCCCAGGGGGGTGCGGCACATCGGGAGAGTGCCGCATGTTCGTGGGCCGCGCCTCCTTAGACGCGGCCCACGGGGTGCCTTAGGCGGCTGAGCCGCCTTGTGTAAGTGCCTCAGCCGCTGGTGCCGGGCATGCCGAGGATGAGGTCGGTGTACTTGGCGACGGCGAGCACCAGGCCGATGGCGCCGACCGCGAAGCCCGCCCAGGCGGTCGACTTGATCCACGGCGCCTGCGGCTTGCCGGGGGCGCCGAACGCGGGCCGGGCCAGGACGGCCGCGGCGACCAGCAGGGCGACGAGCGAGAAGGCGCCGCCGACCAGGGCGGCGGAGTGCCAGGCCTCGCCGTACATCGCGGAGATCTGCTTGGCGATGCCCGCGCTCTGCGCGGTGGTGAGCTGGCCCTTGAGCTGTGCGCGGGCCGAGGCGATTGTGCCGAGCCAGCCGCCGCTGAGCCCGACGATGCCGAGGGCCACGGAGACGATCGCGCCCGCGCCCTGGCCCACACCGGACGGCTTCTCGGTCTCGGCCTCGGCGAGGGCCGTGAGCTCGGCCTCCGCGGCGGCTTCGGCGGCCTGAGCCGCCTCCTCGTCCTCGGTCTCGGCCTCGGTGGCCTCCGCCGTGACTTCCTTGTCGGCCTGCTCGGCCTTGTCTGCCTTCACGGCCTCCTCCGCCGTGGTCTCGGCGTCGCGCTGCGCTTCAGTCTTCGTAGTCATGCTGCGCACCGTAGGGGTGGAGTCTGAGAGGCGTCTTAACGTTCCCTGTGCGCGTCGCGTGCGCTGCGCCACTCGGGCGCGAGCACGGACCAGATCTCCTCGTCATGGCGTACGCCGCCGTACAGGAACGCCTCGCGGAGCACCCCGTCGCGGCGCATTCCGAGCCTGCGGGCGACGCCGATGCTGGGCGCGTTGCCGGCGGCGGCGATCCACTCGACACGGTGAATGCCCCGCTCTTCCACGGCCCAGTCGATGAGCACGCGGGCCGCGCGGGTGACGAGTCCGCGCCCGGTGGCGGCAGGCTCCAGCCAGCAGCCCACCTCGCAGGTGCCGGCGGCCGCGTCGAAGACCCGGAAGAGCACGCCGCCGACGAGCTTTCCGTCCAGCCGGATGCCGTGCAGGCTGCCGCTGTCGGCGGCGCGCTTGTCGGCGTACCGCTGGATCAGCGCGCGGGCGCCTTCGGTGTCCCGGGCGTCCTGGCCGAACGGGATGAACTGCCCGATGAACTCCCGGCCCCGGTCCAGGTGGGCCAGGAACTCCTCGGCGTGCCAGGGCTCCAGGGGGCGCAGTTCGGCGGTGTCATCCAGCGGGATGGCGTACATCGGGCTCCTTCGCGGAGAGGTCCTGCAGCGGGTCCGGCTGCACGGGGATCCTCGCACCCGCGGCGGCGCGGCACTCGGGGGGCTCGATGCTCAGCCGCGGCAGGCGCCGGTCGAGCCACTTGGGCAGCCACCAGTTGGCGCCGCCGAGCATGTGCATCAGGGCGGGCACCAGGAGCGTGCGGAGGATGAACGCGTCGACGGCGACGGCCACGGCGAGCGCGATGCCGAACATGGCGATCACGCGGTCCCCGCTGAGCACGAACGCCAGGAACACCGAAATCATGATCACGGCGGCCGAGTTGATCACGCGGCTGGTCTCGGCGAGCCCGACCCGGACGGCCCTCCGGTTGTCGCCGGTCTCCAGCCACTCCTCGTACATCCGGCTCACGAGGAACACCTGGTAGTCCATGGAGAGCCCGAAGAGGACCGACACCATGATCACGGGGAGGAAGGGCTCGATCGGGCCGGACGCCCCGAGGCCGAGCAGTTCGCTCCCCCAGCCCCACTGGAAGATCGCGACCACGACCCCGAAGGCCGCGGCCACGGCGGCGACGTTCATCGCGGCGGCCTTGAGCGGGATCCCGATGGACCGGAAGGCGAGCAGGAGCAGTACGCACCCGAGTCCGACCACGACCCCGACGAACAGGGGCAGCTTGCCGACGATGACCTCCGCGAAGTCGTCGTAGCTCGCGGTGACGCCGCCGACCTGCACATCGAGGGTGCTGCCCTGTTCGGCGGCCGGCACGACATCGGTACGCAGCCGGTCGACGAGCTCGCTGGTCCGCTCGGACTGCGGCGAGGAGGTCGGCACGACGGTGACGTGGGCGGCGCTGTCGTCCGCGTTATACGTAACACGCGAGACGGAGGCGACCCCGTCGGTGGCCCGCAGCTCGCTCGTCAGCTCCGCGAGCGCGGCCTTGTCCTTGGCGCCGTCGACCTGGGTGACGAGGGTCAGCGGACCGTTCACGCCGGGCCCGAAACCGTCGGCAAGCAGGTCGTACGCCTGCCGGGTGGTGCTGCTCGCCGGACTGTTGCCCTGGTCGGACGTGCCCAGGTGGAGGAAGAAGGTGGGCAGCGAGAGCACCGCGATCACGGCGACGGCGAGTGTGCCGAGCAGCTTCGGGCGGCGCTCCACGAAGGCGGCCCAGCGGGCGGCGAACCCGGTGGGCAGCACGGGTTCGGGCCCGTGCTCGGCGAGCCGCCGCCGCTCGCGCCGCGACAGCGCACGCATCCCGATGTACGAGAGCAGCCCCGGCAGCAGCGTCACGGACGCGGCGACGGTGAGCAGCACGGTCACGGAGGCGGCGATGGCGACGCCGTTGAGGAAGCTCAGGCCCAGCATCAGCATGCCGAGCAGAGCGATGCACACGGTGGCCCCGGCGAACACGACGGCCCGCCCGGTGGTGGCGACGGCCCGCTCGGCGGCCTCGGCGACCGGAAGCCCCCGCTTCAGCCCTCTCCTGTGCCGGGTCACGATGAACAGCGCGTAGTCGATCCCGACGCCGAGCCCGACGAGCATGCCGAGCATCGGCGCGAAGTCCGCGACCGTCATGACGTGCCCGAGCAGCACGATCCCGGCGTACGCGGTGCCGACGCTCACCAGCGCGGTCGCGATGGGCAGCGCGGCCGCGGCGAGCGAGCCGAAGGCGAGGAAGAGCACGACGGCCGCGACGACGACGCCGATGATCTCGGACGTATGGGCCGACGTCGACTCGGTGAGCGCGACGGCGCTGCCGCCCAGCTCGACCTGAAGCCCGTCGGGCCCGTCGTCCTCGGCGGCCTGCGCGGTGTCGACGACGGCCTGCGCCTGCCCCTTCGGGATGTCGTCGGCCTGCTTCCCGAAGGTGACCGTGGCGTACGCGGTGTGCCCGTCGGCGCTGACCTGTCCCGTGCCACCGGCCTCGTACGGAGATCCGACGGAGGCGACGCCGGGGAGGTCGGCGAGCTCGCCCAAGGTGTTGCTCATCGTCTTCTCGACGTCGGCGGCGCGCACGGTGGAGCCCTCGATGTGCCAGACGACGGTGTCGCTGTCGCCGCCGAGCCCGGAGAAGTTCTCGTCGAGGAGCTGTGTGGCGCGCCCCGACTCGGTGCCGGGCGCCTCGTAGTCGTTCGAGTACGCGGATCCGGCGACGGCCGCGGCGGCGCTCGTGCCCAGAAGGGCGGTCAACCACAGAAGTACGACCACGAGCCGGTGCCTGACACACCAGCGGGCAAGTGCGGCCACGGTCGCGCTCCCTGAGTCATTTCGTTGATCTTTGTCCGGGAACATCCGCTTGGTGCGTGAACCGACCGCAAAGAACACATGAGCAATGACGGGACACTCTTACAGCAGGAAGTGATCCTTTGTCGCTTTCGTGTCCTTACTCACAAGGGGAACTCCGCGCTCATAGGGGCCTGCAGAGAGGCACTCACAGGGCGAGCACGGCCCACAGAGCGACGGTCGACGCCGCGAGGGTCGCGGGGACCGTGAGCAGGCCGAGGCGGGTGAACGTGGCCAGCTCGGGCTCCGTGCCGTGGTCGTGCACGATGCGCCGCCACAGGAGGGTCGCCAGCGAGCCGACGTACGTGAGGTTGGGGCCGAGGTTGACGCCGATCAGGGCGGCGAGCACCGGCCCGGAGCCCATCGGGGTGACGACGGGGAGCAGGGCGAGGATCGCCGGCAGGTTGTTGATGACGTTGGAGAGAAGGGCCGCGACCCCGGCGATCGCGAGCAGCGTGGGCAGGGAGGAACCGTCGGGGAGGAAGCGGGCGATGGCGTCCCCGAGCCCGTTGTCGACCACGGCCTTGACCACGACGCCGAGGGCGAGGACGAAGAGGCAGAACGGCAGGTTGGCCGCCTTGAGCAGTTCCACCGGGGTGCTGTGGCGGCGGGCGAGGGCCCGGGTGCCGAGCACGGCCGCTCCCGCGAAGGCGGCCCAGAGCGGTTCGATGCCCGCGAAGGACGTGACGACGAATCCGGCGAGCGTGAGCGCGAGCACCGTGAGGGTGAACACCGGGACTCCGGGCGGCTCTTCGGGGTCCGGGTCGTGCGCGGGCGCGGCCAGGTCGCGCGCGAAGTAGCGGCGGAACACCGCGTACTCGATGCCGATCGCCACCAGCCACGGGAGCGCCATGAGGCCCGCGAAGTGCGTGAACGTGAGCCCGCTCGCCGCGAAGGCCAGCAGGTTCGTGAGGTTCGATACGGGGAGGAGCAGTGATGCCGAGTTGGCGAGGTGGGCGCTCGCGTAGACGTGCGGGGCCGGGCGTGCGCCGATCCGGGCCGCCGTCGCGAAGACGACCGGGGTGAGCAGGACGACGGTGGCGTCCAGGCTCAGTACGGCGGTGATCCCGGCGGCCACCGCGAAGACGCCGCCGAGCATCCGCTTCGGACTGCCGTGACAGGCACGGGCGACCAGGTCGCCTGCCGCTCTGAACAGGCCCTCGTCGGCGCAGAGTTGGGCCAGGAGGAGGATCCCTGCGAGGAACCCGACGACCGGGAGGAGGTCTTGGGCCTCCGACCACGCGTGGGCGGGGCTCACGGTTCCGGTGGCGATGGCCACGGCTGCGGCGGGCACCGCGACGACGGCCTCCGGCCATTTACGGGGGCGTAGGACCGCGAAGAGCAAGGTTGCGGCGAGGAGTGCTGCGGCCAGGATCTCGGCCGAGGTCGTACTCAGAGTGCTGCTCCGTCCCACGCCACGGGGCTCCGCCCCGGACCCCGCTCCTCAAACGCCGGAGGGGCTGGATTTACCCAGCCCCTCCGAACACCCTCCGGACAAGAAGGCTCAGCCCTCGCTGACGCCCAGTTGTTCCAGGATCAGCTCCTTGACGCGCGCCGCGTCCGCCTGGCCCCGGGTCGCCTTCATGACCGCGCCCACAAGCGCACCCACGGCCGCGACCTTGCCACCACGGATCTTGTCGGCGATCGCCGCGTTGCCCGCGATCGCCTCCTCCACGGCAGTGGTGAGCGCACCCTCGTCCGAGACGACCTTCAGGCCGCGCTTCTCGACGACCTCGTCCGGCGTGCCCTCACCCTTGAGGACGCCGTCGATGACCTGGCGGGCCAGCTTGTCGTTGAGGTCACCCGCGGCGACCAGCTCGGACACGCGGGCCACCTGCTCCGGCGTGATCGGCAGCGCGCCGAGCTCGACACCCTGGTCGTTCGCGGAGCGGGCCAGCTCGCCCATCCACCACTTACGGGCGGACGCCGAGTCGGCACCGGCCGCGATCGTGGCGACGATCGGCCCGATGGCACCGGCGTTGCGGATCGACTGCATGTCGTGGGCGCTGATGGCCCACTCCTCGATCAGCCGGTTGCGCTGCGACAGCGGCATCTCCGGGAGCTCGGCACGCAGCGCCTCGACCCACTCGCGGGACGGGGCGACGGGCACCAGGTCGGGCTCGGGGAAGTACCGGTAGTCCTCGGCGTTGTCCTTGATGCGGCCCGACGTGGTGGAGCCGTCCTCCTCGTGGAAGTGACGGGTCTCCTGCACGATCGATCCGCCGGAGGTCAGCACCGCGGCGTGCCGCTGGATCTCGTAGCGCGCGGCACGCTCGACGGAACGCAGCGAGTTCACGTTCTTCGTCTCGGAGCGCGTGCCGAACTCCTCGCGCCCGTGCGGGCGCAGGGAGAGGTTCACGTCGCAGCGCATCTGGCCCTTGTCCATCCGGGCCTCGGACACGTCGAGCGCCTTGATGACCTCGCGGAGCTCGGCGACGTACGCCTTGGCGACCTCGGGGGCCCGCTCGCCCGCGCCCTCGATGGGCTTGGTGACGATCTCGATGAGCGGGATGCCCGCGCGGTTGTAGTCGAGCAGCGAGTGCGAGGCGCCCTGGATACGACCCGTGGCGCCGCCGACGTGCGTCGACTTGCCGGTGTCCTCCTCCATGTGGGCGCGCTCGATCTCCACGCGGAAGACCTCGCCGTCCTCCAGCTGGACGTCGAGGTAGCCGTTGAAGGCGATCGGCTCGTCGTACTGAGAGGTCTGGAAGTTCTTCGGCATGTCCGGATAGAAGTAGTTCTTCCGGGCGAAGCGGCACCACTCGGCGATCGAGCAGTTGAGCGCGAGGCCGATCTTGATGGCCGACTCGACGCCGATCTCGTTCACGACCGGCAGCGCGCCGGGCAGGCCGAGGCAGGTCGGGCAGGTCTGGCTGTTGGCGTCCTGCTTGAGCTCGGTGGAGCAGCCGCAGAACATCTTCGTCTTCGTGCCGAGCTCGACGTGGACCTCAAGGCCCATGACCGGGTCGAACGACGCGAGCGCGTCCTCGTACCCCATCAGCTCGGACGTGGTCGTGGCAGTCACGATTTCTGAAACTTCCCTCTCAGCCCAGCAGGACGTCGTCGTCGCCCAGGCGCTTGAGCTCCCGGTAGAGGATCGCCATACCGGTGACGATGGCGGCGGCGGACACGGCGGCGTCGACCAGCCGCAGGGTGTCGTTGTCCGTGCGGGCCATCTTCGCCTGCTTCGCGACGCTGATCGCACCGAAGGCGGTGCTGGCCAGCGAGATGTAGACGCCGGACTTGGACTTCTTGAAGTTCTTGGCCTTCTTTGCCATGGCACTCACAGCGACGGAGCCTCCTCTAGCAACGGGTGCCCCCACTTTTCCACGAAAGCCGCCTCGACGGCGGACCCCACCTTGTACAGGCGCTCGTCCTTCATCGCGGGGGCGATGATCTGCAGGCCGACCGGCAACCCGTCCTCGGGGGCGAGGCCGCAGGGCAGCGACATCGCCGAGTTCCCCGCCAGGTTGGTCGGAATCGTGCACAGGTCCGCGAGGTACATCGCCATCGGGTCGTCGGCGCGCTCGCCGATCGGGAAGGCGGTGGTCGGCGTGGTCGGCGACACGATCACGTCGACCTGCTCGAACGCGGCCTCGAACTCCTGGGTGATCAGCGTGCGCACCTTCTGGGCGCTGCCGTAGTACGCGTCGTAGTAGCCGCTCGACAGGGCGTACGTGCCGAGGATGATGCGGCGCTTGACCTCGTCGCCGAAGCCGGCCTCGCGGGTCAGCGCGGTGACGTCCTCCGCGGAGTGCGAACCGTCGTCGCCGACACGCAGGCCGTAGCGCATGGCGTCGAACCGGGCGAGGTTCGAGGAGCACTCGGACGGCGCGATCAGGTAGTACGCGGACAGGGCCAGGTCGAACGACGGGCAGTCCAGCTCGACGACCTCGGCGCCAAGGGACTGAAGCAGCTCGACGGACTCGTCGAAGCGCTGCACGACGCCGGCCTGGTAGCCCTCGCCGCGGAACTGCTTGACGACGCCGACGCGCATGCCCTGCACGCTGCCGTTCCTCGCGGCCTCGACGACCGCGGGGACCGGGGCGTCGATGGACGTGGAGTCGAGCGGGTCGTGACCGGCGATGGCCTCGTGCAGGAGCGCCGCGTCCAGGACCGTACGGGCGCAGGGGCCGCCCTGGTCCAGGGAGGACGAGAACGCGACCATGCCGTACCGCGAGACGCCGCCGTAGGTCGGCTTGACGCCGACGGTGCCGGTGACGGCGGCGGGCTGACGGATCGAGCCGCCGGTGTCCGTGCCGATGGCGAGCGGGGCCTCGTACGCGGCGAGGGAGGCGGAGGAACCGCCGCCGGAGCCGCCGGGGATCCGGGTGAGGTCCCACGGGTTTCCGGTCGGGCCGTACGCGCTGTTCTCGGTGGAGGACCCCATGGCGAACTCGTCCATGTTGGTCTTGCCGAGGATGACGACGTCGGCGGCCTTGAGCTTCTTGACCAGCGTCGCGTCGTACGGCGGGATCCACCCTTCGAGGATCTTCGAGCCGACCGTGGTCGGGATCCCCTCCGTGGTGAAGATGTCCTTCAGCGCGAGCGGGACGCCGGCCAGCGGGCCGAGCTTCTCGCCCGCGGCGCGCTTGGCGTCGACGGCGGCGGCCTGCTTCAGAGCGCCCTCACGATCGACGTGCAGGAAGGCGTGCACCTTCTCGTCGACGGCACCGATGCGGGCCAGGTGGGCCTCGGTGACCTCGACGGCGGTGAGCTCGCCGGAAGCGATCTTCGCCGCGATCTCCGCGGCGGTCAGCTTGATGATGTTGACGTTGATGTCCGTCATGGCTGTTTAGTCCTCCCCCAGGATCTGCGGCACCTTGAAACGCTGCTGCTCCTGGGCCGGGGCGCCGGAGAGCGCCTGCTCGGGGGTGAGCGACGGACGGACCTCGTCCTTGCGCATGACGTTCGTCAGCGGCAGCGGGTGCGAAGTCGGCGGTACGTCTTGGTCGGCGACCTCGCTGACGCGGGCGACCGCGCCGATGATGTCGTCGAGCTGGCCTGCGAAGTGGTCGAGCTCTTCGGGCTTCAGCTCCAGACGCGCCAGCCGGGCGAGGTGGGCGACCTCCTCGCGCGTGATGCCAGGCATGCGGATCCTCACGGGGTGCGTGTGCTGTGTTTCAGCGTGTGCCCCAATCCTATGGGGCGCGGAGCCGTGCCACGGAACGGGTTTCCGGAGGCGGGGTGGGGCGGCACCCCCGGGTGCGCTTGGTACGGGGTTCGTGGCCCCGGGATGCGGGGGTGGCCTGCACGCCGGTGCGGGGTTCGTGTGGCCCTGGCGGGCGGGGTGGGCCTGCGCGCCTGCGCGGGTCCGCCGTGGCTGGGCGCGCACCGCGGCGGAGCCGCTGATGGATACAGCCCCGCGCCCCTTAAAAACGGTGGCGTCGGCCACGGGTGACCATCTTGGGGGCGCGGGGAACTGCGCAACCCCAGCCACGGGTGGCCCCGCACCGCCGGTGACAAGACCCCGGCCGCCCGGGGCGGGACCCGTCAGCCGAGAGGGCCCCGCTCGTCCCCCTGGGCCGCCGGAAGCGCCGCAGGCAACCGTTGCCAGCCGCGATCACCCCGCGCGCGGAGCCAGGCCGTCGTCTCGTCGGGCGGCATCGCGGCGGCGACCAGCCACCCCTGCACCGCGTCGCACCCCAGGTCCCGCAGCCGCTCCCACGTCTCGTCGTCCTCGACGCCCTCGGCGACGACCAGCAGGCCGAGGGAGTGCGCCAGGTCGACGGTGCAGCGGACGATCTCCGCGTCCTCGTTGTCCACGGCGAGCCGGGCCACGAAGGACCGGTCGATCTTCAGCTCGCTGACCGGGAGCCGCCGCAGGTGCACGAGGGACGAGTACCCGGTGCCGAAGTCGTCGAGCGACATCTTCACGCCGTGCCCGGTGAGCCCCGCCAGGGTGTCGGCCGCCCGCTGCGGATCCTCAAGCAGTACGTGCTCCGTTATCTCCAGCTGCAAGGACCCGGCCGGGACCCCGTGCCGGGCGAGCCGCGCGGCGACCGCTCCGGCGAACCCGGGCGTGTGCACATCACGCGGCGACACGTTCACCGCGACCGGCACGTGCAGCCCCTGCGCACGCCAGCGCGCGACCTGCCCGAGCGCCGTCTCCAGGACGTACTCGGTCAGATGCGGCATGAGCCCGGAGGACTCGGCGATGGCGATGAACTCGTCCGGCGGCACCTTCCCGCGCTCCGGGTGCACCCACCGTACGAGCGCCTCCAAGCCCGCGACGTGCCCGTCGAACCGGACCTTCGGCTGGTAGTGCAGCTCCACCTCGCCCGCGTCGAGCGCGCGCCGCAGGTCGCCCAACAGGCCGAGCCGGTCGGGTGTGTTGGAGTCCCGCTTCGACTCGTAGACCTCGACGCCCGTGCGGTCCCGCTTGGCCTGGTACATCGCGACGTCGGCCCGGCGCAGCAGCCCCTCCGCGTCCAGCGCGTGGTCGGGGAAGACGGCGAGTCCCGCGCTCGCCTCCAGTACGAGCGTCAGCCCGTCCAGATCGAGGGGCGAGCCGAGCGTCGCCACGAGATTGCGGGCCACCCGCGTCGCGGACGTCGTGGAGTCGGCGACGGGCAGCAGCACCGCGAACTCGTCGCCGCCGAGGCGTGCGACCTCCGCACCGCGCGGCAGCGCCCCCCTCAGCCGATCCGCGATCTGCAACAGGAGCCGGTCACCGGCGAGATGGCCGAGCGTGTCGTTCACCGAACGGAACCGGTCGAGGTCGATCAGCATCAGCGCGCTGCGCACCCCGATCCGCTCGGCGTCGTCGAGCGCGGTCCAGGTGCGCTCGAGCAGCCACTGCCGGTTCGGCAGTCCGGTGAGCGGGTCGCGCAGTTGCTCCTCGGCGCGGGCCCGCGCGATCCACAGCGTGGAGTCGAGCGCGATCAACGGGATCGCGAACAGCGGCAGCAGCACCGGCAGGGCGGTCGCGACGACGCAGATCAGCGGCGCGATCCCGAGCAGCGCGACGGCGACCAGTCCGTGGCGGACGAGAGCGGTACGGGCGACGGTCGGCATCCCCGAGTTCGGTGGCGCATGCACGTACCAGAGCAGAGTGCGGGTGATCAGCAGATACGCGAGCGCCGCGAGGACCACCTCGGGCAGGGTGGACAGGCTCCAGCTCTCCGGCTTCCACGGCGCCTCGACGGACGGTACGCGGCCGAACGCGGCGAGGACGAGGGCGCCCGCGCCGATGCCGAGGATGTCGATCGCGCCGTGCAACAGGCCCTGGCGCCAGCGGTGTCTGCGGGCGATGCCGACGAGGACGACGACGGTGAGGCTGACCATGCCCGCGGGCACCCAGCCGTAGAGGAGCAGCACGCCGAGGGTGAGGGCCGCGCCGGATCCGGTGCCGCCCCACCAGCGGTCGCGGCCGAGTGCGACGAGGTGGCCGACGATGATCCCGGTCAGGATCGCGAGGCACCAGCCGACCGTGCCGGACGGGAAGAGCGCGTGCCCCTCCCGGAGCGACCAGTAGAACCCGCCGCCGAGCACCACGGCGGCGAGCGCCACCACCATGCCGGGCAGCAGCGGCACGAGCGCGGCCCGCGAGGTCTCCCCCTGGCCCACGAGCTGATTGCGCGCGGGGGTCGCCGCCCCGACCCAGCCGCCCGCGGGGACGGTCCCGGGGAGCGGGCCCGCGGCCCTGCCGGGGGCGGCGGCGCGCCCGGGCACGATCCGACCGTCGCCCATGCCGTCACCGGTTGAGGAGTTGGCTTCGCCCTGCGGACGCGCGCCGGATGTGCGGCCGTTGGGCTCCCCGCCGCCCGTCGTCCGGTCGCCGGATATCCGCACGCCGGGCGCGCCTCCGACCTTCCGGATGCGGGCCGGCAAGCTGCGCAGGGGCTGCTCGTCGGCGGCTCGGGGCCGCGCCGGAGCGGGCGCCTCCGGACCGGACACGGTGTTGTGGAAGTCGATCGAATTGCCGCTGTCCGCAGGGCGATCCTTCGCCCCGCGCTTCAACAGCCCTTTGCGGTCGGCCGCTTCGGGCCCGGGTATGTCAGGGGCCGGGGCACCGCTCATCCCGTCGGCGCCGAAACCCGCCGCACGCCACCATTTGCGCCAGTTCACCACGCCACCGCGCTCGCTCTCCCCGTGACCGCTTGCGCCGCCGTCGGCCCCGTCGCCGCCGTCGGGGCGCGGTGCCGTATCGCGCCGCGCACGTCGACGCGGGCGCAGGCGTGAGTCCGGGGCGGCGCTCTCGGTCGGTTCCATTCCCGTCCCTCTCACTGCCGGCGGTGCCTGCGTCCGCTGCCCGCTCTCCTCGCTCCAGTGAGCGAGGATTCGCCCCATCCGCAGCAGGACTCGGCAGGCGCACACCTCAACAGTAGGCCGCAGAAGGCTTCCACGGGCACCAGACGGACGCGCCCGGGCACGGTTGCCCGAATAGGCCCTGGCTTTCCCGCTGCGTCTGGTATGCGCCGATCGAGTGACCTGCGTCCGCTACTCGTCGGTCTCCTGCTCCGCGGGAAGGGCCATGTCGGCGGCGGCCTCCGGCCCTTGTTCCAGAAGGACGACGAACCCTTCCTCGTCCAGTACCGGAACCTTGACCTGCATGGCCTTGTCGTACTTGGAACCGGGGTTGTCCCCCACGACCACGAAGGACGTCTTCTTGGAAACGGAACCCGTGACCTTGGCGCCTCTGGTCTGCAGGGCCTCTTTCGCGCCATCCCGTGTGAAGTCCTGCAGCGTCCCGGTGACCACCACGGTGAGCCCTTCGAGGGGCCGCGGGCCCTCGTCCTCACCGGCCCCCTCCTCCTCCATCCTCACACCGGCCTCACGCCATTTCCGCAGGATCTCCCGATGCCAGTCCTCGGCGAACCACTGCTTCACGGAGGCGGCGATGATCCCGCCCACGCCGTCCGTGGCGGCGAGCTCCTCCTCGGTGGCCTGGTCGATGCGGTCGATGGAGCGGAACTCGCGCGCGAGCGCCTCGGCGGCGACCGGGCCCACGTGACGGATCGAAAGGCCGTTGATGACCCGGGCCAGCGGGCGGCTCTTGGCCGCCTCGATGTGCTCCAGCATCGAGACCGCGTTCTTGCGCGGCTCTCCCGCCTTGGTGGCGAAGATGTCCGCGATCTTCTCATCGCCCGTCTTCGGATCGCGCTTGGGCAGCCCGCTGTCCTGGTCGAGGACGTACGCCTTGATGGGCAGGAGCTGGTCCATCGTGAGGCCGAACAGATCGCCCTCGTCCGTGAGCGGCGGCTGCGCGGGCTCGAGCGGTCCGGTGAGCGCGGCGGCGGCGACGTACCCGAAGTTCTCGATGTCCAGGCTCTGGCGGCCGCCCAGGTAGAAAAGGCGCTCGCGCAACTGGGCCGGGCACGTGCGGGCGTTGGGGCAGCGGAGGTCGATGTCGCCCTCCTTCATGGCCCGCAGCGGCGTGCCGCACTCGGGGCACTCGGCGGGCATCACGAACTCGTACTCGCTGCCGTCCCGCAGGTCGGCGACCGGGCCGAGGATCTCGGGGATGACGTCACCGGCCTTGCGGATGACGACCGTGTCCCCGATGAACACGCCCTTCTTCTTGACGATCTCCTGGTTGTGCAGCGTCGCGAACTCGACCTCGGAGCCCGCCACGGTGACCGGCTCCACCTGCGCGTACGGCGTCACGCGGCCCGTGCGGCCCACGCCCACGCGGATGTTGATCAGCTTGGTGTTGACCTCTTCGGGCGGGAACTTCCAGGCGATGGCCCAGCGCGGGGCGCGCGCCGTGGAGCCGAGGCGGCCCTGCAACCGGATCTCGTCGAGCTTGATGACCGCGCCGTCGATCTCGTGGTCCACGGAGTGGCGGTTCTCTCCGTAGTACGCGATGAACTTCCGTACGCCTTCGAGGTCTTCGACCACCTTGCTGTACTTGGTGGTCGGCAGGCCCCACTCGCGCAGCAGGGCGTACGCCTCCGAGAGGCGGTCGATGTCGAAGCCCTCGCGGGCGCCGATCCCGTGCACCACCATGTGCAGCGGGCGCGTGGCCGTGACGCGGGGGTCCTTCTGGCGCAGCGAACCCGCCGCCGCGTTACGGGGGTTGGCGAAGGGCTTGTCGCCGGCCTCGACGAGCCGCGCGTTCAGCTCCTCGAACTTGTCCATGGGGAAGAAGACCTCGCCGCGGATCTCGACGAGCGGCGGGATGTTCTCGCCCTTCAGGCGGTTCGGGATCTCCGTGATCGTGCGGACGTTCGACGTGATGTCCTCGCCGACCCGGCCGTCGCCACGCGTGGCCGCGCGGGTCAGCCGCCCGTCCTCGTACGTCAGGTTCACCGCGAGGCCGTCGATCTTCAGCTCGCACAGAAAGTGGTAGCCGGGCGCGCCGACGTCCTTGGCGACGCGGTCCGCCCAGGCCGCCAACTCCTCGTCGTCGAAGGCGTTGTCGAGCGAGAGCATGCGCTCGCGGTGCTCGACGGAGGTGAACTCCGTCTCGTACTGGCCCGCGACCTTCTGGGTCGGCGAGTCCGGCGTGCGCAGTTCGGAGTACTTGTCCTCCAGCGCCTCAAGGGAGCGCAGGAGCTTGTCGAACTCGGCGTCGTCGACGACCGGAGCATCGTTCACGTAGTACCGGAAGCGGTGCTCCTCGATCTGCTCCGCCAGCTGGGCGTGCTCGTCCCGCGCCTTGGCGGGCACCGTGCCCTCGCTCTGCAGTTCGTCAGCCACCGTCTCGTCCTCCCGTTCGCCTTCGTCCACGGTCACTCAGGGTTGTCCGCGAGTGATCTCGCCGCCCGGACGCAGTGCGCGAGTGCCGCGCGGGCGTACACGGGCGACGCACCCGCGAGTCCGCACGACGGCGTGAGCACCACCGAGTCCGCGAGGGAACCCGGATTCAGCCCCAGCCTGCGCCACAGCGTCCTGACACCCATGACGCTACCGGCAGGGTCTGACAATGGGCCGTCCACGCCCGGCACGACACCGGCGACGAGTCGCAGGCCGGCCTCGACGGACTCACCGATCACGTCGTCGTCACGCTCGGTGAGCAGAGAGAAGTCGAAGGAGACCGCGTCCGCGCCGGCCCGGCGCAGCAGAGCGAACGGCACGTCGGGGGCGCAGGAGTGGACGAGGCGCGGCCCGTCCTCGATCACGGAGAAGACGTCCCGCAGCGCGCTCTCGACGACCTGGCGGTCGACGGCGCGGTGCGTGCGGTACTCGCTGGCGGTCTTGATCCGTCCGCGCAGCACGGCGATGAGGGAGGGCTCGTCGAGCTGCAGCACCACCTGGGCGCCGGGCACCCGGCGGCGGACGTCGGCGAGATGCTCACGCAACCCCTCGGCCAGGGACGCGGCGAGGTCGCGGCACGCGCCGAGGTCGGAGAGAGCGGCCTCCCCGTTCCTCAACTCCAGTGCGGCGGCCAGGGTCCACGGCCCGACCGCCTGAACCTTCAGCGGCCCCTCGTACCCCTGCGTGAACTCCTCGAGCGCGTCGAGGTCCTCGCCGAGCCAGGACCTCGCGCGCTTGGTGTCCCGGCCCGGCCGGTCGCCGATCCGCCAGCCGCTGGGCTCCACGCGCGCGTACAGATCGACCAGCATCCCGGCCGTACGGCCGATCATGTCGGCGCCGGGGCCCCGCGCGGGCAGCTCGGCGAGGAACGGCATCCCCTGCTCCGGGCCCTCGAAGCTGCCGGTCACGGTCTTGGCGGCCTCGCGGGCATCGCCACCGGGCATCGAACCGACGCCCGTGGCCGGCCCCCACCTGAAGTCGCTCTTGTCAGTCACCCAGGAAGGGTACGTAACGCAGGCCGCCGGGCGGGCGGCGACGTCAGCGGCCGGGGCGCACCGTCAGGTCGTTGACCTCGGCGTCGCGCGGGAGGTCGAGGGCCATCACGATCGTCGTGGCCATGGACTCGGGGTCGATCCAGCGGGACTCGTCGTACTCCTTGCCCTCCTGGTGGTGCACCTTGGCCTGCATGGGGCTGGCGGTGCGACCCGGGTAGACGGAGGTGACCCGCACCCCGTTGCCGTGCTCCTCCTGGCGCAGCGAGTCGGCGAGCGCCTTGAGGCCGTGCTTGGAGGCGGCGTACGCGGACCAGTCGGCGTTGGCGTTGAGCCCGGCGCCGGAGTTCACGAAGAGCACGTGGCCCTGGGCGACGCGGAGTTGGGGCAGGAAGTGGCGGGTCAGCTCCGCCGGGGCGATGAGGTTCACGTTGAGCTGGTTGCGCCACGCCTTCGGGGTGAGCTCGCCGACCTTGCCCAGGTCGACGACGCCGGCGATGTGCAGCAGCGAGTCGATCCGGTCGGGCAGCGTCTGGTGCGAGAAGGCCCAGGACAGCTTGTCCGGGTCGGCGAGGTCGCCGACGAGCGTCTTCGCGCCGGGGAACTCGGCGGCGAGCTCCTTGGCGCGGCCCGCGTCGCGCGCGTGCACGTAGATTTCGTCGCCGCGCTCGTGCAGTCGGCGGGCGACGGCGGCGCCGATTCCGGAACCGGCGCCGGTGATCACATGTGTAGCCATGCCCGCCATGCTCGCACTACTCGACGCCGCGCCCCGCGGCGGCAGCCGCTGATGTCACGGTCTCCAGGTACGCCATCGCCCCGACCGGCTCCTCGGCGAAGAACACGAGGTCAGTGAGGGGGATCGGGAGGAAGCCCTCGTCCTCCATGCGCCGGAACTGCTCCTTCAGACCGTCGTAGAAGCCCGCGGAGTTGAGCAGCACGATCGGCTTGTCGGTCTTGCCGTGCTTCTTCAGCTCGAGGATCTCGGTGGCCTCGTCGAGCGTGCCGGTGCCGCCCACCATGATCACGACGGCGTCGGACTTCTCCAGGAGCAGCGCCTTGCGCTCCGCGAGGTCCCCCGCGATCACCATTTGGTCGGGCTCGGCGACGACGCGTGCCTTGGCCGCGAGGAAGTCCACGGACACCCCGGTCAGCCGCCCGCCGGACTCCGCCACGCCGTCTGCGACGACCTTCATGAGGCCGCTCTCCGAACCGCCCCACACGAGCGTGTGTCCGCCCTTGCCGAGCAGTTCGGCGAATTCACGGGCGGGTCGGGTATAGCGCTCGTCGAGGTCGGCGGCGGAGAGGAAGACGCAGATGTTCATGCCTCTACCGTACGGGCCGCCACTGACAGCGATCCGGGGCCGTCGGCGGGAAGAAGCCGCCCGCTGTGAGCGCTGACACAGTCATGACTCAAGGACACACGATCACCGTCGAGCAGGGCTCGCAGCGCGTGCGGGTCGTTCACGAAGGGCAGGTCCTCGCCGAGAGCGCGCGCCCCCTCGTCCTGAAGGAGACCGGCTGTCCGGTGCGGTACTACCTGCCGCCGGAGGACGTACGGACCGAACTGCTTACGCCCTCGAACACGACTACGCACTGCCCCTTCAAGGGCGACGCCTCCTACTGGTCGCTGCCCGACGCGCGGGACCTGGTGTGGGCGTATCCGGAGCCGAAGGCCGAGGTGGCCGCCATCAAGGACCACCTGTGCTTCTACGAGACGCAGGTCGATGCCGCGTAACCACGCGCGCGTGGTCGAATGAGGAGGTACACGGCGCACGGCGGAGGGTGAGCGACATGACTCACGGAGACGGGCAGCAGGACGTTCCGACGGGAGGGTTCGGCGGTCCCCCGCCGCCGTTCGCACCGGCACCGCCGCCGCACCCGCCGGCGGCCCCGCCGCCGCCCGCGTACGCGCCGCCCGCTCCCCCGGCAGGGCCCGCCGCACCGGAGTTCGTGGCTGCCGACCAGCACAACGGCATGGTCGTGGACGCGGACGGGCTGCACTTCGAGCAGGGGCCGCACGCCATCGACCTGCCGTGGACGCATGTCCGGACGGCGCACTTCCAGCCGATGCCGTCCGGGGTGTTCGTCACGGCCGCGATGTCGGACGGCGCCGTCTACACCTGCCAGGTGCGGGCCCGGAAGAAGGCGCAGGCGTCCGAGTGGTGCGGTCAACTGGGTGCCGTGCTGCAGTACTACATGCAGGGGCGGGGCTGAAACGCCAGGTCGGCTGAGGCCCCGGGTCAGACGCCTGCGGTGACCCGTTCCGTCGTGGCGATCGTCGCCGAGCCCACCACGCGCGTGCCGTCGTACAGCACGATCGCCTGGCCGGGGGCGACGCCGCGGACGGCCTCCGTGAAGCGGACCTGGAGCTCGTCTCCCGCCAGCTCCGCCGAGACCTCGGTCTCGCCGCCGTGCGCGCGCAGTTGGGCCGTGTAGGTGCCGGGGCCGGAAGGGGCCGCGCCGCACCAGCGGGGCTTGATGGCGGTCAGGGCAGTGACGTCGAGGGCCTCCACCGGGCCCACCGTCACCGTGTTGTCCACCGGCGAGATGTCCAGGACGTAGCGCGGCTTGCCGTCGGGTGCGGGCCTGCCGATGCGCAGGCCCTTGCGCTGGCCGATGGTGTAGCCGAAGGCGCCTTCGTGGGTGCCGAGCTTGTCGCCCGACTCGTCGACGATGTCGCCCTCGGCCTTGCCGAGCCGGTCCGCGAGGAAGCCCTGGGTGTCGCCGTCGGCGATGAAGCAGATGTCGTGGGAGTCGGGCTTCTTGGCGACCGCGAGGTCGCGGCGCTCCGCCTCCGCGCGGATCTCTTCCTTGGTCGTCTCCGTGTCGCCGAGCGGGAACATCGCGTGGGCGAGCTGGCGGTCGTCCAGGACGCCGAGCACGTACGACTGGTCCTTGGCCATGTCGGCGGCGCGGTGCAGCTCGCGGTCGCCGTTCCCGTTGACGATCACCTGCGCGTAGTGGCCCGTGCAGACCGCGTCGAAGCCGAGTGCAAGGGCCTTGTCGAGGAGCGCGGCGAACTTGATCTTCTCGTTGCAGCGCAGGCACGGGTTCGGTGTGCGGCCGGCCTCGTACTCCGCGATGAAGTCCTCCACCACGTCCTCACGGAAGCGGTCGGCGAGGTCCCAGACGTAGAACGGGATGCCGATGACGTCGGCCGCGCGGCGCGCGTCGCGGGAGTCCTCGATGGTGCAACAGCCGCGGGCGCCCGTGCGGAACGATTGCGGGTTCGCCGAGAGGGCGAGATGCACGCCCGTCACGTCGTGGCCCGCTTCGGCGGCGCGGGCCGCGGCGACGGCGGAATCCACGCCGCCGGACATGGCGGCGAGGACACGGAGGGGTCGGGCCGCCTGCTCGGGGCCCGCGGAGCGCTGCGGAGTCTGCGAAGTCATAGCACTAACAGGGTAAGGGCCCGCGGGAACCGAATCGCTCGGATATGCGTTGTGGATCTCGTACGGCACTGACGGGGGCGACATATGGGGAAGCAGGGAGCCGGGTCCGGGAAGGGCCGTGGCGGAGACCGTGATCGTGGTGTCAGCCGGCGGGCCTTGATCATCGGAGGGGCCGCGTCGGCCGTGGGTGTCGGGCTGCTCGCGCGCGGCGATCTCGCCCGCATGTGGTGGCAGGTGCCCGGCGTCGACAAGCCGCGCAAGGCCGGAGCGGTCGACTTCAAGGGCGCGGAGTGGGTGGCCGCGGCGTCGGCGAACTGGCGGCGGGCGGACCGGCCCTCGGACTTCACGATCGACCGTGTGATCATCCACGTGACGCAGGGCAGCTACGACAGCGCCGTGCGGGTCTTCAAGGATCCGTGGCACGGGGCGGCCGCGCACTATGTGGTCCGGCAGGACGGGCACATCGCGCAGATGATCCGGGAGTTGGACGTCGCGTTCCACGCCGGGAACCGGGACTACAACGAGCGCAGTGTCGGCATCGAGCACGAGGGCTTCGTGGACCGGCCCGAGGACTTCACGGCCGAGATGTACGAGGCGTCCGCGCGGCTCACCGCCCGGATCTGCAGGCGCTACGGCATACCGGTCGACCGGAAGCACATCATCGGGCACGTCGAGGTGCCGGGCACCGACCACACCGATCCGGGACCGCACTGGGACTGGGACCGGTACATACGGCTGGTGAAGGCGGCGTACGAGCGGGCCGGGTCCACCAAGGCGTAGCGGATCAAGCCGTGGCGGATCAAGCCGTAGCGGCGCCCTACGTGAGCCCCGCCGACCTCGCCCGCTCCACCACGGGGCCGATCGCCGTCGCCACCGCTTCCACATCGGCCTTCGTCGTGGTGTGGCCGAGGGAGAAGCGGAGCGTGCCGCGCGCCAGGTCCGGGTCCGTGCCGGTGGCGAGCAGGACGTGGCTGGGCTGGGCCACGCCCGCGGTGCAGGCCGAGCCCGTGGAGCACTCGATGCCCTGCGCGTCCAGGAGCAGGAGGAGCGAGTCGCCCTCGCAGCCGGGGAAGGTGAAGTGGGCGTTGGCGGGCAGTCGGCCGCCGGGCTCCGGGTCGCCGCCGAGGATCGCCTCGGGGGCGGCCGACCGGACCGCCGCGACCAGGGCGTCCCGGAGCGCGCCGATCTCGCGGGCGAACCACTCGCGCTGCTCGGTCGCGATCCGGCCGGCCGTGGCGAAGGCCGCGATCGCGGGGACGTCGAGCGTGCCGGAGCGGACGTGCCGCTCCTGCCCGCCGCCGTGCAGCACAGGGACGGGGGTGTACTCACGGCCGAGAAGGAGGGCGCCGATGCCGTAGGGGCCGCCGACCTTGTGGCCCGACACGGTCATCGCGGCGAGCCCGGAGGCGGCGAAGTCGACCGGGATCTGCCCGTAGGCCTGCACCGCGTCGGCGTGCAGCGGGATGTCGAACTCCCCTGCCACGTCGGCCAGTTCACGCACCGGCTGGATCGTGCCGATCTCGTTGTTGGCCCACATGACCGTGGCGAGCGCGAGGTCGTCGGGGTTGCGTGAGATCGCTTCCCGCAGCGCGTCCGCGTGCACCCGGCCGTACGCGTCGACCGGCAGGTACTCCACGGTCGCGCCCTCGTGCTCGGCGAGCCAGTGCACCGCGTCGAGCACGGCGTGGTGCTCGACGGGGCTGGCGAGGACGCGGGTGCGGGCCGGATCGGCCGCGCGGCGCGCCCAGTACAGGCCTTTGACGGCGAGGTTGTCGGCCTCGGTGCCACCGGAGGTGAACACGACCTCGCTGGGCCGGGCGCCGAGCGACTCGGCGAGGGTCTCGCGGGACTCCTCGACGGTGCGGCGGGCCCGGCGCCCCGCGGCATGCAGGGACGAGGCGTTGCCGGTGACGGCGAGCTGGGCGGTCATCACCTCGACCGCCTCCGGGAGCATCGGAGTGGTCGCGGCGTGGTCGAGGTATGCCATGGTGCGCTCGATTCTACGAGCCCCCGCACGGGCCCCCGTACGAGCTCCCGCACAAGCCCCCGTGCGCGCCCGACGGTCAGCCCGTAATGCTCCAGGACATCGTGCCGTCGGCGGCGATCAGGGCGCCGAGCACGACGAGGTCGGCGACCCCGAGACCGAGTCCCAGGAAGGCGCGGCCGCGCCGCTCGGTGCCGCGCCACAGGGCGACGGACGCGAGGACGATCGAGACGGGGCCGAGGAAGACGTTCATGACGAGCAGCCCGACCAGGCCGAGGACGAACGAGGCGACGGCCATGCCGTCGGCGTCCCGGCGGCCGGTGGGGCGGGCCTGCGTCTGCGGCTCCGCGGCACCCGCCTCTGCGGCGCCCGCGTCCGTGGCGCTCGACTCCGTGGCGTGCGGTTCCGTGGTGCGCGGTTCTGCGGTGAGTTGCATGGTGATACCCCCTGAGAACGTGGACTGCTGACGGTTCAGTGCTGGTGCCTGCGGCGCGCGTGGCGCTCGCGGACCGCGAACACGGCCAGCCAGACGCCGATGACGGCGGCCGCGACGAGCGTGATGGGCAGCGGGGCGTGGGCCACGGTGCCGAGCGCGAAGCCCAGCAGCAGGAGGGCCGCTACGAGGAACAGCATGGAAGCCTCTCGAAAAGTTGGGTTACAACTGTTCACTGACTCCCCAGTCTAGCTCGCGACCCGACTTCCCCATTACAGAGAACAGTTGTTAACTGGATGACATGAGTCACACCCTCGGCGCCCGTCAGGCGCAGAAACAGAAGACCCGACAGGCGCTCCTGGACGCGGCGTTGGGACTGCTGGAGGACCAGAGCCTCAGCAGCCTCGGCTTGCGCGAGGTGACGCGCGCCGTGGGCGTGACCCCGACCGCGTTCTACCGGCACTTCGACAGCACAGCCGACCTCGGAGTGGCCCTGGTCGAGGAGGCCCTCGGCAGTCTGCACGCGGTGATCCGCGACGCGCTGACGGCGACCTGGGACAGCGACGAGCGCATCACGCGCACCATCGAACTGATCGCCCGTCACGTGCACGCGCATCCCGCACACGTCCGCTTCATCGCGCGCGAGCGACACGGTGGCGTGCAGCGGGTGCGGGAGGCGATCGGCGAGCAGCTCGCGCAGTTCGCCGACGAAGTGCGCGAGGCGCTCCAGCACGACCCCGACGCGGCGGGCTGGAGCCAAGAGGACCTGAAGATGCTGGCGGACCTGTACGTCGATCACATGCTGGTGACGGCATCGCTGCTGCTCAGCACGGGTGCAGCGGACTTCGGGCGGGTGACGGACCAGGCGGAGCGGCAGCTGCGTCTGGTGAGTATCGGCCGAAAACACTGGCTCGATGTGTCATGAGCTACTAGCGTTACGGTCATGACAGCAGCCGACTGGAACCTCGACCGAAGCTTCTCCAGCTCGTCCGGCGAGATCCGCTGGACGGCACTCGGACCGGCCGACGCGCCGCCCGTCGTCCTCGTCCACGGCACACCGTTCTCGTCCTACGTCTGGCGGGCGCCGGCCCGCGCGCTCGCGACCCAATTCCGCGTCTACGTGTGGGACCTGCCCGGCTACGGCGTCTCGGAGACCGGCCCCGACCAGGACCTCTCGCTCGACGCCCAGGCCCGCGTCTTCACCGAGCTGCTCGACCACTGGGGCCTCGGTGAAGGGCAACCCGCGGTGGTCGGCCACGACTTCGGTGGCTGCATCGCGCTGCGCGCGCACCTGGTGCACGGCGCCGCGTACGCGCGCCTCGCCCTGGTCGACCCGGTGGCGATCCGGCCGTGGGGCTCCCCCACGTACCGGCTGCTCGGTGCGCACTCCGACGTGTTCCGGCAGTTGCCGCCCGAACTGCACGAGGCGCTCGTGCACCGCTACATCGCCTCCGGCAGCCACCTCGGGCTGCACCCGGACACGCACGCGCGCGTGGTCGCGCCCTGGCTGACCGAGGCCGGGAAGGAATCCTTCTACCGGCAGCTCGAGCAGAACCCCCTGTGGGCGGCCACCGACGACATCCAGGACCGGTACGGGGAGTTGGGCCTGCCCGTGCTCGTCTGCTGGGGTGCCGAGGACACCTGGATCCCGGTTGCGCGGGCGCACGAGCTGGTCAAGTTGATCCCCGGCGCGGAGCTGCGGATCGTCGAGGGCGCCGGGCATCTCGTCCAGGAGGACGCGCCCGCCGAACTCGCGGCCGTGCTCGGGGAGTTTCTACGGTGAGGCCCATGCGGGGTGAAGACTCGGGGCTCCGCCCCGAACCCCGCGCCTCAAACGCCGGCGGGGCTTGATTGGCTCAGCTGGACCCCGCGCCTCAAACGCCGGCCGGGCTTGAGGCGCGGGGCTTGAGTGGCTCAGCCGAGCCGCACGCGCGCGAGCTGACGCGACTGGGCCACCAAGCGGTCCTGCGCGTCCCAGATCTCGGCGTCCTCCTCCAGGAAGCCGCCGGCCAGGTTCCGCGTCGTGATCGACACGCGGACGGGTCCCGGAGCCGGGCGGCAGCGCACGTGGACGGTCAGCTCGACCGTCGGCACCCAGCCCTTGAGGCCCATCTCGAAGGCGGTCGGCGGCAGCGCGTCCACCGCGAGCAGCAGTGACAGCGGGTCCATGTCGCGGCCGTCGGCGAGGCCGAACCAGGCGCGCATCTCACCCTTGCCGGACGGCGCGCCGAGCGCCCAGCCCAGCGTGGCCGGGTCGAGCTTCAGGTGCAGCCGGTCGGAGATCGCGGAGCTGCCGGGCACGGGCGGCGTGCCATCGGGTGCGTCGCCCGCGCCGAAGCACTGGTCGATGGCGGGCATGGCCGGCGGCTCGGCGCTCGTGCGCACGTCGTCGGGGAGCGTGTCCAGATCGCCGTACGACGCGATGACCCGGATCCGCTCGATCTCACTGCCGTCCTCCGCGTACTGGAAGAGGGAGGCCTGCCCGGTGGAGAGGGTGCGGCCGGAGCGGGCCACATCGGTCCTGATCACGGCGGGGCCCGGCGCGGACGCGGTCAGGTAGTGCGCCGAGATCGTGAACGGGTCGTCGTGCGGCAAGGCGTCCGCGAGGGCGCGGCCGAGCACGGCGAGGAGGTAGCCGCCGTTGAGGGCGTTGATGATCGTCCAGCCCGCGGAGAGGTCGATGTCGTAGACACCGGGTTCGCCCGCGCGCCGGGTGACGGCGGTGTCACGGTCGAACTCGCTGTCGCCGATGACGGCCGGGCGACTCTGCGTGGATACTGCGTCTGCCATACCCGAAAACGTACAACAGGAAATTACTAAGCGGTAGCTTTCACCGTCCACCGGTCCGCGGCTACGGCGTCTCCTCCGTCACTTCCACCCCGGCGGACCTGCGGTTCCAGGCGCGCGGCGCCCGCCAGTGGTAGCGCATCGCGAGCAGCCGCAGAACGAACGCGGTGAGGACCGCGAGGGCGCTGGTGAAGCCGTCCAGGGCGTCGAGATGGATGCACAGGACGACGATCCCGGCGCCGACCATGGCGGGCACCGCGTACAGATCGCGGTCCCAGCGCACGAGGGACGGCACCTCGTTGGCGATGATGTCGCGCAGCACACCGCCGCCGACCGCGGTGGTGAGGCCGAGCGCCGCGGAAGCGGTGAGCCCGAGCCCGTAGTCGTACGCCTTCGTCGTGCCCGTGACGCAGAACAGGCCGAGGCCCGCCGCGTCGAAGACGTTCACCGCCGTCTGGGTGCGCTCGACCTCCGGGTGCAGGAAGAAGACGAGCGCGGCGGCGATCAGCGGCGTGACGAAATAGCCGAGGTCGACGAACGCGGCCGGGGGCACGGCGCCGATGACCAGGTCGCGGAACACGCCTCCGCCCAGCGCGGTGACCTCGGCGAGCGCGGCGATCCCGAAGACGTCCCAGTTCTTGCGGACGGCCATCAGGGCACCGGAGATCGCGAAGACGAAGATCCCGATGAGGTCGAGCCAATGCTGGACGGAGGGCGTGAACAGTTCCTCAAGCACCCGACATTCTTACGCACATTCCCTGGCGAGGGCGTGCAGGCCCGGCTCGGTCGGCCTGCCTTTCCAGCCGGGGGTCCGGGGGTTGCCCCCCGGGAGATGCAGCCCTGCCGGGGGCGCCGCTACAGACTCGGCTTGCCCGTCGTGAACAGCCAGGTGTCGAAGAGGTCGTCGAGCTGCTTGCCGGAGACCTTCTCGGCGAGGGCGATGAAGTCGGACGTCTGGGCGTTGCCGTAGCGGTTCTCCTGCGTCCACTTCGGCAGCAGCTGGAAGAACGCCTTGTCGCCGATGCGCTCGCGCAGCATCTGGAGCGTCATCGCGCCGCGCTGGTAGACGGCCGAGGCGAACATCGTGTCGCGCTGCGGGTCGCCGGGCTTGACCTGCCAGAAGGCGGAGTCCGCCGGACGGGAGTTGTAGCCCGCGAGGAAGGAGTCGTGGGCCGAGGCGCCGCCCTTGTGCTCGGTCCACAGCCACTGGGCGTACGTGGCGAAGCCCTCGTTGAGCCAGATGTTCTTCCACTGCTCGACGGATACCGAGTCGCCGAACCACTGGTGGGCCAGCTCGTGCACGATCGTCGACTCGGAGCGGACCGCCGAGTAGCTCGGCTTGGACTGGGTCTCCAGGGAGAAGCCGGCCTGCGGCATGTCGTCGACGACCGCGCCCGTCTCCTCGAAGGGGTACGGGCCGAAGACCTGCGACCAGTAGTCGGTGGCCTCGGCGGTCACCGCGTACACGTCGACGTTGTTGCTGTTGGCGAGGACCGGGTCGATGGCTACGTAGATCGGGGTACCGGCCGGTGTCTTGCCGGACTTCACATCGAACTTGCCGATGCTGGCGGTCGCGAGATACGTCGCCATGGGCTTCGACTCGCGCCAGTGGTGGACGGTCTGCTTGCCCTTGTCGGTGTCGTACGTGTCGACAAGGCGGCCGTTCGATACGCCGGTCAGGCCCTTCGGGGCCTTGATACGGATGTCGTACGTGGCCTTGTCGGACGGGTGGTCGCTGGACGGGAACCAGGTGGAGGCGGCGTTCGGCTCGCATGCGACGAAGACGCCGTCCGCCGTTTTCATCCAGCCGTAGTCGGAGCCGAAGACGATGGGGCCGCTGAGGGGCTCGGGCACGCCGCCATAGGTGACGGTCGTGGTGAAGGATTTGCCCTTGCGGATCGAGGCGCGCGGGGTGATGCGCAGTTCGTCGCCGCTGCGGGTGAACTCGGCGCGTCTGCCGTCCACTTCGACCTTGGTGACGGTCAGCTTCTGCAGGTCGAGGTCGAAGGCGGAGAGGTTCTGGGTGGCGCGCGCGGTGAGGGTCGTGCGGCCGTCGAGGCGGTCGGTGTCGGGGTTGTACGCGACGTCGAGGGCGTAGTGGGCGGCGTCGAAGCCGCCGTTGCCGAGCTGTGGGAAGTACGGGTCGCCGATGCCGTCGGAGCCGGGGGTGGGGGCGGGGCCGGCGGCTATCAGACAGAAGGAGGCGGCGGCTACGGTGAGCGCGGCCAGGCGTGCCGAACGGGAGAGTGCCATGGGGCGTCCCTTCGAGCGGGTTCCGGTGTAACGGACAGCGGAACTCTGCCGCTCGGCGGTCGACGTGTACATGACCCTATCGGGCCATTTGCGGGGGACCGGGTTGCGCGCGGCACCGGGTCCGACGCCACGGGGCTCCGCCCCGGACCCCGCTGCTCAAACGCCGCAGGGGCTTCACAACAGCCCCGCCGGCGTTTGAGCCCCGGCTTTCAGGTCGTCGGGGGCGTGGGTTCCGGGACCGTGATCACGTCGATGGCCTCCTTCGCCACCTGGAGGAGCGTGGAGTCCTCCGGCGCCTGGTCCGGAGCGTTCTCCGGGTGGTGGCACGCCACCTGATGGGCCGTGGCCAACGGAATCAGCGGCGGCTCCGTCGTCCTGCAGAGCTCCGTCGCCTTCCAGCACCGCGTGTGGAACCGGCACCCGGTGGGCGGGTCGATCGGCGAGGGGACGTCACCGCGCAGCAGGATGCGCTCGCTCTTCGTGCCGCGACGCTTGGGATCCGGCACCGGCACCGCCGAGAGCAGCGCCTTCGTGTACGGGTGCATCGGCGTCGCGTACAGGTCGTCGCGGTCCGCCAGCTCGACGATCTTGCCGAGGTACATCACCGCGATCCGGTCCGAGACGTGCCGGATGACCGAGAGGTCGTGCGCGATGATCACGTACGTGAGGCCGAGCTCGTCCTGGAGGTCGTCCAGCAGGTTCACGACCTGCGCCTGGATCGAGACGTCCAGCGCCGACACCGGCTCGTCCGCCACCACCAGCTTCGGATTGAGCGCCAACGCCCGTGCGATGCCGATGCGTTGCCGCTGCCCGCCGGAGAACTCGTGCGGATAGCGGTTGTAGTGCTCGGGGTTGAGGCCGACCTTCTCCAGGAGTTCCTGGACGGTCTTGCGCACACCGCCCTCGGGCTTGACGCCCTGCAGCCGGAACGGAGCGCCGACGATCGCGCCGATGTTGTGGCGCGGGTTCAGCGACGAGTACGGGTCCTGGAAGATCATCTGGACGTCGCGGCGCAGCGGCCGCATCCCGCCGGTGCTCAGGTGCGTGATGTCCTGGCCCTCGAACTCGACGCGGCCTGCCGTGGGTTCAAGGAGCCGCGTGATCAGCCGGCCCATGGTCGACTTGCCGCAGCCGGACTCGCCCACGACGCCGAGCGTCTCACCGGCGCGGACGTCGAAGGAGAGCCCGTCGACCGCCTGCACCGCGGCGACCTGCCGCTTGAGCAGACCCTTGCGGATCGGGAAGTGCTTGACCAGTCCTTCGACCTTGAGCAGCGGCTCACCGGCCGCCGGGTCCGGAGAGGTCGTCGCCTGCTGGGGAATCGTAGGGGGCGTCGTCATCTCGGCTTCAGGTCCTTTGGCGTCCGTACCTTGGGCATCCGTACCTTGGGCATCCGTCACAGCTTCGGCGCAATCTCTTCGTTCCAGATCCGCTCGCGCTCCTCGCCCGACATGTGGCAGGCGGAGAAGTGTCCGGAGCCGACCTCCCGCAGTTCGGGACGCTCGGTGCGCGTGATGTTGTCCTTGGGTACGTCCGCGTAGGGGCAGCGCGGATTGAAGGCGCAGCCGTTCGGCAGATTGATGAGGCTGGGCGGGGAGCCCTTGACCGGGGTGAGCCGCTCCGTCTGCTCCCTGTCGATGCGCGGCATCGAGCCCAGCAGGCCCCACGTGTACGGGTGTTGGGGCGTGCTGAAGACCTGGTCGGCGGTCCCCCGCTCCACGCAGCGGCCGCCGTACATGACCAGCAGCTCGTCCGCCATCTCCGCGACGACACCGAGGTCGTGCGTGATCATGATGACGGCCGAGCCGAACTCCTTCTGCAGATCGCGGATCAGGTCGAGGATCTGCGCCTGCACCGTCACGTCGAGCGCGGTGGTCGGCTCGTCGGCGATCAGCAGCTCGGGGTTGTTGACGAGGGCCATCGCGATCATCGCGCGCTGGCGCATGCCGCCCGAGAACTCGTGCGGATAGGAGTCGATCCGCTTGTCCGGCTGCGGAATGCCGACCCGGTCGAGCATCTCGACGGCCCGCTTGCGCGCGGTCTTCTTGTCGACGTTGTGGTGGACCCGGTAGGCCTCCACGATCTGCTTGCCGATCGAGTAGTACGGGTGCAGCGAGGAGAGCGGATCCTGGAAGATCATCGCCATGTCGCGGCCGCGCAGCTTGCGCACCGTGTTCGGGTCGCCGGAGAGCAGCTCGGTGCCGTCCAGCCAGATCTCGCCGCTGAGCTGCGCCTTGCGCCGGCCGTACTGGCCGGTGGTGTGCAGGCCCATGATGCCGAGCGAGGTCACCGACTTCCCGGAGCCGGACTCGCCGACGATGCCGAGGGTGCGGCCCTTCTCCAGCGTGAAGGAGAGCCCGTCGACGGACTTGACCAGGCCGTCGTCGGTCGGGAAGTGCACATGCAGATCCCGGACCTCGAGGAATGAGCTGGGGGCGCCGGAGGCGGCGGTGGGTTCACCGACCGCCGCTCCGGTCTTGTTCAGTTCGGTCATCCCAGCCTCACTCGCGGGTCGATGACGGCGTACAAGAGGTCCACGACGAGGTTGGCGACGGCGATCGCGAGGGCCGCGATCAGCGTCACGCCGAGGATCACGGGCAGGTCCTTGTTGCTGATGGCCTGGACCGCCGCGAGGCCGAGACCCGGCAGGTTGAACGTGGACTCGGTGAGCACGGCGCCGCCCATCAGCACGCCGAGGTCGAGCCCGAAGACGGTGAGGATCGGCGTCATCGCGGAGCGCAGCGCGTGCCGGGTGATGACGGCCTGTTCGCCGAGGCCCTTGGAGCGCGCGGTGCGGATGTAGTCCTCGCCGAGGATCTCCAGCATGGTGGCGCGGGTGAGCCGGGCGTACATCGCGGCGTTCAGGAAGGCGAGCACGATCCACGGCAGGATCAGCGTCTCGATCCACGTACCGATCGAGTCGTCGGTGGAGAGCGAGTCGGCGATGTGCACCCAGCCGAGGCTGTGCACGAAGATCCCCATCGCGACCATGCCGGTGAAGAAGACCGGCAGGGAGACGCCGGCGAGGGCGGTGGTCATGGCGGCGCGGTCCCAGAAGGAGCCGCGCTTGAGGGCGGAGACGACACCGGTGGCGACGCCGCCGATGAGCCACAGCACACAGGCGCCGAGGGCGAGCGCGCCGGTGACGGGCAGCGCGTCCTTCAGGGTGTTCCAGACGGGTTCCTCCGTACGGAAGGAGTACCCGAAGCAGGGCGCCGCGCAATGGGTCACGTCATTGCCGTTGGCGTAGTCGCGCCCCAGCGGGATGCCCTTGACGAAGTCCCAGAACTGGACGAGCAGAGGGTCGTTGAGCCCCAGCTTGATCCGGATCCCCGCGAGCTGCTCGGCGCCGGACGACTTGCCGGCGAAGAGCACGGCGATGTCCTGACCCGCCCATTTGGGCAGCATGAAGAAGATGGTGAAGGTCGCGAACAGAACGACGAGCACCATGATGATTACGGCGAACAGGCGCCGGGTGAGATAAGCAAGCACTGTGCGCGGCCCGGCGGCGACCGTGGCCCCTTGTGGGGGTGCACGTCCGCCGCCCGGGGCCATCACCTGCCCTTCGGACTGGCGGGTTTCGGCGGCTGGGGCGGAACCGGACGGCGGATGAACTCCGCCGTCCGGCAGGGGTGTTACTTGACGACGCCCAGGGAGGCGTAGTCGTAGCGACCGCTGTAGGCGTCGGCCATCATGGCGTTGGTCAGACGCGGGCCACGCCACGTGATGTTGTTCTCGTAGATGAACGGCATCCAGTCGGCCTGGTCGAGGATCCGCTTGTCGAGCGCCTTGTAGGTCTCGCCGGCCTTGTTCGGGTCCGTCTCGGCGATGGCCTTGTCGAACATGCCGTCGATCTTCGGGTCGTTGATCTCGGACTCGTTGTAGTTACCGGTCTGCGCGAGGAAGCGGCTGTCCCACAGCGGCTGGCCGAAGCCCTGGCCCGACGGGAAGTCCGGGCCCCAACCGCTCATGATCATGCCGTAGCCGCGCGCCTTGACGACCTTCGGCGAACCGGTGACCGAGGCGGCCTCGGCACCGTCGAAGGAGTCGACCTCGACCTTGATGCCGACCTTGGCGAGCTGCTCCTGCAGCGCCTCGGCGGTGTCGACCTCGCCCGGGTTGTTGGTACGGGCGGTGATCTTCGTCGAGAAGCCGGTCGGCTTGCCGCACTCCTTCAGCTCGGACTTGGCCTTGGCCACGTCCGGCTTGCCCTTGCGGGCGAGGATGCCGTACGGGTCGTAATCGCTGTGGCCCTTGATGGACTTCGGCAGGGTGGAGTTGGCGATGTCGCCACCGGCCAGCTTGCCGCCGCGGGTCTGCTGCAGACCGGCGAAGTCCGTTCCGTAGAACACGGCCTTGCGGCAGTGGACGTTGTCGAACGGCTTGGCCTTGTGCACCAGAGCGACGTAGCGGACGAAGGCGGTCCGCATGTTGTCGACGCTGTCCTTGTGGTCCTGGACGGCGGAGACGCGACCCGACTGGGTCATGCCGGTGCCGTTCATGTCGACGTCGTAGTCGCCTTCCATCAGGCGCTTGTCGTTCTCCTCCAGGTTGGCGGAGATCGTCACGTCGACCTTGTCGGGAAGCGCCGCGCGGACCGGGTCCGAGGACTTCTTCCACTTGTCGTTGCGGACCAGCACGATCTTCTTGTTGGCCTTGTACGACTGGAACTTGTACGGGCCGGCGGAGAACGGGTGCGCGGTGTACTTGGCCTTCGTGTCCTTCTCCTGCTTGACCGGCGAGCCGGTCGGCATGGCGAGGAACTGCTCGAAGTCACCGTTCGGCTTGGGCAGCTTGAAGACGACGGTCTGGTCGTCCGGCGTCTCGATCGACTTCAGGCCCAGCTTGTCCTTGGACTTGTCCTTGTAGGGGCCCTTGTACTCGCCCTTGGGGTCCAGGTTCTTCTTCAGGTACTGCGGGCCACCGGTGATGGTGTCCGTCGCCCAGATGCGCTCGATGCCGTACTTGACGTCCTTGGAGGTGATCGGCGAGCCGTCCTCCCAGGTGATCCCGTCCCGCAGGTGGTACGTGTAGGTCTTGCCGTCGTCGGAGATGTCGGCCTTGGACTTGGCCAGGTCACCGACCAGCTCGTTGGACGCCTCGCCCGGCTTGGGCGCGTAGGTCACCAGTTGGCGCGTGTAGAACCGCATGAAGTCCCAGGACATGCCGTAGTAGGCGCGCTGCGGGTCCGCGGAGTCCAGGTCCTGCTTGCCGACCATGCGCAGCGTGCCCCCCTTCTTCTTCGAAGGGTTGGCGATCTTCTGGTACGCGGCGTCGTAACCGGCGCCCTTCGACGAGTCCTTGGAGTCGTCGTCGCTGCCACCGCCGCACGCCGTGGTCGACACCAGAGCCGCGACCACGAGGGCGGCGCCGGCGGCGAGCCGTCGTTTCGAGGAACCTGTGGGCATTTTCTCGTAACCTCCGAGATCGCGGTCCCGGACACCTGCCGGAGAACCATGGAGTCAAGCCACCTGACGGTGCTGCAGGGGCAGTTCGGTGAAAGCCAGTTGGACTTGTACGGCGTTACCGGGTGCCCTTCGGGTCGAGGGCGTCGCGCAGCCCGTCGCCGAAGAGGTTGAAGGCGAGAACGGTGATGAAGATCGTGACACCCGGGAAGACCATGAACATCGGGTCGTGCTCGTACGTCTCCAGAGCGTCGCGGAGCATGCCGCCCCAGGAGGCCGTGGGCGGCCTGACACCCGCACCGAGGAAGCTGAGCGCCGCCTCCGTGAGGATGTTGGTCGGGATCATCAGCGTCATGTAGACGACGATGGGCGCCGCCAGGTTCGGCAGCAGTTCGCGGAACAGGATGTGCCGCGAGCCACCGCCCAACGACCGTGCCGCCTCGACGTATTCACGCTCCCGCAGGGAGAGCGTCTGCCCTCGGACGATGCGGCCGATGTACGGCCATCCGAAGAATCCGATGACGAGGACCAGTACGGCGATGCGCACCCCGCTGCCGGTCAGGCCGAGCAGGTCGTCGGGGAGCACGGAGACCAGGGAGATGATGAAGAGCAGCTGCGGGAAGGAGAGCAGCACGTCCATCACGCGGCTGATCACCGCGTCGATCCAGCCGCCGAAGAAGCCGGCGATGATGCCGAACAGCGTGCCGAGCACCACGGCGACGATCGCCGCGAGGAACGCCACGAGCAGCGAGATCCGGGCGCCGTAGACGATGCGGCTGAAGACGTCGCGGCCCTTGTTCGGCTCCAGGCCGAAGAGGAAGTCGCCGCTCACGCCGCCGAGCGCGCCCTGGGGCAGGTTCGTCAGCGGGTCGAGCTTGTCCTGGTGGAAGTCGTTCGGCGGGTGGCCGAGCAGGCTGACGATGAACGGCGCGAAGATCGCGACCAGGATCAGAAGGACGACAACGATGCCACCGCCGAGAGCGACCTTGTCGCGCTTCAGCCGGTTCCAGGCGATCTGCTTGAGCGACCGGCCCTCGACCTTGCGGTCTCCGTCTCCCTTGGCAGGCTCGACCGGGGCGCTCGGTTCCGCTTCCGCGCTCGTGTCGTGCAATGGTGCCGTCATCGTGGCAGGGACCCCTCTCAACCGGCGGTGACCGGCCCGCACTTGCCGCTGTGGCGGCGTGGTTCAGTCCGTCGTACACAGAGGCGAAGCCCCCTTGCTGCGGGAGTCTTCAACCTGGGCGCGATCTGTTGCCAGACTTGACAGCGAAAGGATGCCTAAACGTGATGCAGGCTGGGGTGTTCCGTTATCCGGAGAGGGGTGAACGGGGTGCGGACGGTGGGCAGTTGGGCCCCAAGCGGCCGAATGGCCGCGCAACCGGGACAGTTGGGGCGGCACCGGTCAAAAGATGTCCTCAAACGCCGGACGGGCTGGAGCTAACGCGTAGCGCCGTACGGCGGCGGATACCCGTACCCACCCCCAGCGGGAGCGACATGCGCCTCGCGGTCGTAGAACGGCCGCGCGTTCGCCCTGAGCCACATGGCGATGGGGTCGTACTCGTCCGACATCGCGACCGTGGAGACCGGGAGGCCCTCGGGGACCGCGGGGACGGACTGCTGCATCATCGCCCGGACCGCGTCCACGGACGCCGGTGACGTGTCGTAGACGTCCAGGCCGATGGCGAGGTAGGGCGCGCCGAGCGCGGGCTGGACCCAGGCGCGGCGCAGGGAACGGATCGCCGTGGTGCGGTGGGCGTTCTGCGTCAGTACCGCATAGAACTGGGGGATTTCGATCGTGGGCTCGGAGAGCCGCAGCGGGCCCGCGGGCTGCCGGTCGAGGCCGCCCGCGATGCGGCGCAGGTCGAGCCACGGGATGCCGACGCCGCCACCCGGCGCGTGCGGGTTCAGCCAGAGCCCGTAGTGGTCCGGGTAGAGCGTGCGCGCCGCGTCGACCCCGCTCACCACCTCGTACGCCCGCGACCAGCCGGAGGCGGAGAGCTCCTGGGCGGAGGTGACGCACGGGGCGTAGCCGAAGCCGTCCACCTCCATGTTCCCGTACTGGGCGTCAGGAGAGCCGGCCTGGCCGTGCCAGAGCAGCATCCAGACCTGCCCGGCCGCGGGGTCGGCGAGGGCCTTGAGGAGCGCCTCGTACGCGTCGTGGCGTCCCGGCGTCACCTGGCGCAGCATGTGCTCGACTTGTCCAGCCGCGGCCGTGCCCGACGCACTCACCCGTAACCGCCCCTTCGGCTCTTCACATACGTCCGTGTCCCACACGTGGCCGGAAAGCGAAGCGCCGACCGGTCACGTCATGAAACCAGCTTAAGCGGCGATACTGACACCGACTTGACGGACGCCGTCACCCTTCTCGTACGTAGAACGGCCGTACGTGTGTACGCAGCCAGTCCGCGACCGGGTCCTGCGTCACGTCCAGGAACACCAGGTTGACGGCCCAGGCCACCGGCGCGCGGCCCAGCGCCCGCCCCAGCGCCTCCAGCGGAACGTCCCGCGCACCGCCCGCGGCACCGGCGGCCTGCGCCAGCAGTTCCACGCCGATGAACAGGGACGGCTCCGCGTCCTCCACGGTCGCGAGGCAGCGCCGGGCGCTCAGTACCGTGCCGAGCGCCTCGAACTCCTCACGCACCGCGGCCAGGAAGTCCATCGGGTCGACCTGCCAGTCGGGCTCACTGAGCACCACGCGGCCACCCGTCGCCGGGCCGTCCAGCGGGGTGCGGCCACTGCGGGCCAGCTCGGCGACGGCCTGCGGCGGCAGCGGCACGCCCACCGTGCCGTCCGGGTTCACCGCGATGCCGACCTGCGGCGGAAGCCCGCGCGCGAACTCCACGGCCGGGGCCACCGTGCAGTCCATGCGGCCACCGGTGACCGCCATGAACTGCTGCTCGGAGCTGAACACGGGGACGAAGGCCTGGCCCGCGATCTCCAGGCTCGGCAGGTCGAGGTCCCTGCTGGCGTTCGAACCGCCCCTGGGCAGCGGGATCCACACGTGGCTGCGGCCGAGCACCTCGACGACGCGGGCACCGGACTCCGGATGCCCGAGGGCCGCGGCGAGGACCTCCTCCAACTCGTTGGCGGGCCAGCCCTGCACGGGGTGGGCGTAGCCGCCCTCGTGCCCCTGAGCGTGACCGTGACCCGGCTCCGGGGTGCCTGGGAACTCCATGACTGCCATCAACCTCTGCTGTTCCGCCCGCTGCTGCTGCCCGCCGACCTTAACCGGTGTCAGTCGCCGAACGTGATCCCGCCCAGCGCCTCCATCGCCGCCCGGTCGAGCAGCACCGCCGACTCCATCCCGGCCGGCAGCTTCCCCCGCTCCGTCGAGCTGACGAGCGCGCCCACCGCCCTGCGGTGCCGGGCGAAGGCGTACCGGGACACCCCGCGGCCGCGGTCCCGCTGCCCCTCAAGGGCCGTGTCCGCCGGTACGTCGAGCAGCATCAGGTGGACGGCGACCCCGCGCCGCCGCGCCGTGCGGATCACCCAGCGGCGCACCCACGCCTGCGTACCGCAGTCGTGGACGACGACGCTCACGCCCGAGCGCATCGCCCGGCGCAGCCCCACGTAGTGCGCGACGCGGACCAGCGGGCGGTACAGCGCGTACGGCAGGTAGCGCGGCATGCGGGCGGCCCAGCGCTCGCGGGTGTCCTGCGAATCGATCCGGATCTCCTTGACGGCCCGCCGCATCAGCGTCGACTTGCCGCTGCCCGGCAGACCCGAGAGCACGACGAGGTCGCCCGCCGCGAAGGCGAGCAGGTGCGGCGTGTGACCGCGACGGCCGCGCAGATCCCGCACCGAGCGCCGGCCGGTGCTCCGCACCCCCGCCACCACCGGCGCCGAAGCCGACACCGCATACGCCCCCGCCACTGCCTTGTGCACCGTGATCGTCCTCCCCGTTCCGGTCACGCCACCCTTGCCCCTCAAGTGTAAAGAGAAGGTAATGCCACTCAAGGGCTTTCCCTGTCGGACGGGCATGCAATGATGTGCGCGCAAACTGCATACCGGCCGCTTGAATCCGCGCGGGAGAGTTCCGGGTACTCACGAGTGCCCGGACGCCGAAGGAGCAAGTTCCTCCCTTGAATCTCTCAGGCCCCGTACCGCGCGGGCGAGGCAGATCTGAAAAGTGGGGCGTCTTTGTGACGTGACGCCCCCACCCAAGGTGCAAGCCCCTCGGGGCGAACCTCTCAGGTTCCGATGACAGATGGGGAGGACGTCTCGCGTGCGTTCACGAGACTCCGCCATCGCCGTCATGCCACCGGGAGCACACCAGCCATGACCCGCACCACCGCACTGGACGCCCTGCACCGTTCGCTCGGCGCGACCATGACCGACTTCGCCGGCTGGGACATGCCGCTGCGCTACGGCAGCGAGCGCGACGAGCACAACGCCGTGCGCACGCGTGCCGGCCTCTTCGACCTCTCCCACATGGGCGAGATCACCGTGTCCGGTCCGCAGGCCGTCGACCTCCTCAACCACGCTCTCGTGGGCAACATCGGTTCCGTGGGCCTCGGCCGCGCCCGCTACACGATGATCTGCCGCGCGGACGGCGGGATCCTCGACGACCTGATCGTGTACCGGCTTGGCGAGACCACCTACATGGTGGTCGCGAACGCGGGCAACGCGCAGGTCGTGCTCGACGCCCTCACCGGGCGCGCCGCCGGCTTCGACGCCGAGGTCCGCGACGACCGGGACGCGTACGCGCTGCTCGCGGTGCAGGGCCCGACCTCCGCGGCGATCGTGAAGTCCGTCACGGACGCGGACCTGGACGGCCTGAAGTACTACGCGGGACTGCCCGACACCGTCGCCGGCGTGCAGGCGCTCATCGCGCGCACCGGCTACACCGGCGAGGACGGCTTCGAGCTGTTCGTCGCCCCCACCGATGCCGAGAAGCTGTGGCAGGCGCTCACCGAGGCGGGCGCCGAGTACGGCCTGATCCCCGCCGGACTGTCCTGCCGGGACACGCTGCGCCTGGAGGCGGGCATGCCGCTGTACGGGCACGAGCTGACGACCGGGCTCACCCCCTTCGACGCCGGTCTCGGCCGCGTCGTGAAGTTCGAGAAGACCTCGCACGGGGACGACTTCGTGGGCCACGACGCCCTCAAGGAGGCCGCCGCGAAGGCCGAGGCCAACCCGCCCCGCAAGCTCGTCGGCCTCATCGCCGAGGGCCGCCGGGTGCCGCGCGCCGGAATGTCCGTCGTCGTCGACGGCACGGTGATCGGCGAGGTCACCTCCGGCGCCCCGTCCCCGACGCTGGGCAAGCCGATCGCGATGGCGTACGTGGACGCCACGCACGCGGAGCCGGGTACGGCGGGTGTCGGTGTCGACATCCGCGGCACGCACGAGCCGTACGAGGTCGTGGCACTGCCGTTCTACAAGCGCCAGAAGTAGCCGCGCCGCGCATCGGCGCCCCCTCTGTCACCAGCACCTTCCCGCGTACAGGAGAATTCGCATCATGAGCAACCCCCAGCAGCTGCGTTACAGCAAGGAGCACGAGTGGCTCTCGGCCGTCGAGGACGGCGTCGCCACGATCGGCATCACGGAGCACGCCGCGAACGCGCTCGGTGACATCGTGTTCGTCCAGCTCCCCGAGGTCGGTGACACCGTGACCGCGGGCGAGACCTGTGGCGAGCTCGAGTCGACCAAGTCGGTCTCCGACCTGTACTCCCCCGTGAACGGCGAGGTCACCGAGATCAACCAGGACGTCGTCGACGACCCGGCGCTCGTCAACTCGGCCCCGTTCGAGGGCGGCTGGCTGTTCAAGGTCCGGCTGGCCGACGAGCCGAAGGACCTGCTCTCCGCCGACGAGTACACCGAGTTCTCCGGGAGCTGACCCCCTGATGTCCGTACTGAACGAATCCCTGCACGAGCTCGACCCCGAGGTCGCCGTCGCGGTCGACGCCGAGCTGAAGCGCCAGCAGTCGACCCTCGAAATGATCGCGTCGGAGAACTTCGCTCCGGCCGCCGTCATGGAGGCCCAGGGCTCGGTCCTCACCAACAAGTACGCGGAGGGCTACCCCGGCCGCCGCTACTACGGCGGCTGCGAGCACGTCGACGTCACCGAGCAGATCGCGATCGACCGTGTGAAGGCGCTCTTCGGCGCCGAGTACGCGAACGTGCAGCCGCACTCCGGCGCCTCCGCGAACCAGGCCGCGCTCTTCGCCATCGCCAAGCCGGGCGACACGATCCTCGGCCTGGACCTGGCGCACGGCGGCCACCTCACGCACGGCATGCGCCTGAACTTCTCCGGCAAGCAGTTCAACGTGGTCCCGTACCACGTGGACGACGCCGGCCTGGTCGACATGGCCGAGGTCGAGCGGCTCGCCAAGGAGCACCGCCCGAAGGTGATCATCGCCGGCTGGTCCGCGTACCCGCGCCAGCTGGACTTCGCCGAGTTCCGTCGCATCGCCGACGAGGTCGAGGCGTACCTGTGGGTCGACATGGCGCACTTCGCGGGCCTCGTGGCCGCGGGCCTGCACCCCAACCCGGTGCCGCACGCCGACGTCGTCACGTCCACGACGCACAAGACGCTCGGCGGTCCGCGCGGCGGCATCATCCTCGCCCGCAACAAGGACTTCGCGAAGAAGCTGAACTCGGCGGTCTTCCCGGGCTTCCAGGGCGGCCCCCTTGAGCACGTGATCGCGGCCAAGGCCGTCTCCTTCAAGGTCGCCGCATCGGAGGACTTCAAGGAGCGCCAGGCCCGCACGATCGAGGGCGCCCGGCTCCTCGCCGAGCGCCTGACGACCCCGGAGTCCCGCGCGGCGGGCGTCAACGTCCTCTCCGGCGGCACCGACGTGCACCTGGTCCTCGTCGACCTGCGCGAATCGGAGCTCGACGGCCAGCAGGCCGAGGACCGCCTCCACGAGGTCGGCATCACGGTCAACCGCAACGCGGTCCCGAACGACCCGCGCCCGCCGATGGTCACCTCCGGCCTGCGGATCGGCACCCCGGCCCTCGCCACCCGCGGCTTCCAGGCCGAGGACTTCCGCGAGGTCGCCGACGTGATCGCGCTGGCGCTTCAGCCGTCGTACGACGCGGAGGCGCTCAAGGCCCGGGTGACCGCTCTGGCCGACAAGCACCCGCTGTACCCGAATCTCGGCAAGTAACAGCGGGCTCGCTCCCTGGGGCACCGCGCACACTGGAGAGTGCGCGGTGCCCCGCACCACTTCTGTACCGTCCCCTGGAGGAACCCGTGGCCATCTCGGTCTTCGACCTGTTCTCGATCGGCATCGGCCCGTCCAGCTCGCACACGGTCGGCCCGATGCGCGCGGCCCGCATGTTCGCGCGGCGCCTGAAGAACGAGGGCCTGCTGGCCCACACCTCCTCCGTCCGCGCCGAGCTGTACGGCTCCCTGGGCGCGACCGGGCACGGACACGGCACCCCGAAGGCGGTGCTGCTCGGCCTCGAGGGCGACTCCCCGCGCACGGTCGACGTCGAGCACGCCGACGAGCGCGTGCAGACGATCAAGGAGACGGGCCGCCTCAACCTGCTCGGCGCGCACGAGATCCCGTTCTCCTACGACGACGATCTCGTCCTGCACCGCCGCAAGGCCCTCCCGTACCACGCGAACGGCATGACGCTGTGGGCATACGGTGACGAGGCTTCCGACGGCAAGGAGCTGCTCACCAAGACGTACTACTCGGTGGGCGGCGGCTTCGTCGTCGACGAGGACGCCGTCGAGGGCTCGAACCCGATCGTCCCCGACGACACGTCCCTCAAGTACCCCTTCCGCACCGGCGACGAGCTGCTCCGCCTCGCGCAGGAGACCGGCCTGTCCATCCCGGCCCTGATGCTGGAGAACGAGAAGGCCTGGCGCACGGAGGACGAGATCCGCGAGGGTCTCCTGGACATCTGGCGCGTCATGCAGTCCTGCGTCTCCCGCGGCATGTCCCACGAGGGCATCCTGCCCGGCGGCCTCAAGGTCCGCCGCCGCGCCGCGAGTTCGGCCCGCAAGCTGCGCGCCGAGGGCGACCCCAAGGCCCTCGCCATGGAGTGGATCACCCTCTACGCGATGGCCGTGAACGAGGAGAACGCGGCGGGCGGCCGGGTCGTCACGGCGCCCACGAACGGCGCGGCGGGCATCATCCCCGCCGTCCTGCACTACTACGTGAACTTCGTGCCCGGAGCCGACGAGGACGGCGTGGTCCGCCTCCTGCTCACGGCCGGCGCGATCGGCATGCTCTTCAAGGAGAACGCCTCCATCTCCGGTGCCGAGGTCGGCTGCCAGGGCGAGGTCGGCTCCGCCTGCTCGATGGCGGCGGGCGCCCTCGCCGAGGCGCTCGGCGGCTCCCCGGAGCAGGTGGAGAACGCGGCCGAGATCGGCATGGAGCACAACCTCGGCCTGACCTGCGACCCGGTCGGCGGCCTCGTCCAGATCCCGTGCATCGAGCGCAACGGCATGGCGGCGGTCAAGGCCGTCACCGCCGCGAAGATGGCGCTGCGCGGCGACGGCTCGCACAAGGTGTCCCTCGACAAGGTCATCAAGACGATGCGGGACACCGGCGCGGACATGAGCGTCAAGTACAAGGAGACGGCGCGCGGCGGGCTCGCGGTGAACATCATCGAGTGCTGAGGCCGCCTCCTCGGGGTCGGCCGGTTCACGCGCCAGGGGGTTCCCGAATCCGTCGACGCCTCTAGGGTCCTTCTGACGGGTCAGGCTGGATGCGGGTGGCCGTGGCCGTCCGGTGCAGACGAGCGGGGTCTGGTGCGTGCAGCTGCAAGGCGGAGGAGGGCGTCAACGCGGAGCGTTGGCAACCGACGACAACGCCGCAGATGGGCGTGCCAGACCCCGCGACTCCAGCAGGATCCGTCAGAAGGGCCCTAGCTTTGACGTACGGGCAGGGCGGCCGGGGTAACGGCCGCCCTCGCCGCACGGTCCTGGCTCGTTGGATGAATGGAATCCGAGGACTCATGCCCCCTGAGATAGTCAGCCGTCAAGGTTCCCTGGCCGGAGAGCGGTTCGGCATCGGAGCGAAGCCCCTCACGTTCGGCCGCAAGTCCGCGAACGACGTGGTGATCCGCGACGTGAGCATCTCGCGGTTCCATGCCGAGGTACGCCGCGAGGGCCATGGATTCATGCTCTACGACCTGGGAAGCAGCAACGGGACATACGTCAACGGGGAGCGCATGACCTCGCGCGTGCTCCAGCCCGACGACGTCATCACGATCGGTGAGGAGACGTTCTCCTTCGAGGCGGCAGGACCGATGGAGACCATCATGGACCTCTCCGTTCTCGAGGCCCTCACGCCGCCTCCCGCCGAGCAGCCGGTCCCGGTGCTCAAGGTGACGGTGTCGGGCGGCGGTCCCGTGGGGCTTGCCTTCGCCCTGCTCCTGGAGTCCCTGCTCGGCCCCCGGGCCGCCGTCACGATCTACGACGGCCGCTGGACCCGGGACGGGGACAGGGTCGTCTGGAAGGACGCGACACAGGGAAACGTCCGGCGCATGCAGGTCGTCACGGTGCAGAGCCGCCAGTACCTCGGCCTTCCCCAGGAGGTCCAGGACCGGCTGTTCAAGGACGGCGCGTACAGCGAGATGTGGCCGGCGGGCCCGGACTCGATCCGCGGTCACCAGCCCCGCAACATCCGGATCTCCTACGTGGAGGACACACTCCTGGAGCTGGCCAACGAGAAGGCGGACCGCATCCGCCTCGTGCCGGAGCGGTTCGACCCGGTCGAGCACGAGAAGAGCGCGGCCGCGGACCATGTGCTCGCCATCTGCGAGGGAGGTCGCTCCCGGACGCGTGCGCACTTCACAGAGAAGTTCGGCCGGGCCGACACGTCCATCTACTCGCTGGAAGGCGCGCACCTCCAGGACGTGGTGCTCGGCCTGAGGGTGAAGTCCAGGCTGTCGGATCCGATGTCCGTGCTGCTCACCGTGGCGCAGAACCGGTTCCTCCTCAACTCCCTGCGCGGTGAGGGCTTCCTCAACATGCGGCTCACCGACGAGGAGGCAAAGGAGGTCGTGGGGATCGACCCCGTCCGGCAGGTGTTCGAGGAGTGCATCGCCTCGCGCCCGTGCGTGATGAACCGGAGCGAGGACGGCGACTTCCTCTGCGACACCCACAGCACCTTGTTCCTGCCCGCCCTGCTCAAGGGGTCGGCGCTGTGGAAGCGGGTCAAGGAGGGGCTTGCGCTGTTCGCCGTGCCCGAGTCCGACCTGAGCGCCGTCACCGCGTTCCGCCTCGACATGGTGCAGCGGCCGCGGTTCACCGCGCGGCTGCACCCCAAGACGGCCTCGGGACCGGGCACGTACGGATTCCTGCTCGGGGACGCCGCCAACGCCATCCACTTCTGGCCGGGCCGCGGCCTCAACAGCGGCTGGGGATCGGCCATTTCGCTCGCCCGCTCCCTCAGCGGCACCTGGCGGGGGCGGCCGCTGCGCGATGCCGACTTCGTACGCCACGAGGCGGCCATGTCGATGCTCCAGTACCGGCACAAGAGCCGCGCCTGGAACTCGATGATCACCACGGACGAGCAAGGGGTGACCCGGGCCATCAAGGACAAGATCCAGCAGAGCATCTCGGAGGCCGCGGAGCGGACGCCGGACCGGCAGGCCGACCTCGACGCCCTCATGGATCAACTCCGCGCGATCCGCGACCGTCTGGCGCCGCGGATTCCCGGACTGCCCGACGACGCGACGCTCCTGAAGCACCTGGACACGCTGAACGGCCAGACCCTGTACACCCTGGTGCACAGCGGCGCCTGGGACACCCAGATCGTCGGCGGCGAGGAGGTCGACATCGACATCTTCTATCCCGCGGAACGGCTGGACCCACTCCTGGTGGGCTGAGCGACCGGCCCACCGGGGCACCGGACGGCGCCCGCCCGGCTCAGCTCACAGGGCGGCGCTCGTCCCCTGCCCCGACGCGCTCCCCTCGAGCCACTGGTCCCAGCTCAGGTTGAAGGCCGCGTAGCCGTTGTCCGCCGGGGCCTTGGCGCGCGGGGAGCCGGTGATGGTGATCGGGTCGCCCTGCTTGACCTGGCCGTAGAACCACTTGGCGTCGGACATCGACAGGTGCACGCAGCCGTGCGAGCCGCGGGCGCTGCCGCTGCCCGGGTTCGGGTCACCGGTCGAGTAGTGGACGTACGTGCCGGACTGGGTGAGGTGGACGTCCCAGGGCAGCGTCAGGTCGTAGTAGTTGGGGCTGCCCTTGTCGCAGCTGATGCCGACGCTGCAGGAGGTCATGTGGACCTTCTTCTGCTTGTCGATGACGGCCATCGTGCCGTTCCAGGTCGGGTACTCGGCGCTGCCCGCGTTGATCGACAGCGTGCGCACGGCCTTGCCGTTCTTCGTGACCTTCAGGGTGTGGCCGGGAACGGAGACATCGGCGCGCACGTCGTCCCCGACCGTGAAGGTGTGCGTGTAACCGTGCACGCCGTAGCGGCCGTTGCCGTTGCTGACGCCCTTCATATCGGCGTCGACCTTCACCTTCGTACCCGAGGGCCAGTACGTCTTGGGGCGCCAGTCGGCGCGCTTGTCGCCGAACCAGTGCCAGGCGCCCTTCACCGGCTGCGAGGCGCTCACCTTCATGTGCTTCTCGACTTTCGCGCGCGCCTTCGCCGCCACCGGGTTGGTGAAGACCACCGATACCGGCATGGCGACGCCGACCTTGGTGCCGGTCTGCGGAGTGATCGTCTCCAGCAGCATCGGCGGGCCCTTGGGCTTCGCCGGTGACGGCGAGGCGCTCGCACTCGCCTTCCCCGACGGCTCCCCGCCCGCCTTGTCCGTGCCGCCACCGCCACAGGCGCTCGCGCCCACCAGTACCGCGACCGTCGCCAGCGCGACTCCTATGCCACTGCCCCTGCGCCGTCCCACGACCTGCCCCACTCTCCGAGTCCGCTCTGCACAGCACGCCCCGAACGGGGCTCAGCTCCCTGTCAGACAGCCACAGGGCCTCGGTCAGTTGCGTCCGCGCACGTAAAGCGAGTTCCAAGACTTGGGGTGTCCGAAACGTCGGACTCTAGACAGTGACCCTCAGGGCCAGGGCCGCTACAGCGAGTGCGCAGCAGAAGGACCACGCACCGTAGTTCCGGTCGCCGACGCGCAGATGCGCGCCCAGCGCCCCGACGAAGTACAGCACCAGGCCCGAAGCGGCGGCGATCCCGAGGGCCGGGACCACGAACCCGGCGACGAGCCCCAGCGCGCCGGCTCCGAGCGCCGTCCCGAGCCACGGGATCCACGCGTACGGCACCCCCAGCTTGTCGGCCTGAGCCTTCGGATACGCGTGGCCGGCGAGGTTGGCGACGGCCGCCGATCCGTACACGACGGCGGCGAGGACGGTGACGACGACGTAGACGGTGAACATGATGTGCGCTCCTTCAGAAGGGTTCACCAGACGGACGGATCGGCCTGCGCGAAAAGTGACATCCGTGCGGCCCGGGGCATGGCCAACAGCCGCTGATCTACGCAAAGGTGACCTCATTACGCGCCGGATCAGGGACGATGAAAGTTCGACCTCGTCGCCCCACCGACCTGGAGGCCCGCATGATCCGTGGCATCGACGTCAGCTCGCACCAGTCCACGTTCGACACGGACGGCCTGTCGTTCGTCTTCATCAAGGCGACGGAGGGTCGCTCGTACGTCAACCCGCGCCTGGCCGCCCAGACGAAGCGGGCCCGTGACGCGCACTGCGTCGTCGGCTTCTACCACTTCCTGTGGCCGGGGAACATCACGGCGCAGGCCGAGTACTTCGTGAGCAAGTCCCCCGAAAAGGTGGGGGACTTGCTGGCGGCGGACTGGGAGACGACCGGCGAGGGCACGCACGCGAGCAACGCGGAGAAGGACAAGTTCATCCGCGAGGTGAAGCGGCTGCGGCCGAACCATCGGGTGCTTCTCTACGCAAACAGGAATTTCTGGCTCAATATCGACTCGACGTCCTACGCCGGCGACGGCCTCTGGATCGCCGACTACGTCAGTGCCGGAAAGCCCCGCATCAAGGCGGACTGGGCGATCCACCAGTACACCGACAGCCCCCTCGACAAGAACGTCGCCGACTTCGAGAGCAAGGACGCCCTGCACGAGTGGGCCGGCGGCGTCTGACGGGAGCCGGCGGTCAGGCGCGCCACTCCGCCGTGCGCTGCGGGGAGGCCGAGTCGAGGGCCTTGCGCACCGCCGCCGCGTCGGACGCGAGGCCGTAGACCGGGGTGCCGGGCTGCTGGCGCCAGGACTCGTCCTGGCCGCCGGCGTCCACGGTGTCGAAGCCGATCTCGTCGAGCAGCGCGGAGACGACCTGCTTCGCGGCCGCGTCGTCGCTCGCAATGGGCAGGGAGACGCGCTGCGGGTCGCCGGCCGGGCGGGCCTTCTCGAGGATGTCGTGGGCGTAGGTGCCGTTGAAGGCCTTGACCACCTGGTGGCCGATCTGGCGTTCCGTCCAGCGGCTCTCCGTCAGGCCCTCGTCCTCGATCCCGTCGATCTTCCCGTCGCGCTGCTGCGGGTAGTAGTTGCCGGTGTCGATGACCGCGACGTCGTCGGCCGCCGTGTCGAGGAGCCCGGCGGGCAGGTTCGGTACCGCCTTGAGCGGGATCGTGACGACGACGACCTGCGCGTCGCGGACCGCGTCCTCGATGGTGGCGGGCGTGGCGCCGGTCTCCTCCGCGAGAGCGGTGAGGGTGTGCGGTCCGCGCGAGTTCGCCACGTGGACGTCGTGGCCGACGGCCGTGAGGCGGCGGGTGAGGTTGCCGCCGATGTTGCCCGCTCCGATGATGCCGATCTTCATGTCGAGCCTTGCCCTTCGAGGTCGGGAGGATTCGGAAGAAGCATGCACGTGCACAGGATGTGAACCGGGAGGACACACCCGCTATTCCGACCCTCGGACCGGCCTCACTCGTCCACTCGCGATTCCAACTTGCCCTGAATCGCCGTCAGTTCGTCGCGGGCCGCCCGCCCCGTCGCGTTCGCGCAACTTCGGGTCGGCGGTGAACCGGGGCGCGACTGAGGCGTGAGACACCGGTGGGGCGTGCGCCGTGCGCACGCCCCACCAGAGCCGGATGCCTACTTGTTCAGGTTGGCCCAGAACTCGTCGAACGACAGGCGCTTGTCCCCGTTGGCGTCCTGCCCGGAGATGAGTACCTCGGCCACGGAGTCCGTGACGTTGAAGTCGCCCATCTGCGCCATGGCGCTCTTGTACTCGGCCGCCGTGATGAAGCCGTCGCCGTCCGCGTCGAACCGCTCGAACGCCTTGCGTGCTTCCTCGATGTCCGCCACCGGGTCCACCCCTCGTCTTCCGTACTGCTCTCGTACTGCCGTGTTGACGGCAGCCAGATTAGCTGGCGGGCCCCGACCGCAGTGCAGCGAGTACCCAGGCGAACTCCGCCTCGTGCCGTGGCAGGGTTTCCAGACCGCGGACCCGGGACACCAGGTCGCGGAACCGGGCCACGTCGTCGTTGGCGGCCGCCTCCATCCGCTCCAGGACCTCGGCGCGGTCGGCGTCGCCGAGCAGACCGCGCAGCACCTCGTCGGCCTCGGCGGTGCCGGGCTCGACACCGCGCTCCCTGGCCTCGGACGCGAGGTGCACGAGGCGGCTCATGAACCACAGCGAACTGCCGGGCGTCACGTCGGGACCGCGGTCGGCCGCGTTGAACTCGATCATGCGGCGCATATGGGCGCGGAAGTCCGGGTCCCGCATCAGCTCGGCCAGCTCCACCCAGGCGTCGACCTGCTCGGACGTCGGGTCGTCGGGCAGATCGGGGACCATCACCCGCATCCGGTTGCGGATGTCGGGGTCGGCGGCGTCCAGGCCGCCGAAGGTCTGCTCCATGAAGTCGTCGATGATGTGCTTCCGCTCGGCGGCGCTCAGCCGTGCCAGTTTGTTCATCAGAGCCATCTCCTCGGTGCTCGAACCACGCTTCGCGACGGTCGACAGGACGGCCCGGTTCAGTCGCAGCGAACGGATCTGCGCGTCGAGCGCCGCCACGTGTGCGGCGGCGACGGACGCGATGTCCCGCTCCCCGGAGAGGATCTTCCGTACGTCGTCCAGGCCGAGGCCCAGCTCGCGCAGGGTGCGGATCAGCTCCAGGCGGGCGACGGACTCGGCGTCGTAGAGCCGGTAGCCGCCCTCGCTGCGGGTCACGGGGTGCAGGACGCCCTCGTCGGACCAGAACCGGATGGTGCGCACCGTGAGGCCGGTGCGGCGGGCCAGCTGTCCGATCGTGAGCAGCTTCGGGCCGTCGTCGATCATGTCGAGGAGTCTGGGCCTTCCAGTGGGTGGAGACTCAAGCCACCCAGCGTACGAAGGTCAGCGGTCGGCGACGCGCATCTCGAACCAGGTGGTCTTGCCGCGCGGCAGCAGGTCGACGCCCCAGCGGTCGGAGAGCTTGTCGACGAGGAAGAGGCCGCGGCCGGAGATGTCCATCGGCTGCACCGGCATCAGGCAGGGCAGTCCGCGGGACGGGTCGCGCACCTCGACGCGGATCCAGCCGCGGCGGCGCAGCATGCGCAGGCCGAAGTGGCGGGCCCCGGTGTGCCGCACCGCGTTGCCGACCAGCTCGGAGACGAGCAGGACGCCGTCCTCGGTCATCTTCGGGGAGAGGCCCCAGTGGCGCAGGACGACCACCTGTGTGAGCCGCCGCGCGGTCGCGGCCGACTCGGGGCGCGACGGCAGCGACACCTCCGCCTCGGCCGGGTTTCCGAACAACTCCAGTGCCCTCAGGGCGTGTTCGTCCTCGACCGCGGGAGACCAGCGCGCCGCGGTCGCACTTGCGTGCCGCCGCGGTTGTTCCACACCCTCAAGCCCCGCCATGCCTCCATGATGGGGCCACGGGGCGCTCCGTGGGGTCGTTCCGACGGAATAAGCCCCCCGGAACGCTCCGTTCCGGAGGGCCGCTTAGGCATATGCCTTTGGCAGTACAGGGCCGTTTCCACCCCACGTGAGCTGCGACAACTCCCCGTACGTACGCCGCCGTTGATCGTCCCCGGCCGAGTTCGCTTAAGGTTCCCTTAAGGCTCGGATAATGCTCCCCGAACGGGCGAACTGATCAACTCGGCTTGCCCGCAAGCTACTTGGGGACCGCGTCAGGCGAACTTCGCCTTCCCGGGGCCTTCCTCCACGAAGCTGCGCATCCCGGTCTCCCGGTCCTGCGTGGCGAACAGGCCTGCGAACCAATTGCGTTCGATCGCCAGGCCCGTGTCGAGGTCCGTCTCCAGGCCCGTGTCGATCGACTCCTTCGCCGCCCGAAGCGCGATCGCGGGCCCCTTGGCGAGCTGCCCCGCCCAGGCGTTCGCGGCGTCGAAGACCTCGGCCGCGGGGACCACCCGGTCGACGAGCCCGAGGGTGAGCGCCTCCTCGGCCCGTACCTGGCGGCCCGTGAAGATCAGGTCCTTGGCCTTGGACGGGCCGACGAGGCGGGACAGGCGCTGGGTGCCGCCCGCGCCGGGGATCAGGCCGAGCAGGATCTCCGGCTGCCCGAGCTTGGCGTTGTCGGCGGCGATCCGGAAGTCGGCGCAGAGCGCCAGTTCGCAGCCGCCGCCCAGCGCGTAGCCGGTGACGGCGGCGACGACGGGCTTCGGGATGCGGGCGACCGCGGTGAAGGAGTCCTGCAGGCCGCGGGAGCGCGCGACCATCGCCGCGTGGTCCATGTCGCGCATTTCCTTGATGTCCGCGCCGGCCGCGAACACCTTTTCGCTGCCGCGGAGGACCACGGCGCGGATGTCGTCGCGGGCCGTGGCCTCCTCTGCGAGTTCCTTGATGCGGTCCTGGGTGGCTACGTCCAGGGCGTTCATCGGGGGGCGGTCCAGGCGGATGGTCCCCACGCCGGCGGCTACTTCGAGGTGAACGGTCATGCGGCGCAGCGTACCCAGTTGATCGTTGCGGTCCACCGGGGTTGCGGTCACGGGGCTCCGCCCCGGACCCCGCGCCTCAAGCGCCGGCGGGGCTGGAAAGATCGGGGCTCCGCCCCGGACCCCGCTGCTCAATCGCCGCAGGGGCTTGATTCGCCTCAAACGCCGGCGGGGCTTGATGGGCTCGCCCGCCGGCGGAGCTTGAAGAGCTCGCCCGCCGGCAGGGCATGGACACGAGCGTCTACTTCTTCCAGTCCGCCCAGGACATGTTCCAGCCGTTCAGGCCGTTGCCGGCGTCGACCGTCCTGTCGTGGGAGTTTTTGACCACCACCACGTCGCCCGTCATCGACTCGTCGAAGAACCAGGCCGCCGGGACCTTCTTGTCGTAGCCGCCGCGGACGTCGCGGAGGCCGATGCAGCCGTGGCTGGAGTTGACGTTGCCGAAGGTGCCGCCGCCCCAGTAGTTGCCGTGGATGAACGTGCCGGAGTCGGTCAGGCGTTGGGCGTGCGGGACGTCCTTGATGTCGTACTCGCCGCCGTAGCCGACCGTTTCGCCGTTCATGCGGGTCACGCGCAGGCTCTCGCTGATGACCATCTTGCCGTTCCACGTCTCGTAGCCCGGCTTGCCCGTGGTGACCGGGATCTTCTTGAGGGTCTTGCCGTCGCGCTTGACCGTCATCATGTGCGTCTTGGCGTCGACCGTGGAGATCTGGCTGCGGCCGACGGTGAACTTCACGGTCTTGGCCTGCTTGCCGTATACGCCGGGCCGGCCCTCGACGCCGTCGAGGTCCATCTTGACGGTGACCTTGGTGCCCGTGGCCCAGTACTTCTCCGGGCGGAAGTCGATGCGGTCGTTGCCGAACCAGTGGCCCTCGACCGGGACATCGGGCTCGGCCTTGACCGAGATCGCCTTCTCGACGTCCTCCGGGTGCGTGATGCCACGCGAGAAGCGGATCGAGAACGGCATGCCGACGCCGACCTTCGAGCCGTCCTCCGGGGTGAACGTGCCGATGAAGGTGTTCTTCGGGGTGAGCGTGGTGAACGTGGAGTCCTTGGCGGACTCGCGGCCCGCCTTGTCCTTGGCGACCGCGTGCACCTTGTACTCGGTCGACGCGGCGAGATGCCGCGCCGGGGTCCAGCTCCTGCCGCCGCCGGCGATCGCGCCCTGCACCTCGTTGCCCTTGGTGTCGGCGACCTTCACCTCGGTCAGCTTCCCCTTGTCCGCGGTGACCTTGAGGGCCCCGCTGGTCGCGACCCCGTCGGCGCCGTTCTTCGGCGCCACCTCCACCACAGCCTGCGACTCCTTCTGTGCCGCCTTGCCGGAACTCCCCTTGTCGTCGCCGGAACCACCGCCGCCACCGCACGCGGTGACAAGGAAGAGTGCCGCCCCCAGCAGAGCCGCGGATATCGGTCGTCGCCCGTTCAAGATGTTTCTCCCCTCGCACGGCCTTGCCCCAAGGCCCGCACTACCGCGCCTTCGCGCGCACGCATTGCGAAAGATAACCACACGACCTGGGGAAACGGACCCCCAGGGATGTCACCGTTCAGTCCCAACAGTGGGGAGGATGCCCCAGTTTCGGCTAGCGCGTAACCGCTCCCCCGGCCTTCCAGCGCGCCCAGTCCATGTTCCAGCCACCCAGCCCGTTGTCCGCCGCGACCTGCTTGTCCGCGCTGTTCCTGACCTCCACCACGTCACCGATGAGGCTGCGGTCGAAGAACCGGCCCGCGGGGGTCCGTTTGCTGCCGCCCTTCACATCGCGCAGTCCTACGCAGCCGTGACTGACGTTGCTGCGGCCGAAGACGCCGCCCGACCAGTAGTTGCCGTGCAGGAACGTGCCGGAGTCGGTGAGCCGGATGGCGTGCGGCACGTCCGGGATGTCGTACTCGCCGCCGAATCCGACGGTGCGGCTGTCCATACGGGTGACGTCGAGCATCTCGCTGACGACCATCTTCCCGTTGTACGTCGTCGAGCCCGGCGCCCCCGCGGTGATCGGCACCGTCTCCACCGGCTTGCCGCCCCTGTGCACCCGCATGGTGTGCGCGGCCGCGTCCACCACGCTGACCTGGCTGCGGCCCACGGTGAACGTGAACGCCTTGTCCTGGCGGCCGTAGACACCGGGCGCCGCCTGTACGTCGCGCAGCCCCAGGTCGACGGTGACCTCGGTGCCGGGCTTCCAGTACCGCTTCGGCCGGAAGTCGAGGCGGCTCCTGCCGAACCAGTGCGGGGCGATCCGGACGCCGGGCTCGGCGGTGACCCTGATGGCGCGCTGCACGGCGGCCCGGTTCTCGATCTCCCGGTTGAACGCGACCTTGACGATCATTCCGGTGCCGACCTTCGCGCGGTGCTCCGGCGTGACGTAGCCGATGAAGCGCTTGTCGGGAACGTACGTCTTGAACGTGGTGTGCCGCGCCACGCGGCGCCCGTGGCCGTCCATGGCGACCGCGTCGACCCTGTACTGCGCGGCGAGCGCGAGACGGCCCGCGCCGGGGCCCGTGGGGCGCCAGCGCATCGAGTCCCGCTCCAGACGGCCCGGCACGGACCGCTCCTCCGCGTCCTGGACCTTGACGACCCTGACCGACTCCAACCGGCCCTCGGCGACGGTGACGTGAAGACCGCCGTCCGCCCGCACGCCTCTCGCCCCGTCGTCGGGCGTGACCCGGACCAACTCCTTCGCGGACCGCGGCTTGCCGAACGTCGTGTCGCCCCCGCATCCGGCGAGCGCGCCCATCAGTCCCGCCCAGGTCAGTACGGCGCCCAAGGTCGCCCCTGCGTGCCGCGCACGCCTCACAGCTGTTCTCACGCCAGAGCCAACGACGTGCACCCCGCCGGGGAAACGTGAGTGCGAGCGAAGCTCTGGGCAGAACAGGGGAAGGAGGCAGGGGGAGCGCGGCCGGGACGCCGGGCGCCCCGCTGCCCAGGAGCCGTGGAGCCGCGGGAGGCCGTCAGGTGTCGAGCGCACCCGAGCAGGAGGCAGTTCAGAGCGCGCCGCGCGCGGGCAACGGCAGAGCGCTGCCGGCCCCGTTCACCGGTCGCGGTCACGAGCGGGAACGGGAGCGCGTGTCCCCACTGGAGCCGGTGTGGCCGGGCACGCCCGTGCCGCTCGGCGCCCGCTTCCGGGTCGGACCGGACGGGGTCGCGGGCACCAACTTCGCCCTGTGGGCGGGCGGCGCCGAGTCCGTCGAGCTGTGCCTGTTCGACGAGGAGGGCCATGAACGCCGGGCCCCGCTCACCGAGTTGACGCACGAGATCTGGCACGGCTTCGTACCGGGAGTGCTGCCGGGGCAGCGGTACGGGTTCCGGGTGCACGGCCGCTGGGACCCGTGGACCGGCGCCCGCTGGAACCCGGCGAAGCTGCTGCTCGACCCGTACGCGCGGGCGGTGGACGGCGAGTTCAGTCTGCCGCCCGAGGTCTACGGGCACGTACGGGACTGGCCCGAGCAGCACGTGGCCGACACCGTGCGCGACAACCGGGACTCCGCGCCGTACGTACCGAAGGGCGTGGTCGTGCACGACGACGCGTCCGGTGACGAGTGGGTGGACGACCGGCGGCCGAAGACGCCGTGGGCGGACTCGGTGATCTACGAGCTGCACGTACGCGGCTTCACCCGCCAACACCCGGGCATTCCGGAGGAGTTGAGGGGAACGTATGCCGGGCTCGCCCACCCGGCCGCCATCGAGCACCTGGTGAAGCTGGGCGTGACGGCTGTGGAGCTGCTGCCCGTGCACCAGTTCGCGCACGAGGACCATCTGCTGCGCCGGGGGCTCAGGAACTACTGGGGCTACAACTCCATCGGCTACTTCGCCCCGCACGCGGGCTACGCGGCGTCCGGCACGGCCGGGCAGCAGGTCGGCGAGTTCAAGCGGATGGTGCGGGCGCTGCACGACGCGGGGATCGAGGTCATCCTCGACGTGGTCTACAACCACACGGCGGAGGCGGGCGAGCTGGGCCCGATGCTGTCCCTGAAGGGCATCGACAACCGCGGCTACTACCGCCTCCAGGACGACGCGCGCCGCTACGCCGACTACACGGGCTGCGGCAACACGCTGCACGTCGTGCAGCCGCAGGTGCTCAGGCTGATCACGGACTCGCTGCGGTACTGGGTCACGGAGATGGGCGTCGACGGGTTCAGGTTCGATCTGGCCGCGGCGCTCGCCCGCTCCATGCACGACGTCGACATGCTCTCCCCGTTCCTCGCGGTCATCGCGCAGGACCCGGTGCTGCGCCGCGTGAAGCTGATCGCGGAGCCGTGGGACGTGGGCTCGGGCGGCTACCAGGTCGGCTCCTTCCCGCCCCTGTGGACGGAGTGGAACGACCGCTACCGCGACGCCGTGCGCGACTTCTGGCGCGGCGCGCTGCCCGACGTACGGGACCTCGGGTACCGCCTCTCCGGTTCGAGCGACCTGTACGCGTGGGGCGGGCGCCGCCCGTACGCCTCGGTCAACTTCATCACCGCGCACGACGGCTTCACGCTGCGCGACCTCGTGTCGTACGAGAGGAAGCACAACGAGGCCAACGGCGAGGGCAACCGGGACGGCACGCACGACAACCGGTCCTGGAACTGCGGCGTCGAGGGCGAGACCGACGACGAGGGCGTCCGGGCCCTGCGCAGACGGCAGTTGCGGAATCTGCTGACGACGCTGCTGCTGTCGACCGGGGTGCCGATGCTGGTGGCGGGCGACGAGTTCGGGCGCACGCAGCGCGGCAGCAACAACGCGTACTGCCAGGACAACGAGATCAGCTGGGTGGACTGGTCCCTCCTCGACGACCCCGGCTACCGGGAGCTGCTCGCGCTCACCGCACGGCTCGTCGCGCTGCGGCACGCGCACCCGGTGCTACGCCGCCGCGCGTTCTTCTCGGGCCGGGCGGCCTCGGCGGACGGGCTGCGGGACCTCGCGTGGTTCACCTCGCGAGGCACCGAGATGACGGAGGGCGACTGGTACGCGCCCGCCGGCACGGTCGGCATGTATCTGTCGGGGCGCGACATCCCCGGCCGTGACGCGCGCGGCGAGCCGGTGCGGGACGACAGCTTCCTCGCGATCCTGCACGCGGGCGACCGGGCCGAGAGCTTCGTGCTGCCGGGCGAGCCCTGGGCCGGGTCGTACGAGGTGGTGGTGGACACCGGCGAGGAGGAACAGGGCGCGGCGCCGGCGGTGCTGCACGAGGCCGGCGCCACGGTCACGGTCGAGGCCAGGACGGTGCTGTTCCTGAAGGTCAGGCCGTAGGCCTGGGCTCGCCCGGGTACGTGCCGAAGGACCACATGTTGCCCTCGGGGTCGGTGATCGCGAACTCGCGGCTGCCGTACGGCTGGTCCTCGATCTCGCGGAGGATCTTGACGCCCGCGTCGACGAGCCGGGCGTACAGCTCATCGACCCGGGCGGTCACGACGTAGCCGCCGAAACTGCCGGGCTTGACGCACCAGGTGCCGGGCTCGGCGTCCGGCTTGTGGGAGCCGAGCATGATCCCGCCGCCCTCGGGCCAGTCGAGCTGGGCGTGGGCGACGCGGTCGCCGTCCTCGTACACAGCCGTGCGCAGGAAGCCGACGGTGCCGACGAGGAAGTCGATGAGCGCGGGCGCGTCGTTCGCCTGGAGAGTGGGCCAGACGGCGGGCTCGCGGGGTGTCTGCTGGGTGCTCTGTGTGGTGTTCATGGCTCCGAGTCTTCGCCGTTGTGGTGTCCCCCGGCTTGGATATTCCGGCACTCCTCGGCGAGCCACCCGGTCGGGCTCAGACCTGTGTACTGGCGGAAGTCGCGGACCAGGTGCGAGTGGTCGCAGTAGCCGTGCTCGGCGGCGACGCGGGACAGGTCCGGCGGGGCGCCCGCCGCCACGGCGCGGACGACGGCGGCCTTCGCGTGCTGGAAGCGCATCAGGCGGGCGGCCTGCTTGGGGCTCAGGCCCGTCTCGGCGCGGAACAGCGCGGTGAGGCGGCGCTCGCTGAGGGCGACGTGCGCGGCGAGTCCCTTCAGGGTGCCCGCGCCGCGGTGCCGGGCGAGCCACGTCCAGGCCTCGGCGACCTCGGGGCGCACGCCGGCCAGCGGGTCGCCGGCCGTCCGCCGCGCCAGATAGTCGGCGACGAGGTCGAACCGGGCCCGCCAGTCGTCGAGCCCGACCAGCTCCTCCCGTACGAGGGCCGCCGTCCGGCCGAGCACGTCCGTACCCTCGACCGCGACGGGCCCCGCGAGCTCGGCGGCCGGCGCCCCGAGCAGCGCGCGGGCCGCGAGGGGGTGCACCGCGAGCTGGATGCCCGCGTCGGACCCGGACTGCGCGATGAACTCGGGGCTCTGGTGCAGCCCGCCCACGACGATGTCCGTGCGGACCGCGTCGGGGCCCAGGGCCTCCTCGGGGGTGTGGCCGCCGACGACCGGCTCGTCGAGGGTGAAGATCACCGTGAGGTACGGGGAGGGCAGGCCGCGGTGGAGCGCGGGAGGCAGGCCTCGCGTGCGATAGCCGACCGCGGAGACGATCGGGCCGCCGGGCCGTGGCGTCGCGCGCACGAACTCCTGGGAGCCGGTGCTCATACCTCCAGTATGCAAGCCGGACACCTACCCGCGCCCGGCGGTCGCATGCGGGTCACGGACGGTGACCTCGATCATGGGAATCAGGGTCCCGTAGCTCTAGGGTGGCGCGCCGTGACCGAAGCCAGAAACTCCCTGCGCAAGAAGCCCCTCCTCGCCGGCGTCGTGGGCGCCGCCCTCACCGCGGCGCTCGCCACCACCGTGCTGTGGCCCGACACCGAGGCGACGGCCGCCACCGGACGGGACGCGACGGCACGGACCGTCGCCGCCCAGCTGAAGCACTGGCCGCGGGCGCAGGCGCAGCAGCTCGCCCGGGTCGTGGCGGCGCACGAGGGCGAGAAGGGCGCGTACGCGACCTTCGACGCGGACAACACGACGTACCGCAACGACCTGGAGGAGTCGCTGCTGCCCTTCATGGAGATGAAGGGCGTCCTGACGCGGGACACCATGGACCCGTCGCTGAAGGTCATCCCCTTCAAGGACACGGCCACGCACAAGGAGACCCTGACCGAGTACTACAACCGGCTGTGCGAGGTCGACGACCAGGTCTGCTATCCGTGGGCCGCGCAGATCTTCTCCGGGTTCACGCTGAAGCAACTCAAGGTGTACGTGGACGAGTTGCTGGCGTACAAGGGGGAGCTGCCGGGCGGCGCGAAGCCGCCGGAGTTCTCCGACGGCATGCGGGAGCTGTACCACGCGCTGCGCTCGCACGGCATCGAGGTGTACGTGGTGAGCGCCGCGAGCGAGGACCTCGTACGCATGGTGCTCGGCGACCCGAAGTACGGCTACGACGTGAAGCCCGAGAACGTGCTCGGTGTCGCCGCCCTGCTCAAGGACCGCAAGACCGGTGACGTCACCAGCTCCCGCAAGGAGATCGCGGCCGGGAAGTTCGACCAGAAGGCCCTGGAGGACCGGGAGTTGACGCCCACGCTGTGGGCCCCGGCCACCTGGTACGAAGGCAAGCCCGCCGCCATCAGTACGTACATCGACGCCTGGAAGAAGCCGGTCCTCGCGGCCGGGGACACACCCAAGAGCGACGGGCCGATGCTGTTCCGGTCGGTGGACGTGGCGCACGGGGGCGTTCGGGTGTGGGTCAACCGCAAGGACAGCTACATGAAGGAGCTGAACGGGATGAAGGCGGACGGGGTGAAGCGGCAGAAGGAGCTCGGGCAGAAGGTCACCGCCGACAAGCGGTGGGTGACCGTCACCCCGGAGCAGATCGGCTGAGGCCGGGCCATGTACGGGACCTGGTCTCAGCCGAGGATCTTGCGGTCGTACGCCACCGCGACCGCCGCCGCCCGGTCCTTCACGCCCAACTTGCCGTAGATATGGGTGAGATGGGTCTTCACCGTGGCCTCGCTGATGAACAGCTCGCGCGCGATCTCCCGGTTCGACGTGCCGCGCGCGACCAGGACGAGTACCTCGCGCTCGCGGCCGGAGAGCGTTTCGTCGGCGGGCGCCGCGGGCGTCCGCACGGCGGTGACCAGGCGGGACGCGACCGCGGGTGACAGGACGGTGCGGCCGTCGGCGGCGGCCCGTACCGCCGTGAAGAGCTCCTCGCGCGGGGCGTCCTTGAGCAGATAGCCGGTGGCGCCCGCCTCGATCGCGGGCAGCGTGTCGGAGTCCGTGTCGTACGTGGTGAGGACCAGGACCCGGGCGCGTACGCCGCGCCCGGCCAGCTCCCGGATCGCGTCGACGCCGCCGCCGCCCGGCATCCGCAGGTCCATGAGGACGACGTCCGGGTCGAGTGCCTCGGCGCGGGTGACGGCCTCCACCCCGTTCGCCGCCTCGCCGAGCACCGTGAAACCGGTGGTCGACTCGAACATGCCGCGCAGACCGTCCCGTACGACGGGGTGGTCGTCGACGATCAGCAGGCTGATGGCGGGAGGGGCGGAGTCACTGGTCATGGCGGACCAACGGTACGCGAGCGGAGATCGCGGTGCCGCCGCCTTCCTCCGACTCGACGGTGACGCCGCCCGCGAGCCGCTCGGCGCGGGCCCGCATCCCGTCGAGGCCGAAGCCGCCGCCGCCGGAGCGGCCCGGAACGGCGAGGGGGTCGAAGCCGCGGCCGTCGTCGCGCACGTCGAGGGTGACCTCGCCCGCCATGAAGGACAGGGTGACGCCGACGCGGGTGGCGGCCGCGTGCCGGGCCGCGTTGGACAGCGCCTCCTCGGCGATCCGCAGCAGGCTGGCCTCGATCTCGTCGTGCAGCGGCTCGGCGGTGCCGGTGAGGGTGAAGTCGGCGCGGACGCCGGTGCGGGCCGACCAGTCCTCGACGGTCTTCTTCAGGGCCTCGGCGAGCGTCGCGTCGTCCAGGGCGGCGGGCGCCAGGTTGTGCACGGAGCGGCGGGCCTCGCCGAGGCTGTGCCGGGCGAGGTCCGCGGCCCGGTCGAGGTGCTCGCAGGCCAGGCCCCGGTCGTCCGTGTTCGCGACGACCTGGAGCTGCGCGATGATCCCGGTCAGGCCCTGGGCGATGGTGTCGTGGATCTCGGCGGCGAGCCGGCGGCGCTCGTCGGAGATGCCGGCCTCCCGTGCCTGGACGAGGAGTTGGGTGTGAAGCTGCGCGTTCTCGTCCATGGCTTCCTGCAACGCCTTGTTGGTGCGCTCCAGCTCGGCGATGGTGGCGACCTGGGCGCGGGTGCGCTCGTACTCCTTCGTGTCGAGGTGGACCATGGCGCCCACCAGGCCCAGGTTGATCGCGAGCAGCGCGCCGAACAGGGCCCATTGCGGCGCGTTCTCCGGCGGCAGGCCGCCGGCCTGCGATCCGGCGAGGATCACGGCGGATGCGGCGAGGCCCGGTTTGACCAGGCGGGGCAGCAGGAACCGGCCGGCACCGAAGTAGCCCATGGCCGCGTAGAACGCGAAGAGCGGGTTGATCCACGCGAGGCAGAAGGCCAGTGCCCAGCGCAGCCCGTAGTAGACGGTCGTCGCCACCGAGGGGCCCTTGCGGGCGAGGCCGACGCGGATGGCGACGCCCTCCAGGACCGCGGCGCCCGCGACGAGGCCACCCATCACGTACCAACCCGTGTGCCCCACACCGAAGGCGGCGTTCGTCGGCACCGCGAGCAGCGCGCTGATGGCGAGCATCACGTACGGGGAGTACCGGTGGAAGGCGCGCCAGCGCAGCTCGACGTCCAGGGCCCCGGGGTCGAGCCGCTCCGCGTCACGGCCGCACGCGGCGCCCGTCGGGCCCCAGCCGGGCTGCGCCCCCTCACGGGCGCCGGCCCGCCCGCCGCTCTCCGCGCCCCCGCTCACGGCGCGCCCGCCCCAGGGGACCGCACGGCCCGCCCGGTCGGGGCCGCCGGCCCTCCCGTCGCCGCCGGGCCGCGCGCCCGGTCCTCGCTGGTCCCGCTCGTCCATGCCCCCAGTCTGCGCGACCACGCCCGGCTCCCCGGTCATTCCCAGCGGAACCAGCGCGCGGCCGCGCCGGTCAGGCCGACGGCCCAGAGGGCGAGCACCAGCAGGTGCGACCAGGTCGGCCAGTCCCCCGCCGCGGCCTGGTTCAGGGCCTGCGCGGCGGCGCCGAACGGCGTCAGCTCGACGATGTGGGCCAGCGCGTCCGGCATCGCCTGCACCGGCAGCCAGACGCCCGCGCAGAACATCGCGGGGAAGAAGACGATCGAGCCGATCGCGTTGGAGATCTTCGTCGTACGGGCCCTGGAGGCGATCAGCGCGCCGAGGGCGAGGGAGACGACGACGGAGAGGAGGAGCGCGAGCAGATACCCGGCGAGCTGCCGTGGCAGCGCCACGTCGAAGGCGATCCGGCCGACCGCGAGACAGACCGCGACCGAGACGAGGACGGCCACGCCGTGGATGCCCATCTGCGCGCCGAGGACGGCTGTCGGCCGCACCGGCGTGGCCGACATGCGGCGCAGGATGCCGCGCTCGCGGTACCCGGTGATGATCGGCGGCATCGACTGGATGCCGCCCGCGATCATGCCGAGCAGCACGGTGACGGGCACGTACGCGTCGATGAGCCGGATGCCGCCGAGCCCCGCGTCGGCCTCCCGGAAGGACGGGATGGAGCCGAGGATCACGAGCAGCGCGACGGGGAACAGCAGGATCCCGACGAGGCTGCCCGCCTCACGCCGGAAGAGCGTGAACTCGGCCTTGAGGACGGCCCTGTTGACCGAGGCCCGCGCGGCGGGGACCGCGGTGGCGGTGTGGGGTGCGGTGGCGGTGCTCATGACTGTCCGGCTCCCGTCAGGTCGAGGAACGCGTCGTCCAAGGTGGCGTCGGACACGCGGAGTTGGTGGGCGGTGACGCGGTGCCGGGCGAGCAGCGTGAGGACCGCGTCGACGGTCTCGTCGCCGCCGGTGAGGGTCACCCGGCCGTCCTTGTGCCCCGCGGAGGCGAGCCCCGGCAGGGCGGCGAGCTCCCGCTCGTCGAGCGGAGCGGACGGGGTGAACGAGATGACGGTGGCGCCCGCGGCCTGCCGGATCAGCCCGGACGGGGTGTCGAGCGCGGCGACCCGACCCTTGTCGATCACGGCGATCCGGTCGCAGAGCCGCTGGGCCTCCTCCATGAAGTGCGTGACGAGGAGGACGGTGACGCCGCTGTCGCGCACTTCCTCGATGAGCTCCCAGGTGTCGCGGCGCGAGCGCGGGTCGAGCCCGGTGGTCAGCTCGTCGAGGACGACGACGCGGGGGTTGCCGACGAGGGCGAGCGCGATGAACAGGCGCTGCTTCTGGCCGCCGCTGAGCTTCGCGAAGCGGGTGCCGAGCTTGTCGGTGAGCCGCAGCCGGTCGGCGAGCGGCCGCCAGTCGAGGGGCGCGGGATAGAAGGCGGAGTACAGCTCCAGCGCCTCCTTCACGGTCAGCTTCGGCTGGATCTCGCTCTCCTGGAGCTGCGCGCCGAGGATCCCGGTGACCTGCGCGTGATCGCGTACGGGGTCGAGCCCCGCGACCCGTACGTGGCCCTCGTCGGCCGCGCGCAGCCCCTCGACGCATTCGACGGTGGTGGTCTTGCCCGCGCCGTTCGGCCCGAGGATGCCGAAGATCTCGCCCTCGCCGACGGTGAAGGACACCCCGTCGACGACGGCCCGCCCGGCGTACGTCTTGCGCAGCCCGGCGACCTCGATGAGCGGTGCTGTGGTGGTGGTCATGGCATCAAGCGTCGCCGCGCGGGCCGGGTCGGGGCATCGGCCATCGCGCTCGAGCACGCATCAACCGATCGGTTGATGGGCGGTACGACTCCGGGGGCGGTCCGGTACGACTCAGTGGACGCGGCGGGCTCTCGGCAGGCCTGCGACCTGCGGCCGACCGAAACTCGGTGGGCGTTGTCAGTGGCAATCCGTAGGCTCGCCCCTGATGCCGACGACTACACGTGCCACCACAGAGACGACCGGTCAACTCTCCGCCGTGCGGACGCTGTTGCGGCTGTGGCCGTACGTGCGTCCGGTGCGGGCGCGGTGGGCGGGCGCGGCGTTCGTGGCGGTGCTCGCGTCGTGTCTGGCGCTGGTCTTCCCGCTGGTCCTGAAGTGGATCGTGGACGGTCCTGTGACCGAGCGCGATCCGGGCGGGGTGTGGGTGGGCGCCGGGGTACTGCTCGCGCTCGGCATCGTGGAGGCGGTCCTGTTCTGGCTGCGCAGATGGCTGGTGGCGCGGCCGCTCGCCGGAGTGGAGGCGGCGCTGCGGGCCGATCTGTACCGGCATCTGCAGCGGCTCCCGGTCTCCTTCCACGACCGGTGGGCATCGGGCCAGTTGCTGTCGCGCGGCACGACGGACCTGATGGTGCTGCGGATGTTCCTCGCCTTCCCGCTGACGTTCCTGATCGTCAACGGGGTGACGATCCTGGCGGGGCTCACCGTGCTCATCGTCCAGGACTGGGGGCTCGGCCTCGTTCTGCTCGCCCCCGCCGTCCCGCTGATCGCGTTCTGCTACAAGTTCGAGGACGGGTACGCGCAGGCCTCACGCCGCTCCCAGGACCAGGTCGGCGATCTGACGACGGTCGTCGAGGAGTCCGTCCTCGGCATCCGCGTCATCAAGGGCTTCGGCCGGCACCGCAGCCAGGCCCGCGCCTTCCGGGACCTGGCGGGCACGGTGCGCGGCACGGAACTCCTCAAGGCGCGGCTGCTCGCCGGGATCCTCACGGTGATCACGCTGCTGCCGGAAGTGGCACTCGGGGCGGCCCTGGTGCTCGGCACGATCCAGGTCTCCGACGGCACGCTGTCGGCCGGCACGCTCGTCGCCTTCCTGTCCACGGCGCTCGCACTGCGCTGGCCCATCGAATCCATCGGCTTCCTCCTCGCGATGAGCCAGGAGGCGGCAACGGCGACGCGCCGCTACTTCGAGGTAATGGACGCGGATCCGGAGGCCACCTATAAAGCCCCTGCGGCGATTGAGCAGCGGGGTCCGGGGCAGAGCCCCGAGTCCGCAACCACGGCGGCCAGAGGTGACGGCCTACGTTTCGAAGACGTCGCCTTCCGCTACCCGGACGCCGCCGAGGACGCCACCCCCACCCTGACCCACGTCGACCTCCACATCCGCTCCGGCGAAACCATGGCCCTCGTAGGCGCGACCGGCAGCGGCAAAACCACACTCACCGCCCTCGTACCCCGGCTCTACGACACGACAGCGGGCCACATCACGCTCGACGGCCGCGACATCACCGCGATGCCCCGCTCCGAACTGCGCGCACTGGTGTCCGTGGCGTTCGAGGAACCCACCCTGTTCTCCGCCTCGGTCGCCGACAACGTCCTGATGGGCGCCCCCGAGGCCACCGACCGCGAGCAACTGGAGCAGGCGCTCGACGTCGCACAGGCCGGTTTCACGCACCACCTCCCCGACGGCGTCGACACGGAGGTGGGAGAACAGGGCCTGAGCCTGTCCGGCGGCCAGCGCCAGCGCCTCGCCCTGGCCCGCTCCGTCGTGGGCACGCCCCGCTTCCTGATCCTCGACGACCCGCTGTCCGCGCTCGACGTGCACACGGAGGCCGCGGTGGAGGCGGCGCTGCGCCGGGTCCTCGCCGACAGCACGGCACTCGTGGTCGCGCACCGGCCGTCCACGGTGCTGCTCGCCGATCGCGTGGCGCTGCTGTCCGAGGGCCGGATCACGGCGGTGGGCACCCACCACGAACTGCTGCGCACGAACGCCGAGTACAGACACCTGATGTCGGGCGAACACGCCGGGGAGACGGACGCGGAGACGGAGACAGAGCGCGTATGACGACGACCGCGAAGCCGAACGCCAAGGCAGCCGCACAGGGCGACTCGCAGCACCCCGAAGACGCCGATGACGTCCAACTCCCCTCCCCCGGCGACCCGTTCGACCAGGACGACCTGCCCACACCCCCAGGCGCGACGGGCACCCTGCTCCGCTCGCTGCTCGCACCCCACCGCCGCATGGTCGCCCTCACCGTTCTCGCGCTGCTCCTGCAACAGGCCGCCGTGCAGTCGGGGCCGCTGATCGTCGCGTACGCCATCGACAGCGCGGTCCCCGCGTTCCGGGCGCACGACTACGGGCCGCTGGTCGCGGTCGGCGCGGGTTTCCTGCTGTGCGCGGTCGGCTCGGCCGCCTTCGTGTACGCGTACATCCGCCTCTCGGCCCGCGTCAGCCAGAACGTGCTGCTCGACCTGCGCGGCCGCATCTTCCGGCACGCGCAGGCGCTGAGCGTGGACTTCCACGACCGGTACACGTCGGGCCGCGTCATCTCACGCGCCACGACGGACGTCGAGGCGCTGCGCGAACTGCTCAGCGAGGGCCTCCAGGAACTGGTCAACGTCATCGTGGGCTCGATCTACATCACGGCGATGCTGCTCTGGCTCGACGTCGGCATCGGCTCGGTCGCCGCCCTGTCCTTCGCGCCGCTCTACGTCCTGATCACGCTGTACCGGCGACGGGCGGCGCGGGCGTACGCGGAGCGTTCCTCGGCGATCGCCGCGGTCATCGTGAAGTTCGTCGAGACGATGAACGGGATCCGGCCGGTGCGCGCCTTCCGCCGCGAGCGCGCGAACGACGAGCACTTCGCGAAGCTCAACCGCCGGCACGAGCGGTCCAACGGCACGGCGATGCTGGAGATGGCGCGCTACGTGATCGGTTCCCGGCTCCTGGCGAACACGGCGGTGGCGGGCATGGTGCTCTGGGGCGCGTACCGCGTCGCGGACGGCACGCTCGAACTCGGCGTCCTGGCAGCCGCGGTGCTCTACATCCGCCGCCTGTACGACCCGATCGACCGCCTGGCGATGTTCCTCAACGCGTACGAAAGCGCGGCCGCGTCCCTGAAGAAGATCGCGGGCCTACTGGTGCAGACGCCGACGGTGCCGGAACCGGCCATGCCGCGCCCGCTGCCGCCGGGGGAGAGCGAACAGCCGGGCCGCGAGGTCGAGTTCCGGTCGGTCTCCTTCGGCTACCGCACGGGCGGCGAGGTCCTCCCCCGCTTCGACCTGACGCTGCCGGCCGGCCAGACGGTGGCGGTGGTCGGCTCGACGGGGGCAGGAAAGTCGACCCTGGCCAAGCTCTTGGCCCGCTTCTACGACCCCTCGCACGGCCAGGTCCTCCTCGACGGCGTCGACCTGCGCGAACTGTCCAACGCGGAGCTCAGGCGCGGGGTGGTGATGGTGACCCAGGAGGCCTTCCTGTTCTCCGGGACGGTCGCGGAGAACATCGCGATCGGCCACCCCGAAGCGACCCGCGAAGAGATCGAACAGGCCGCGAAGGCCATCGGCGCCCACGACTTCATCGCGGCGCTCCCCGACGGCTACGACACTGACGTACGCAAGCGCGGCGGCCGGATCTCGGCGGGCCAGCGCCAGCTGGTGGCCTTCGCCCGCGCCCTCCTCGCGGACCCGGCGGTACTGATCCTCGACGAGGCGACCAGCTCGCTCGACATCCCCGGGGAGCGGGCGGTGCAGCGCGCCATGCGGACGGTGCTGCGCGGCCGCACAGCGGTCGTCATCGCCCACCGCCTGTCGACGGTGGAAATCGCGGACAGGGTCCTGGTGATGGCATCGGGCCGGGTAACCGAGGACGGCCCCCCGTCCGAACTCATCGCCGCCTCCGGCGAATTCGCCGGCCTCCACCGCGCTTGGCACGACAGCCAGTCACTGGACTGATCAGCGCAACTCGGGCAAACCAAGCCCCTGCGGCGATTGAGCAGCGGGGTCCGGGGCAGAGCCCCGTGTCCGCAACCACGTCACCGCAGACCGAACGGCCCGCACCGGACAACGAACCATTTCCGGCCAACCTGCTGACGGGCCCCTGACAGACCGCGCTCTCTGCTGCCACTCTTCCCCACGGCCACCGCACAGCCGCCGCAAAGTCACCACACAGCGGCACCGCGCCCGGCCACCGCACAGCCCCACGCACCACGTACCACCGCACCGCGTACCACCGCACTTCGTACTGCCCGCACCGCGCTCTGCCCGGACGGCCATCCGCCGCCCGGTCCCGCTGGCCGCCCAACCCACGCGGCCGTGCACAAGGAGTCAGCGTTGAGAAGCAGCACCTCCACCTCCCACAGACCCACGCCCCGCACCCGCCGCGGCCGCCGCACCGCCGCCGCAACCGCCGCCGGAGCCGTCGCCGCCCTGCTGGCGGTCGCCCTCCAGTCGGGCCCGGCCACCGCCTCCGACGCCCGCGCCGCGACCCCCGCCGCGCAGGCCACCGCGAACGCGGCCCGCGGCGCCGACCCGGGTGCCCTGCCCGTGAAGCTCTCCCCCGCCAAGCGCGCCGAACTGCTGCGCGCCGCGAACACCACCAGGGCGAAGGCCGAGACCGCGAAGAAGCTCGACCTCGGCGCCAAGGAGAAGCTGGTCGTCCGGGACGTGCTCCAGGACCGCGACGGCACGACCCACACCCGCTACGAGCGGACCTACGACGGCCTCCCGGTCCTCGGCGGCGACCTGATCGTCGACGCCGCCAAGTCCGGCGCCGAGAAGGGCGTCACCAAGGCGGCCAAGGCCGAACTCAAGAACGTCGACACCACCCCCGACGTGAAACCGGCCACCGCCGAGACGCAGGCCCTGAAGCTCGCGAAGGCCGACGGTTCGAAGAAGACCGAGGCCGACAAGGCACCCCGCAAGGTCGTCTGGCTCGGCCAGGGCGCGGCCAAGGGGCAGCCCACTCTCGCGTACGAGACCGTGGTCGGCGGCCTCCAGGACGACGGCACCCCGAACCAGCTGCACGTCATCACGGACGCCGCCACCGGCAAGAAGCTCCACGAGTGGCAGGCCATCGAGAACGGCACCGGCAACACCCAGTACAGCGGCACCGTCTCCCTCGGCACCGCCCAGTCCGGTTCCTCGTACACCCTCAACGACACCGCGCGCGGCGGCCACAAGACGTACAACCTGAACCGCGGCACGTCGGGCACCGGCACGCTGTACTCCGGCGCGGACGACGTGTGGGGCAACGGCTCCGCCTCCAACACCGAGACGGCCGCCGCCGACGCGCACTACGGCGCCGCGGAGACCTGGGACTACTACAAGAACGTGCAGGGCCGCACCGGTATCCGCGGCGACGGTGTCGGCGCGTACTCCCGGGTCCACTACGGCAACGCGTACGTCAACGCGTTCTGGGACGACAGCTGCTTCTGCATGACGTACGGCGACGGCACGAGCAACACGCACCCGCTGACCTCGCTCGACGTGGCCGCGCACGAGATGACGCACGGCGTCACGTCGAACACCGCGGGGCTCAACTACTCCGGTGAATCGGGCGGGTTGAACGAGGCGACCTCCGACATCTTCGCGTCGGCCGTCGAGTTCTACGCCAACAACACGGCCGACGTGGGCGACTACCTCATCGGCGAGAAGATCAACATCAATGGGAACGGCACCCCGCTGCGCTACCAGGACAAGCCGAGCAAGGACGGCGCGTCGAAGGACTCCTGGTACTCGGGCATCGGCTCCATCGACGTCCACTACTCGTCGGGCCCGGCCAACCACCTCTTCTACCTGCTGAGCGAGGGCAGCGGCACGAAGACCATCAACGGGGTCACGTACAACTCCCCGACCTCCGACGGTCTTCCGGTCACCGGCATCGGCCGCGACAAGGCGGCGCTGATCTGGTTCAAGGCGCTCACCACGAAGTTCACGTCGACCACCAATTACGCGGGGGCCCGCACCGGCGCGCTCGCGGCGGCCGGTGAGCTGTACGGGACGACGTCCACCGAGTACAAGGCGGTCCAGGACGCGTTCGCCGCGATCAACGTGGGCGCCCGCTCCGGTGGCGGCGACCCCGGCACCGGCAAGACGTTCACGAACGACACCGACGTGAACATCCCGGACTCCCCGGGGGCCGCGGTCACCTCGTCCGTGACCGTATCCGGCGTCAGCGGCAACGCGCCGTCGACGCTCAAGGTCGGCGTCGACATCGTGCACACGTGGAGCGGTGACCTCCAGGTCGACCTAGTGGGCCCGAGCGGGAAGACGTACCGGCTGCACTCGTCGGCGTACGACCCGACGCCCAACATCCAGACCACCTACACGGTCAACGCCTCCACGGAGACGGCGAACGGCACCTGGAAGCTGAAGGTCCAGGACCTCGGCCCGCAGGACACGGGCTACATCAACAGCTTCAAGCTGACGTTCCCGTAAACCGCACGGACGCCCACGACCAGGCGCGTCGTGCCGGGGCCCAACTACCCGGCGCGGCGCGCCTGTTCATGCGTTGTTCGCAATGCGACCGTCAGTTTTCGCTCAACGAACGAATTCCGGCCAAACTCCGATCACGTACATGACATTCCTGGTCATCAACTGCCACTGTTTTCCCGCACAACCCGCACGGCAAAGCTCACCCCCCACATCACACAAGGAGCTTTCTTCGTGACTCCCCACATATCGAGAAACACATCCCGACGCATGCCCCGCCGCACCACGCTCGCCGTCGCCACGGCAGTCGCCGCCGGCGCGCTGCTGGCCGGTTCGCTCGGCACGACGGGCGCCGCCGCCGACACCGCCACCGCCACGGCGAAGGAGTTGAATCTCGGCTCCAAGGAGAAGCTCGTCGTCCGTGACGTGGTCAAGGACCGCGACGGCACGACCCACACCCGCTACGACCGCACGTACGACGGCCTCCCGGTGCTCGGCGGCGATCTGGTCGTCCACGAGACGAAGGCGGGCAAGCGCGAGGGCGTCACCCGCGCGACGTCCAGGTCCATCGACGTGCAGACCAGCGGGGTCTCCCTCAAGGCCGCCCCGTCCGGCGCCCGGAAGGTCGTCTGGGCCGCCTCCGGCACCCCGAGACTCGCGTACGACAAGGTCGTCACGTCGACGAAGAAGGACGGCACGCCGAGCCGGCTGCACGTCATCACGGACGCCCAGACCGGCAAGAAGATCTTCGAGTACGACGAGATCCGCACCGGCGCCGGCGAATCCCAGTACAGCGGCAGCGTCGACATCGGCACGAGCGGCTCCGGCTCCGAGTTCTCCCTCACGGACGCGGAACGCGGCGGCCACTCCACGTACGACCTCAAGCACGGCGAGTCCGGCAAGGGCACCCTGTTCAAGGACGCCGACGACAAGTGGGGCGACGGCACGAACAACGACGCGGCCACCGCCGGCGTCGACGCCGCCTACGGCGCGCAGGTCACCTGGGACTACTACAAGTCGGTGCACGGCCGCAGCGGGATCAACGGCGACGGCAAGGGCGCGTACTCGCGGGTCCACTACGGCAACGACTACGTCAACGCGTTCTGGGACGACAGCTGCTTCTGCATGACATACGGCGACGGCGAGGGCAACAAGAACCCCCTCACCTCGCTCGACGTGGCCGCGCACGAGATGAGCCACGGTGTCACTTCGGCGACCGCGAACCTCGTCTACAGCGGCGAGTCCGGCGGCCTCAACGAGGCGACCTCCGACATCTTCGGCACGTCCGTGGAGTTCTACGCGAAGAACAGCAAGGACGTCGGCGACTACCTCATCGGCGAGCAGATCGACATCAACGGCGACGGCTCGCCGCTGCGCTACATGGACAAGCCCAGCAAGGACGGCAACTCGCTCGACGCCTGGAAGTCGGGCGCGGGCGACGTCGACGTCCACTACTCGTCGGGCATCGCGAACCACTTCTTCTACCTGCTCAGCGAGGGCAGCGGAAAGAAGACCATCAACGGCGTCGACTACGACTCCCCGACGTCCGACGGCTCCACGGTCACCGGGATCGGCCGCGACAAGGCCGAGAAGATCTGGTTCAAGGCGCTGACGACGTACTTCACGTCGAACACCGACTACGCGGCGGCGCGCACCGGCACGCTGGACGCCGCCAAGGACCTGTACGGGGCGGACTCGGCGGAGTCCAAGGCCGTGGCGGCCGCCTGGTCGGGCGTCAACGTCAAGTAGGACTCACCGTCACGTAGGACTCACCGTCACGTAGGACTCACCGCATCAACATCCCGCCGCCCTCGCCCGCCTCCTGCGAAGGCACCGTCACGAGCCCCGTCTCCGCCGCCGACGCGAGCAGCGGATGCGCGGGCAGCACCCGGACGGTGTAGCCGTAGGGTCCGCTGCGGTCGAGGGCGAGCGGGCCCTCGTACGCCCAGCGGCCCTCGGCGTCCGGGCCGCCGGCCGGCTTCAGCGGCACCGTCGTCGGTTCGGTGATCCGGTCCTCGGTGTCGACGCGCCCCGCGACGGCCTGCACCTCGACGTCGTCGGGGCCCAACTCGCCGAGGGCCACCCGGACATGGAGGCCGAGGGTGGCACCCAGTTCGGTGCTCCCCGTCGAGGCCTCCACGTGGTCGACGGTGACGCGCGGCCAGGCGGCGCGGACCCGTGCCTTCCACGCGGCGAGGTCCCGGGCGGCGTCCGCGTCCAGCGAGCGGGCCGACGCGGCGGCCGGGGCGTACAGCTGGTCCACGTACGCACGGACCATGCGCCCCGCGAGGAGCTTCGGGCCGAGGTGGGTGAGGGTCTGGCGGACCATCTCGATCCAGCGGTCGGGCAGCCCCTCGGGGCCCCGCTCGTAGAAGCGAGGCGTCACCCGGCGCTCCAGGAGGTCGTACAGGGCGGCCGCCTCCAGGTCGTCGCGCCGGTGCTCGTCGGTGGCCGTACCGTCGGCCGTCGGGATGGCCCAGCCGTAGTCGGGCGTGAACCATTCGTCCCACCAGCCGTCCAGGACCGACAGGTTGAGGCAGCCGTTGAGGGCCGCCTTCATGCCGGATGTGCCGCAGGCCTCCAGCGGGCGCAGCGGATTGTTCAGCCACACGTCGCAGCCGGGATAGAGCTTCTGCGCCATCGCCATCCCGTAGTCGGGCAGGAAGACGATACGGTGCCGTACCCGCGGGTCGTCGGTGAACCGCACCAGCTCCTGGACGAGCCGCTTGCCGCCGTCGTCGGCCGGGTGCGCCTTGCCCGCGACGACGATCTGCACCGGCCGCTCCTCGTCGAGCAGCAGCCGCATCAGCCGGTCCGGATCGCGCAGCATCAGCGTGAGCCGCTTGTACGAGGGCACGCGCCGGGCGAAGCCGATGGTGAGCACATGCGGGTCCAACACGCCGTCGATCCAGCCGAGTTCGGCCGCGCCCGCGCCGCGCTGCCGCCAGGACGCGGCGAGCCGCTCGCGCACCTCGTCGACGAGCTGGCGGCGCAGTTCGCCGCGCAGCTCCCAGATGTCGCGGTCGGGGATCTCGCCGACGGCGTCCCAGCGGTCCGAGCCGCCGATCGACAGGGCGTCCTCGGTGCGCCGCTCCCCGATCTGCCGCGCGCCGAGCCGGTGCACCTCGGGGGCGACCCATGTCGGTGCGTGCACACCGTTGGTCACGGAGGCGATCGGCACCTCCTCGACGTCGAATCCCGGCCACAGTCCGGCGAACATGTCCCGGCTGACGGAGCCGTGCAGTGTGGAGACGCCGTTGGCGCGCTGCGCGAGCCGCAGCCCCATCACCGCCATGTTGAAGACGTTCGGGTCACCGCCCGCGTACGTCTCCATGCCGAGCCCGAGGATGCGCTGCACGTCGAGACCCGGCAGCTCGGCCGCGGCGCCGAAGTGGCGGGCGACGAGCTCCCGGTCGAAGCGGTCGATGCCGGCGGGGACGGGGGTGTGTGTGGTGAAGACGGCGCCCGCCCGCACCACTTCCAGCGCGGAGTCGAAGTCCGCGCCCCGCTCGGCGAGTTCGGCGATCCGCTCCACACCGAGGAAGCCCGCGTGCCCCTCATTGGTGTGGAAGACCTCGGGTTCGGGGTGTCCGGTGAGCCGGCAGTAGGCGCGGACGGCGCGCACCCCGCCGATCCCGAGCAGCATCTCCTGCAACAGCCGGTGCTCGCTGCCGCCGCCGTAGAGCCGGTCGGTCACATCCCGTTCGTGGACGTCGTTCTCCTCGATGTCCGAGTCGAGAAGCAGCAGCGGCACCCGGCCCACCCGCGCCTGCCACACCCGCGCGAGCAGCCGCCGCCCGCCGGGCAGCGCGAGCGCGAGGTGCACGGGGCTGCCGTCGGGCTCCCGCAGCAGGGCGAGCGGCAGCTCGTTCGGGTCGGTGACCGGGTACGTCTCCTGCTGCCAGCCGTCCCGCGAGAGCGACTGCCGGAAGTAGCCGTGCCGGTACAGCAGCCCTACGCCGATCAGCGGCGCCCCAAGGTCGCTCGCGGCCTTGAGGTGGTCACCGGCGAGGATCCCGAGCCCGCCCGAGTACTGCGGCAGCGCGGCGGTGATACCGAACTCGGGCGAGAAGTACGCGATACAGGAAGGGAGTTGTGACTGCCGCGCCCGCTCCTGGTACCAGCGGTCGTCGTGCAGATAGCCGCGCAGATCGTCGGCGACCCCGCTCAGCCTCGCGAGGAAGTCCTCGTCGCCCGCGAGCCGGGCCAGCCGCTCGGGCGGCACGCTGCCGAGCAGCCGCAGCGGGTCACCGCCGGATCCGGCCCAGCGACCGGGGTCCACGGCGGCGAACAGATCACGGGTCCCGGCATGCCACGACCAGCGCAGATTGCGCGCCAACTCGTGCAGCGGGGCGAGGGGTTCGGGCAGGACCGGACGGACGGTGAATCGACGGATGGCCTTCACGTGCTCACCTCTGCGGTTGCGCGTCGGATGCCTGAGTCGTGTCCCCGACGGTAGCCGCACGGCCGCGGCGCGGGACAGGGCGCCGAAACGCGTACGGCGGTCAGGGCGCGCGCGGCGCGCGCCCTGACCGCCGTACGTTCCAGGCCCCTGGGAGCCGGTGTCAGGCGATCGCCGCCCCGGCGCCGCGCGCCCCACCGATGTAGTCGGTGAGTCCCGCGTCGTCGTACACCTCGATGTCGACGGGGGTGCCCTTGGTCAGGTGGAAGTCCTTCACGAGGAAGTCCACGGGAGCCTCGCTGCCGGGCGCGGCGTACGTGCCCAGGTTGTGCGTGACACCGTTCGTCGTGGAGGAGACGTGCACGTAGAACGTGTCGCCGTCGTTGCGGGTGTCGTACACCCGCAGTTGCTGCGTCTCCGGCTGGAACTCCACCTCACCGAGGCGGGAACCGTTCTGCGTCAGCGCCACGTCGGCGCCGACGCTGCCGCCCGCGGCCTGCCGGTAGGTGACCGCCGCGTCGGGGTTGGGGTCGTAGGCCGCGGCCGGTGCGGCCGCGGCGCCGAGCAGCGCGCCCACCGTGAGCGCCGCTCCCGTGAAGATGCGTGCCAGCCGTCGCGGACGTCGGGTCGCTGTCATGCGTGGTGCCCCCCAGATCAAAGAACCACATCCAAACCATTCGGACGTCGGTACAGGAAGTTGCCGCCGTAGGTCATCGGCGACCTGCCCACGATGCCAGATTTCATGATCACCCAGAGGCACGCAACGCCCAGAGGTCGTCAGCCGGCGCGGACCACCACGAAAACCCCACGGACCCGCCGCTCGTCCTCCGCGGTCCATTCGGCGGACACCTCACCGACGGTGTCGCCCGGCGCCTTCGCCCCCGCCTCCAGTACGCGCACGATCTCGGGCCGTACGTCGTCGGCGGTGACCCGGGCGTGCACGGTCGGGTCGAGCGCCCCGTCGACGCTCTGCGCGTGCGCGCGCACCGCGCCCTTGAGCAGGGCGGTCAACTCCCTCACGGCAAGCGGGTCCTTGGCCCCGTCGTACACCCAGCGCTTCCCCAGCACGCCGTGCTCCAGGGTGCCGATGAGCGCGTCGTCCGCGGCGCCCTCCAGCGGGGCCCCGCGGTAGGCCATCGGCACGTGGTACGTCACCGGCTCGGGGCCGGACGTGTCCGTCGCGGCCATGAACTCGAGGCCGACCTCCCCGGCCGGATCGTCGAGCCGGAAACCGCCGGCCTTCGTCAGCTCCGGGGTGCCGGAGCCCCGGTACCAGGGCTGCTTCGGCAGCCAGTCGGCGAGGAGTTCGAGCTTGGTGGGCGTGAGTGTGGTGCGGTGAATGATCGACACGGCTTCATCATCGGACGTCGCCGTGCGTCACGCCAGGGAATTGCGCGCCCCGCGGGAACGACCGAAAACCCCGTACGGAGTCCGAAAAACGCCGCAACTCAAACGCACAACCCTCACGACCGATATGGCCGATTCCGCCACCTCGTACCTCCTTGTGGTGCTTCACACCACACGAGAGGCTGCCAACTGGCGTGACACCGCGCCGAGTTGAGGAGGGGAACTCACCCATGGCAGGGACCGTGCGAGTGACGCGAAAGCGACGGACGCGCTGGGCCGGTGGGCTCACCGCGGTCGCCACGGTCGCGGTGCTTTCGGCCATCACGCTTCCCGCGGACGCCGCCCCGGCACAGGGGCGGATATTCGGCGCCGGGGAGCCCGGCGCCATAGCGGGCAGCTACATAGTGACACTGAAGGGGGACACGAAGGCCCCGTCCTCCGCGGGCAAGGACCTCGCGGAGAAGTACGGGGCGAAAATACGCCACACCTACAGCCGGGCGCTCAACGGCTATGCGGTGACACTCGGTGCGGGTCAGGCCGAGCGGCTCGCGGCCGACGGGAACGTCGCGTCGGTCGTCCAGGACTCCCAGGTCACCACGGAACACAACCAGAAGAACCCGCCGTCGTGGGGCCTGGACCGCATCGACCAGAACGATCTGCCGCTCGACAAGTCGTACACGTGGCCCGAGTCCGCGGGCGCCGGCGTGCACGTCTACGTCATCGACACCGGCATCCGCGCCACCCACCGCGACTTCGGCGGCCGGGCCACGAGCGGCTGGGACTTCGTCGACAACGACTCGACCGCCCAGGACGGCAACGGACACGGCACCCACGTCGCGGGGACCGTCGCGGGCGAGCGGTACGGCGTCGCCAAACAGGCCGACGTGGTCGGTGTGCGCGTGCTCGACGACGAGGGATCCGGCACGACGGCGCAGGTGCTCGCGGGCATCGACTGGGTGACCAAGCACGCCCAGCGGCCGGCCGTGGCGAACCTGAGCCTCGGCGGCTACGCGAACGCCCAACTCGACGCCGCCGTAAGGAACTCCATCGCCTCCGGCGTCACCTACACGGTGGCCGCGGGCAACGACAACATGCCCGCTGAGTTGTATTCGCCGGCCCGAGTCAAGGAAGCGATCACCGTCGGCGCCACCGACAAGAAGGACGCGCGTGCGAGCTTCTCCAATTGGGGTACCCGCCTCGACCTGTTCGCTCCCGGCGTGGACATCACGTCCGCCTCGTACAAGAGCGACTCGGGGAAGGCCACCTTCTCCGGCACGTCCATGGCGTCGCCGCACGTCGCGGGCGCGGCCGCGCTGTACCTCGCCGACCACGCGACGGCGTCGCCCGCCGAGGTGAGCAAGGCACTGGCCGAACGTGCCGCGACCGGCAAGGTGACGGGCGCGGGACTCGGCTCGCCCAACAAGCTGCTTCAGGTCAACAACCCGTAGGAGGAGGTGAGTCGATGTTCCGGTCCCGTCGTTTTCGGCGGGACCGGTCTTATGTGTTCCCTTACGCGCCAGTAGTGACGAGTACTGGGTACGACACGGATTGCCCGCCGGTGGAGCGTGGAAGGCTCCACCGGTACGCCGCACGACTTCACCGCACGGCCCTCTCCCCGAATCTCGTTTCCGCACCCCCGATCCCCCGCGGACAGGAGCGGTCATGCCCGCAAAGCGATCCCCTTCGCACGCCTCGCGCACGCCCCGTACACCTCGTACGCCCCCGAAACCGCGCGCCACCACGGGCCGCATCCCCATCCGCGACGTCCGCCCCGTCGTCGAGCACGGCCGGCGCCCTGCCAAGGCCGTGGTCGGCGAGACCTTCCTGGTCACGGCCACCGTATTCCGCGAGGGGCACGACGCCGTCGCGGCGAACGTCGTGCTGCGCGGGCCCGACGGCGAGCCGGGCCCCTGGACACCGATGCGCGAACTGGCCCCCGGCAGCGACCGTTGGGGCGCCGAGGTCACCCCGGACGCGACAGGGCGCTGGACGTACCGGGTCGAGGCGTGGGGCGACCCCGTGGCGACGTGGCGGCACACGGCGAAGATCAAGATTCCGGCGGGCATCGACACCGAACTCGTCATGGAAGAAGGCGCGTTGCTGCACGAACGCGCCGCGAAGGGCGCCCCCGCACCTCTTCGCGAAGCGGTCGCGCGGGCGGCCGCCGCGCTCCGCGACACCACGCTCCCGGCCCCCACCCGGCTCGCTGCGGCGCTCGCCCCCGACGTCCAGCGGGCCCTCGCCCGCCACCCGCTGCGCGAACTGGTCACGCGCAGCGGGAAGTTGCCGCTTCTCGTGGAGCGGGAGCGGGCGCTGTTCGGGTCCTGGTACGAGTTCTTCCCGCGGTCCGAGGGCGCTGTCGTGAAGCCGGGTGTGCCGCCGGTGAGCGGGACGTTCCGCACGGCGGCGCGGCGGCTTCCGGCCATTGCGGCGATGGGTTTCGACGTGGTGTACCTGCCGCCCGTGCACCCCATCGGCACCACCTTTCGCAAGGGGCCCAACAACTCGCTCTCGCCCGGCCCCGATGACGTGGGGGTGCCGTGGGCGATCGGCTCGCACGAGGGCGGTCACGACGCGCTCCACCCGGACCTGGGCACGTTCGAGGACTTCGATCATTTCGTGGGCCGGGCGCGGGAGTTGGGCATGGAGGTGGCGCTGGATTTCGCGTTGCAGTGCTCGCCGGATCATCCGTGGGTGCACAAGCATCCGGACTGGTTCCGGCACCGTCCGGACGGTTCCATCGCGTATGCGGAGAATCCGCCGAAGAAGTACCAGGACATCTTCCCGCTCGCCTTCGACCAGGACATGCCGGGCCTGATCGCGGAGACGGTCCGGATCCTGCGGCTGTGGATGGACCACGGGGTGCGCATCTTCCGGGTCGACAATCCGCACACCAAGCCGGTGGTCTTCTGGGAGCAGGTGATCGCGGACATCAACGGCAGCGACCCGGACGTGATCTTCCTGGCGGAGGCGTTCACCCGGCCCGCGATGATGCACGCACTGGCCGCGGTCGGCTTCCAGCAGTCGTACACGTACTTCACCTGGCGCAATTCGAAGCAAGAACTCACCGAGTACGCCCGCGAGTTGAGCGGAGAAGCCGCCTCGTACATGCGGCCGAACTTCTTCGTGAACACCCCCGACATCCTGCACGCGTTCCTGCAGGACGGCGGCCGCCCGGCCTTCGAGCTGCGCGCGGTGCTCGCCGCGACGCTCTCGCCCACGTGGGGTGTCTACAGCGGCTACGAACTGTGCGAAAACACTCCATTGCGCGCCGGAAGCGAGGAGTATCTCCACTCCGAGAAGTACCAACTGCGCCCCCGGGACTGGGAGTCGGCCGCACGCGAGGGCCGCACGATCGCCCCGCTGATCACCGAGCTGAACGCGATCCGGCGCCGCAATCCGGCCCTGCGAACGCTGCGCGGCGTGCACTTCCACGAGGCCGACCAGGACGCGGTGCTCGTGTACTCGAAGACCGCCAGCACCGCACAGGGCTCGAACACGGTTCTGGTGGTCGTGAACCTCGACCCGCACCACACCCAGGAGGCGACGGTGTCGTTGGACATGCCGCGCCTGGGGCTCGACTGGCACGCATCCGTACCGGTGCGCGACGAACTCACCGGCGACACCTATCACTGGAGCAGGACGAACTATGTGCGCCTAGAGCCGGGCCGCACGCCCGCGCACATCCTCGTCCTCCCGTCACCGGCCACGCCGCGATGAACTCGCACGCACGGCCGGGACATGGGATTCGGAGGGTCACCCACACCATGATGATGAATGAGCCCGTCCCGGACACCTTCGAGGACACCCCTGCGAAGGACCGGGACCCGGATTGGTTCAAGCGCGCCGTCTTCTACGAGGTCCTGGTCCGTTCCTTCCAGGACAGCAACGGCGACGGCGTAGGAGACCTCAAGGGCATCACGGCGAAGCTGGACTACCTCCAGTGGCTGGGCGTCGACTGCCTCTGGCTGCCACCCTTCTTCAAGTCCCCGCTCAGGGACGGCGGTTACGACGTCTCGGACTACACCTCGGTGCTCCCCGAGTTCGGCGACCTGGCGGACTTCGTGGAGTTCGTGGACGCGGCGCACCAGCGCGGGATGCGCGTGATCATCGATTTCGTCATGAACCACACGAGTGATCAGCACGAGTGGTTCCAGCAGTCGCGTTCCGATCCCGAGGGCCCCTACGGCGACTACTACGTGTGGGCCGACGACGACAAGCGCTACGCGGACGCGCGGATCATCTTCGTGGACACCGAGGCCTCGAACTGGACCTTCGACCCGGTGCGCAAGCAGTACTTCTGGCACCGCTTCTTCTCCCACCAGCCGGACCTCAACTACGAGAATCCGGCCGTCCAGGAGGAGATCCTGGCGGCCCTGCGGTTCTGGCTCGATCTGGGCATCGACGGCTTCCGCCTGGACGCGGTCCCCTACCTGTACGCCGAGGAAGGCACCAACTGCGAGAACCTCCCCGCCTCGCACGCCTTCCTCAAGCGGGTCCGCAAGGAGATCGACGCCCAGTACCCCGACGTCGTCCTGCTCGCGGAGGCCAACCAGTGGCCCGAGGACGTCGTCGACTACTTCGGCGCCCCGGACACCGGCGGCGACGAGTGCCACATGGCCTTCCACTTCCCGGTGATGCCCCGCATCTTCATGGCGGTACGCCGCGAGTCCCGCTACCCGGTCTCGGAGATCCTGGCCAAGACGCCGCCGATCCCGGCCGGCTGCCAGTGGGGCATCTTCCTGCGCAACCACGACGAGCTGACCCTGGAAATGGTCACCGACGAGGAACGCGACTACATGTACGCGGAGTACGCCAAGGACCCGCGGATGCGCGCCAACATCGGCATCCGCCGCCGCCTGGCCCCGCTCCTGGACAACGACCGCAACCAGATCGAACTCTTCACCGCCCTGCTGCTCTCGCTGCCGGGCACGCCGATCCTCTATTACGGCGACGAGATCGGCATGGGCGACAACATCTGGCTCGGTGACCGCGACGCGGTGCGCACGCCGATGCAGTGGACCCCGGACCGCAACGCCGGCTTCTCCTCCAGCGATCCGGGCCGCCTCTTCCTCCCCACGATCATGGATCCGGTCTACGGCTACCAGGTCACGAACGTGGAGGCGTCGATGTCCTCCCCGTCGTCCCTGCTGCACTGGACCCGCCGCATGATCGAGATCCGCAAACAGAACCCCGCCTTCGGCCTCGGCTCCTACACCGAACTCCCCTCCTCCAACCCCGCGGTCCTCGCCTTCCTCCGCGAGGCCCCCGCGACCGAGGACGGAGGGGACGACCTGGTGCTGTGCGTGCACAACTTCTCCCGCTTCGCACAGCCCACCGAACTCGACCTCCAGTCGTTCAACGGACGCCACCCGGTGGAACTGATCGGCGGGGTGCGATTCCCGGCCATCGGCGAACTGCCGTATCTCCTGACCCTGGCGGGACACGGCTTCTACTGGTTCCGTCTCCGCAAGGACTGACGACCGGCTCCGCGAGGACTGACACCGACGCACCTGGGCACTCTCCACAAATACATCGGGGAAAGGACACGACTCCATGTCGGAAGCCGCAACCCGGCCCGCCGCCCCGACGGCCGGAGAATCCGAACTGCTCATGTCGCTCGATCCACTGCTGCGCGAGTGGCTGCCCCGCCAGCGCTGGTTCGCCGGCAAGGGCCGCCCGGTCACCGGCTTCACCCTGGACTCCGTCACCGAACTGCTGCCGGACGCCGCCCTGTTGCACCTCCTCGTCCGCGCCCACCAGCCACCGGCCGACGAGGAGGGGCCCGGCGACCGCTACCAGCTGCTCATCGGCACCGCCGAGGCCGCGGCGCCGCACCTCGCGCCCGCGGTGATCGGCCACATCACCCACGGCCCGCTCGCGGGGCGCACCGCGTACGAGGCGCTCCAGGACCCGCGCCACAGCGCCGTCCTCCTGGAGCGGCTCCGAATACCCGGCGCGCTCGGCGCGCTCCGCTTCCACCGCGGGCCGCACGGCGAGGTGCCGCGCGAACTCGCACCCCGCCCGCTGACGGCCGAGCAGTCCAACTCCTCGGTCGTGTACGGCGATACGCTCATCGCCAAGCTGTTCCGCCGGGTCTCCCCCGGCCTCAACCCCGACCTCGAACTCCCGCTGGCCCTGGCCCGCGAGGGCTGCGACCGGGTGCCCGCACCCGTCGCCTGGTTCGAGACGGCCGGTACGCACCCCACCGAACCCGCGACCCTCGGCATCCTCCAGCCCTTCCTCAGGGGCGCGGCCGACGGCTGGGACCTCGCCCTCAAGCACGTCACCAACCAGCAGGACTTCACGGCGCAGGCCCGCGACCTCGGCCGCGCCACCGCCGAGGTGCACACCGCCCTGGCCCGCGCGCTGCCCACGGTCACGTACACGCGCGCCCACATCGAGCAGCTCGCCGAGTCGATGACGCGCCGCCTGGAGGCGACGGCCCAACAGGTCCCGGCACTGCTCCCCCTCGTACCCGGCTTACGCTCCACCTTCGACGCGCTCGCCCGGCTCGGCGCCGACGGCCGCACCTGGCAGGCCCAGCGGATCCACGGCGACCTGCACCTGGGCCAGTACCTGCGCGCCCCGTCCGGCCACTGGCATCTGATCGACTTCGAGGGCGAACCGTCCCGCCCCCTCCCGGAACGCCGCCTGCCGCACCCCGTGCACCGCGACATCGCCGGCATGCTCCGCTCCTTCGACTACGCGGCCCCGGGCACGGATTGGTCACTCTCCTGCCGCACCGCGTACTGCACCGGCTACGCGGAGGTCACAGGCACCGACCCCCGCACGGCCCCGGCCCTCCTCCGCGCCTACGAAACGGACAAGGCCATCTACGAGGCCCTGTACGAGGCCCGCCACAGGCCGGACTGGCTCGAGGTCCCCTTGACAGCACTACGGCGATTGGCCCTATAGGGGCGCGGGGAACTGCGCAATCTTTTTGGGGGCAAGGGGGCGCAGCCCCCAGGACCGGGACGGGAAGGGGAGGAGGGGGCGACCTCCAAGTACGGCACCGCACCGCACGCGACCCACACGCACACACGAAGCCGCAAGGAGGCCCCCACCGTGACCCCCGCCCCGACGACACCCCCGGCCCCCGTCCCCCCGGACGACCGCACACGGCTACTGAACGCAACCCACCACGACCCCCACGGAGTGCTGGGCGCACACCCCACCCACGGCGGCATCGCCTTCCGCACCTGGCGCCCCTACGCCCAGCACGTGTCCGTCACCACCCGGGACGGCCTGCGCGCCGAACTCCACGACGACGGCGACGGATTCTTCACCGCCCTGCTCCAACTCCGCGAGATCCCACCCGAGTACGAACTGGAGATCACGTACGCCGAGACGACGCAGCGGATCGCGGACTCCTACGCCCTCCTCCCCTCCCTCGGCGACCTCGACCTGCACCTGATGGCCGAGGGCCGCCACGAACAGCTCTGGACGGCACTCGGCGCCCACCCCATGGAGCACCAGGGCATCCAGGGCACCCGCTTCACGGTGTGGGCGCCCAACGCCCGGGGCATCCGCGTCGTCGGCACCTTCAACTACTGGGACGGCGCGGCCCACAGCATGCGCTCGCTCGGCTCCTCGGGCGTGTGGGAGCTGTTCGTGCCGGACATCGGCGAGGGCGAGCTGTACAAGTTCGAGATCACCCGCCCGGACGGCAGCAAGACGATGCGCGCCGACCCGCTCGCCACCCGCACCGAGGTGCCCCCGGCCAACTCCTCGGTCATCCATGCCTCGCACCACACCTGGCAGGACGAGGCCTGGCTGGAGCACCGCGCCGCCCGCCCCGCGCACACGTCGCCGTTCTCGGTGTACGAGGTGCACCTGTCGTCCTGGCGCCCCGGCCTCAGCTACCGCCAACTCGCCGAGCAACTGCCCGCCTACGTATCGGACTTGGGTTTCACGCACGTGGAGTTCCTGCCCGTCGCCGAGCACCCCTTCGGCGGCTCCTGGGGCTACCAGGTCACCGGCTTCTACGCCCCCACCGCCCGCCTGGGCACCCCCGACGACTTCAAGCACCTGATCGACACCCTCCACCAGGCCGGCATCGGCGTCCTGATGGACTGGGTCCCCGCCCACTTCCCCCGCGACGACTGGGCGTTGGCCGAGTTCGACGGCAAGCCCCTGTACGAACACGAGGACCCGCTCCGCGCCGCGCACCCCGACTGGGGCACCCTGGAGTTCGACTACGGCCGCAAGGAAGTCCGCAACTTCCTCGTCGCCAACGCCCTGTACTGGTGCCAGGAATTCCACATCGACGGCCTGCGCGTCGACGCCGTCGCCTCCATGCTCTACCTCGACTACTCGCGCGAGGACGGCCAGTGGACCCCGAACCGGTTCGGCGGCCGCGAGAACCTCGACGCCGTCGCCTTCCTCCAGGAGATGAACGCCACCCTGTACCGCCGCGTGCCCGGCGTCGTCACCATCGCCGAGGAGTCGACGGCCTGGGACGGCGTCACGCGCGCCACTCACCACGAAGGCCCCGCAGGCTTCGGTGGCCTGGGCTTCGGCCTCAAATGGAACATGGGCTGGATGCACGACTCGCTCGACTACATGAGCCACGAGCCGGTGCACCGCAAGTTCCACCACAACGAGATGACGTTCTCCATGGTGTACGCCTACAGCGAGAACTATGTGCTGCCCATCTCCCACGACGAGGTCGTGCACGGCAAACGCTCACTCGTCTCCAAAATGCCCGGCGACTGGTGGCAGCAACGCGCCAACCACCGCGCGTACTTGGCCTTCATGTGGGCCCACCCCGGCAAGCAACTCCTGTTCATGGGCCAGGAGTTCGCCCAGGGCGCCGAATGGTCCGAGGCCCACGGCCCCGACTGGTGGCTGCTCGACCCCGCATACGGCGCGGAGCCCGACCACCGCGGCGTCCGCGACCTCGTACGGGACCTCAACGCCCGATACCGCGCCGCCCCCGCCCTGTGGGAACGGGACACCGACCCCACAGGCTTCTCCTGGATCGCCGGCGACGCATCGGAGGACAACGTCTTCGCGTTCCTCCGCCACGCCTCCGACGGCACCCCGCTCCTGTCGGTCTCGAACTTCTCCCCGGTGGTCCGCCACGATTACCGCCTGGGCGTCCCCGACGACACCCCGGCATGGCACGAAATCCTCAACACGGACAACGCACGTTACGGCGGCGGCGACGTGACGAACCGCGACCCGATCAAACCGGACGCCGCAAGCCTCCACCTGACACTGCCACCCCTGTCAACAATCTGGCTCACCCGCACCGCCGACGGGGCTTGATGGATCAAGCCCCTCCGGCGTTTGAGGAGCGGGGGTCCGGGGGCAGAGCCCCCGGTTTCGGGAAGGGGCGGGGTGGGGGAAATTCACCCCCGCAACGCGGCCCCCAGGGCCTCCGGCAACTCACCCGCGTGAACAACCCCAAGATCCTGCGTGGCCCGAGTAAGCGCCACATACAAATCGCTCACCCCGAACTCCCCGGGCTCAACCACAATCACCCGGTCGAACTCCAGCCCCTTGGCCTGCCTCGGATCAAGCAGCACCAGATGCCGCGTGAGGTCAGGCTCTCCCCCGGCCTCAACACCCGGCAACCGCGCCGCAAGCCCGGCATGCAGCCCCCGCGGCGCGATCACCGCAAGCCGCCCCTCCTCCGGAACCCGCTCAACCGCCGCCTTGGCCGCAGCCTCCACGACGTCGTCGGCCCGCAGCACCCACGGCCGCTCCCCGCTCGACCGCACGGACGACGGCGCCTCGTACTCCGGATGGGAGTCCCGCAGCACCGCCGCCGCGACGTCCATGACCTCGGACGGCGTCCGGTAGTTGACCCCGAGCCGGGTGTGCTCGAAACGGTCCTCGACGTACGGCGCGAGGATGTCCGCCCACGCGCCGACGCTGCCCTCCTCGGAGGTCTGCGCGGGGTCCCCGACCAGCGTCATCGACCGCGTCGGCGACCTGCGCATGAGCAGCCGCCACGCCATCGGGCTCAGCTCCTGCGCCTCGTCGACGATGATGTGCCCGAACGCCCAGGTCCGGTCGGCGGCGGCCCGCTCCGCGGCGCTGCGGTGGTCCTCCTCCTCGTACCAGCCTGCGACCCGGTCCGCGTCCACGACGTCGTGCGCGGCGAGCACCTCCGACTCGTCCTCGTCCTCGAACTCGTACGTCTCCGAGCCCTTGGAGAGGTCGAGCACGCCCTGCGCGTACGCGATCCGCTCCTGCCGCGCCGCCTCCGCCGCTGCCCGCTCGGCGCTGTCGTCGTACCCGAGCAGCTCGGCGGCCTCGTCGAGCAGCGGCACGTCCCCGATGGTCCACTCGCCCGCGCCCGGCCTCTCGCTCCGGATCGCGGCCGCGTCCTCCTCCGGTACGTGGGTGGGCTCGGCCAGATAGTCCGCGAGGAAGCCCTGCGGGGTGAGCTGGGGCCACAGCTCCTCGATGGCCGCGTGCACGTCGGCACTGGATGCGACGGCCTTGCCGAGCTGGGCGATGTCGTCGGGGCCGAGGAAGTTCGGGCCGCCGTAGGGGTCGGCGCCGATCCGCTCGGTGAGCTGTTCGGTGAGCGCGTCGATCACCCGGAAGGCGAAGTGCGGGCGGCCCAGGTTGTGCGGCAGCTTGGTGTCGCGGGCCGCCTGCCGGGCCTCGTAGGCGATCTCCCAGTCGAGGATCAGGTCGCCGTCGTCGTTCGGGATGATCAGCGGGGCGCCGGGCTCCGGCAGTCGCTGCCGGTCCTCGATGGCCAGCGCGAGGCTGTCGGCCATCGCCGCCGAGCCCTTCACGGTGGCCGCGCGCGGCGTGTCCTTGAGCGTGGCGTGCACGCCGGGGAACAGCTCGCCGACGGTGGAGAGCAGCACCCCGGTCTCGCCGAGCCCCGGAAGCACCTCGCCGATGTACTTCAGGAACGCCGGGTTCGGGCCGACGATCAGCACGGCCCGCTTGGCGAGCAGCTCCCGCTGCTCGTACAGCAGGAACGCGGCGCGGTGCAGCGCGACGGCCGTCTTGCCGGTGCCGGGCCCGCCCTCGACGACGAGCACGCCCGGGTGCGGGTGCCGGATGATGCGGTCCTGCTCGGCCTGGATCGTCTGCACGATGTCGCCCATGCGGCCGGTACGCGCCGAGTTCAGGGCGGCGAGCAGCACGGCGTCGCCGGTGGGGTCCTCGTACCCGGTGCGCTCCGAGTCGTCGAGGTCGAGGATCTCGTCGTGCAGCTCGGTGACCGTGCGCCCGTCGAATGTGAGGTGACGGCGCCGGCGAAGACCCATCGGCGTATGGCCCGTGGCGAGATAGAAAGGCCGGGCGACGGGCGCCCGCCAGTCGATCAGCATCGGCGTGCGCTCGGAGTCGTCCGCGCGAATTCCGATACGGCCGATGTGGTACGCCACACCGAGTTCTTGATCTTCGTCGCCCTTGAGGTCAATTCGACCGAAGCAGAGCGATCCCTCCACCGCATTCAACGCGGCGAGCAGCCCCGATCGCTCGACGACCAACAGGTCCCGCTCGAGGAGGGCCTGCTGGCCGGTCCCCACCGGGGTGATCGCATCCCGGACGGAGTCCGCGGTGACGCCACGCAGCTCATCGACGCGCCTGTAGAGCGCGTCGATGTATTCCTGCTCTTTCTGCAATTCCAGGCTGTCCCGGCTTGACAAAACAACTCCCTGCCCGGTACCGTGGTTTTTGTTGGCCCCCATTGTGGGGCCTTTTCTGTGGGCACACAGAAACACCGAATATACCCCGGGCGGGGCTGAATTCCAAAGCCGTCGACGCTGCTCGGACGACGTTGCTCAGACGGTCTCGGCCAATTCCTCCAGAAGCCGCCGCTTCGGCCGGGCTCCCACACGCGACCACACCGGTTCGCCGTTCTTGAACACCATCAGCGTGGGCATGGACATCACCCCGTACTTGACGGCCGTCTCCGGATTGCTGTCGACATCGATGGCCACGACGTCCAGACGCTCCCGCTCTTCCTCCGCGACGGCCTTGAGCACCGGCGCCAACTGCTTGCACGGACCGCACCACTCGGCCGTGAACTCCACGAGCACCGGCCGCTCGGCCCGCAGCACCCGCACCTCGAAGTCCTCGTCGGTCACATCCCGCATGATCACTCCTCGTCCGTCAGCTCACAGCGCGGCTCATGGGCCTCCGCCGCCAGCGTCTCCATGGCCCGCTCGGCGCGCGCCAACTGCGCACCGACCGTCTCGCGTACGGCGGTCAACTCGCCGATCAGCGCATCGAGTTCGGCGACCTTGCTCCGGTACACGGCCACCGACGCCGGGCACGAGTCGCCCTCCGGATGACCGGCCCGCAGGCAGTCCACGAACGGCCGGGTCTCCTCCAGGTCGAAGCCGAAGTCCTGCAGCGTGCGGATCTGCCGCAGCGCCCGCAGGTCGTCCTCGTCGTACGTCCGGTAGCCGTTGCCACCGCGCCGCGCGGGCAGCAGCCCACGCGACTCGTAGTACCTGAGCGCCCGCGTCGTCGTACCGGCGCGGGCGGCGAGCTCTCCGATGCGCATGTCGAAGACGTTAGACCTTGCCGCTGACGTCAAGGCCAGTCGACGAGTACGAGGTACAGCAGATACGTGGCCGCGACGGCGAACGGCGCCGCCACCGAGAACCCCCGCCGACGGGCCACGAACCGCTCCTCCCACGGCAGCAGCCAGGCGGTGGCGAGCGTGAGGAGCGCGACCGTCAGCCCCCAGCCGAAGACGGGTGCGGCGTCCGTGCCGACGGCCGTCCATGCGAGGAACGCCCCCGGCAGCGTGACCAGACTCGACACCAGCGGGGCGACCCAGGCGCGAGGACGCGGCGCGGACGGTGCGGCGGGCTCGGCGGCGAGTTCGGAGATCATGTCTCCATCCAAGGCGGACAGCTGTTCCCCTACCTGAGTGCGCGTACTCACCTCACGTACTCAGCTCACGTACTCAGCTCACGTACTCAGTTCCCATGGCCGGTACAGCCGACTTGATCGGGCACAGGATGTCGGGTCCACCGGGGCGCACCGTCCCTAGCGTTCAAGACGTCAACAGCACGAACCGGCAGGAGGGGCCAGGTTGCTGGACCGACTCAACCAGGTCATGGACCACATCGAGCAGCGCCTCGACGAGCCCCTGGACATCGCGGAGTTGGCGCGCATCGCCACCACGTCCGAGTACCACCTGCGCCGGATGTTCTCGGCGCTCGCGGGCAAGCCGCTGTCCGAGTACGTCCGGCGGCGCCGGCTCACGGTGGCGGGCGCCGAGGTCCTCGCCGGCCAAGAGCCGCTCCTGACCATCGCCGTGCGCTACGAATGGGGTCTCCCCTGCTCGAGGTTGTTCGAGAGCTTGGGGAAGGCTCGGGCGAGGCCTTCGCCCGCGCGTTCCGTGCCCTGCACGGTGTCGGCCCCGGCGAGGCCCGCCGCACGAAACCGGCACTGGTCTCCCAGCCCCGCCTCTCCTTCCGGCTCACCGTCGAAGGGAACAGCAGCATGCGCTACCGCGTAGTGGACCGCCCCGAGTTCAGCGTCGTCGGACCGAAAGCCCGGGTCCCCCTGGTGTACCTGGGCCCGAACCAGGCGATCATCGACTTCGTCCGCTCCGTTCCGCCCGAAACCGTCACGGCCCTTCAGCAGCTCTCGAAGGGTTCCGGCGAGGACCCCGAGGGCATCGTCGCGGTCTGCGACGACCTGGACCCCGGCCGTGCCGAGGGCAGCGAACTCGACTACTACCACGGCGTGGTGGCCGGCCCGGACGCCCCGGCCCGGAGATCCTGCGAACGCGGCTGTCACCGGACGGCGCGACGGCGGAGGCGGAACTGTGGCTGCCGGTCGAGCGGGAGCCCTCCTGACTCCGCCGGGCCCGTAAATCCGGGGCCGATTGTCAGTGCCTGCCGCTACGTTGCGCCCATGAGCCACGAAGCAGGCACAACCCTGTCCGTCGCCCGGTACCTCGACTGCCTGGCCGCCGACTTCGAGCGGCTCCGGGCCGCCGCCACACCGGCCCCGACGGCACAGGTGCCGAGCTGCCCCGACTGGACCGTCACCGATCTGGTGCGCCACGTCGGGCAGGTCTACGCACACAAGACGCAGGCCGTGCTGGCGGCCGCCCCGGGCTCCGAACCGGAGTGGCCGCCGAAGGGCACGTCCGACGAGGAACCGTTCGCCCTCATGGACCGTGCCTACGCGGAACTGCGGACCGCCCTCGAGACACGGGAGCCGGAGGCCCCGTCGGGCACCTGGTACGCCCCGGACCAGACCGTCGGCTTCTGGATCCGCCGCATGGCGCAGGAGACGGTCATCCACCGCATCGACGCCGAACTCGCGGCGGGCGGCCCGATCTCCCCCGTCCCCGACGACCTCGCCGTCGACGGGATCGACGAACTCCTGAAGGTGTTCACGGCCTACGCGGTCACCGAGTGGCCCGACTTTTTCCGGGAGCCGCTGGCCGCGTCGCCAGGCCGGACGTACGAGGTACGCGCGGAGGCGGAGAAGGGCGCGACGTGGCGGATCCGTACAGGGGCCGAACCCACCTTCACGGTCGAGGACGGTGCAGCCGCCAACTCCACCACGGACGTCACCCTCAGCGGCATGCCAGAGGCACTGCTGCGCGACCTGTGGAACCGCGCGGGCGCCGCCGAGACCTCACACGTGCGGATCACCGGTGCTCCGGAGCCGGTCGAGGAATTGCGCGCCTGCCTCAGGATCTCCACGCAATAGAAGCGCGGTAAACGCAGAAAAGCCCGGACCGTATCCCGGTCCGGGCTTTTCCATAAAATTAGTTCGGCGGCGTCCTACTCTCCCACAGGGTCCCCCCTGCAGTACCATCGGCGCTGTGAGGCTTAGCTTCCGGGTTCGGAATGTAAC